>CAXXMC010000001.1:0-223343 GCA_963664745.2 Phycisphaerae bacterium
TAAAGCGTTTATAGGAAAAAATGATGTCATAACGATTGAAACAAAAAAAAGTATTTCCCGTTATTCGGTTATTAACCGAAATCCGGTAAAAGTAAGGGAGGAGCTGACAGCCAAAGCCCAGGAGGCGATTAAGCAGGTTTCAAAAATGAAACCCAGAAAACTTAACGCACCTTATGAATTTAAAATTCAATTTATGTGTCCGAATATGGCAGATAATTACGAGAAGCTTGGTGCAGAAAGAGTAGATCATCAGACGATTATTTTACGTAGCGATGATTTTATTGATATTTGGGCTCAGCAACTTGGCTGGGGAGCTGGTGTGCATAATAAAAAGTTTGGTGTTACCAGAAGACTTGAAAAAATGTAAATAGTCGTCCCTGAAAAAGTCGACTTTGGATTGAATTTTTGATTCGTTGGAGAGTCATATCGCTACTTCAGCGAATGTTTTTGTCTGGATTCTCAAGGCCAGCTGTGTCTCCCGAATATTCGGTCCTTCTTTTTTTAACAAGCAGTTATGAGCATTGCTCGATTTGACATCTCTTGGTAAAATCTTCCTGTATCGCCACGATTTTGGAGAATATGAATGGGATTTGTTCGGCATTTTGGGATTGTGATTCGCGCATTTGTTGGGGATGTTTCTTTAATTGTTAAAACTCTTTGGTCTCCAGTATTCACTTTATCTTATCTTACGTATTGGTTGTTGTCAAAGGCTGCTGGTGCGAAGCGGAGGGCGCATCCCGGAGCGAAGCAGTAGCAGCGGCACGAAACGCCTCGGGCAGGTCGGCATGATATTCTTTCAACGCCGCATAGTAGCTGCCGCTCTCCAGGGCCTCCGCCAGCCTTGACAGGTCTTGGCTATGCGAAACTTTGCGGAAGCCTCTTTCTGCCTCCGTCAGGCCTGTAGCGAGCCAACGCGCAGCCTGGTCGGTCTGCGTCTGCCAGCGACAAACCCGGCTGCTTGTCCGCCGAAAATTCAATATCACATTCTCGATGGTAGGGAAAATTGAAAAGGGAGCCAGGTGGATGGGGTTTCGCGCATTGAAAAGGGGACCACTGTTTAATTGAAAATTCTGTATGATGTCGGCTTGTGATTTTGTTGCAGGGATCGGCATATGCGGAGTTTGGAGATGCTTACAGTGGAAGATTATGAAAAAATACGTAAAGCTGTTTTAGTTGAAGGTTTGTCTGAGCGGCAGGCGGCTCGTAAGTTTCATCATTCGCGCAAGACCATCAAAAAGGCTTTGACGCATTCCGTTCCGCCGGGATACAAAAAGCGAAGTTCGCCGGCAGGTGCTGTTGTACTCACGGAGCGGCTGCGTTTTGTCATCGACACCCTTCTCGAAAAGAACAAAACGATTCGTCGCAAGCAAAAGATGACCGGCACTAAGATTCATGATATTCTTGTTTCTGATTACGAATTCTGCGGCTGTGTTCAGACGGTTCGGCGTTACATTGCGACTAAAAAGTTACAAGCCAAGGAGGTCTTTTTCAAGTTGGAGTTTCAGCCCGGCCAGGAGGGTCAGGTCGACTGGGGAGAAGCTGATGTTATCATAAACGGCAAAGACACGAAGGTGCATTTATTCTGCCTACGGCTGGCATATTCCCGCGCCTCTTTTGTTAGAGCATATCCGTCGCAAAAGATGGAATGTTTTCTCGACGGCCATGTTCATGCGTTTGATTTTTTTGGAGGTGTAGCGCGGAGCAATGCGTATGATAACTTAAAATCAGCGGTAATTCAGGTCGGCAAAGGCAAGGAGCGCAAACTCAACTCTAAGTTTATAGAGCTTCGTAGTCATTATCTATTTAATAGTCGTTTTTGCAATATAGCAAGCGGCAATGAAAAAGGCCATGCTGAAAATCTTGTCAAAGATTCCCAGCGAGATTTAATGTCTCCGCCGCCGCATGTTGTCGACATTGATGAGCTGAATGAATTGCTTTTGCGACAATGCACTAAGCGGTTGGATATAGTCGTTAAAGACAAGGGTAAAACGCGCGGTCAGCTGCTCGAAGAAGAACGTCAGTTCTTTCTACCCCTGCCAAAGCACCAGTATAACGCTTGCGTCGGGGGCAGCACTTATGCAACAAAGCAGGCCTTGGTCGAGCATGATAATAACTTCTATTCTGTGCCAACACAATGGGCACATCATGACATCACTATCAAAGCTTTTGTAAGTCGCGTAGAGTTGTATCACGATGACAATCTCGTCGCCAGCCATGAACGTTGCTGGGATTCATCGAAATATATCCTGAATTATATGCACTATATCCCGCTGCTGAAGACCAAGCCTGGCGGGATTCATAACGCAGCCGCTTTCATCGGCCAGCCCTGGGGCAGTGACTTTGAAAAGCTTAAAATAGAGTTGGAATATCGTTACGATGGCGAAGGAACAAAGAAGTTTATAAACGTGCTTTTACTGTTTTGCGAATACGAAGCTTCTCAGGTTAAGGCTGCCGTAAAAACCTGCATCTCGCGAAGAGCATTCAACGACGAAGCCGTTCGAAATATACTTGAATATCAGCCTGATGCGATCCGCAAAAGCATTGATCTTACGCATAAGCCTGAATTGCAGATTAAAACGAACGGCATTCGCCAAGCCAGCGAATATGACGAGTTTTTATTAACGAATTTTAAAACTACTAATGAAGGAAGTGTACAATATGGAAAACAATATATTGCTTGAAAATTATCTTAAGCAGCTCAAGCTGCCGACGTTTATTAAAGAGTATCGGCGGGCTGCCAGACAGTGTGCCCAGGAAAAACGCGGTTTTGAGCCTTTTTTACAGCAGTTAACGGAACTGGAGATTCAACAGCGAAGAATTCGAACGATGCAGCGACGGATAAAGGAGGCTTCGTTCCCAGCCGAGAAGGAACTTGCAGACTTCGACTTCACAGCCGTTCCAACTTTGAACAAAAAACGAATCATCGATTTAGCCAAAGGCGATTATATTCGAAAGCGCGAATGCGTTGTAATGATTGGCCCGCCCGGAACAGGCAAAACTCATCTTGCCATATCGCTGGGCCGTGAAGCTTGCCGCCAGGGCAAACGAGTGAAATTCTTCACCGCCACAGGCCTGGCTACCGCATATGCCGAAGCCAGAGATGAACGGACCGTCCAAAGACTCGAACGGTTTATAGAGCAGCGAGATTTGATTATAGTCGATGAGCTTGGCTACATTCCCCTCGGCCGGCTTGGAGCGGAAAATCTATTTGGATTTTTCTCGAAATGTTATGAACGCACCAGCGTGGTTGTTACGTCAAACCTGCCTTTCTCCGCCTGGCCGGAAGTCTTCGGCGATGAACGATTGACCGGAGCACTGCTAGATCGGCTGACGCATCGTGTACATGTAATAGAAGCCGCCGGCGAAAGCTACCGCCTGCAAAACCATAACAATAGGCCAACCACAAAAAATACCGACGAAAATAACCTGGAAAATCAAGAAAAGGAGGCCATATGATTTGACCCCAACATCCTGAACATCAGATCGCTGATACACCCCATGTCAGCCGTTGACAAACCCCTTGCAAAGGGGTATTCTTAGGCCCTAGGTGGTACCCATTTCGATGCTCCACCTGGCTCCCTTTTCAATTTTCCCTACCATTTATTAATGAGTTCTATGGCAAGCCCGAAGAACGAAATTTTGGCCTTTCTGTTTTCAGAGCATTGCATCACAAGCAGGATATGGGTGTCGAACTAAAAACAGTTCGTGACGCTTGGGATAAATTCTCAGCCGACGGGGTAGTTGTTAGAGAAGCCGCTGAATTGGAGTTTTTCGGCGACAATTGGAACCTGCTTGGTATTTTGAAGAGATGAAAAACAAAAGTTTTTACAGAATTATTGAAACTGGATCATAATTGAAAATAAGTTTCGCGGTTTTTTGCTGACTTGGAGCTAACCAAGCTGGGCTAGAATAGTAGGTACAACCCTTCTTTCCATGGCAGCTACAGCAATTGGGAGAGCAATGTTTTTGCGGGCACAATTATCGGTCTGTTCTGAGAACAAAAACAATCAGCACCGACATAGTCGGCATCCACACTGATTTGAAATGCAAATGGTGCCTTTGTTTGTTCCTGGAAAAATTTTAAGGATGGGCTTAAAGCTTTATCCGTTTTTTTTACTTCAGCAAGAAACCATGGCTCTCCATCTTTGATGACAATAAAGTCTACCTCTCTTTGGTTCCTGTCTCTCAAATAGCCAAGTTGAAAATTACCAAGGCCCATGTCATTCCATCCTTCTACAGCTTTTAAAAGATGGCACGCGATAAATGTTTCAGCCTTTTCGCCGACATCTTCGATCCCCGACCAATCCCTGAGAAACCATTTAGGCTCTTTTCTAAGTGAACGTGAAACATTTTTAAACCACGGCCTTACTAAAAAACCAAGATGCAAATTACATAGAGTACCAATCCATCGACGAACAGTATCAACTGAAACCTGTATGTCAGAAGCTAAGCTGCTGTAAATAAGCTGATGACTTGAACGACTCATTAATAATTTTACCAAGAGTTCCAGTTGGTCTAATTGATGGATTTGCGTCAAATCTCGAACATCTTCTCTAAGCAACTGCTGCAGACGAAGGTTCTGCCATCTTCTACTGAACCGATTATCCCTTTTGAGAAATGGTTCGGGATATCCGCCGTTACTCCATAGGGCGGAGAAATTATCTTCGCTGATTTTTTTGGGGCATCGGATAATTTTCTCTGGATCTGGCAAATCCTGATATGCAATCTCTGCAACGGAAAATGGATGCATGTGGTACAGGAAGTATCGTCCCATCAAACTGTCTCCACCGCGGCGATAAACATCCATTCTTGAACTGCCTGTTACCAGAATGTGTAGGCTGTCTGCGTATGTGTCGAAAAAGCCTTTTAGAAATTGTTTCCAGCGACTAAATTTATGCAGCTCATCAAATAGAACTGTCGGTGTTGATTCTGACAGAATGTTAAGTCCCATTCTTTCTGCTATAGCGGCAGGGCCTTTGACTATCAACGCTCGATCATCGGTATTGTCCCAATTCAGATAATGATCAGCAAGATTCCGACAAGCTGTAGTTTTACCAACCTGCCTTGGGCCACTGACAAAAGCCATCTGACGCTGTGATGATAAATGTTCTGACAACAGCGAATCGTAAAATCTCTTTTTGGTATCCATGGCAGACTATTGTTGCGTGTATCGTATAATTGTCAAGTCTTTTTTATGGTATATCTTATTTTAGTCACGATTCCTGTAGGATGTGTAAAGGGATTGCCTAAGTTGTTCAGATTTGACAAAGCTGGGCTTTAAACAAAAATTAATTTTTTCAGCTACGACAAGGGATTATTCTTTAGTTATTTATTTGCGAGAACTTATATCGCCAAGACCGCCCCCTTTGCCACCAAAAAATGTTGCCCCAGAATTGTCCTCAAAATGGAGTCAAAAATAGTAAAAAATCGTGAAGGAATAGTAAACAATAGAAGATTGATAACTCTCTGGCACCTCAGGGCTTATTTGCTAAGTACGGCCTATTGAAGATGTTACAAAAACACACGCAAGCGAATCCCACCCTCTCCGATGCCCCAAAAGTGGGTTTCTTAAGTGTTTTTAATATAGACGCTTGCGAAATCCACTTTTCTTTTTTTACCCCTGTTGCCCTCAAATTGCCCTCAAGCTGCAATACAAGCTCGCGAAGCTCGGAGTTTTCTTTCTGTAGCTGATCAATAATGACATCCCTGTCGTCCATTCTTCATTGTGTATAATATCAACCACAATCGCGCCAGATATTTTTGTCACTTTTCAAAAAACTCCGCCATTTTTTCCGGGTCACAGGCGGTGTCAATATCCCATATGGCAAGGTCATTGACGCCATCCACAATACATTTGTCAATAAGACCGCTTCAACAATTGCATCGGCATTGTGGTCGTCCTAAAAAGTAGCAAAGTCAATTTTTCTTCTGGGGTTCCATATATGCCGATAACAATATAATTGATTACTTTGCTTTACATTCATTTTTTACATCATCCAGAAATCTTTCGGCTTGGTCGGGGTTAAGTGATTCGGTAATAAGATACATTATATTCTTACTGCCAAAATTCCTGATAGCACTTAGAGTCCGCTCTCTATTCGTAATTAGCTGAACCAGCTTGCCCGCTTCCATAATTTTTGAGATTAACTCCGTCCATGTATCGCCGGATGGAGCGCCCACTCCGGGCTGCCACTGAACACCGCGAAGCTCTTCAATGTCGAGAAGATGCTCAATATGCGGAACCATCGCTGGACCATCAAGGTGAAAGAATGTGTAATCCAGTTTTTGGCAGGTCTTTAGAAGTTCAGGAACCACAAACTCTTTGAACATGTCAGGTGAAATCATTGAGGCAAAATCACACTGCATTATATACGTTCTGCCCGGTGCCCAGGTAAGAGCCCAAGGGGTAAAACCAAGTTGCTGTTTCTTGATAATTTCGGCAAGTTCGTTGTAATAAACCAACCATGCCTCATGAAATTCCCAAGTAACACGTTTGACCTCGTCAGGAAAATCAATTAAATCCATCAACAGGTTATTTGGCGTTCTGCAGGCACTGAGCAAATCGAGATTTCCGCCGAGGTCGGTAAAAGCTACCTGCGCCTGTGATCCGAACTTTTCAACTGCAAGGCGAGTAACATTTTTGATTTTGACAAACCATTCGTTTTCCAAATCTGCTTTAATGTTAATCTCCTGCAGCTGCTTCATTTCTTTCGGCTCAAACCAGATTGTGTCAGCGGAATGATGCAACTCACAGACATCTACCATAGCTGAAGTAAGCCCAGGGCCGAAATTAGGCCAAAAGCAGGGAATCGCATCCCCATAGCACAGGGTGTTCTCTATCGTTTTTTCAGCATTGGCAACAATAACCTCAGTTGAATCTTCAGGCGTATAAGTACTATGGAATGAACCCGAACCTTTTGAACTGTCCTTTGAACCGTAAGCCGTTATCAAAGGCCTGTCCAACTCGCCCTTCCAAAAGGCCGTGTAGTCCTGCTTAATCCTCTGCCAGTCTGAATCGTTAAACCATGTCATAGCATTTTCCTTATGCTGCTACCCTAGGTATTCCAATGTTCTTTTCAATGATTCAGTATCATCCAGTTTCGGGAAATACTCAAGGCCGAAACATCCGTCGTAACCAAGTTCATCTATCTTTTTGATAATGGCTGGGTAATTAATCTCGGTATCAAAAAGCTCAGCCCTGCCGGGCACACCCGCGGAATGAAAATGACCGATGATGTCGATATTTTTTTCAATAAAGTCCAGAATGTTTCCTTGCATAATCTGCATGTGATAAACATCGAAAAGCAATTTCAAATTCGGACTGTTAATCTCGCAAATAATTTTCACAGCTTCATCAGTTTTATCGAGATAATAACCGCCGTGGTCAACCAGGCTGTTAAGCGGCTCGATGACAAGCGTTATACCCGCTTTCTCCGCCATTTCCGCAGCCTGGCCAAACACGGCCCTCAAATTTGCCTTCATCTCATCAACTGTCAGACCGTCCTGAGTCATCCCGGAAAGAATGATTCCCCTCGGACAGCCAATAGCCTTTGCAAAATCCAACATCGCCCGGCCCTGCGCCAGCCATTTTTCATGGTCCTTTGAATTTGTAGCATTACCGCCAATGGAACCGTCCCATGCGCCAAAAGCAAAGTCATTATAACTCACGCCAGCTTGTTGGGCGGCGGAATTCAGTACCGACGCATCCTTGGCCTGGGCAAAATCAATCTCACTGCCATTGAAAGTTCCCTCCGGATGCCAAAACTCGATAAACTTATAACCAATCTCAGCAATCTTTTGCACCCTGTCAGCAAAGGGTAAATTCGTGAAAAAACATTCGGCGCATACGCTTATTTTAGCCATTATTGTCAACTCCTTGTTATTTAAGACAAGTATGTAAAACTTTATTTATCGCTGCGGATATCTTTCTACAGTCTTCGTCACTGAGATTGTAATCTATATCAACGAGAATCGCTTTGGACAATAAATCAAGGGTATTGGGGCACATATCCTTTGAGTATTGCGGAAGTTCATTTTCCGGCACTCCAGACCATGGCAGCTTATCGGCAGCAACAGACTTATACTGCAGAATGTGTTCCCAGAAGTTATATGTATGCCAATCCCGAACTTTCGAATCATAAACTCCGCCGCACGGAACACCCTCTGCCTGCAAGGCTGGCAGCACTTTTTTAGTAGTGTCAGCATCAGGCAGGAACATCACCAAGCAGATACCTGTATCGCCATCCTCGTCGGCCAGCCTTCGGAAGCTGAGACCTTTAAAATTATCAATTGCACTCTTGATTTTTTTCTTGGCTGTGCGATGGCCTGATACTATTTCATCAGCCCGATTTATTTGCGCCAAAGCGACGGCACCTTCGAGTTCGCTCATCCGATAATTTTCGCCGCAGAAGAGTTCCTCACCCTCAGCCTCGGGACCAAACCGGTCAGGCCGCCAGCATGCGGCACAGTCGTGCCAGTTCAGCGCGCGAGTATAAAGGCGTTTGTCGTTGGTAGTAAGGAATCCGCCCTCACCGGAGACAATAACCTTATAATAGTCGAAACTGAAGCAACCCATAGTTCCGATGTTGCCCAACATTTTACCGCCGAACGATCCGCCAGCTGCCTGAGCCGTATCTTCAATAACGGGCAAGCCGTGCTTATTGGCAACGTCCATGATCGCATCCATCTGGGCCGGTGCACCACGCATGTGTACGGGTACGATGGCCTTGGTGCGTTTGGTGATAGCCTTTTCAATTGCATCGGCGCTCATGCAGAGCGTGTCGTCACAATCGACAATCACCGGAATTGCGTTCGACGAAACGACCGTCGCGGATGTCGCAAAAAACGTATAGGCCGGGACGATAACTTCATCGCCGGCACCGATTCCCAATGCCCTATATGCAGCCACAAGCGCCGAAGTGCAGGAATTGGTCGCAAGACAAGTCCGTGCCTATCAGTTTTTTCATGGCATTTTCAGCAGCCTGAACCTTACTTGGACGGGGATTGTAATATCGAAACAGATGTGGGCCTTTAATATCATTCTCCGCTTCTATCAGCTTTTTTATCTGCGCCGTCGTCTCTGGGGACATTTCCCACAAATCCAGAACTTCCAGCAGTTCACTTTTGCCTATTTTAGTGGGAAACGGGCCGAGGTTATCCGCTGCCTTCGGGCCGCCGTTAATTGCCAATTCTTCACTCATTGTCTTTTACTCCAAACTTTAATCATTTAATATTTGTTATTTAACTTCACTTATTTTTACGGATCGTTTTTCATTTGCTGCTATCATTACAGCTTCCAGGACGCGTTGGGTGATGTATGCGTCTTCAAAATCCGGCATGGGAACAGTAGGCTTTTGGCCGCCGAGAACACGCAGAATATCATAGGCCATGTTCGTAAAAGTATGTTCATAGCCGATCGCATGAGCGTCAGGCCACCATGCGTCAGCATACGGATGCGAGCCGGCGTGTGTACAGTTTATGGTAGTCCAGCCGCGCAGGCCCTCCTCGGCTGTGGCGTCATAAAACTCAAGCTCGCCCATGCGTTCGAAGTTGAACATGATCGAGCCTTTCGTACCGTTGATCTCAAATCCATTGCGGTTGTTGTTACCCGTTGCCTGACGAGCAGCTTCGAAGGTAGCAACGGCTCCGCCGGAGAATCTCGCAAGAAAGAGGACAGTATCATCGACCGTGACTTTACCTTTTGTCTTTGATTTTTGCAGGCCTTCCGCAATACCGCCAGCCACATTGCCGACCATCTTGTTCCGCTGCTTGATGAAAGTCTCTGCGATTGCCCCTGAAATTTCAGTAATTTCCTGGCCCGTCACAAAACGCGTCATATCAATAATGTGAGCGTTCAGATCGCCGTGGGCGCCGCTGCCGGCCAGTTTTTTATCGAAGCGCCAGGCAAGCGGAACCGATTCATCCGCCCAGCTTTGCAGGTAAAATCCGCGAACATGACGAATCTCGCCGATCTTCCCAGCCTTCACCAGGTTATGGGCAAATGCAATCGCAGGACAACGACGGTAGCTATACCAAACGAAAGTTTTCGCATTCTTCGCTTTTCGGGCAGCTGTTGCCATCGCTCGTGCATCTTCCAGAGTGCCAGCCAACGGTTTTTCACACGCAACGTTTTTGCCTGCTTTCAAGGCCTCGATCGCCATCGGCGCGTGCAGATAGTTCGGCACACCAAGGTCGACAAGGTCAACTTCGCCGTCAGCGCAAACTTTTGAAAAATCCTTTTCAAACTTCTGCCAGCCCCATGCGCTGAGATATTCTTCCGCGCCGTCTACGACCTTGTCGCAGGCTGTATGCAGAACAGCCTTGGCTGGGGCGTTGAAGAACCGGTTGACCTGGCCCCACGCGTTTGAATGCGTCCTGCCCATAAATCCTCGCCCGACAAGGGCTACATTTATCGCTTTTTTCGCAGCCATAGTTTTATTTCCCAAGAAGGTGGTTCATTATCAGCAAGTCAAGTTCCTCATAGTCGCGCTCAGCTATAAGTTTTTCGACCTGCGTATTGTCGAGGCTTCTTACAAGTTCCAGAAGACGCAAAAATATTGTTCTGCTGTTGGAAAGATGTTTGGTCGAGACGTCCAGTTTCTGGGTTCGCATGACTTTTACATCCAGGCCGACCCACTCGCCGTTTTGGCCGTAGTCGTACTTGTCGAGAATGCGAACCTGGTTGAACGCACGACGAAGATCGACCGAGCCGAACGATTTGTCTTGATCGAACTTCATGCCGTTCTGATCATTCAGGTGAACAGACCAGAGCTTGTTGTGGGCCAGCGCGTAACCCATTTCGTCAGACGGATCAAGACCGGCCAGGAGTGCGTGGGCACTTTCAATCAGGCCGCCGACCCGGCTGGCGTCGACACTCAAAAGTCCAAGTCCAATAGCATGGCCGATCGTGGGAATATACGTGTGATCCATGGGTTCGTTGGGCTTGGCTTCGATAGCGACTCGGATTTTCGGATTATGATTGAGCATCGTGTCGATGGCTTCTACGATCTGATCCACAGCCTTTTTCGAATCCTTCGATTCGCGAATGTACGTGCCCTCGCGAGCCAGCCAAAGCACCATCAAATCACAACCCAGCGCATCTGCGATATCCACCGCCTGCCTGCTGCGGTCGAGTGCATATTGACGACAGGCTGGATCATTGGAAGTGTAACCGCCGTCGATTGTGCGAGGGTCTTCCCATAAACGCGGAGCTACAAACTCTGCTGTGAGCTCATTATCGTCGAGAACCTTCTTTAACTCCCTGGCCTTGTCAATAACCTGCCCCGGCGACAGACCGTTCAGGTTAGGGACGGCATCGTCGTCATGAAACTGCACGCCATCAAACCCGAGCTTTTTATACATCGCGATCTTTTTGCCGAACTCAATTGTATCGCGAACCACCGGCCCGAACGGATCGGCACCCTCGTGAATATTCCACGGCCCAAACGAAAATCTATACTCACCTGCCATAATTAATTACTCCCATATCATCAGTTTCAGGATTTCTTTAAATTAACTATCAATTATTTTATTTCTATCAGCTGAATATGCGAATGGACAAAACTGCGATTTGTTTGTATAATACTGCAAATATTTTTTTGTATTTATTGTCGATTAAAAGAGCTGTCAGCGTTTAGATATGGATATTTTTATATTTTCCTGTTCTTAAATATGTCAAAAAAAACTAGAATCTTTGGCCATGTTTTCGACAGCGTTCCTGACGTTACGCCAGCTGTCTTTTCGACTATCGAGTCAATCAGGCCATCCTTTAAAAAAGTTAATAAAGCACAATATCCCAACTGGGTCCTGGATTATAACTTTACGAAGTCGGATTTATATCGTGTGAAAAACCCAACAGGCCCCTGGAAACTCCGCGAACAGAACATCGCTCATTTGTATGCTCCGGGCACACTTTACTGGGAAAAAGATTCCGGCAAGAAAGTTAACGTTCATTGTGCATGGATTATTTTTGACGGCGGGGAACAACTTGGGTTAGACCATATTACCGGTCAAAAAGGATTAGCCAGGTTTATTGATAATGAAAATATTCTCGGACAGCTGCTATTGCAAAGTGCTTCACTAGGACAGGAAAAAGGCGAAGCTGCTTTCTGGGCTGTGCAATCAGTCTTTTATCAAATTCTCGAGATACTAAAAACCGGTCAATTTAAAAGCGATCAGGAATATGTCATATCAACTTCGGAAAGAGAACCGGATTTTGTTCTGCAGGTTCAAAACTATCTTAAAAACAATTTGCCGCAAAAAGTTACCGTAAAGGAAATTGCTGCCCATTTCCAGATGAGCGAATCTTCCCTGGCCCACACATATAAAAATCTGACAGGCCAATCACCAATCGCCACTCTTATCGCCATGCGAATCAACCTTGTGAAAAATCTTCTTCAACGAGGCTACCGCCTGAAAACCATCGCCGCCCAGGCTGGCTTTAACGACGAATTCCACCTGTCAAAAGCCTTCAAAAACCACACGGGCGTATCTCCAAAACAATTTACAACCCTCCCATAAGCTATTTTGCGATATTCGTATATTATCACGTAACACCCAAATTACCAGAATAAGATGATAGCTAAGTTAAAAAAACTATTTGCCATTTTTTTGTACTTGCCGGCAAATGATATCTATAAATTTCCGGTGCTATAAAATCAAGGTTGCATTTGTATTTTGCGGGCACATGTAGAATAATATCACCATCCCGGTGGTTTCTACAAACCTCACCGGACAGTTCATTGTCATCCCAGGAGACACTACATAAATCTGTTCCACCTTGAGTATAATGCAATGATGTCCCAAGAATCCAAGGGTGCGAACGTTCCCTAACCACAGCTACTATCCGGCAGGACTCGGGGGGAAGCTCAAAACAAATTTCGGAATCAGTCGTACCAAGATATCGCTGCTCCCAGAATTCCCACAAATGATATTTTTGACCTGGCTCAAGTCCCAACTGCTCAAGCTGCACCGATAAAAACTTCTCTTCGTTTAGATTCATCAGGGCAACAATATCGCGTTTGTCCCAACAATCTACCTGCAAATGCCAGATGGATGGACATCTCTCTGGGTAAACCCTTTGGAAAAGGTCAACGGGCCTGGCGCTTTCACCATAAGGAGGAGTAACTCGCCTTATTATATCCAAGCGATCCGGTTCTGCCAAATCAAATCTATCACCAAGGAAAACCTGGCTGCCAGACATGGCGACCAAAGTTGCTCGCAAACGACACTCTTCTATTCCCGCAGGCGGAGCCAAGTTAATCGAATCAGCATTCAGTAACAAGAGATTCCTATGCAGATAATAGCGGGAAATTATTGTCGTCGCCTGACGTTTGAAGTAATCAAAGTTTTCAATTCTACCTTCGATTTCAATATCTGCAAAACCGGTATTGCCGATATCACAGGCAGTCATACTGGTATCTCCAAGGCCAATACTAAAATTCAACAAGTTTGAACACCAGTACACATAGTCATTATCATCAAGTTCTTCAATAATGATCTGTTGCATACGACGATAAAACTCCACACCTCTGATAACCTTTTTGTCATGAATCACAAAATTATCATCTACGCGCCCGGCTCGGCTTAGGAAATCGAGTTTATAATAATTTATTCCAATCTTCTTGAAATGGCGGCATATTCTCCGTAGGAAATTTTCCCCTTCCGGGTGAGTAATATCCAGTTCCAACCATTCTGAATAAGGCTCCCAAGGCCATTTGTTCGAATCGGCGGGGTGAGGTTTCAACAACGCTTTTGGACACTCTTTAGCAAAAATAGAGTCACTAGCTACAAAAAATGGACAAATCCACACTCCAAGACTGAATCCTTTTTCTTCAAGCTGATCTTTCAACCATTTCAAGCCATGCGGAAAATTTTCATTTGACTCAAACCAATCACCCGGTAGATTCCCCTTGTTGTAACCTAGGTCCAGTTGGAGATATTTGAAATCAATTCCTTCGAATTCTTTTTTGATCAGATCGGCGACACGCAAAGTTTCCTCTTCATTTTGTTCAAGACGATAACCATACCAGGACAGCCAACCTATCGGGGGCTGTTTTTTCACTTTTATACCATGACGTTTTGCACAGGTCTTGGCCCAGTCTTCAATGGCTTCATGGGGCTGTGAGAAGGCTCCGATCAAAACCTCCTCGGTTTCGATGTTTTTACCAGGCGCAAGTTCATATCCGGCAAAATTGTTAGACAACGCAAGTCGGCGAATTTCACCGCTGGCTGGATCTGTCAAGATAAACGGAACACTTGTACAACGTTGCAGCGGAGTAGTAAATGAGAAAACCCACGTCGGCCTAGACATGGAACGATAATGCGCAGTCATTCCAGAGAGACTATAATGGGCTCCAGATTCGAGATTACCTTGGATTTCCTTTGCCCAGTCGATATCTTCTGTAGCTAAATAATAATCCTTCCACTTTTCCAGGTAAGGCGGACAGGTAGAATTTACCCGCACACACCCGGAAAACCACGCGCCACCGGAATCAACTACAACCACATCATCGGGAGAAGTACCATCAAACCCCGCACCTTCCAACATATGAAATGCGCCAAGCTCCAATGGCTGTGAGCCAGAGTTCTTTAGCACCGCTCGTAATGTGAACCATTGACTTATTTGCTGAGCATGCCATTGAATTTCCAATCCATTACTTAGATTAACCGGGGTGCCTATATCTAATGGAATATCATGCCATTGTTTGTCAACAAAAACCCGTGAACCCAACTCCATGCGGTCAGCACCGCATAAAAGTGTTATTTTTCCATTTATAAACCTTGATTCTAGAACCATTTTTGAAAATTTCCTCTTCTTTCACACATTATTTTAAAGAATACATAGATTCGAACGTTTTAGTGTGTGTGAAAAGCTGAAATAATTTCTTCGATTTTTCCTACCCGCTCATTATCTATCGGCTTTGAGTTTGATTCAGCATATTCATGAACTTTTTCTTTAGCCAGATCATAAGTATTTTTACTTCCTCCAGCATCCCAGGATGCCTTAGGTCCACGAACCGCCAATGGCACTTTCACATACTCATCAGAATATAGCCAGTTCATCGTGTGATCTGTATCAAGATAGGTTTTGCCTTGCGGGCCGATTTCCTTTATCAAGTCGGCAGCAATGGTTTCTTTGCTAACATTGATGCCTGCCGCTATTCTTTTACCCATAGCTGAAATTTCCGCGTCCATCAACAACTGCTCGTGGCTGCAGGTTAGTCCAGTAGCGAACATACCGCAGTTGACTATCAGATCATGACCTGCCCCAAGAGCGCAAAATTGGCTATATGTTTTTTCCCAGGCATTTTGCTCATCGTGAGCGTGATTGTCGGAATTCGGTGCAGTAGTATGCGAAGGTGCTTTGTAAAAACGTGCTAACTGCGCGGCAGCAATTCGACAAAGTGTTGTTTCCGCAGAACCAACCAAAGCTGAACCGGTGTTCATATCACTCGTTGTCCATGAATTCCCATACATAACCTTTGCACCTGGCCTTAGCATCTGGATCATTGCAAAAGCTGAAAGAGTTTCAACGTTATTCATAGTCAACAATCCTGCAAGAGTATAAGGCGCTGTAATCCCGGCAATAGGTTCTGGCAAAATTGATATTGGGACACCAGTATCAACAGTATCCATAAAAGCATCAAGAACACCGCTTTCCCAGTACAACGGGCTTGTAGATGAAAGCTGGGTAATACCGTAAACTTTTTCTTTAAGGTCTCCAGAGAAAGCAGTTTTGAGTATCTCAATACAAGAATTATTAACCTTACAGCTATCTGTGGAGAAATAAATCGGCTTTACACTGTTTTCTACGCAAGCTCTAACACCATAAAGCAAAGTTGCTTGAGGATCTGGGACATCCTGCGGCATAACCGGAATGCCTATCATATCAATCACATCGAGTTCTTCGCAGATACGGGCAAATTTTTCAACATCTGTAACTCTTGCATTGCGAGTTTTGCCTGTGTCAGAGTCAAACCAGAATACAGCGTTATGGCCGGCTGCGACCTTTGGTACACCGTTACCTAGCGTGAACACGAATTGGCCATCCCGGTTAAATACATCGAATTTCTCAGGAATGGTACTTAGAGCATCTTCGATGCATTTTCTGGAAAAACGCGCTATTTGCGTTTCTTCATTAATATCAATTCCCTTTTCTTTCAAAAATTGCAACATTTTAGTACCAAGAATCTTCACCCCGCAAGTTTCAAGAATATCAATACTTGCTTCATGTATATCCTTGATTTCATTTTCTGATAAAACTTTGAATGTTGGTAGTTGCACAATTAATCTCCATTTCGATTTAAGGTTATATGTAAGGGGAATTCCCATGCTTATTTGTTTCAACGGCATGAAATAACCCTGAAAGTTTTTCCTTATTTGTTTTGCAATTTCACAATTTTTTTCGGAAAACTCCGCCAGTCTTTCCGGCCACAAGCGGTGTCGATATCCCATAGCGTAAGATATCCGCTCATTTTTGAATCACATCATCGGAAGTAATAATCTTGGTTTTTCTGCAGAATTGGTTGCAGAGAGAGTTTTTGCCTAAGACAATTCAAAACAGAACTTGTAAATCTCTTTATAATCTATCCAAGAATAAGTAAACTTTCGCACTTTTTTGGGTGAATTTTGATGAAGACTGTATATAAAAAAACCAACCTGTCGATGAATTTAATGTCTGCCAAAGACGCATCGAAAGGTTGGTATCAATATGGAGAACATATCGGCATGGACGCTGCTTGTTCAACAGTTTTTTCCCATCTTCACGGCTCCGGGCGCGGAAATTTTTGTCCGGCTGATCACAGGCTGGATTCTTCGCACCACTCGTCGCACTATCACGGGCATTATTCCGCTGGCAGACCCGCTGGGCCAACGCAGCCACGATTCCTATCACAGATTTTTTCCCGACGCGAGATGGTCGCTCGCACAGCTCTGGAAAATTCTGGCTCGTTTGCTGATCTCGACATTTGCCGCGAAGGGCAATATCCCGCTGGCTATCGACGACACGCTGTTTCATCGCAGTGGCAGAAAAGTCGACGGTGCCGGGTTTTGGCGAGACGCCGTCCGCTCGACCAAAACCAAAATCGTTTACGCATGGGGGCTGAATCTTGTCGTGCTGACTTTGCAAGTTCAACCGCCCTGGGGCGGCGAGCCACTCGGTCTGCCCATCAACATGCGACTGCATCGCAAGAAGGAAAAATCGCTCATCGAACTGGCTGTCGAGATGCTCGAAGAAGTGGCCGCCTGGTTTGGAAGCAGGAAGATTCGCCTTGTGGCAGATGGATTTTACGCATCGCTGGCCGGTTGGAGCATAACGAACACGACGATCATCTCGCGCATGCGTTGCGACGCTTCGCTTTACGATTTGCCGCCGAAACGAAAACGCTCCGGCAGAGGCAGACCTCGAAAACGCGGTGCCGAGTTGCCCAAACTCAAGATAATCGCTTCGCACGTTCGCAAGTGGACGCCGATAACTTTTATCGCTCGCGGCAAGTCGGTCACAAGGCTGGTTTATTCTCGCGAGGTGCTTTGGTACAAAGTCAGCAAGATGCCGGTGCTGCTTGTGATCTCGCGGGATCCGAGCGGCAAAGAGCGGGACGATTATTTTTTTACGACCGATGTGGCCATGAAAGTCGCCGACGTGCTGGCTGCCTATGCCGACCGGTGGGCTATCGAAGATACGTTCAAAAATGCCAAACAGTATCTTGGTGCGGAGCAGTTGCAGACGTGGGCGAGACAAGGCCCCGAGCGAGCAGCTGCTCTTGGACTTTGGCTGTATTCGATGGTCTGGCTGTGGTTCTGCAAACAGCCATCTGCCAAACGAACGTTTCAAATTCCGCTGTGGTATGCCAGCAAAACCACCCCCAGCTTCGCCGACGCACTGAGAGCCTTGCGAAAAGTTCTGTGGCAACAACGAATTATTATGATGTTCGGAAATTGTGACGTACATGACAAAAAATACCAGTTCCTGCTGGAAGCATTAGCCCCAGCAGCCTAAAAAATGCGAAAGTTTACAATAAATGAGAATATAGAAAACATGAAAACTCAAAACCATATTTTCAGACAATTACCAAACCAACGGACTGAACTTACCACTTTCCAGCGGATCAACAAATGGTTTGTTGTGTCGACTTAGCCAAACTTCTCCCAAATCACTTTCAAGTTTCAGCAGGGCCATTAGAGCGTAACCAGTTGTTCTGTTGTTTACACACAGGCTTCCTGCATCGGGAGCGTCCGGTCCCTCACAGCCTGCACCGCAAAGACCGCGGAAAGCTCCGTCCAGCCGAGGATCCTGAGTATCACTTACCTGCATTTGCAGAAGTTTTCGCAGGCCTTTATTCCTGGCAGCAATTAACCGTTGATCGTTATAAAATTTCCCCAAATCATGAAAGTACATTAGCGAAACCGGTACACCGGAAGGAGCTCCTTCATCAAATCCGCCATCTTCGTGTTGTTCGCTGGCAAGCCAACGAGTATTTTTTCTGGCAGCTTCACGATATGATTCATCTTTAAAAAAATCCGCAGCGGTTTGCAGCATTGCATTGCCAAAATCATCGTTGTAAAGATGCATATTGCAGGTCTCTTTCAGCCCGATCGGCTTTTTTGTATGAAGCCAATCCAAGTGTTGAATAATCTTACCGTCTTCCATGAAAAAATGATCCCGGTAATTGTTTGCGATAGGTCGAAATCCTTGAGATATAAATTTCGCTTCTCCACAAGCCAGGAAAAGGTCATGATAAAACAAACCCGTGCCCGACTGAAACGAACCTCCCCAGTACATATCGGAAATATCCGGATCCATATAAATTGCATATAGGGGCCAGCCGTCTGACATTGCGTTTTCAAGATGCCATAACCCAAACAAGACAGCCCGATCAAGATAAAGCGGATTTTCCGTAGCCTTATATAGCCACACAAGCGCCCATGCAGCAGTTGTGGCGTCCCGTGGGGTAAACTCTATAGATTGCGGAGTTAGTTCACGAATCGCACCATAATAACGTCGATCGCGTGGATCCATAATTTGAAGGGAGATAATATACCGGCCTGCGAATTCGGCAGCCTGTAGATATTTTTCCTGACCGGTTCGACGATACAATGCTAAATAACACATACACTGTATCCCCGTTTGCCAACTTGCAGTGAGAGTTGAATACCCGCTGTCAAGATCAAAACATTGAAGCCCCCGTCCGCGGTTTGCATCCATGCGATTGGTTACCTGGTTTCTCAGCATCCAGTCTCCGGTTGCTATGGCGGTATTATAAATCACGTCTTTTGAAATCTCTAAAGTTTCCACGTTTGGCCTCTTTCGGCAAATCAATACAGTTCACTAAAATAGTTTATATAAAATTAGGTTTGGTGCATTTATTCCGGTAGCTCAAGCATTTCCTCGGGCATTGTTGCTACGCATCCATAAGTATCACCTGCACCGTAATAGACAAAAACAGTTCCATTTTTGACTACTGCTCCACAAGCATAAACACAATTACCCGTCATTCCTTTTTGTTTTTCATGGGGCGTTTCGGGTTCCAAAATGGGTTCGGATTGGACCTTCAGTACTTCTGCAGGGTCGTCCAGATCAAGCCAGAAAATTCCAAGCCGGTATGTTATGTATCTGTCAACACCATGAAAAATCACAGCCCAGGCTTTTTCAGTCTTGATTGGAGGACAGCAAATACCTAGTTTAAGTTCGCACCACGGAAGGATTTCATTGGTCAAAATCATCTTCGGGTTTTCCCAATTAACAAGATCAGAACTATCTGAAATCCAAATATTGGGTATGGGCCGATGCATCAGAATATATTTCCCGTTTATCTTTTCTGGGAAAAGGCCGCCGGTTCTTTGGGCAATGTCTTTTACAATCAGGCCGTGCTTTTTATAAGTTTTAAAATCCTTCGTAGACGCAAGGGCTAGCCGATCCCAACAATCAGACGTTACTGCATAAACAATATAGTAAGTATCATCTATTTTGGTTATTCGTGGGTCCTCAACACCGTTTAAGCCGAACATCTTCTTATCTTCACCCTCCAGGTCAATTACAGGGTGATTAGAACGCTCAATGATGTTAAATCCATCTTCAGTAACAGCATGGCCAATTGTAGCAACATGAAAATCACATCCCGGATGCTTGGGCATTACTCCCGCGCCCCGATACAAAATATGAATGCGCCCTTTATCATCCATGCAGGCACCCGGATTAAAAGCTCCAACCGTATCGAATGCATTGTAAGGCCGGGGCATAAGGATAGGATTGTTCTTGTGACGGGTTAATTTTGCTGCTTTTGACATTCTTGTTCCTTTGATAAATTAGAATGAAACACTACAGTTACGTATGACAATTAATTAAATCAATAATTATCGTCACAAATTGTATAGCAAGCCTCTAATGCTGTAGATCCTTTGGATTGATCATTATAATCATAGGCAACGTCCATATAGCCATCATCCGTTTCAGCATGGAAATCCATGAAAAGCAAAGCTGTTTTGCCCGCATGTCTACAATGAATTTGTAATGCACAGGTTCCAACGGTCCAATGTTTCTGAATACAATACCACTGCACGCGGCCAGACAAACCGTACCAGTCCTTAATCCAAAGTGGTGGAGTCGTATAAACACTGTCAGCGAGAAATTCAGATGTTGCCGGAGACCATGCGTCTGACAGGGATATGGATTTTGTGTAATCGAGCACACCTATCATTGCATATGTCATGTACGCACGGTGTTCATCGGGAATATCATCTCTATCAGCAGGCGGATAAGAAGGACAGATGAAAGCATTTATGTCTTCTGCATATTCACCGTTAATAAGAGTCTCATTCCAACAGGGCAAACCCGGTGGCACGGCAACTGGGAGAGCTTCATTGTAATCCTGAGCGTACATGGCAAATGCCAAGCCGTTGTTTTTGAAGTTAGAAAGGCATACCGCCTGAACGGCAAGCTCCTTGGCCTTGGTAAGCGAAGGCAGTAGAATCGAAACAAGCAGCGAAATAATCGCAATTACAACTAAAAGTTCAATCAGAGTAAACCCATGCCTTGACCGGACGTGCTTTTTTGCTTTTTTTTCTTGAGTTACAGGCCAAAACTTTCCATTGGTTGATTCTACGATCTGTTTCATTTTTTATTTCCTCGATTCTAAAATTTGTTGCCTTGAACTTTTCAGGCATCCAGCCTGGAAGTTGAATTTCTGACTATAAGTTTTGGTTCTAACAATATTGTTCTGGCACATCTTTGATGTGCATTTTTGTTCTGTAATAGCAGCTCGAACGCCACTTCCGCGCAACGTCCCAGCCTGCAATCCACTGCTGTGAGAGGCGGGTCAATCATTTCCGCAACAGCAGCATTGTCAATCGCTACAATACTCAAATCTTTAGGTATACTCATGGAGCGTTGCCTGGCTTCTTTAATAAACTGGGTTGCATACAGTAACTCTGTTATCAAAGCGGTCGGACGCGACTCCATATCGTCCATGGAATCAAGTGTCTCAGCCACAGCCTGGTTGTGCTCATTGATTCCAAATTTTGGCAGAATACATAATGCCGGATTCAGCCCGAAGTGTAACATGGCCTCCTTGAAAGCCTCTTGTCTTTGCAATAGATGGGTTGAAAATGAATTGGGGACAAATTGCTGTGCAAAGTATGCAATCTGTTTATGGCCCAGTTCGACAAGATGCTCTACTGCCTGAAAAAGCACCATTTTATTGTTGCACAGCACGCTAGCTTGGGGAGGCCAGAAAAATGAGTCATCATTAATAACAACAACAGGAACTTTCTCGCTGATTTTTCTCAAAAGGTCATGTTGCCCATGACCCATCCATAGCACTCCGTCCAGATGCTGTTCGTTTCCAGCCTCAAAAGGCATCTCGCCGTCTTTTGTACTGCATAGAGAAAACACAACCCTTACGCCGTTTTTTTGACCGATCCGCTGGAGGGCGGGAACAATATCCCGATACAACCACCCGGGCGAATCCAGATCGTTTAACAATTCCTCCCCGGCCATTAATATGACATTGTGCTCTGTGTTCCAGCCAGAACCCGATTGATTTTGTCCAAGGGGTCTTGCAGAGCTTGAAGTTCTTCTGCGGGGAGTACGGGAATACCCCAACTTATCCACCGCTTCGGCAATTCGGTCTCTCGTGTGTTCGCTTGCAAATTCCGCATCATTGAATACTCGCGAAACCGTTGCGACAGAAACTCCTACTTCTTCCGCAACTTCTTGCATAGTTATTGTTTTCTTCTTGGCCATCTGAACTTCCTGTTTTGATAGTACCTTGTGACTCCTGGCTACAAAACCACCAAACCTAATTCGGATGATTGCAGCATCCTCAATAAGACAATCCTTATAGTAATAAAAACAAGTTAACAAGTCAAGTTAATTAACAATAATAAATCATAAATTTACGAGATATTTTTCTGTTTTTTAAGATTATTGAACTAAGTTGATTTAAGTATTTAATTTGTAGATACTTAAATTTAAAAACTTTTGAAAAATAAACCTCATTAAGGTTGGGGTTTTTCTTTGGTTAATATGATTCTTCAAAATTATCAGGATTACTTGCAAGTAAAAAAAGCGAAAAATATGTAAATTTTAGTTGACAAAAAAGGTTAATAAGGTAAAATCACATCATAAAGATAATCTTCACTTCACAATAAAACAACACTGGCTAGCTGGGAGCAGCATGTTGCATCCGGCAATTTGAGAAAGGGAGCCATAAAGAACGGCTTCGAAAACAAGAAAAGGAGATCAAAATGAGTAGCAGCATTTCAAGGTTGGTATGTTTAATTGTTGTCGGTTGTATTGTTTCGATGTCATCGGCCGCCGTATTGACTGTAGGCAAGTCAGGTGCTACGTATACAACACTCATCGATGCGTTAGATGCCGCCAATCCCAACGACACTGTACAGTTTATTGATAGCGAAACTTATCTGATAGCCGATGTAAACCAGAATTATGACCAGGGCTTGATTATTGAATCGGCTCCTGGGGAAAAAGCCACCCTTAACTTCTCTGGTGGAGGATGGACAGGCCTGTACCTTGGGGCTACGGATATGACAGTGCGTAACCTGAATATCGAAAGTGACCGTTCTGTTGCAATATGGGCTGGAATGGACAATCCGACTATAGATAATGTAAACATTACTGTAACTGCAGATGACAGCAAGGGGATCGTTGGAGAAACCGGGCTAAACGTAACAAGCAGCACATTCATTGGTACTTCAGTTTACGGCGGAAATGCCATTCAAGTTATAGGTGAAGGTACAATAGACCACTGCAGTTTTTATCAGTGGACAAGTCCCATCATGGGAGATAGCTCTGCTGTAAACGCGGATATTACAAATAGCGTGTTTGGCGTCTGGTATAATACTACTGGTTACGCTGCAATTTCGATAAAATATGGTAGTGGAGACGAAGATTACAATGCTTACGGCGGGGTATCTTCGGATTACGTTCTGTCTGGTTCAAATGTTACCATCGGGGTTAACACAATTAATCTTGGTGCCGCTACAAGTCCCTTCGCCGGGGATCCTTCAACAGGTGACTGGTCGGTAATCGAGAGTCTTTATACTGCTGCAAGCGATGGAACAACTATTGGTGCGTGGCAGGCTCCGACGCAGACGTTGCTGGAAGGCGATGCGAATAGAGACGGTGTTGTTTCAGCTGGTGACTATGCTTCTGTCCAAGCCAATTTCGGAAGCACAGGCGAGGCTGGTATTCCAGGTGACGCAAATCTCGACGGTGTTGTCTCAGCCGGGGACTACGCAAGCGTTCAGGCGAACTTCGGTAACGTGGCTCCAACAGCTGTACCTGTACCAGAACCGGCAACTATGGCTCTGTTGTCGCTGGGTGCTGCAGCTATGATTAGACGTCGACGTTAATGTAAACAAAGTGTAGTATGCGTTTTGTGATTTTTTTGTATTTTAAATGAGTTAGCTGGAATGGTGTGTTGCCTCCGGCAAGTAAAAAAAATGGGAAGTCTGAACGGTTCAGCTTCCAAGAGCAAAGTAAAAGGAGATTGGAAATGAGTAGTAAAATTTCAAAATGGGTATGTCTGATTGTTGTCGGTTGTATTGTTTCGATGTCATCCGCTTCTGTATTGACTGTAGGAAAGTCAGGTGCTATGTATACAACACTCATCGATGCGTTAGATGCCGCTAATCCAAGCGACACTGTACAGTTTATTGATAGTGAAACTTATCTGATAACCGGTGCAAGCCAGAGTTATGACCAAGGTTTGATTATTGAATCGGCTCCTGGGCAAAGGGCTACCCTTAACTTCTCTGGTGGAGGATGGACAGGCCTGTACCTTGGGGCTACGGATATGACAGTGCGTAACCTGAATATCGAAAGTGAGCGCGATGTCGCTGTCTGGTGTGGTAATGACAATCCCACGATCTATGATGTCAGTGTAAAAAACTTGGTGGACGATAAAGTTGGTATTATTCTTCAGTCTGGCGCGATTGTATCTTACAGCACATTCCTTAGTACTTCCATCTTTGGCGGCAATGCCCTTCAAACGACAGGTTTGAACACAACAATAGATCACTGCAGCTTCTCTAGTTGGACAAAAGGTATTATTGGCAGTGGTGATGCTGATGTTACAAACTCAGTATTTGGCAACATGAACTCCTGGGGTGGTGCCTATTGTCCTTTGGCTTACGCAACTGGCACCGAAGACTACAATGCATACAGTGGGTGTACTTTAATTGCTGACGGCACTTCAATCACCAGTGGTGGAAACACCATCGACCTCGGTGCTACAAGTGTTTATGCAGGCGATCCGGCTGCGGGTGACTGGTCGGTAATTCCAAGTCTTTATTCAGCTGCAAGCGATGGAACAACCATCGGTGCATGGCAGGCGCCTGAACCTGCAATGATGACCATTATGACTGTAGGTGCAATCGTGGGATTGCGCAAGCGTAAATAGTATACTAATTGGCATATTGGCTTAGTTAGAGTTGTAACCAGATTTTCAGTTGGGCTCAGTTCAGTAATTCGGGCTGGGCCCGCTGATTATTTGAAACAAGGAAAGGTATGGATGCGATGAGATTCACAAAATTATCTGTAGCGTGTGGCGTGTTGGTAATTGCAGTTTTTGTTTTCAGCGGTTTTTCACATGCCCAGCCCGGTCAAGGCCAGCGACATAAAGGGGAATTTGAGGACATCAGGGAATATGATTCTTTATCCTCAGCCTTGGCTAAGATCGGTAGCAGAAAAACCGTTCTATTAATTCCCACTTCGCAGAAAGTGGTAAAAAACATAACCATACCTGAAAATATTAATCTAAAATTTATTGGTGATGGGTCGCTCAAACTTGCCCCCAAGGTAACTGTTATGTTCAACAGTAAGCCCCTAGCTGAGCTTGATCATATTTTCCGGGGGGCAGGCAGAGTTGTTTTTAAAAATACGATAACACCTGTATTGTATCCTCAGTGGTTTGGTGCGAAGGTTGACGGTAAAACCGATGATATCGACGCCATGGACAAAGCTGTCGCCTGTCTCAAAGCCAGCGGCGGCGGGGTAATTCACATAACAAACAAAATGGTAATCGGCAGGACACTGGTTTTTACAGGTAAGATCAGCAATATGCCGAAAATGAGTCCTCAATATTATGGGATAATAAAAGTTAAAGGAGTCGGGGCGAACGCGGCAATATATGGAACCATTGAGAAGGGGAATGTAATACAACTTGGGACGACTGGCAAAGATGATATGGTTTTTCGACTTGATCTGGAAGACTTGATTATCGACGGCGGCATGAAAAACGTAGCTGTGATTCACGGGGGAGTGTCTGACGGAAACCACACAATCAATTTTAAAAACCTGCTCATCAAGGGCTTCAGCGGGCCTGATTCTGTTGGTATCGAAGGTGGACGCATCACAGACAGTTTCATGAATACAATTGTCATTCAAGGTCAGGGTTCTGGTAAAGGAATAGTAGCCAGACGATCCACGATGCAACTCATCGATTGCCGGATTTTTTACACAAAGCACGGCCTGTATATTCCCAGCACGGCGGAGTCCAACGCACAGATGATCGGGGGGGGGATCCTGGTTTGTAGTAACTGCATTACTTTTGAAGGCCCCGGGCCAAGCTGGAACGCAAATTATTTTATTGGTACTTTTATTGCAGAAGGGAGAAAGGGTAATAGAATTCTAAATGTAGAAAACTCGCCCGCACACGGCAAGGATGTTTCTGCATTAACTTTCCAGAGTTGCCTTTTCGGCGGGGCTGAAAACAAGGAACCTCTGCTTGATTTTTCGAACTTTTACGGAAAGATCAATCTTATCGGCTGTGCCGTTTGGGGTCAGTCTGCAGGTACCCGGGTTCTTAACGGCCCGAATACAGAATTGGTTATGTTGGGAAATTCAAATATGACCCTCGACACCCGCTGTGATAAGACAAAAATCAACAGGCAGTTTAAGGATAGTGATCTGACGGGCACTCTTTTCTGGAACGTGCCATCAATTGCTCCCGGTTCCGGTTATGGAAAAACAAGTTCGAGCATAACTGTTACCGGTGCGAAATTTGGAGATTTTGTTCTTGTTGCAGCACCCTATGACCTTCAAGGAGTAAGTGCAACGGGTTATGTAAACGCGCCAAATTCAGTACAGATACGGTTGGACAACCATACCGGTGAAGTAGTTAATTTGGGAAGCGGAAAATGGAAAGTCAAAATTTTGAAGTTTTCGAACTGACAGATTTCAATTAACCTAAAATGGTGGCAGAATAGTAAAGGTCATAAATCCTTCAACTATTCGCCGCCCTTTTGGGACGAGAAGCTATTTGAGATTCATCTATTGTTTCACTGGTTTTATAAAGGTTTTTCGGAGGATCAAGCAATGTTATCAAAAGAAGCAAAAGGAATTCAAGGTTTTGTGAGTTTATTGCATCGTTATTTTAGTCCCAACAGAAGTATTTCGCCAGGCATCTCAGGAAAAAAAGGAAAATTTCATTCTCGACCTTGTAATGAAGTCGGGCCAGCTTTCGAACATCTGGAAGAACGTGTTTTACTGAGTGCTTCAATTGAACCTTCTGTTTTTGAGTCTTTGCAGACGGAATCTTCCGGTCCTGCTGCTAGATGCGCGATTGTACAAGCCAATTTCGGCAATGTTGGTGAGCCGGGAATTCTGGGTGACTACAACTGCGATGGTGTTGTTTCTGCGGGTGATCTAGCTTACGCGCAAATGCTTGGTGTCGATAGTGGCGAACCCGTAGGCCTGGCCAATGCTTACACTACTGTCCAGAGCAATTTTGGGGCAGTCAGTCTTGAGTCTGAATTGCCTATCGAAGGTACGGGAAGACTTCCAGGGGATGCCAATGACGATGGCGTCGTCTCGGCTGGTGATTATGCCAGTGTACAGGCCAATTTCGGCAGTACAGGCATTGTGCTGACAGATCCCTATGTAGATGTTAGGGGGTATGCTTCATTTTCCGATGCCGTCGCAGCCATAGGTACCACCAACGCAACACTGCTTATTCCCGACTTACAGAATGTTGATTCTAATGTATTTGTTGGAACGAATATTACCCTTGAATTCCTGCAAGGCGGTTCACTGTATATCGGTAGTAACATAACTCTTGCAATTGGAGGCGAGATCGATGCCGGGTTACATAATATTTTCCAAGGATCTGGAAATGTTGTATTTGGTACTTATTCAAATACATCCGCACTTTACCCCCAATGGTTTGGCGCAAAGCTGGACGGAGCGACTGATGATATTGATGCGATGGAAAAGACAGTTGCCTGCCTCCAAGCCAGTGGTGGCGGAGAAATTCACATTACCAACAAAATGGTTATTGGTAGAACGCTGGTTTTCACAGGTTCGATTCAGAATCTCCCAGCTCAGAGTCCAAACTATTATGGTTTGATTAAAGTCAAAGGTACTGGCCCCAACGCTGGTATTTACGGCACGGTTTCGACCGGTAATCTGGTTCAACTTGGAACGACCGGCAACGATAACATGGAATTCCGTTTGGATCTGGAAGATTTGATCATCGACGGTGGTATGAGAAACGTTACTGTTATTCATGGCGGAGTAAATGATGGTAATCATACGGTCAATTTCGATAATCTTCTTATTAAGGGGTTTAGTGGGTCAAATTCAGTTGGAATAGACTCTGGCCGAATAACAGACAGTATGATTCGGAATGTTGTTGTCCAAGGCCAGGGAAGCGGCAAGGGTATTGTTGCCAGACGATCTACGATGCAACTCATGGATTGCCGAATTCTTTACGCCGAACACGGCCTGTATATCCCCAATACCCAAGAAGCAAACGCGCAGATGATCGGGGGGGGAATTCTGGTGTGCCAGAACTGCATTACATTTGAAGGCCCGAGCCCTAGCTGGAACGCGAACTATTTTATGGGTACCTTCCTTGGCGAAAATCGGGTCGGAACAAAGATTGTCAACGTAGTGAATCCAGCCCCTCATGGAAAAGATATCGCAGCTTTGACATTCCAGGGTTGTCTATTTTCTTCTGAGGATTCAAGTCAGCCGCTTCTTGATTTTTCAGATTTTTACGGCCCGATCAATCTTATCGGCTGTGCAGTGTGGGGGCAATCCCTTAGCACCATTGTTCGAGTAGGGCCAAATGTCGAACTGGTTATGATTGGAAACGCCAATCTTATACAGGAGTCATGAATTGGGAACGGAGAAGTAAAAACTTCTCAAACCGATAAAGAGCAGAAAGGCATATTTTGAGAAGATTTCTATTGGATGCAAAATTAATCAAAAGATCGGTTTTGATTATCATGATATTGTTTTTAACTTCTTGCCCGCTTTGGGCAGAGAGCAAACAGGGAGTTGACTTATCACAGATCAAGGAAGCCTTCACAGATTTGCGGGTATGAGTTTGGGATATGTGGTGTTTGTGTAGGTGGCATTAACGGCATCGAGGAAGAATTGGTAGACGCTTTTTTTGTGCCGAGCACAGGTAGCGACTACTGTTCATGCTCTTTCGCACCAGCGCATGCCGGCAAAGCTTCGCGTGCCTTGTGTTACACGCCGGTCTATCACTACAAAACGAATAGCCTGTTCAGAAGCGTTATTTGTCGGCGGCACTCCCTCTTGCTCCAAGAATAAAAAGTAGCCTTTTTTGCCGGAGTGGTTAAATCGTTTTTTGATGTTAAATGCATCGTTGTGGTCCGGCGGCTTGTGGACTTTTTACAAAATGTTTTTCGAAGTTTTTCAATCGCCTTTTTATAACGTCCATGATGCCGCAGCCTTCGCGTTTTCCACAATTCAAAAAGTTTTCGCAAAATTGCCAATAAGCCTTCAGCCCAACGCTGAACCGTTTTATGGCTTAGTGTCGTCAGAAACTTTATATCTCGAACCAGGTGTGCCCAGCAATATTGAACTGGAATACCGTGGTCTTTTATGAATTTCTTGTTGGCTGAGTAGTAATCGCAAACCACAATTCCACTGAAGTCAGCACCAAGGATGTCTATCAGAACTTTTGATGCACGAGAATTGCTGATATGGAAAAACACCGCCTGCGGCGTCTGTTGGCACCACGTCCATGCGGATTTATAGGCTGGATTTTTATGGCCTTTTTCGTCAGTTCCTACAATTGGAGAATTTCTGATGAATTCAGCAACTTCAAAATAAGCAGGCTGCAATGCAGCCGAAAGTTTTCCAGTACATGTCTTGGACAGAAAACCTTGACAGACATCAAGATTCATTATGTCGCTATAAAATGCCTGTAACGTAGAGTCACTCATGTGGCCGCGTGATTTGAGATAACCGGTCAATGATATCATCCTCGGCGAGAACAAACCGGCCTTGCGAATTTCCTTCGGCAATTTGGCTTTGATGATTTTGCCGTTTTGATCTGCATATAGCTGAACGCGATGTTGGATCACATCATACAACTGCTCTGGCAAATCAATCTGTTGCAGAGCTGGCTCAGTCTCGTCGAGTGGAATCAAACCGCGTCGTCGAACTTCATCATCCGGGAGTTTGTGGATAACGATTCGATCTATTTCATCATCCGAGAATGGCTGGCGAGTGTGTTTCTTGTGCCCTTTTTGACCGCCGATTTTACGCTTCTCCTTTTTCTTCCTGCCTGGCTGGGGATCGACAATATCAGATGATAGCGGCTTGGAAGAATTGGACGAGTTCTTTTCGAGCTTGGCGATCTTGTCGCGGAGTTGCAATACAAGCTCGCGGAGCTCTGAATTTTCTTTCTGTAGCCACAGAGGGCGCCGAAAGCTTAAACTACAACTACCAGGTGCGACTTATCCGTCAAGCTCTTTTGCGAAGGAAATTTCTTGCCGTAATATTCAACGATGTCATCAAATCACGTGTCAGGCTTCTTACATTCCAATAAAACAAGCTGCTGACACGCTACAAGCTTTTCCTACCATCAATCTAGCCTGTAAATTTGGACAAACCCAAAAAAAACGATCGCGTTTCTTCAGCCTCGGCTCGGGCTTTTGACGTTTCAGAACAACAAGTTGTTGCCGCAACGCAAGATTCTCCTCAACCAGACTTGCCCGAGAAAAGAAGAACGCTCGAATAATCAATAAAAGACACCACGCAAAAACCATAAAAATCTCCAAACTCATAACAATAAAGGAAGATTTTATCACGATTTGATGAATATGGCAATCGTCATAAGTCCTTATCTACAAGGGAGGACAGAGTTTTCGGTAGGGACAGCGCATCAGTTGGCAATATCTTACGATCTTGCTAACAATAACCCTTTTCAACCGTGTCCATCCCGAAAACCCCATCCGACTGTTTTTTGCGTACGAAAAAGCGAATTTAGGAAGCAGTTGATTTCGACACGATTGTCTTGGAATGCAGGTTTTGGCCAAGAATGCCGGCAAAAATTCCGTTTTTTCATTGTTCACGCAGACGAAGAGTGACAACCTGAAACAGTTGTTGTTAAATCTGATGAGCCAGGGTTCTGCTAAGCTACACGTCGGTAGCGATGGTGCAAGCCGCCGAGGATCAGCTTTGCGACTGAACATTTTGAAAAACGCGATGATTATTAACTTCGTTAACTCCAACAGGTTTCTCCCATCAATGAAAAGCGAGAGATTCTACAGGAGAAGCATAGACCGGTCAAACGCGTAAAAGCTTATAACGGCAATTGGCTTCGATCTCCAAGCTGTGGCGTTGCATACAGCGGCCAAAATACCAGCTTCTGCTCAGACAACTCGCAATATGGGCCATCTTGCAAGACCCAGCCTTGCGGACAATTCGGATAAGTTTCAAGCATTAGGTGCAAGCTTCGAAGTTTACCAGCGGGGCCAGACTTGACCTCAATGGGGTAAATCTGGCCACTCTGAATTGCTAAACAATCAACTTCGGCATTTGAGTTTCTGACATTGCGTGCCCAGTAATACAACTCCCGGCTGTGCCATGCAAGCATTTCCTGAGCAACAAACTGTTCTGCTAATTTCCCGCGATACATGGCCAAAAGGTTTTCTTGGACCAATTCAGTTGGAATGTCAAGCCCGCAGAGTCGTTGCAGTAATCCGATATCAAGCATGCATGCCTTGAAATTTTTGCCGCGAGAGCCGCCCAATGGTAGGCCTGATGGGTCGCACGATGATATTTTATGAAGCACCTTGGCCTTCACGAGTAGATCAAACGCTTTTCGGTTAGTCACACCGCTGGCCCCTTCATAGAGACGGGTATATTTGATCTGATCACCAACAGACTTGGCTGCACTTGTAAAAACTTCATCCAGACAGGATTCATTCACACGTGGTTTGTACTTGGAAAAATCTTCCCTGTAAGAATCGAGTATTTGTGATTGAACGTTGGACGATTCAAGTTTGGAATGTGTATCTCTGTAGGCCTTGACGGCTTCGGGCATCCCTCCTATAAAGAAATAGTGCTTGAGCTCATCAAGAATCGATCGGCAAACCAGTTCGGAATGTTTTTGTGGCGGAGTTAAAAGCCTTTCAGCCATGACATCTTTGCCTATAGCCAGCAGATATTCATAAAACGTCATTGGGTGTACAAAAAGGTATTGCACACGACCAACCGGGACAGAAATCTCGCCAAAAGCAAACTCCAGCATTGAACCCGCAGCTACAACATGAAGCTCGGGCATTTCTTCATAAAAATATCGAAGGGCTGTAATCGCTCTTGGACAGGCCTGGATTTCATCAATGAAAAGCAGCGTTTTCCCCGGAATGATCCGACCAGCTAATGGCTCCATTGCCTCAATAATCCGTAAGGGATCAAGATTGTCACCAAACGCAGCATGAAGTTGATGTTGTCTTTCCAGGTCAACCTTGACGAAATTATCAAACTGATTGGCAAGCCTATTTTCCACCAGCCATGTTTTCCCTACTTGCCGGGCTCCTCGAATTATCAGAGGTTTGCGACGCGGTGAATCTTTCCAGGCTTGTAGTTCTTTTTCGATCAGTCGCTTCATCTTCATAACTCCTATTTAGAAATCAAAGCCAAAACAGCAGTTTTGGTTTTAGTTTTCATGCCATATTTAATCTGTTTTGATTTAGAAATACAATCATAAATCAAAATTAAAGATCATCTTTGCCGATTTGTAACCGTCGGCAATCTTACCATACACGGTGCCGGTCGCAGTACATGATACGCTCTGGCCTGAGAATCTAAACTATGTATTTCCATATTAACTCTTTCTTACAAATAATTTATGAATAGATTGGCGGGCTTTGCGTTTTCAAAAAGTGTTGCCCCTGAATTGTCCTCAAAATGGAGTCAAAAATAGTAAGAAATCGTGTAGGAATAGTAAACAATAGAAGATTGATAAACCTCTGGCACCTCAGGGCTTAATCGCTAAATTCTTGACACAAAAGACCTTACAAAATCGCCTGCAAAAGAATCCCACCCTCTCCGATACCCCAAAAGTTGGTTTCTTAAGTGCTTTTAATATAGACACTTATGAAATCCACTTTTCATTTTTTACCCCTGTTGCCCTCAAGTTGCCCCTGAACTCGGAATAATCGGTCAAGAAAAAAACCTAATAACAAGGAGGGGCGAAATATTTGGAAGGAACAAATACATTGAATCTGTCAAAGGGAAGATATGGATAAACACTTGATGGTTGTTTTTTTAACTTGTTGGCAGACGTCTTCGCTGTGCCCCACAATGGAGTCTTCCTTGATGATCTTGCCGTTTACGTCAAAATGCAGACTGCCGTAAAACGAAGTTGGACATCCAAGCGAACAAAATAATGGTGCGATGCTTTTAAGTTCATGAGCAGTCCTAATCTTTTGGGTATTAACATGAGATGATGGTCAGTCCATCAAATCAGTTCTATCTTACCCAAACTTCCTGCTGGGCACGACGATCCCTTGGACAGATTGCTCATAGTTTCAACACCTTTTGTCTCACCAAACAAAATATGACAGGCATGGTATTGAACAAATACAAAACCCTGCCTGTCATATTTGTTATTTATTCGAATTGGAATTACTTACGTCTGCCTCTAAGCAAAACAATTCCGCTGAGAAGCAAAAAGCTCATAGTAGTCGGTTCAGGAATTACACCAGCACCAGCACTGGCAAGAGTATTTCCAAAGTTAGCCTGCACGGCGGCGTAATCACCAGCCGAGACAACACCATCATTGTTGGCATCGCCAAGAATGCCTACACCAACATTTCCGAAGTTTGCTTGCACACTAGCATAATCACCAGCCGACACAACGCCGTCGTGATTGGCATCGCCCATAAGGAAAACAAAGGGAATAACGTCAACTGTAGGTATTATATCGCTTGCATCAAAATATCCGTCACCCGTTGCGTTCAATAAGCCCACAACAGTTGCGCGGAAATTCTCGGCAGTAAGGCCTTCCTCTGTCGTCAGGGTGCCCAGCAGAGCTTGTGCATTCAGAACGACACCAGATTCGTTGACATCTTCCTTGCCGATACCTGAAATAGCAGAATTGGCGTTTTGATAATTACCGGCATTAAAGCTGCCTGCGATTTCATCCTGTAATGCGTTGGCGGCCAGAAAACCTTCCGTAGCACTACAGAGTGTGTTTTCCACATAACTCACCGTTCCAGAGGTAGCGCCGTCAACCCAGATTTCGTAAGCTGCCAATCCCGCGGTATCGTCTCCAGAAACATCAACCAGAACCTCCCATGTTCCTGGCGAAGTTTCCTTGAAGGTGTATTGCACAGCCATGAGTTCATTGACAAGTTCCCAATCCTGCATTTGGGAAGCATTGGTGTATTTGTACGTACGAGAGTTTATACTCATATGGCCATAGTTATCGGCTCCCTTATCGCCAACAACCATATCCACCCCTACCGTGTCGCCCACTGACAATGTCTGAAGAGAACCGGTTGTTATATCGTTAAGAGCTGGTAAACGCATTTCATATGTAAGCGAGTTACCGCTAACGTTGACCGCAAGATCAATTACAGCGTTTGGCCAGTTGACGGGATCCGGCAGAAGATACGCGGAACCCAGAGTACACCATGCTGAATTAGGCGTCAGAGGAGTACTACTCACACCGCTTGGGCTGTCACCTTTTATACCCAATGCGTAGTCCTGGGCTGTGACCCAACCTGTAGTATCGTAGGGAGAAGCGTTATCATTATTGGCATTTATATATACTGACATACCATCCTGGGCATTCCAAGCGATAGGCGTCTGTGCGAAGTTCAGGTCGGCATCGTCATAGGTTACGGCCATGTAGATATTGTTCGTATCCCATTTAACAGCCATATATGCATTGCTGATATTAACAGGATTACCAAAAGTCACTGTGTCTATTGGAATCCAATTGGCTCCTGCCCAATCACTCAGATCCGCATCTATCGCTGCAGTGCCATGAGCCATTTTCAACGACTGACCAAATGCTGCACAACTCATTGCTAAAATTATCGAAATAATTAAAATCTTGTTCATAATTCTTCCTTTCAAAATAGTATTAATAGTCCTCTCCTTTAAAGTGAATCATTTATTTGCGGCGTCGCAGAAAAACGGTGCCTCCGATCGTGAGCAAGGAAAGTGTTGCCGGTTCGGGAGTCGGAACTGCGCCACTACCAGCGACGGTACCATAATTTGCCTGAATGCTGGCAAAATCGCTCGCAGAAACCACACCGTCAAGATTTGCGTCACCTGGTATCCCAGGTTCTCCAGTATCACCGAAGTTGGATTGAACACTTGCGTAATCTCCTGCGGAAACAATACCATCTCCATTGGCATCGCCTGGCAGGAACACCACAGGTGCTCGTGAAGTCATAATATTATCGATTACCGTAGCTCCAGCACTTTGGAAGAACATCCCGCCAATAGCCTTGGTGCTTGCTGCATCAAGATCGGTTCCAATAGCGTAGGAAGAACTTTCAACTTTTCCAGTGCCGTCGAGATTCGCAATGTATACCTTGAAAGTATCAGCAGTGAAATCTACCTCAATTCCCACGGTATAATCCGTACGCTCCGAATATGTCAGAACTGGAACAGATACCCAAGCTCCGGTGGATACACTTAGTATGACAGCGCTATAAGAATTCTGCACTTTTTTTAGCTTTTGCCGTTTTCTTTCGGCTGGCATATGATGCTTCGTTACGTATTTGATAATATTGGCACTGTTTTTTTAGCCGGCTCCATGAATGCGGAAACTTCTGCCATATCTTCCATGCCAGCATATTCGCAACATCGGCAACCTGTTCCAGCGTTATCTGCGGATTTTTCCCCCCGAAGCCGAGTTGTCTGGTCGGACAAAAAGTACATTGCCAAACGGCTGGCAAGCCAGTGGCGAATCAGGCTTGTATAAGTGCGAACTTCAAATGCTCCCAATCCGCATTCCTGTTTGGCTCGCTCAAACCACTTTTCAACATGCCATCGGCAAAAGGCGATTTCCAGCAACGTCTCTAACTTTTCCCTGGCTGGGGCATTGCTTACAAAAAACTTCATTTCGTCTGTTTGTCTGTTATGGGCAACAATCAGCCAATAGCTGCGATCTGTCGGAACCGGACAATAGGCCTTGCCGTCCTGGTGTTTCACCAGATAAACCTGGGCCGACTTTACATGCCATACACATTGGCCTCGGGTCGTATCCTTTATTATCATCTGTTTCCAGGATTGACCGTAAAAGGCTGGGCTGTGAGAAACAATTTTATCCGCACGGTGCGAAGAATGCTCAGCCTTATGCGATTTGCACGCAGGTTTTTTGGCCCAGACTCTGAAATTGCACGGAACTTCACCGATGGCTTTTTGCCCAAGGCGATCCAGTTCGTATACAAACTCTGGCACCTTGCCGTATTCTTCATCATAAGTGACATAATCAAAACGCAGGCCGGCTGACATGGTGTGCTCAAGCTGCTCAATAGCTATCTTCCAGACGGGACGATAGGTAAGCTCGTCAGGAATACCAGCCCGTTTGCAGCGGTCGCGATCTTCGTTCCAGGATTTAGGCAAATACAGATCGCTGGCAACAACACAGCTGAAGGGATTCGTGGGATGGTTATCTGTATAAAGCAGATGCTGGCCGATTACACAATTGTCTTTTTTACCTGTTTCACCGCACCATTGACGCTGAACTCCGGGGGTGTGCTTTCCCTGCTTTGCGTGTGCCGAGGCATCGAGAACTCCGATTGAAAACTTACCGTGCTGGCGTTCAACAACTTCACGCACAAGGGTCTTGTCAACTTGCTGATGATCCCATACGAAAAAGGCCAGGAATTCCTGCAAGGTACGAACAGCCACACCGCTTGCCAACGCGATCGGTTCTATGGATTTGCGTTTCAGATCAGCCATTAGTCCCAAAATATACTTTTGAAGATAATTAAATGTTTTGTTGCGTTTGAAGCAGTGACGAACTTTCTCCAGAAATTTTGCCAACGCCGGCTCAAATGAAGCCAATTGCTGATAATTCATAACCAAACTCTCCAAATTAAATGCCTTTGAAAAGTTCATCGGCTAACCTCTAAAGAATTCTTGAGCAGAATTAGCGCTGTCATATTAGAACTTTAAAACTGCCGCCTGACATGAAAAGCCCGAGAGGCGTGGCCCCAGTTGCAATGTTGTTGGACAAAAGCGTCAAATACGAAGAACCCGTATCGATCCAAACCTGCGCAGAAACAGTCGTCTGAGCGCCTATATCGCTCGAAGAGGTAAAGCCTTTGGAAAGCGAATCGCTCGGGGAATAAAATAATCCCGATTGTCCACCGCTTATGACTTTAGTATAACCAGAGGTCAAAGGGTCCGGAGTAATACGCATGGAGGGGGGAGGAGTGGTACTGAAAGTACTCCAGCCATCCACACCAAAAAAACTCGTCCCAGCTGTGTAAGTGGGGGACTCGAAATCACATTCGATCGCTCCTTGCGAAACCGATATCAACATGGATAACAACGCTACTACTACCAGCATTCGGTTTTTCATAACCAAATCTCCTTTCAGTTGGAGTAACCCTCAACGAGAGTGGCACCTTGCCACAATAGACTCGTATAAACTGCTGTTACTGACCTTAAAAAATCACTAATGTCCCATCATAAGTTGAACAAGGACAATTGGTTGTAATTTTGATTGCTTTGAATATTGTAATTTGTTTGCGAAAAGGCATGTAAAATAGGCATTTTCTCGAACAGGCTGAGACTTAGAATCTGTAATAAAGTGTAGAGGCTCTGATTGAGAGCCAGCTGTTTTTTGACAATCGCAACAAGGACGTAAACGCTCACGGCTATCCAGATTTGGGTTTTGACTGCATTGGCGGTCGTGCCGAAGAATCGTTTTATGCACAGGTGACCTTTGATCCATTTGAAAAACAGTTCGACCTGCCAGCGGCATCGATACAGCATCGCGATTACCAAGGCCGGAATATTGAACAGATTGGTTAAAAACACAAGACGATTGTCGGTTTCGGCGTCGTAATATTTCACTTGTCGAAGTTGATCTGGATAATCTTTGGCGGCATAAAAGTTTGTCAGCTGAACGGTTTGGTCGTATATCAACCCCGTCGATTTGTCGATGGGATGCGAGTAAATTCGTCTGGTTCGTGTGTTTGATTTTGTGCGAGTGACGAAGAAAGCACCGGCTTGATGCATAGCGAACAATCTCTCGAAATCGAGATAGCCACGGTCCATCAGATAGATGGCTGACGGCAGAATCGGCAGATCGTCGAGAATGTTGACATCGTGCACTGAACCCTCTGAAATATAGATGAATTCGGGTATCGAACCTTTGATGTTTAACAGCGTATGCATTTTGACAGCCGCTTTTGTCGTACGAAAAGTTGCCCACGGAAACATAGAAAGGCACAAGTCGATTGTTGTCGAATCGAGTGCGTAGATAGTGTTTTCCAAATCGAAGCCGAGTTCCGTATCGGCATACAATTTGGTTGCTGTTACGATGAGAGTTTGAGCAAAGTCGGCGTAGATTTGCCAGGGTCGCACCTGATTGGCGTTGGCCAGTGTGTTGCGTGAAATCCGTTTGCAGCGGAATCCGGCATGATAGAGTTTTGAGCCGAACGTTTGCAGACAGACTTCGATGTCTCGTAGTGATTCCCTGCCGGTGAGTTGTGCGAAAACCATGCAGAGATACTGGTCGAGACATGAGAAGGTTTTGATTTTGTGGTTGCCGTTGTAGCGTTGCACGCATCGATGAAATTCGTCGCGTGGCAGGAAGTCCATGAGTTGCGAAAAGATTGTTCGTCCGTCGTTCATTTGCTATTCCTTTTTCAAAGATAGCAAAAAAATGTACGACGCCGTTCAAATCGATCCAAGTTGTTTTTTGATGTAACATTTTTTATATGTTTAACTTAACAAAATTTAAAATCCCAACGTTGGGACAGCAGTGTTAAAAAATCTTTTCTTTTCACTCCAAACTTGACTTAGCTTTAACTAACTCAAAATTAATCCTGTGTGGGCTTCATTATACAACAGCTACTGCTCTAGATCAAGAAAATTTCCTGGAAAATCATCTTAGCTCTTTTATGGGAGAGTATTCTTTTAACTGTTTTTATTAGATATCTTTAAATGGGTTTGTTTATGAAAATATTTATTTTTTTGAGGAACATGTGGGTTGCAAAAAGCCTATTTTTCTGTTATAGTTCTATAGTATGATGGCAATTTATTCAGAAGAACTTCAGAAAAAAGACAAAACCAAGGGTAAGGGCAGCAATGCCAGCAAAAAAACTGTACATAGGTATGTACAAATCGCGTCTTACCTGAGGCGGGAAATCAATCAGCGAGTATACGCTCCCAATGAGCCTCTTCCGGGCCAGCGGGATTTAGCAAAACGTTTCAATACCTCCTTCATGACCGTGGGGCAGGCGCTAAACCAATTGACAGAGGAAGGGATTGTACGACGCATACCCCGCCAGGGAACGTTTGTCAATGACCCGGCAACAACGTCTCAGGGAATCGTGGGGATTCTGACTTCTATTGGCACCAGGGATTTTTCGAAGTATTTTACTCCCGTTGAAGCCAAGCTGCGAGATGCAAGGTTTCGAGCTTTAATATTTGGTGGAGCCGGTGATTACGTTGCTGAAGAGCAAGCTTTTCGGGAAATGGGAAAGTTTAAGGAGAGAGGACTTATAATTTACAGTTACTATGCAGATCAGTTCACCGAACGCATTGCTGATCTGGTTGCGGGCGGGATAGCATGTGTAGCCATGTACCGGCCTATTAAAGGCATTGACAGTGTTCGCCCTGATTCTAAACAGGCAGGAGCGCTGCAAGCGGAGCATGCTGCCAGACTTGGTGCTCGCAAAATTATCTATATAGGCTATGAAAGCCAGGAATATGGCCGACTTCAAACCGAGGGGTTGGTAGAACGTGCAAAAGCACTAGGTTTGAGTTCTCTCGAAGATGGTATCCGTCTGATTCAAAGCGAACTCGGCGCAGCTGGCGAACGAGAAATTCATCGCAGGATCAAACAGATCATAAATACCGAATTCAAAAACGGTGATTACCCGGATACATTGATCGTTTATGGTGATTCTTATCTACATACAGCATGTCAGGTTCTGACGAAAAAAGGGATCAGGCCAGGAATCGATGTCAATCTGATTGGAGATGCCGACTGCCATATTCCAAACCTCAGTTATGCAACTACCAACGAAAAGATAGATGAAATAACTTCAAAAGCAGTCCAGATGCTTCTGGAACGAATCAACGGCGTCTATGCCGGTCCGGCTCGGACTGTGTTGGTTCAGCCTGAGCCTGTTATTCACGAATGACGCAAAATGCAAAACATATTATACTTGTTATGAGCTTGCATTTAGAATTGTGTTAATAAAAGTATAGGCGACATCTCGTTGTTCGCCGGGAAAACCATGGCCTTGCTGATGCAGCAGACTTTTGAAATCTGACCGTTTTCCTGTTAGATCATAAACATTCTCAATGCTTTGACGCATTTGTTCGAAACCTTCTTGCAACATATAACATACTACGACATGCGACCAAGGACTAAAGCCGCGTGCCTTTTTGTCCACTCCATGCTTGCGGGCCAGCTGCGGAACAAGATTGCGAGGAATTAAATTGCAGATTTGGTTCAGAATGGTATTCTTTGAAGTAGCGGGTTTCATGGGTTGCTCCTGTCTGTTTTGTCGCAAACAGAGTACCTCATAGCCCGCTACTTTACAAAATATCATCATCCCAGAGAATTGTTATGGGATGGCTGTGACATTGTTTAGCTTGGGCTTCTGCCGTTTCAGAACTGTAAGCTGTTGCCGCAATGCAAGATTCTCCGCAACCAGACTTGCCCGTGAAAAGAAGAACGCTCGAACAATCAACAAAAGACACCAAACAAAAACCATAAAAATCTCCAAACTCATAACAATGAAGGAAGATTTTATCACGATTTGATGAATATGGCAATCGCCATAAGTCCTTATCTATAAAGAAGGACAATATTTTCGGGATGGACAGGTCTTTTATTAAAAACGCCGACAAATAATGCTTCTGAACAGGCTATTTCGTTTTGTGGTGATCGATCGGCGTGTGACACAAGGTACGCGAAGCTTCGCCGGTATGCGCTGGTGCGAAATAGCATGGACGGTCATAGCCACATGCGCCCGACACGGATACAGCGTTTACCAATTCTTCCTCAATGCCATCAACGCCAACTACACCAACACCCCATATCCAAAACTTATCCCCGCAAACCTGTGAAGGGATAAATTCACTGACATCTCACATCGTTTCTGTACACCCTGGATCCCCGCCTTCGCGAGGATGACAACTACACAACCAATGTAAAAAATCATTCGACGACGAGTTGATGTTTGTTTCGTTTGACCATCTGGTGTCTTTGCCAGACTGGGTCGGGGTTGGGGAAGTCTGACCGGAAGTGGACCCCCCTGCTTTCCGTGCGGCGCAGGGCAAGCTCTGCTATCAGCCAGGCTGTGGTGAGCATGTTCTGAATCTCCCAGCCTTTCGGGTCGTTGAAAAATTCCTTATCCAGCACATACCTGCCCCAGAAATCTATGATTTCGATGGACTCCGTCAAATGCTGGCCGTCGCGTACGATGCCGATATTCCGCCACATCATCGCGCGCAGCGAATTACGAATATCCGCAAGGTCAAGTTCCGTGCGGTCTGAGCGTTCGACTTTCCAGTCGAAATTGCCGGTATTGTATTTTCCGTTATACTGGGCCAGCTGCTCGCCAGCGACCTGGCCTGCGCGTGCGCCAAAGACAAGCGCCTCCGGCAGGCTGTTGGAGGCGAGCCTATTCCCGCCGTGCAATCCCGTACAGGCAACCTCGCCGCATGCAAGCAGGCCGTCCAGCGAAGTCCTGCCGTCAATGTCAACCTTTACCCCGCCGATCATGTAATGAGCAGCTGGGTGAACGGGGATCAGATCCTTACCCGGGTCAATGTCAAACGCGCGACACTGGGCATCTATGAAGGGGAATCTCTTGGCGAACCGCTCAGCCCCGATATGTCGTACATCCAAAAAGACTTTGTTCGTGCCGGTTTTGACGATCCTGTCCAGAATGGCCTGGCTGACGATATCGCGCGGCGCCAGTTCCGCCATTTCGTGATACTCAGACATGAACCGATGTCCGTCACGATCCACGAGATATGCCCCCTCGCCGCGGACGGCTTCGCTGATCAGCGCGCGGGACGCACCAGCTACGTACAACGTCGTCGGGTGAAACTGCATCATTTCCAGGTCGGCCAGCGCAGCCCCGGCCCGGAACGCCATTGCCAGACCGTCGCCCGTAGCCACAGCTGGGTTGGAAGTCTCCCGCCAAAGCACGCCCGCACCGCCGGATGCAAGTATCACCTGCCGGGCCAGGATAATCTGCATGCCGAACCGCGAATGATAAGTCAATGCTCCTATACATTTTGCGCCAGGCCCGCCTTCCGGCGGATCGGTCAGGATATCCAGCGCGAAACATTCATCCAAAATTTTCAGGTCTGCTGATTCCGCAGCCTTGGCCATGAGGGTCTCTTCCAATACCCTGCCTGTCGAGTCGCCGTCGGCATGGACGATCCTGTTGGCGCTATGACCTCCCTCGCGTCCCAGGCTAAGCTCCCCGCTGCCGGAATGAACCTTGTCAAACTCCAATCCCCACTGAAGCAACTGACTTATATGTCTGGGGGCTGAGGTTATGCAATGACGAACAACTTCTTCGTCGCTTATACCCACGCCGGTCGTGAGGGTATCGTTAATGTGATCTTCAAGATTGTCGGCCTCGTCCAGAACCGCAGCCAGACCGCCCTGGGCATAATAAGTGTTGGATTCTAGAGGCTTGCCTTTTGTGAGAAGGATCACCTGGCCTGAGTTGGCAGCTTCGATAGCTGCGCGAAGCCCAGCTGCCCCGCCTCCTATGACCAAAACATCCGTAAAAATATGTGGTATACGTCGGCTGGCAAAACTCACCAGGTATCTGCGTTGAAGATATAGACTCGCCATTGTTTATTCTTTTTGATTAAGCGTTATCGTATTTTGTCCGGGACATCCCCGCCCAGGGATTCTTTACGTTCCTTGGCCTGTTGTATTTTGAAGCGGAGATAATTCCGCTCCGTCGGAAGTCCCGCCTTTTCCCAGTCAATAAGGATAGTCTCTGCCAGCTTGGCGTTATGGGCTTTTAGCTCTTCAAGCATTGCAAAATCCGGCGAATCTTTCTTTGCTGAGAGAATCGCATCGTGACAATCCACGCTGAAAATGAACATCGTGTCATTCGGAGGCCTGGAGATGCGAAATTTCATGTTCGGGTAAAAAGTATTGCCCAGCCGAAACGCAGCCGATCTTACAATCTCCAGCGGAGCACTGGCTGGGTCTCGTTCAACCATTTCGCCCATTATCCAGGCAGCGACGTCAAATTCGCCCTCATCTGGCAGATATCCGCTTATAGTTTCCGGAAAATCGCCCAAATAAGCATGGCCAAGGTAAATATCGATGGCACAGTGAAGCTGATCTGGAGTAGGCAGCCGTAACTTATTTTTGTCTGAATCTTGCATTTTGTTGAAAAAAAAAGAGATCATTAATGTTCAGTACATAAAATTAACGATACCTTGTAGAGAGTATAATGGCAATGGTGGATTTTTTTTGGTAGATTAATTTTTAATGATTTCAGGAAAACCCTTAATCTTGGTTGTCGAGGACGATGTGGAGATGAATGAACTCCAGCGAGAATTGCTGGCGATTCATGGCATGGAAGCCGTCCCCGCTTACAATGGTATCGAAGCGCTGGAGTTGAGCCTGACCTGCCAGGCCGACGCAGTACTGCTGGACATAATGCTTCCGGAGATGGATGGATTTGAGACCTGCGAGCATCTTCGCCAGGGCAAAAACCATAATATTCCGATAATAATCCTCACCGCTATGGATAGCGACGAATGCAGACAACGAGGCTTCTCTGCCGGTGCCGATGCGTACTTCGTCAAGCCGTTCGATCCAGACGAAGTAATAAACACACTCCGCAGTTTGATCGAAGAATCAAAATAGCCCCAACTTCATTCCCTTTTGTCGGTTTTTCAGGAGTGGATATTACTGCACAACGAAAGTCGGTATTTCAGGCTCTATTTCGTCCATATAAGGCCTGGCCTGGGTAACAATGTATCGCCATTTGATATACGATTGCAGTTCCATGGTTTCAATCCGGATTCCAACCCCATAATCAGCTCTTCGTACAACCTTGCCGCAACATTCGATGATCTCTGCGGGATCGTCACCTGCCTGTATTGATATTCCTACACTGGAATTCAATTTCAGCTCTTTGTCCACCCTGGCGAACAGCCCGTTTATGCTGATATCTTGTGTTTCTCCAACAATTTCTGCCTCTTTGCATGTCAGAGTTAACGGGAGAATCAGCTCTGTTCGTGGATATAATCGCTTGTTCATAGCCTGTTCCTTAATATTGCCCAAACTGTAAACCCATCCGGTACCGGACGATATATCGGAAGTTATAATGACGATCTTTTATGGCTTTTGGGACTTTATCGCTGTTTTTTGGACAAAAAATTTTTATTACCTTTGTGCCTGTAAGGTTTTGGCGAATATATCTCTTCAATTCCGGTTGACCTGTCACTGTAATGACTGGCGTCAGCGAAAAAAATATTCCAGAGAATAAAAGACTCCACACTACCCTTTTGTTAACGAACCAACCCTTTTTGAAAAAAAGCCTTGCCGGAAAACATCGGAAAATCCAAACGGAAATTTCAATGCCAATTACTTTTTTTGTGGAAATCTGTCTACAGCGGCCCACTTATCGCGATTTTTTTCAATAACTTCAAGCAAATCACTTGCCTGCTGACGATCGCGAGGGTTTCGCCCCAATCGTTTAACTGTTCTTAGCTGTGCCTCGACCAATTTGAACAAGCGCTGGGCATCGGGGTCCTGGCTGGGCAGAAAGTCGATCACATCACAGAATTTACGGGCACCATCCAGCATTTTTTCGTCAGAATAGCTGTTTCCGGGCAATGCCTTCGGCAGGCTTACCTGGAGGGGCTTTTTCCCGGCGTACGCCCTGTCGAAATGCATATCCAGAAATTCGTCGGGTTGGTAGTCTTCGTGAAAGACCCAGTACTCCCAGCCTTGCGGTATGGCACGGGCATATGGGCCTATCGTGGTAACCCTGTAGCCTGCCTGATGCAACTCATCTCCGGTGTTCACCCGTTTGACATTCGCATCGAGAGGCATCATTGGGCCTGCTTCCTCTTCCTCAAAAACCCAGATTCGCCCTTGGGATTCCAAGCCCTGGCTGTGGATCGTCAACAAAAGCGAGTCTTTGATCGGCTCACCGTCTGGAAATTCGATTATTTTCAGGCTCACCGTACCTTCATGGTCGGTCACACAGCCTGCTGTCTGCAGCGAGAGACAGACCAGACATGCCGACAACAGGAGCAGGATTTTTCCGTTCATAGCCTGGAGTTTAAGGCAGCGGACGCCTTTCGTCAATAAAGCGGTTGTAATGAAAATTGGAATCAGGCTTGTAGACTTAGGCTTTTGCATGTAAAATCTAAGACTTGCGGAAATTCCGCCAAAACCACTATGTTTTTGAAATATATGGAGAAACGATGCATCAGGCCAAGACTAAAGTTGTCGATTGTACGATCCGTGACGGCGGATTGATGAACAATTCAAAGTTTGACCTCGAAACGGTCCAGGCTGTTTTTCGTGCCTGCTGTGAATCAGGTATCGATATTTGTGAGCTGGGTTATCGTAACAGCAAGGAAATGTTCGACCCTGCGGAGTTCGGCCCATGGCGATTTTGCGACGAGGAAGACCTCAAAAAAGCGACAGACGGCGTCGATCGAGGCAACATGAAAATCGCGCTGATGATGGACTCGCACAAGGCTTCAGCGGACGATCTGCTGCCTGCTTCGGAGTCGGTCGCGGACATGATACGTTGCGCAACTTACGTAAAGGACATCAACAAAGCCGTTAGGCTCGCACAGGCTGCCAATGAGCTGGGCTACGAGACGACCATGAACATCATGGCTATCACGCACACCCATATGCCGCAACTGGAAGATTGTCTCGACCAGATTGAAGAGGAAACAGACGTCAAGTCCGTGTACATTGTTGACAGTTTCGGCAATATGTACATGGATCAGCTGCACTTCATGGTCGCAAAGTATCAGATGCACCTGAAGACCAAGGAAGTAGGCGTGCACTTCCACAACAACCAACAGCTGGCCTTCGCCAACACCATGGAAGGTATTATCCACGGTGCAACCTGGGCCGACGGAACACTCAACGGGCTGGGCCGGGCTGCGGGAAACTGCCCGCTGGAACTGCTTATCAGCTTCCTGAAAAATCCGGATATCGATATTCTGCCGATTCTCGACTGCATCGGAAAATATATAATCCCGCTGAAGGAAAGTATCGAGTGGGGCTATCATGTGCCTTACATGATCACGGGCATTTTGAATCAGCATCCGCAGGCAGCCATGCAATGGATGAATGGCGAACGCAAACACGACTACGTCCGCTTCTATGCTGAAGTCGATGAGTAAAACTTTCTACACATAATAGACTTTGGAATCAGGAGTGAGAGAAAAACCATCAGTTTTCTCGCTCCTGTTTCATTTTAATACGTGTTATTTGCGACACTTTTTTGGAAAATACAAAAATGGAAACGCCAGAAACAAACGAACCCCTCGACTTCATTCGAACTATCGTTGCCAATGATTTAAAATCAGGCAAGTGGGATAAAATCATCACCCGATTCCCACCCGAGCCGAACGGCTATCTTCACATAGGCCATGCCAAGGCATTCTCCCTGAACTTCGGCATGGCTGAGGAGTTCGGCGGGCAGTGTCACCTGCGTTTCGACGACACCAACCCCACAAAGGAAGAGGAAGAATACGTCCAGTCGATCCAGGAAGATATAAAGTGGATGGGCTGGAGCTGGGGCGATAACCTTTTCTTCGCATCCGATTATTTTGCAAAAATGTATGAATATGCTCTTGAGCTTATCAGGGCTGGGGTTGCCTACGTTGACGATCAGACGCCCGATGAAATTCGCCAGGGCCGAGGCTCACTGAACTCGCCAGGCCAGAACAGCCCGTTCCGGGACAGACCGGCCGACGAGAATCTCGACCTGTTCGAGCGTATGAAGAACGGCGAATTTCCCGACGGGTCGCGCGTACTCCGCGCCAAGATAGACATGGCCAGCCCGAACATCAATCTCCGTGACCCCGTAATGTACCGCATTCTGCACGCCGAACATCACCGTCAGGGCAACAAATGGTGCATCTATCCCATGTACGATTGGGCGCATGGCCTGGAGGATTCCATCGAGGGAATCACCCACTCCTGCTGCTCGCTTGAATTTGAAAACCATCGCCCGCTTTATGACTGGTTCCTGAATCAGCTTGATGTACACCACCCGCAGCAGATAGAGTTCGCCAGACTTAACCTGACCTATACCGTCATGAGTAAACGCAAGTTACTCCAACTGGTAAACGATAGCTATGTCTCAGGCTGGGACGACCCGCGAATGCCGACCATATCAGGCCTGCGCCGCCGAGGATATACGCCAGAGGCAATCCGCGAGTTCCTCAAACGGGCAGGCATTAACAAGTTCAACAGTACGATAGACGCCGCACTACTCGAGCATTGCCTCCGCGCCGATCTTAACCAGACATCGAATCGCGTCATGGGCGTACTGAATCCGCTCAAGGTTGTCATCACGAATTACCCCGAAGGCCAGACCGAGGAACTCGACGGTATAAATAATCCTGAAGACGAATCGGCAGGCATGAGAAAAATTCCGTTTGGCAGGGAGCTTTACATCGAGCGGGAAGACTTCATGGAAGACCCGCCGAAGAAATTCTTCCGTCTTTCGCCCGGCAAAGAGGTTCGCCTGCGTTTTGCATACTTCATAACCTGCAATGATGTTATCAAGAACGACGCCGGCGAGGTGACCGAGCTGCATTGTACATACGACCCTGCGACTCGCGGCGGGGATTCGCCCGACGGACGAAAGGTCAAGGCAACCCTGCATTGGGTTTCCGCTGAACACGCAGTCCCTGCGGAAGTCAGGCTGTATGATCATCTCTTCACGAAAGAGAACCCGGAAGACGTTGAAGAAGACAAGGATTTCACCGCAAATATCAACCCAGATTCGCTGAAAATTCTGCCGGCCTGCTATGTCGAACCTGCCTTGACCAAGGCTGAGCCAGGTACGCGAGTTCAGTTTGAAAGGCTGGGCTATTTCTGCGTCGACCCGGATTCCACCCCGGATAAGCTGGTAGTGAACCGCACCGTAACCCTCAAGGACACCTGGGCGAAAATACAAAAACAACAATAGACTCTGTGTTAGAGCATCTTAAAGTTGTTCTAATTTATGGCTTGCGGGTATTGAAGTTGATTCAGGCAGAGCGTCTTTTTCGGCGGATAATCACTGCCAGTCCTCCCGCAACCAGCAGAGCTAAAGTAGCAGGCTCTGGGACTGGATTGGGATTAGTCACAAAGCTTGTCACCGCGCCGATATAGACATCATCATGGCCATAGTAATCCTTCAGATACCAACGCATATCCGTTTCATTGTATACTACGTCATAGTATTTTAGACATTCATCCCTGGGAGCGTCGCCATCCTTATCGTCATCGGAATCTGTTACCCATACGCCGTAATATGAAAATGTCCAATCCTCATTCATTGTATAGTTCACGCCCCAGCAGGTTATCATATGTGAAATACCTTCACCGGGCGGGAATTGTCCTACCCAAAGACCTGTAGCCATGCCCTGGGTCAAACCACTGTAGATTGCCCCCAGGGAACTCGGTTCATAATTGGTATACACCCTGTATTGATATGTTGTGAGTTCCGGGTAAAATCCTCCGCCAGCCAAATCTACCTGGGAGTATTCGGAATTTCCCTGCATTGGATTAACGCCACTCAGCCACCAGTCAAAGGCATATCTTGAATCTCCAGCAGTGTCCGTCCAATGATCCTGAAAATACTGGAAAATATCCTGGGCTGATGTCCCGGTCACGCCAGGCTGACCCCAGCCACCCCATGCAAGTATGTTGGATGTAGTGGCTGCCCAACACATCAGATCGTCTTCGGTATTATCCAGACTCTTTTCCGCATCATGCCACGTCCCGCCGAAGTTATCATACAGCATCAGGGTCGTCCCAAAACTTGCGTCGCCCACAAGTTCGACTGACCGATCTGCATAGGTAGACGCAGATATCAGCAGAGATATTGCAAAAACCGACAATAGATAGCAAATTCTAAGCATTTCCACTCCAATCACCTTAACCCCGGGCTGAAAACAGCCCTGCTTCCAACAAAATCCTAACTGAGCACATCAGGCTACTTAAATTATCAAGGGGAAAACGTTTTTTGTAAAGAGGAAATTTCCTCTTTTGGTAGGCTAAAAATAAGCAAAATAACTTATTTTTTTAACCTAACCCCAGAACTTCCCCATCATTTCTGGCTATGATTTTCTGCCCAGGCTGAACGATCAGAAAATCATCGTCCCATTGCCCCATAAAAAGTCGCTGCAAGAGGGTCATGTCACCTTTGCGGAGTTCAAAATCCCAGCCTTTTTCACTGGCCCTGCTGCGAGATAACTCGATAAAAGGCGTTTCGTCACAGGTTTTCATTTCGAGATAGCAGGTTTTGCTGTAGGCCTTCTCCCAGCCTCCCAGGGTTTCGATTATATAATCTGCGTTGTCCTTGCCGTGCTTGGCGACAAGCTCGTCGTAAGATTCAGTCAAGCCGAGCTTTGCCATAACGCCTTCCCGGTCATAGGCAGGCCGCTCGATTTGGCCATCGCTGGAATTGTTACGCTCCAGCCAGCCCGTGGTTTCATAGTACGTGCCCGGATTGTCGTTGAAGAATTCCAGATAACCATCACGTGATCCGAAAAACACGGTTATGCAGTCATGAGCTTTGGGAATAACCAAAGGTATACTTCGTGCCTGAACACCCACAAGTCCGTCGTTACATCTTGCGTATCCCAGGATTATTGCGTCGTATTTTTCGGGCGATTCCTCGACTGCGTCGACGGCAGCCTGGACTTTCTCGACCATATCGGTTGTGGGGAGGTCATGCAATCCCTTGGCCAGGAACTCAAGATCAACACGATTCTGCACGCTCGCAGCCAGGTAACAGGCCTCGCGATAGAAAATCTCACATCCTATGAATTTCATTTTTTTTACTTCATTCATCTCTTACAGCTCCAGATCAAATCCCCAAATATCCCGTGGGGACTTCTTTGACATCATTTTTTATTCACGGGACAGAATACTAGACGAGAGTGGTTTTGTCCTGTAAAACGTCAACTGATGCATCGGCTCATCGCTTAGGTAGAGCACAATCCGATTATCATCTATTTGCCTGAGTTTACAGACCAAACTATCCCGATCTTTAGTAAGGGTCACCTCGTAAAGGTCTTCATCCAGCAATCTGCCCCGGCCTGTGATATTCACGCCGGACATGACCACAATCATTACCCCGTCTCGATGACTGATATCCAAAGATTGCGGAGCGCTGGCCTGGATCGCAGCCATGATCGGATCCCGCAACAAAGGCCTGCAGTTACGAGGCTGAAGTTCCACATATTCACCGGCAAGGGGCAACAACGGGCCTGAGGGGGCGGGCAAAATCACAGTCTGCGGGGCAAGGGAAGCGATTTCAAGCGAAACGTCACGCAAGGAGACAGGAAGTTCAAAAATAAAAACTATCGTCTTCCGGGCGTATGGCTGCAATTTTATCACACGAGACATGGCCTGTATGGGCACGGAATAATCTTGACCAAGCAGTGACTCCCCAAGCGACGGGAATATTTTTTTTGCGTTTTTAAGAATCACAGCCGGGCCTGTATCGGAAAAAGTCAGGGGCTCCTTGCCAGCCTGGATTTCCACGGTAAGATTGCAGTACAAATAACCAGGCCTGGCTGGGATATAGCCATCATGGGCAAAAAAAGTCCAGGCAACAGCTTTTGTGACAATCGTGGGAATCTCGGATAGTGAAATTTCAGCGACCTTAACTTGCGGGCCAGGTTGAGATGACGAAGGCTCGATAAGGGATTTCACATAACTGCGAATCTGAGGCCTGTATCTGATAACAGCTGCCAGGCCAATCGCTATCAACGTTATCAGTATGAACCAGAAACCAAGCCGGCTGGTCACAGGCGTCCGCTCAGCCTGCCGGGCCTTGGCCTTTTCAACCCCAGCTGCGTGGAGCCGTTCGTGAGCTGCGACGTATGAATCCTGTTGCTCCCTCGGCTTGTCAGCCCCGGTCATGTCATCATCATCCAGAAAAGGCACCCGAAGCAATTGCGTACAAAATCGACAGCGAATCATACGACCGGCCAGACGCTTTGTAAGCTTGATCTGTTCTCCACATTTGCTGCAATAAACAATCATCCGCCGGCTCAGAATCTGCTGGGCAAGTTGGGCAAAACCCATCTCCGCACCCGGGCTGTCAAAACCCGAGTTTTCATATGACTCCGATTGGTCAGGCTGAGGATTCAGGAGAATGTAATGGCCACACTTTGCACACCTTAGGACTTCGTCTGGCGGGTGTTCGTCAAACGTATACTGCCGGCCACATTGTCCGCAAATAATCTGCATTTATTCTCAATAATCAGAATTCAGGATTCAGGATTCGGTAGTAGGAAATCAGACAAAACGCTGCGCTATCGGTACCCGCCTACCCATGCCGAATGCCCTGCTGGAAACCTTTAATACCCGGGCAGCCTGCTGACGCTTGTACTCGGAAATATCAACAAGCCTCACAATACGTCGAACAAGATCAGCCTGATCAGCCAGGCCCCCTTCCATAATTTCGCCTGCGGTTTTATCGTGCTCGACGTACTGCTTCAGAATTTCATCGAGAAGTTCGTAAGGCGGGAGCTTGTCCTGGTCGGTCTGGCCTGGTTTAAGCTCGGCGCTGGGGGCCTTGGTCAGAATATTCTCCGGTATGCAAACTCCGCCGTGTTCCGCGTTCAGCTGACGGGCCAGGTCGTAGACCTGCGTCTTCAGGACATCGCCGATCGGCGCAAGCCCGCCGCACATATCGCCGTAGAGCGTGCAGTATCCCACCGAAAGCTCGGACTTATTGCCCGTCGCCAGCGGCAGATTCCCCATCGCGTTGGAATAGGCCATGACCAGGTTCCCACGGATGCGGGCCTGGATATTCTCAGCTGCAAGTTCGCTGCTGCTCCCGCCACCCGCCAACAATTCCCCCGTCGCCTGCTCGAAGGCGGCGTGCATCGGCTCGATGGGCACGACCTGATACCCCAGGGCCAGGTTTTTAGCCAGTTGTTTCGCGTCATCCAACGAATGATCCGAACTGTATCGGCTGGGCATGGCCAGGGTGTGAACATTCCCTGGTCCGAGCGCATCCGCAGCCAGGGCGGCGACCACGGCGGAGTCAATTCCGCCCGACGATCCCAGCACGACGCGGGAAAAGCCGCACTTGGTAACGTAATCCCGCAGGCCCAGTTTCAGTGCTGAGGACAGCCTTTGCATTTCCCCGCCGAGCGGCTCGCATCTGGCAGGAGTCTTGCCCGGCACGTCAACTATCAGCAGGTCTTCCTTAAAAGCCTTGGCCCGGCCTAGGATTTTGCCGTCTGGCGATATCACGCAACTACAGCCATCGAATATCAGTTCATCGTTACCGCCGACCTGATTGACATAGACGATGGGCAGGCCATGCCTTGCTGCCTGGCGGACGAAAAGTTCCTCACGATGTAAGGCTTTGCCCATTTCGTACGGACTGGCAGCGAGGTTTATGACCATATCAGCATCGGCCAGGGGAGCTATGGGGTCTTGCTGATAAAGTTCCCTGCCCAGCGCGTCGCTGTCCCATAGGTCCTCGCAAATGCTCAGTCCAAGCCTTTGGCCGTTGAGTTCGACGAACCCCGGCGCCAGGCCCGGCTCGAAATATCTGGTCTCATCAAAAACGTCGTAAGTCGGCAGTAGCGTTTTGACGTGAACGTGTTGAATTTTTCCCCCAGCCAGCAAGGCGGCGCAATTCTGCAAAGGCCTGCCCGCCTGGCCCGGCGTGGGACGCACGAAACCAACCAATGCTGCTATGTCATTAGTCCTGGCTGCGAGAGCTTCCACCGCTTTGACGCTGGCTGAGACAAAACCGTCCTTCCGCAAGAGGTCACGCGGCGGATATCCCACCACTGCCAGCTCGCCGAATACGACCAACTCAGCCTCCTGCTGTCGGGCACGGGCTATAAAATCAGCCATGCGCTCGCAGTTGCCCGCTATATCGCCAACCACCGGATTGAATTGTGCTAATGCTATCTTCATAATTTTTTATTAACGTCCCATGGACGAACCTTGTCGATTCCATTTCACCGTGGAGTCAACAGATATTGATTCCTATACGATAAATTTAGCGTCTCAACGCCCCCGTGTGAACTTTTTTATTTCCAAACGGCAAGAATTCAGACAGGAATATAATAAGGCCGGATTGAAAAAATTGAATATATTGCATTTTTCCGACAAATGTATAGGATGATAGATCGTCGGGAATGAGATTTTGGTCAACCATTGGAATTGGAGATAAAAATGAAACACATGACATTTGTATTGGCGGTGTTGATTTTGACAGCGGTCGCAGGCTGCGATAAAAAGGTCAAAATAACCTTTACGAATATTACCTCCAGCCCGGTCGAGGTTCAGCTCAATGGCCCTGGCGAGGGCACGGGACTTCTCGGCTCGATGGGCCCCACCGGCGGAAGGGTTCGCACGGAACTTAAAGTAAGCAAATCAATTCTGCCTGCCTACTATACCTGGAACGCCGGCCCATGGTCAGGCGGTTTTTCCATCAGCAAGAAAACACCCAAGGAACTGTGGATTGACGTAGGCACCAGCAGGGGCGCACGCGATAAGCATACCGAAATCCTGGAACACAAAGAAGAAGTCCGTACAATCACGACGCAGGAAGAAGTCGTCACGCCGGATTGAGCAAGTACTCTGTCCCGCGAATAATGCAGGATACCTGCTTGTGGCTATAACACTTAAAGCCCTTTTTCCTTTTTGAGAGATATCACGTGATAGCGAATCTTCTAACTATAGGCCAAGTTCTTGAGACGGTTATGCTGGTATGCTTCGGCTGTTCCTGGCCTATCTCTATTCTCAAGAGCTGGCGCACAAAGTACGTCCGCGGTAAAAGCGTCGGATTCATGCTGCTGGTCGTGTTAGGATACCTCGCCGGCACTGCATCCAAGCTGGTCCGGGCAGCATACGCCCATGAAATGCCCGAATACACGACGCCCCTGTATCTCCTCAACGCCATTCTTGTTGTTGTCGACCTATTGCTGTACTACAAATATCGAAACAATCACCACCCCACGACAAAAGAAGCAGGCTGTGACATTACAGGAATGATCGACGGAGAGTGATACCCTGTCAAAACGGCTATCTGTACCAGATTCCCAGCCGATTTGACAGTTTTTCGAGATACCAAGAATTCATAAGTGCTTGTTTAATAGCATCTAAAAAACTTGGCACGGGGTTTGCAGCTAACATGGCAGCCGGAGGCGCGTAGGACTCTACGCGCAGGCTTTTTGGCGAAAATATCGGTTTAGTATTGTAGCTCACCGGTTTTACTGTGTTTTAGAGAGTTAAGAAGATTCTTGACAGCCGAGTTTATTATTGGCCAAAGGAAAGAGAGAAATATTATGGCATCAAAAAAAGTAATTGGAATTGACCTTGGCACGACCAACAGCGTCGTAGCCGTTATGGAAGGTAACGAGCCTAAAGTGCTGATCAATCAGCAGGGCGCCAGGATTACACCCAGCGTGGTGGCCTTTACCGACAAGGGCGAACGTCTGGTAGGCCAGCCGGCCCGCCACCAGCAGGTGACCAATCCCGGTAATACGGTATTTTCCATCAAGCGTTTCATGGGAAGGCGACATGCTGAAGTTGCTTCCGAAGAAAAGATGGTTCCCTACGGCGTGATCGGCGGCCCCGAAGACCTGGTGAAGGTCCATGCCCACGGCAAGGACTACACCCCCCAGGAAATCTCAGCCATGATTCTGGGCGACCTGAAGAAGACAGCTGAGGATTATCTGGGCGATACCGTAGAGAGGGCGGTCATCACCGTCCCTGCCTACTTCAATGACTCCCAGCGAACAGCTACGAAAGAGGCTGGCGAAATCGCAGGCCTGAAGGTCGAGCGTATTATCAACGAGCCTACCGCAGCTGCCCTTGCATACGGCATGGCGAAAAAAGCCAACGAAAAAGTCGCGGTATTCGACTTCGGCGGCGGAACGTTCGATATCTCCATCCTCGACATCGGCGACAACGTCTTCGAGGTCATGGCTACAAACGGCGATACCCATCTAGGCGGTGACGATCTGGACGAAATTCTCATCAATTATATTGCTGACGAATTCAAACGAACCGAGGGAATCAACCTCCGCACTGACCCGATGGCCCTGCAGCGTCTGAAAGAAGCTGCCGAGAAGGCCAAGTGCGAACTGTCAACCGCAATGGAGGCAAATATCAATCTGCCGTTCATCACAGCGACAGCTGACGGCCCGAAGCACCTTACAATGACGCTGTCCCGTGCGAAATTCGAGCAGCTTTGCGACCCCGTTTTCCAACGGCTGGCTGGGCCTTGCAAGGCCTGCCTGAAAGACGCCAAAATGTCCAACGGCGATGTTGACGAAGTTCTTCTCGTCGGCGGTTCCACCAGAATTCCGAAGGTTCGCGAACTGGTGAAGGAAATCTTCGGCAAGGAACCCAACAAGTCCGTCAACCCCGACGAAGTCGTAGCGGTCGGCGCAGCTGTGCAGGGCGCCATCATCACAGGCGATGTCGAAGAGCAGATGGTTCTGCTTGACGTCACCCCGCTTAGCCTGGGTGTTGAAACCCTCGGCGGCGTGATGACTAAACTCATTGAACGCAATACCACCATCCCGACTGAGAAGAAGGAAACATTCTCCACAGCTGCGGATAATCAGACCGAAGTGACCATCCATGTCCTGCAGGGCGAACGCGAATTTGCCAAGGACAACCGGACGCTGGGCCAGTTCAACCTGACGGGCCTGCCGAACGCCCCACGCGGCGTGCCGCAGATCGAGGTTGCCTTCAATATCGACGCAAACGGTATACTGCACGTCACCGCCAAGGATCTTGCCAACGGCAAAGAGCAGACCATCGAGATCAAAGGTTCCAGCGGCCTGGATTCAAGCGAAATCGACAAGATGAAGGCCGACGCTGAAAGTCACGCCGAAGAAGACAAGAAGCGGCGAGAACTGGTCGACCTGAAAAACCAGGCAGATTCTCTGCTTTACAACGTCCGCAAAACCCTCAGCGAGGCTGGCGAAAAAGTCGACGCCGGTGATCGAAGCAATATCGAATCGGCTGCTTCGGCTCTCGAAGAAGCCCTCAAGGGCGATGACGCCGAATCCATAAAGAAGGCTATGCAGAATGTGGAGCAGGCTTCGCACAAGCTGGCTGAGGCCATGTACAAGCAGGCCGGCGCCGCAGCTGGGGCTGCTCCGGGAGCTGCACCCGGCGAAGCTCAACCGACCGGCGAAGAAAAGAAAGACGACGGCGGAGATGATGTGATCGATGCCGAATATGAAGTGAAAGAGTAATCTGTTAGATAAAAAATTTCAGATTTTGGAATTCATTTTTTGAATACCTGCGTGCCGGGGCTCATGTCCCGGCACGTTTTTTATTCAACAATCGCGTCTATCAGCCATTCGGGCTTAAAACAAAAACAACTTAGTCGGCCCTGAAAAAGTTGGTGTAGCCCTTAAAATAGGCTATAAAATTGCTGTAGTGCCGGTTACAAATTGCAAGGTTCCGGCGAATAACTACTCGCAGCCTTGCAATACGAAGCCATCATTCAATGTCCAACTGACGTTTCTCCCCGTGTCATACCCGCGAAAGCGGGTATCCAGGGCCAGCCCAACCGGGGTAATATTTCCATCATGGGCTTGTTTTCCAGTCTTGATTACATTCCCTGGATTCCGGGCCGCCAGCGGCGGTGGCATAAGCTTCGCTCCGCCCGGAATGACAAGAAAACAACTTTTTCAGGGAACAACTACTCATGCGTGCCGGGGCTCCTGTCCCGGCACGCAAAATAATAAAAAATGAAGAAAGATTGCTTCGCTTCGCTCGCAATGACAAATGCATAGAAAAGACGAAAAACTAGCAACAGTATCACTCGTCGTAATGCAGGGCAGGTTTGCCGAGGTGTTTGTGCAGTTCTGTCTGCATCTCGATCATTTGCTTTCTGACGAGTTCGACGAAATCCACAGCTGAATATTTCCGTGCTTCGTCGCGATGGATTGGTTTGCCGTACTGAACTACGACCCTCGAGCCGAGTCTTGGGACGACACTGCCTTTGGGCCAGGCTTCGAAAGCGCCGTCTATGAGGACGGGCACGGTCCAGGTAGCAGCTTTCATGCTCAGCATAGCCGAGCCGGGCAGGAATTTTCCGATCCGCCCGTCGGTCGTTCTTGTTCCCTCTGGAAAGACCAGCAGAGTCTTGTTCGCCTTGAGGCGACGAATGGATTCTTTCAGCGCTCCGACATCGCCCTCGCCGCGTTTAACAGGAAATGCGTGAACGGAATCGATTAATTTGGCAAAATATTTATTACGGAACAGGGAATCCCTTGCCATGAAATGGCCTGGTCGCTGAAGCGGGCCACAGACCATGATGGGGTCGTAGTAGCTTTGATGATTGGCCATATACAGAACCCCGCCGGTCGCCGGTTCGTGGTGGCGATTGTAGGCTCTGCCGCTCCAAACAGTCACAGCCATGAGATGGGCAATGCGTCGCATGAAGCGATAATAAAGCCCCGCCTGTTCAACGTCACCGGGCAGTTTCCAGCTCGTCAATGCCGGATTAGGATGGCTGCGGTATCCTTTCATCTTGCTTTCTCCACATAGCGACGCAATTGTTCGAGAGTCTCGTCAATCGTTTTATCGGTCGTGTCGATAATCATTGCGTCGTCCGGTACTTTCAGCGGGCCTACTGACCGTGAGGAGTCACTATGGTCGCGCTTTACGATGGCGGTGAGGATTTCCTGATAGTCAGCCTGCTCGCCGCGCTGGATAAGCTCAGCCTGACGTCGTTTTGCTCGCACTGTGGGGGTCGCGTCGAGGTAGAATTTGAAGTCCGCATTTGGAAATACAACCGTGCCCTGCTCCCGCCCTTCCGTAACGAAATCTCCCAGTTCCAGGCCTGTTTTTCTTTGCAGGTCGACCAGGACTTCTCGCACAGCCGGGCAGTTGGCTACGTAGTGGGCGTTGGTGGATACTTCCTCGGTTCGGATATCCTTGCTGACATCCGAGCCATCCATTTCCACGCATACGCCTTCGGGGTTTGGAATCATTTTCAGATCAATCTGGCGAGCCTGTGCGACCAGTGCGTCCGCGTCTTGCATATCCACACCCCCACGCAGTGCGCGGAGGGTCACGGCCCGATACGTTGCACCTGAATCGAGATACGAAATACCCAATACCTGGGCTAACTTGCGGGCAGCTGTGCTCTTACCAGACCCCGCTGGGCCATCTATTGTTATTATCATGCGGGGATTTTAGCAGATGAGCAAGGTCATTGACAATAATTACCTCAAAAGTGAGTGAATTTTTACGGATATTCCTGCGGGAAATCGGAACAAATGAGAAAGTTTACAAATTGTGGATTGACAAAAGTGGTTTGATCGCTAAATTAGTCTCTTCCGGGTATATCCCGGTTGAGCGGCCGTGGCGGAATTGGCAGACGCGCAGGCTTCAGGTGCCTGTTTCCGTATGGAAGTGGAGGTTCGACTCCTCTCGGCCGCATGGGTGTGATTCGCAGAGAATCGCACCCTTTTTTATGCGCGGAGACATTGGCAAAAATCCCGCCTTTTCGTATATGCCAATGAAAATTCTTTTCTGGACAGCGGCATAAGAAACGCTAAAATATCCGCGGCTTACTATTACTTTCGCACATCAGCAGTCTGGAGTTTTTGCCATGATGAACATTGCCGTCATGAAAACGTTTTGCGATCTCGTCGACACGGGTAGTTTTTCGCGTGCTGCCGAATCCAACTACGTTTCACAGTCAGCTGTATCACAGCAATTGTCAAAACTGGAGCAGGATCTTTCCGTTCAACTTATAACCAGAGGGGGTGGCCTGATCACGCCTACCGAGGCAGGCAGCGCTTTTTACAACGGGGCGCGTGAAATCATCAGGCGGTACGAACAGCTGATCGGTGAAGTCAAAAGTGCAAGTGACTCCGTTCGCGGCGTGTTGCGCGTCGGTACGATCTACTCTGTCGGATTCTATCTGCTTGATCATTTCGTTCGGGATTTTCTACAGGAACACCCGGAAGTGAATCTTCATGTTTCATACACGGGCTGGAATCACATTTACGCAGCTATAATCAGTGGGGAAATGGACCTGGGCGTTGTCGCCTGCCCAGAAAAAAATCGCTCGCTGGATATTGTCCCGCTGGCAAGCGAGGAACTCGTCATGGTATGCGCGCCGGACCATCCTCTCACCAAACGCAAAGACATAATGCCGAAAGATCTCGCCGGCGAACAATTTATCGCTTTCGAAGCCAATATTCCCACCCGCCGGCATATCGACAGTCTGCTCAAGCGGGCTGGGGTCAACCTGGAAGTCGTTATGGAGTTCGACAATATCGAACTTTTAAAGCGTGCGATAATGGTTGGATCGGGGATTGGCATTCTTCCAAGGGCCAATGTTGAACATGAGAGGCAGCATGACGATCTGGCTTACGTCCGTTTCAAGAATTCCGCCCGCTGGAGCAGGCCTCTGGGCATTCTCCGACGACGGGGCAGACAGCCCAGCCCTGCGGAAAAAATGTTCCTGGAAATCCTCACCGCCAAATAAAAAAAGTCAACCAGGCAAAATCTGAAACTCTAATGCTGATTGTGAAGCGGGCCATCGATCGGCAACTGAACCGTAAATGTCGTGCCGTTCGAGCCTGTCATGAAATCGACACTACCCCTGTGCATATCGACAAAATGTTTGACAATCGCAAGGCCCAGCCCCATGCCCCGCTTGCCAAAACCACTCTTCCCAGTTGAATGTTTCAGCGTATCCGAACCGCTATAAAAAGGCTCAAAAACGTGAGGCCGGTCTGACTCCGGAATGCCAGGCCCCTGGTCTGCAATCTGAATCGCTACGTACCCGCCAAGCCTGCGCTGAACGGAAATATTGATCTGACCCTCGTCGGGCGTGAACTTGATGGCGTTCATCACGATATTATCGATTATGTCCCGCAGCTTCCGACGATCGGCCTGTACGATTGTGTCATGCTCGCCGGGTTCAATGACCAGCCTTTGGCCTCGACGTTCTATCCAGGGTTTACAGTCCATGTAAACGCTTTCGAGCATTTCCGAGACGTTCACCGCGGAGTATTCCATCCCCTCAGCCAGGCTCTGCTCGGGAATCAGCTTGAACATGGCCTGGATTATCTCGTCAAGCCGACCGGCCTTGAAACCCATCGTGTCTATGGCCTTGTGAAGACGTTCAATGTCATCACAATTTTTCATCAGGGTAGCCATGCCCACAATGTAGCTGACTGGCGTGCGAAGCTCATGGCCTGCGATACGGATAAAATCTTCCTTCAGCAGATTGGCTTCGATCAATTCGTCATGCGACCGCTGAAGCTTCCGAACCATGTTGTTGAAGTCACGAGCCAAATTGTCAATTTCGTCCGTCCCCAATACTCTCGTCCCAGCCCAGCTGGAATCAGCACGGTGTTGCAATTCCCCCTCAGAGACATGCCTCGCACTTTCGCCAATTTTTCTTATGCGATTAATCAGACTGCGGTCGATCAACAGCACTCCGCCAAAAAACAGGGCGCTGATGCACACCAGGCCTATGAGTAACATCATAAGACTAAGCCTGGCCAGACCGTACTGCACGTTTGATTTCGACATCTGAGCCATAAGGGTCCACGGCGAAATCAGAACAGGCAAATTATCTAGCCTGTCCGGCATTTGAACCAGGGCATATGCTCGGACCGTTCCATCTGCGGTCGGCTGCCATGCGCCGCGCGGGCCAACCGAAACAATTGTCTGCCAATCGGAAATTTGCTTGGTCAACGGCTTGTCATAGCCAGCCAGGATATTACCACTGTGCAAAATATAGCCATATTCACCAATTACCATCAGATCGGCTTTGTCTCCGGCGAAATCTATATCACAATCCGGCAGCCAACGGCTGATATCCATTACCGCCTTAGCGACGCCAAGGACTTTTCCATTCTGCATAATTGGAATGCAAAGGCTGACGCCCCACACCTTGGCGCTGGTGTCATAGTTGATTCGAGGGATGAATATCTGTCCCTTGCCGTCGTTATAGCAACGCTGCCACCATTCTTCATCAGCCTGGTAGTAATCGTCCGTTCTGTTGGTTGCCGCAATGAGCTGGCCGAACCTGTCCGTGATAACAAGCTCAGCCAGGACAGAGTTTTCCTGCATTATTACCTGCAGCACCTCTGCGGTCGCATTGTTCAGTACATCATGCACCGGCCCGGTCCCAGTTGGCAGCGTCGGCCATTTGCGATCCAATTCCTGCAATTCTTCTTCTGGGAGGGGTTGCTTTGCGTCTCGCAGATGCTGAAGAACCGCCCGCTCATGAAGAGCTACCTTCAGCAGGTCAATGTCCTTGACCAGTTCGACCTCCATTATTCGTGCCTGACCGCTGACCAGGGAAAGGATGCCCTTGCCGAATATCTCGCTGCGCAGATGCCTGCCGCCTACGACAATTGTCAACAGGGCTGCCAACAACGGAAGCAACGCCACCGCCACAAGAAGAAGAACCAATTTCGTACGAATACCTAATTTCATTCAATTACACCGGATTATGCTGTAAAGTTTTATATTGTATAGATTTGAACGGGCAAAATGCTAAGTTTTTTTTGGTAAATTTCATTAATTTCTTGATAGCTTTGTGCAAATCAGGCCGATACTCTTTAATCAGACACCTTGTTCGCTCAGTCGATATTAGGTATTTTGAGAAAAATGTATATGAAATCTTAGTTTTCCTGGTTCAAAAAAAGGATAAAAAACATGAGAGCTGAATCTTTGGAGTTTCTAAAGGAATTACTGACAACCCCCTCGCCGAGTGGCTACGAGTCAAAAATCCAGAAAATATGGTGCGACTACGTCAGGCCTTTCGCTGATGAAATTACGACCGACGCGTACGGCAATGCCATTGCCGTCCTGAACCCCAAGGGCGACCCGAAGGTTCTCATCGATGGTCATATTGACGAAGTAGGGCTGATGGTAAAACATATTTCCAAGGAAGGTTTTATCTACTTCCAGCGGATTGGCGGAGTGGATTCCGCCCTCGTGCGCGGCAAGCGGGTCAATATCCACACCAAAAAGGGAATTGTCCGAGGCGTGATCGGCGCCACTGCGATACACCTTTCTGATCGTGCCAAAGAGCCCAAAGTGCCGAAGATGCACGAAACTTTCATCGATATCGGCGCAACTGACGACAAAGCTGCGAAAAAGAAAGTCGCCATAGGAGACCCGGTAACATTCGTGGACGATTTTGAGATGCTTGACAAGAACATCGCTGTCTCGCGAGCGTTGGATAATCGCATAGGCTGTTGGATAGCTGCGGAAATTCTGCGAATGGCCAAGGCTTCGAAGGCTGCGCCGAAATGCGCGATCTACGCATGCAGTTCCATTCAGGAAGAGACAGGCTGTAACGGCGCTCAAATGCAGGTCGAAAACGTCAAGCCGGACGTAGCTATCGCTGTAGACGTAACGCACGCAACTGACACACCAGGAATTGACGTCAAACAGCATGGTGAAGTGAAAATGGGCAAGGGCCCAACCGTTTCGATTGGCAGGGAGAATCACCCCGTACTGGTTGATCGTTTGCGCAACATCGCAGAGAAAAAGAAAATCCCTCTGCAGATAGAAACTTTCTCGCTGACAGGCGGCACGGATGCGTATGTCATGTGGACAAGAAACGGCGGTGTGCCCTCAGCCATCGTCAGTCCGCCAACCCGATACATGCACTCTACCGTCGAGATGATGGACTTGCGTGATCTTCAACACGTAGCGGACTGGCTGACTGCCTTCACTCTCGACCTGAAAAAAGGAGAACGATTCAAAGTTAAGGTTTAAAACCGGCTCGCTTACGCGACTGGATATTCAGTACAATTTATTTGCTGGAAACACCACCGTCCTGGGCTTCTGCCTGGGACGGTTTTTTGGGATCAGGCATCGGGTCGGGATTCAGACCTGTACCATTACAAGCGGTGCAAGTAAATTCCTTTTTCCCTTCACATACAGCACAATCGACATAACCCGGGTCGCGGTTGCCGCTGCAAAATTCACATTTCTCTGATATCCCGATTTTCTTGCGACCAACAGTGATAATCTCTTTGCACCACTCGCAGTCTACCTTGCTACTTACACGCCTGGTTTCTCGTCCGTCGCTTGTTCTTCGTGTTTTATATTTGTAGCCAGAAACCTTTGTAGTACCTTTACAGTGCGAGCAAACTTTATACCAATTACCATGGCATTCTTCGCATTTCTCGCGTCCCGTACCACGACATGCCTCACACCGAATACTCCGTCTACCTTGACATATCGGACAAAAATTCTTGCCTGAAACTTTTGTCTTTACCACTTCATCCGGCTTGACTTCTTCACCCGTCAACTGGTCCAGCCGGAATTGCATTAAAACTCCGGGCCATTTTATATTACTAGCCTTTAACAACCCGTCAGCTTCTTTTGTGCCAATAGCTTTAAGCCATTCCTGTTTTATTTTCTTCTGATCCTTTTTGAGGAGCTCTATCGACTCGCGATATAACTTAATCGCCTTTTCATTTTCCCCTGCCTTGCGAAACCTCTCTGCTTTATTAAATTTTTCAAAAGGAATCTCAAGTTTCTTGATTGGTACCAGCCTGACGTACTGAATGTCTGTCGACTTTTTTTTATATTCTTTTGTTTTAGTTTCACCGCCTATTTTTCTGGTGACTTCAAAACAAATGAACTCAGCATCCATCTTTTTTATTACGGCATCCTTATAAGGAAAAGCTTTGATTTGAACGTCGTCTGCGCAGACAGGCCCTGCCAGTATAAATAATAATAAAAATACCCGTTTCATGATAAACCCTTTCGTCAAATCCCGTTAAATCACATTTAAATAGCCACCATTATTAAACACTACCTTACCAATAGTGCAAACTTGTGTAAATGTTTTTATGAACCTTTTTTTTCCGGGACGACTATTTTCTTGCTCTGGGTTTACCGCAAATTGAAATTTCCTGCATCAATCCTCGATGGCCACCTTCATTTCGTCCGAGTTGGCTTTGAGTTCCGGGGCGTACATAGCGCTGGCCTTGGTCGGCAGAGCGCTGAAACTGCCTGGAATTTCCGCACGCATGCGATATCGCAGGCTATGCTGGCCTCGGGCGAGCCGACGGATGAAAAACGTAACTCGATTATCTCGCAGTTCCATGTAAGCACCCATATCGTTATCACCATAGCCGCTACGGAGTTCCACCGGCTCGAAACCAGCTGCCTTCATGTCCTCAAGCATTATGTACTCATAATCGTTCTTGCTCTCGATAGTCAACTCGATCTCAACGATGTCACCGCTTTTGACCATTGGCATTTTTTGACTAACATCACTCTTGCCATCAAACGGCGATGGAAGTTCGATTCGCTCGTACTTTTCCACTCTCTGATCCACAGCCTGGCCTCTGCTGCCAGCCATTTTGACGGTCTTCTTTACCGGCACGAGCTTGTAATACTTTCGAGTCACCTTGATTTCCAAGCCGGCCTTGCTGATCGGATCCTGCAAGGTGAAATTCGTAAGATACGCGTTGAAATAGACCGCCCCGGTTCCCTTGCGACGAATCGTGATTTCATGCTCGCCGGTCGTCACAGCCTGCCCTTCCATGACAAGCTTATTATCGAATGTAAACAGATTCGACTTGTCGATCTTCACGCTCTTGACGACTTTGCCGTCGATGACAATCTCCACAGTCATATCAGGCGAATCCTCACCGGAAGCCTTTATATAGTCGGCAAAAGCTTCCACGCAGTAGGCTGTGTCTCGCGTGGAGTTCCAATATGTTCCGTGTCTGCGATTGTTCAGCAGATACTTCACCAGTCTGGATGGCGTCTTGCCCTTGGGGTCGGTCAGGCAGAGGAGCTTGAGATACCAGGCCATGGCTTCGTTTTCGCTGCCGTACCAACACCACCAGTAATGCCCAGCCGGCAGTTTCAGCCAGGCTGACTGATTCTCGTCATCCTTAACCAGATACTGGCTGATGTTCTGGATCAGCATATCCCGTTTCTCGATATCGCCGGCGTTATGACACGCGATTCCGAGCACAGCCATGGAATACACGCTTAGACTCAGCCTATCCCGATAGAGGTATTTTCGCATTTCAGCGTTATCGATTTTTCCGTCGACAAGAACCATGTAGACGAGCGCATCGAGGTTATCAGCCTGTGATTTGGCGGGGTAATCGTGATTGCCGCTCTCCCAGAGTTTGAGTCTGCGGAGTTCCTCGTCCTGGTATCGCTTCAGCCAGTCCAGGCCTCGTTTGACAACACCGGGCACTATGGCAACGTCATTGGCCTGGGCTATCTGCAGACCATGGACGACAACCGCGGTCGTATGAGGCCAACTTCTCTCGCCAACGCCAGAGAACCAGCCCCAACCTCCGTCACTGCACTGCATGCCGGTTAGCCTGGCAAGCGATGTCTTGACGACCTCGTCCAACTCGGCCTGGCTGAATACCGGGTTGCGATCGACCCACTTCTCGCCGTCCCATTTTTTCGTGCCGCAAAGCCTTTGCCAGTCCTTCATCCGCTTGATATCGTCGCCGATTTCCTGGGCGTTGAGGTTGGTTATCTGCTTCTCGATATCAGCCAGGTTCACGCCCGTTTTCTGCAACGTGCGCTGCGTGATTACCGCGGGGATAAAACGGTTGAGGGTCTGCTCGGTACAGCCATACGGATATTCGATGAGATACGGCAGGGCATCCAGCATGGCCCCTGCCAGCGTGGGCGAATAGCGAATCTCAAGGCGACTTGCATCGGGCCTGCGCTTGGCTGGGACGTTTATTTTCACCGTAGACGTATCACCGTCAGGCCTGATCACGCCGCAGAAGCTCTCCGTCTTCAACATGCCGTGAACGTAAACCGGGAACTCCATCTCCATCGCGTCGGATTCCTCATCCGTCAGGGCCTTCATGGTTATCTTGGCCTTGCCCTCGCGAAGAACTTTAACCCTCCAATCCACACGCACCTCGCCCCCTGCTGGAACTTCAACGATTCTGTCCGACGTGGCTGGTACTGAACTGGAGGCTATGACCCCCAAGTCCTTAATAATTGGGCTTGGCTTACCCGAGTCGTCCTGAATATCCAGTTGAACTTTAACCTTCTTATCCGTCTTCAGGTAATTATGCACAATCGCGGAGAGGACAACTTCGTCGGTCTGTACGAAGAATCGCGGAGCCTGCATGCGAATGATGAGATTTTTCGTGGTTACGCTTTCCGCAGAAGCCTGGCCTACGCGACAGCCAGGCCCCATTGCCCAGGCGAGCGTCTTCCAGGTCGTGAGATTCTCCGGCATGGTCAAGTCGATCTCAACCTTGCCCTGCTCATCGGTCACGATATTGCCCCGCCATAGGGCAGTGTCCGCAAACTTGGTCCGCACGGTAGTCTCAGCCATCTGCTGCTGACCATCGTCGCCAGTAGCGGCGGGAGACGCCTCAGCTTCTTCCATTTTTTCCATCGCCATCGCAGGCATCGCAGCTGGAGGTGGTGCTGCGCCGGCCATCATTTTCACGTCCATGCCAAATGCAAGGCGACGCGCGCCTTTGCTTTTGAATTCATTAATATTTTGCCTGCTCAATTCATCCCCGATTCCTCTGCTGACAGGGCCTGGTTCATCAGCTGAGCTTTGGCCGAATACGCCGACGTTTTGCATACGCATATCGCCGGACTTGACAAGATTATCGCTGTATCGGGACAGATTATCCTGCGTCGCGGGATTATGATTCCTCTTCCACTTCCAGAAAAACTCGGTAATTTCCGGCACATTCGACCCGCCGGAGATGTACTCCACAGCCTTGTCGTACATCGTCAGCACAACCGAACCTACCACCGGCTCGCCGTTGGCATCGCGGATTTGTACTTTGACCTTGGCAGGTTGGCCTGGCTTGTATTTTTCAGCATCGGGCAGAACCTGCACGTTCAGCACGCGATTTTCCGGCGGGACTACGATCTGCCGACATTCCGTATAAACCTGGCCTGCGGAAATCGTGACAGCTTCTACGAAGAAATTCGGCATATCTTTTTTCTGAACAACGATGGTTTCCTCAACGCTCTTGCCGTCCAGGCGGAGCACCTTAGGCGGCAGATATACGCCGTTGCCAGGCCTGATGAACAACATGACCGTACTGCCGATCCGGTCAGTATTGATTCGCAATTTGACTTCATCGCCGGGGGCGTACTGCTGCTTGTCCTGCGTAATTTCAAGGGCATTGAAGCGATACGCATCGCCCACGTCGCCCTTGCCCCATACGGAGAAGACATAACCGCCCTCTTCGATTCTGCCCTTGACATCCTTGAGTTTATAGCTCAGCCGATATTGGCCAGCCTTGCTCGCCTTGATCTTCTGCTCAGCCTGGCCTGCCTCATTCAGGTTCAATGTCCAACGCTGAACTTCATGTTCAACAGGCTTATCATCTTTGTAGGAAAGTCGCAACAGTCTTAGTACTCCCTTGCCCGTTACGCCCTGGCCGTCGAGGCGACGGGCCTGGAAATTGGCGTTTACGGTATCGCCCACAACGTAGAAACCTTGATCGACCCACGCATAGACCTTGAACGGCCTGCGAGCAACCAGCACGCTTCCTGTTCCCACAATTGTCCGCCGGGATTTATCCGTCACTTCCACCGTGATTGAATATTTATGATCCTGATCAGGATGGATAGCCTTGGCCAATGCGGTATCGATTTCGATACTGGCCTTGCCGTCTTCGCCGATCTGCACGGTATTCTCCGCTACGAGTTCCGGCTGAGGCGTCGCCCGCCAGTGCCACCACCAAGGCACAGGTCGACTGCAACCCCAGCGACCCCAGCCGGGCAGCCAATCATAATCATAGCTGAACCACCAATAACCCTTGCCGAACAGCCAATCCCAACTGGCCAACGGATACCACTCCGCATCGGCCTGGCTGCGTGTTACCTTGTACTTCACCTTTGCGTCGGTCACCGGCGAGCCGAAATAATACTTAGCTTCAATCGTCGCGGTAATCTTATCGCCCAGCATGACAGGCTCAGCCGGTGCTTCGACCTTGACTTCAAACTCCGGCTTCTTGTATTCCTCTACGCGGAACGTTCCATTACCCCACCATGACGATTCCTGACGAATCTCAATACCATAAACACCCAGCGTCGCTTCGGTTTCCAGCGTAAGCTCCCCTGCCGCTCCGCCGAACTTGTCCAGCGTAAAAGTTTTCTCGAAAATCTTTTCATTTCGCGGATTGTTCACACGCACCTGACAGCTCTGTCCTGCGAATGGGCTGTCGCCTTCGGCGTCGTACTGGGCGCGGTTTACCCAGAACTTGAAGTTGACTTTCTGCTTGGGCCTATACACGGGCCTGTCCGTCATGACGAATGTTTTGAGCTGATTATATTGACGCTCGAACCAATTGCTGTACCAGACGTGCGAGAACCCCATAAACGCCAGCCTGCCGTCTTTCGTGCGGGCGGTCACAAGCACTTGCATATTCTGGGGCATCTGCTTTTCGCCCACAATAACCTGGCCTGCGGCGTCGCTGAACTCTGCAAATTCCGCGAACTCCCACTTTTCGATACGTTTATTATTTTCCCAATGCCTCTCGTGACGCCAGCCGAAGTATTCCACATTCGCCTTTTCGATGGGCTTGCCTGTGACAGCATCGGCGATGTAATAAAACTGTCGTTTCTTTTCCAAACGCTTTGAAACAATGGCGGTATCTGCCAACCAGAGTACGATGAAACTCGTGTTGCCGTCATCCATTTCCGCCTTGAGCAGATAACACCCTGCCTGCTGCAACGGCGTGGTGACGGTTATCCGCTTGTCAAAATGACCCTCTCGAGGCGCAAGTTCCAGCGACCAGTCCGCTACCTGCTTGCCGAGATATTTTTCCTGGTTCCGCTGCACCAACCTGTAACCGACATTATCAACCTGCGTTTCATACCAGTCGACATCCTTAGGCTGACTTTTCAGACGTTCTTTCACATCCTCAAGCAGCGTCTCGATTTTGATTTCGTGTGCGGTGAATTTGACGTTTTTCCCATTACGGAACCTGAATTGAACCTCAGCCCCCTGCCCGGCTGGCTGAGTCATGACCGGCTCGAATCGTCCCCAGTTTCCGACGATCTGCTCAAGGCGTTTCTTGCGGTAATCCTTATGACCAGGCCCGAATTTCTCAATCGCATCCTGCCAGCAGGCAGCGGCTTGGGTATATTGACGTCGATTCTCAAAAATCCCGCAAAGCGCATCCAGGGAATCGTCATATGGAGATTCCGCACCGGCTGGCCTCATGTTGACAATGTCACGATAGATTTTAATAAAATCAAATTCATCAGGCAGCGTGAACCGCTTCACGCCAGTTGCGAGTTTTGCGATAGTTTCATTTTCCTTGAGGGTGTGCAGCTCCCACGTGCCGGTATCTTTTGATTCCGTCTCGCTACTCCTGCCGAAAAAGCGACCGTAACTGGCCATGGTCTGCACGCCGAACTGACCATGCAGGAAATCTGCAAACTGCTTCATTACCATACTTTTACGACCAGGTTCGACTTCAGCCGATTTTATCAAAGCCCACCGCCAACGTTCGCCGTCATTCTTTGCATCCTGCCAGGTCTTGGGCACGTAATAATAAACAGGCTGGCCGTCCGCGTCTACCGGCGCGCCGTCGGGCTGGCTGCCTCGGTAATATCGATATTCCTCATAGTCCGGCAGCTGGTTCAAATCAGTAAGATATTGCAGCCTCCATGACTCATAGCGGTCATTGTCGCGAGAAAGCATTGTCGCAAACTGTTGGTAAAAAATCGCAACCTGATTTTCATCCCCGTCGACCTTTATAAACTCCGTTGCCTGGTGCATCAGCTGCAATGCCCGCACACGATCACGATCAAAGCTGCTTACTCGCCGCCCCCCGCCGCGATGCTGCCCCCGCTGGAATTCGCCGCTGATAATGTATCCACTATGGTCGCCATGATAAAGAGACTCCGCCGCCTTCCAAAACAGCTGCCAATTCCTGGGATGTGCCTTCACGACAGCTTCACGAAATCCGTCAATTTCACTGCGACGATTGAGATGACGTAAGCAATTAACCGATGCAACAAAATCGCTCTCAACGCCGTCTGGACTCGTATCAGCTGAGAGGGCCAGCTTGGAGTAAATCTCGTAGGCGTCCTTATAATTACCCTGTTGGTTTAATTTATGGGCTTTCTGTCGCAGTTCAATTTCGCCGGTCGGCTCAGCTGCGAAAACGATGGACATTCCCAATGCTGCCAGAATAAGAATCGATAGAGTGACGGTTTGCAGACGTTTCATTGCATTTCCTTTCAACAAAACAGGTCATCAAGACTAATGGCTACCCGTAAATAGACGCCCCAGTTTGCATCAGGTTCCCGCAATAATCAATTTTATTTTTATGATCACACGCTGCTAGGTGACATGCCGGTAACTTTCTTGAAGATCGTTGAAAAATGGAAGGGATTGCAGAATCCCACTGCCAAGGCTGCCTGTTTGACGCTGGCTCCGTCCAACAGCATTTCCCGCGCCTGCTCCACCCGATACCGATTCAGATATTCGCCGGGCGTCATGTCCAGCTCGGCCTTGAAAAGATTATTGACGTACTGGGGCGTGACCTGAAACCGCTGGGCCAGATCCTGACGCGAGATTGGATCGCGAAAACGTTCCCGTAAAAACTTCTGCATTTCCTCCATTCGCACGGATATCTTCGGTGTTGCGACGTTGGCTTGGGTCCAGACCTCCGCAAGCGTCAGCCAAATCGTACGGGTCAGTGCCTCAGCAATATTACGTTTGAAAAAACCCCTGCCCGCAAAAGCCCTTGCAGTCGCGGCGAAAAGTTCACGCAACTCGGAATAGGCACTGAAATGCGTTACATCCCAAGGTTCTGGAATAAGGCGGTACTCTCTCTGCGACCACTGCCGGCCTGGCAACATTTCAGAATGAATACATGCAATCGTAGATCGCCCGCTACGATCAACTCGTTTAAAGGTGTGGGTTACTTCCGGCTTGATCAGCAGCACATCACCCTCTGTCAGGGTGAGATTGATGTCATTCTCGTCGACATATTCATATCGGCCTTGGACAATCAAAATCAACTCGATATCAGATATAGTCCTCGGGCCCCATGACTGATCAAGCAAAGGGTCAAAGTAATTTGAAACCTGCACAGTCGGATTTATTTCTTCGGGTGACAATAACTTTGCTCTTTTTGCCATTTTACTCTCGCGTATTAATCTTTTACTCTCATATATTCCATTTTGCTTGGTTTTTAGTGATTTTATGTTCAAATAATATCATACATTCGTGTTTTATGCAAAGTTTGTTTACTATCAGGTATTCTTTTGGGAGTTTAGAATGGCTATTAACCCCTGCCGAGAAAAGTGGAATGGCACAATGACAGACCGCGATCGGTTCAACAACCAGATGCACTACAAACCCGTCGACCGCTGCTTTAATATGGAGTTCGGCTACTGGGACGAAAATTTCAAAGAGTGGGACATTTTTGTCAACAATGGGATCACAAACAACGCAGAGGCGGATAGCTTTTTTAACTTCGACCGTATCGAAGTCCTGACTGGGAACATCTGGCTGAGCCCAGCCTTTGAATCCAAAATTGTTGAGGAAGGCGAGAGGTTCAATCTCGTTCAAAACTGCGATGGCCTGTTGGCAGAGGTGCCGAAAGACGGGCATGATACCATCCCGCACTATACCAAAAGCCCTATTGTTACACCGGATGACTGGAAGAAACTTAAAGAAGAAAAATTCCGGCGAGACGACCCCGCACGAAAACTGGACGTCGAAACGCTAAAAATGTTGCACCCGGCAGATCGGGATTATCCGCTGGGCGTTTATTGTGGTTCAATGATAGGCAAGGTACGCGACATTCTTACCTTTGAAGGCCTGGCCTATGCGTGCTTCGACTACCCGGACATGGTGGAGGACATGGTGGAAACTTCCTGCGTAATGGTCGAAGATTTTCTTGACCAGGTGCTGGGCGAAATCGATTTCGATTACGCGTCAGGCTGGGAGGATATCTGCTTTAAAAACGGCCCGATTGTCTCGGTCGATTTCTTCGAGAAAGTCGTAACGCCGCGTTATAAACGCATCGACAAAAAACTCAAGGCCCACGGAATAGATATCTGGTATACCGACTGCGACGGCGACGTCAGGCCGATAATGCACTGCTTTCTGGAAGGCGGTATTAACTGCCTGTTTCCGTTCGAGGTCATGGGCTGTGCACATCCGGGCGAACTGCTGGATAAGTATGGCCAGGACCTAAGAATAATGGGCGGCTTCAATAAAATCGAGATGGGCAAAGGCCCCAAAGCGATCAAAGCATACATGGAATCACTCCTGCCGTACGTCGAACGCGGCGGGTATATCCCGTTCTGCGATCACCGCTGCCCGCCAAACGTCAGGCCGAAAGATTATATATACTATCTCGATCTGAAGGAAAAAATGTTCGGCATGAAATAGTCGAAATGTATATTAAATAACTCAACGTGACCGGTTTGGTTGACCTTGGTTTGGGTCAGGTGGCTGGTTGACTGGTTAATCAGTTGACTGGGAAAAGATTACAAAAAAACCTCTTATTGACCGAATTATAAAAACCCGCAACAAGCATGAAATCTTGAGTCGAAGAAGTTTTTGTGTATTTTTTTACTGATCAACCAGTTACCAGTCAACCGGTAACTCAAACGGTCAGTTTGAGTAAATAAGTCAATATGCTGCTTATTTCAGCAGCTTTGGGGTTGGGGTCTGTTAAAATAAAACCCATGGTTGACATAGGGGAATGTTTCCGTACAATTCGGGGTGTTCGCGGAGAGCGTCGAGAAGTCGACCGCCGAAGGGGCAAGCCCACCAGGGCGAAACTCTCAGGCATCAAGGACGCGAGCAATTATTCCTCTGGAGAGTTTTTTAATAAGCAAAGTATACTTAGCTGGAACCGATCAGTCGTTTCCAGAATAAACGCTACTTAACTTATAAAAACACCGACGGGGCACGGCCTACGGGTCAATCTCTCAGGTACCAGGACAGAGGTTTTTCGAGTCAAAATCGTAGACAAGAGAAACTAGCAGTTTTTTGGGCAAGTGCACAAAATATACTGCAACTGGTAAGTACTGGAAAGATTGAATCTTATGAAATTTAATGCGTCTGTTTCATACAGAGCAACGGCCAGGCTGATCTGTCAGCTGGAGGTGACGTATGGCTGAGCCTCGGAAAACTCCCCTCTACGATAATCACGTAGCTCTCGGCGGAAAGATCGTCGATTTCGCAGGCTGGCTGTTACCGGTTCAGTACGAAGGCATCCTCGCCGAGCACAAGCACTGTCGCGCCAAGACTGCCCTTTTCGACACCTGTCACATGGGCCAGGTTCTCATCACCGGGCCTGGCGCAGCGGAAGCCATCTCATCTGCGATAACGCAAAACGCCAACGCCCTGCCGATAGGCCGGGGTAAGTATGGGTTTATTCTGAACGAAATCGGCGGCGTGATTGATGATACTATTCTAATGAGATTGGCGGAGGACGAATTTCTGCTCGTGGTCAACGCCGGTACTCAGGATAACGACGTCGCCATGCTACGCGAAAGATTTGTAGCTAACATCCCCTCCGCTGGCAAGGCTGAGATTATCCATCAGACAGACTGGGGCAAGCTGGACGTCCAAGGCCCGGGAAGTTTTGAAACTCTCAAATCAATAACCGAATGCGACCTGGCGTCGTTAAAATATTTTGGCGTAACCCGTGCCGAAATCCAAGGCTGTGACTGCATAATCGGCAGAACAGGTTACACAGGCGAGTTGGGATATGAAATTTTTATGCCGGCTGAGGCGCTGCCAAACCTGTTCGAGACGTTATTGCAACAGCCCGACGTTAAGCCGGCTGGGCTTGGTGCGCGGGATTCATTGCGGCTGGAAATGGCCTATCCCCTGTTCGGCCATGAGCTTTCGGAAGAAATAAACCCCATCGAAGCTGATCTTGCAATGTTCATCGATCCGTTCGGGCCGGGCGTCGGCTCAGAGGCCTTGCGGAAAATCGCGGGTTCATGTCCCGTGCGTAAACTCGTCGCCATTGCTTCACCGGGCAGGCGACAGTTCCACCCCGGCGACGAAATTCTGGCGGAAAATAAAGCGATCGGGCAAGTTACCAGCGGCGCGTTTTCGCCCTCGCTGAATGTAGCCATCGGAATGGGCTTCGTGCAGGCGGAGTTCGCGAATATTGACACGGAATTGACTATTCGCACCGCCCGGGCCGAGATACCCGCCCGAGTCACGGATAAACCTTTCTATAAAAATGGAACTTCCCGTAAGCAACTTCACTGAAACAGGAGCAAACAACAAATGGTACCGGAAAATCTTTTGTACACGGATCAGCACGAATGGATCAAGGTCGATGGTAATGTCGGTACGGTCGGCATTACGGATTACGCGCAGAGCAGTCTGGGCGATATCACGTTCATCGAACTGCCGAACATCAATACGGAATTGACAGCTGGTGATGAAGCCTGTTCAATCGAGTCTTCCAAAGCTGCCTCGAGCATTTACGCGCCAGCTGGTGGGAAGATTATTGAGGTCAACACCGCTTTGGAGGATAACCCCGAAGTTATCAATTCCGATCCGTGCGGCGAGGGCTGGATTTTCAAAATCGAGCTCACCGCCACAGCCGACCTGGAAAAACTTCTCACACCAGCGAAATACGAAGAAATCCTGGAGTAATTGATAAAATTTTCACACTTCCGATTGAGGCGGGTTCTGCCTTTGACAATTGGAAATGGAAAATTGCAAATTGGAGATTGTTATGCCTTTTATATCCAACACGCCCCAGCAGCAGAAGCAGATGCTATCTGAGATCGGTATGGAAGCCGGCGAGTTGTTTGCGGACATCCCAGCTGAGTTGCTTTCTCACCCGCCGAGCATACCAGCTGGGCTTAGCGAGCAGGAAGTCCTGGGGCGGATGCGCGAACTCAGCGAGATGAATCACACTCATCTGACCAGCTTCCTGGGCGGCGGATTGTACGATCACTACATCCCAGCTGCGGTCGATGAAATCGTCGGGCGAAGTGAGTTTTACACTTCGTATACGCCTTATCAGCCTGAGCTTTCTCAGGGAACGCTGCAGGCGATCTACGAATTCCAGTCCATGATTTGCAGGCTGACGGATATGGAAGTCGCCAACGCGTCGCTTTATGACGGCGGGACGGCTTTGTATGAAGCGGTCATGATGGCCATGCGAATCACAGGCCGGGATCGGGTAATAGTTGACGAAACCGTCAGTCCGATCTACCGCACGATCCTGCGGTCTTATACTCGGAACCTGGGCATCGAGTTTGTCGAAACCGGCTCTGATAACGGCCTGCCCGACCGTGAAAAAATTCAACAGCAACTCCAGGCCAAGAATTCCACCGCTGCCGTCGTCGTCCAGAATCCGAATTTCTTCGGCTGTGTTGACGACCTAACCGACCTTGCGGAGATCGCGCACCAGGCTGGAGCGTTGCTTATCGCCTCGGTTTATCCAATTTCTCTCGGCATGGTTAAAACGCCAGGCCAGATGGGAGCGGACATCGTCACCGGCGAAGGTCAGAGCTTAGGCATACCGCTGAATTTCGGCGGGCCTTATCTGGGTTTCATGTCTACACGAACGAAACACATGCGGAAAATGCCAGGCCGAATCGTCGGCAGAACCCTCGACAAAAAGGGTCGCGACGGCTTTGTCCTGACACTCCAGGCCCGCGAGCAGCACATCCGCCGCGAAAAAGCCATGTCGAATATCTGCACTAATGAAGGCCTTTGCGCTTTGACAGCCACGGTTTACATGAGCCTTCTGGGCAAGGACGGGTTTAAGCAGGTCGCACAACAGTGTGCGGACAAGGCCTGGTACGCACAGCAGAAACTGCTGGAAATTCACGGCGTGAAACTTACTTTTCCGCAACGCTGGTACTTCAACGAGTTCGTTCTCGAACTGCCGAACCACGCAGACCGGGTCGTCCGCAGGCTGCTGCACGAAGGCGTCGCTGCTGGGTTCCCGCTGGTAAGATATTACCCGAAAATGGAAAACTCGCTCATGGTGGCGGTGACTGAAAAACGGACCAAAAAGGAAATCGACCTTTTGGCACATGTGCTGGAGGCTTCATTATGAAACTCATCTTCGAAAAATCCGTCGCGGGCCGAACCGGCGTGAGCCTGGCTGATAACGATATAACCAACCCCGCCTCGCTGCCGGCTGAGTTTTGTCGGGCCAAACCCGCCGAACTGCCGGAAGTTTCCGAACTGGACGTTGTCCGACATTTCACGAATCTGTCGAACGAGAATTTCGGCGTGGATACCGGCTTTTATCCGCTGGGTTCCTGCACGATGAAATACAACCCGAAAATCAACGAGCGTGTCGCCCGGCTGAGCGGTTTTGCGGAACTCCATCCGCTGCTGCCCCAGCTTTCCACGGGCGAACGTCGAGTCCAGGGCGCCCTGGCTGTGCTTCATCACATGGACAAGCTGTTGAGCGAAATCTGCGGCATGGCTGTTTTTACAATGCAGCCTCTCGCCGGCAGTCACGGCGAATTGACAGGCGTGATGATCATAGCTGCATATCATCGATTCAAGGGCAACGTGAAAGATACCATCCTCATCCCGGACAGCGCCCACGGCACGAACCCCGCAAGCGCCGCCATCGCGGGCTATAAGGTCAAGACTGTTCCGTCAGACGAATCCGGCGTGATGGACATCGACGCCCTGGCTGAGGTGCTGGACGAGAAGGTCGCGGGCGTTATGCTGACCTGTCCGAACACGCTGGGAATTTTCAATCACAAGATTTCTCAAATATGCAAGATGGTGCACGACGTTGACGGCTTGATGTACTACGACGGAGCCAACCTCAACGCAGTGCTCGGAAAATGCAGACCCGGCGACATGGGATTCGATATCTGTCACATCAACCTGCACAAAAGTTTCGCCACTCCGCACGGCGGAGGCGGGCCAGGTTCCGGACCGGTGGGCGTATGTGAAAAACTCGAGAAATTTCTGCCGATATCCCTCGTCCGCGAGCGTGAGGACGGTTCGTACTATCTCGATTACGCCCGTCCGAATTCGATAGGCTACATCGCGCCATTCTACGGCAACTTCGCGATAATCCTGCGTGCGTACACCTACATTCTCATGCTGGGCCGGGAGGGCCTGGTGCGGGTCAGCGAAAACGCCGTGCTGAACGCGAACTATATCCGCAAAAAACTCATGCCCTACTTCGATCTGCCATATCCGCAGACATGCAAGCATGAGTGCGTTTTCTCCGCAGCCCGGCAGGCTAAAAACGGCGTCCACGCACTGGACATCGCCAAGGCCCTCATCGACCGAGGCTATCATCCGCCGACGATCTACTTCCCGCTGATCGTGCCCGAAGCCATGATGATCGAGCCGACCGAAACCGAAAGCAAGGAAACTCTGGACGGCTTTATAGATACCATGATCGAGCTGGCCAAGCTGGCGGAGTCAGACCCGGCTGCCTTCGCGCCATGCCCGACAAAAACCCCTGTAACCAGACTGGATGAAACCCTAGCAGCCCGTAAACCGCAAGTAGCGGACCTGCCGATAACGCAGGCATAGGGCTTTAAAAACTTACAGCCACTGCCAAAGCTGTATGCCAATGGAACGGCAGGTCGATTATCGACTTGCCGTTCTTTTTTTAGTTTTTCTGGGGAGGCCAGGGCTCTAACAGTAGAATCACCTTACCCTTTGTCATGAATCATTGTGAACTTCGGATAATTCTTTTATAATTCTTTTGTAATGAAAACAATGTCTAAATTGAATGTACAGGATCTGGGGCAGGCTGCATACGCACCGACGCTTGAGCTGCAAATGCAACTCGTGGAGCGGATGAAAAACTCCGAAGACCAGCCATCCACCCTGCTGCTGGTCGAGCACGATCCGCCGGTAATAACGCTAGGCAGGCGAGGCAAGGAGGAGGATTTCAAGCTGCCGAAGGAAACTATTGTCCATCGTGGAATTGAAATTCACGAAATCAGTCGCGGAGGCGAGGTCACATGTCACGCGCCAGGCCAGCTCGTTGGCTACCCGATCACGCATCTCCAGCGAGTTCAGGGACGCACCGTCCGAGGCCATGTCCACAGCCTGGAAGAAACAATTATTCAAGTGCTGGCCCGGTTTGGGATTCAGGCTGGCAGAGAGAAAGGTTTTACGGGTGTGTGGATCGGCAGCGAGAAGATAGCTGCGATCGGCGTAGCTGTGCATAGATGGGTTACGTATCACGGCTTTGCTCTGAACGTCTGCAATGACCTGTCGATGTTCGACCTTTTCGTGCCGTGCGGCATTACGGACAAGGGCGTAACTTCCGTCAGTAAGCTGCTGGGTCGGGCTGTTGCCGTAGAGGAAATCAAGCCCATGCTGATCGAATGCTTCGCGGAAGTCTTCGGCTATGATGAGGTAACCCAAACCCGGCACTGATAGTTCAAGCGGTACTTCATTCCAAACGATGGAACACGGATTTCACGGATAAAAACGGATTATACGGATATCTTTTAATCGACAGATTACATATTTTTGGGACAATGGCATGATATTTTCCCGCCAATCCTGCCGATTAGTATAGAGCAACGAGCATTTGTGGTAATTTTTTAAAAACTCATAAGGATACACCTATGAAGATTTTGATAACCGGAGGTTGTGGATTTATAGGCTCGCACCTGGCCAGGCTTTTGATTTCACATGGCCATTCCATCATAGCTGTGGACGACCTGTCCACCGGCTCGCGTGAAAATATCTCCGACCTGCCGACTGGGTCGCAGTTCCGCTTCATCCGGGCGACCGTGGAAGACCAGATGCTCATGACGCCGCTTGTCGAGCAGTGCGATATCCTCGTTCACCTCGCAGCTGCGGTCGGTGTCCAGCTGATCGTCGATCAACCGGTACACACGCTGACCACGAACATCCACGGCTCAGAGGTCATGCTTGATCTTGCCAATAAGTTCGGCACGAAAATCATTATCGCCTCGACGTCCGAGGTGTACGGCAAGAATTCCAACGTGCCGTTCAATGAAGACGACGACACGACCCTCGGCTCGACGCGATTTACGCGATGGTCTTATGCGTGCAGCAAGATGGTCGATGAGTTCCTGGCCTTGGCGTATCACGACCAGTTCGGCCTGCCCGCCATTATCTGCCGATTCTTCAACACCGTAGGCCCAAGGCAGACAGGTGAATACGGCATGGTCGTCCCGAGATTCGTCCAGGCTGCGCTGCGGGGCGAGCCGCTGAGGGTTTTCGGAACCGGCGAGCAAAGCCGCTGCTTCACGAACGTTTATGACGTGATCGGCGCGTTGGAAACACTCATGGACTGTCCCGACGCGATAGGCCAGGTCATTAACGTAGGCTGTGAACAGGAATGCAGTATGAATCAGCTGGCCCGGATGGTAATCGAGATGACCGGCTCAGCCAGCGAGATCGTCCATATCAGCTACGAGGAAGCATATGGCCGACCTTTCGACGACATGCTCGTCCGAAAACCAGACCTTACCAAAATCCGTAAACTGATTGGTTATGAACCGAAATTCTCCCTTGAACAAACACTCCAGCAGATCATCGAACACGAACGAGCTGTGATGGGATAATTGGGACTGGGCTCTGCCTGAAAAGTCTTTGGCCGTAGCTTGGACGTCTCGTCCAAGTGCCACAGGGACATCCTGTCCCTGCTTTTTTCTTGTCATGCCCGGCTTGATCGGGCATCCAGGGGAAATGAATTAATCTTTCATCTTGTGTCCTGAATTATTTACCCATTTTCAAGATTCCAATTATTCCAGCAACAGCAAGAGTCGAGTAGGGTGGGACGAAACCCCGAAGGGGTGTAGCCCCACCTTGTCAAATAACCAAAAGGTGGGACGTCACCGCGTTGCGATTTTGTCCCACCCTACAAATTGACTTAATCCAAATATTCAGCCTAGGCCAAAAATTTTTTAAGTGTATCGACGACGTACTGTTTTTGTTCGTCGGTGAGTTCGGCGTAGATCGGCAGTGCGATGGTCTGGTCGGCTGCGGCTTCTGATTCCGGCATATCGCCTTTCTTGTATCCCAGCGAGGCGAAACATTCCTGCAAGTGCATCGGCACGGGATAATAAATCTCACAGCCTATGCCGTTCTCATTCAGGAACGCGCGACACTCATCCCGACGAGGCACACGGATAACGTACTGGTTGTAGATCGTCTGGTTATATTCACGCACGGTGGGGGTAACGACTTCGGGCATATCAGCAAAAGCTGCATCGTAGAAGGCTGCGTTCTTGCGTCTGCCTTCATGCCAGCTCTCCAGATATTTCATCTTCACCAGCAGCCCAGCTGCCTGGATCGAATCCAGCCTGAAGTTCCCGCCGACCCACTTGTGATAATATTTCGGATCCATGCCGTGGTTCCGACACTCACGCATCCGCCCTGCCAAGGCTTCGTCGTTGGTAACAACCATTCCGCCGTCACCCAGACCGCCAAGATTCTTCGACGGGAAAAAGCTGAAACAGCCCGTCGTACCGAACGAGCCAGCCTTTCTGCCGTTCTGGGTCGAGCCGATCGCCTGGGCAGCGTCTTCGATCACGAACAGGCCATGCTTTTGGGCAAGGGCCATGATCGGATCCATGTCGGCGAGTTGGCCATAGAGATGGACGGGGATTATAGCCTTGGTCTTGTCGGTAATCACATCGGCGATCTTGGATACGTCGATATTGTAAGTGTCCGGCTCGATATCGACGAAGACGGGCTTTGCGCCCACCCGCCAGATGCTGCCAACTGTAGCAAAGAACGTATACGGCGTGGTGATGACCTCATCCCCCTGGCCTATACCGAGGCTCATCAGGCTGACGATAAGAGCATCTGTTCCGCTGGACACACCAACCGCAGCTGAGGTCTGGGAATATTCTGCGACCGCGGCTTCGAGTTCCTTGATCTCCGGGCCGCCGATAAAATACTGGCTCTTGAGCACAGCTTCCACAGCAGGGACCATCTCTTTTTCCAACGTCGCATATTGCGCCTTCAAATCCAACAGCGGTACGTTCATTTCGACACCAATTCCTTAGCTAGTGTTAATGACATGCCGCCGTCCAAGGCAGCATTTAAGGGAAAAAGTTTACCACAGCAGGGCCAGAGATGCCACACCCGTTCCCATCGAAAACCTGCAGATATTGCGAGGGGGTCAAGGCTTGATGATCAGCAGTGTAGCCAGACGATAGATAGTTGGGGCAACCGTAATATACCCTAATCCTGAACAATAAACATATAACCCGCGGGGCGGGCACGGAAATTACCAGCCAGGAGATTACCGTCGTCCATTAAGCTGTCGATCTCAAGCATCTCCGCCGGTGTGCGATCTGGAAGATAAACGGACATCGCTGCGGTAACGCCAAAAACCCCACGATCCCAATCCCATTTTCCGCCAATTGACGTTTCTTCATCCCATTTCATCCTGCCAAGATAATCGGACATTTCAGCCGGCATTACGCCCGGGCCTTGATCGGCAGGGAAAACACCATCATTCTGTATGCAAAAAACGTGAAAAGCGTCAGCTGCAACACGAATATCACGGGCAAAGACAGCACTTTGCGTTTCTTTTTCGCTGGTTTTAAAAGACGCAATGACAATGCTGGCAAGAATGCCCAGCAATACGACCACCACCAGGACTTCCAACAGTGTAAACCCTCGAGAAACCTTGCAGAGTCTGTCGTTTTTCATGCCCATATAATAATCAATTCTCATGCCAACAAAACCATCTGTTACTACCTATAACTGCCGGGCATGTCCGGCAGTATTCCCAACGTATACAGGGCTACAACGGAAAGATAAGACACAAAATGGGAAAAATCCAAAAAAACCGATTTTTTATTTAACTTTTTCGTTGAAAAAATGTGCGCAAAAAAAAGCCGCCCGAAGGCGGCAATGTTGGTCTGCTTCGTTCAAAACTAAACTAAGCTTTCATGACGTTGGTTGCCTTAAGACCCTTTTGGCCCTGCTCAACCTCAAACGTCACCGCTTCGCCCTCAGCCAAGGAGCGAAAACCTTCGCTTTGAATGTCATTGTAATGAACAAAGACATCCTCTCCTGCATCCGATTCGATGAAACCATACCCTTTTGCGTCGTTAAACCACTTTACCTTACCATTGGCCATTCTGCTACTCCTTCTCTGCGGTCTGCTGCTCAACAAGTCAATAAATCGGAATATGGTATGACATATAAGTAGCCTTGTCCAAGAGGCGTTCTTTCCTTCAACGCTTTGAACAGTGCAACTCCGACTTACCTACCATCACAAACAACACACCAACCAAACGCCCACGGCGAGAAATGGGAACCACTTCCCCATGACTCCCGCCTATGCTTATATTATAAATTATTCTGGCATTCTATTCCTAACACACTGTTTTGTCAACACTTAGTTGGTAAAAATTATTTACTTTCCACTCAATTACCATACTTACCAATTATAAAACAGGCTGTTGTGATTTTTTTTCACAAACCTAAGCCTTTTCATGTCAATATTTTATATTCAACAATACTTTTTAAGTACATGCTCAATTTTTTATTTGGACATAACTATCCTTCTATGCCATTACTCGTCCGCAGAAAATTCCTCAGCAGTGAAAAAAGTTCTTCATATCTGACGCGTTTTTCAACGTACATTGCATGTCGCCGTGAATCGGGCTCGAACGTTTTCCCTTTGCTGATAAACTGCCCTGACGCTTCGGAGGGGGCTGCATAAACCCCTGTGGACAGACCTGCCAGCATAGCAGTGCCCACAAGTCCCCCTTCCGTGTTGGTCAGTCTGGAATACGGCACGCCCAAGATATCGGCCTTGATCTGAAGCCAGGCGTCCGAACGGGCTCCGCCGCCAGTGGCTATAAATTCCGAAGTCTCTATTCCACGATTCCGAAGAGCCTCCAAACTTTGCGCAAAATATAATGTCACGCACTCCATGATCGATTTTAGTATTTCCCCCCTTTTCGTTCCTGTTTTCAGTCCCAGGATAACACCTGAGGCATCGCTGATGAATTTCGGCGGGCCAGTCATTTCGAAATATGGCAATACCAGCAGACTTGTAGGTTCCGCAGGCATCTCAGAGGTCAGGACATCGTAAATATCCAGGCCATCGGCGAGTAGATTCATGTCAGCTGAGGCAAAAGTATTTCTGAACCACTGCACGAGCGAGCCAGCCTGGTTGTATATGAACGAAACATACAAGCCTGGAATGAGATGATGCTCGACATTCAATCCGTCAGCCAGCATGGCCCGGGGGGCTGGAATGTGATCATAGGTTGGCGTGATGCATTCAAATGTGCCGATCCCGTCCACTGCCTGCCCTGCCTGGTGAATACCGGCACCCAATGAATTGCAGCATTGATCATGGCCTCCTACAACTATCTTAACCCCAGCAGGCAAACCCAAACGCTCTGCCATTTCGCCGTTGACCTCGCCGATAATCGTACCAGCCTGCACACACCGCCCAAGCTTTTCACGGGCCAAACCGGTCAAATTCAGTAGAGTATCCGACCAGTCTTCCTTTCGGATATCGAACAGCAGCGTACGATTGGCGAGGGAAAAGCTGGCTACGGCTTCTCCGCCAAGCAGGAAACCTACCAGATCGCTCCAATGCAGGAATTTATCCGCCTTTTCGTAAAGCTCAGGCTGATTGTCCCTCTGCCAGCACAACTTGGGCATGGAATAGTTCGGGCCAAGAATATTAGGATTGATCTCGTAAAAAGCTTCCTGCCCCATTGAATCCAAAATCGGCTTAACGTACTCCCCGCCGCGAGGATCCATGCAAAGAATACTTGAACCAAGTATCTTACGATCGGCAGAAACAGGCGTAACAGCTTCGCCCAACGAACTGACGCATAAAGCTGTAATAGGATCGCCAGCAGTTCCGCCAGCCACTTCCGAAATGGTCTGCCATATTTTTTCTACAACCTCACCTGCGTCGAGTTCAGCCCATTCAGGCTGAGGGCGAAGAATTGAATACTCACGATACGCCATCGCAAGACAACGTCCATCTGCCGAAAATGCCGCTGACTTGCAACCTGTCGTCCCTACATCAATCCCAAGCAAACTCATATTCACCACCTCTCAAAACCGAACTCAAGCCATATTCATCAATCGCAAATCATGATAATCTTCGGACACACGGATGGCAAGTGATGTCTGAACCGGATTAGAGCATATCAACCTTGGGAGTTCGCAATGCCCTAAAAATTCACAGTGGATAATATTGCTGAAATCCTGTCCAATACTCGCTAGGGAATTTATTGCATGATGAAGAATTCAATTACACGACTGGCTCCTTCACCGACCGGCGCTTTGCACCTGGGCAATGCCCGCACGTTCCTGCTTAACGGCCTGCTTGCCAAACAGCAAGGCTGGCGAATGCTCTTCCGCATGGAAGATCTCGACGGCCCGCGCATCAAAGCAGGCGCAGACGAACAGGCCATCGACGATCTGCATTGGCTAGGTCTGGACTGGGAGGGACCGGTTGTAGTGCAGTCCGAACGCACAGCCTTATACCAGGCTGCGTTGGAAAATCTCATAGAATCAGGCAATGCCTACCCCTGCATATGCAGCAGAAAGGAAATTGAACAGGCTGCCTCAGCACCAACAACCGAAGATTCAACAGGCCTGAACTCCGTACAATATCCCGGTACGTGCAGAGAGCGATTTGACAAGTACGACAACGCCCTAAAACAGTCAGACAGGCCACCGGCCTGGCGAGTACATGTTCGCAACGAAAACATCAATTTCGTGGATCAATTCGCAGGCCCGCAATCTTTCAACCTGGCGGAGACTTCCGGCGACTTCGTAATTTTCCGAAACCAGGGCCTGGCTGCCTATCAACTCGCGGTAGTTATCGACGATGCAGAAGCTGGCGTGAACCAGATCGTCCGGGCTGACGACCTGCTCGAATCGGCTGCGATGCAGATTCATTTGCGTAGATTATTGGGGATAGACGACGACGTGAAATATTATCACTTGCCGTTGGTAACAGGCCCCGACGGCAGAAAGCTCGCCAAGCGCCACGGCGACACCAAAATCTCGACCTACCGTCAGGACGGCACGAGCGTCAGCCGAATGCTGGGGCTGCTGGGCTACTGGTCAGGCCAGCTCGAGCGACGCGAAGAAACGGATTTCAAAACCCTACTTGCAAAATTTGACATAAGCAGAGTGCCTCGCAAACCAATAGTTTTCACGCAGGAAGACGACGCATTTTTACGAGGTTGAAAATAATTAGTCGTCCCTGAGAAAGTTTTTTTGTCATTCCGGGCGTAGCGAAGCTTCTGCCACCGCCGCTGGCGGCCCGGAATCCAGGGAATGTTATCAAGACGCGAAAAAAAGCCCATGATGGAAATTGTCGTCCCGGCTGGCTTGCCCTGGATACCCGCTTTCGCGGGTATGACACGGGAGAAAAGATCGCCAGTTGGATATTGCATGACGGCGTTGTATTGCAAGACTGCGAGGAGTCTTTCCCTATCGCTTTTTCTTTTTCTGATTCATCTCTTTGCTGACGTATCTCAAATGCTCAAGCACATTATCAACTATTACAGCTTTAACCTGCGGGTCTTCCGTAGCTTCATTAACGGGGATATATCTCAGCAGTTCTTCCAGTTCGTTATGAGCGTCCGCCCAGCGATGGCCTCGCTCAGCGACAAGCGCGTTGTCATAGGTAGTCTGAAAACGTTCGATAAGTTCCCGCCGGGCTGTATCAAAATTCCGTTCGTCACCAGGAGTGAATATGCGTTTGTCTTTCCGCCGAAAGGCAAGGTATAACTTGTAATTCTTCACGCACAGATAGAGATTTTTCTTCTCGTGGGTTCTGCTGCGATTTCTGAACAGTTCGTCGGCATTTTTCAACGACCGGGCCGAGGCTTCAACGTTTGGAGCTCGCTCAAGATCGCTCTCGATTGCGTCGCTGATTTCCTTGCCCGTCAGCCAGGCCCGCGGGGCCTCGGTTTGCTCCTGATCCTCCTTGGCACTCTTCGCTGCCATGAGCAACGCGAACAAACCTATCATCAGTACCATATAAATCCCGAAACCGATTGCATATTTGCGATACTTTGCCTTGCGGGCAGCTTCTCCAGACGAAGCTGGTTCCTTGACCGGTTTCCTTTTCCTGGCCTTTTTAACAGGCTCAATCGGCGAGGCTTCCGAAACTGCCTTTTCTACTTTTGACGGCTCAGCCGGCTTCTTATGTTTTGTCGTTGATGAAATCGGTGTTGGATTCTTTTCCCTGTACGCAGCCAGCACTCCATTGGGATCATCACCGGCCTCGACGAAAAGTAATTCCGTCTCCGCCCCCAGACCCAGCACATCACCCGACGCCAAAATAAGTTGTTTGCCTGCCTTGTATTTCTTGCCGTTTATGCTGATCTTACTGCTGGTGGACACATTCTCCATAACCCAGCCGTCACGCGTAAGTGCAAAACGAACATGCTGTCTGGAAACAAATTCCTCCTGCACGCAAACGTCGGCCTGAGGCGAACGCCCGATGTAAGAAACGTCGTTCATCAGCACCGCCCGCTGTCCCGCCTGCGGGCCTGCCACAAATATCAATTCAGGTCTTGCTCCAGCCATTTTTTATTAACATCCTTCGGACAGACTTTGTCGATTCCACTTTGATACTGGGCGACAAAGATAAAATCCTATACAATTAAATTTCCAACTTCCGATTTCCAATTTCCTATTGCCTGCTTTCAAAACAATCCGCCTCGAATGGTTCTTATGATAGCTGGGCCGAAGATTGTCAATATCACCGCCATGACGAGCAGGAGGCATGGAATGAGAATTCTCACGCTGGCCACAGCTGCGAGATTCTCAGCCCGGACTGATCTGTGCATGCGCATAAGCGTTGCCTGGTCATGCAGCACCGTCGCCAGGGGCGTGCCGAGGTCCTCAGCCTGGATAACCGACGCAACCAGACTCCGCATGGATTCCAGCGGCACGCGGGCAGCGATATTTTTAAGGGCATCCCGGCGGGTGGTTCCCAGTTCGATCTCGGCCAGCATGGCCTTTAGCTCAACATTCAACGGGTCGTCCTGATCTTCACGCACGATAGTCCGTACAGCTTCGACAAATGTAGCCCCTGCCCCCATAGCCAGGGAAATAAGATCCAGTGCATAGGGCAATTGACGTGTAATCGCCTGAAGCCTTTTTCCGGCGGAGTCTGAAATCTGATAAATCGACAACCCCATGCCAATTACAACCCCAAGCACGATAGCCATGAAACTGAAGCTGCCGAGAAGCAAAAAATGTACCACTTCCAGAACGCCCCCCAGCCCAAGCCCCGCCAGCATGGACAAGGCCAGGTATTCCTCTGCGGTGTAATAATTCGGACTGCCCGCAGCGACCAGCTGTCGGCTAACAAACGCCTTGGCCTGGGGAAAATTCAGCCGATACGCCAGCGATAGCAACAACCAGAGCACCGGACGAAAAACGGGATTCTCAAACACCGTTCTGCGATCGGTATGGCCTGTCGCTATCGCAGCTGCCCGTTGCGGCGAGAGATGTATCTCCCCAGCCTGGCCGAAGACGCAAACAATTCCCAACACCACAGCTGCGAACAGGCCCAGGGATATTATCCAGTCCCATATACCGCTGACCCAAAAGCCAGCTGCCAAAATTTCTGTTAACTCAATCATATTTTCTCTAGCAATCAGAATTCTCTCCTAAATCCATACAACAGAACACTAATTTCACGGATCAAAACGAATTGCACAGATTATTTTTTAGATTTTTAAAATGAAAAAACTTCGTGTAATCCGCTTTTCGTTCGTGTAATCCGTGTTCTTTTCCTATTGCCTAATGCCTATTTTTCAAACGTCTATCGCCATGATTTTTCGTATCCAGAGGAATCCGATAATGTTCAATATTATCACCGCTGCCAGTATCGCCTTGCCGATTCCATCCGTGAAAAGTTTCAGCACGCCGGCTGAGTCTATAAAGTACATGATCGTCATTATTACCGCGGGCATAGCGCCCAGCCAGCGTGCAGTGGCCCGGCCTTGCGCGGTGAGCGACTTGACACGATTCTCCAACCTCTGAATCTCGCGGATACTCTCTGCTATTCTATCCAGCGTCTCGCCCAGATCCCCGCCACGCTGACGATGCGTATACAAGGCTGCGAACAACAGCCGATAATCAGCGGAATCCACACGCCGGGCAGCATTGGCCATGGCTTCGTCGAGGGGCACGCCGTAATCGTATTCTCTCAGCAGATGGCCGAACTCCTGGCTGATGGGCTGTGGGCCGTCGTCAGCTATCATTCGCATGGACTGCACAAGATTCAAACCCGCACGCACGCCCGATGCGAGAGTTTGTATCCCGCCGACCAGCTGGGCTTCTAGCTTATCGCGTCGACGCTTGCATAACAGCCTGATAACCGCGCCTGGCAGCATCGCACCGATAGCAGCTCCGAGAAGCAACGCGATCAGACTGCCCCCCAACAGCGAGAAACCTATGAATCCGAAGAACAGCATCGCAAGCCCGGTCAGTATCGTCACCATCCTGGCTGGGACGTCCATCAGCAGCGTCTCATGCAGGATAATCCCGAACCGCCGTTCCCGATTTCGCAGGCTGGCCAATAACGGATTACCCCCAATCCACACAGCTGCGACAACGCAAAGGAAAATCACCAAACTGTTGATGACCACCGATGTCATGCTGATATTGTCATTAACCACTCCGATCAAGTAAACACCTCGATTCCCAGGAAATCCCGGTCGATAAGTTCTTCGGCGAATTTCGGGATATAGCCTGTGTGGCGGAGTTCGTCAGGTGACTGGCCATCAGCAGTTTTTCTGCCGCGAGCGAGTCTAAAAATATCATCCGTTATGATCCGGTCGGTGTCGGGGTCGATACCGACGACTTCCGTGATATGCGTAACGCGCCGACAGCCGTCGGGCATTCGGGAAATCTGCACCACCATATCTATCGCAGCGACCATCTGTTCGCGAATCGCGCGGATGGGCATTTCCACCGCCATCATGACCATCGTCTCCAGCCTGAGCATGGTATCGTCTGGATTGTTCGCATGAATGGTACTCAGCGAACCATCATGGCCTGTGTTCATGGCCTGGAGCATGTCGAGGGCTTCGGGGCCACGGACTTCGCCGACGATCAGCCGGTCAGGCCTCATTCGCAAGGCGTTGCGGACGAGGTCGCGAATGGTATAAGCGCCTTTGCCCTCTATATTCGCAGGCCGAGTCTCCAGCCTGACCAGATGTTCCTGGGGCAACTGAAGCTCGGCGGAATCTTCAATCGTGACGATCCGCTCCTCAGCCGGTATGAAATTGCTAAGCACATTCAGGGTCGTCGTCTTGCCGCTGCCCGTTCCGCCAGCAATGAGAATATTTTTCCGCCCTCGCACGCAGGCCTGGAGAAACTCCGCAGCGGATTCGTTCAACGTGCCCCGCTCGACAAGATCGTCGATGGTAAACGGAATCTGCGCGAATTTTCGGATGGTCAGCGTAGGCCCGGACAGGCTGAGCGGATTTATGACGGCATTGACTCGCGAGCCGTCGGGCAGCCTGGCGTCCACGAGCGGCGTGGAGCGGTCGATGCGTCTGCCGATGGGCGTGATGATCCGCTCGATAATGCTCTCGACAATACGATCAGAGAAAAAACTTCTGCCGGTATTCTGGAGCGTGCCTTCCTTCTCTATGTAGATACGATCCCTGCCGACGACCATGATTTCGTTGACGTTCGGCATTTCGAGAAGATCCTGAAGCGGGCCGTAACCCAGGACGACGTCTTCAATTTCCTTGGACAGCATACGTCGCGTGATATAGTCGCGAATTTCCGGGCTGAGTCTGGGCGAGATTTTTTCGATCTGCTTATCCCAGTCTGCCTCGATGGTCGCGACATCATGCTTGAGCGTGTGAGGCCGAAGCATTAGCGGGAACGCCCCGACGATATCGCCGATCATGCGGGCGATGATTTCTTCGTATTTCGTTTCCACGAGATCGGTATTTTCAAAACCATAGCTGTACATCAGCTTGCCGGTCGCCCGGCGGGCAAGCTCCGTAACGACGGACCGCCAGAGGAATTCCCGCAGCATGTGCAGCCTCATTTCGTCATCGATCTCCGCGAGATGAGCGTTGATGATATCGGCCAGGTGCTGCTTGATAAGCAAAACGAGCTTTTCGTCAGCCGAGCCGGCCTGGCCTGTCACCCGCAGGTTCAACTGCTCGAGCAGCTCGGAATGCATGCGTTCCTCCAGCTCCACAACGCGTTTACGTGGCGAGACGATGTGCTGATCGCCAGCCAACCGTTTGGCGGAAGGCTGCATCATGTACAAACTGAATTCGCCGATGCGAATCTCGTCACCGTATTCGATCTTCAGCCGTTTGTGGGCGGGGACTGTCTTGTTCGCGACGATCGTTCCGTTATGCCCCAGGGATTCGAGAAAGAAACTCCCGCCGTCGCGGACAATCCTCGCGTGCTTTCGCGAAACGAACGGCGAACTGAGCGTAACATCGTTTTCCTCATCCCGGCCTATCGTCACAGCCTCGTCGGAAACCTTCTCAATCTCACGCTGATCGGTGTACTGGTTATATATCCAAATTTCCAATTTTCAATTTCCCATTTCCGATTGTTAAAAAAGCGGAACACAAATTGCACGAATTTAAAAAACAATTTCACAACGACAACTTTTTTGTTCACAGATGACGCAGATTTCACGGATTTTTTTTAACAAACAATTGATTCACAAAAAACATTTGTGTAATCCGTTTTTCATCCGTGTAATCCGTGTTCTGTTCTACTGACTACTGAATACTGACTTCTGAATCCTGTGTTATTCCTTCCTTGCCTGGTTTGCGAGGGATTCCAATGCCTGGTTTATCTTACCGGCGTCGGGGGGCATTCTCTCGTCGCGACGTCTCAACTCGAGTTGCACCTTACCCAGCATGTGTGAGAGCAGGTTCGAGAGTTTCAGCGACACATCCTCATCCACTTCGACGGTCATTTTGCGATAATTTTTCATTCCCCCTGCCCGCATGGCGTTTTTGCCGGTCTGCTCAATCGCACCCTGGCCGCCCACGTTCAGCACGCGAACGGCTGAGATTATCCGGTACGTCTGAGCCGGCTTGTCGCCGACAGAAAAGACGCCCTTGAGGTTGACCGTATCACCGACGCTGAGAATATCGCCAAGCGACTGATCGGCATCGAACTCAATTGGAATGGCGACCATCCCTTCGCGGAGCGTATTGGAAGGTCTGGATCGCTGGAAGTCCAAAAGATGATCCCACAGCAGCAATTGCCCCTTATTGATAGGCTGATTTATCAAACGCCCTCCGCTTTCGCGAAGAATGTCCAGATCTTCCCATCGCAGCACATTGCCAAAAGCTTTTTCACTACTACGGGGAATCATTTCGCGTTCGACATTGCGGGCGGTAATCTTCTCGCCGCGTTTGAAGTCACGCGTGACCTTTACCAAAGCAACCTTTTCGCCCACCAGTTCATTGCGGACAGCCCGAATATGCGCGTTATAGATAATAACCACAACCACCGCCAGGACTACCGCGATAAGCAACAGCCATTTGTTCTGAATCCCTTGTGTCTGTTCTGCCATTTTATATTTCCGTTTTCTGATATCAAAATTCTAGTGCCACTACTTAATCTTCGGCGTTTTTCGGTTTTTTATCAAGTTCTCCTCGCCCATCGCCGTTGAATATCACCAATTTCTCACATAAAGACTCCGCAGATTTTCCTGCAGTGTCTCGTCTTGCACGGTCCCGACAGCCTGGTCGAGGTCGGAGAGAAATAAATCCCTAATAGCATTCTCGGTTGAAGTCTGCCATCTCCGCCACTGCACGCCGTCGCGAACATGGTGAGATTCCATTCCGCCGCTCCGGCTGAAATACTTCCATAATTCCGTGTCCGTGCTGAAATCGGACGTCACATTGGCTGAGACGCTACCCGGAAATTGTTGGGCAATCGTTCTTTCCGCCAGTGACTCCGCGTCCGAGTTGCTGATGGCATCTACGAGTTCCTGCTGCGTCCCAGCTGGGCCTGGGGACACGTCCAACTGCGCATTGACAGATCGGCTGCCCAGGAACTGCTCGATCAAAATCTCGACGGTGGGATCCATGACATTCCCAGCTGTGAAATCCTGAATGAACTGGTCGCGCTGCGACTCCTGGCCCGGCTCGGAATACAAATTATATGCGTAACTCGAGGCGTCAGTGACAGCCTTGGCGTTGTGAACTGCCCGCCAGGCTGCATAACGATCGGAAACTTTTACCTTTTGCTGGTTTCGCAAAGCCCAGCCGAAGAAAAACATCCCGGATATCAACAACGCCAGCAACGGAATGCAAAAAACAAATTCAACCATCGCAGTACCGCGAGAACTCGATTGTCTTCTTCGCGGAATAAACTTGGCTGGCGAGTTTACATGCCTGCAAAAAACGCAGACATGGCACCCTTTGAAATTATGATTTCCAATTTCCAATTTTTAATTTCCCATTTAAACAACAGAATTCAGGATCAAAACAATACAAATATAATCGTGTCGTGTAATCCTTATTAATAATGTTTGGTTTTTAGCTAGTGCCTGTTTTAATTCAATGATCCAGAAACGCATCCATCAGCAGCGGGCTGATTGTTTCCAGATAGTCACTTACCCGCTGAACCTGATCCGGGTCTTGCGGGCCTGGCTGATTCGCAGTGCCGGCCTCCTCGGCCAACCTGGTTGTCCAGTCCTGCCACTTGGTAACGGGCACGAGTTCACTCTGCCAATCCTGCGTCCAGAGATCCCAGCTCTTGTTATTGAACACCTTCGCCTGGGCCACAGCTGTGACGTTATCGGCTGGATTTGCGTTCCCAAATCGCTGAGGCCAGACCCGCGTCGGGCTATACCCGCCAGCTACGCCAAGAAACGTAAAATCTTCGCGTCGTACACCCTGATCGTGCAACGGCTCACCGCTAACCTCAGGCTCTGCTGAGTAATCACCGCCATCCCTGTCCAGCAGTATCGGAGCCGGCAGGTCGCTGCGGGCTGCGCCATCCAAGGGATTGGAAAGCAGAATTTCATTCCGTAACTCCACCCCGCCGAAGACACGAAACTCCACATAATAAATCGTGTAGGGTACTGATTCCTGCACGGTGGTATTATCCGGGCCTGAGACTTCTCGATACCGCGGGGGCAGTTGGAGCTCTCGGTCATACTCGCGTTGGGCAGTCCATTTTCTACACCAGGCCTGGCCTGTGGAATCCATCTCAACCCATCGATTCAAAGGCCGAGACGCCCATGACGTCGTGGAGTTATACGGAAGCACATTGCCAATCGGCCTCCAACCCGCACGATCCAAAATCCATCTGCCCAAAGGTTGCTCAGAGGGGTCATCATATGGCCCGCGACCTGACAATTCCCACGAAAACCATCGACGAGGCACGAACGTAAGAGTGGGAACTTCATCCTGCCAGGACGCCGGTTTCAGCCAGTGTGCAGCATCGTCGGGCGGGACTGTCGACTTGATCATCACGCGATAATACCGGGTGGTCATTATCCGATTCTGATCCTGGGCTGCGATATCCGCCGCCTGCTCCAGGTTAGAAATCCATTCGTCGGAATACTGCACTTTTTGCGGGCTGGACAGACCCAGCATGTAGGCAACCTTCATCGTCGCAAGCGTTCGCAGATGAAACGCGAATCGGCTGGTCTCAACCGTCCCGCCGTAATGCGTCCCAGCCTGGCCGAACTGGCGGGCGAGATTGCGGATGGCATCGTCCAATGGGCCGAAAGTGGTGTATCCAATGCGCTGCTCGAAAGTATATTGATAGTGGTCGGCATGGTCTCGCCATCGAAATAGTCTGGCGAACGGGCCAAGGCGATGATTGGGAATTATAGCGTTGTCGACCCCAGCTGGTGCGTCATCGGGAATAGCTCCGCCACGGACTCTTATATCGCGCACACTCCTGGCTGTATCGGTGGAATTTCGCAACGTTTCAACCAGGCCGGACCGCCTGACCCTGCCTTCGGTATAACGATATTGAATATGGTCAACCAGCACCGGGCCAAAATCATCAAATGTCGTCCGCCGGCCTGGGAATTTTGGCGTCAGCGGCACGACGAACGCAACACCCGCACCATTGGCCAGGCCGAACTGGTCGGCATTGAACTGGATCAATTCACCGACAGAGTCCGCGGTCGCCCGGGAGAGTTCATCCATAGCCAATATCGCCCGCCAGATTTTCCCGCGACCATCCGGCGAGTTCCACTCCGTAGAACCGGCGACATCGTAAGCGTTCTCCAGCTGGAGTTCGTCCTTCTGATCAAAGGCCTCATCAATCTGCCGGAGTAAATCCAGCTGAGTCTGATCGTCATCATTTTGCCCCGGACTCTGCTGACGATAAATCTCCGCCAGGCCCAGCCTGTAAAAATTATCCCGCTCATAGGGCGTGAAAGCCCGACCCGGATTCTGATAATTCTGCAACGCCAGCTCAAGCCGATTATCACCCGTCTGCTCTGCAATGGTCATTTCAGCTGCGACGGGCAGAGAATCCATCACTGCTACGAGCGCGATCTGCCTGGCCATGCCGACGTTATTCATGGCTACGACGTTCATGCTCCTGGCCAACCATCCAGACCCGCTCACTGCGACAGAATCCGCCGCCGACTGCATGTCAACCTTACGATTAACCTGGTCGCCAACGTTCAGCACGAAAAACAGCAGCCCGACCAGCAACGTCAATGCCACCAGAACCACAACCAACACCGCCCCGCGACGAAAACGATCTTGCCCAAGCACTGGATGAAATCCAGTGTCAGACCGGCTATTCAAATTGTGATTCAGTCTCACCATCAATCTTCAATCACAGTCCATTTTTCTACCACTAATGCCACTAATCAAAACTAATCTCACCAAAGGATTTAAAGTTGATATGTTTTATCAAAATAATTCGTGTTCTGTTTTCAATCCGAAATTTCGTATCACTCTCCGCCTAAAGCCTTATTGAGTTTTTCTCGAACTTCGGGCGTGTCTTTTTCCTTGCGGGCCAGCCTGAAAAAGAAGCTCGCAAGTTTCATATCGCCATCCACCATTGCCCGCTCGCCCAACGTCATATTTTTGGCGTACTTGGTCAACTGAATCCGTTCGTTGACTTCTTCCGTGTCCTGGATTTTCCGCGCCTCTTCATAAGCCTTGAGAGCCTCTGTCCATTTCTTTTTCTTCAGAGCGTCATTACCGCGAGATATATACTGACTGTACTGTCGCCGACTTTCCAGCAGGAGTACCATCGCATCCACCTGGGCGGAATTGGCGGGTTTTATAAGCCTGGCCTTGCGATACGCATCGGCAGCTTCATCGAATTTACCAGCCTTGCCCAGCGACTCCGCCTGGGCCATGGTCATCTTGAACCGGCAATCGACAATCCTGATTTGCAATCTTTCGTCACTGCCCAGCGCAGCTGCCTGTTCGTACTTGCCCAGAGCATCCGCAAATTTGCGCGCGGCAAAATCGACATTGGCAGCCTGGACGAGTTTTTCCTTCTTTGCCGCGTTATCGATGTTCTTCAACATCTCGATTGCATCCTGATTGTTCGGTGAGACTTTCAAAACCCGCTGCAGGGCCTGCCTGGCCCCGTCATAGTTATTCTCTCTGAGTAACGCCCTGGCCGTCAGAAGCTCCTCAGCTGATTGCACCTGTTTGAGGCGGTTCTGAAACTCCTTACGTTGCTCTTCTGTCAAGCCGGGCTGACCAAGAGCATCATTGAGGGCCTTACGCAGCGCAGCCAGGTCGTCTCCCTGCCCTGCCGATTCCACCGCTGTCACCGCTGCTGCAAGATTGGCTGCGATATTCAGGGTGCGAATTTTCTTTTCCAGATCGCTCATCAGCTTTTGTCGTGTTTCAGCTGAGATCAGCCCTCCTGAAACTTCCGGGCCTGAGAGATTCCTCATCGCCTGATTCAAAAGCGTTCTGGCTTCGTCATATTTCTGCAATTGTTGCAACTGATCCGATCGCCGCTGGAGGTCGGCAATTATGAACATGAATTTCATGCGTTTGATTTTGTTTTTCTGATCGGCCAGCAACTTTTCCTGCTTCTCGGTAAGATTAACGTCACCGACACCGACAGTTTTTTCAAAGTCGTCCAAAATCATGTCGAAATCATTTTCCCGGACAGCACCAGCCAGGGCCTGGTCGGACTTATCCACCGCGCCATGGAACACAGCTGAGCTTATCCGGTAATTCTGCAGCCTTTCGATATCGCCCTGCCGTTGTCGAACCCACTTGAGAAACTCATCTCCCTTTGCCGAGGCCTGGAGTTCCTTGGCCAAGTCGTCCGCTTCGTTTTCCCTCAGCTGGGCATCTTCCCAGTTGCGTGCGATAATCGCCAGGTGGGCCCGACAAATAAGCCCCATCAGCCTGGCCTTGCTGCCTAGCTGACTTTTATTGTTCCCCAACAACTCATAACCCATCAAAGCATCATCATAGCTTTCGTTATTGAAATCCTTATCAGCCTGGCTGAATGTTTCCCTTGCCTGCTGAGCACGAGCGATGGCCTTGGCACGAACATCCAGGAAGAAGTTCACGCCCAGCCCACAGAATCCCAGGAAAATAGCAACCGCGACAGCCAGGATGATCATTTTCGTTTGTCGTGTCATAGGCTGTTTCGGTAGCGGAACCGTCGCCGGGCCCTGGAGTTCCATAGGCTCGGTTGATTTTTCCCTTGCAGTGGGAGTTTGAATTTCGATCTCATCACCTTCCATCTCAGCCAGGCCACGTTTCCCAGCCAGGTTTTCCATGACGTCGCCAACCGCAGCCTCTGCCTGCCCGACGGCAACCCGTCCCCGACCCGAAAAAGTGCTCTTCACAGCCCGGCCCAGCTCTTCAGTATCAGCAAAACGGTTGGCAGGTTTTTTATCCATCATTTTAGCTACGAGTTGAGAGAGCGATACAGGCACAGCTGGGTTTACCTCGTGGGCCATAGGCGCAGCTACCGCTTCGTTGCCGTGCCATTTCATCCATCGCAATGCCTCGGCGTGCTTGTCGCCGACGATATCGGCAAAAACCTCATTGAACAGCTCTCTGCCAATCAGCATTTCATAGGCGATGAATCCCAACGAGTACAGATCAGCCCTGCCGTCGACCAAACCCTTGCCATAAACCTCCGGCGCAAGATATTTAGTCGTGGCAAGCGGCATGGAGATGTCGCTCCCAGCCACAGCTGCGACGCCGAAATCTATCATCTTGGGCCTAAGTCCTTCACCCATGATTATGTTGCTTGGCTTGACGTCGCGATGAACTATTCCCTGGCTGTGCACGTCATGCAAAGCGGCAGCAAGCCTATATATGATCAGCAGCACAGCTTTAGGCTCAATCGGGCCACCCGACTCTACAATCAGAGTCTCAAGGGTATGGCCTTCGACAAATTCCATAACATAAAACAATCCGCGATCATCATGGATCATCTCGTAAATCGTGACGATGGCTTCATTCATAGCGCCGAGCCTGGCCAGGTTACGAATGCTCTTTTCAAGCTGTTCCAGATATTTCGGGTCCTGGGCCAGGTGCGTTGCAATCTGCTTTATCGCTACCAGTCTGCCCAGCAGCGGATCGTAACACTTGTAGACAATCGACTGCCCGCCAATGCCCAGCACTTCCAGAACTTCGTAGTTCCCGATCTTTTCGCCCGGTTTATAGGCGAAACCGTTCGCATCATTTGGATTATTTTTCATCTTTTTTTTCGTTCAAATATTAAAACTTTTCAAAATCATTCCACTATCAACTTTTAAACCAATTATTTTCTATCTGCGAAATCTGCGCACTCTGTGGACTGCTATTTGTTCGTTCCTTCAACTTAATTATCACTCGGAAAAACTTCCGTATCAATCGTATCGTTTATGCCTTCGTTCGTCAGTGTTGATGAGATAGTAACCGGCAATGCGTATTTACCTTCGCCCAGATCGCCCTCGCCAGCTGAGCCGTCCAGCTGCCATAACAGCCAGCCTGCATAGGGGACTGAAAGATAAAGGTCGTGTCGAACCGTAACGTGGATATCCTCATGTTCCTGATATCGATAACAGCCGTTGCCGCCAGCCTGAGTGGCGATGTCCTCGCCATCTTCATTCGTAAGTATGACGTCGGTATGTTCCTCGGCATAGGCAAGCTTTTGGCCTACGTATCGGTCGATCCAACGGGGGGAAGTCGCGTTGTTCAGCCTGAATAATTCATCCAACCCTTCTATGAGCACGTCGGCTCGCGACGCGGTTTCGTTGTAGTCACCATCTGAAACCGGCATGACCGCCCAGACTGCAGCAGAGCGGATATGTTCGAGTTTTCTCGATAGGGACGGCATCGAAACATTCAAGTTATTAGGCCCTTCCAGCTCATCCGCGAAACGATCATCGCCATAATAGCCGCTGAGATTCGCGGGGACATAAACGATCGCGCTGCGGGCCGAGCAGAAGGCTGCGTAGTTCACGCACATGTAACCGCCCATCAACAGGGACGACTGCACCATAAGCAAAGCCAGCGACAACATGACAGGCATGACAAGCGCGAATTCGAGGATCGCAGTGCCGTCCTCCGATCCGATTTTGTGTCGATACGACCAGCCTGCCCGGACGAGAAACCCGCCGAGCAGAGTCAACCCGACCGCTGAGCTGCAAGCAACAGCCAGGAACATGCGAAACTGCCCACTGCCCATAGCCTCTAGGAAAACGTTGTTGGAAAAGGCCCGCCCCGCGACAAATAACATCAAGCCGACAACTAAGCACAGCAGAACCAGCCCCAGAATCAGAACGGTCAACCATGTTTTTTTTCTCGTCAACTTCATTGCTATCTGTTTTATAATTTGATTTAAGTTCAAACTCCGAGCAGGAACATTTTCTCGTTCGGGCCGAAGACGCATACCAGCACGAGGGCTAACATGGCTCCGATACACAAGGCCAGGCCAAAGGCCAATTTCGGACTCTCAGGCGTAGCTGGGTCGCCGGGCTTCATACGCACGAAAAGCAGGAATATGAATCTGCCTATTCTGCCGAGGGTGTCACGAACGATGCGTTTTCGGATCATTATGAGCATGGCCAGGATCGCTGCGATGGCAAAACCGTAAAACATGGCTGAGAGTGCGAACCGCCAACCTGCCAGTGCGCCGATGGCACCCATGACCTTCACGTCACCGCCGCCCATCCCGCCTGCGAACCTCACCGCCAGCAACGGCCCGGCTCCTATCGCCAAGCCCAGCAACGAATCCACCAGCCCCATACAACCAGGCTTCCCTGCCTGAGAAACATCCCCCCACAACCCGCCGATAACAGCATGACCAACCAGGCCAATCAGCATGGCTGGGTACGTAGTCCAGTTGTAAATCTTGCCGGAACGCAAATCCGTCACCGCTGCGATAATCAAAACCACAGCCAGTACTGCATACGCCCATATATCCGAACCCAGCTGAGCCATCTACTCATCTCTTTCCGATTTTCCCAAAAACAGGAACACGAAATCGTTCCTGTCCACAAATTACACAGATTACACGGATTCTCTTAGAACAGCAAAGAACAGGTAATCCATAGAGCCAAAGCAAGATGCATATTCTGTGTTCCAATTGCCTCTATGGCTCGGAATTTTCAGTGGTTATTGGTCCGGATCAGTACCTTCGCCGGCTTTGACGTCCTCGTACTGCGAGGAAATCCATTCGCCGATATCGTTCTTGAAATATATCAGCACACCCAGCAGCGGCAGCGCTATAGCTGCTATTATAAGGATGTACTCGATCATGTCCGCGCCCTGCTCATCATCATGCAGCTTACGGAAAGAACGTCCGATTTTCTTCAAAGCCTTTGTCATAATCATACCTCTCTGACTTTTTCACAGCTGGGACATACCCAGCATTTTCCACATCATTATTTAAAAATTACGGCAACGGAAGCGTTATCATACAGGTAATAAACCCGTAGAACCCAGCTAACGCTCCAAGAATTTCACGAAAAACAAAAAGCATCGGCAGGCCGAACGCTGCTATAAGCAACGACCACTCAACCGTCGTCTGACCAGCCTGGTCAGCGTGAAATCTTTCAATTGTTAATTTCCAATTTGCCATTTCCAATTTTTCTCGCAAACCTGCAAAAATCAAAGGTCGTTCAAAACGTCAAAGCTCTTTCAAATACAAACTTAACCAATCAAGCGGTCAACCAAATCACTCTTTATTTATCGTCATTTGGGGTGAAAAACTTGGCTGCGGAATTCCACTGATTCTGCAGCAGCCGGATTTTCGGCTCGCCGGCGAAATAGGATTTCTCGCCGCTCCACAGAAGCGCCCCGCCGGGTATCTCAGCTCCGTCCCGATCTCGCATTTTATACTCGAACATGGAACGCACCTGGTAATGGCCTGCCGAGTCCAGGGGCAGAACTTCGCTGATCTCCGTTATACCCCGTCTGCCGTCGCTGAAACGGGTCATCAACACCAGCAGATCGATAGCGGATGATATCTGCGACCGCAACGCGTGCAGGGGCAGTTCGACCTTGCTCATCATGGCCAGGGTTTCAAGTCTATGGAGGGCATCGAGGGCGGTATTTGCGTGGAGTGTGCTCATGCTGCCGGCATGGCCACTGGTCATGGCCTGGATCATATCCAGTGCTTCCCCGCCCCGAACCTCGCCAATAACGATACGGTCAGGCCTAAGTCGCAACGATGAGCGAAACAGGTCGCGAATGGTAACTTCACCCTTGCCCCATCGGTCGGCTGGCCTGCTTTCCAGAGAAATCAGATGCTCTTTCTGCAAATCCAGCTCAGCGGAGTCTTCTATCGTCACGATCCGCTGGCCTTCGGGTATAAAACTGCTCAATACGTTCAGCAGACAGGTCTTGCCGCTCGACGTCCCGCCCGCAACGAGCAGGTTCTTCTCCGCCAGCACAGCTATTCGCAGATACTCGCGGGCTTCGTCCGTCCAGGTTCCAACCTTCGTGAGATTGTCGGCGTCAAAAGCGATTTTCGTGAATTTCCGAATCGTCATGCAGACCCCGCCCCTGCTGAGCGGCGGAAGGATGACGTGAACCCTGCTGCCGTCGGGCAAGCGGGAATCAATCAAAGGCTGGTCCTTGGAAATCCGTTTGCCTGTATATTGCAAAACGTTATTCACCGCAGCCAGCAGGGCTTCGTCGTCGGCAAAAGCCGCATCGGTTCGGATAAGCCGGCCTTGCTTCTCGATATAAATCTCACCCGGCGAATTGATCATGATCTCGGAAACAGCCTGGTCCTGCATGTAAGGCAGAATCGGGCCAAGGAAGTGCTCAACAGTCGCTTCGAAAATGTTCACCCTGCTCATATATCACCGCCGTGTGAATACTAAGGTATTTTCCGTAATCATTATAACGCGCAGGCAGAGTTTTCTTCTACCAGTTCACAAGTTTAGTCTTTTGCGTAACTGCAATAAAGAGTTTCTTTTATATTTTCACATGGTTTTCGCTTCAGGAAAAATCAGTTGCCCCTTCGGCTGACTCACGGACGTATCAAACTGATAACCTTTTTCTTAAAGCGAGTGGTAGGATATTCGTTGAGATTTGTTGAGGGAATTATCTTTCAGTTCCAAAAATGAAATTTAAGGAATTTCGGCCTGCAACCTTAGTTATCTTATGTTGATCCAGACACTCCAGTGCAGCTATTTCATCTTCATATCTACCCCTCAGTCGGAAGTCGTAGAACTCTCCCTCCGTTTGCTGACGGGTAGTCATAACCGTGTAGGCTGGGGAGTCTGTGCCCCAGAGAATAAAGTCAGGATATTCGTTTACAAGTTTTCGTATTACGTTGCAAGAATTACTGAAATCCGCGTCGATCAATCGCTGCTCCGCTGCATTATGGGCATTTATGATATTCTTAGATATTTTCTCGACCGTAAGCCCGATACGTATTATTCATCACCGGATGCCAAGTTAAAATGGCTTATAGATAATGACCCAAAGTGTGACAGTTCAGTCGAACAGCTAAGCCGGCAATACAAATACAGTAAAGACCATTTGCGTATTGTTTTCAAAAAACATTACGGGCTGAGTCCACTTCAATATCGCAACCGTAAACGCACGACACACGCAATGGAACTGATAATCGGCCAGTTTTAGTAACTAACTCAAAGTGACCGGTTTGGTTGACCTTGGTGTGGGTCAGGTGGCTTGTTGACTGGTTAATCAGTTGACTGGTAAAAGATTACAAAAAAACATCTTATTGACCGAATTATAAAAACCCGCAAAAAGCACGAAATCTTGAGTCGAAGAAGTTTTTGTGTATTTTTTTACTGATCAACCAGTTACCAGTCAACCGGTAACTCAAACGGTCAGTTTGAGTAACTAATATTTCCCATATGGATTATATAGGGTCTATATGAATGGTTGGCGTGGGGCGTGATGTTATATATCCATCACCAGCGGCGTTATACAGGCCAAAGCCGTCAAAGTCAAAGTCGCCAACGCCCAAACCCTCAGGGGTAGTCAATGTACCCAAAAGGGCTGGTACGCCAAGACTAACGCCAGAAATCTCAGGTATTGTGCTCTGTTCATCCACGGGTATCTTGCCGATACCAAGTATAGCAGAAGCCAAAGACGCCTGGTAGTTGCCTGCGTTAAAATTACCACCGACATCACCTTGCATCAAGTTCGCTGGTGGAAATCCTACTGCCACATAGCCAGCTCCATACGTCCAGAGCGTATTTTCCGTATAGGTTACCAATGCAGGATCTGCATAAACCCATATGCCATAGGCAGACAGGCCTGCGGTTTCCGAGCCTGTAATTGATACACTGACATCCCATACGCCGGCGGAGGTTTCAACGAACCAGAAGTCAACCATAGTGATACTTGGGGTTTCTTCGACCAGCATGTTAAACGTGTCCGTCACAGTATTGACACCGTCGGTCGCGCTGACGTCCAGCTGGATCGCGCCAAGAAACTCAGCAGGAGGTTCAATGGTGCAGGTTGTGATCTCACCGCTGTCATCGATAGTGATGGTCACATTCGACGTGACCGTTTCAACTGTATATGTCACGGTATCACCCTCGGCATCCAAGGTTGGGCCAAGGTCAACAGTCAGTGGAAGAGCATCCGGTGCAACAGACTTATCGGGCAGCGACAGTACTGGGGCAATGTTCTCGACAGTAACAGTGAAGCTGTCCTGGATCGTCGACAGGCCGTCCGTAGCGGAAACGTCGATCTGAATATCACCGACGAAATCAGCAGGCGGATTGACAGTCAGTTCTCCGTTAGCTACTGTCAGCACAACATCTGCAGTGGCGGTGACTGCGGTATAGGTTATCGTATCGCCGTCGGTATCGGTGGCCAAGAACGGCAAGACCAGAGTGTCTGCATTATGGGACATGGTCTGGTCAACAGGCAGATTTTCCCAGACAGGATCGGCATTCGTGACGGTAATGACAAAAGTATCGCTTATCGTCGACAGGCCATCCGTAGCGGAAACGTCGATCTGAATATCACCGACGAAATCAGCAGGCGGATTGACTGTCAGTTCTCCGTTGTCTATTGTCAGCACAACATCTGCAGTGGCGGTGACTGCGGTATAGGTTATCGTATCGCCGTCGGTATCGGTGGCCAAGAACGGTAACACCAGAGGGCTGTCATTATGAGAAATTGTCTGATCAACAGGCAGATTTTCCCAAACTGGTCCAGCGTTAGTAACGGTGATGATAAAGTCTGTGTGAGCATCATTTTCGCCATCACTGGCTGAAACGTTCACTTTGAACGTGCCGGTAAAATCTGCAGGCGGTTCGATTGTACAAGTCGTCGTATCACCACTATTATTGATCGTGAAGGCCACATTAGGCGTAGCGAAAGACTGTTGATCTATCAAAGCCTGCGGATTTTCGGCGTAGTAGGTATCCAGCTGGCCTACCTGACTACCGCGATGCCGATACACTTCGCCGGTCGGTTTGATGTAATAGTATATACCCGAATCGCTACGGAACCATTTCTGGCCCACACCGCGAAGGTTGTCATACTTCGGGATATATGTAGCCAGGCCCAGATCGGTTTTTAATGTATACGCATCGGCAGCTGAAGTGTCTACTTCAACGGAATACGTCACGACATCATTGTCTGCGTCTGTGGTCGGCCCAAGATCAACAGTCATTGGCAGATCGTCATGCGATACAGTCTGATCGGCTATAATAGGAGTTGTCGGGGCGAGGTTAATAACCTCTACGAAGAAGGTGCCTTGGGTGGTTGAATTACCATCGCTTGCGGTAACATCCACCTGGAAAGTACCCACGAAATCAGCAGGCGGATCGATTGTCAATTGGCCTGCTGCGACCGTCAATGTCACTGTAGGAGTATCCACCGGCCCTTGGTCAATCAGAGCCTGCGGATTTTCGGCATAGTAGGCGTCCAGCTGGCCTACCTGGCTACCGCGATTCCGATACACCTCGCCGGTCGGTTTGATGTAATAATACACGCCGGAATCGCTCCGGAACCATTTATTCCCCGCACCGCGAAGGTTGTCATACTTCGGGATATATGTAGCCAGGCCCAGATCGGTTTTCAACGTATACGCATCGGTTGCGGATGTTCCGACAACCGCGGTGTATGTAACGGCATCGCCGTCCGCATCCGTAGCGGAGAACGGTAAGACCAGAGTGTCTAAGTTATGGGACATCGTCTGATCATCCGGAATATTTTCCCAAACCGGCCCATCGTTAGTAACGGTAATCGTAAAGGAATCGTTGATATCAGCTGCACCGTCTGTAGCGGTTACATCCACCTGGAAAGTACCCACGAAATCAGCAGGCTGATCGATTGTCAATTCGCCTGCTACGTAGGAAAAAGTTATATCCGGGGCTTCCATGGCGGGCTGATCAATCAGCGCCTGCGGATTGTCAGCGTAGTAGGTATCCAACTGGCCTACCTGACTACCGCGATGCCGATACACTTCGCCGGTCGGTTTAATGTAATAATATATGCCGGAATCGCTCCGGAACCATTTATTCCCCGCGCCGCGCAGATTGTCATACCTTGGAATATATGTAGCCAGTCCCAGATCGGTTTTCAATGCGTATGCGTCTGCCCCGGCGGTATTGACAGCGAAACTGTAACTCAAACTATCCGTATCGGGGTCAGTCGCAGAAAGGGAAACGACACATGGAACATTATGAGATAAAACCTGATCAGCAGCTTGCTCGGTCCATACAGGCGAATTGTTATTGACCGTTATGGAGAAAGTATCGCTCACAGGGTCCGTTTCGTTATCCGTAGCTGTAGCCTGAACGCTGAATGTACCTACGAAATCCAAAGCAGGCTGAACCGTCAACACATTCCCTGTAATGCTGATGAAGTCTCCAAGATTCGGAATTGTCTGCTGTGGTGCATCGATCCATGCCTGTGGGTCTGCGTAGCAGTCAGTGGAGACCTGGCCTACCACGCCCACTCTGTATTGGGTTACTTCTCCATCTGGCTGAATGTAAAAATACTGGCCTAAGTTATTTCGCATCCATTTCAGACCTGTACCACGATAGTTGTCGTACTTCGGCAGATATGTAGTCAAGCCCAGTTGTGTCTTGAGATTATAGGCCTCATCCTCAGGCTGAATTGTCTGAACGGAATAGACAATCACCTGGCCATCGCCATCCGTTTCAGGTAAGGTGATATCCAGTGTATGTTCATTGTGCGTCATGGTAACATCATCAATTACCAATGTAGGCTGGACGCCGACTGAATCTGAAACTTCCCGTAAAGAGTCGCCAAGGGGTAAACCGCTCAGCATGACCCTTGGTTCGAGTTGCTCAATAAGCGGAACCGCACACTCGGCATGAAGGCGATCAAGATAACTGAAATTTCGAAGATTTTTCAACCGGCAATTCTTAAGAACATTGCTGTAAAGGTCGAAAAGCCGTTTCATTGCGTGCGAAGCCATCTTCATTGAATCTCTCCCATTTTGTATTGAACCGCCCCTGTTGTAAAACCGGTAAGTTCAAAAACTATTAAAAACATCGACCCGAACACCTAAAACAACTATTTTGTTAGATTATACTTAGTTCATCGGAATATTTGCAAAAAAAACTAAGTTTTTTCACAAATAAATTTGCATAGAAACCTTTATAATAAGCTTTTATATCAACAGGCATCTCCACACTATAGGCCGATCATTGTCAGGGACAATCATAACGTAAAGAACGGGCGAAACCTCTCGTTCAAGGCCAAACCCGGGTATTTTATCATTGGTTCTGGTACTGACCTCTACTTTCCACACAGAATTGGTAGGCTGCACGACAAATTCCCTTCCATGCCAGGCTGGGTTTGTGTATCCTCTGGCCCATGTTTGAATGGGAAAAAATCAGCGTTGAAGGCAAAGCCCGCCGCGGCAGATTAATCACGCCGCACGGCGTGTGCGAGACTCCTATGTTCATGCCCGTAGGCACAGCTGGGACTGTCAAGGGCATAACACCAGAACATCTCAGCCAGACCGGCGCGCAGATGATCTTAGCCAATACATACCACCTCATGCTCAGACCCGGCGACGAGGGCGTCGCCAAGCTCGGAGGCCTGCACAAACTCATGGCCTGGCCCGGCCCGATCCTCACCGACAGCGGCGGATATCAGGTCTTCTCCCTGGCCCACATGAGAAAAATCTCAGACGACGGCGTGGAGTTCCAGTCGCATATCGACGGATCTCGCGTAAACCTGACGCCCGAGCGTGCGGTGGAAATCCAGCGGAACCTCGGCTCGGACGTCATGATGCAGCTGGACATCTGCCCGCCAGGCCAGGCTGAGCGTTCCGAAGTGCAAGCAGCAGTAAAACTCTCCGCCGACTGGGCAAGCCGATGCAAAAAAGCGTGGGAGAGTTTTGATTGCATGACGGCACAGGATTGGCCGCAGGCGTTGTTTGGAATTCAGCAAGGGGGCGTATTCAATGACCTCCGGGCTGAGTCAGCCAGGCGAATCGTCGATCTTGATCTGCCGGGCTATGCCATCGGCGGGCTGAGCGTCGGCGAAGGCCATCAGCCGATGTGCGACGTTCTGGAAGAAACTGACAGCCTGCTGCCAGCCTGCAAGCCCCGTTACCTTATGGGCGTCGGCGAGCCGAGAGACATACTGGCTGCGGTTCTGCGGGGCGTGGATATGTTTGATTGCGTAATGCCCACTCGCAACGGCAGAAATGCCCAGGCCTTCACATGGAATGGCAGACTTAAATTGCGTAACGCGAAATTCATCTCTGACAATGATCCGATCGAGCCGGGCTGTGGCTGTTACGCCTGCCGGAATTTCTCACGCGGCACGATCCGCCACCTTTTCATGGCCAATGAAATGCTAGGCCCGATTCTGGTTACCATTCATAATCTGCAATTCTTCTCGGATTTCACCGCTGAGATTCGCAAGGCGATCGAGGCAGGAAATTTTGCCCACTCAGCTGTGACCTGGCTGGGACAGATGTACCCCGCCACTGAGATGGAAAATGAAGAAGAGTGAATTGCATTTGACGTTTCCGCTGGAATGTGCACAATGTCTCCTTCGGAATTTTTGTATAACGGTTTTTTGAAATAAGCGAACGTTAGTGAAAAATGAACCAGGCCGAACCGGCCGATGAATTAAGGAATTTTTGAAAATGACTATGAAGAACGCATGGATATGTATGATTGCCCTGGTGATGCTTTCAGCAGGAGTCGCGATGGCTCAGGACGCACCCGAAGCTGCGAAGGAAGCAGCTGCACCGGCAGTGAAAGCCGTTGCACCAGCTGTTGAGAAGGCAGCAGACGGTTTTGTAGTGGCTGAGACCGTAACCGTCGAAGCCACCGAAAAAGTTGAAGGCGAAAAGGCCCCTGCCGCTGAGGGCGAAAACGCCGAGGAAGCCAAAGACGGCGAAGGCGGCCAGGCTGACGAAAAGAAAGGTCCATTCGACAACAAGTTCCTGTTTATCATGCTCGGCATGATTGTGCTGATGTTCATATTCAGCAGTCGCAGCAAGAAGAAACAGCAGAAGAAACGCCAGGAACTGCTCAACGCCGTTACAAAAGGCAGCAAGATTGTTACCATCGGCGGTATCGTCGGTACGGTTGTTGAAGCCCGCGACGATGAAATTATCGTAAAGATCGACGATAACACTCGCATGAAGTTTGCCCGTTGGGCAATCCGCTCAGCCGGGGAAGAAGCACAGGCTGACAAGAAAGACGATACCCAACAGGATAGATAAAAACTGTTTGATATGATTAGAAGCTGGTTTAAAACCTGCTTCTCACAGCCTAACGGCAAGTCGATTTTCAGAATTGGCTTGCCGTTTGTCGTTTTATTAGCGTTTTTTGATCCACGAACAGCCAGATGCAGGCCAGGCCGAAATCGAGCTCAAACTTTTTACAACCCACCAAATCGTATCCCTCAATTGAATCCACAGGCTGGGGATTGCTGAGTATTTGTGGGCTTTCAATATTGAACACCACCTCGTCCCCTGCGATGGCTGGCAGGAGATTACCGCATATCACGTTCGATAATTCTTTCAGTCCGTCCTCGACGTTTACACCAGCAGGCGGTTCTTCGCCCAGCTCAATACCCAGCATGTTTGCGGAGATGTGTTCCATTGTTTCGGGAGTTATCGCCAGGAATAGTTTGCCGGCGAATGGTCCGTCGAAAGTTACTTCAACTCCGTGACCCCAATAGACAATGCCGTTACCAAGTTCTTCCTCTTCGGACATAACAAACAGGAACGCCAACTCCCCGAAAGTTCTTTCCCCGACGGTGGATATTATCTCGTTAAAAATCGGTTTGACATTCTTCTGGTTCATGACATATTCCTGTAACTTCCGCGATAACTTCACGAATGGTTTCCGGCGCAAAAGGTTTGTGGACAAACTTAGCCCCCTTTTGCTGCAGACTTTCTATTCGAGTCTGGCTGCCTTCTGTGGAGACTATGATAACCGGGAGATTTTCCCACTCCGGCATTTCACGCAGGCGACGTAACATTTCCTCGCCATTCATGACGGGCATGTTAATGTCAACCAGTGCAAGGTCCACCCAGCTCTGGTCGAGAATATCCAGCCCCTCCTGACCATTCGAGGCCTGATATATGTCACCTAGCGGCAGTCCCGCAATTTTCATTGTCTTCAGGATCATTGCCCGCGTAACGGAGCTGTCGTCCACTATCAATACGTTCAATGCCATGATTACTGTCTCCTGCTCAATTTCTTATACATAATATTTCTGCCCAAACCTTCTATGCCTGTTTTTTCAACACTAAAGGTCCCATTCCGAGCCTGCGTTACTAAGCCAGACCCGCCCTGTTCCTACGTCCATATACATTGTTCGTGCCTTTGATCCGCCCACGTCTTCGGAGTCAATGAGTACGTTGTTTTTCCAGAATACTTTCTTCAACATCAAATAATTCCGCTTGCCGATAGCGAAACGATCTGTGTCAGATCCCTGCACATTGGCTCCGCCAGCCACTTTTACGACCAAACGCTGCTTTACGCCTCCCATTGCGTATAACGTTTTGAAGAAGCACGGCAGAGCCGTATCCACAAACATGTACGGATTGGTTTTTGCCTTTTCAGGATTGATGCTTGAAACCGGCATCATTACATGAAGTAGTCCGCCGAGTTTCTCGACCGGGTCATAGATTGACACGCCAAGACAGCTGCCCAGGGCATGAGTAACTATGACATCGCCTGCTGTTTCAGAGGCCTTCATATCTGCTACGCCGACAACGTGTTTCAATGTAATGGCTCCATATTAAAACATTAAATTCCCAATCCCATGATCCAAGCAGTAAATTGCATACGGACATCAAGGATTTCCGCTAAAGGTGCCTTGGCCTTTGGCTCCTCGGTCAGTGCCCGATAGGCCCAGGCTCCTCGTTGTGTTTCTCATTGACATCAATCAACAGCTTGTTCAACCAGCCATTTCGTCAGACTCATATCGGAGTGAAATGATCTGTATTTTATGAAAAAGCCTTTTCTACTTCGAAAAGTAGAAAATTGTGAAAATATTTCAACGCAGGCCAGTCATATTCCGACATTCTTACGCAGCTATTGTTTTCCAGCTTGAATTCAATTCTTCCAACATCTTTATTACGTCATTTATTGGTTTTGTCTCTTTTCTTATGCTGGCCAGGGTAAGATGTTGATGCATGAACAGATAAAGTTGTCGAAGATTCCTGGCAACCTCCCCGCCGGCTTCAATATCGAGAACGGCGTTGAGTTCACTTATAATATCCAGTGCCTTTCCCATTTTTTTACCCTTGGTCGCGAAGTCCTGTTTTTCCATGGCCTCGCATGCTTCCCTGAGAAACCTGATAGCTCCGTCGTAAAGCATCACGATTATCTGCCCTGGGGTCTGGGTAGTAATGGAGTTTGTCTTATATGCGTTAAAACCTCTTGGTGCCATTTTTACCTCACAAATTAAATATTACGGTTTAATCTTCGCTCTTGTTGGCTGACAAAGACGAGAACAACGCTTCGAACTGGCCTGACTGCTGCTGCATTATTGCCAATGCCGCTTCAAGTCTTGAGAATTTGGCCTCGTATCTATCCTTCTTCTCTTCCAGCCTGCTTTCGAGCCTTTCCATTTTTTCTTCAAGGTTGTCCAACTGCTTATCATAGAGATCGTCCCGTATTTCAAATGGGCCGGTACTGCTAAGAAGACTCTCTGTTACGTCATGGACCGTCCCCGCCAGGCCTTGCTGCAAGCGAAGCTTATGCGTCTGGGAAGAACTTGCGCCATCCCAGGTAACGGTCACTTCCAGGCCAGCTTCTTTGCCACTGGTCAAACCTGTGATTCTGTTTCCGTCTATCGTCGCTTCTCGCCACTCGGTTTCGCCCTCGTTGCGAATCCATGCGCCAGTCAGAGTACCAACTCCGTCAAATTCAGCTTTGACTTCGTATGTGCCGGGCTTTGTAGATTCCAAAGCACTGTTGAACTGAAGATAACTGCTGTCTGAAACGCCTCGTTGATCGGCACCGATGAACTGCAGAACCTGATCGTAATTATCTTTCAAGGCCTGATTGAACACTTCTGTGTCAAGTGAGAGCTGGCCTTCTTTGTCGATCTCAATTCCGATATTCGCAGCCATGACTATTCCATCGTCGGAACTGAAGCCGGAAATAGGCCTGGTCAGACTGTTGCGAATAGCGTTCAATATTCCCCGTATGGTCGAATCGCCCTGGAGATCGCCGCTCACGCCAGTTACCTCATCATAGCCAGTATACCCATCTACGATGTTAACAAGATTGTTGTAACTGTTAACGAGATTCTGGACATTAGTCAGCAGCGAGCTGTCATCTTTTGTAAGGTTCACTGTCGTTGTGCCTTCGCCGGTAAGGCTGAGCGTAACGTTAGGCAGTACATCGGTAATGCTATTCGAGCTGCTGCTCATCCATGCAACCGGATCGCCCGGATCGGGATAGCCGTCAATACGAAATTCGGCATCCTGGGCCGTCTGTGCCGTCGTAAAATCAGCGCTATCGAATCCGTTAATGGTCGTATTTACGTCGTCTATGGTTATCGTGTAATCAGCGCCTGTTTTGTTCCCCGCCAGCACGAGATGATACGTGCCGTCATGCTTGATTATATTGGCAGTTACGCCAGGATTGCTCCCGTCGTTATTGATAAGCCCAGCCAGCCCAGCCAGCGTCGTATCCGCAGTGGTGTAAATGGTGCGAGTCTGGCCGTTATATGTGTAAATGAAAGCGCCGGCATCGACGTCCGTGCCGTCGGTATTATTCCAGTCAGCGGCGTCCATGAATTCATCAATGTCTGTTCCGCTCTCAAGCGTGGCTGTCAATTCCCCAGCTCCGCGATGCTTGGCGGTGAAAGCCAATTCAAATGGCCCCGTTCCATTGACCGAAACCATGTCATATTCAAAAGTTTCCTGCGAGGCTTCGTTAATAAGGGCTGCGACTTCATTCATCGAGTAGGCAGTATCAGCTGCGAAGGTCACTTCGATTTCATCCTCTCCGCCGATCTGGAACGTATAAACCGCCCCCTCAGCTCCGGTGGTAAACCAGGTAGCATCGGCGTCAGCTACGGTATTCGTATTGACGGAAGTTGATATGCTCCCGCCCGTGCCGACCTTGGTGGTCTGATACTCAGTACCCGCATCGTGAACTATCCGCTCAGACGAAGCCAGCTGATTTACTGTAACCGTGTGCGAACCGGGCAAAGCTCCAGATGAAGCACTGATCCCGACGACATTGCTATCGCTGGTCGTACCTTTGATAGACACGAGAGTGGAAACATTCTGCATTTTTGAGACTTGGGTTTGCAGACTGGAAATGGCATCTTCGATTGCATTAGTCGCCAGCTGTTGGGCTTTTACCTCGAGTTTCTCATCATCTAGCCTGGTGTAGGGAACGTATTCCGCAGCCATAAGTCCGTCGACGAGAGTGTCGTAATCTATGCCTGAGAGTACCCCATTAATTGCCAATGTAGCCATTTCGCTTCTCCTACATGCGTTCTTAACGGCACCTTGCCATACAGCCTGATTATCGAAGGAACCTTTCAGAACTTAATAGCAGGCAAACATTTTTCCTGAAAAAAAAGCGCACACCGCTATTTTTCCTCCCGTGTCATTCCCGCGGAAGCGGGAATCCAGGGCAGGCCAGCATCCAACGTGGTTGCAAACACAGCAACCGCGGCACCGGGAATCGGGCAAGTTTTTTACGCGACCTGATAACGTCCGCATGCCCACGCAAGCGTAGGCATGGCACAAGGCAGCCACGTTGACTTATTGTCATTGCGAGCACTTCGCTTCGCTCGGTGTAAACTCCGCGAAGCAATCTCGTTTTCTGCATTTAAGATTGCCGCGTCGCTGCGCTCCTCGCAATGACAAGACTACAACTTTCAGAGATAACTACACTACATCTAAGGATAGTAATGTGTGACCTCTACCTTGATTTTTCGCGTCCATCGATATTCTGCAAAACCGATGCATTCTGATTTTCGATGGATTGCGTAAGAACTTAAGGGAACTTTTGGAGAAAACTGGTACTCTGTAACAGGAAAGTTCTTTGATAAAAAAATGTTTGAATGCAAAATCAAAACTACGGAGGACACAGAGAGGGTAGAGTTTTTTCAGAGCAGTTTTTGAAAGCCATATAAAATGTGACAGCGGATTGGCGTTGGCTTGCCTTTTGGCGTTAAAAAATACATTCCCAAGATGAAACAAAGAGATTTGCTCTAATCCAGCGGTACGACACGGATGAGAAGAATAGCGTCAGCCTGGCTGAGTGTGTCTTGGGGCAGATTATTTGCTTTGGCGTATTCGATGTACGCAGTTGCGAGGGCTTGGGCAAGTTGACCTGCACTATCGTATGAGCCGCTCTGGACGTCCAGCTCGATGAATGATGAGTTAGCTGCTGCATTGGCCTGGATATATTGACTGGGCTTTTGGCGAAGCTCAGCCAGCAAGTCTGCGGGCAGATTATCGCAAGCTGTAGACTGCAAAAGTTTTTGCAATATTGCAGGCTGGTTCAGATTTTTTGCCTCAGATTTGGCGATTTCATTAACGTCCGCGATTTCCGGGAACGCTTGGGGATTTATCAGCATAATGGCTCGGGCTTTTTTGCCTTTGACTTGCATGTTTGAAATTTTTTGTACTCTTGGCGTTTGGTTTGTTCCGCCAGCAGCAGGCTGGGCAGTGTTTGGATGAGCCGCGTTTGGCGTAGCTTTGTTGTTTTCACCCTGACCAGGCCCGAAATACCACAGCCCAACCCCAGCCAGTACCAACAACACGATTATAACAATGAATATCTTTGGCATTTTTCAAAAATTCCTATTAATAATCCTGTTTGCTTTGTTGAAAATATGTTTTGCTTATTTCACATACTGCAGTGGGTCTGTTGCGTCGGCCTGGGCGAAGCCTGCGAGTCTGAGTTGGCACGCATCGCAATGGCCACACGATTTCCCGTCTTTGGTCGGGTCATAACAGCTGTGCGTCAGGGAATAGTCCACACCCCGGACCAAGCCTTCGCGGATTATCTCGCCTTTGGTCATCGCAATCAGCGGCGCATGGATTTTGAACTTTCCCTGGCCGCTGACGCCCACAGCTGTCGCCAGGTTCGCAAGGTTTTCAAACGCCTCGATGAACTCAGGCCTGCAGTCAGGATAGCCGCTGTAATCCACCGCATTGACGCCGCAGAAAATATCGAACGCCCCGATAACCTCGGCGTATCCCAGAGCGAATGACAAAAATATCGTATTCCTGGCTGGGACGTATGTAATCGGGATGGCTGATTGCCCTACGCTCTGTTCCTCAACCGGGCTGTCTTTGGGTACGTCGATATTATCCGTCAGCGCACTATGGCCGAACCCGCCGGAAGAGCTGAGATCTATTTTCACTACCCTATGATCCGCCGCCCCGCCGGCCCGGGCTACGCGCGCAGCTGATTCCAGCTCGAACCTGTGCCTCTGCCCGTAATCAAAACTCAGGGCATGACAGCGAAAGCCCAGCTCGTTGGCCAGGGCCAATACCGTCGCGGAATCCAGCCCGCCTGAGAGCAACACTACCGCTTCACGTTTTTTATTTGAAGTCATTCTGTACAGATTACACTCCTTTATCTTTCAACGCAATCAGTGTATGATAGAAAACCGTTCTCAGGATTCTGGATTCAGAATTCAGGAATCAGTAGAAAACAAGAGAAGAAACAAAAGCAAGAAAACACAAATAACACAGATGAAAATAGCAGATTACACGATGTAGTTTTTAAAAAATCCGTGCAATTCGTTTTTCATCCGTGTAATCAGTGTTCCGTTGTTTTGAAAATTGGAAATAGGAAATACAAAAAATGGCAGAGATTATTTTGGAAGCGTTCGAGAATCCGCACCCGCTGCGGGATTACGTCATTAACCACGTCGCACCGGAATTCACCTCCGTCTGCCCCAAAACGGGCCAACCGGACTTCGGTACAATCGAGATCGAATATATTGCGGACAAACTCTGTGTGGAACTAAAGAGTCTGAAGTTTTATCTTCAGTCGTTCCGCAATGAAGGCGTATTCTACGAAGACGTGGTCAACCGCATTCTGGACGACCTTATAGCCTGTCTTCAACCCAAGTACATGAAAGTCACTGGTGAGTTCACACCGCGCGGCGGAATGCATTCAATGGTGACCGCGGAGTATGAAGCCTGATTTTTGCCGAAACCATGAGCGCAAGAACGAAGAACATCGTTGCTTGGATAATCCTGGTTTTCAGCGGTACGCTGGCGATGGCTGGACTGTGGATGCGACACGGAGCGAATCCGCCGATGCTGATGAAGCGTTCACCCAGGCCTGCGATAATGAGCACCGGGTTCCAGCTGACCATTGTAGTTCCCCCCGCCCAGGCTGAGTTTGTCGATACAATCTGCAACGCCGCCGACGACGCTGCCCGCGTAGTCGAAACTCAAATGAACATCCACGACCCCGCTTCGCCGCTGAGCAAATTCAACTCAGCCCCTGCTGGTCAGCCCGTGGAACTCTCGACTGCCACGCGAGAAGTCCTCATGCGCGCCAAAAAACTCTGGCTGCAGAGCGATGGGGCCTTCGACGTCACAGCCAGGCCTGTCTTTATGCTATGGAAAAAATGTGGCCTGGAAAATCGACTGCCCAGCCAGGCAGAGATCATCGCCGCCAGAGAAAAATCGCAATGGCAAGATATTGAAATCACCGACGCTGGAGTAAACAAGACCCGCGACACAGCTGGGGTTGACCTGGGGGGAATTGCAAAGGGGTTGGCGATTGACCTCGCAGCTGAGGCCATGATAAAGGCTGGCGCGACGGGCGGCGTTGTGGATATCGGCGGAGACGTGCGGTGCTTCGGCGAAAAGCCCGACAAGGAACCCTGGCTGGTAGCTATCAACGATCCGTTCACGAGTCGAGATTCCGAGCCGATCTGCATCCTGGCCTTGCGCGACCGGGCTGTGTGCACCAGCGGAAACTACGAACGATTCAGTATTATCGGCGGCAGAAAATTCAGCCATATCGTCAACCCACGCACCGGCATGCCTGCGGATTTGTATCCCTCGGTAACGGTTATAGCCCGCAACGCAGTCACAGCAGACGCATGGGCGACCGCCCTTAGCGTACTGGGCCCAGCCGGCTTTGATATCCTGCCCAAAGATGAAGATATCGAAGCGATGATAGTACTTGGCTCAGCGGAACACCCCGAACTCCGCAAAACTCCCGGCTTTGATCAATACGTCTCTGAATGACGAATTTCGCGCGTCACCTGCCACCGCTCCGCTGCAAAAAGTGCTCTAAGCCAGCTGGCCTGCTTTGGCGAGCGCTTCCTGCGCCGCGTGCATGTCCTCAGCAGTCGGGGCCTTGCCGGATTCCATCATGGCCCGGAAGCAATCGAATAGATACGTTGCATCGTGCGGGCCTGGGCTGGCTTCGGGATGGTACTGGACGCTGAACAAACATTTAGCGGGATCGGAAAAACCTTCAACCGTATTGTCGTTCAGATTCATATGCGTAATTTTCGCGCCGGTTCGTTCCAGGCTGGCTGGTTCTACAGCAAAGCCATGGTTCTGCGACGTAATTTCGACCTTGCCTGTCGCTTCGTTTTTCACGGGATGGTTGCAGCCTCGATGGCCGAACTTGAGCTTGTAGGTCTCCGCTCCCAGTGCGAGTGCGAGCAGCTGATGGCCAAGGCAAATCCCGAATAGCGGCACTTTGCCGACCAGGCCTCGTATAGTTTCGATGGCGTACGTCACCGCAGCCGGGTCGCCAGGGCCGTTGGAAAGGAACACGCCCTGCGGTTTGCGTGCGAGAATATCTTCCGCACTGGCGGAGGCTGGGACTACATGCACGCGACAGCCACTCTCCACGAGGTTCCGCAAAATGTTCATCTTCGCGCCGCAATCAATCGCGACGACGTCGAAAATCTTTTGGCCATGGGCACGATGTCCCTGGGAAAATTCACTGCTGTATCCGTCCGCCCAGTCGTAGGCAACTGCTGGCATGACATCTTTTACGAAGTCGCTGCCAGCCATGGAAGGCAAGGCCACCGCCATTTTGACCAGCTCAGCGTCATCGGTAATTTCCGTACTGATAACACCGTTCATCGCGCCTGCCAGTCTGATGTGACGAGTCAGGGCCCGTGTGTCAACATCCGTAATGCCCATAATCCCCTCGCTGGCAAGATAGTCACTCAACGACATCGCACTACGGAAATTGCTGGCTATGGGGCTGATCTCTTTGACGACAAACGCACGCACCTGGATTTTCTTGTCATAGGACTCGATATCTTCGGGCGTAACACCATAATTGCCGATCAACGGATACGTCATGGTCACGATCTGCCCGGCGTATGACGGATCGGTAAGTACTTCCTGATATCCGCTCATGCCGGTATTGAAAACGACCTCGCCCTGGCTGGTCCCAGTGGCACCGAAAGCCAGCCCGGTCAGAACAAATCCGTCTTCCAACGCTAATTTGCATACTTTGCAGTGTGACATTAAAAACCTTTCGCTAAATCTTTTCTATATAAAGATTTATAAAATTTTTTCATAAAACGCAACCCTTACTAAACAAGCCCGGCCAATCCACCGATTAGTAATGTAGGCTGTATTGGGTCTTTCCCGCTCGAAAGCGGGAGCAGCCTGAATTTTGAGGACCTGGGAAGCGGCGATCCTGGGTCCTCGCTTTTTTTACCGATTTCCAGACAGAAGTCTACCAAACTTTTTACAGATAGGGTAGTTTTTTGTCGCAAAAAGGCTATTACCAGACCTAAAGCAGTCACACCCGTTTTTTTGCAGGGATACAGGGAATACAAGGGATTTTTTTATCACAAAAACATATCCCATGCATCCTGTGCATTTCTGCTAATTCGACGCTCGTCGTTTATTTCTACTTTTTCTTTCCGCCGTCTTCTTTCAAGGCGCAGCATTTTTTGAATTTCTTGCCGCTGCCGCACGGGCAGGGATCATTTCGGCCGGGCTCGGCGGAGACGTGAATGGGATCGACGGGCTTGGTATTGGCCAGCATTTCCTCTTCCTCGTCCAGCAGATCCGGGTTCACTGTTTTCCTGAACAGCCCGCCAAGCAGCGACTTCTTTTCTTTCTTGCGGTAATGAGAATCGATTTTATCTTTTGCCATTTTTTCCTAGCTCTCCTGGATTTTTTTCAACATCGGTTTCAAAGGCGGCAAGTCATTTTGGTATCCCATAAGATTTTTGGCATAACCCCAAAATACCCGTGCACAACAACATTACGAATATCACGCATATCCCGCCATGGAATCTCCGCCCACTTCTCCGAAACTTCCGTCGGAATATGGCCAGACGCTTCGCCAATTACGGTAAAATTTCTAATTACGGCATCAAGCGTTTTCAAATCAGCGGCGAAATCTTCATATTCCATCCCGGAAACATATGCGTCAATGCGATCAATGGCGTCGAGAATATCGGCAACTCTGAGTTTCCAGTCTCTAGGCGGCACGAATAGCCTCCTTGAGAATCTGCTCCCTCATTTCGCTGCGAAGTGCTTCTCGAGTCGCGAGATCGACCCGGCAGCCAAGAATGTCCTCAAGAAAATGCTTCAGTCTTACAAATCCAAACAGGCCAACAACGGCATCTTCCTCGAATTCAACCAGGATATCCACATCGCTGAAATCGGTGGCTTCGTCGCGGGCAACGGAACCGAACACCGCGATGTCGTCAACCGCAAATTCCTTCATTTTTTCACGGTTCTCAGCCAGGATTTTCAACACATCAACGCGTTTCATGTCGTATCCCTATTGATTCAATTCTATTATAGTCACAAATAACAATTCCAAAACACTGATTTACTACTCCTGAATCCTGAATTCTGCAAAAATTCCGTCAGCTTTCCTTGCCGCAGCATTTCTTGAATTTCTTTCCACTGCCGCACGGGCAGGGATCGTTTCGACCTACCCGGATCTGTTCCCGCACGATCTGCTTGACCTTTTGCGGCTCAGCTGCTGCCTGCTGATCAGCCATGTCTCGCGAAAGATGGTCATAGCCTTGTAGCTGTTCGTGAACCTGGCTTGATACCTGATAAACGTTCTGCACCTCAGCCCCAGCTGAGAGCCTGACCTTGAATATCATGTCGGTAACTTTATCCCGAATGGAGGAGAACATATCGTCAAACAGCTTGCCGCCTTCACGTTTGTAAGCCACTTTCGGATCCTGTTCGGCGTAGCCTCGCAGACCTATGGAGCCCTTCAGGTGGTCCATGCCCAGCAGATGATCTTTCCAGGAACTGTCATAAATCTGCAGCAGAACGAAGCGTTCCAGCTCAGTCATTTCGCGACGCAGGAAATCCCGTCCAGCCCTTACAACCCGGCTGATGATATCTTCCGAAAATCTCGCAGGTTTCGTATCAGCTTCAACCGCAGCAGAGGGCGACTGTGACGCATCAGCGTCGGCAACGCCGAAATCTTCGGGCGTTAGCTCCGTCTTGAAACGATCCTTCACAAACTCGATAGCCTGCTCAACCGTCGGATTACAGCCTAGTTTTTCCGCCGCCTGCTGACGTAATTTTTCTTCGCCAGCCCAGGCATGGGCAAGTTTCAGCACCTTACCGCGGACGTCAGCAAGGTCTTTGCCCTGAAAATCTTCCACGGTAAAGGTGGCATCGTATTTAGCATTAGTCCAGCGGACGAGCTGGTCAATGGCGTAGACGTTTTCCAGGCCTGCTTTGCCTACCGTCATATCAATTGCATATTCGACGGGATATTCGATTTCCCGCTGAGTGTAGACAGCCCGGGCCTTGTCGTAGAGAACGTCGCGAGCGATAGCTGGGTCATCGGTAAGTTCGTCACCGTCAGCTTCGATCCCGAACTTGTTACGCGCCCACTCAGCCAGGGATTTCCGGGTATATTCCGGTTCAAGCAAAGCAGCCAGCGGCGTGAGATCCACCTGATCTATTCGCTCAGCAGCCGCTTCGCAGAGGGCGGATTCCACTTCAGCGGGCTTCATTCTGCGGAGGTTGTTCTGGGAAATATCCACGCCGAATCGACTCTTGGCCCAGCTGCTCAGCCCGCGAAGGTCCCACTCACGCTCGTCAGCTTCTTCGTCCATATACTCACCTAGAGTCATGGCAATTGTCTGGGTAGCTTCGTCCTTTGTCCGCTCGCGGAGGTCGCTTTGCAGGTCCGGGAACTCTTCCGGTGTGATGGCTTTGATCTGGTCATCTCGAACCTGAACCTGCAGATTCGTCCTGGCCCACTCAGCTATGCATCGCTGGACATACTGGCCGTCGAGATAACTGTCAACACCCTCGCTGATCGCAGCGTCGATCATATCGAAAACCATGCCCTCGAGCCCCTGGCCTTCGAGAATCTGCTGACGCAGTTTGTAAAAAGTGTGACGCTGAATATCCATGATCTCATCGTAATCGAGAAGATTTTTTCGCATTTCAAAGTTGCGTTGCTCGACCTTGCGCTGTGCCCGTTCGACACCCTTGGAGATTCGTTTGTCCTCGATGGCCATGTCGCCCTGCAGGCCCAGCCAGCCGAGCACTTTAAGCGTCCACTCGCCGGCAAAAATTGACATCAGGTCATCACGCAACGAAAGAAAGAATCTGCTGGAACCCGGATCGCCCTGTCGCCCGGCCCGGCCTCTCAACTGATTATCAATACGCCTCGCCTCGTGACGCTCAGTACCGACAATATGCAAACCGCAAGGCACATCATCCCGGCAGACAATTCGGCCTTTCTGGGGAAATTCAGGATCAACCTTCGGCTTGAAACAATGCGAGCAGTTCGTGGACGCATTATACTGGTCACAGCTGATGCAGCATTTGGTAGTCCCGGGCGGGTAAAGCGGGTCTATGTCCAGACCGAGTTCCGCAAGTTTCTCCGCTGAGGGGGTTTTGCATAGCGCATTTACGACGCCCTCACCGAGTTTGATGTCCGTACCGCGACCAGCCATGTTCGTGGCGATTGTGACCGTGCCGACCATCTGCTTGCTGCCCTGCTTCAGCGGATGCTGCTGGCCTGCGAATGCGACGATCTCGTTTTCACGGGCGGCGTTCTCCGGTCTGCCGTTGAGAACCTGATGTTCAATTCCGTACTCTCGGATCAGCAGATTCGAGAGATATTCCGACTTCTCGATACTCGTGGTACCCACAAGCACAGGCCTGCCCTGTTTGCTTACGCGGTTGATTTCCTCGACGATGGCTTTGAATTTGCCTTCGACATCGGCGTAGATCAGGTCGTTGCGATCCATTCTACTCACGGGCCTGTGGGTAACCACAGCTGCGGCGTCGAGCTTGTAGATTTTCAAAAATTCCTCCGCCTCGGTCATGGCGGTACCGGTCATGCCGGAGAGTCTTTTATAAAGTTTGAAATAATTCTGAAGCGTGATAGTCGCCAGGGTCTGGGTTTCTTCTTTGACGGTAACCCGCTCCTTGGCCTCGACCGCCTGATGCAGGCCGTCCGACCACTGCCGACCTTCCAGCAGTCGCCCTGTGAACTCATCGACAATGACAATCTTACCTTCATTAACCACGTAGTCCTTATCACGTTCATAAACCAGGTGCGCCCTTAGCGACTGATCCATAAGATGAGGCCAGTCCATATTGGCACCGACATAAAAACTGCCTACGCCCGCGATATCCTGAGCTGCGCCAACACCCTCATGCGTAAGATGGGCAGCCTTGCGGTCAATCTCGATTTCATAATACTTCGTCTCACGGGCCAGGGCGTCTTCGGCGGCATTGAGTTGTGAAACCGTCTCGTCTATTTTCTTCTGGACAGCTTCGGTTCTGCCCTCTTTCTTGGCTTTGGCAAGTTCGCCGTCGAGGGCTTTGAGTTCCCGTTTGAGGGCCTCGACTTTTTTGTTCGCACGATCCCAAGGCTGATTCTTGGCGATGACTTCACGAGTGACGGCATCGACTTTTTTATATCTGCCGGTATCGCTGTAGGCTGGGCCTGAAATGATAAGTGGCGTACGGGCTTCGTCTATAAGGATACTGTCAACTTCGTCAACGATCGCGAAATCAAGTGGCCCCTGTACCTGCTCAGCCACGGAGAGTTTCATGTTGTCCCGCAGATAATCAAAGCCGAACTCGCTGTTCGTGCCGTATGTTATATCGCATGCGTACTGCTGCTGACGCTCGGAATGATCCATGTCAGCTGTGATGAAACCAACCGTCACACCGAGCATTTCGAATATCGGACTGGCGAATTCCGCGTCGCGCTGGACGAGATAGTCATTGACGGTAACGACGTGACTGTGCAGGCCTTCCAGCCAGGCCATGTACACAGCTGGGTAACAAGCGATAGTCTTGCCCTCACCGGTGGCTTCTTCGGTGATCCAGCCTTCGCTCAGAATCATACCCGCCACCAGCTGAACGTCGTACTGCCTGTGATTACGCGCCCTCCGGGAGGCTTCGCGAACCAGGGCAAACGCTTCGGGCAGAACTTTGCGCCTGCCTTCACCCCCAGCTATTCGCTGACGAAGGGCCAAACTGCTCTCACGCAGCTGTTCGTCTGTCAGTTGAAGTACTTTAGGCTCTAGCGGGTTGATCTCATCGGTCACAATCTTCATTCTGCCGCGGACAATCCGCTCGTTTCTCGTACCGCCGATCATCTTGATGAATATTTTTTTTATAAACTCAAACATTTTTGTTCCTGATTTATGCCAACGCCACTATCGTGGCTAATGCCTAGTGCCTAGTGCCTGCTTTTCAAGCACTTGCAAGGTTCGAAATTATAGTGTATTATCGACATAGATTCAAACAGACTGGGATAAATTTGCACGGGAAGGAAAATAATGGCTACCAACGGCAAGGATCAAAAACCCCTCGGACTTGGATTGGTAGGCTGTGGGGCATTCGGGCTGTTCTGTCTGGACAGTTATTCCCGCATGGACTCAATCAGGCCTGTTGCCGTCGCGGATACGCGGGAGCAGGTCGCAAATGACTTCGGGAGAGATTTTGGACTAAAGGCTTTCAACGACCCTGCCGAGATGATCAAGCTCGACGAAGTCGATATCGTTCACATCGCCACCCCCCCTTCCAGTCATTTTGATCTCGTCCTGCAGGCTGTGCGGGCAGGCAAGCATGTTCTTTGTGAAAAACCCCTGGCCATGAATGTCGCCCAGGCTGATGAAATGCTCTCAGCTGCCCGCGAAAACAATAAAATAGTGCCCGTAAATTTCGTCCTGAGATACAACGCCGTCACCAACGCCGTAAAAGCGGTCATAGACTCAGGCGTGATGGGCCAGGTTCTAAGCGGCAGGTTAACGAACTGTGCCGCCGACAGCAACCTTCACGCCGACCACTGGTTCTGGGATAAAAATGTATCAGGCGGGATTTTCATCGAGCATGGCGTACATTTTTTCGACCTTTACAGATATTGGCTGGGCGATGCGGAGATGATTTCCGCCCACACTGAAACTCGGCCTGGCAGTACCCAGGAAGATCGCGTAATGTGCACTTTCCGCCATGAATGCGGGGCAGTGGTGAATCATTACCATGGATTTGACCAGATTTCGCACATGGATCGGACAAACCACAGGTTGGTTTGCGAAATGGGTGATATCTGGGTGGACGGCTGGATTCCACTGTACATAACTATAGACGCAGTCGTAGACAACGAAGGCGCGGAAAAACTCGCAGCCTGTTGTCCAGACGCGGATATTACCGTCATCGAAGAATTCGATTCCGAAAAAAGGCGCGTAATGGGTCGTGGTAAAATGCACTTCGTTACAAAGCGGGTGCGGATACATTTCTGCCCCGAAGCAGACAAACAGGCTGTATACGCAAAGAGCGTTGCCAGCCTAATGGCCGATCAGATTGAATACATCAAAAACCCGGATCATAAGCGGGTCGTGACAGAAACCAACGGCAGGATGGCAGTGGCCTGGGCAGAAGAAGTAGCTAACCTTGCAAAGGTAAAATAAAAAGTCTGTTCTGGATTTGTTATTCATTTGGAGATTCCATGGCTAAATGGCTGACCAGAAAATCACGGATGTGGCAACTCGGGTCTTTATCTGACTTTGCCATGGTCGCACGCTGGCTGGAATCAAAACGCCAGAATGGTCAACAATACGCCGGTATCAGTCAGTATCTCCAACATACCACTCCCATGCTGGATACCAGCATTGATGAATACCTTCAATGTGCCGAGGAACTGGACATGCTGGCTGGCGGACTTTACTCCTCAAATATCTACGCGGACGATTTAAGAAAAACCCTCACCGAGTCAGAGCCTGCCCCGTTGCAGACTCTACATAAAATCGGCAAAGAGCTGCGAGAATTTTTCGATAGGCTCAAAACGAGTAGATCTTCACAATTCACGACGCAATGGCTTGAGATTTTAAATTCAAAACAACATTACCACTTCCTGCTACGAAGACTCGTGGGAGATTTCGGAAACTTCGAGGTACTGATCCCCATTCTGCCGCCAACCGGCGAAATTATAACCAACCCGAAAATCCAGAGTCTGCTCCAAAAAATGTATGAGATAAACACGCGAAACATCCGCATACTTGAACTCATACACGACACCTGCAAATCCTGGAGAAAAAACCCAGCCAGGCCTAATTACGGTTTCATGGATCCACGGACTTACTGCAACCAGCTGATAGGTTCGATGTTGCTTGAGTACATGATCGAAGCTGACCCTGTCCGAATTCGGAAAAAGAAGGCCTCTGCCCAGCAGGAAGGCAGGCCTTTCTCCGCGTACCGGTTCTGGAGGCCCGCCGAAAACCTCAAACTCATGGCCCAGGTGAAATACTCCAACGACGAATTTAGAAAACCACAATCAACACGCAGATACGTTGACTTGCAGCTTGATTATGTCAAACCCATTGGTGCGGATTCCAAGCGATTTCAATGGTCGCTCCGTGAGATTTTTAATAATTGCCTCGCTGCGAGTTCTAAAATGTATATCGGGCCGACCGGCAAATGGCTGGCCAGGCCCCTGGCGAGGCACGACTGCGAGAATCCAAGCCCAGCCATTACCATCTCTCTTGACGAAACCCGTTTTCGTAAGGGCTTACGAAAACGCCCCGCTCTGAAACTGACAATCCGCGATGAAGGGGTCGGAATCCCCCCGGAACACCTACCTTACCTTACATACTGGGGTTACAGTCCAAGACGGGAGGAATTTTTAAGACAAGCCAAGGAATCCCAAAAATTCCGGGACATACTTGGCCAGGAAATCAAGATCGGCGGCAAGGGGATTGGCTTGGCCTTTGCAAATGCGGTGATCCGCGAGCATGGCGGCACGATCGAAATCACCAGCCAAGTCAACGAGGGCACAACCACGACGGTAACTCTGCCCATACCGACCAGCCTGGCGCTTTAGCTGACGCTCATTATCTACTTAAATACTGTAACTATTTACCAATTAAGCCTTTGAAAACATTCCGCTTCCCCGTAATACTTATTCCAACGGTTTTAGCTTATACATGAGTATGGGAAGTTTCAAAAAAAACGTGGGTATTATACCCAGTCGGGCACTAAATTGCGTAGGGTTTCCAGGTGGCTGGTAATTGGCTACTGAAAAGTGCTCAATTTAGAGGAAGCTCGCAAATATGATGTAATGGCAAATATGAAATGTATGCGTATATGCGTATAATAGACGTTAAAAGTTTCTCAGAGTTATTTGTACAGGAAAGGCAATGGAGGAGTTAATATTAAAATGAGAGTAATTCTTGCAGTTATCGTTATCGTTTTATTGACAGGCGTCTCACGGGCTCAGGATTTTTCACAACTATTCTGCTTTGGAGACAGTCTGACCGACACCGGCAATACCAATACCGCCAGCGCAAATGCAGAATATTGGAACAACAGGTATTCCAATGGCCCGGTGTGGGTGGAATATCTAGCTGGCAACCTTGGTTTGACCAGCCCGGCTGCATCTAACCACGGTGGAACCAACTACGCTGTAGGCGGTGCGACGACTTTGGATGTTATCTCACAGGTTAATGCTTATCTTTCAAGCCATGCTGTTGACACAGACGCACTGTATATTCTCGACGGGGGCGGAAATGATGTGGTGAACTATTCTTCCTTGACGGTCAATTTCGATGGGGCGCCCGCTGCCGGTCAGGCGATGGTCAGTTCGGTCAATACCCTTGTCGCCGCGAATGCAAAGAATATCATGGTTATGTCGGTTCCACAGTTAGGCCTCACCCCAGCTGCAAACTTAGCCGTTGAAATGGACCTTCTCGACGGCACCGACGTTGCGCGTCAATGGGCCTTCGATGCCAACGAGATTATTATTGCGGGGCTTGAAAGCATTGAATCAGCCCACCCGGACGTTAATATTTACTATTTCGATGCCTTCACGTTGATGGAACAGATAGCTGCCGACCCCGAGGCGTATGGAATCAGCAACATTATAAACCCGGCATTTAGTGGCATACCTTATACATTTCCTGGGACGGTAGTGGATGATCCGTCGGGATATTTCTTCTACGATGTCATTCATCCCACGACGACCGTACATGGCCTTGTTGGCAATGCCGCTTATGAGTTGATAGTGCCCGAACCGCTGACGATGTCGATCATGGCATTGGGGGGAACAGCCATATTCCTGAAGAGGAGAAAAAAACTGATTTAAGGGCAACGCTAGAGCATTGAAAAGTTGAGAGTTCGCAAGTTTGATATGCTCTAATATAATCGTCTCCGCTGAGACTACACCTTGCTTCAACATATAGTGCCGGATTCCCGTCCGGCACGTTTTTTATGTTAATGCGCCAGCCACGCTGCCGACACTGACCAGCCTGGCGATTTAGCTGACACTCATTATCCAATCAAATACTGCAACCCTTTATCAATTCAGCCCTTGAAATCGATCCGTTTCCCTGTAATACTTATCCAAACGGATTTAGCTTATACATGAATATGGGAAGTTTCAAAAAAAACGTGGGTATTATACCCAGTCGGGCACTAGGTGTATGAAGCAACAAAATATTCAAAATTTCATAGCAAGAGACATGGTGAGGAGCATTCACGGGTCTTGAAATTAACACCGAAAACAATGAGTAATTCGTCGAATGCTCAAACGCCGGATTCAGAGGCTGGTTTGCTTGCATCGGCATTGGAACGAAACGCACAGAGTTTATGGCGTTTTTTCCAGTATCGTGTCAGCGGAGATTCTATGTTGGCTGAGGATTTGATGCAGGAACTGTGTCTCCAAGCCACTCGGAGTAATCTGCCCGACGGCGAGCCTGACAGAATTGACGCCTGGCTGTTCGGAGTGGCAAGGAATGTCCTTCGCCGACACTGGAGAACCATCACCAGAAGACGGAACAGCTTGCCTGAAGTACGAGCGGATTTATCGGCGGAATTGGGTCAAATGCTTGACAGAGAACCCATGCCGCAAGACATGCTGGAAAAGAAAGAAACACAGGAACAATTAATGCTTGCCCTGACGGCCCTGCCGGGCGGCGATCAGGATCTTATCCTGCAACACTATTTCGATGGACGTTCGCAAAGCGAAATAGCACAGCAGATGGGACTCTCCGCCCGGGCTGTAGAAGGCAGGCTATATCGTGCCAGACAGGCACTTCGGAATAAACTGATTATCAGTGAAAACAGAATCGAATAATTAGCATGAAAAAAGACCCAATACAAAATGACGCCCAAAGCCATGAGAATCTCAAAAGGATAGCCCAGGTTCTTGAGCGCCCTCAGGACGCCACGGAAGGGCAGGTCGCCCGTTGGGTCAGCCTGGCTGGCAAAGGCCACAGGGAAAAACCAGCTCACACGGGTTTACTAGCCGGAAAATTCTCCAAATCACGCATATTGCATTTTCGTCGCTGGCTGATTCCAGCAGCAGCTGCTGCTGTTGTGCTTATTATATGGGCAGGATTCAACATGCCTGTTTCGCAAGTCTCTGCCAATGAAGTTTTCGATAGCATTGGCAAGACTTTCTCGTCGCCAAATGGAATTTCGCTTCAGATCAAAAATCTTTCGCTATCCGAGCACGATCTCAATATGGAAGCTTATATTGGCGATGCGGGCCAAACCCTTTATGCCGATATATCAGCCAAGCCCCTGCCAGATTGCACAATACCTCCCGCGAACTTATGGCTGACCGTTTCAAGGCAGGGAGAAAACGCATGGATTCTGATTCGCGATCTCCGCTGTGGCAAGAATGATCCGCTTGCTGGCTTTATCCCAGCAAACGGCGGACTTATGATTAATTGGCCCATGTCGGACAGCGTCAGTAAGAATTATACACACGATTTTCCGGTTCATATCCAACTACGCAATATCCAGGCAATGATCGAATCGCTTCGCAAAGCATCCGGCGACGTGAAGGTCATAGAGAAAAACGGTATCGTGAGCTTGACGGGTACCATCATCAGCCCAGCTCTACTCAACGCTGCTGCCTTACAGGATGCAGTGGATACGACGGAAATCTCCGACGTGTTTCTGCCTAACGCCCTACCATTCCTTACAGGCAGAAATATGACAAAAGAGGTAGACAGGGCTGCGGAATTAACCAAAGCCGCCCTGTCTACCAAGCTCTCTGGCGAGGAGCTTGAAATAGCCAGGGAACAGATAGAACTCCTGGCCTTGCTGGCAAGGCAGAAAATGCAGGCAGAATCGGAAGAGTCTATGCGAAAGCAACAAAAAAGACTGCGACGTGAACTCGAAGCCAAATTGACCGGAGCAAAATTCACCATACTTTACGACCCGGACAGAAAAATCCTGCTAAGCGTAACACTTCGGGCAGCCAACGAAAATGGCGGTGTGGTTTCAGTGGATTTCACAGGAAAATCTTTCCATCGTGCTAAGTTGAGTCGGGAAAGATTTAAAGATAATTCAAACATAAAGAATATTTCCAGAACGGAATTCATGGAAAATATTGTTTTTCCAATGCAGCTGCAGTCAGCCATCCAAGGGGGATGGATAACCGAGTAAAAACTGAGTTCTGTTTTACTTTTCACCTTACGTAAAAACCAGCGGGGAGTCTCTGCGCTTAAGAGGAGACTCGGTAAAGTCAAATTTTGAACATGCTACACAGGAAGATTATCATGAAAAAAAGAGCATTTACATTAATCGAATTACTGGTCGTAATCAGTATAATATCATTGCTGGTGAGCATACTTCTGCCTTCGCTTAACAAGGCAAAAGAGCTGGCCAAGGAAACGGTCTGCATGACAAACCTCAAAGCCACCTGGGGAGGCTGGAACCTGTACTTCGAGGAAAAGCATCAGTATCCCAAAGCTGTGGCTTTCCCTACAGGCGATCCGAACGAGACCCACATCATGCCGGTCCTTGATTCATACGTTAACATCAACGCGTGGCAATGCCCATGCGACGACACCGGGGTTTTCGATAATGCGGATACGACAGATGACACAAGCTACGAATATACTTTCGCGTATAACAGCTTTATTGACGATGCTCATCTTCTGCCGGGAGGATTGACGACAGAGCAAATCCTTGCCATGCACCCGGAACTGGAACAAGTCTGGCCTATTATCAGGGACGCCGAACCTTTCCATCCAAGATCAGGCGATCCAACACGGCGAAACGTTGTAGGCCTGCTTGGGAACGTTCAAGCATGTAACGATGATTTAATATACCAAATGCAGCAGAAGCTTATAGCTATTCTTGAAGGAATGTCATCATGATAAATAAAAAACAATCATCAAAACACAAGTTCATGGGACAGAAAAAATGGCTATTGATCCTGGCTGGGATAGCTGGGATAGGCGTAACGTCGATGATCTTGATCCTGATAGCCATTTTTGCCGGGCCAGGCGAGCCTCCCTTGCCGGAATCAGCGGACCTTGAAACGGCTGCGAAGTTTATGGAGTCGGATGATTTTCTAAAACTCTCCACCAAAAAACGTAGCGAATATATAGACAAAATGACGCAACGGTACGAACAGCTATCCGAGGCTGAAAGGCGGGAAGCGTCCCGCTCGTTTCATGTCAAAAGACATGAAAACCATGACATGAACAACGCTTTCCTGTTGTCATTCGGACTGAACCATGCGGTGAAATGCAATGAAATGCCGGAAAAAGAGCGTAAACAATATGTCGACAACATGATAGTCGCAGCTGAGCGATTAGGCATGGCAAAAGAACTTCAGGAAGTGTACGAATACAATTTCAGCCCATATGCTAGTAACAAGCAAAAACTTCGTTCCGTCAAAGATTACCAGAAGGCCATGCCGTTCCTGATGCAGAACACAACCGCCAAGGAACGATCCAAACTGCTTAAAACCACCGAGCTCGTGGTGGATAGACTTGAAAAACGATACGGAAAACGCCAGAGGCGTAAGTAAATCAAATTGAACAGTCTTCATGTCACATCAAACATGAAGGCCTGCAGCCAATCTTCCTTTCACACAGTAGTCCTACGTGAAAAAGCAAAAACACCTCGGATATCTCCCCGGGGTGTTTTGCTATTCCAACATTAGTTCTGCTATTGCAGACGTACTCAAACGCTGGCTGGGGGTAGATTTTTGCCTTAAGGATCAGAGAAAGATGGTAGTAAGGTTTTACCTTACAAAAAATGGGTGTAAAGACTCATAAAAAAATGGCGAGCCTGCCGTGGGGGGGGACGACAGGCTCAGCCTAGCATCCGAATCGGCCGGGGGGGAACCGATTCGAAAAGGGGGTCTTAAATTTTAATTTGCTCTTAAAGCGAGCTTGTATAGCGTACAATAAGTGATCTGTCAACACTTATCTTCCACTCACCGGATTATAAGTCAGAAAAAAAACTATTGCAAGCAAATTAGGGTGATTACCTGATTTTTTTTTAGGTTATATTTAATCCAAATTCTTGGAAAAAAGATCAATGTTTCTTGCATTGGGGCTGAGGTTTAGGAATAATATAGAAGGTTTAATAACAAAGGGTTACGAATGGATGACAGTCAGAGCAAACTTTACGGTTCCTCTCGGACAAGATCATTGACGAGTTTTCTGTTAACACTTTTTTTTATTTTTTGTCTTGCCGGTTTGTTGGCTGGATTATGGTTTTCTTTTCGCGACACTCCAGAAGACGCCTTGCCGGGGCAGGATGCCATAGTTGCCATTTTGGCGATATTGTTGGGCTTTGGAATCGGCGTGCTTTGCTGGGCAACGGCTTGGTTGCTCAGAAAGCCTGGTGAGTCCATTCGTATTCAGCGCGAAATTCTCAGGCAGTTGCGAGATATCCAAATCAATCGAGAACAATCCCCCCCCGCAGCCGCCGAAGCGAATTATCTCCGGGAATCTGAAAAGAAACTCGATGAAATTCTGCGGGAGCTGAGGGATATGAATGAAAATATCATGCTCACCGAGCAACAGCGTCGCGCTAAACAGTTGCGTCGAGAGGCATGCCTAGCTGAGATGTTATCGGAGGAAATTAGCCAAGCCATATCTGCTCAACAGTTTGACGAAGCTATAGAAATACTCGCCAGGCTGACTGAGGTCTTGGGCGACGATCCGAGGGTTCAGGAACTCGATCAGCAGATCAGCCGGGCCAGGGAAATGAAATTGCAGGCTGTAATGCAGGATCAATCGCAACGCGCCTCTGACCTCATGGCCTTGGCCAAGTTCGACGAAGCTCTGGGCCTAGCCAGGGAATTACAACAGCAGTTCCCGCAGGCCGACGAAGCTGACAGCCTGCTGGAACGTGTCCAGCGTGAAGCCCAGACTTTCGAAGCTGAGCAATGCAGCAGGCTGTTCGAGGAGATCAACTCAGCCGGGGAAGCCCGACAATGGAAGGCGTCACTGGCAGCTGCCCATAGACTGCTGGAAAACCATAAGGACTCGCAAGAAGCCAAAAAAGTCCGGACCATGCTTCCCACACTGGTCGATAACGCGCGCATTGAGGAAGTCCGTGAGCTGCGAGACCGCATATTGAATATGATCGAACGAAGACGATACTCCGAAGCTATCGAGCTGGCGGATCATGTCGTTGAGAATTTCCCGGAGACCACCGCAGCTGCTGAGTTGCGGGACCAACTCCCCAAGCTCCGTCAGCGCGCAGCTGGGCACTAAGCCCTGCACTTCACCACAGTTGAATAAACCACGTTGCGTACAGGCTGAAGTTACGGTACACTCCTTCTCTTGAATAATGAGCAAATAGTCGATTTCTGAAAGGAAACGGAATGAAAGTTTTACTCGTAGGCAGCGGCGGCAGAGAACACGCCCTGGCCTGGAAAATAATGCAGTCGCCATTGTGCGACAAACTATACGTTGCGCCAGGCAACCCCGGCATTGAGGACGATGGCGGGGAATGTGTGGATATCCCGGTGAGCGACAACGCAGCCTTGGTCGATTTTGCAAAAAAGAATGGCGTGGGTATTGTTGTGGTTGGCCCGGAGATTCCGCTCGCAGCTGGGCTTGGCGACGACGTTCGTAAGGCGGATATTCTCTGCTTCGGCCCGACGAAGGACGGAGCCCGCATTGAGTCCGACAAGGCTTACGCCAAAACGCTAATGCAACACGTTTCACTTCCCACAGCTGAGGCCCGGATTTTCACCGATTTCGAATCAGCCAAGACTTACGTGCTTTCCCGCGACCACGGCGTTGCGGTCAAGGCGTCAGGCCTGGCAGCTGGCAAAGGCGTTATCGTCTGCCCCGAACCTTACCAGGCTATTAAACCGCTCGAAGAAATCATGCAGAGCAAAATCTTCGGCGAAGCGGGCAATACCGTACTTATAGAAGAAATGCTCACAGGCCAGGAAGCTACGGTTCTGGCTTTCTGCGACGGCAGAAACATTTATCCCATGGAGGCCCTGCAGGATCATAAGCCTGTTGGCGATGGCGATACAGGCCCGAATACGGGCGGCATGGGCGCATACAGCCCGGTTCCTATCGTAGATGCAAAAACGATGACGCGAATTGAGAGCGAAATTCTCGTTCCCATCGTCGACGCCATGCGGCGGGACTTCGGCAGATATGAGGGCGTACTTTATGTCGGGCTGATGTTCACGCCGGCTGGGCCAAAAGTTATCGAGTTCAATTGCCGATTCGGCGACCCGGAATGCCAGCCTTTGATGATGCGTCTCAAGAGCGACCTTCTCGAAGCCATGATAGCCACCGCTGAGCACAGGCTGGATGAAGTGACTCTGGAATGGGATCCCCGCCCGGCTGTCTGCGTGGTAATGAGTTCGGCAGGCTACCCAGGCTCATACGAAAAAGGCTTTGAAATTACCGGTATCGAAGAAGCCAACGCCATGGAAGATGTGAAAGTTTTCCACGCCGGCACAACCAGGAGAAATTCCGCCATTGTAACCAACGGTGGCAGGGTTCTAGGCGTTACAGCCTTGGGCAGCACACTCGCGGAGGCTCAGGAACGGGCATACGGCGCAGTAACAAAAATTAGTTGGAAAGGTGCCTACTGGCGAAACGACATCGCGGACAAGGCCATAGAAGCTTAGCCATCTCGGATTTCGGAATTTGGGTTTTGGAATGTTTTTTCAACCTTGGATGTCGACATTCGGACTTGTTTTTTGAATTGGAGCTTTGAAATTTTAGGCATGTGCCACAAAACCTGGAGTTTTTTGCTCGTTGTCGAAAAGCTAGACACGAAAGGACTTTACATCGCAGGCTTTGTGATGATACTCTTTTTCGTCGCAGCCTTTTTTGTCATCCGAGATCTTCGGAAAGACATCAGTGAAAGCGAAAAAAACTCCGATTTGAACTGTTTTGGGCTGACTTTTGAACAGATTGACGAAATGTTCGATTCGGGCCAAATCTCGGCTGAGGAACGGGCGGCGATGCGAAAAGTTGTCGCTGACGGATTTTCTGGGAAAGAAAAAGTTACTGTATCCGATGTTCAGGTCGATATAATAAAGAAGACGGATGTTGCAGAAGGCGAACTGGTTGAACTCTTTGCGGATGAGGATGACGAAGAAGAAGACGAGCTGGTTGAGCTCTTTGCAGACGACGAAGAAGACGAGTGCTAGCTCGTTTTTGAAGCGTTATCTGTTGAATAATTACAATTTTGGTGTTTTTTTACAATCGTACTGAATACAAGGAAAATAAATGGCTTCGACAAAAATTGGTAATCAAGGCAATGGCAACGGCGGCAAAAAGGGTGGATCTTGCAGTTTTTGCAATCGATCCGGTGAGGAAGTAGGCCCGATTGTTGAGGGGCCGAACGGCGTGTATATATGCAGTAATTGCGTTGAGCTTTGTCATAATATCATCAAGCAGGAACAAAGGCGCAATACCGAGGCCAAGCCTCTCCTGGGCGCAATCCCCTCCCCGCGACAGATCAAGGAATTCCTCGACGAGTACGTCATAGGCCAGACCCACGCAAAGAAGGTTTTGGCGGTAGCTGTGCATAACCACTACAAGAGGCTGACGCACTCGGATCAGAAGGAAAATAGCGACGTTGAGATCGAGAAGTCCAATGTTCTTCTGATCGGGCCGACGGGCTGCGGCAAGACTTTGCTGGCCAGGACTTTGGCGAGGGTGCTCAACGTGCCTTTCGCTATCGGCGACGCCACTACGCTGACCGAAGCCGGTTATGTCGGCGAAGACGTGGAGAATATCCTGCTCAAGCTCCTCCAGGCTGCGGATTACGATCTCGAAGCCGCCGAGCGTGGAATTATCTACATCGATGAGATTGACAAAATCGGTCGAACCACGCAGAACGTTTCCATTACGCGTGACGTCAGCGGCGAGGGCGTTCAGCAGTCTTTGCTGAAAATGCTCGAAGGCACGACCGCGAATATTCCGCCCCAGGGCGGCAGAAAGCACCCTGAGCAGCAGTACATTCAGCTGGACACATCGCAGATTCTCTTTATCTGCGGTGGAACGTTCACAGGCCTGGAGGACATCATCCGCAAAAGACTGGGCCGACAGCTTATCGGTTTCGTTTCCGAGGACAAGCCTGATGTCACCCCCAAGGAACACGCTCAGACCCTTGCCAAAGTTCAGCCTGACGACTTGGTTCATTTCGGCATGATTCCTGAAATGATAGGCAGGCTGCCTGTGATAACGTCGCTGGAACCGCTGGATGAAGAAGCAATGATCCAGATTCTTACCGAGCCGAAAAATGCAATTATTCGGCAATACAAGCGATTTTTCGAGATCGAGGGAACTGAACTGGAATTCACTGACAAGGCCTTGGAAGCCATCGCTAAAAAGGCGCTCAAGAGAGATGTCGGCGCGCGGGCACTGCGGGCTGTCGTAGAGAATCTCATGCTCGACCTCATGTACGACCTGCCGGAGCACAAGGAACCAGATGGCGTTTATGAAATCACCGACGATATGATCACCGGCGAATTTGCCCCAACCCTTTTTGCAGCTCACAAAGGCACTAAGAGCAAAAAAGAGTCAGCGTGATAATTTATCGGTCCTGAAAAAAGTGTGTTTTCACTGTCATTCCCGGCCGAGCCGAAGGCTCGTGACCGGAAATCCAGGGAAGTTCAGGGTGAGTCTGAAAAAACCAGTTAAGCATGTTTGTAAAATGAATAATAAGAAGCCCTTGGCATAGAGTCAGGGGCTTTTTTCATGTACTCTACGTCTTGACAATCTTCACGAGCGTTTCTGCCAGTCGGCTGACATCTTCCGGGGCATGGCTGGCGGTGATGCTTATTCGCAACCTGCTGCTGCCTGGCGCTACTGTAGGCGGCCTGATTGCAGGGATCAAAAAACCCTCAGCCAACAGTTTTTCACTAATGGTTAATGCCTCGACAGCAGTACCGATTATGACGGGCACGATCTGGCTTTGTGAATTTAGCGTATCCAGGCCTGCTGAGTTGAGGGTTTTTCGGAATTTCTCCGCCATGCCCAAAAGTTTTTCTCGCCGGGCCGGCTGATCGCGGATAATCTCCAGCGACTTTACCGCAGCTGCGCATATCGCGGGCGGTGGAGCGGTTGTGTAAACGTAAGGCCTGGCTGTGTTGCGAATCAAAGCTATCAAATCCGCAGGCCCCGCCACAAAACCGCCCAGCGTCCCCAGCCCCTTGGAAAGCGTGCCTACCTTGACGTCAATATCATCCTCCACGGCAAGAAATTCCGCTACCCCCCTGCCGGCTGGGCCAAAAACACCGGTCGCATGGGCTTCATCAATCATCAGCTGGGCGTCGTACTGCCGTTTGAGGGCAGCGATCTCCCGCAGCGGAGCCATGTCGCCATCCATACTGAAGAGCGAATCCGTCACGATAAGACACTGATGGTACTTGTCGCGATGTTTTTTTAATACGTCGGTTAGCCTGTCAACATTTGTGTGGTGGTACGTCCGCAATCTCGCGCCGGAAGCGGCAGCTGCGTCGATAATGCTGGCGTGGTTGAGTTTGTCGCACAGAATCAGGTCGCCGGGGCCTGCCAGTGCACAGATGGCTGAGTGATTGGCCTGCCAACCGGTGGAAGTCACAACCGCAGCCTCCGTGCCCTCGAAGGCCGACAAAGCCCTCTCGAGCTGAACGTGGGGGCTCATCGTACCCGAAACCAGCCTGCTCGCCCCCGCCCCGACTCCCCAGGCCTCGATAGCAGCTATGGCGGCAGCCTTGATCTCAGGATCATTGGCCAGGCCCAGATAGTCGTTGCTGCAGAAACACAGCATCTCGCGACCATCGATGGTGACCCTCGCCCCAACTGGGGAATCCACGGTCACAGGGCTGCGAAAAAGATTCTTGGCCTTTAAATCTGATATTTTTTTGTGTATCTTTTGCGTGAAATCCATGATTTCTGCATTTTCTACCAACCTTGCGCTTGCTTCAAGACCCTTGTATGAATAAAACTTATAAAAGCAGTCCTGACTTTGGAGAAGATATGCAAGAAAAGATAATGTGCGACGGAATAACTTTCGACGATGTCCTTCTCGTACCGGCCCGGTCCAGCTTCGTGCCGAAAGACGCCGATACTTCAACTCAGCTGACAAAAAACATCCGTCTGAAGATCCCCGTGCTCTCAGCTGCGATGGATACGGTCACTGAAGCTTCCCTGGCCATTGCCTTGGCACAGGAGGGCGGGATAGGCGTAATTCACAAAAATCTCACAGTGGAAGACCAGGCCCGCGAGGTGGCCAAGGTCAAACGCAGCGAGAACGGAATCATAACCGACCCCGTCACCCTGCCGCCGACCGCATCCACCGCCACCGCCCGGGCCATGATGGAACAGCAAGGCGTCTCGGGATTTCCCATTGTCGAAGACGACGGCAGGCTTGTCGGGATTCTTACGCGACGCGACATGAAATTTCTCACCGCTGACAAGTCCATCGCAGATGTAATGACCAAGGCGAATCTGGTCACCGCTTCGCCTGAGACATCTCTGGATAAAGCCAAGGAAATTCTCTGTGGTGCAAAAGTCGAAAAACTCCTGCTCGTGGAGAAAGGCAAGCTCGCCGGGCTGATTACGATGGCTGACATCGAAAAAACCCAGAAGTTCCCGCAGAGTTGTAAGGATCAGCGAGGCAGGCTCCGCGTTGGAGCAGCTGTGGGGGTAATGGACATGGAACGGGTCGCCGCTTTGATCGGGGCCGACGTTGACATGATCGTCGTCGACACCGCACATGGCCACAGCGACAACGTCATCAAAACCGTCGAAAAAATCAAAGCTGATTTCAATATCGACGTCATAGCCGGCAATATCGCAACCGGCGAAGCGGCAGCTGATCTTATCTCAGCCGGCGTGGATGCGGTAAAAGTAGGTATCGGCCCGGGAGCCATCTGTACCACCCGCGTCATTTCCGGCGTGGGCGTGCCGCAACTGTCAGCTGTGCGCATGGTGACGAAGGTCGCAAAACCCAAGGGCGTGCCCGTCATAGCCGACGGCGGAATCAGATTATCCGGCGACATAACCAAGGCCATCGCAGCTGGGGCGTCGGCGGTCATGCTCGGAAGCCTCCTGGCAGGCCTGGACGAATCGCCAGGCGAGACCGTGATTTACAAGGGCAGACGGTTCAAGGTCTATCGCGGCATGGGATCGCTCGGAGCCATGGTTAAAGGCTCAGCTGACCGCTATGGCCAGAAAGACGCCGCCCACGACAAACTCGTCCCGGAAGGCGTCGAAGGCAGAGTCCCCTACCGCGGTTCGCTGGGAGATTTCCTCTATCAGCTCGTGGGTGGCCTGCGGGCAGGCATGGGATACTGTGGCTGTCGTACTATCGATGAATTGCGGGAAAATGCCCAATTCATTAGAATATCAGCTGCGGCCTTGACGGAAAATCATCCGCATAATATTACAATAACGCACGAATCGCCGAACTATTCGGTTTCACAACCTTCGGAATAATTACCGATAATTTTTGATATAAAACTGGGAGATAAATCATGAAAAAATTAATGACCGTAGCAATTTTGGCAATGGCTGTTACAGCAATGACAGGCTGCAATAAGATTAACATGGACGACGCCGGCCTGGCACCGGGACGGGGCACGACAAGAAACCTGGGCGACACCTCGTATCAGCAGGCCTTCGCCGCAGCCCGCCAAGTAATGGGACAGTATTACTCCATCGAATCCGCCAACGTCAACACCGGCATGATAAAGTGCAGGCCGAAGCAGACCGAGGCTGGCAGAGAGAGACTTCTCGGAAACTCACCTTCACGACAAATAGCTACGATGGAAATTTCTGACAAAGGCGGAGTTGTCGTAGCTCAGGTACTCGTCCTGCAACAACGTCAAGGCTCAAGCGCCAGGCAGCAGATGGGATACTCCAACGAAAAGTACAATTACGACGGCAGCCCGGGCGGCGAAACCCCCGCAGACACCAGCGCCGCTACGACAGCCCAGCAGAACCAGGCATGGGAAACGGAAAAGCCTTTGCACGACGTCGAAGGGAAAATTCTCGAAGACCTTTACAAAGCCCTGCATAACTAATTCCCAGGTTCATTAATGCTGTTTAACTCGTTAATTTTTTTAGTTTTCTTCGCGATTGTTTACAGCTTATATCTGCTGACACAGAAGAAATACAAGGTACAGAATCTCCTGCTGCTTGTGGCGAGTTATGTATTCTATGGCTACTGGGATTGGCGTTTTCTTTCATTGCTGGCAATCTCGACGATCGTCGATTTCATAATTGGCGGAAAACTTCACAAAACAATTCTGCCCGGCAGACGCAAACTGCTGCTGGCGATCTCGGTTATCGTGAATCTCTCGATTCTGGGCTTTTTCAAGTATTTCAATTTCTTTGCAGAGAATCTTACCCAGACGCTGAACCTCTTCGGCATGCAGCCTGATCCTATAACGCTGAGAATTATTTTGCCTGTGGGTATTTCATTCTACACATTCCAGACGATGAGTTACACCATCGATATTTACCGTAGAAAACTGGTACCTACACATAGCCTGCTTGATTTCGCCCTGTTTGTTTCTTTCTTCCCTCAGCTTGTCGCCGGCCCAATCGAACGGGCGGTTCATCTGCTGCCTCAACTCAGCAAACCCCGTAAACTTGACATCGACCAGATCAATGCAGCCTTGTTCCTGCTGGTATGGGGTTACTTCAAGAAGATTGTGATTGCTGACAACGTCGGAGCCATATCGGATCATATTTTCAATACCTACACGACTCAGCAAGGGTTGAATGTCCTGATAGGTACTATGGCTTTCTGCTTTCAGATATACTGTGATTTCTCGGCATATTCAGACATCGCAAGAGGCTTGGCCAAGCTGATGGGCATTGACCTGATGATCAATTTCAAGCTGCCTTATTTCGCTCTCAACCCGAGCGACTTCTGGCGGAGGTGGCATATATCGCTTTCGAGTTGGCTTCGTGATTATCTTTACATTCCACTTGGCGGTAATCGCGGCGGGAAATTTAAAACGTATCGCAATCTCTCGCTTACCATGTTACTGGGCGGGTTGTGGCATGGAGCGTCCTGGAATTTCGTAATATGGGGCGCATTTCACGGCGGAATACTTATCCTGTACCACATTTACGAAAATCTCAGACACCGTGCAGACCACCACATAAATCCATGGCATAAATACCCTGCCTGGAGAGTCCTCCTGAGCATGGCGGCGATGTTCGGGTTTACACTAATAGGCTGGATCATCTTCAGATCACAATCCGTCCACCAGATTTTATACATGATTTCGCACATGGGGTGGCAAACTTCCCCGGACAGCATGGAATTGGGCTACAAGCTGATCTTTTTCATATTGCCGCTGATAGTCGTACAGATTTTGCAGTACCGCAGCAGAGATTTATTAGTCCTGATGAGACTGAAATTGCCGGGAAGGGTCGTTACCCTGGGACTGATGCTTACCGCTATCATACTATTCAACTCGAAAGCTTCGATCGAGTTCATATATTTCCAATTTTAGAGTAACACCATGAAAGAGCAAGACGACATTCTGCCAGATGAAATAATCAGGCCTGGTTCGAGGCGTGGGATAGTTTTAACTCTCGTCGGATCTGTAGTGATTGTGCTGATCGTGAATTTTGCCCTGGCTCATTTCATGCCTCGCAATCCGGGCTATGCGGTAGTCCGCGATAAATGGGCAATGCTGCTGAATCAAAAACGCCCTGTCGATACGCTTGTACTGGGAGATTCATCGGGGTATCTCGGTGTAATTCCGGCAGAGTTGGAAGCCAAGCTCAAAGGCCCAGCCATTAACTATTGCTCAATCGGAGCAATGCTATCCGTCAATGACGCATGGATGCTGGATGCTTATCTCGAAAAATTTCCGCCTCCTAAACGAGTGATCCTGGTACACGTCTACGACATATGGGCCACTCCCGTAACACCAGTGACCATGTCGAACGTGCCGACAGGCAAAAATTGGCGGTTCAATCTGAAAACAAATCTGACGTTGAAACAAAAGGCCCGGATTTTACTGACCGATTACTTTCCTCTTTATTCTGAGAATCAGACAATTTCAAGTTATATCCTTCAGCCCTGGCTGGACAGATCAAACGTTTTCAGCGGCGGACTTGAGAGCGGCTTTTGTCCGGTGGAAACGGGAAATCCCCTATTTGTGCAGAGCGATACCAAAATCAGACTGAAAAATGCCCAGAATCAAAACTTTCAGATGACGGGAGAAAACCGGCAAGCACTTGAATACATGGTGTCGCTGGCAAAGGAAAAAGGATTCAAGCTCTATGTCGTCAATAGCCCACTTTACGAAAAATTATACGACAATGCTGAATTTCAACGATACTATGCACAAACTCAGACCGAGCTGAAAAAACTTACCGATGAGACCAGCTGGGCCAAGGTACTCTTCGGTGAACCACAACTATTCCCAATCGAAGAAATGGGAAACAGCAATCACCTGCTACATTCAGGAGCTCGAAAGTTTTCATCGGCCTTGGCTGACTCAATATTGGAATTGGAACAAAGGCGATAAACAAGACACTCTCAAGCAAGCCTGATATCGGCAAAGCAAACGCCTGGCCTGCTCACGGGTCGGTCTCAGATCATACTATTCCACTTACCTTCGTTTCCCGGGTTTCACCATATCTGACGGCATCATCCCAGGCCCACCCGGCATTCCAGGCATTCCTGGCATAGCACCGGGCATTACATTTTTTCCGTCCTGTTTGATATCTCCGGCATCGGGCAGAAATTCATCGGCTATTTGCGCGTATTCAAACCAATAATAACGATCAGCCTTATAATTCTCAGCTGGTTTAATGTTACGAGCCTGGGCAATCATACGCTCGATACCTCGCATCATCTGTTCGGAATCAAGAGCATCAACGCCTGCTACCTGTAGTTTTGGATACACAAAATTTTGCATCTCATTGTTCAGAGCCTGGAGCGTCTGACTGTCAAAACGAGCTGCACCGTCAGCAAATTCGTCAGTCGCAACTGCCAGGCAGATAGAACCGATTGCATTGTAAGAGGCTGCCAGTGCTTCTGGCGAAACCGAACTGGTCTGCCTGGCTGCGAGTGCCCGTTCCGATTCCGCGATTTTCAGCAACTGTCTCCGTATCGCTCCGTAATCTCGCTTATCACTCTTCCTGTAAATCTCAGCCCATGGATAAATGGGATCTGTCTCGGTTGGATTTTCTACCATGGGCATGGGCTTGATCTTACCGTCCTGAACGTAAACAGGACGCCATGTATCGACGAATTTCTCAAGCAGGGTATCGGGAGAATACGCACGCATTTCCTTGGTCGTAGCCAGCTTTTTACCGTCTCGCAACCCGGTCGATATCGCATTTACAACCTGTTCGAGTTTTTTGAGTTTATCGCCGAACTCAGGCGTGACGGCATATCCGCAGGACTGGCAATAGAACTGGAATTTAACCAGAAGCGGCAAGAAGACCTGGCCCCACTCGGCACTGACGGTGCGGAGCAGTTCCCTGGCCATCTGATCACGACCCGATGCCAGCAAAACCTTCGCATGCTGACCGCGCAATTCGATTTTTTTCAGCCCAGCCTCGATAACTTCCTCAGCCTGAGCCTGGAGGGCCATTATCTCCTCGCGGTCCATAGTCTGTGTGGAATCTATATCCAATGCTGGAATCGGAGCGGTGGGCACTTCGCGGAAAAGCACCGCAGCCATGTGATAATCCTTCTTTGAAGCATAGTCAGCCGCTTTTTGAATACAGAACTCCGCAAACATTTCGTTGGCAGAATTGAACCCCTGCTCCATGGATCTTCCATCTGCCCTGCCGCCCATTACCTGATCCCTGAACTGCTGCAATACCTGTGCCCGGTTATCGACTTTTCCGCCATTCGGCCGACCTGGCAAGATGCGTCGGCCACGCTGATCGACCTGAGTTTCTTCAGGCTCCAGAGAAGACACCGCCGGGGTGGGAACCTGTATCCAACTTGGGAAAAGGAATTCGTACCGAGCATCGGTTAGGAGTTTATCAATATCTTCACTTGTGTATGACATGCCGGTTATAGGCTGGCCGTTACTGCCGATGAAGATAAGTTCACCGCTGGTATTTTCGGTGGCTTTGGCGCCTCTGGGTGAACTGCGTCTAGCCCGAGCCGGCATACCCGGCATCATGCCGGGCATCATACCAGGCATACCCATATAGGCGCCTCGCGTGGATCGGCTGCGCCCAGGCTGATTTCCATTTGTCGTACCGTCATCCCAGAACAACACAAGCATACCTCTGGGATCAATACCATGAGGCACAGATGCCAAATCCGTCCGATACTGTTGAATGAATCTATTGTATCGCTCAAAAATATCCGCCATATTTTTATCAGCCAGATCAGTCTGTCTATTGGCGACAAGATCTTCATATTTTTTCTTGGTTTCCCGCAACTCTATCGGTATTTCACGTTTGCGACGCGGCAAAAGCACGGAATATCGTCTCAGTTTGTTGAGTTCTTCCTGCGCATCGCGTTTCTCGTCGCCGCGAAGACCTGACATAGCCTTGGTCTGATCTTTTATTTCCTGCCGGGTAGCCTTGATTTCTTCAGGAAGCTCTTCCAGTTCCTCTTGAAGATCCGTAACGGTATTTTCGCCTTCCAGTTTAAGGTCATCGATTTCCTTTTTCTGTTCATCGGAGAGAGCCTTGACTTTTTGTTCGTCGAGCATTTCCAAGGCTGGCTTATTCAGGACGATCGCCTGAATAACGGTCTGTCGGCTCGCCGGGCCTGACTGCGAACCGTATGCAGTCAGCAGATCAGCCAGGGTTTCCTGGGAAACCTGGGGCGTTCTGCCTCTCCTGCCGCCCCGAGGAGCATTATTGGCTGAGGGCTGGCCCAGCCAGACGTCCGCGTAGCGTTCCAGAATCAATTCAGCAGCGGCTTTGACATCTGCCGAATCGTCATATTTGGAACCGAGCAGAGGTATCAGGGCCTTTCCCCCGCCACGAGTAACGATTTCCAGAAGATTGTCAGGCCTGATTGTTGCATTGGCAGGCCAGGTTGCGCCCGCGTCATCAGAATCCCGCCAGCGTATCTGGAGATATTTTTCCTTTACCAGCGGGATCTCCGCAACGGAAAGAGGTTCCAGAATGCCTATGATATTCTGATCCCCAAAAGAATAAGCCACAACGGGAGGCTCCTCAGTTTTGACCTTTTCATCTTCAACTTTGTTTTTTTTGCTGAGTGCTTCCTCAATTTTCGCTTTCCGCTCGGCACTTGTCCTCACTCGCGTTCCGCCTCTCGAGCGTCGAGTGGGTGTAGCAGTAGCAGTGGCTCTGCTGCGACGGGCAGTTGATCTGGTTGGCGTGGGCATACCTGGCATGCCACCCGGCATCATGCCAGGCATTCCGGGCATGGGTCCCATGCCGGTAGGCATTCTACGGGAGGAAGTCCTCTGGGCTGTCCGCGGCTTGCTTTTAGCCTTGCCTGCAGCCTTGGTCGTGCTTGTGCCTTTACCACCAGCATCTTCCGCATCGGGTTCTTCTTCAGGTTCAACGAGCGTAACCGTATAACTGACCTCCAGCGGCTCGCCTCCGCCAGCCAGCCAGCGAATTTTCGCGTTCTCTTCGTTGGAGAAAATGAGATTCTCCCCAGGCACAAGGAAATTACCTTGCCCCGGAATCCCTGCTCTCATTCCGGGATACAGCATGCCAGCTGAGCGCCGACCGCTACCAGAGCCATTTTCAAGATAATCCGGCTTGGCTGATCTTTCCCAGCCCTTCTTCAGCGTATCCGTACTCATTACGTACAGCGGGATATCAGCAGCTTTGAGGTCTTCCGGCAAAATCAGGCCCGAGGCATAAATTTCCAGCTTACCTTCGTTAATGTCCGGCAGGGTCTGGATCGGTTTGCTCATACCCAGCCTGTCGAAAAGCAGTTTTGCGGGATCTTCCTGGCCAGGCTGAACATTTCGGCCTCTCGTTGTATTTCGAGGGTCTGTTTCCTGAGGCTGGGTGTAGCGCACAAGGCGCAAACGATAAGGCTGCCATTTGCCCTGCCCCAACGGCTTCCACCGCTGCCAGCCTGATTCATCGCCATCAGTTTCACGCCACAGAATTCCGTTGGTAACCACGTAATGGCCTCGTTTGGCGTCGTAGAGATCAAGCGAAGGCTTGTTGAGTATCGTTCGCCAGAACCCAAACTCGCTTTTTACAACATCCCTGCCAGACCCCAGCGAATAAGATATAGCTGACATAACCCGGCGATAGAGTTTTTTGGGAATATCAAGCTTCGCTTTCGTCGAGGACATCAATGATCGCATAGTCAGCAGCGGGGCATTTCTGCGTTTATGAGTGGCGGGTCGCAATTCCAGCCTGAGCAGTTCTTCTTTTGGGTCAGGCTGTGTCATCCACGCCAGAACCACCACAGCTTCAACCTGCGTGGGGTCGCGTCGGATAATCTCATCCAGAATCGTCATGGCCTCCTTACGGGACAAGCCCCAGCGATCATCCAGCGCCTGCTGACTCAACGCCGCTTCTATAAGCGCCATACCCAACTCGCCATTGAGAGGCTCATCACCCCTGCGCTTCTTCCAACGCGCAAGGAGCATGCCTACAGCGTCGTTGTAACGGGTAAGTTTTACAAGGTTCCGGGCCTTTTCAATCAAGGCCTGGTCCTGTTGCCAACTGCCCACTACCCCGCCGATATCCTTCGGAGCCTGGGCTATAAATTTCTGACGTTCTGCGTTGATGGAAACAAGCTCACCGACATCGGCCTTACGGCGGGCGCTATCGATATTCTCGGAGAACGTTGCTAGCTTAGCTTCATATTCTTTGCGGTTCTCCAGAATCTCAGCCTGTGACATCGGCTTGTCTTCATCGTCAGGCGATTCGGTCCTGGCTGTTTCCCTGCCCGGCCCTTTTGCTTTTTTGTCGTCGTCCCCGCCTATGAAGACCAGCGCAAGAACAATGACAAGGACGACTATCACAGCCCCAGCTGCGATAATGATGCTTATGTTGTTATTGGACTTCTTTGCGCCATCCAAGGCCTTGCCCCTCTTGGCAGGTCCCTTTCCGTGAGCCTTGACACCTGTCTCCGGCAGACTGACGTCGTCTTCAAAATCCCCTAGCATATCATCGTCACTGAAATCGAATTCGTCGTTGGGCGTAACGGCGGATTTTTTAGTTTTCGGCGGTTTTGCAGCTGGAGGTGTGGGAGGGGCAGGCGACGCCGATGCAACCGGTACATCAAGAACAGTGGCGCATTTCGGACACTTGCCCTTCTTGCCAGCAAATTTCTCTGGAACGCTAATCTTCTGACCGCAACTTGGACACGCAAACTTGATCATGAAAGATCCTTCCTTCGATCAAAACCGACGTCAGCCCTCAGCCTAGGCCAAGAGCAAAGAATAGTATATATAACTTACGGAAATTATGGCAAATAAAGGCTCTAGGGTCAAGGAAAAGACCCTGTTTCAGGAACTATTCCGACTGACCGTTTGAATAAATTGTCCGAAGTGGCTAGAATGCGTCAAATCGATGGAGTCACCGTTCATGGGAATAACAAAACTTCCAGTACATATGGTAAACAAGATCGCCGCCGGCGAGGTGATCGAACGCCCCGCCAGCGTCGTCAAGGAATTGATGGAAAACGCGCTGGATTCCCAGGCCACCCGCATCGACGTTTCCATTGAAGATGGCGGAAAGAGGCTCATTCAGGTCTCCGACAACGGCTGTGGTATGGATCAGGCCGACGCTGCATTGGCATTTTGGCCACATGCTACGAGCAAAATCTCCGGCGAGGACGATCTGTTCAATATCGGCACAATGGGGTTCCGCGGCGAGGCGTTGGCTTCGATTGCGAGCATTTCTCACGCTCACATTCGCACTCGTCGGCTTGAGGACGAAGGAGGCTGGGAGGTATCCGCAAGCGGGGCAACCGTTGACCCGCCGACCCCCTGCCCAGCTGCCGCCGGCACGACAGTTTCCATTCGCGACCTGTTCTACAACACTCCCGCCCGTCGGAAATTTTTAAAAACGACTAATACGGAATTCGGGCATATTACGGAACAGGTCACTCGCCTCGCTCTGCCGCAGCCTGAAGTTGCCTTCACACTCCGTCACAACGGCAGGGAAGTTCTCAACCTGCCTGCTACGAATTCCACGGTCGGCCGAGTTGCAAGCCTCTTCACGCCCGACCTGGCTGGGTGTCTGCTGCCGATAACTCAGCGCACAGGTCAGGTCAGAATCGCAGGCCTGATCGCACCGCCGAGTGCAGCCCGGTCAGCTGCGAAATGGCAGTACGTTTTCGTCAACGGCCGATATATCCGCGACCGACTCGTCAGCCATGCCCTGCGGGAAGCGTTCCGAGGACTGCTTGCACCGACGAAATTTCCCGTCGTGTTCCTGTTCATCGAAATAGACCCTGCTGACGTGGATGTGAACGTTCATCCGACTAAAATCGAGGTCCGTTTCCGGGACGGCAACCAGGTTTACGGCGAAGTGCTCGCAGCCTTGCGAGAAACGCTCAACCGGGCCGACCTCCGAAGCCAGGCCACCACCAGCCTGGACGAGGACATGCAATCCGCGGGCAAGGCATCGCCTGCACAGGATAAAAAAGAATCGCTCAGACAGGCCTTGGCTGATTTTCTGAAGAAAGCGCCCTCGCCTCAGCCCAGGCTGGATTTCCCGACAGGAAATTCCGCCCCCAGCCAGGCCCAGCCTTTGAGTCAACCTTTCCAGACCCCGCCCCGACAGCACGGCAGAGCTGAAACGTTTGACAACACGGGCTGGGCAAAGCCGACCACCGCAGTTGAAAAAATTCCGCCAACCCCAGCTGGGCCTGACAAGGCTGACGACTCTGTTCAGCCTACGTCGAATAATTACGAACTCTCGCCACCACCACTCAGCCAGCCCAACAGGCCCCTGATGCAAGTGCACAATTCATACATCGTCGCCGAGACCGACGACGGCCTGACCATTATCGATCAGCATGCGTTGCACGAGCGGATTCTGTACAATGATTTTCAGCGTCGGTTGCTGGCTGGGGAACTGCAGAGTCAGCAAATGCTTATTCCGCTTTCGATTTCCGTCTCCCAGGCCGAGGCTGTGCTGCTGGAAAATTCCACCGAATTGCTCGCAAAACTCGGGATCGAAATTTCGTCATTCGGGCCTGGCGCTTACGCGGTTCATCGATATCCGACGGTATTGGCTGAGCGAGGCGTAGCCATGGACAGTTTCCTGCGGGAACTACTGGATAAATCCGCAGAAGATGAAATGACCGACCCGGAGCGAATGCTTGAGGACGTCCTGGCAATGATGGCATGCAAGGCCGCTGTCAAAGCAGGCAACCCGCTGACGACAGAAGAAATGCAAAGCATCCTCGACGCCTCAGCAGGCCTGGATAAAGCGTCCTCCTGTCCTCACGGCAGACCCACAACGCTCCGCTTGACACTAAAAGACCTCGAAAAACAATTCAAAAGAAGCTGATTTTTCAGTTACTGGTTGATTAGTTGACTGGAAAAAACTGAACAAAATCATCAATTACATAAGCTTTGTTTTTCAGGTTGTCACAGCGAACTATACATTTTAATAACTCAAACTGACCGATTCGTTGTTTTCTTGTCATTGCGAGGAGCGCAGCGACGCGGCAATCTTAAATGCAGAAAACGAGATTGCCTGGTGCCATGCAACGCCGTGAACTAAAACAGAAAGATTTTATTATAAAGCCTTGTAATAATTGCATCTCCAAGAATAGTTTTTGTTGTTTAGCCCTGAAAGGGCTGGCGAGAATTTAGCCGGGGGTGAAGCGAAGCGGAACCCCCGGCTAAATTCTCGCCAGCCCTTCTGGGCTTAAACAAAGACACCAAGGCTATCCCACTCATGCGTGCCGGGGCTCCTGTCCCGGCACGTTTTTTATTTATTGTTTGCTGTCATGCCAGGTGTCGTGGTTGCTGTGTTTGCAACCACGTTTGATGCTAGGCTGGCTCTGGATACCCGCTTTCGCGGGTATGACACGGGAGGAAAAGTTGTTTTCTTGTCATTCCGGGCGTAGCGGAGCGGAGACCCGGAATCCAAGGAATGTAATAATGACGGGAAAAAAGCCCATGATGAAAATTATCCCCCCGGCTGACCTGCCCTGGATACCCGCTTTCGCGGGTATGACACGGGAGGAAAAGTTGTTTTCTTGTCATTCCGGGCGTAGCGGAGCGGAGACCCGGAATCCAAGGAATGTAATAATGACGGGAAAAAAGCCCATGATGAAAATTATCCCCCCGGCTGACCTGCCTTGGATACCCGCTTTCGCGGGTATGACATAAAAAATTTGGTCAGTTTGAGAATCGACTTTATAGCTTTGGCCCCAGTACTCTGTCGCAGCCTAAACCTACAATTTCCTTATTCTGTGCTGAACACTTGACGAAACAGCCTACAATAGAATAGACTCAGTCGAGACATTTGGAGTTTGATTTGGAAAAAACATTTAGAGATGATTTCAGGCGTTTTTTTCTCAGAGGCCTGGCTGCGGTACTGCCTACGGTTCTTACTATTGCAGTCATCGTGTGGGTCTTTACGCTTATCCAGGATTACTGTGGAGCGTACATAAACAACGCAGCTGCGAATTTTACCTCTATTATCTGGGTCAAAATGAGCAACATCACCGACCCCGACAAAGCCAGCCTAATCCGAATGCAGGTATACGAATTCTGGAATCGAAACCTTTTCTGGGTGGGCTTTGTTTTCGCAATCATCGGGGTTTACGTCTTCGGAAGGTTCATAGCCAGCATCTTCGGGCGAGTAATTTGGAGACTGATCGAAAGAGGACTCATCCAACTGCCGATTATTAAACAGATATATCCGTCAATTAAACAAGTTACGGATTTTTTGCTTACAGAAAGGAAGATGGAATTTTCGAATGTCGTAGCTGTGGAATATCCACGTAAAGGCATATGGTCATTAGGTTTAGTCACAAATTCGGGCATGCGTACCCTCCAGGAAACCCTGCCGGGCGACCAGTTGACTGTTTTTATTCCTTCTAGCCCTACGCCAGTTACCGGGTATACAATTACTGTATGCAGGGACGAGGTTATCGATCTTCCGATCAGTATAGACGAGGCATTACGATTCACGATAAGCGGCGGCGTTATTCAGCCTCCGAAACAACGAGTCGGATCGACTCGGATAACAGAAGAAAATGAAGCCCAAACTCTTGTTGACACTAAAGATAAGGAGAATGCGTAGTGAACATAACGGTTAACGCGAGACACATGGATGTGACCCAAGCCCTCCGCGAATATACAGAGGAAAAGGTCGCACGGTTTCCAAAGTATTACGACAACATTCAGTCCATTGAAGTTATTTTGGACATCGAGGCCGGTCAGCCTTTGGCGGAAATTGTCGTACAGGCAACGAGAAAGCTGACCTTCGTAGCTCATCACCGAGAGCCTGACATGTATGCATGTGTTGACCAGTGCTGCGACAAGATCGTACAGCAGCTTCGTCGGCATAAGGACAAAGTCCGTGATCGCCAGGGCACACCTCATGCGGACAGGCTTGTCGAAGCAGTCGAGGCTGAAAACGTCGAAGATGAGTAAATTTCTTTAAATATTTGACTTCCGGCTGTTCGTTTCGGTTACAATGCACCCAAGCCGATGGCCGGAAGTCAGAGATTTTTGCAAATCTGAAAATGTTGTGATACGTGAAGGTTTCCCTGCTTTTTTCATCCTATTTCAGGAATCAGCGATCAGGGAAGTCCCGGGGAGTCATTATCCCGCAGCCTGGCAAGTATTGGCTGATGGAGATAATATTCTTATATTCTTGGCCAGGAGGCATTTCTTGGACTGGAATTTGGTATTTTTTTTGTGTAGACTATCTACGTATTTTATACGTGACAGATTCGGACAAGCTTCGGGCTATGAGGCAATTGGAATTATTGGTATAGGTAGATCGTACCAGGAGCAAAAAATGAAATTATCGGATATTGTGGTAACCGACGCCCTTCGAGCAAAATTGACAGCGACAACACGCGATGATGCGATAAAAGAACTGATAGAAGCCTTGGCAGAGGCCGGGGCAATTCCGGCAAAAAATGTAGCGTCAATCGCCAAGGCAGTCATAGCGCGTGAAACCCAGGCGACCACAGGAATCGGTAAAGGGATATCACTGCCTCACGCCAAAATTAAAGGACTAAAGTCACCGATCGCGACATTCGGTGGAATACCTGAAGGGCTTGATTTCAGCAGTCTTGACTCCCAGCCTGTGTATTCGGTTATCCTGCTGCTTTCAAATCCTGATAATCCTGACGAACATCTCCAGGCGATGGAGACTATTTTCCGACATGTACAGCGTGATATGTTCCGTAAGTTCCTCCGACAGGCGGAGACGAACGAGGCCATTGTTGACCTGATTCAAGAAGCTGACGAGATGAGCTAGACCGGTTTAGAATCGACCACGGTATCTAGCCACCGTAACAAAAGGCCGAGCAATATAATATGTCAATGGATTTTACTGTGTCACAAATCGAACAAGAAGTTACAATTGTCAATAAATTTGGCCTGCATGCCCGACCAGCCATGCAGTTCGTGGAGTTGGCGAACAAATTTTCTTGTAGCATTGAAGTCGCAAAAGGCACTCTTGTCGTGGATGCCAAGAGCATAATGTCCGTAATGAGGCTGGCGGCGACCAAGGGCACGGTACTCAAGATCACAGCAGACGGCACAGATGCCGCTGAGGCGATTGAAGCTCTGTCTGAACTGGTGGACAGCGGTTTTGGTGAATAACATAGTTTCCAGTTTTTGTGGTGAAAGAACTGAATGATACGTAAAAAGGGCATTGGGGTATCGCCAGGCGTGGCGATCGCCCAGATTGTGATTATTGACAACGAGGAGTTCGATATTCCCGAACGCCATGTGCCCGTCGACCATGCGCAAAATGAACTCGACCGTCTCAAATACGCATTAAAAATCTCCAAGGAAGAAATCCTTAATCTCCAGCAGCGAACCATAGAACGAATCGGCAAGGAAGCCGCCAGCATTTTCGATTTTCACCTCGGCCTGCTGAACGACAAGGTCTTGCAGGAAAAATTTCACGATACCATTCTCAGCGGCCATGTTACGGCTGAGTATTCCGTCGCGACGGTTCTCCGCAGCTATGCCAAGGAATTCCTTGCCATGCCGCAATACCTCGCAGATCGCGTCAAAGACGTATACGACATAGAAAAACGACTGCTTCGCAATCTCACGGGCCAGCAGCGTCAGTCGCTGTCGCACCTTACGCGAAACGTCGTTGTCGTCGCCCACGACATGACGCCAAGCCAAACAGCCAGCATGGACCGAAAGCATATCAAAGGCATTGCCACCGACGCAGGCGGGGCGACCAGCCATACCGCTATCGTAGCCAGGGCACTTGGCATACCGGCTGTCGTTGGACTAGAAGACATTACCTCCGTAACGTCCGGCAGTGAGCAACTGATTATAGATGGCAGCCGAGGCCTGGTCATTATTGATCCAGACGAGGCAACGCTTGAGGAATGTCGTCTGTTAGCCCAGCAGCAGGTGGAGTTCATTCACAGTCTGGATGCTCTGCAGAACTTGCCAGCCGTGACAAAAGACGGCCATGAGATTACGCTCATGGGAAATATCGAGTTCCCGGAAGAAGTGGAAACCGTCCAGGCCAAGGGCGGCGAGGGCGTGGGCCTGTACCGTACGGAATTTCTGTTCCTCGGCTCAGACACTGAACCTTCGGAAGAAGTGCACTACGAAGCCTACAGGCAGGTTATAGAATATTGCCCTGGAAATACGATTATCATAAGAACTCTCGACCTGGGAGCAGACAAGTACACGCAAAGCCGTGCACGAAACCCGGAACGTAACCCATTCCTGGGCTGTCGCTCCATCCGCTTCTGCCTGCAGAACCTGCCCTTGTTCAAAACCCAGATCCGCGCGATTCTCCGGGCCAGCGTGGACGCAAACGTGCAGATGCTCTTCCCCCTGGTTTCCAGCCTGACTGAGCTTCGTCAGGCAAAGAGTATCGTCAAAGACGTCGCGGAAGATCTGGAAGAAGAGGGCCTGCCGCACAGAAATGATATCCCCATCGGCATCATGATTGAAGTGCCCGCAGCTGCGTTGCAGGCCAACTCGTTTGCCAAGGAAGTCGACTTCTTTTCGATCGGTACAAATGACCTTGTGCAGTATACGTTAGCGGTGGACCGCGGCAATGAAAAGGTAGCCCCCCTGTTCACAGCTGCACACCCGTCTGTGCTCAGACTGATCCGGGAAGTTATCCGAACAGGTCAGCAACACGAAGTACCCGTCAGCCTTTGCGGAGAAATAGCGGGCGATCCCATGTATACCCTGCTTTTGCTGGGCCTGGGACTCAGAAAATTCTCGTGTACGCCTATGGCAATACCAGAAATTAAAAAGGTTATCCGGTCGATAACTATACAGCAGGCTCTCGAAGTGGCCAGGCAGGTCAGCCGGTTCGATACTGACAAAGAAATTTTAAGCTATCTTCGTGCAGTGACCAGAAAAGTACTGCCTGAAGTTTATAGCGAGTAATATAAAATAGGCATCAGGCAGTGGGATAGTGGGCAATAGCCCCTTGAAAGCCGGCCTGGTAACTGGAATTGCAGTTTATAAAATTGCACAGGAAATTGTAAGTGTTGACTCCGCTTTGAAGCGGAATCGACGACGTCCTTCTGTGGACGTTATTTTAAAAATTTGGCCGGTAAAATTGGCCAGACAAAATATCGCCCGGTATGGCTGGGCGCACAGATCACGCGGCTGTATATAACCGAATATTTTTCTCCCTAATACAGAGAAAACCGACAGAAAGGATTCAAAAGAATTGTCGTATCGATGGGCCATGCAATTGGCCATTGAGGGCGACTTGAGATTTATCTCGCATCATGACACGATGCGGGCATTTGAGCGAATTGCCAGCAGAGCAAACTTGCCGCTACAATATTCGCAGGGTTTTAACCCTAGACCTGTTTTTTCGTTCACATGCCCTCGCCCCGTAGGCGTTGCCTCGCAGGATGACCGCCTGGTACTCGCGCTGAATGGCAGTATAGAAAAAGCTGACCTCCTGGCCAGGCTTAATCACCATAGTCTCGAAGGAATGCGGTTCACATCGGCCCGCCTCCTGGAGCAGGCCAAGACTCTGCACCCGCAATCCGTAACCTACGAAATGGATCTGCCTGAAGATTCCGTCGGAACAGTCACCCAACGCGTCGCGGAACTCGCCAACCAACCTGTCTGGACAGTGCAGAGAAAAGTCAAATCCAAGCGTGGCAAAAGGCCCGCCATGGATACTCGCGATGTGGACATCAAGCCCATGCTGGCCAAGTTGGAAGTTTCCGACGGCAAGCTGCGGTTTGTCTGCACGGTCAAGGACGGCAACTCGGCCAGGCCTGGCGAGGTGCTGGAAATTTCAGGACTGATCGGGCCAGAATACCTCGCGGAACTTGTAAGAACAAAAATTGAAGACGAATTTTAAGGAATCAGTAGTCAGGATTCAGAATTCAGGATGCAGAATAAAAACAAAGCAGGAAAAGTAAACTTTCGCACTTTTTTGGGTGAATTTTGATGAAGACTGTATATAAAAAAACCAACCTGTCGATGAATTTAATGTCTGCCAAAGACGCATCGAAAGGTTGGTATCAATATGGAGAACATATCGGCATGGACGCTGCTTGTTCAACAGTTTTTTCCCATCTTCACGGCTCCGGGCGCGGAAATTTTTGTCCGGCTGATCACAGGCTGGATTCTTCGCACCACTCGTCGCACTATCACGGGCATTATTCCGCTGGCAGACCCGCTGGGCCAACGCAGCCACGATTCCTATCACAGATTTTTTCCCGACGCGAGATGGTCGCTCGCACAGCTCTGGAAAATTCTGGCTCGTTTGCTGATCTCGACATTTGCCGCGAAGGGCAATATCCCGCTGGCTATCGACGACACGCTGTTTCATCGCAGTGGCAGAAAAGTCGACGGTGCCGGGTTTTGGCGAGACGCCGTCCGCTCGACCAAAACCAAAATCGTTTACGCATGGGGGCTGAATCTTGTCGTGCTGACTTTGCAAGTTCAACCGCCCTGGGGCGGCGAGCCACTCGGTCTGCCCATCAACATGCGACTGCATCGCAAGAAGGAAAAATCGCTCATCGAACTGGCTGTCGAGATGCTCGAAGAAGTGGCCGCCTGGTTTGGAAGCAGGAAGATTCGCCTTGTGGCAGATGGATTTTACGCATCGCTGGCCGGTTGGAGCATAACGAACACGACGATCATCTCGCGCATGCGTTGCGACGCTTCGCTTTACGATTTGCCGCCGAAACGAAAACGCTCCGGCAGAGGCAGACCTCGAAAACGCGGTGCCGAGTTGCCCAAACTCAAGATAATCGCTTCGCACGTTCGCAAGTGGACGCCGATAACTTTTATCGCTCGCGGCAAGTCGGTCACAAGGCTGGTTTATTCTCGCGAGGTGCTTTGGTACAAAGTCAGCAAGATGCCGGTGCTGCTTGTGATCTCGCGGGATCCGAGCGGCAAAGAGCGGGACGATTATTTTTTTACGACCGATGTGGCCATGAAAGTCGCCGACGTGCTGGCTGCCTATGCCGACCGGTGGGCTATCGAAGATACGTTCAAAAATGCCAAACAGTATCTTGGTGCGGAGCAGTTGCAGACGTGGGCGAGACAAGGCCCCGAGCGAGCAGCTGCTCTTGGACTTTGGCTGTATTCGATGGTCTGGCTGTGGTTCTGCAAACAGCCATCTGCCAAACGAACGTTTCAAATTCCGCTGTGGTATGCCAGCAAAACCACCCCCAGCTTCGCCGACGCACTGAGAGCCTTGCGAAAAGTTCTGTGGCAACAACGAATTATTATGATGTTCGGAAATTGTGCCGTACATGACAAAAAATACCAGTTCCTGCTGGAAGCATTAGCCCCAGCAGCCTAAAAAATGCGAAAGTTTACGAAAAGACAAAAGAAAAAAATACAAATGTTTACCGTAGTTTTTTGTGGTGTTTTTCTCCTGAATCCTGAATCCTGACTACTGTTTTACAAGGAACAAAATGTATGAGTAAGAAAATGTTAATCAACACGGTGGAAGGCCAGGAGTGCCGCATCGCCATTCTCGACGGCGATCGCCTCGAGGAACTCTACACCGAGCGTGCCAGCAGTGCCAGCCAGGTCGGCAACATTTACAAAGGCAGAGTTACCAACATCGAGCCTTCAATACAGGCGGCTTTCATAGATTTCGGTGGAATCAAGAACGGCTTTCTGCACATCTCTGACCTTCACCCCAAGTATTTTGCCAAAGCCAAAAAAGCGACCGAACAGGTCGGCAGACGTTCCTCCCACCGATCCCGGCCTCAGATTCAGGAATGCCTCAAGCGTGGGCAGGAAATTGTCGTGCAGATGACCAAGCAGGGAATCGGCACCAAGGGCCCAGCCATGACTACATACCTGTCCATCCCCGGCAGAGTCGTAGTCACCATGCCGGGCATGACACATGTCGGCATCAGCAGAAAGATCGAAGACGAAGAAGTCCGGGCCAAAGTGCGAGCAATTCTTGATCAGCTCGAAATCCCGGAAGATATGGGCGTGATAGTGCGCACAGCTGGGGTCGATCGCACAAAACGCGACATGCAGCGCGACCTGTCATATCTCTCACGACTTTGGAAATCAATCGACGAGAGAATCGAAAAATCCAGCACGCCTGCTGAGATTTACCGCGAATCAGACCTGGTTATCCGTACCATCCGCGATATCTATGATTCCGATATCGAAAGAATAATTTGCGACAGCGAACCCGTCACCATACGGGTAAAGGAATTCCTGGACGTCGCCGTTCCACGTGCAAAATGCAAACTTAAACTTTACACAGGCCGAAAGGGACTCTTCGAGGAATTTGGAGTCGAAGACGAGCTTGAAAAAATCCACTCGCGCCGCGTAGAGCTCAGCAATGGCGGCTCACTGGTAATTGATCAAACCGAGGCCCTGGTAGCCATCGACGTGAACTCCGGCAGTTTTCGTGCCCACAGCAATGCCGAACAGAACGCTCTGCAACTGAACCTCGCTGCAGCTGATGAAATAGGCAGACAACTGCGTCTGCGGGATATGGGCGGCGTTATCGTTATAGACTTTGTCGACATGCGGGAGGAAAAAAATCGCCGAACGCTGGAAAAAAGAATACGCGATATCCTCAAAAAAGACCGGGCCAAGAGCAAGGTACTGAAAATCAGCAGCTTCGGACTGATCGAGATGACGCGCCAACGACTCAGGCCTTCCCTGAAACAGAGCATCTATTCACGCTGCCCGCAATGCGACGGTACAGGCCAGATCATGAGTCAGGAATCCGTTGCACTGGCTGTGATGCGAAACCTGCAAGTAGCATGTACCAACGAAGAAGTTGCCAACATCGAAATATTCGTATCCCCAAGCGTTGCCCATCACCTGGCCAACACGCAAAGGCAGCATATAGCCCAGCTGGAAAAACAGACCGAGAAAAATATAGTCATTACCGCAAATCCAGACCTCACAGGTAACGATGTTAATATCACCTGCACGAACCTTCGAGGATCACCGGTAGCCTGGGACTCTACGTCAGGCCAAAACAAAAAAAGCAAAAAGACCGAACTTGTCGACATCAAAGAGATACTTAACGGCAAAAGGCCACTCGCTGAAGCAGAGGCCCGCGCCGATGCCGAAGATAACGCCGGTGATATCGAAATGCCTTTGGAAGCAGAAACCGTCGCGGAACCGGACAAGCCAGTCAAAGACAAGGCTGAGGATGAAAAATCAGCCAAAAAATCTCGTCGCCGTGGCCGACGTGGAGGTAGAAAGAAAAAAGCTAAATCGACAACCCCCTCCGCAGAATCCCCGAAAAAGGCAGAAGCCGAACCCGAAGAGCAAGTTACAGAGCCGGTGGACCAACCTAAGGTTACTCCAGAAGAACAACCTGTCAAAGTAGATACACTCAAAGAAAAACCCGCAGAATCAAAAACGGAAAAGGATAAACCTGAACCAAAAACCGCCAAGCGTACTAAAAAAACCGCCAAAAAAATAGTGACCAGGAAAAAGGCCAAGTCGTCAGCCAAGGCAAAAAACGACCAGGCCAAACAGGATAAGCCTGAGGAAAAAACAGAACAAAAGGATATTCCAGAGGATAGTACGAAACAGATCGAAGAACCTGAAAAAAACGACTCGTCATCATCTGAAGATCAGGCTGCTGCTGAAAAGAAAAAGCCTCGCAGACGCGGCTCGCGAGGAGGCAGAAAACACCGCAAGAAAAAATCAGAGGCTGAGTCAACCCAGGAAACTGCCGAAAGCAATGACAATAAAAGTCCGAAAGGCGATACCCCGCTCTTTGCTGATCAGGAATGACAGGAATCACTTCTGATGCAACATTACGTTTTTTGTTGTAGTCGTATCCCTTAAAAAGTTGTTTTTTTGTCATCTCTGAAGGCATGGTTGTCATTCCGGGCGTAGCGAAGCTTATGTGCCACCGCCGCTGGCGGCCCGGAATCCAGGGAATGTAATCAAGACGGGAAAATTAGAGCATTGAAACGTTGAGAGTGCGCAATTTTGCGCAGCGGGTTTGTTCGTGGCAAGGAAGAAACATGAGGCATATTTGTAGATATCCCGAAATGTTTCTGAAGCAGCCACGGGCAAAGCAAGCCAGCAAAAAGCGAACTCTCAAGGTTGATATGCTCTAGTCCGTGGCGGGAAATTTTCGACCGGTGCCGTGGTTGCTGTGTTTGCAACCACGTTTGATACTGGCCGGCCCTGGATTCCCGCTTTCACGGGAATGACCGCTTCACAGCCGAGGGCGGCTGTAGTATACGAGATTGCTTCGCTTCGCTCGCAATGACAATTTGTAAGGCGATCGGCTGAACTAATTTTACCAGCCCCGAGGGCTTTTAAAAACAATGACCAATGCCTCAATCCCAATGAATTAATAACCAATTAAGAAGCTCGAATGTCGAATCAATGACGAATTTTGAATGGTGAAAAATGAAAAGCTGACAAGAGAAACAAAAAACTCTGTGTTCTCAGTGCCTCTGTTCCTAAAAGTTATTTAGTAAATAGACTGGTGCCTAACCCTGAAAAGGTGGCCAGGATTTAGCCGGGGGCGTTTTTTAGTAGCCCCCGGAAATGCGGAAGATAGAAATAAGCCCCAACGGGGCGGACAGAAATCTTGTATATTTCTCAGCGTTTCTGTCGCCCCGTTGGGGCTTATTCCAAGAAGACTCTATCCGGGGGTACCGCTCGCTCTACCCGACGGCGACTAAAAAATCCTGGCCACCCCTATCGGGGCTAAACAAAATAGTCAAATAGTCTTCTTTTCATCGTTTAGGGTGTTCCCAAAAGGAACATGTCCGACTGTGGCCCATGCTTTTTTTCCGGTAAATGTTCTGCTGCCGGTCGCCTAATGCCGGGTCAATACCTGGCCTACCGATAAATCTTCCCAATAAAAACAGAAGGCCAGCGTCACCCAGCGATGTGCTGAATGATGCTGACCTTCCGAAGAATAAATCTTATTTACTACTTGAACTATTTGCGACGACGGATCAGAGCCAGTCCGCCAAGGCCAATCAAGCTCATGGTCATCGGTTCGGGAATCGGGTTCACTTCGTATGTGGTCGTAACATCTGCGAGGAAACCATCAGCTTCCAGATTGAAGAGACCTGACTTGCTGTCGTTGCAGAAATCAGCTGCGCCCAGACCGGCAGGGGTGGTCAGCGTGCCAAGAAGGGCAGGAACGCCGAGGTCAACTGACGGAAGGGCCGGGATTGGGGAAATCACTTGCACTGGAACGAGACCGATGTTCAGGAGTGCATATGCACCGGTACCTTGGTAGTTACCAGCGTTGAACTTGCCACCTACATCACCAGCGACCAGGTTGCCGGGAGTGATACCAACTGTCTGATAGGATGAATTCATGGCAGAGAGGGTATTTTCGGCATAGCTAACCAACGTCGGGTCGATGTTTACATAGAAGCCATAGGCTGACAGGCCTGCGGTATCATCGCCGGTAACGGTGACGCTAACATTCCACGTGGTTTCTGTTGTCTGGTCAAAAGAATAGTGCACTGCGCCTGCCTGAGCTGCGACGGCCACGAGGCCGACTACCAACATAGTCAAAACTGTCTTTTTCATTTTCAATCTCCTACTTTTGTTAAGAAACATTTCGTTGGGCTTACATTAACCCAATCACCATTTTTACTGAACCACTCAAAAAATCGGGAAAGTGAGCAATTTGAAAACGTCTTTTTTAGCCTCGTTTTTAAACACCTCACATAACCTTTGCATTCTATCATCAAATCGGCTAACTGTCAACCATTTTTCTTCTTGGAGATAAGAGAAAATATCAGACCCAAGTCTGTCGATTATCCTCACTTCTCACAAATGACATCGTATCACCAGAGTACTTTTTTGTCAAGTATATACCTTACTTTTATCATATTTTTATTGTTTTTTTTAGGAGCTGTTTAAAACATTTTACCCAAAATTATTATGGCAAAAACCAGAGCGTTTCCTAAACTAGTCAATAAATTGCATTCATTATAAGTATCTTTAAAAAAAAGATTTTACAGGCCGTTGAAATAGCAAGGCATACAGGCTGCACAAGCAAAGAAAGAACAAAAAAAAGAAAAATTGTCACGACAATATTATCCTATTACCCTGAAATACGCATCAGCGGGGTTTTTTTTACACATTATAACATTACAATCTTAAAATATTTTATTTGGAGTTAGCCTTAATTTTCCAGACATGGATAAGCGATTTATCTTCATCTCCCCGCGGTTCGATTACATAGAGCAGGCCGTTCGCCTGATCAAACGCAGCTGCGCCCAAGCGGTGCATTTCACGAGGTCTATCCTTATAAAGGAACTTACTGACATCCATAACCGCATAAGGCTGAGGTTCATAGGGTTTGGCTTTTCCGTTGGCTACGGCTGCCAGGTCAGCGGGGTCGTAGAACAGTATCTGGGCGGCAAAGTTTGTTGACCACCAGCCTCGCTGATCATTCGGGTAAGCGGGGACGGGCGGATATGGCCCATCTTCAGGCCAGACCACACCGTTGGCAAAACCGTACCAGCATTTGCCCTCCCCTTTCGTGCCGACAAAAACAACTGCTGATCGGTCGCCCGCCGTCAGCCAGGCTGCGCCCGACCAATCGTCCGAATGCTGATAATTGTTCATCTTATGTTGCACTTCATCGGTGATAGCTGAGTATTGGAGCAATACTTTTGCATCTAGCTTTGTTCCTGGCGCGGGCGGATTGCCCTGGTTCCACGGGCCGAACGCGATGAGTGTAGGCCCTTGGGAAACCTGTCCGCCGTCTCTCATGCGTCCGGTTGCCAGCCTCATTCCCGGTGTGTTGGCCTGTGCCCAGTCAGCTGGGATCGGCGTAATATAATCGCATGTCAGATACTGGCTAAGTCCGCCGATACTCCAAAGCCCCGCGGAGTTTGGCTGAGCCAGATTCAGGTCGCACCAGCCATGCGCCGGGGAGAGATTCTCCTGCCCCATATGGGCCGCCCAGCAGAAGTACAGCTTATCGCCGGTCTGGTTTCCCTGGGCGGGCAGATAGGCCAGACCCACCCTAGGCTGTTCCAGATCACGACCCTCGTACAGGGTTCCCCGAATATCCGCAAATTCCTGCAGTGTCCTGGCTGTGTTGAGGTCGGCGGGGTTTTTCGTTTTCGATATCACTGGCTTGGGGATGCTGATTTCCGAAACCCACGTGTGCCAGTTATGGCCGGTGCCGAAAAGCGAACCGGTAAAACCATCAGCTGGGCCGGTAGGATCGCCAGCTGGGTAGAATGCCAGCGCCTGACCGCTCCAGCCCCACGCGTACTCTTCCGGGCCATCAGGCAGCCGAAACGCTCCCTGATAAACCAGATCGGAGGGCATAATCCTGGCAGACTGGCCCGAACCGGGCTGATCCTGAGATTTCGCATCACAGGCTGGAATCAGAAGCAAGCAGATAAGCACTACCCATAAACCAAAACAGTTTTCACATTTTAGATATTTCATGTCTCAGTTCTCCCGTTCTAAAAAACGCCAGCCAAATTGTAGTATCCGCTGGGCCTGCGTGACAAGCACGCATTTTTTAATTGTTTTCGTATTTCAAGCCGATACACTCATGTCAACCAGGGCTCGCAAATGGAGTTTTTTAATTTGCTTACCTTAACATACTGATTTTGTTCGCTGATTTGTTCACTGAATGGAGATGACAAAAAATGTCGGGATACGATTTCACAGCTATAGAGAAAAAATGGCAGGAGTACTGGCAGGCCAACGGAACCTTCTGTCAGCCCAACCCGGGCGAGGAAGGCTTCGACGCGAACAAGCCCAAGATGTACGTCCTGGACATGTTCCCGTATCCATCCGGGGCAGGCCTGCATGTGGGCCATCCCGAAGGCTACACCGCCAGCGACATCGTCAGCCGATATAAGCGAATGAAAGGCTTCAACGTTCTGCACCCGATGGGTTACGACTCGTTCGGGCTGCCAGCTGAGCAATATGCAGTAGAACATGGCGTGCATCCGCGGGAGACGACGGAAAAAAACATTGCCAACATCGAACGGCAGATCAAGATGTTCGGCTTCAGCTACGACTGGTCCCGCCGCATCGCGACGACAGACGTTGAATATTACCGCTGGACTCAATGGATTTTCCTGCAGCTCTTCAACAGCTGGTACGACCCGGAAGCAAACTCCGCCAGGCCTATCGATGAATTGATTGCAAAACTCGAGAGCGGGGAATTGTTGGTTGATCTCGAAGGCCGGGCCGTGATGGCGCCGCTGACGGAAAGTTTCTCAGCCATCGCGGGCATTCCGTCGGTCGATCTGAAATTCGGCGAACTGACGCACGAGGAACAGCGAGCCGTTATCGACAATCACCGCCTTGCGTACATGGCGGAAGTTCCCGTCAACTGGTGCCCGAAACTCGGAACAGTCCTGGCCAACGAAGAAGTCACAAACGAAGGCAAATCAGACCGCGGCGATTATCCGGTGTTCCGCAGGAACCTAAAGCAGTGGATGCTCCGCATCACCGCTTACGCGACCAGGCTGCTTGAAGATATAGAAATCGTAAACTGGCCCGAGCCGATCAAGATCATGCAGCGAAACTGGATCGGCAAGAGTTCCGGCGCAAGCGTGGACTTTGAAATCGCAGGTGGCGACGGCGAGACCATTCGCGTTTACACGACCAGACCTGACACGCTCTACGGCGCTACCTATATGGTACTCGCGCCGGAGCATCAACTTGTGGAACAGATCACAACCGCTGAGCAAAAGGCTGCGGTAGACGAATATGTCGCCCAGGCTGCGAATAAAACCGAACTCGACCGCATGACCGAAGCGAAGGAAAAAACCGGCGTATTCACCGGAGCTTTTGCGATAAACCCGATAACCGGCGAGCAGATACCGATCTGGGTGGCCGATTACGTCATGATGGGATACGGCACTGGCGCGATCATGGCTGTGCCTGCCCACGACACCCGCGACCACGAATTCGCAATGCAGTTCGACCTGCCGATCCGTCCAATCCTCAAGCAACGCAACGAAGACGACGCCCGGTACTTCGTGGAAGTCAAAGCCGACCAGTTCCAGCTGCTCTGGGATGCCTTCGTAAAAGATCAAAGCCTCTGCCCCGCTCTTCGTGGTATCGGCGCGGGGAATATAGACAGCTTTACCCCCGAAGGCAGAACCTACAACCCCGACGTCGACGATCCGAATATCAACCCGATCCTGGTTATGTCTATCCAGACGAAACGGCTGATTTTCGTAGGCCAGACCGGCATTGACGCACTCGTCTCAGCTGCGTGTCCGAACCTGCAGGTAAAACCAATCGCGCAATGTACATCTGAGCTTGATGAGTCGCTGGAATACATCGGCAGCGAGGAAATCAACGGCCTGGCCCCGGAGGCCGGCAAGACAAGAATGATCGAATACGTAGAGGAAAAAGAGCTGGGCCGAAGTTCGACTCAATACAAACTGCGCGACTGGCTCTTCAGCCGGCAGAGGTACTGGGGCGAACCGTTCCCGATAGTACACTGCGAAAATTGCGGCACGGTGGGCCTGCGAGACGACCAACTGCCGCTGGAACTGCCGCCCATGGACGACTTCAGCCCAGCCAGCAGCGACGACCCGGAAGCCCCGCCGAAACCGCCGCTGGGCAAAATGACCGACTGGGTCAATACCACCTGCCCCTGCTGCTCAGGCCCAGCCACTCGCGAACTGAACACGATGCCCCAATGGGCAGGCAGCTGCTGGTATTACCTGCGGTATCTCGACCCGAAAAATTCCGAACAATTCTGCGACCCGAAAGTGGCAGACTACTGGATGGGCAGCGGCGATGACGGCGGAGTTGATCTTTACATCGGCGGAGCTGAGCACGCGGTGCTGCATTTGCTGTATTCGCGATTCTGGCACAAGGTGATGTACGACCTTGGCCATGTCAGAACCCCCGAGCCGTTCGGCAAACTTTTCAACCAGGGCATGATTACGAGTTTTACCTATCGGGACAGCCGGGGCGTTTGCGTGCCGAATGCCGATGTCGAATTCCGAGAGGACGGCGTTTACAACAAAGCCGGCGAGAAACTCTCCGAAAGTATCGAGAAAATGTCCAAGAGCCTCAAAAACGTGGTCAACCCCGATGACGTCATACATCAATACGGCGCCGACACGTTCAGGCTGTATGAAATGTTCATGGGCCCGCTCGACGCATCCAAGCCCTGGAACACCCGCGACGTGCCGGGCCTGTTCCGGTTCCTCCAGCGGGTCTGGCGACTCGTCGCCGGCGATGCGGAAAACGATCAGCCAGCCTTGATCAACGATAATATGAACGACGATATCGAAAAGGCTCTGCACAAGTTGATCAAAAAAGTCGGCGAGGACATCGAAGCCATGAAGTTCAACACCGCCATTGCTGCGATGATGGAATTCGTCAACGCGTGCTTCAAGGCTGGTTGCATTACGACCAATCAGGCGGAGCGTTTCGTGCTTGTGTTGGCCCCGCTTGCGCCGCACATAGCTGAAGAACTCTGGCAGAAACTTGGTCATGCTGAATCATTGGCCCATGAACCGTTCCCGACCTACGACGAAAAAATCCTGATCGAGTCGACCGTTGAATTGCCCGTTCAAGTCAACGGCAAGATTCGCAGCAGAATCACCGTAGCTGCCGACGCGACGCAGGAAGAAATCCTCGCCATCGCCAAGGCTGAGGAAAAAGTCGCATCTGGCATAGAAGGCAAGACTTTAATCAAGGAAATCGTGATCCCGGGCAGAATGGTGAACCTGGTAGTTAAGTAACATACGACAATGACACGATCAACAGACAGATCAGTTGCAGCGTTTGAGCGGGCTTCGCGGGTTCTGGTCGGCGGAGTCAATTCGCCGGTTCGCGCGTTTGCCGCTGTGGGCGGCGAGCCTCTGTTCATCAGCCGGGCCTGCGGATCGAAGATTTACGACCTTGACGACAACGAGTATATCGACTACGTCTCGAGTTACGGGCCTACCATTCTTGGTCACGCGCCGGAGGCCGTGGTAGAAGCAATAGGTCTCGCTGCCCGAAAAGGCACGAGTTTCGGCGCACCCACTCTTGCGGAAGTCATGCTGGCTGAGTTGGTAATCTCCGCTATCGATTCGATTGAGAAGGTTCGGTTCACCAATAGCGGAACCGAAGCCGTGATGACCGCGATCCGATTGGCCCGCGGCGTAACTGGTCGGGATAAAATCGTCAAGTGCATAGGCTGTTATCATGGCCATTCCGACGGACTGCTCGTCCAGGCCGGCAGCGGAGCGACCACACTTGGCGTGCCGAGTTCGCCGGGCGTCCCAGCCGGGGCCACCGCGGATACCATCCTCGCACCGTTCAATTCCGTCGAAGCCGTTTCGCAAATCTTCAGCCAGGCTGGGGGACAAATCGCCGCGGTTATAGTTGAACCGGTCGCCGGCAATATGGGCGTGGTTCCGCCGGCAGATGGATACCTCCAAACTCTGCGGGACATCTGCGACCAGGCTGGGGCGTTGCTGATTTTCGATGAAGTCATGACCGGTTTCCGCGTAGCACCAGGCGGCGCACAACAGCTATATAATGTTCGACCCGACATCACGACGCTGGGCAAAATCATCGGCGGCGGAATGCCCGTCGGCGCTGTGGGCGGCCCGGCGAAGATTATGGACCATCTCGCCCCGCTAGGCCCGGTATATCAGGCTGGGACGCTTTCGGGCAATCCCGCAGCCATGTCTGCCGGACTCGCATCTCTCAATGAGATCGCTTCTGATCCCGATTTCTACAGCCTGCTTGAGCGAAAATCCGCCGAACTGGAAGCAGGTCTGCGTGAGGCTGCCAACCAGGCTGGGCTGGGTGAAAAAGTCGTAATTAACCGCGTGGGATCGATGCTATGCTGCTTCTTCTCAGCCTTGCCCGTTACCGATTACGCCTCAGCTACAGCATGTGACACGCGGGCCTTCGCAGCCTACTTCAACGGCATGTTGAACAATGGCGTGTATATCCCGCCAAGCCAGTTCGAGGCGATGTTCGTATCCGCCGCTCATACGTCAGATGACATCGCTGCGACTCAACAGGCTGCGACAGAGGCTTTCAAAGCCGCCGCGGACGTAATGTAAACACATGTTGATTGACGATAATATCGTGAGTAGTTAAGCTCACTGAAAACAGCAGCAATCCCAGGTTTTTTAACTCCGCTCACGGGCGATTTAAAATACTGTGGATCCTGCTAAGACAAAACCGAAAGGAATCAAAATGAATCCGACAATTGAAACAAACGAGTTCCTCACAGCCATGAAAAGTCTAAAGCGGGCCAAGAATTTCTTCAGCTTGCTGATAATCCTGGCCTTGCTTGTCCAGGCTGCGGGTTTTATCGTGCTGTACACCTGCGATGCTCATCCTGTGGTCGATGAGATTAACAATTACATGAAGTCGCCAGCCAACATGGAACTGTGCAACCAGGCCAGGTGCTGGCAAAACGTACTGATATGGGGCTTTATGGTTTCCAAACTCGTAGCTGTGCTCAGTGCCGTCCTGTTGGTATTGATAATAGGGTATACCGGCGTTGTTGCGTTGGTCGGCGGGGGCAAGGGCGTTCAATATTTCGTCTCAGCCTTTCTCTGGTCGCTGCTTGTCCTGGCCTTGCTCAGTCCCTGGCAGGAAATCCTCCGCGGCGGACTTTTCAGCGGTGCCCTGTACAATCTTCAAGAACTTCGCGTCTGCATGCAGAATATCGATCTGCTCAGGGCCGGGGGAGAAAAACCCGGAATCATCGAACAGACCAGATTTTTCGCCCGATTCCTGGGCTACCCGCTGGTTTCATTCATGGTGCTGATAACTATGCTGGTCAGATACGCTCGAGGCTACAGACAGTTGGCCCAGCAACAGAAAGTGTCAAAACCTGCAACGTCTGCACCACAGATATAACCTGATTTCAAACTCAATCGAGAGGTTTCAATTTGCCCGCGGATTCGATAGAATATCGAGGAAGTGGTATATTATATAAGTGTGAAAAAACGGCATTAAAGGCAGGAAAACGTGACAGTTAGATGTAAACTCCCGACCAGACTGATAATACTTTTTGGCGTGATCGTCGCGTTGAGTTCGGCAGGCTGTGTTCCATCCGAAACGCAGACCGATAAAGAAACTGCACCCTCAGCTGTTCAGAAGCTTCCTCACATACCTAAAATCGGCGGAGAGACCAAGCCCGCAGCCGCTGTGCGCATCCCTTACTTCATACGCGTGAGAATGATTACGGTTCAGGTCCCAGCAGGCCTGGCCAGTAAGTCCGAAGAACTCTGGAGCTACCTTGACGAAGAACCCGTCTCGATGAAATCCACGGTTCTTGGGATCAATGGCATTCGCGTAGGCATGGGACGCGCCCAGGGCTGGCCTGACATTGAACGCATACTCAAACAGATGACAGGCCTGGTATATCAGGACAGGGCTATTCAATCATTCGGAGGCCAGGCCAAGCAGGTGGAACTCAAAACCGCTCAGCCTGAGCAGACCATCTGCATTTTCCGTGAAGACATGACACTTTTCGGAGCGGATTATCCAAAGGGCGATAACATCCTGGCCATCTCCTGCACGATCGATGAAGATAATAACAACAGGGTAATTCTCACAGCTGTGCCTCAACTGCGGACAACAAAAAACTTCACGACATATGTGCATGAATATGGAAATATCAAGGCTGTCTCTCAGCCTAAAATCTACCCATTCCGGGAACTTACTTTTCAGATGGTCCTGCCCAGTGATGATTTCATCATCATCGGCCCGGGTATCGAGTCCCGCAGACTGACCAGCCTGGGCCATCATTTTCTCACGGAAAACATCGAAGGCCTGGAGCATGAAACCATTCTCGTTCTCCGCCCGGAAGTCGTTCGGATAGAATACAACAAATAACAGGCCGCCTATAAACCCCAGGCTTTCGCGAAGGCTTTGAAACTGCGGTCGTATGTTTTTTCTACCTCGGGCGGAAAACAACAGCCTGGCAGCTGTTTGCTGCTGAGATGCTGGTGAAGACAATCGCAGCATGTCCCCTTCGTGCTGCAATTATATGTGCATGTGCATCGATCAAGATTAACCTGTTTTTTGCATTCCATTGTTGACTCCTTATAATAGTTAAAGCATTATACAGTAATATGGCCGGCTGGCAAATTTTTCGATAGATTACACAGTTTTCATGGTTCTCGGCAGAAAATGCGAAACCAATAGCGAATCGGTACATTTAACTCTCAGAAGCGGAGAATTTTTATGATGAGTTTTTTTAATATACTGGAAAAAAATAGAATCGCAGCAGTCGTTATTATGATCCTGGCTGTTTCCACTGGCCTGATGGCTGAGGAGTGCAGCACCATGCCGGCCTGTGAAAATACGTCCCAACCAGCTGAGGCGGAGACATACTCCGCCCCCCCTGCTGTGGCCCCGGAAGCTCTTAAAATTCTTAACAGACTGGAACAGGCCGGCGATCAGTACAAAACGCTCCGCGCCAATGTGGAGTATCTTGTTGAGGACAAAATGACCGGTGATGAAGAATTCCGAACAGGCTGGATTGCCTACCAGAAGGAAACCGAAAACCAGCCGGGCAAGTTCCGCGTTTCATTCGAGCAATTGACATTGGGCAAAGGGCGTCCCACGACATCAAAACAGGACTATCTATTCGACGGCCAATGGCTGACCACCGCCAAACATCGAATTAAAGAATTCCGTAAAATTCAAGTCGCCGCAGAGGGCGAAAAAATCGACGCAATGAAAATCGGCAAAGGGCCTTTCCCCGTTCCGTTCGGCCAAAAAACCGACGACGTTGTAAAATATCTCGAACCCTCAACTCGCCCCAACCAAAAAGGCGACCCGAAAAATTCCTCATATCTGAAGTTCGTCCCACGCAAAGGCCAGGGCAAGGATGTAAATTTCGTCAGGCTTGATATGTGGGTGGACAATGAAACAAATCTACCTGTAAAAATTCAATCCAAAGATGCCAGCAAAAAAGTCACGACAGTAACATTCAAGGACATTCAACCCAAATCAACCCTCCAGCCTGAGCTTTTCATAATGACAAAACCGGCAGGCTGGGATTTAATCGTCGAACCACTCAAATAAACAGCACGCAAAACCAATCTTGGCACTTAATTCCGTTATAAAATAAGTCGATATATTATTATGGCTTACGGTCTTATCCAGAGTGTGTCTATATGAAACTTTTTGCAGCTGACAGCAAGGCCGATAAAACCGTTCAAATAAAAGACTTAAAAAAGCCATGGCGAGCTTGATATCGTATAATCGCAGGATGTAAGAAAGGCAAGAACTTCGATGAACGGAATTGCAGGACGTGACATTATACACCGTTGGGAAGGAAATCCGCTGATTTCGATTGCGGATCTCAGCTTCCGGTGCAGCGACATTCACAATGCCGGCATCGCCAGGTTGAATGGTGATGTCATGATGCTGTTGAACATTGAATCCTTGCAGGGACATAATCTTTTTTATCGCGCCCGCAGCAATGACTGCATCAACTTCACGGTAGACCCCAAGCCGTTCATGTCTCCGCCAAAGACTGGCCCGCGGGCAAAATACGAGACTTTCGGAATTCGCGACCCTCGGATTACACCTCTGGAGGGGAAGTTTTACATTACATACGTTGCCGACAGCGAGCTTGGAATGAGGCTGGGCCTGGCGTGCACGAAAGATTTCACTGACGTCGAATTTCTGGGTTACGTTTCGCAGCCTGACGTGAAAAACGGCGTTTTGTTCCCAAAGAAGATCAACGGCAGATACGCCCTGCTGAAAAGACCTGATGGCGGCAATCTCTGGCTTAGCTATTCCCAGGACCTTGATTTCTGGGGTGACGAGAAGGTTATCATGACCACCCGTGGCGGGTTTTGGGATTCCAGCAGAATCGGAGCCGCAGCTGTGCCTATCGAATGCGAACAGGGTTGGTTGTTATTGTATTACGGCGCAAAGGACACATCGGCTGGGCCGCTGGTCAGGCTTGGCGCGGTTATACTCGACCACGACGACCCGTCAAAAGTCATCGCACGGTCAGACATTCCCATTCTAAGCCCGCGTGAGAGATACGAGCGGGTAGGCGACATCCCGAACATGGTCTTCTCCTGTGGCGCTATCGTCAAGGATGACGAGGTATGGGTTTACTACGGCGCCAGCGACAGCTGTATCTGCCTGGGCACTGCTACTATAGAATCCATTTCGGAATTCTGTCTCGCCTGTGCCGTCGTTCAGGATTACATGCATTCTATGGAGGAGGAATAAAATGAAAATTCGCCATGGAATCGATCTGCTCCAGCGATGGCGTCGCAACCCGATCCTCACGCTGGAGGATGTGCCCTACCGGTGCAACACGGTTTTCAATGCAACCCCCGTAAAAGTGGACGGCACGTATTATTTGATAATCCGCATCGAAGGCCAGCAGGGATACTCATACTTCGCCCTGGCCCATAGCGGCGACGGCCTGCATTTTGAAGTCGAGCCAACCCCCTGCATGATGCCCAGTACTCAGGAACCCTGGCGAACATGGGAAGAAAACGGCATTGAAGATCCGCGACTTACGGTAATCGAAGGCCGATATTTTATAATGTACACCGCGTGCGGCGGGCATGGCCATTATATCGCGCTGGCGGAGACGGAAGATTTTCATAATTATGAGCGAATCGCCGTTGTCTCCGAACCGGGCAATAAGGACGGCGTATTGTTCCCGGAAAAAATCAACGGTCTTTATGCCCGTCTGGACAGGCCGTTCGGCAAGGGAATCGGCAGCATGTGGATTTCATATTCGCCGGACCTGGTACACTGGGGCAAAAGCGAATTCGTCTGCGCGCCGCGACCAAGATTCTGGGATCAATACCGTATCGGCGCATCGGCCCCGCCAATCTACACAGACCGAGGCTGGCTGGAAATATATCACGGCGTGAAAATGACCTCAGCTGGGCCAATCTATCGAATCGGCACGATTATGCTCGACAAGGACAACCCAGCCCATATCATCGGACGTTGCGTCGAACCGCTGCTCTCGCCGCGCATGGACTACGAAAGAATCGGCGATGTCGGCAACGTCTGCTTCGCATGTGGCGCTATCGTGGAAGACGACAACAGCGTAAAAGTTTATTACGGCGCAGCTGATACGTCCATCTGCGTAGCGACGACCACCATGGAAGAGCTGATCGACTCCTGCTTTGAGTGTACCGACGAAAAAGATTGCATCGGCGGCAGCCATCACTGATCATAAACAATGACGAATTCCGAAACTCGAATGTCGAATCAATCACAGTTCGTAGAGTCGGCAATGGTCGACCATTTTTACACAAGACACGAATCATTTGGTCGGCAATAGACCCTACTGATTACCTAATTTGTTGCGGACAATCTGTAGGGTGCGGACATAGCTGCGAAGCGGCGGCGTCCCACCTTTTTGGGGATTGGCTAACACCACAATATCGTGGGAATATTTTAGCAGCGTGGGGCGCCGCACCTGACGGTGCTCTGTCCCACCCTACTTGACTTGACTCTTTTGTACCAAAGCAAAGCAACCGGAAGAAATTGTGTCACTCTAGGGTGAAAAACATCGTCTCGGGCCTACATTCACCTTTTTCAGGCCTCAAAATTACTTCTGTTAAAAAATCCCGTTTTTGTTCCTAAACGGATTTTTCAGAGAATCTTTCACTTCTACCAATGTATTTTCATTGATACTGGCCCTGCCTTGTGTTAAACCTATGTGTAGTGATATACTTAAAAGGATTTAGTTACGCAGGGCGTGCGTAATTAATCCTGAACTTTTTTGGTTCCGACTATGCCGGTGTGGGTAAGTTGTGGATAAAAAATTCCTGCTTTAATGGGGTTTGTAGAATGATACCAGCAGGCGTGAAAAAATTACTCGCTTTCGCAAGAAGCAAAAAGGCGACAGACATACACATCTGTGCCGACGCTCCGATTCTTTTTCGGGTTGGGAAAGATCTCATGCCTTCCAGCGAAGGCAGAATCACGCCGGAGATGAGCGAGCGAATCGCGATGGAATTGTTGACGGAAGAACAGGCTCAGCAATTCCGCAAGGACAACGATTTCGACTTCATGATAGCGGATGAAGATGGTAGGTATCGCGTAAACGTAAGCATGAACGATCAGTCCGTCGGGCTGGTCATCCGTATTCTTTCCGAAGACATAATGACGCTGGACAGGCTTGGTCTGCCGCCGGCTGTTAACCAGCTTGCCGAACAAACCAAGGGGCTGATCCTGATAACAGGCAGCACCAGCCAAGGCAAGACCACCACGATGACAGCCATCCTCAATGAGATCAACTCCAATTTCCGCAGAAATATTGTTACTATTGAAGACCCCATCGAAAATATACATATCAACAAGAAGAGCATCGTCCGCCATCGAGAGGTAGGCAGGGACACGGAAAGTTTTTATCGAGGCCTGCGAGCAGCCCTTCGACAAGACCCGGACGTTATCGCCATCGGTGAAATGCGGGACTATGAGACCATACGCATTGCCCTGACAGCTGCGGAAACCGGCGTGCTGGTTATTTCCACTCTGCATATTATTTCGATCGACAAAATGATCGAGCGAATACTAAGCTACGCCCCCGGTGAGGACCATGGTCACATGCGATATCTCCTGGCTGGGACGCTGCAAGGGGTAATTCACCAGGAATTGCTGCCTGCAACTGACGGCGGAAAGAGAATGGCTTGCGAAATTCTTCTCGGAACTAATGCCGTAAAGAATATCATACGAAGACGGGACGCTTTCATGCTTCGCGACATTATCAACACCAGTTCGCGTCATGGTATGGTATCAATGAGAACCTCGGTGAGCAACCTATTGGAAAAAGGACTGATAACAGATGAGGTCGCCCAGGATGTCATGGTCAACTATTAGTTTTTTTATTTAACTGGTTTTGCAGCAGGAAGGAAAAGACCTTTCATACTGTAATTATTTTTTAGACAACTTCAGGCATAAATATGGCCCTTTTGATAATGTGTAACAACCCGGACTGTGGTGATTTTTTCGAGGTGCCGGACTCCTCTGCCGGGCAGACTGTGCGATGTCCAAACTGTAATACCGCCCAGCCCGCTCCACTGGGTAGCGGTGGCACGCCAAAACCAGCCCGGAAAGAACAGAAAGCCTACCCCCCAGCCGAGACTATCCCCCTGGCCAATGTGGAGGAAGTAACCGACACGCCCCACCCGCTGACGCCGGCGAAGCCCATTGTAACACCCCCTGCCAAAAACATCTCACCAATAGTACTTCAGGATGAAAACGAAGAAGACCCAGCCGATAACGAAAAAATCTTCATGGCTGAAGAGCCTCCGAAAAGCATCTCATCAAAGACCATTGATAACGATGATAAGCAGAAAAAGGAAGAGGATTTGCCGGAACTGACAGCTGATGATTCGGATGAGCTGGAATCGATATTTGAAGATGACGATATTACGCAAACTAACGCGCCTCAGGAATTAGCCGGTGGGGAGGGGCTGATTTCCGCGGAAAAGGTCTCAGCTTTTATTTTCATTACCGGGTATGCGTTAATGGCCCTGGGACTGCTGGCTGGGATGATTCTGGGGTGGGGTGAAATCGGCAGCGTTATTATGGGCATGTACATAGGTGGTTCAGCCGGCTGGCTGGGCGGTTTCCTGGTCGCGTTTGTCATAATAGCAGGCCAGCAGAAAGACGCCAGCGCAATACAATGCCCAGCCTGTGGCCATGTCACAAGGGACTCCGAAACATGTGGCCATTGCGGACTGCCCCTGACAACCAGAAACCTTCACCCCATCACCGCGGGCTGTCTTGCTTCCGGCAGATTCGCAATAAAAAACAAAGCCACCGCCCTGAGTTTGATTTTTCCGACGATTCTGGCATATATAGTTTACGCTGTTCCCACCCATTTGCTGAAACTTTTTGATGGCCCATGGAAAGTCGAACAGTACCTTCTTCTGACATTGCAGATATTGGTGTTATTCTTCGTTTACTCCAACTGGATGAGCCTGCTGCTCGCAGCGGTTCACGCTTCCAGGGGAAAAGCAGTAGTTATCAAGAAGGCTCCGTGGTTCTGGCAACGGGACGGCTTAATCGCTGGGCTTCGAGGCCTGGGCGCAATTATCATTTACGTGCTGCCGCTGATAACCATCCCCCTACTGCCGCTGGGACTGCTGGCTATAAGTTCACGCAACAAAATCAGGGTGCGCGATCTGAAATACCACATAAACTTCGCCAAAGCCCACACGCAGGAAATCGCGCTGCTCTGGTTATTCATGCTCATGTGGGGGTCGGGCCTGTTCCTGGGCTGTGTGATCGTGGAAGGAATTGACCAGATCACGCATTACATCCCCCACCATAACAAAAGCGACATTTTCGTAGCCTGCGGTTTTTTACGGGTAATCCTGTATGCCGGGACGATAGGCATATTCAGCCTGGCCATGTTCAGATGCGTCGGCGAATTCGGCCAATGCTGCCACTACGAAGAACAAAAAAATATCAAATCTAAATAAAAAATGTTTTCGCGACGCTCCGATCGTTACAATTGGTTGTGTAGCTTATAGGTGACATACGTAACCATAATTTGGATGGAGCCATGGAAAAATGAGAAACGTCAAAACCGTTCAGAAAATCCTCAGCCAGAATGCCCCTCTCGAAATAATAACCCAACCTGACGATCTGAATTCAATGCTGCAAAAGGAATGGCTGCGTACAAACAGGCTCGGTGCGTATTGCTCTTCCACGGTCGTTGGCTGTAACACGCGACGATACCATGGCCTGCTTATCGGTGCTGCGAATCCGCCTGTAACAAGAATAATGGCTCTTTCCATGGTAATGGAACAACTCGTGGTAGATGGTAAAACCTACGATCTCGCTACGAGTGAGTTCCCAAACACATTCAGTCCGCTCGGCTATGAGTTTCTTGTAAAATTTCGTGACGACACAGCTGTGGAGTTCGTATATGACATCGATGGTCTGAAGCTCACCAAGCGGGTTTTGCTGGCGGAGGACGCCAACGCCGTCGCCATCCATTATGAAATTACAAATCCCAGGCGGGCCGGGCAACTTCTGATTCGTCCGTTTGTAGCCTTGCGAGATTTCCACGCTCTGCGATGCGTGGATCAGCCCAGCCGATTCCGTGTTGAAACAACCCCTGACGGTATGGTGATTGAAGACCAGGAAATAGCTGCGCCTCCGTTACAACTTTTCAGCCAGCGTGCGAACTTCCAGGCCGACCCTCAATGGTGGTATCGTTTCCAATACCGCATGGATCTCGCCCGAGGCCAGGACGGGGCAGAGGATCTCTACTCGCCGGGCGTATTCATCTGGAACCCCGGCAAAAATAAAAATTGCGAACTCTTCGCCTCGCTTGGCGAGAAACACGATTTCAACTTCAATAAAACCGTCATAAATCGTCGCAGCAGGCAGGACAAATTCATCAAATCGGTTGAACATCTCGGGACAACTGCCGTTCGGCTTGCAAAGTCATCCGAGGCGTTTATCGTAGATCGCCCGACGGCTGATGGTCAGGCCGGCGCGTCGATCCTGGCTGGGTTCCCGTGGTTCGCAGACTGGGGGCGAGACACCTTCATCGCCCTGCCGGGTCTGCTGCTTACGACAAAACAATTTGAACTGGCCGAGCGCGTTTTCCGCACCTATGCAGGCAACATCAGTCAGGGTATGATCCCGAACCGTTTTGACGACTACGGCGGGGAACCCCACTTCAACAGTATCGACGCTTCTTTGTGGTTCGTCATCGCAGCGGAGCGGTTTGTCCAGGCTGGTGGAGATGAGCAGTTCTGGCAGGACGTGCTTCTGCCTGCCTGCCGGGCCATTCTTGAGCATTACAGATCCGGCACGCGATTCGGTATTTACGCAGACACGGATGGCCTGCTTACCGGCGGGTCATACCATACGCAGTTGACATGGATGGACGCGAAACTCGGCGACGAGGCAATCACCAGCAGATACGGCAAGGCGGTGGAGATAAACGCGCTGTGGCACAGCGGGCATTGCATACTGGCTGAGCGATGTAAGTCTAGCAATCCTGCCATTGCGGAAACTTATGCACGCCAGGCGGAGCAAATCGCCCAGGCCTTCACGACAACATTCTGGAACGATCCGTTCGGCTGGCTTAACGACTGCGTGAACGAAGCGGGCTGGGACGCCTCGCTCAGGCCTAACCAGATACTGGCAGTCTCGCTGCCGTACAGTCCGCTGTCACCGGCCCGGCAGAAGTCCGTCGTCAAAACCTTGAAGGAAACACTCCTTACCCCAATGGGGCTGCGTTCTCTGGCGAGGGAAGACCCGCGATACCGTCCGATATACGGGCCGGACTGGGAGTCACGCGAACGGGCTTATCACCAGGGAACAGTCTGGGGCTGGTTGATCGGGCCTTTCATAGAGGCGTATCTAAAAGTAGCCGATCCGACCAGCCGGGCTGCCAATGTAAGTCAGGCCAATCAATGGCTGGCGGATTTCGACATTCATATCAATGAAGCCGGGCTGGGATTTGTCAGTGAAATTTTCGACGGCGACTCGCCCCACCACCCGAGAGGCTGTTATGCCCAGGCGTGGTCAGTCGCGGAAGTCCTCCGGGCCAAGGCGCTCGTTGCCGAATATGAGAAGGCGGAGTAGTCCACTGGTCACGACGATTCACATGACGAAAAAAATGCAATGCGTTGGCCTGGTTTCACTTGCCATGCTGCTTATGGTCGCCGGGGCCGGGCACGCTGCTGTCTCTGCTGAACTTTCACCCGCTGCCCGGCAAGACCCCGGAAAAAATCCGTATCGCAGTGCGACGTTGAAAATAAAAAATGACACCTCGCGAGAATTCTCGGCTGTCCGAATCCAGAATAAAAATGGCGGGCCGACGTTTATTCAACCAGCTGTGATTTTACCCAACGAAGAAAACACATTGACGGTGAATCTGCCCGCAGTTTCACTGACGGAAGCATATGACATTACGCTCCATGCTGACGATAAACCCGACTCGCAGGCCCTTGAAGCTCTCACGGCACGAATAAACTGGCCTGCGGATATGCTGACTAAAAATGAATTCATCAATCCCACCGTTTATGAAAAGCATGATCAGGTTCTCCCACGTTGGCCGGTGGAACTCAAACGTAAAATCTTTTTCACAATCTCCGCTGGGGTTATCCTGCTGATTGCTATCCTGCTGATACCCAGGCCGGCCCTGCGAACAGCATTGCTGATCCTAACTGTACTCAGCCTGACTTTCGTCCTGGGCTTTATGCTATCGAAGAAAAACGCCCCGATCCTGAATGTCCGAACAGAAGGTGATTTGCAGATCATAACCTGCCTGCGAACATGCGACATCGCCTGGGGCAAACTGCCGGAAGAGGTAAAAAATAAATGGGAACTCATCAGCATGGAGATACCGGCTCCGATTTATCAGGCTGAGTGGCAAATGCGGGAGGATAAAATTATCATCCGTCCCAACCAATACTCAATGTTGAAAATCAAGCCTGACGAAGTCCGAATATTTCGCAACATTGGCTCAGCAGTAAAGGATGAGGGTTTATCCGGTAATGACGTTACTGATTGAAAAACTTTTGAGGGTAGATGGCTGTAAATAAAAATGATAAAATTCATCGATCAGCCAGACCTGGCTGTGCGATTAATGCAAACTCATGATGTTTAACACGTAAAGGTAACTGATAAATGTCCCACACAGAAGCAAGTTCCGCCTTTCAATATTCCTTTCTGGACGACGGCAGAGAAGTGGGCCGGTTCGGCCCGCTTGATAAAATTCCAAATGTCGCCCATGCCGTGACCACGAAAAACGGGCCACTTTTCTCCGCCAATGTCGATGCCGACACCATGGGTTTTGAAGTCCTGGCCCATAAAATCGGTTGCAAGCACGCCGCGTGGTGTAGACAGGTGCACAGTAACGACGTTCTGGTCGTCGACAAGCCAGGCTGTGCCGAAGAGGCTGACGGCCTGGTCACCAACACGCCAGGCCTGGCTGTGCTTGGTCGCTCCGCAGACTGCCCCCTTATCCTCGCAGCTGACCGAAGCGGGCAGGTGGTTGGCTTCGCTCACGCATCCTGGCGGGCGACGCTCGGAAAGATCGCGGAAAAACTCATCAACACCATGGTCAACAACTTCAGTCTGGACCCGGCTGAGATCGTCGCGTGCATAAGCCCGTCGGCTGGGCCAGACCGGTACGAAGTCGGCGAGGAAATCCTGACCTACGCAACAGAATCGCTAGGCCCGGATGCGAAGTACTTTTTCATCCGACGCGACGGGAAATTATTTTTCGACCTCTGGTCAGCCAACGTTAATCAACTCCAGTCAGCTGGGGTGGGATTCATGAACCTCTACACCGCTCGCGTCTGCACGATTGAGCAAAACGACCGGTTCCCCAGTTATCGCGCCGAAGGCCAGGCTGCGAAACGTTTCGTCGGGATTATCGGCAAAACGGAATAAGCAAAAGTCCGCAGAATTCTGATTTCTAATATGACAGCGCTACTTGAATTCTGTTTTACGATTTTGTTTTTGTCGGCTTTTGTAGGCCGCCTCGTTACGCCACTGATAATATTCGTTTATTCTTATGATCGCAGCCCATGATCTTGGCCAAGTCTGCCAGATCTTGGCGGCCAGGGTGTTGATCACCGTGGCTACCTGTTCCAGCGTAATACGCGGATTTTTCCCCCCGAAGCCGCTGCGTCTGCTCGGATATAAAAAACATCGCCAATCGCGAACACAGCCAATGCCGAATCAGTCCGGTATACGTCCGAACCTCAAACGAACCAAATCCCGTTTCCTGCTTGGCTCGCTCGAACCACATCTCAATATGCCACCGCGCAAAAGCCACAACCAGCAGCTTCCTGACACTCACCGAAGCAGGAGCGTTACTCAAAAAATATTTGTTCTCGCCGGTTTTAGGCGATTGAGCCCAAATCAGCCAATACTGTCGAGTTGTCGGCACGTTGACACCCTCAGCCGTATTGGTCAACTGCACACGTGCGGCTTTATATTTCCAGTACATCATTCCGCGCGTCGTGTTTTTGATCTTCACCGTTTGCCAATCCTGTCCGTAAAACACCGGACTGTGGCGAACCAGATCGGCAACTTTATGCGGCGCATATTCAGCCCGGCAGGACTGATACGCCGGCGGAGTTGCCCAGCATAAAAAGTTAGACCGCACCTCACCAATACCGCGCTGGCCCAGCCGATCCAATTCAAACCAGAACCCAGGAACACTGCCGTATTCCTCATCAAAAGTAAAATACGAAAACTTTACACCACTGCCTATGGCCCGTTGAATCTGCTCTACCGCAATTTTCCACTTTGGCCGATAAGACAATGAATCCGGAATATGTGCTTCTCTTCGTCTCTTTGGATCAGCTGCCCATTTTTCAGGCAGATACAGGTCGCTACATAAGACGCATCCGAACGGATTTGTGGGATGGTTGTCGGTATACAGCAAATGCTGGCCGACAATGCAATTGTCTATCTTGCCGGTTTCACCACACCATTGACGCTGCACGCCAGGCGTTTTGGCGCCCTGCTTGGCGTGGCCGGAGCCGTCGATTACGCCAATGCCCTCTTCCGTCGAAGAGCGATCAGCCACACGATAAAGCAGCAACTCTTCAGCACGATCATGATCCCAGCGAAATGAAGATAAAAATTCCTGCAAAGTTCGGACGGGAACTTCTGCCGCCAGTGCAATCGGCTCAATACTCTTGCGTTGAATGTCTGACATCAGACCAAGCATGTATGTCTCCAGGTAGCCGAAAGTAACTTCTTTGCGAAAACAAGGTCGAAACGATTCCAGAAATTTTTGCAGCTCCGGCTGCAATGTCATCATCTGTTCTCCAGTCATTTAATGCCCTTTCAATTGGATTTTTATTCCCATCGACAAGAACATCAAAAAATCTTGAGCTAATCTAGCGCTGTCATACTAATTTCAGCCTTTTTCCATAGCTCTAATCAGCTACATTCACGCCGCGTCCTCTGAGATAGTCTTTGAGCTCCCGGATTCCGATAAGATCGAAGTGGAACACGGAGGCTGCTAATAGAATCGACGCGCCTGCCTGGATGGCGTCGTAGAAATGTTCCAGCCTGCCCGCCCCGCCAGCTGCGACTACCTTGGCAGAGACAGCCTGCTTTATCGCACGAATCGCGGGCAATTCATAACCGGTCAGCATACCGTCGCCAGCCTTGCTCGTCGGCAGAATGATCGGCACGCCGTAGCTGTCCACCTGTTTCGCCCATTCGACCACGTCCTTGCCTGTCGCAGTCATCCCCTGATCGATATAAACCTCATAGCCGCTTGGAAAAGCCGGGTTGGCTTCCACGCCGAGTGTCACGATGACTTTTTCAGGCCCGAATTCCCTGATCATTTCCTCAATGAACTCTGGCCTGCGAAACCCCGTGCCGGTTGTAGACACCTTGCTTGCGCCGGCTTCCAGGAGAGCCCCTGCTGAGGCGATATCGACAATCCCCCCGCCGACGGTGATAGGAACCGTGGAAATTTCGACGATGTCTCGCACCACTTCCACCATTTTACTCCGACCCTCTTCAGCGTCGGTGGAATCCAGAAGTATCAACTCATCGGCCCCAGCCTGGCAGTACGCTTTTGCGCATGAAACCGGATCGCCCGCATCTCGAAGCTCTACAAAATGAACGCCCTTTACAACCCGCCCGTCTTGTATATCCAAACAGGGAACAATTTTGATTTGCTCACTCATTTCGCTTCCTTTCCAGTTGACAATATTCAGTACACACCAAAATTCTGGATTAAAAACCAAACTGATTAAACCAAGGAACACCCGTACAGACAAGTATTGTTTTAAACTTCAATTGTGGAAAAAGTAAATTAATTACGTATTGCATAAGGCCTTTGACAATTCCAATTCAATACGGAGTCGATAAATACATCCTTTGCTGGATATTTATCGGGTCGCAAAGGCTGGCAGAAAAGTAAATCCCCTGTGGTAATGCAAATATTCTTTTCATGAAAGAAGTCGTTATTACACAAACCGGCCGTTTTCTCATGAGAATGAAAAAACGGTCGGCTTGATAAAAAAGATAATATTAAAGATCACACGATAAGCCTTTGAAAAATCAACGTTTGTGACTGATACGGTGGGATTTCAGCCCGTCCTTCTTAAAGCCTGGCCTTTTCACGCGAATCACAGGACTCGACGCTACCTTAGGACTTCGCGTCAAGGCTAAAGGCTGAGAAATATCACGCAACCGCTTACTTTGCAAACTCCTTGGTTTTCTACTTTTATGAACACTGGCCTTGGGCGTCCGTGCTGTGCTTTTTACGACGTTAAAACTTTTCGAACTTTCTGAACGATCAGAATGTTTAAAATCACTACTTCGGTAAAAATCGTCATCGTAAGAATCATAAGACGAATAACCTCGTCCGCAGTCGCGATGCACATCATGTCCTCGACTCGGCCTGATGTGCCGCCTATGATGACCATGATCATCACAGCCTACCAATCCAACCGCGAGTAATAAAAGACCCGCAACTAACACATTTTTAATTTTATTGTTCAACATGATAATGCCCTTTCCAGCTTCTAAAGGCTGCTCTTCAGTATGAACCACTGTCCTTTTAGACACTCTGCCCTGAAGAAGGTTGGTATTTTTTTAGAGAGATTCGCTGCTAGTACTCTGTCCGTGGATAATGTGGGATGGAGTACTAGCTGATTGACTTTATTGCAGGGGAAGTTTATAACATGCACCCGGTCGCCTGACTGGCGGTTGGCAAATGAATACTGATGAATGAAAGCTGGCAATAGGGAACAGGAAATTGGAAAGTTTGTGCGAAACGAAGCGTAAATTGGAAACTGACGGCTATGCGCATCAGAGTCGCGAGCAGTTCAACGCAGCTGGGGCTCAAAAGAGTCTGGAACACTGGGCTATGTCCATAGTTCCGCCCAGGCCGGGTATGATGCTGCTGGATATAGGCTGCGGAACAGGAAAGCTGCTTGCCCCTTACAGCCAAAAGATTCTTCCAGGCGGCAAGGCTTTGGGAATTGATATCGCACCGGAGTCGATTGACAAGGTTTGCGAACGGGCCAGACAGGCTGGGCTGGAGAACATCGAAGCTCGGCTGGGCAATATCGACACAATTGTAAACGACCTGCAAGGCCAAACGTTCGACCTGATCGTTTCCAGTTACGCCATCTTCCATGCCACAGACATGGTCGGCCTGATAAAAGATCTGCGCAGCCTGCTTGTAGATCAAGGCCAGCTGTTCATATGTGGCCCGGGAGAAGGCACAAATCGCGAAATGTTACAACTTCTCAACAGAGTTATCGTCAACCCTGCCAGCAGACCCAACCCTCAACAGGATTTCATATCCATAGTGCAAATCGCTGAGGCAGCCCGCGATTATGCCTCCGTTGAAACAAGCAGGCTGATGAACGAAATTCGGTTCAAAACGCCTCATGCCCTCCTGGGCTGGTGGCGAAACCACAGTTCGCACATCCCCAGTGCAGATCACGATGTTGACCAGGCAGTAACAAAACATTTCAAGTTGCTGGACGAATTCAGAATGACAAAAAACGTTCTGGGCGTACTTTTCAAAAAATAGGCCTGAAGTAGTTGTCCCTGAAAAAGTCGGCATAGCCTTTAAAATAGGCTCTAAAATTTCTGTAATGCCGGTTGCAAATCACAAGGTTCTGCCGAATAACTTTTCGCCGCCTTGCAATATGACGCCACCATTCAATATCTAACTGGCGATTTTCCTCCCGTGTCATACCCGCGAAAGCGGGTATCCAGGGCTGGTTCAGCTGGGGCGAAAATTTCCATCATGTGCTCATTTTCCCGTCTTGATTACATTCCCTGGATTCCGGGCCGCCAGCGGCGGGGGCATAAGCTTCGCTGCGCCCGGAATGACAAGAAAACAACTTTTTCAGGGATGACGAAGTAAAAAAAGGCGAGGCGCTTTGTTATTTCCAAAACGCCCCGCCGGTCTTGTTTAGATTTCAATCCGCATATTTCGCGGATTTCTTTTCACAATCATTCGCCGTATTGCAGCTGGGCCATCTGCTGATACATATGCCACCGGCTCTTGGTATCAGCCGTAGCTTCCGCAAGAAGCTTTTTAGCGTCTTCCGGCTTGGTATTGGTCAGCATCTTCCAACGGTTTTCCTTGTAGGCGTAATCCTCGAATGAAATCGTCGGTTCCTTGCTGTCCAGTTGCAGCGGGTTCTTGCCCTGCTCGGCCAGGCGAGGATCAAAACGATACAAAGGCCAGAAGCCCGAAGCCACCGCAGCCTTCTGCTGATCCATAGCCGTCGTCATGTTAATACCATGAGCGATGCAATGTGCATAACAGATAACCAGCGAACAGCCCGGATAATTGTCAGCTTCCACAAACGCCTTGACGGCCTGGGCCTCGTTGGCGCCCATCGCGATTTGAGCAACGTAGATATTGCCGTACGTCATGGCAATCATGCCGAGGTCTTTCTTCGGCGATGGCTTTCCGCCGGCAGCGAACTTGGCAACTGCACCGCGCGGGGTAGCCTTGGAGCACTGGCCTCCGGTATTGGAATATACCATCGTATCCAGAACGACCACGTTCATGTCACGAGTACTGGCAAGGACGTGGTCAAGTCCGCCGTAACCGATGTCATAAGCCCAGCCGTCGCCGCCCATCGCCCAGATGCTCTTGTGAATGAGAGTATCAATCACGCTCAGCAGCTGGACTGCCTTGGAGTCTTTATTGCCAGAGAGCTTGGCCTTGGCGTCGACGATGCGTTTCCGCTGTGCGAAAATCGCGGGTTCATCCCGGAGGTTCGCATTTTCCAACAAAGCCTCAGCCAGTTCGCCGCCGAGGATATCCTTGCATGCCATGACAAGCTCAGCTGCGTATTCCATGCGTTTATCCACAGTCAGACGGAAGCCGAAACTGAACTCCGCGTTGTCTTCAAACAGCGAGTTGTTCCAGGCCGGGCCTCTGCCTTCACTGTTCTTGCAGTAAGGCGTGGTAGGCAGGTTACCGCCGTAGATGCTGGAACAGCCCGTCGCATTACCGATAATCATACGGTCGCCGAAGAGCTGGGTCATCAGCTTGATATACGGCGTCTCGCCGCAGCCTGCGCAGGCACCGGAGAACTCAAACAAAGGCTGGGCCAACTGGCTGCCCTTTACGGTCATAAGATTCAGTTCGCTGCGGTCGTATTCCGGGATATCCAGGAAGAACTCGAAATTCTCACGCTCAGTTTCGCGGATGGCAGGCTGGGGAGTCATATTGATAGCCCGCTTGCTTTCATCGGCCTTGTTCTTGGCTGGGCAGGTATGAACGCAAGCGCCGCAGCCCGTGCAGTCTTCCGGTGCTACCTGAATTGTAGCCTTCTTGCCCTCAAACGCCTTGGTTTTGGCATCGGCGGACTTGAACGTAGCCGGTGCCTTGTCCAGGATAGCTGGGTCGTAGATTTTAAGACGAATAGCTGCATGTGGGCAGACCAAGCTGCATCGGCCACACTGGATGCAGGTTTCCGGATCCCAGCACGGAATTTCAAGTGCGATATTCCGCTTTTCCCAACGAGTCGTACCGGTGGGCCAGGTGCCGTCAGCGGGCATTTTGCTGACGGGCAGTTCGTCGCCGTCGCCAGCCATGATCGCGGCGGTGACTTCCTTAACGAATTTAGGTGCCTTATCCGAAACTACCGGCGGCATCTTGATACTGCTGGTGGCTGACGCTGGAACCTTGATTTCCACAAGCCCAGCCAGTGACCCATCCACAGCGGCAAAGTTCTGCTGGACGATTGCATCGCCCTTTTTGCTGTAAGTCTTCTTGATCGCGTCCTTGATCTTCGCGATAGCTTCGTCCTTAGGCAGAATGCCGGAAAGCGCGAAGAAGCAGGTCTGCATAATCGTGTTAATGCGGGCGCCCATGCCGGTGGCGATACCGACTTCATATGCGTTGATTGCGTAGAACTTCAGCTTCTTGTCGATAATCTGCTGCTGGACTTTCAGGGGGATATGATCCCAAAGTCCATTCGGATTCATCGGGCAGTTCAGAAGGAACGTTCCGCCATCCGCGATATTCTTGAGCATGTCGTATTTTTCAAGGAAGCTGAACTGATGGCAGGCGATAAAGTCCGCCTTGCCGATCAGGTAAGTCGAACGGATCGGATCAGGGCCAAACCGAAGATGGGACGTCGTAATTGCGCCAGCCTTCTTGGAATCGTATACGAAATAACCCTGTGCGTAATTGTCGGTCTCTTCGCCGATGATCTTGATCGAGTTCTTGTTCGCACCGACCGTGCCGTCCGAACCCAGGCCATAGAACATCGCCTGGACGACTTTTTCGTGATCGACGTGGAAATCGCTATCATAATCAAGGCTGGTATTTGTAACGTCGTCGTTAATGCCGACGGTGAAGTGATTCTTGGGAGTCGCAGCTGAGAGGTTATCAAAAACGCCCTTGACCATGGCTGGGGTGAATTCCTTGCTGGACAGACCATATCGACCGCCGACGACTTTCACATCCTGCTTGCCAGCTTCAAAAAGTGCGTTGACAACGTCAAGATAAAGAGGCTCGCCAGCGGAGCCGGGCTCCTTCTGACGGTCAAGAACGCTGACCTTCTTGCACGTGGCCGGCAGTGCAGCCAGCAGATGCTCATTGCTGAACGGACGATACAGACGAACCTTGATAATGCCAACCTTTTCGCCGGAAGCGTTCATTGCTTCGACGGCTTCGTCAGCTGCTTCGGCGCCGGAGCCCATCATCACGATAACCCTTTCGGCATCGGGAGCGCCGACGTAATCGAAGAGGTGATACTGCCTGCCTACGAGCTTGGCAAATTTGTCCATGATCGCCTGAACCTTGGCTGGGGCGTCAATGTAATACTTGTTGACCGTCTCCCGGCCTTGGAAATAAACGTCAGGGTTCTGACTCGTGCCGCGAAGAACCGGGGCATCCGGGTTCAGGCCTCTGCTTCGATGGGCCAGGACGAACTCGTCGTCTATCATCGCCCGCATGTCGTCCATGGTCAATTCTTCAACCTTCTGAATCTCATGGCTGGTGCGGAAACCATCGAAGAAATGAATGAAAGGCAACCGGGTTTCGAGCGTCGCAGCCGAGCCTATAAGGGCCAGGTCCATAGCTTCCTGGACGCTATTGCTGGAGAGCAATGCAACACCCGTCTGACGACAGGCCATGACGTCCGAATGGTCGCCGAAAATCGACAACGCCTGTGCAGCCAGCGAACGGGCTGTGACGTGGAAGCATGTGCTGGTGAGTTCACCTGCCAGCTTGTACAGGGTCGGAATCATAAGCAACAGGCCCTGGCTGGCGGTGAATGTAGTCGTCAGACTGCCCGTCTGCAGTGCACCGTGAACGGCACCGGCGGCTCCGCCTTCAGCCTGCATCTCAGCGACAAGCGGAACGCTACCCCATATATTCTTCTGCCCGGCGGCACTCCATGCGTCGGAGAGTTCGCCCAGGGGCGTTGAAGGAGTTATTGGATAAATAGCTATAACTTCGTTCACTTTGTGCGCTACATGCGCTACGGCTTGGCTGCCGTCCATCATGGTCATTTCGCGTGACATTTCGTTGTGTTTCCTTGTTCTATAATAAGGGTTTTAGTGTAACTGTGTCGGCTGAGCGATTGTGTCGCCCAGCCTACCCCGTTGCAGTTGTAGCTGCAAAGGGTCACGTAAATTTCCATTTTGCAGATTTTCAGCGAGTATGCAACGCAATTTCCCCCGAACTCTCGCAATTCCTGCGATAATAATTGATGTTTTTTAAATTCACATATGCAAGCAATCAGTATTCACTTGCTCAGATCGATTGTAAAGGCGAAAATAATCAAATTACATGGGAATTTGTATTGACTGATCGTTTTTCGAGGAGATGTTTTGGATAAGGAACGAATATTTCTGGGCTTGTACACCGGCCTGGCTGGGGACGGCATTGACGCTGCGGTGGTATCCATTGCAGGCTCGGGCGAAGCGATGACTGTAAAACAGCTTGCGCTCACAAACAAGCTCTATCCCGAAACAATGAGACTGGAAATTTTTGAATTAAATGGCGGTAAGGAAGAACCCGCAAGAGCTATCGCAAAATTGGATAGGGATATCGCAATCGCAGCTGCGGCTACGGGGAAAATCGCAATCGAATCAGCCGGGCTGAAACCAGAAGACATCGAAGCAATAGGCTGGTCAGGCCAGGCGGTGGGTTTCGAGCCACCTGGGAAAAGCAACGGTCTTGGCGCGTCACTGGAACTGGGCTCTGCTGCGATAATCGCAACCAGACTCAGCCGACCCGTGGTTAGCAATTTCACTGCTGGCGACTTGGCAGCGGGCGGGTGCGGCGGGCCTGTCACAGCCTGGCCTGAGTGGCTGTTATTCCGCGACGAACGCCTCAGCCGGGCTGCGGTACACCTCGGCGGAATCGCGACCCTTACTTTCATCCCCACCGATGCCGATCCTGTGGACGTAATCTCATTCGATGTCGGGCCCGGCACGGCTGTGATCGACGAGTTGATCCACAAATTTCATCATCTCATGTTTGACACGGACGGCTCGATCGCAGCTGGGGGGCGAATCAACCCCGTTCTGCTGAATGAGCTGATGTCAAACCCTTACTTCCAGCTGGATTCACCAAAGCGAACCAGCCCGGCTGATTGGTCGCAGAAATACATCTGGCAGGTATTGCAGATGGCCCAGAAGCACAATTGCAGCGGAGCCGACCTTATAACCACCGTTACGGAACTGACCGCCCGAACGATTGTCAAGGCAATAGCAGGCCTGACGGAAAGGCCTCACGAAATCATCCTCACCGGCGGCGGAGCCATGAACATTCACCTTGCAGGTCGAATCCGAACGCTGCTGAGTCCGTGCAGTACATACACCGTGGAAAAATACCATTACGGCATCCGGGCTGAGCGATCGATCTGCTACGCGATATTAACAGCAGCCCGGCTGGATGCTACACCAGCCCACTGCCCTACCGTCAGCGGAGCCAAAAGAAAAACTACCCTCGGTTCAGTGACACTGGCTTAGAGCATTAATCAAAAAAATTGTCCAGCAAATCACCAGCCTTCTTTTTTATTATATTCCCTGCAGAGTAAGGCTGAACGGGTTTTCCGTTATGCCCCCATCTTTGGTTATTGTCGCGATTCGGGGGCTCCTGCCAGACATGCTCAATGAAAATATTTTTCGCCTGGCCTGCGTCGATATATTTCACAACAAAAAAGCGAGTTGGCCTGTCGAGGGCGATCCATTTCCCAGCCTCGGTATTGGCGAAGCAATCGCGGCGTTCGATCTTAAGAATTTTATTGCCCTTTAATTTCTCTTTGATCGTTTCAGTAACGGGGGCTGGCAAATCCTTGAATTTTACGATTGATCTGACGTTGCCCAAAACGCCCTCGCGGGAAACCGTGGCCCTGATTTTTTTACCCTGATACACAAAATCAACTTCACTGTACGGCACCGCGTTTTTCTTCTCACGGACTCGCCGAATATGAGCGATGGGGAATTGTTTTTCAATCGCCTTCCTTGTCAGTTCAGGCACAATCACCAGCTTAAGGCTGGTCAGTTCACCTGAATGACACGACTTACCACCCGATGTTTCAATTACCCGTGCATCCAGATATACGGTCAGCCCGAGTTTTTTGTTCACGGCAATCCCGCTAACATAGCCGTACTCATAGCGTTTTTTGATAGGATCGAAATGGTCTTCGATGAATGTATCTTCACAGTCAAAAACGGCTCCTGCGCCCCACAGGCCGGGTGCATCGAAAATGGTGAACGTTCCGCCCTGATAATGCGTCTGAATCATATCCGGCAGCCCATCGCGGTTTGTGTCAAACAAAACGCTCGGATGGGACTTGGTGATAATCGGGCCTTGGAGTTTCCAGATCAATTCGCCTGCTGCATTTGTGGCGTTACCGTCCACCCAGGAACCGACACCCCATCTACCATCGGCGAAGGTTTCCGTCCATTGACCCATTTTGGACGTAGTGTTAATATCCTCCATGATAAGAGGAGCGGTAGCATCGCTCCAGCTGCCTGGCTCAGTTGCGAACGTCAGCGAACATGACAAAAGAACCAGTCCAATCAAACCTGAAAGTAATCTCGTGCTTCTCATAAAGTTTTTCATCCTGTTTATTCAGTCCATTTTTAAAATGAGCCAAGGGAATTTTAAAGAAAAATCGCGACCACCAAGCAAGTGCCCGGAGAAACTCAGACCCCATGGAATACCGTATCAAACCTTGAAAAGCAAACCAGCAAAGTCCTGAAGACTCTACTCCCCTATCCCCAGGAAATTTTCTTCCGCCCGCAGGTGTCGGCGGATAGTCTCAGCTGCGAAATCAGGGTCGTTTTTTTCCAGGGCTTGGACAACCTGAAGGTGTGTCACTCCTGTTTCCTGAAAATTATTATACATCCCAGCCCCGCTGACCATGACTACCGCGGCAATGCTGTCGTATCGGTCGTTGAGCATTCGGCAGCCTGATGCAGCTACGAGTTTGACGTGAAATTCCCAGTCGGTAAAAGATGCCAGCTGAGGTTTGCCCTTGGATTGATATTCGGGTATTTTCGCCGCCAGTTTCCGCAGCGATTCAATCTTGGATTTTGGACAACCCCGTGTTATGAGCCTGGCTGCCTGGGATTCCAACGCCTGGCGAACAATTGCAAGCTCGTGCTGTTTCTTCTGCGAGAGCTTGACCACGAAAATTCCACTCTGAGGCTTTGCTATAACCAGGCCTTCCTGTTCGAGCCTGCGGACGGCTTCGCTTACGGGAACGACGGACATGCTCAACTGCTCCGCCAGTGCGCGAAGCGTAGTGCGACTGCCCGCAGCCATCTGGCCTGTCAACAAAAGCTTGCGGATTTTCTTATGGGCCAACTGGGCCTTGGTTGTCGTTTTCTCAGCCATGTGCTATGTCATTCCTTAATATTTATCTCGGCTGGTCTTTTTGCGACAGCTGGGCCATTGTTGGCCAGGAAATCGCCCAGAAAGACCGCAGCTGCGATGGCGTCCTGTCTGGCTTTGCGTTTTTTGCGGGTCATGTGACCAGCCAGGTCTGAATCCGCCTGGAAACTGCTCAATCGCTCATCCCAAAGCCTGACGTCCCGCCCGGTTTCTGCCTCGATCTCAGCTGCAAATTCAACAGCCTTGATCGCCTGCGGGCCAAGGGTATCGTCCATGTTCAGCGGCAGCCCGATCACGATCCCGCAGACATCATACTCCCCTGCCAGCCTGCCGATTTCAGTCGGCACACCCGCGGCAGGTTCCGCAGCCAGCATGGTAACGGGCGTGGCTATGCCGTCCTCAACATTGCCCACCGCAACGCCGATACGCTTATGACCATGATCAATTCCAAGCCATCCACTCATGTTTTCTCAGACTTAAAGATAGGTCGGCCCGTAGTGCTTACCCACAGCCAGGAGTAGTTCCTTGAGCCTCTGGTTGTCCGTTTTCTTGCAGACCAGCGTAGCATCCGGCGAATGGACGACAATACAGTCATCAATTCCCATCACAGCTATAAGGTGGTTATCCGAACTCACCAAAACATTGCGGAAGCTGTCCATGACTACGTGATTCTTGGCGATTATAGCATTACCCTGATCGTCGAGATCGGCAACGTCTTCCAGGGCAGGCCAGGAACCGAGGTCAATCCATTCGCAGCTCAGCTGAACCATCAAAACCGACTTGGCCTTTTCCATAATCGCGTAGTCAATGCTGAGTTTCTCAAGCGTGGGGTAAATCTCAGCCAGTAACTTGGTGTAATCTTCCCCCTTTTTTGCAGCAGCGGCAACCGGGGCCAGCTTCTGTATGGAATCCGGAAAATGCTCGGTCATTGCGTTGCGAATGGCTTTGAGGGTCCAGACGAACATGCCGCTATTCCAGAAAAACCTGCCGCTCTCGACAAACTTCCTCGCCGTCGGATGATCGGGCTTCTCCTGGAAACTCGCGACCTTCCAGAGTTCTTCGCTGAGCTTCTCGCCGCTTTCGACATAGCCCAAACCGGTGTGAGGCCAGGTCGGCCTGACGCCAAAAGTAAGAAGCGAATCCGGATTGTTTTCCGCAGCTGTCATTGCCGTTTCAACCGCTTTGGCAAAACATTCCACAGGTCTGATTATATGATCGGCGGTAAAAACCGCCATCGTCGCGTTTTCGTCCTTCGCACTAAGCAACTCTGCTGCAAGGGCAATGGCGTTGGCAGTGTCGCGACCTTCGGGCTCGCCAATTATATTCTCTCGGGGAATCTCCGGCAGAGCCTGGGCAACCTGTTCTGCGTATTCGGCATTGGTGACGATGAAAATCTGTTCCGGCTCGAAAACGCCTTCAAGCCGCTGAACCGCGATTTCCATAAGGCTCTTGCCGCCGATGAGACGCAAAAGCTGCTTGGGTTGACTCTGCCGGGACAAAGGCCAAAGTCTCTTACCCGCACCGCCAGCCATGATTACAGCATAACGCATAATGCTCTCCTTCCATCCGTGATCGATTCGATTGTATTAAAATTTGCCGAAGCATCCTGCTTCAGCCCGCACCCGCAGCGGCCAGGATAGACATCATCCGCCATCGCGTAGCGTAAGGGTACCCGCCAGGACAGAAAAATGCAACAGGCAGAATGAGGCTGCCGGAAGGGCTATTCTTCGTCCTTGGAAATTTGCGGGCCGAGGTCTTCCATCGCCCTGCCCTTGAATGCCTGGGAGAGCACGGCATCCATCTGGGCCTGGGTGAGCGGAGCAGCTGCGTCGTTGGCAGCCTTCATGGAAGCGTAGAGTTCGTCGGGATCTTCGCAGGACTCCTGCTTGGCCCGGCAGTCAGCCACAGCGGCGTCAAGAGTTTCACGCTGCTGATCTGTCAGAATATCCCCGGCGTTGACGAGGGCTTTGTCGATGGCAACAAGGACGCGATTGACCTCGTTGCGAACGTCGATCAGCCGATGCTGTGTCATATCCTCAATGGCATGGGTGTAGGAATCCTTAACCATCGTATCGATATCGTCCTTGGTCAGGCCATACGCGGGCGTAACCTGAACGGTCGCCTCCCTGCCGCTCCTGGTCTCACGCGCTGAGACGTTCAAAATCCCGTTCGCGTCGATAACGAAAGTGACCTTAACCCGCGGAGCGCCAGCTGGCATGGGCGGAATATTTCGCAACTGGAATCTGCCAAGTTCGCGACAATCCTTCGCCAGTTCACGTTCGCCCTGGAGGATATTTATATCCACTGAAGTCTGGCCGTCCACGTAAGTCGTAAAAGTTTCCGCAGCTGAACATGGAATCGTACTGTTCCGCATGATGAGTTTGCCCATGGCTCCGCCGAGCGTCTCGATGCCCATGCTAAGCGGTGTGACGTCCAACAGCAGCGTTTCCCGGCTGGCCCCCGCCAAAATGCCCGCCTGAACCGCAGCCCCCAGGGCAACCACCCTGTCAGGGTCAATCGCGGTGTACGGCTCTCGCCCGAAGACCTCAGCAACCCGACGCCGAACCAGCGGTATTCGCGTACTGCCGCCAACCATGACGACCTCCGCAATATCGGCGGACGTCAGGCCCGCGTCGTCCATGGCCCTGATGCAATGCTCGATGGTATGATCAACCCACCGCCCAGCCAGGCTTTCAAACTCTTCAACAGTAATCGTCCGCTCAAATGACCTGCCGTTGCCGAGGTCAATAGCGATGGCTGCGTGATCTTCCGAGGAGAGTTTTATTTTCACGGCTTCTGCAAGGTTCCGCAGAGCCTGGCGGGTAGCTGGCGGGAAAGCAAGCTCCTCGCCGAACCTCTGACGGATTTCTCCGGTCACGAGATTGATAATTTCACGATCCAGATCATCGCCGCCAAGACGGGTATCGCCATTGGTGCTGAGCACCTGAAACACGCCCCCGGAAACCTGCAGGATCGAAACGTCAAACGTTCCGCCGCCGAAATCGTAAACGGCTATGATTTCCTCCTTCTTGCGATCCAGGCCATACGCAAGCGCAGCTGCGGTTGGCTCGTTGACAATCCGCCGAACGTCAAGCCCAGCCAGCCTGCCAGCCTCGCGCGTAGCCTGACGTTGCGCGTCATCGAAATAAGCAGGTACGGTCACAACAGCTTCGGTCACCTTCCTGCCCAGGATAGCCTCCGCCCGGTCACGAATTTCACCAAGGATAATCGCAGACAATTCCTGCGGAGTGCGGATGTGCCCATTGATATTGACGCAAGCAAGATTCTTAGGCCCAGCTACGATGGCATAGGGCAAAACACTCAGGTCTTCCCGCACATCGTCGATGGTCTTGCCGATCAGCCGCTTGACGGAAAAAACCGTAGCGGTCGGATTTTCGACAGCATGAGCGCGGGCCTCGCTGCCGACGGTAATTTTTAATGTTGCGTCTTCGCCCCCAGCTGGGCTTTTGGAGTCTTCTGAAAAAGCTATAACGCTCGGCACGAGGGCCTGGCCTGCTGCGTCTTCAATCACCACAGGCCCGCCGGGCTTAAAAACCGCCGCCAGCGAGTTCGTCGTACCAAGATCAATTCCCAATATCAAAAGCTTGCTCATTTTTTTATCTCGTCATGTCGAGGAGTTTCTTGACGTATGAAACCGCGTTGACCTGCTTGCGAATTTCGTTGAGAATGTCCGTTGTCACTGCCTGGCAGATCACGGCTTCCTGATGCTGTTGAAAAAGCTCTCCGATTCGTCGAACCAGACCTTCAAGCTGCGTTTGCAGTACCTCGCGGAGTCTGAGAAGTTCCTCAGCCTGGCCTGCATCGACGGCTTCGTGCACTTCCTCCTGCATCATCATCATTGTTCCGAGAAAACCGTCCGGCACGGATTTGTCGTCAGCTGAACTCTTTCCCCCCAGCCTTTCCAGAAGATAAGCCGCCCGCGAGGCAGGGTCCAGCAATGTCTGGTAGGCCTCGTTCAGCGAAGAAGAAACCTGCAGATGCAGGCTTTGGACTTCCTGGCTGTCGTGGACGTGGAAATCAGGATGGGCATGCCTGGAGAGGTTGAGATACCGTCGGCGAAGCTCAGCCGGATCGATATCGAAAACCACGGGCAGGCCCAGGAGCGAGAAGAAATCCAGCGAAGCCGCAGCCGGGTTTAGCGACTTGCAGAAATCGCAAACAGCTGTGCCTTTTATCGTAGCCTGACATTTGCTGCATTTAACGGGGGCAGCATTCTTTGGTTCATCCTTAAACTCTGTCAATTTCAACTCCTGAAATATTTCAACCACATTCGATTTCAAGCCGAGAAGCTCGCGCCACAGCCACAACTTTTGGAAGCGTTGGGGTTGTTGAACTTAAAGCCGCCCTGAATCAGATGGTCTTCATAGTCAACTTCAGTCCCATTCAGATAAAGATAGCTCTTGGGGTCGCAGACTATGTTGACATCATGGCTGACGAAAATTTCATCGTCATCAGCCGGCTTGTCAGTAACATCCAGGGTGTAGCTGAAACCGCTACAGCCACCGCCTTTGACCCCGACACGCAGATAGGCTTTCGACGACATTTCGTTCTTCTCAAAAATATTCCTGATTTTTCGTGCTGCCCGGTCGGTCATTGTTATAGCCATAATGTTCTCCCGTATTAATCAGATGAATTCTTCTTTTTCCAATCGTCTATTGCTGCCTTTACCGCATCCTCTGCCAAAACAGAGCAGTGAACCTTTACGGGGGGCAATGACAGTTCATTAGCTATATCGGTATTTTTCAGTTCCTCAGCCTCGTCAATGGTTCTGCCTTTCAGCCATTCCGTAGCTAAACTGCTCGCTGCGATAGCAGAACCACAGCCGAATGTCTTGAACTTTGCGTCAACTATCTTACCGTCGTCATCAACTTCAATCTGAAGCTTCAAAACGTCCCCGCAGGCAGGCGCTCCAACAATGCCCGTACCAACATGGCTGGAATTCTTATCCATTGAACCCACGTTCCGCGGATTATTAAAGTGGTCGTAAACTTTTTCTGAGTATTGCATAGTAACATCCTTTATTTATCGAAATTCAAACCGACCAGCCAATCAGTGATGATTATCATCAGGGAAACAGCTTGCGTATCCGCTGTTCCAGGTCGTCCAGTCGTCTTTGTCCATATGGCCCATTTCCATAGCCATCTCATACAGCGGGCTCATTTCGCGCAGTTCCTTCACAGCTGTGACCACCTTTTCGACGGCAAAATCGATCTCAGCGGCTTCGTTGAATCTTCCCAGGCTGAACCTTATGGAGGACTGTCCGAGGTCGTCCGATAGTTGCATGGCTTTTAGGACGAAGCTCGGTTCAAGGGACGCGCTCGTGCAGGCCGAGCCGCTGGAAACAGCCAGGCAATCGCGAACCTTCAACATGACAGCCTCGCCCTCGACAAACGCAAATGAAAGGTTCGTCGTATTGGGCAGCCTCTCATCAGCAGGGCCATTGCGTTTGACGTAATCCAGGCCGGTGCATATTCCGTTCTCCAGCCTGTCCCGCATGGCTTTGAGTCTGGCGGATTCCTTCGCCATCTCAGCCTGGGCTAGCTGACAGGCCTTGCCGAGTCCGACAATGCCGGGCACATTGAGCGTTCCGCTCCGCATCTTATTCTCATGGCCTCCGCCGTGCATCTGGATCGCCAATCTCACGTTAGGATCCCGTCGACGAACGTACAACGCGCCAACGCCCTTAGGCCCGTAAATCTTGTGGGCTGACATGCTCAGCAGATCAATGCCGTCCGTCTGCACGTTAATCGGCACCTTACCGAGGGCCTGGGTTGCGTCGGTATGGAACAGCACGCCGCGCTCCTTGGCAATCCGTCCGATTTCAGTGATGGGATGTAATGTGCCGGTTTCGTTATTGGCTGTCATTATGCTGATAAGAATCGTCCGTTCCGTAATAGCATCAGCTACTTGCCGGGCGGAAACCAGGCCGGCCTGATCGGGGGCGAGGTAAGTGATTTCAAAACCGCGTCCCTCCAGCCATTCGCATGTCTCAAGCACAGCTTTGTGCTCGGTCTGACAGGTAATGATATGATTGCCCTTGTCGGCATACCGCTCAGCGACGCCTTTTATTGCCAGATTATCGCTCTCTGTCGCACCGGAGGTAAAGATGATCTCCTTACTCGTAGCGCCGATCAGGCTGGCGATCTGTTTTCTAGCTTCATCCACACCCTCCGCTGCCTTCCAACCAAATGGGTGACTCCTGCTGGCGGCATTACCGAAATGATCAGTAAAAAACGGCAACATCGCAGTAAGCACTCGGGGGTCCACGGGCGTGGTTGCGTTATTATCCATGTAAATAGGCAGTTTCAAAATTTGTTCTCCAAATTTTTAATATTCATCATTAATACTCAAACTGACCGTTTGAGTTACCGGTTGACTGGTAACTGGTTGATCAGTAAAAAAATACACAAAAACTTTTTCGGCTCAAGATTTCATGCTTTTTGCGGGTTTTTATAATTCGGTCAATAAGAGGTGTTTTGTAATCTTTTACCAGTCAACCAGCCATCTGACCCACACCAAGGTCAACCAAACCGGTCACTTTGAGATTCATATTACTTCATCTCGCCACGGCATCGGCTGGCGGTGAGTCCATCACGTCAGCCAATGTCAACTCAATCAGAAAATCACGAATCCTGCGATGCACGCGGTGAATTGGGTCGGAAATCGGACATTTTTCCATAAGTTCGCATTTTCCATTGTCCAGACCACCGGAAACATCTTCCATCACACACTCTGCCAACTTCATAGGCCCTTCCAATACCTCCATCAATCCCACAAAATTAACCTCGTTCGGAGGCTTGAGAATGTGATATCCGCCGTGTGAGCCTCTCACCGACTTTACATAACCCGCTGAGGCAAGTTCCTTTAGAATATTCATCAGCAAAGCCAGCGGAATCTCATAATGCTCGGAAATTTCCCTGGCACTGGCCAAGTGCCCCTGGGGCAACCTGGCAAGATGGGTCATCGCAATCAGGCCATAGCCTGTTTTTTTCGTCATAGCCAACATAAAATTGAATAACCTTTCTCCATGTATTATATAGGACCTCTGACGTACTATTTCAAGTAAGTTCTGCCTGACAATATTTTTTTTTCACTCTCGATGTTTTTTCGCCTATAAATATATGGATTCTTTTAGTGTTATATGAAGCTGATAGTTTGGGGATAGATATTTTCGGGACAAGAAAAAGACCGGACAGGTAGAAAGGATAAAAAAATGTCATTGGAAATTACCTGGCTGAGACACTCGGGGTTTCGCCTGGCTTCTAAGAGTGCCAAAATCGTCGTCTATACCGATCCTTGGAAAATTGACGATCAGCCAAAAGATGGAGATGTCATTTTTATCTCGCACAGCCATTATGATCACTGCTCGCCAGAGGACGTCCGCAACGTGTCCAAGCCCGATGGGATTGTCGTTGGCCCTGCTTGTGTAGCTGACAAGTTTCTTACAGCTCAGAAAATCTCGCCAGGCCTGTCCGTCGCAATCGGCCCCGTTACCATCGAAGCCGTGCCTGCCTATAACATCAGCAAAGACTTTCACCCCAAAAACAATGACTGGTGCGGCGCGATTATATGCCTCGCTGGGCAGCGGGTCTACTTCGCAGGTGATACCGATCTGATTCCAGAAATGAAGGAATTACGCGATATTGACCTGGCCCTGCTGCCTATCGGGGGAACATATACCATGACCGCAGCGGAAGCTGCTCAGGCTTGCGTGGACATTGCCCCAGGCCGAGCCATCCCCTGTCATTGGGGCGAAATCGTAGGCCAGGATGACGATGCCAAAACCTTCGCGGGCCTGGCCCCCTGCCCGGTCACCATTCTCAAACCAGGCCAGTCCTTTTCCATTGCCGATTGAATATTGATTTGTTAACCCAAAAATGGTACTGATAATCGCATGTGTGACGAACAGACTGAAAATAACGTGAACAATATCGAAAAAATCCGAATCGTGAAATTCGACCGGGCCATCCCGACTATTCAGATGTTGCTCTTGGCGGCGGCGCTGATATTGTTGGCTGTTGCGCTGGCGGGGAATAATATCAGCAGGGTGTTTCTGGCGTTGGCTTTATTTGGCGTGTTGGCAACCATAGCTGTGAAAGTTCGTTGCCTCTACCGCAACGGACTGACATTCGAAGTGGAATTCCTTGACCAGGAGTCTCGAACTCGACTTGCTCTTGTAGCTGAGGAGGTTCCGGATACTGACGAGAATGCCGTGTCAGAAAATGACACAAACCCATACGAGTCCGAAAGTGAGAATACTGAAAAGCCAAAACACTGGACGGAAGTGAATTATCCAGACCCGGACGTAGAACTGGGCCTGAAGGAACCGCCTGTAGAGGAAGATGAATAATTCTCCAGGCCTTCTTCTTTCCTGTTGCCTAATCTCTATTACCCGTTTTGTCCTGTTGGCTTAACCAGTTTTTCCTGGAGTTTTTTGCGATATTCCTCCAGGCCTGGTGGTTTCGGAAAAGCCTTGTTCATATCAAGTTTTTCCGCGTCGCAAAATCTTTTGAATGGTATTTCCAGTCTTAAATAGGCAGGTATCTGCATTTGAGGCTGGTCGTTCATTGCGGTATAAATATCGCTGAGTTGTTGGAGGTCCAAACTCAGGCCGAACTTCCTGGGATTTTGGAGTAGTTCCATGAGAAAAATGCCCGCAATGAAATTGAAGTCAGGGTGCATTTTCATCCTGTCCACTGCCTTGTTCTGATAGGCTTTGTAAATCCTCAAGGCAAGGGAGAGTTGTTTACGATACTCAGCTTCATTGTCATACAGGCCTCTTGAAATAAACGCCCGCTTGAGAGTACTGTCCAGCAGTTCCTTTACGACGACATAGCGTGGCGAGCCTTCCTGGGTCATGTTGTGGATAACAAAATCTTCCACGAGGTCAAAATCCCAATCAGGCCCCTTCATCTTGTACTTATCTCGAATGAAGTCAAAATACTTCTGTGCCTGTGCGACCCGCCCGTCAGCAACAAGATATCGAATGCATTCTTCAAGATAATTAACATGGCCTGATTTCAGAATATTCTTATCAAATTCCTTCTGCTGGCTTTTCGGCAGAGATTCCTGATTTTTGAGAATTTGATCGATATAAGCAAGGTGCTGCTGATTCGAAGGCTCGATATATCGCAGGTCAGCCGACTCGTAGTAATACGGATAGAGAGGTTTCTGAGGCCTGTTCCCCATTGCGATCATACCGGTAGCCGTCATTGTTTTCAGGCTGTTCAAAACGTTACGGGCATTATTAAGTGCCCCCTTTTGGCGAGGATTATCAATCTTACAGACCACCATGCCAAGTTCAGCCCAATACAATGCGTGCGACATCGTGTGTCGCCAATCCAGCGGAATCTTGTATTTTTCCATCAGCCCCAACATGAAGGCAGGGTCCATCCGGAACTTGTTCCAGAGAATCTGGGCGCGAACAAAAGACAGTATTTTTTCGCGGGCTTCAGCGGATTGGGGATCGTTTATTATCTGTGAGATAGCCTTGTCGTTCTCCGTCGTAAGCGCAGGCGGAACAATCCGCATACAATCGGCGGCGTAGTCCAGACTGAACTGGTTGTAGGCAGAGAGCATGGTATCGTCGATAAAAATATTCTTCTCAGCCAGGCGTTTGGCGTAGTCAGACACGGCTGGGTCTTGCATCAACTCTTTAAGCTTGTCCTTCTGAATAATGTCTCTGCCCTGTCGTTCAGGTGATTTGTCAAGCGGAGCCTGGGCTATCTTTCGGAAGGCCTCGATAACCGTGTCGGTTTCCTCCGCCAACGTCAGTTTCAGACTGTTATCAAAGGGCGGCGCACCGAGAAGGTTCTGCATAATCCCAGCCCATCTTTCCTTATAGGACAAATGCTGGTCATCCAGCATTCCGCCCATTTTGGAGAAGAAAATCCAGGATAATTCCTTATAAAGCGGCAAACTTCGCGGATTGTAAACCAAGGCCCGGTCACGAAGCAGTTCCACACCGTTATAAACCCACTTCCAGCGTTCCTCGGGAGTCTTACATGTAACTGAAATATTCCAAGCCATGTTCCAGGCCTGGAACGCCCAGACGCCCGGATGATAAGGCTGAAGCTGGCAGATCATTTCCGCCATCTGTAAGGCGTCGTAATGCCTCCCCTCCTGGTGTAGCTCCTGCGAACGAATCCACAATACATTCACACCCAGAACCCGTAATCCGCCGGGAATTGCAGTCAAAACCCCAAGTTCAGGATTCTGTTTAAGGACGCCCGCGGACTCTTGGGTAATCAGTTCAGCGTCAAGACTCTGCTGCTGAATGGGTTTCTGGAGCATGCCGCCGACTATTATCAGCCCAATTGCCAAAACCAGAAATATTACCTGAATTAATCTCGCGTGACCTGCCATTATTTTTAACCTGTTAAAAGTTATAAGTTCCCAAACAACAGAACACTAATTGCACTAATGAAAACGAATCTCACAAATATTGTTTTTGTTATAATAAAACATACGTAAAATTCGTCATAATCAGTGTAATTCGTGTTCATTTTTATTCTTACTGAATCCCGACTACTGAATCCTGACTTACACCTGAACTTTTGCAAGTTCCCGCTTATGGAATATCAGGCATCCGACAGCCAGGAAGAAAACTGCCCGTATGGCGATGCCGGTTATCGCAGCGTCGCCCACGGTTGACCATGAAATAAAAATACCGTCAACGAGTCGCTCAGCTGGGGAAGTCTCGGAAAGATTCGGCATTAGAATCTTTGTCAACATCAGAACACCTTTGCCGGAAGCACCCACAAAGCTGAATTCGCCTCCCTTGGAACTCCACTTTACCGCATCTACCAGCCAGTTCATCATCCAGCCACACACCAGCAGTACCATACAAGCCAGCGACGCAACGGGAAATGACAGAAAACAGCCGAAGAAAATCCCCAATGCTGCCAGGAACACAAGCTGGCAGAACACCAGCAGCATGGCCCGGAAAAAATTGGCGTCAAAGTCACCTATTCTGTAAAGAATCGAAACGTCCTTGTAAGATATCTGGACGGGATTGATCGGCATATAAAATTGCATCGGGCCGGTCAGCGGGGCTGGACGATTCCAATAACCAATCTGAATGTCGCCCGTCCTGAGAGATTTCAGCGCTGGGACTGTAACGGACGTCGCCGACTTAATGGGCGTATCAGATTTAATCCTGAAAACCGGGGGCTTGCCGAACAATAACTCGCGGTAGACCGAAGACTGCCCCGGTCTGAGATCACCTATCACTGTAACTTTATATTTGAACTGGAAGGTCGGCTCGACCTTAACCGTCACAGCCTGGCCTGTCTCCATATCCTTAACAATAGCGTTTTGCATCTCTGCCTGATCGAAAGCAATATCAATCTCCCCCTCCGCTTTATCCTGGCCTATTGCGACAACCCTGCCAGCTATTCCGTTGATCTCCACAGGGCCCTGACTGAAAAGATGACCGACCAGTCTGGGCGACGCCTGAATCCTATACCGGCCTGCCTGCTTGTTCATGTCCAGTATCTTGCCCTGACCCTGCTGGGTTGTGCCCGCAACGTCAACATCCTTGAAAGTCCACGTCAACAGGCCATTCGGCGGAGCAACTTCCCGCGCAGCCAGGGCTTCCTGGCTGAACATGGTAATAAGAAGTTCCTGGGCCTTATCAGCGGGAATATTATTCTTGTCCTGGAAATCCTTGACGATACTTTCATACTGGCCGTTCTTCTTTAGTTCCTCAATCCGCTTTTCAACAACGGACTGAATATCAGGCCGTTGGGGCTTGATCTCATTACGAGCGGTAAAAATCTCAGTCTCCACAACCTGACGGTCAATCACACTCGACGCCACCCCCGAACGGAGATGCTGAACCACGAAATAAATAGACAGACCAGCTATGCCCAGCAACACCGCGTTCAGCAGAACAACGCCCAACCATCGGCCTATCATGTATTCCCACCTGGCAAGAGGCTTCGCAGCCAGCAGGAAAATGTGCTTCTCGCGAATGTCGCCGCTGACCACACCTACCGTAACAAGCACGGTAACGATCGAAAGCAATACGCCCGTGATTCGCACGCTGTAGCTCAGACAGGTTCGGATACCCCCTGCCAGCGTTCCGTCACCCTTCATTATGAAAGGCAAAACCGCAAGCGAAACCGCCAACAGCAACAGGAACGCCACTGCGATTTTCATGCGCAAACATTGAGCGAAAGTATGTCTGGCTACGGCCCAGATACTGTTCATGCCTCGCCCTTTCCGTTCTGGTCTTCATCGCCGCCAAGCAGACCATCGATAATTCCGCGATCAGCTTCGACCGGCTTGGCTGGGCCAGAATCCACGGGAGGTTTTTTAACAACGTTGTTTTTGGTGTCTGTAGTTTCTTCCGGTTTCCCAGCTATCAGGTCACCGAGAACATCCTTATCAACATGATCCGCCTTTGAAGGCTCAGGAGCTGGCGTCGGCTGAGTTTCACTCTCAGCCTGCTGCTCGGTTCGTTGAACCAAGGCCTCGATCAGGTCCTTGCCCTCCGGGGCATCTTTGCCGGTCAGGAAACCAGCCATCTTTCCGCCAGCCATGGCTCCGCCGGTGGAAAGCTTCTGCTTCTGGGCTTCCTCGACTATCCGAAGGAACAGCGTTTCAAGCTTATCCTTGGGATAAGTCACATCAAAAACATCTCTGCCGGACTCCGCTATTATCTGTCGAACTTTCTGCAAGGTCGCATCGTCCAGGCCATCCGTGGTTATCTGGGTCAGATCCTTCTGGGCCAACAGGTCGTTTACCTCGCCTTGTGCTCTACGCCTGCCGCCGTATAAAATACAGACGTGATCACATACGTCTTCGACATCGCCGAGAAGATGGCTGGATAGAATCACGGTCTTGCCCCGCTCAGCCAGGGTCTGGATAAGATCCTTGAACTGTCTCGTTCCAAGCGGATCAAGTCCACTGGTCGGCTCGTCGAGAATCAGCAGGTCGGGGTCGTTTATAAGCGCCTGGGCCAGGCCTATACGTCGCTGCATGCCCTTGGAGTATTCGCCCACCCGCCGATACGCCACGCCACCCAGGCCCACCATTTCCAACAGCATATCTATGCGTCGCAAACGCTGCTGGCGAGGTTGATGAAAAAGCCTGCCGTAAAAATCAAGGGTCTCGCGGGCATCGAGGAACGGATACAGGTACGACTCTTCCGGCAGGAACCCAATGTTGGATTTGACCCGGACGTTTGTCGGATGTTTGCCGAAAATGGAAATGGAACCTTTGGTCGGGAAAAGCAGGCCAAGGATCATCTTGAGCGTGGTACTCTTTCCCGATCCGTTCGGGCCAAGCAGGCCGAAGACCTGTTTATGCGGAATTTCAAGATTGAGGTCAGACACAGCTGTGACTTTCTCCCGCAACCAGAAGTCGCGGAAAACCTTCGTCAAACCAACCGTATGCACTACATACTCGCTCGATATAGCCATATTCATTCTTTTCTTTTTCTCAGGCCCAGACCGATAGCCAGGCCGGGAACATGTCATTTCTTCTCATCTGCGTTTTTGAGCTTTCGCTCGTAATTACGAATCTGCTGCGTAATTTTCGGGTCCGTGTTCATATACAACACATAAGTTTCCGCACCGGGCAGGAAATAATGTTTCTGGTTCGTTTCCCTGCTGAACGCGTCATCGATTGCGTCGGCCCACATTTTTTCCAGGAACAGCTTGGGAGTTTTACGATACTGGGCCAATAAATCCACAAATCTCTTTGCCCGCCTTTGGGCGTTCTGGATAGTCCGCGTCTTCTCCGACTCAGCCTCGGCTATGATACTGCTTGCCTCGCCGCCAAGGGTCGTCGTCGTGAGAATCTGGTCGATTTCCCGACGGATATCTTCTTTTTCAGCAATGATTTTCTTTATCTGCTCAGCTTCTTCATCGTTCGATGCGTAACTCATAGCGTTACGATCCTCAGCAATGCCCAGCTGACCTATGAGATTATATTTTTCATTATCCACCGTGCCGGCCAGGGTGTTCTGCCTTTGAATCGCGGCGTTTTCCCACGGATTGCCCACAAACTCCGAATAGTGTTTCGCACCGACGGCACCAATGAGGGTCTGCTTTGCTTCAGCAATGGCCTTGTTGATGACGGTCTGTTTTTCCGATTTGGCGCGTTGTGCCTGTTCATAGGCGCTGTACGCCCCGAGCGGCCAGGTTTTGGAATCGCCCTGAGGCAATAGTACATTGTTAATTACAACAGCGTGCGGCTCATCGGGCTTGAGTCCAAGCAAGGCGTCGATCTGCGCCTGGGCGACTTCCTGTACCTCATTCAAAAAGCCCGTATGGTCGATCTGGATAGCGTCAGCTGTTCTGGTAGAGGCTGAATACACAGCTGCGTTGCAAAGAACCATTTCCATCATCTTATCGAGATTTTCAATGTTAGACGTCAGTGCAAGTGGATTCTGAACCCGATACGCACAGACGAACTTGAGGTGAATCAGGTTACGGTCGCCGGTCAGCAGATATCCGTCCCAACCTGGCCTGAGACCGTCAGGCGAGCGACGTCGCTGCGCAAGAGGAGTGACTCTCTGATCCGGCGTCTCGAACAGCCAGAAGTTCTCCACCGTCAACCTGCGTTCCTGCGTACTGACTTTCTGGATCTCGCCGATCGGGAAAGGCCAATTGTAAACAAGTCCGTTCTTGGCAACCCGCGTCACCTGGCCGAAGACCTTTACAATGCCCTGTTCCTGAGGCTGGATAAACTCAATGCCCGTAGCAAGGAACAGTATGACAAACAGAACCATGATAAAGCTCAACAATCTGAAGCTTACCTGCAAGGCATCAGAAAGGCTTTTCATCGCCATGTCGACCTGTTTGTCATCGTCCGGGCCTGTCAGGCTGGCGGACAATTTTGAATTCTCATTATTTTCGAGATTCTGCTCTGCCATATTCAATCTCTCGTTATCAGGACAGCCTTGCGGGCTGTGGTTTGCAATCATTCCTATGAATTTTCACAGCTTCTGGCTGTGGTTGTAATCTACTTCTTATCCGATGTCGCTTTGAAAGTATCCAGGGTCGGCTCGGTTCTCAGCCATCCCAGAATCGGCATTACACCTGAATCGAGCACAAAATCGGTACGATCCTGCAGGCTGACCTTCAGGGATTCCAGTGAGCGGAGGAACATGCTGAATTCAGGATCCTGTTTGAACTTCGCGTAAGACTCAGCTGCTGCCGCTTCGCCCTGCGTGCGGATATCCGCAGCCTTGCGACGCGCAAATTCCAGAATCTTCTTCTTAGCTGCGGTGGCTCGACCTACTATCGCATCCGCGGTAGCCTGGCCCTCAGCCTGGTACTTGGTAATTTCCTTGCTGCGCTCTTCGCTCATAGCGGTAATGACAGCTGTGGAAATCGACTGAGGCAATCCAAGGGATTTGAGTCCAACTTCCGTAAGCTCCACGCCGTAGTCATTTTTTACTCGCACCTGTACACGTTGCATTATCTGGTCTTCGATCTCGGAAATTTTCATCTTCTTCGGGTCTGTATTCACGAGCTGATCCAGTTGGGCCTGGCCAATGACGCTGGCGGTCTCGCTACTGAGAAGCGCCCTGATAGCAGGGTCTGCCTGGGCTGCGGTCTTCTTGGCCTGGAAGAATTTTTCGGGATCATCTATCCGCCAAGTGCAGAAAACCGTAGCCATGATGTTGTACTTCTCAGCTGTGTTGTACTGCCTGTGCGGAGAAACCAGTACATGATTCCGAGAATCGTAACGGATCACCCTTTCGATAGGCCAGGGCAGCTTGAAATGCAGCCCGGGGTTGGTCTGGCCGTCCACAACCCTTTCGATTTTTCCGAAACGCGTGATAAGGATCAGGTCCTTGGTCTCGTCAACCACATAAGCCACCGTGCTGACAAGCAACACGCCTATAGCCAGTAAAACCAGGATAATCATTCCAATATGCTTCTTCATTATTCCATTCCTTCTATTTTATAGTCTGCCTGTTTATAAGCTTTCCTGTCAATTCGCGCCGGTAGCGCCTTCGAGTCCCTCGCCGATAATGCTTCGTTGCTGTTCCAGGTTCAGCCTGAGGTCGAGGAGTTTGCGATCAACGCCAATGACGTATTTTTTCATACCCGGCAGGGTTTCATCCAGTACATCCATATATCTGTCGAACATGTATACTCGCGGAGATTCGTTAAACGGCAGGAGCATCCGTTGATAAGTTTCCAGCGCAGTTTGCTCACGGAGCTGTTTCTCCCAGCGATATGTCTGCGCTTCTGCGATCAGCTTGGCTGGGGTGCCTTCCAGCATTGCAAATAACGAATCGATTCGACTTGTAGCCGCTTTGATCGCAGACTCGTAGTCAAAAGATTCCCGCTGCTCCTGGGCCAGCTGTAACTGATCCAGGAATTCACGATATCCGTCTCGCAGCCTGACGCTGTTCGACATTTCGGACTCTCGCTTGCCAAGAAGTTTTTCGCGATAAATTTCCAGATCCAATGCCGTAACCTGACCTTGCGTCTGACGGACGGATTCTTTTATCTCCTTGGCAAAAACGGCGTTGTCAGCCTTGACTTTCGACAATCCCTCAAAAACCTCCGCCTTGCGAAGGGCGAGAAACAATTCCAGGGCATTGTCGGGGTTGCCTGCAACGTCAGAGAGAATCTTGTTAGCATCTGCCTGAGCTTTGTAACGCTGCTGATCCTGCAGCCTCTCGGTCTCCAGAACTTTTTCAAACTGCGGGACAGCCTCCGACGGCGGGTGGGCTGAGACAATGCCCACAAAAACTATCTCCACGCCCAGATCGACCCTGTCAAGTTCGTCCTGGATAAGTTTTTGCAGTTCCTTGGCAGCTGCTTCGCGGCCGAATGTCATAATAGCCTGAGGCCTGTCCGTAACGCCCGGCAAGGCCTGGTCCAACGTCGCCGAAGCGCAATACTGAACCATTTCCTCATCGGCGATACAGCTCAGCAGTTCTTTGGCGTCGGTGTATTTATAGCCGTATTTGTAGGGGTCGGTCACACGATATTGCACCACCACCACAAGTTTGATAATACTCACAGCTGGGGCCTTGCTGTCGCCTTCCTTCTCGGCACGCAATTCTTCCCGAGGAGGCACGCCGATCAGAAAATCGCGTTCCAGCTGCATGCCATAGCCATGCTCTTTGGTCCAGAGAATCAACGGCTCACCGTCTTTGGTATATTCAGCCTCAACTTTGTCGCCTACGCCGAGTACCACCTCATGGATTACACCTGTCTCAAACTGCTGAGCGGTGTCGATAGGCCAAGGCCATTTGAACTGCAGGCCAGGCTGAAGCATGGCACGTTCGGGCGAAATCTTGCCCCAATGCTTGACGACATACTGTTCGCCGTCCTGCACGATAACGACCGAACTCATGAGGAACATTATTATCACGCCGAAGATCAACAGCGGCACGAACGCCTTGGAAATCAGCTGATAGAACCAGGTCCCGGAGACTTCAAATCCGAACTGATAGTTAACCGTATCAGCGATGGAGTGTCCGACCCGGCCTGGCTCTGCCAGAAGCCCAAAAAGTCGACTTTCATAGCTTGGACGATATTCGTCACCAGGCACACGAGGCCTGTATATGTCCAGAATAAAGTTCAGCAACAACTCAATAGCGTAGATAACCTGAATGGCAGGCAGGACATACGAGACGATTACTTCAACCACATCGTATTGCTGATTGACCAGGATCAATGAGACAAAAACAGCGGTTATGAACAGGGCGCACATCAACATGAAGCTGCCCGTAGCCCGCAGGATTCGCCACTGACTCATGCTGCCCATGCCTGTGCAATATCGGCTGAACAGGAAGGCGCCAAAACCTATGAGCACAAGGAATACGGCCCCCTCAGCGGTGTTCTTAAGGGCAGGCATTTCCAATTTGCGGACGTACAGCAACATGAGAATTGCCATCGCCGCGTTGTAGGCAGCGAAAAGAAGCGTGAAGATCGGAACTATCCAGCGTTCAAAGAAAAGGACCCTGCTGGCAGCGGGCTTGAGAGCCAACTGGCTTGACTCGTCAAAAATATTTCCGACATCGCCTCCGCCGCGAACCTGCATTTCCTGCAGCTCAAGGGCTTCCTGCTTCTCAAGCTGGCGGGCGTAAAAAAGAATCGCCGTAACAAGCCAAAGCGGTATTCCGCCAAGAAGCAGCCATAAGCTCGCAAGGGCAGCTGTAGACCCGGTCAGCCTCCATATCACGACCATAACAAGCGATATGATCGCCTGGAGAACAGTCCCGACAATGGCGACATTCTTTCCACGTTTCTGATTTTTCATTCGCTACGCCTCTCAGCCGAAAATTTTCTCGCAATTACAGGGGTTGCATTTAAAACGTTCGGCTTTACAATTAGGTGATGATTCAATATTGGGCTATTACAAAAAATACGTTCGTGCAGACCATCCGCCAGCCTCTTTTCGGCGTGATGCTCTTCCTGACTTTCGCAATGCTCGTGATAAGCCTGCCCCTGTCCGGCTGGACTATGGGCAACGCCGGCGAAGGAGACTACACCGCCTCCGACCAGCAAATGCTCGAAAACCTCGGCCTGAGTACCCTGCTCTTGATGGGACTTATCACAGCTACGTTCAGCGCCTCTGCCACCATCAGCAGAGAGATCGAAGACAAAACCGCGCTGACCGTAGTTGCCAAACCCGTGCCGAGAAGCGTTTTTGTCCTGGGGAAATTCAGCGGAGTATCCCTGGCTGTGACGCTGGCGTACTACCTGGGCATGGTGGTTTTTCTGATGACCGTTCATCATAAAGTCGTTTCCAACGCTTCCACACCAATCAATTGGCCTGTCGTGGTATTTGGCTGTGTTGGCCTGGGGTTGGCCATTTTCATCGCGGGAGCTGGAAATTTCATGTTCGGCTGGGCTTTCATATCCTCTGCTGCGATCGCCCTGCTCGTAACGCTTACTGCAGGCTTTGCAGCCATGAGCGTTGTGGGACTTAAATGGGAAATCGTACCTCTCACCCAGACCTTCGGCCCCGACCTCATCGGTACGCAACTGATGCTGGCGATTCTCTTGATATACCTGGCTGTGATTCTGATGACCGCCATAGCCGTCGCTGCAAGCACAAGGGTCGGACAAATCCTTACCCTGCTGATTACCCTCGCAATTCTCTTCGCCGGCTCGATGCACGAATACATAATCACCAGTATGAACGACCTGGCTACGGGCGGCATGGGAGAAGCGTTCGGCGTCAAGGTGCTCGGCTGGATTCTGCCCAACCTCACCGTTTTCTATCCGCTCGACGCCCTTGCGAGAAACTGGGATATGCCCCTCTCGCTGGTAGGCATGAAGTTCCTGTACTTCGCCTGCTACACCACAGCTGTGCTTGCTATCGGAATAGTTCTCTTCCAACGCCGGCAGATCGAAGCTCAGGGTTCGTCCGGCTCGTTGCCGGGCACGGTCAGCCTGCTCAGCGGTGTTGGCAGAATCGTCGTGATTATTACGGTTATCGCAGCAGGCATCATGCTGACCCAGGCGAGAACCTACAATCTTACGGGGCTGATCGCTGTGGCAGTCATGCTCATCTCCGCCGCACTCGGCTGGGCTATCTGGAGCGCTTTCGGCTCTGGGAAGAAGTGGGCGTTCTGGACGGTGTTCGCCATTTTCGGCATAACGTTCGCTGCGGGCCTGGCTGTGCGATTTCTGCCAAGCAACTGGACAAACGCACTGCAGTTCATGCAGTCCGGCCCAGGCCTGCTGATGCTTACTATCATCAGCGGCATGGTCTTTGCTGCCCTGCTTTTGCCCAAAACCCGTCATCATTTCAAATCCGTTTAACCTTATTTCTAAAAGCCAAAAAGCTTACCACAAACGACACTGTTATTTTTTTTTAGTCCACAGATTTCACGGATTTTTCGCGCTAACCAAAACAACTTAGTGCAATCTGCTTTTCAGCCTTGCAATCCGCTTACATCCGTTTTGTCTTGTCATTCCCGACCTGATCGGGAATCCATTTTTTTCTTGTCATTCCCGACCTGATCGGGAATCCATTTTGTCTGATTTCTGAATCCTGACTACTGAATCCTGACTACTGAACATACTCGACCTTTGGTTTCACAGCCTGTTCCTCAGCCACATCGCTGGCGTGCAGGTCTTCACCCATACGAACCAGGCGGGCACTGTTGAAAATAACGACTGTGGCGCTGATCATATGTAATACTGCACCCCAGATCGGCGGAATCTTGCCAAGCCCCGCCCCGATCATGAAGAGGATAATGAAAAACATGCCGAACATCAGGTTCTGATGGATAACCCTGCTCGTCTGCCGGCTGAGGTGAATCAGGAAGGGCAGCCGTTTCAGATCGTTATTCAGCAGTGCGATATTTGCGGAGTTTATGGCCACGTCGCTACCGGCGGCACCCATCGCAATTGACAGGTCGCCCGCAGCCAGGGCCGGGGCGTCATTCACGCCGTCGCCGACGACGGCAACTTTGTAACCCTGCTTGCGCATCGCGCCGACAAGTTCAAGTTTATCGGCTGGGAGTGCCTCTGCCTGGACTTCCGTACAGCCCATCTCACGGGCAACACGGTGAGCGACCGACCAGCGGTCGCCGGTGATCATCGCCAGTTCCCGAATGCCCTCTGCCCGCAGTTGATCCATTGCGACACGGGCTTCTTTTCTCGTTCGGTCTTCCAAACCGACCCAGCCAAGCACTACCCCGTCGCGAACGACGTAAAGCGTACTCAGACCTTCCGGCTCGGCATATTTCGCGTCACTCATGCAGTCGAAGCAAACGCCCTTCTCGGCCAGCCAATTCCGCCGACCGATGTTGATATCTTTCCCGTTAAGCCTGCCCGTTACGCCCAGACCTGAGACTTCCTCGAAGGAGTCCGGCTTGGGCAGGTCGATCCTGGCCTGGCGGGCAATGGCTACGATGGCTCGGGCTACGGGGTGGCGGCTCATCTGTTCAAGCGAAGCAGCTGTGGCCAGCAGGTCGGCTCCGTCAACATCCGGAGCCGGCATCATGCGGGTAACGCTCAGTTCGCCCGTCGTGAGCGTACCGGTTTTGTCAAAAACGAAGGCGTTGAGTTCTTTGGCCACTTCCAGCATGGACACATCCTTTATAAGGATGCCCAGCCTCGCTGCACAACTGAGGGCGGCAACCATGGCTGTGGGAACCGCGAGAATCAACGCACACGGACAGGCTACGACCAGCATGGTCACCGATCTGCTGTAATCGCGTGTGAAATATAAAGTAGTCGCAGCTACCATGAGAACAGTCGGTGTGTAGAAACCGGCGTAGCGGTCAACGAGTCGCATGATCGGGTGGCGGGTAGCTTCTGCCTGGATAATCAATTTCTTGACCCGACCCAGCGTGGTGTCCTCACCGGCCCGGCTGACTTTGATATCAATAGCACCAGTCTCGTTACTCGTACCGGAAAAAACCTCGTCACCGACTATTTTGTCTACCGGGAGGGACTCGCCGGTAACGTTGGCCTGGTTTACGGAAGTCTGACCGTGGATAACCTCGCCGTCTGCGGGGATATTTTCGCCGGGCCTGACACGAACGATATCGCCCATATTCAGCTCACGGGGATCGACATCTTCCTCTTCCCCAGCTGCGTTAAGACGCACAGCCTTCTTCGGTGCCAGATGTAGGAGACTTTCGATACTGGCCCGGGCGCCGAGTGCGGTTCTGGTTTCGACAAGATTGGCCAGGAGCAGGAAAAACGCTACGGCACCGGCTGCCTTGTAGTCAATCGACGCTATTGCAGCAACCACCGCCAGGGCTACAAGCTCATCCATATGAGTGTGCCCCTGGATCATTTCCTTCATGGAATGCCACACGATCGGGGCTCCAAGGAGGATCGCGCCAAGCAAGGCCAACGCGTCGCTGTATGGATTTCGACCATCAACAGTGTAGCTTCGGAAAACCAGGTCGGAGACGTAACTAAGCAGCACAAACACACCGCCGAGAAGGATACCTACCATCAGCAGGGTAGCCCGGCCTGTCTGTTCCTTGAGACTATGGTCGCACTCGTGATCGTGAACGTGAAAAAGGTCATGAGCCATGCTTTTTTGCTCCAAAAAACGTTCTAAATTTTGATTGCCATCCTTTTGTACGAATGACAATGCCTATGGGTTCATAAAATACTAGCGTTTTTAGAAAAAAAATAAAAGAAACAAATTGTTTTCAAACCATCATCCATAAAACCACAATGGATTCTTATTTATCGGCAACAGAGACATTCCGCTGTAGCTTAAGATTTTTTTAATTCTCTTACAGTAAAGAGGATAAAATCATCGTTTCAGTGCATTTATAGTCCATTTTCGGTTAAAGAGGGCGTTTTTTCACCGCCATCGATCTTCTCTGGCAAGGCCAATGCAAAAGGAATCGCTAAAAAGGCCACCCCCGCTGCGATTTGGAAAGTCTTTTCCAAACCGATCCGATCCCCCATCATGCCAACCAGCATTACCGTAACAGATCCCACAACAAAGCTGATAGTCATATAAATACTGTTAATAAACGCAGGCCTGGCGGAACGAATATCCTGAACGGCTGCCAGGAACACCGGGCCAGGTGCGAACAGGAAGAATCCAAGCCCTATCAGGATCGGAATGGGATATTGACAGCCAAATTTACAAAATACCCACATTAGCACTGGCGTAATTACCACTGTTATAATCAGAGAAGTCCGCCTGCCTATCTTATCGGAGTACGACCCCATCACAAATAAGCCCAGAACTCCGGCAAACTGGATTATCGCGAGATAAATACCCCCCTGCCAGAAACTTCCGCCTTCAATATGAAGATAAGTAGGCAAAAAGACCGTCAGCGAGGCTTTCATCAATCCAGTGCATAATGATATTCCAAAAATCACTATCAGTACTCGTCTTGCCTGCTTCAATGTTTTGCCCGGACTGGGATGATCGGCTTTGCGATGGCGAAAATCGTCTGAGATTTTTATATCGTGCAGCCTCCAGTACAAAAGCGCCGTAGCCAAAACCCCAAACCAGATCAACCAATACGTCCCGCCAAGCCCCCAAAGCCAAACCGCCCCTAGAATAACCAAAGGCCCAAGCGAACGAGCTAATTCCCCACCAACCATGAAGCAACTCATGCCCAATCCGACCTTATTGCCCGATACATGCCTAGTCATTACCGGGGCTGGGACGTGAAAACACGCGGCACTGAGCCCCATTATGAAAAGGAGTGTCACAAGGGCTACATAATTCGGCGCCAAACCCAGCAAACTCATCGATATCGAAGTCACCAGGGGAGAAAAAATGATGAAATATCGTATCTTGATCCGATCTGCGATCAGACCTATCAGCGGATTAAACAGCGAAGGAATTCTGGCAAATACCGAAAGCAAACCCGCAGCTGACAGGGACAGACTGAACTTCTCTATCAACATGGGCAGCAGCGGGGCCAGGAACGAAGAATATATGTCGTGAATCAGGTGCGCAACGGAAATAACCAGCACGTTGCCAGTCTGGAATTTTCGATTCTGATCAGCTGATTGCATAAAATCTAACGATACCTTTCAATAAATACGGCAAATCACTCTAATTAAACACCACTTAAATTGCCATGTAAAAAATCCTCTGAACTTTGCTTCAAAAAAAATATATCGTATGTTCTCTTTAAGTGGAAGCGATCTTCGAACCTGCTTCCCGGGCACTTTGCGTAATTGTTTCATATCTTGGCTTTGTCCATAGCCAGACCCCAAAAAAAATTACCAAAAGCTCCCTAACTACAATTTAACTTTGCCTTAAATGGAGGCCTTGAAATGTCCGAAAATTTTGCACCCCAGGTTAGATTTGAAAATAACCGCAAGAATGAAGCTTTTACAGTATCAGAACTCCTCGTAAGCACCGTTATCCTTGGTATACTCATGGGAGTAACCAGCATGTCCCTTAGCGGGGCATTCCAGAACTACGAGGAAAACACTCAGACAGCGCAGCTGGGGCAGTCTGCGCGCAGCATCATGGAAAGGATGATGCGGGAAATTCGTAGCGCCTCTGATGTACATAGCTTTTACAACTATCTGGAAATTATCCCCAATGCCGGTTCGGGAAACCCCGACAGGATTCAGTATATCCTGTTTGACGGCGTCTTGTATTACAGGACAGTGACAGACGGCAAGACTACAACCTGCGTCATGCTGAAAAAGACAGATGACGTAACCATTCATGGTTTTACTTCGACCATTTGTATCGGCTCGGACGAAAACGGCGATTTTGTATCCTTGGTAACAGTAAACCTGAAATTTAAAACAGCAGGCCAAACTCAGCCTGTAAGCGCCTCGGCATGTCCAAGAATTAACAGACGTCGATCATGAAACTGGATTTGGGACAGCAGGAAAGACGATAAGTAACGTCTTTCCCTGGCTGGGCGGTATCGTGTATACTCTTGAGGAAAAGGGAGTATACACGATGAGAAAAAGATATTTTATATGGATTACCGGGTTTGCTTTTCTGATGATTGCAGCTGGGTGTCATAAGCCGACGCACACTGGCACTATCGAAGGCGTCAGGCCGCCCTGGCTGTTCCACTTCTCCCAATATCCGCCGCGAATCTCCATCCAAAGGCCTGACGGCTCGGAAATCAGGCTGGACAAAGTCGGCGGGCCTTTCTTCATCGTGGGATTCATAGCCCCGCCAGCCGATGACCCGGGCTATATCAGTCCAGCTTTGCAGAAAATGGCCAATCAGCTCTGGCTGGATTCCATCGATGTCATCCAGATCACCATTCCCACCGAGGCCTGCCCGTTAGATCCCGCCTCTATCGCCAGCTGTCCCCCGCCGACAAAAAACCTTCACCGTTTTTTCGATCCGAAAAAAATAGCCTGGCTGGGTTTCAATGAGCCGAAATCGGGCACTATTCTGCTGATCAATCGTCGCAACCTGATCCCGATTATCGATACGCGAGGCACTATCGAAGACCCCAGCTGGGTTCTGCACCGGGCTGAACAACTTCAAATTAACTGGGAACATGAAGAACGCGAAACCAGCGGCCCGTGATTTTTAAATAAAACCATAAATAGGGTTCATCTCACAGTCAAAAAATACTCCATCATGTTACAGCCTTTGTCGATGTGGAGGTCGGACTTTTCCGCGGTTTCCTCGCAGAACGGCTCAGCCAGGACGTGTTCCATGCGTTTACCAGCCATGGCGAACGGAACCGGATCAGACGTATGAGTCCGCAGTGCAATCGGAGTCGGATGGTCCGGCAGAACAAGGATTCGCCAGTCGTCGCCCTCAGCTTTGAGGCGTTCGAGAATCGGGCCGACCACATGCTTGTCTATCTGCTCCAGGGCCTTGACCTTGCCGTTGATGTCTGCATTATGGCCTGCCTCGTCGGGGGCTTCGACATGCACGAAAACCATATCGTATTCATCCAACGCAGCCACGGCCCGGGCGCCCTTACCCGCGTAATTGGTTTCGACGTAGCCTGTGGCGCCTTCGACTTCCAGCACATCCCAGCCTATGAGTTTGCTCAGGCCTCGCACGAGATCCACCGCGGTTATCGCAGCTGCCCGCTTGCCGAACCGGTCATAAAAACTATCCAGCGAGGGCATGGTTCCCTGCCCCCAAAGCCAAATGTCGGTCGCAAGATTCTCGCCCATCTCCTGCCGCACCTCGTTGATCTCACTGTCAGCCAGGATTTGGCGAGCCTGATTCATCAACGCCAAAAGCGTTTCCGAGCCTTCGCCGACCGGCAGATGTTTGTCGATAGGCTGACCCAGAATATCGTGGGGCGGGACTGTCTGGACATTAACCGGGCCGGGCATTATCATCAGGTGACGATAGGCCACACCGCAGTGGAACTGCACGTTGTCCATCTGAATTTTTTCCCTGAGTTGGCGGATAATCTCCCCAGCCTCCTCCGTCGAAATATGGCCTGCGCAGTAATCTTCCATAATCCCATCTATAATCGTGACCAGATTGCAGCGGAATACCCAGTCACTCGCGCCGACCTCCAGCCCCTTGGCAGCTGCTTCCAGCGGAGCCCTGCCGGTGTAACACTCAGTGGGATCATAGCCCAGCACGGAAAGTATGGCTACGTCCGAACCCGGCGCGATATTCGGCGGAACGTTGCAAACCGTCCCAATTCTGCCATTAGCGGCGATCCAGTCTATATTAGGTATTTTCGCTGCCTGCAGAGGAGTTCTGCCCTTAAGTTCATCCAAAGGCTTATCAGCAGCTCCATCCGGTATTATTATTGCATATTTCATTTTTTTCTCTTTAGGCACCAGGGATTAGGCATTAGTGCTAATTGTTATTAATCATGCTTAGCCACCCATTTGTCATTCCCGCGAACGCGGGAATCCATTTTTCTTTTCTGTCACGCTAACTCTTCGTACAAATCTATCCATTGCTGATTGTCTTTTTCGATTAGTTCTATCTTCCACTTGCGTTCCCACTTCTTCAATTGCTTCTCGCGACGAATCGCAGATTCAATATCAGATGTGTGTTGATAATGAACGAGTTGGTGCACGTTATATTTTTTTGTAAAGCAATCAATAAGGTTATTTTTATGTTCATAAACACGTCTAATCAAGTCATTGGTCACGCCTATATAAAGAGTACCACGGAGCTTACTGGCCAGGATGTAAACATAATAATCTTTCATAAAAAACATGGATTCCCGCTTTCGCGGGAATGACAAAAAAACACTTAAAAAAACATTCGTATTCTACTCCGCTTTTCTTTACTTCAAACTTCAAAATTCCTTGTTCGTTATTCATCATTCGTTTTTCTACGGAATCCTGTTTTTCTCAAAGCTCTTCAGGATACTCTTCAACAATTTCTATACAAACGCTCCCAGCCTTCACAGCTGGCAGATTATCGATCTCCGTCAGGGCTAAACGAACATCGCCTTCGAGGGCTTCGTGGGTAGTAATGACGATCGGCACACATCCCTTTAGGTCTTCGGGCGGCTCGTGCTGCAGCAGCGACGAAATACTGATATCGTGGTTGCCGAGAATGGTAGCAATCGCAGCGAAAACGCCAGGCTGATCCTCGCAGACAATCCGCAGATAGTATCGACTTATAACCGCGTCGAGGGGCAGTTGGGCTGCATCTTCCGCACGGTCGGGCCAGACGCCCAAGTTCTCGAAAGTCCGCTGGGCCGAGCCGATAGCGATGGAAACTATGTCCGCCACCACTGCAGAGGCGGTCGGCAGTCCGCCGGCCCCTCTGCCGTAGTACATGGTATGTCCAGTAGCATGGCCATACACGCTGACGGCGTTAAACGCGCCGGAAACCCACGCCAGCGGATGCTCCATGGAAATAAACGCAGGGCGAACCCGCAGACTGATTCCGTCTGCCTGCCGTTCCGCGATGGCAAGGAGTTTCAGCACGTATCCCAAATCCTGGCCGAAATAAACGTCGCAAAGTTCAAGCGTGTCAATCCCTGCCAGCGGGATACTATCAAAATCTATCTTCTGGCCGAATCCAAGAGACGCAAGAATAGCCAACTTGTGGGCGGAATCTCCGCCTGATACGTCGAGAGTGGGATCAGCCTCTGCCAGGCCCGCCGCCTGGGCCTCTGCCAGCACAGCGGAATAGTCCCTGCCGTTAGTGGTCATCTCTGTCAAAATGAAATTGCATGTGCCGTTGACAATACCAAAAAGCGCGTCGATTCGATTGGCGATAAGCCCTTCGTTCAGCGCCCGCACTATGGGAATACAGCCTGCACAGCTGGCTTCAAATGCAATGCACACACCATTTGCCCTGGCCAACGCGTACAGCTCAGGCCCGTGATGTGCCAGCAGCGCTTTATTTGCAGTCACGACGCTCTTGCCCGCCCGGATGGCCCGTTCGATGACTTCACGGGCAAAAGTCAGCCCGCCGACCAGTTCGACAACGATATCAACCGAATCGTCAGCCAATGCTTTTTCGAGGTCATCACACAAAAGACTATCGTCGAGTCCCACTTTTCTGGCGGTAGTAAAGTCCAGATCGACTACATATTTCAGCTCGACGGCACAGCCTGAGCGTTCCGAAAGTATTGCATTATCGCGAGTCAGAATGGTCGCTGTCGCACCGCCGACGGTCCCGCAACCTACTATCGCTACACCACATTTTGACAAATCAGACATTGCTACGTCTCCATATAAAAAATCATAATTACACGCTATAAATAGTAAGGCCGAGTTGGAAGAATATCAATATCATTCATACCTAACTACAGGGAGGGATATTTTAAAATCACAACCGGTGCTGATTATCGTCCCATCCTGGCTTATCGCTCCAGTTGGGCTGGTTATTCCGTCGGAATCAGATCCATGAACCACTGAGGAGGCCTGATTGGTCTGCCTTCCGGGCTGATGATTGCATGAACGGTATAGCCTTTGGCGACGGGCTTTTCCGAACCGGCATGGATAATTTCAACGTCAAATCTCATGCGGGCCTTGCCGGTCATACAGGCTGAGACATCCAGCGAAAGCTCATCGTCATATTTGGCCCGTCCGAGGTATTCCACATGCGATTCCACCAGCGGTAACATCACGCCCCGACTCTCCATCTCGGTATACGGCACACCGGTCTGTCTCAGCCATTCCGTTCTGCCGACCTCAAACCACTCCAAAGCACGGGAATTGTAGAAAGTCCCCATCTGATCGGTTTCACTGTATCTCACACGCAAGGTTGTCTTTATATTCATAGCTGCATTGTGCCGGATTTCATGACGATAGACAAATCATTTTCAGATTTTTGTGATTTGGCAAATTCAAAAAACTCCACAAATAACCTGAGCATAAAAAAAGAGGGCCGCGCTCACATTGCATGGTCGCAGCCCTCAATCAGACGCTTGGCCATCGGATTCCCCGCCACGCAGGGGGAGACGTGACGTTTCTTTCCGATGACTCTATTGCATTTTAGCGCTCCAAAAAGCCAAAGTGTAATTTTTTGATTTTTTTCTTTATTTTTTTATTCTTAATTTTTCAGGTATTCAGAGTATGATTTTGCCGTACTGGCCCGAAAAAAAGTATAATTCAAGGCCTTGATCCTGTATCATCTCGATTGCTGTTTTTTGTATTAAATCCATATTTTGCACAAAAAACCACTAACGAACGGGTTTTGCGGGTGTCTAAGAATACAGATAACAATGCTGATATGGCGCAAGTACCTACCGACGGGCAACTTGTGTTTAGCGTTCTGGGTGGCGACCAGGGTGCTTTTTCCGAGTTGGTTCGTCGATATCAGCGGCGGGCGTCTGCAGTTGCTTACCGCCTGCTTAACAACAGAGACGATACCCTGGAAGTAACGCAGGACGCTTTCCTGCGTGCATATGACCGTTTGTCGACCCTTGAGAACCCTGAGCGTTTCGGCTCTTGGTTTTTGAGAATTTTGAGCAATTTGGCTTTGAATCGCAGGCGGTCGCGTGCACTTCGCAAGATGACCTCATTGGATGCGAGCTATTCCGACGAGGAAAATGACCGGGCAAATGGGGCACGAAACCCAGCTGACAGGAACATGGCCACGCCTCTGGAACAGGTTGCCGGCAATGATATGAGAGACAGACTCAGGCTGGCTATCGATGAACTGCCTGATATCCAGAAGCAGGCCCTCGTAATGTTCAGCATCGAGAAGATGCCCCAAAAAGAGGTCGCTGAGATTTTGAATTGCAGCGTCGAAGCGGTAAAGTGGCATGTGTTCTCAGCCAGGAAAAAATTGAAAGAATTGATTGAAAATTAAATAAGAAATCCGAATATCAAAACGTTAAACGTAAGGTAAAAACATAATTTGTTCTGTTTTATTTTGAACTTTTGGATTTCAAAGTTTGAATTTATTTCACTAATGTCCCATCATAAGTTGAACAAGGACAATTGGTTGTAATTTTGATTGCTTTGAATATTGTAATTTGTTTGCGAAAAGGCATGTAAAATAGGCATTTTCTCGAACAGGCTGAGACTTAGAATCTGTAATAAAGTGTAGAGGCTCTGATTGAGAGCCAGCTGTTTTTTGACAATCGCAACAAGGACGTAAACGCTCACGGCTATCCAGATTTGGGTTTTGACTGCATTGGCGGTCGTGCCGAAGAATCGTTTTATGCACAGGTGACCTTTGATCCATTTGAAAAACAGTTCGACCTGCCAGCGGCATCGATACAGCATCGCGATTACCAAGGCCGGAATATTGAACAGATTGGTTAAAAACACAAGACGATTGTCGGTTTCGGCGTCGTAATATTTCACTTGTCGAAGTTGATCTGGATAATCTTTGGCGGCATAAAAGTTTGTCAGCTGAACGGTTTGGTCGTATATCAACCCCGTCGATTTGTCGATGGGATGCGAGTAAATTCGTCTGGTTCGTGTGTTTGATTTTGTGCGAGTGACGAAGAAAGCACCGGCTTGATGCATAGCGAACAATCTCTCGAAATCGAGATAGCCACGGTCCATCAGATAGATGGCTGACGGCAGAATCGGCAGATCGTCGAGAATGTTGACATCGTGCACTGAACCCTCTGAAATATAGATGAATTCGGGTATCGAACCTTTGATGTTTAACAGCGTATGCATTTTGACAGCCGCTTTTGTCGTACGAAAAGTTGCCCACGGAAACATAGAAAGGCACAAGTCGATTGTTGTCGAATCGAGTGCGTAGATAGTGTTTTCCAAATCGAAGCCGAGTTCCGTATCGGCATACAATTTGGTTGCTGTTACGATGAGAGTTTGAGCAAAGTCGGCGTAGATTTGCCAGGGTCGCACCTGATTGGCGTTGGCCAGTGTGTTGCGTGAAATCCGTTTGCAGCGGAATCCGGCATGATAGAGTTTTGAGCCGAACGTTTGCAGACAGACTTCGATGTCTCGTAGTGATTCCCTGCCGGTGAGTTGTGCGAAAACCATGCAGAGATACTGGTCGAGACATGAGAAGGTTTTGATTTTGTGGTTGCCGTTGTAGCGTTGCACGCATCGATGAAATTCGTCGCGTGGCAGGAAGTCCATGAGTTGCGAAAAGATTGTTCGTCCGTCGTTCATTTGCTATTCCTTTTTCAAAGATAGCAAAAAAATGTACGACGCCGTTCAAATCGATCCAAGTTGTTTTTTGATGTAACATTTTTTATATGTTTAACTTAACAAAATTTAAAATCCCAACGTTGGGACAGCAGTGAATTTATTTAGAATTTCGATATTCGATATTCGAAATTGTTGTTAAGGATTTATCATGAGCGAAAAACAGGAAAAAACTTGGGAATTCCAGATCAGTCAATATCTGGACGGCCTGCTTACAGAGGCCGAGTCAACTGAGCTACAGGCCCAGCTGAAGAGCAATCCCGAATTGCAGGAAATTTTCGAGCAATACCAGGCCTTGGAAGGTAATCTGGAATCGCTGGCTGACGACCTGCCGGAAATTGATTTCGATCTGCAAAGACGGGAAATAATGGACCGGATAGCCTCGCGCGCACAGGCCAGCCCCGTCAAACTCACCCGAAGGATACTCAGGCCGATATTTGCAGTCACCGCAGCTGCCGCCGTCGTGCTCATAGCGTTCGCCCTTTACACGATCAGCCGGACTTTCATGCCCAGCCCAATACCCCAACGGGTTCAAAGCGTAGCTCTTCGCCCCAGCCCGGTTCAGACCGGTGAGGTGCTGGCATCGGTATCGCCGGCAGCGGCGGAACTGACAACGAGCGGCATGGTGCAGGTACTTGCAAAGCGAATGGACATCAAGCCGAAAGAACGCGATGAAAAAACAACTGCGGGAACCGTCGTTGTATCCATTGGCTCACCGGAACTCGTAGCTGAAGATAAAGAATCCGAAGATTCAGAAATATACGACACGGAAGAATATTGGTTCTGATTTTCCGACTTAAAACCAAAAAACAGTATCCATAATTTTTTGCTTCAGGAGAAGTATCATGACTGAAAATAGAAACAATTTGTTACTGGGCCTGGTTGCCACAGCCTTGCTTGTGTTAGTGGTCTCCAACTCATTAGGCCAGGCTCCAGGCGGGGGCGTTCTGCAAATGAGACTCGACAAGCCCGTAAAACTTACCGTAACTGATAAGCCGATCGGGGAAGTTTTCGACAAACTAGGCCGAGTCTCACAGGTCGATTTCAAGATATCGCCCGATACGCTGGAATTTCTTCCCTACGGAAGCGAAACCAGACTGAACATTACCATCCCGGACGTCACGCTGCGCTCCGCGTTGTCGCAGGTGCTCAGCCCGCAGGGGTTGAATTGGGAAGTTAACGGCGATCAGATATTGATCCTGCCGAGCGAACCTCTATATCGCATGTGCCGCCGGGCTACCTACGACGAAATGGAACTGCTGGGAAAAATTCTATCAACACCGGTCGAGGCACTTGACGAAAACAAGAGCGTAGTCGGTACGCTTCGGCAGGCCTTGGATGACAAGCAGCTGAAGGTTATTTTCCCTGCTGCAATTAACAAAAGCTTACTGGCTGCAGCCTTCACCCAGGCCTGCGAAGCACTGCCCTGCCCAGCGGCGAACTGGCTTGACCTCATGAGCAGGCCTGTCGACCTGACCTGGTACATCGATGGCAATAGCGTTATTTTTATCGACAGGAAGGCTCAGGTAAAACGGCAGCTCAGCCGGGTGGTTTCTCTTCGCTACCAGAATGCCAGACTATCGAACGTTCTGCTGGACCTTGGACGCAAAGGCAGGGTAAAAGTCTCCATGGTTCCGGGCGTAATGCAGACGCTCCCAAAACGCGTAAGAAGTGATTTTACTCTCATCATGGCTGACGCTTCCATTGCCCAGGCACTCGAGGTCATTTCCGGCGCGACAGGCCTGGAGTTTCCTACCGATGATGAAGGATTCCTGGTTAAAACGTCACTGTTCCTTGAACTTAACAAGGATCAATCGGCTCAACAAGCCCAGCCAACCACCCAACGCCAACGATCCAGATTCATGTTAAAAACGGTTCTCCAGAAAGGCGAAAACCAGACCATCGACCTTTACATAACCCCGGAATATCTGCCGGAAGATCTTCGCAACGCAATAGAAGCCGAACGAACGAGAATTATCGAGGAATTATCCAAGAAATACGGCGTTACGGGTAAAGAAACCCCTGCGGAATAAACACCAGCCGTAATAGCGGTGAATTGATGTATGAAAGTGCTGAACAAGTGGCTCAGCTCACCTAGCTGATTTGCTTTTTCAGCATTTTTCATATATCCGGCAAATATGCTTGACGTCACGGGTGTTTGCCTGTAAATTCCCGTGTTGAGTTCCTTTGCGTGTTACATGCGGGGAGCTAAAAGATGTGTGGAGAGGTGGCAGAGCGGCTGAATGCACCGGTTTGCTAAACCGGCGTACGGTTTAACGCCGTACCGCGGGTTCGAATCCCGCCCTCTCCGATACCCCAAAAGTGGGTTTCTTAAGTGTTTTTAATATAGACGCTTACGAAATCCACTTTT
>CAXXMC010000002.1:0-734169 GCA_963664745.2 Phycisphaerae bacterium
CAAAATTTTGTAAATCGTCTTCAAAATTCTAATGATATGGTTAATTATTACTACCTAAATATGACTCAAAGAAATATGACTAATATTGAATTAGTTGAATCAATGAGGAACCTACTAACGGGTCATAAACGAGTTAATTCATACTCATTATTTAATTTGTCTGGTGGTAAAGGACAATTTATTGGTTCTGTCCAAAATGTAATTCAACAACACACTAACCTTAGTAATGTTAATAGATTGATTATTCCATTTGGAGGAAGTGGAATGGACTTTATGAATGTTACACCAGTCTTACAACAAGGAACACAAGTCATTTTAAATTCCATCAATAAGACAAACTCTCAACTCTTCGTAGATATTAAAGATAATAGACAAGAGTTAATAGACAGAGTTTTATCCCTTGAAGTTGAATTTATCAATTATTCTCTGGGTATTACTGATAAAAAAGAAAGATTAGATACATATCAAGAGTTTTTTAAAGAAAAACTGGAAGAACTAAATAGATTTGAAAGTCTTGGTATATATGGGATAGAAACGAGTGTATTGTTCATATTTTTGTCTAATAAATCGTATGGTGGTAATTTAGAATGGATTAATGGTATCACATATATTCCAACTGGTAAATGTAGTAGTAAGTATGAAAAATCAGTAGTCTCAAAAATTGAATACTTTGGGTATTGGTTAGACCAGTTTAATGTAGTTGTCGAGTGTGAGGACTATACAACTATTCTAGATAAATATGACAATGAAAATTCACTAACAATCTCTGACCCTTTATATGTAAAGGAGAATGAGAGTGAATTACTTCAAACTCGTGTTACATATGGAGAAGACAAGTTTCCACACCGTCAATGTGTTGATTACACAATGGGGTTAAAAGGACAATTTATCTATCACAACTACAATAATTCAAAATTAATTGAGTTGTTCTCAAAAAGAAGTGATATAGGTTCTGTTCAACATAAAAAATCTATACAAAATACAGAGTCAGTAAATGGTAAAAAACCAAAATGTGTAGAACTTATATTTTTCACAAAACAAGTTAATACTCAAAGTCTAAATAACAATGATTATCAACCACTTCAATTAGTGTCTTAACCCTTATTTAGTGGAACTAACCCACTCTAAACCCTATGAACAAATAGAATAGTTATTTATCAAAGATAACTATTGACATAAAAAAGAGAGTGAAAATGAAAACTAAAGAAGAAGTGTATTTGAAACATACAGGTATGAGTGAAAAGAAGTTCATTATTGATTTTAAAAATAAAACATATAGAAAGATTGGTAGAAAACCCAACAAGAGAGAAGTGAAAATGGTTGTTGATACTTTTGAACTAATGACAAAATATGAGAATAACGAAATATCTCTTGAAACTTTTGTATTGGAATCATCAAAAGAGATACCTAATCTTCAAATTATTAAAGGAGGGAGAATATTATGAGTAAAAAAGGAAGAAGTATATTTATAGAAGTAAAAGATAAAAAAGTAATGAAATATTTAAAATCTATGTATCAAGATTTCAAAGATTATCCAGTTCAAAATGAAGAAGTGAATGAATTTATAGATTCACTAAGAAAAGTAGTTAATAATAACAAAATGAACCTTATTTCAGGTGGATTAATTTATGACTATGTATCAAGTCAGTTAGAAAATGATTGTGATTACTATATAGAAGCTAATTTAGAGTCACAACCAAATATTCCAGTATTAGAAAATATAGAAATGGTAAAAAATTTATATAAAGAATGGAAATATTTAAATGAGTGGTTTGAAAAGAGATTTTCATTAAAAAATAGTAATTATGGACTAACAACAATCACATTAAAGGAGGTAGTGTAGTGAGAGAAGGTATTAAAGAATTAGAAGAGTTGTATGAAGTAATGACTAAATTAGAACATCTACATATCATACATGAAGATTTATTATATGTTTCCGACAACTTGATGAATAATTGGTTTAAAACCATTGAAATAGACAGAAGTATATTAGAACAATATGTTGAAGATTATGATATCCAGTCGTGGTATTATTTTTCAATTAATGAGAACCCTAAAAATATTAAAGCCATAGTCCAAAGATTAAGAATTACAACGAAATGTTGTATATATACAGATACATATTGTCAAGAAACGATATTAAAAGAGATAGATAATTATGCCGAATGATTGTCTAAATAACTTAGAAGTTAGTGGGAATAAAACAGAGGTTGAGGATTTTATGAAGAAAATATCAGACTCAGATAAAGAAGTGTGTTTTGACATTCTTATACCCTCTCCAAGTGATACAAAAGATATTCTTGATTGGAATGTTGATAACTATGGAACAAAGTGGAACGGATATGAAAGCCAATTTAATAATGAAGGTGTATCTTTTTACACAGCTTGGAGTCCCCCGTTGATTTTTTTTGACACAGTATTAAAAATCTCCCGTTAAAATATCCTCGATATTCTGCCATGCGGGATCAAATTGAAATATTTTTGAATGGAGTTGAGTTTTAAGCATAAGCAAGCATTGATACTAACTATGGTAGATAATCCGAATAATTTCAATAAGACGCCGATAATTTCCGGCATTATAATTTGAAGCTGAAACTGTATCAAATTTATTTTATTAGTTAACACTATAGCGCCGCTTATTTGCACAGCCAACCAATAAACTATTGTTTTGTTAAAGTTTATGCAAAATATAATAAATTCAAAAGCAAAAAGTATCGAAGATTTGTTTAATTAAACATGATACTTTTCGAGACTGTAGCAGCACGACCGGGTTGTGTTCACATAATCGCTTATTTGACAAGTATATATGCCGTAATATATTTCCAATATTTGCCGTTTTCAATCATCACCGGCTTTATGTTCATGTTTTCGCATGAAACAAGGGCCTTAGAATGAATCCTACCGTATTCAAGCCTAAACGAATTGCCGGTAGGCTTGCTACAGTATCTACTTTTCTAACCAGTTTATTATTGATATCACCGTCTCCGTCGCGATGGTGGGTTGATGCGAGAATATTGTTGAGTTTCTCGTACTCGGTCCTTACCTGTAGAGGGAAAGACGCTCAGATGCAGTAGGTGATTTTCAGTTTCGAGTGCCTGGCCTTGGATGTTGGAGGCTTCGAAGCGCAGATCGTGGCCCAGGCCAACGGTGTCGAACGACTGGCAGTTTTGTTTAGCTACGTGTTCCAGCAGCACCTCAGCAGCTTTGGAAGTAAATGTCTTTTCTGTCTTTTCCTTGGCTGCTTGCGCATCGATGGCATAACTGGCTACAAGTCGTTGCCAAATTGCTTCAAGTGTCGAAGGGGAATCGAATGCATCAAGAGCAATAAAACTCCCACATACTGCAGCCACAATGCCACATGTGCCGGCGAGATAAGGCAGTGCCTCGTGATAATTCTCGAGCACATCGGCCAGTTTTTCCATGGAGTCCGACATTGCGCGTGTTGGTGACGAAATTTCGTCTCTGCAGAGTTGATTTTCCACACAATCCCATACCGCTCCCTGGTCGCTTTCAGCACGGCCTTCGGTTCTAAGGCGATTTCGCACATCGCGACTTTTACGCTGGCGTAGGCTGCTTGAGGCATAATTGCCGCTTTTGAAATCTCGGCTGATGTGGCTCCACCGGCCTTGCTCTACACAGGAAACTGGGATCCGCGTTTTGGATTTTCCCGGCAGCAGCACGCTGGTGTTCATGATCCGGTTCTGCTTCGCGCCCTGCAGTTCTTCGCCGTCAATAAGCAACACCGGCTTGTCAGCCTCGTTGCTAGCCAGCAGCTCAGGGACAGAGCCAGACTCATCAACTTCTGTAACCGTAAGGACTCCGGCGTTTATGGCTTCTGACGCCAATAAGTAGTCCTGAAATCGCCTGCGCCCCTCCCCCCGCAGGGGCACTAGCGTCAAAATTTGATGCCCAATCGCAGCCTCGGGCGTTAGTGTTGGAAGTACGTCTTTCATTTTGATAGTTGTCATGACTATTCCTTTATGTTATTGCTTACTGTTGTAAGGGTATAAGGCTCCTACGACAGGGTTGGTCGCACCTGGAAATTTTAAAAATAATTTCAACATTTTTGCAAATAAACGCTAGGTACGACCATTCCTGTCATAGGTATGTGGTACTTTTACTACGGAAAGGGCGTCATTATGGCACGAGGCGACAATTTGTTTCGGCAGTGGGAACTGATCAAAATTCTGCAAGCCCATCGATTCGGTGTAAGTGCCGAGGAGATTGCTGCACGCCTGGAGTGCAATAAGCGTACAGTACAACGCGACTTGGGTGTTCTACAGAATTTCTTTCCGATCAGTTTCGAGCAAAGAGACCGAGGAAAGCGTTTCTGGAAATTGGCCCATGAAACGGTCGAATCCGAAAAGCTTCAACTGACGATGACGGAAATGCTGAGCCTGTTCTTATCCCAGCAATTGCTATTACCGCTTGCCGGCACGCAGTTTGGAGACGGTCTGCAGACGGCATTGCAGAAAATCCGGGCACTGCTCCCAGCCAAGACGCTGACGTACTTCGAAGGCTTGGACGAATCGTTCTTCATTAAGAGCCTGGCAAACCACGACTACTCAGGCCAAGACAAAGAAATCCGCATCCTGAATGAGACTATTCTGAAGCTCAGGGCTGTAAAAGTGGTTTACCTATCAGCCAGCAAGGGCAAGGAGGTTATCAGCGAGTTCCACCCGTATGGAATGGTTCTGTTGCACGCGTCGCTTTACTGCATTGGCTACCTCGCTTGCTACGAGGAAGTTCGTACGCTGAAAGTGTCGCGGATTAAGGGATTGACTCGCCTAGATAAGACGTTCGAGAAGCCGGAGGATTTTTCCCTGGCCGGTCACTATCAAGGCGCATTCGGTATTTTTAACGCGGGTAAAAAACAGAAAATTCGAGCGGAGTTCACCGGCTGGGCCGCTACGAATCTGCGCGAGATGCAATGGCATCCAAGCCAAAAGGTTGTCAAGGACGATGGTAAGAAAGTTATTGCAACTTTCGACCTTGGCAATACCGTAGAGTTCAAACGTTGGGTTCTTGGCTTTGGACCATGCGCGAAAGTAAGTTCACCCAAAGCGTTAACCAACGAATTGAGAGATGAAATCAATAACATGTTCAACAATTATTGATTTTTTTTCCACCTGCGACCGAATCTGTCATACATATCTAGTACTCTGTCCCTAGAATAAAGTTGGATAGGTTTTCTTGCCGATAGGGTTGATAGAACCCTTAACTCGGCAAGGAGGTCGACTATGCCAAAGAAGAAGTACATTGTTGAATTGACAAGTGAAGAACGTTCCCAACTCAAAGAGATCGTCAACGCCAATCGCATGGCGGCTCATAAGCGACGCAAATCGCGTATTCTTTTGAAAATCGATCAAGGGCCGGAAGGTCCCGGCTGGACGGACGATCAGGCGGCAGCAGCGTTTGATTGTCGTCGTCAAACCGTTGAACGGTTACGGCAAAGGCTGGTGGAGAGAGGTTTCGCTAATATTTTGGAGCACAGCAATGTCGGAGCACCTCGCGTTAAAGCATTAGATGGTGTTGCTGAGGCGCACGCAATTGCATTGGCTTGCGGCGATGCGCCTCAGGGCTGCAATCGTTGGACGGTTCGTCTGCTGGCCGACAGGCTGGTCGAATTGCAGCTGGTAGACTCGTGCAGCAAATCCTCTGTTCACCGGACCCTAAAAAAAATGAACTTAAGCCTCACCTGAACAAATACTGGTGCATACCACCCGAGGCCAGCGCTGAATTCGTAGCCTGCATGGAAGATATTTTAAAGGTTTATCATAGGCCTTTCGATCCTCTTCGGCCGCAAGTCTGTTTGGATGAAGCGTCGAAGCAATTGATATCTGAAACGCGGCTGGCGATTCCGCCCAAGCCCGGCTCGGTGAAAAAAATTGATGCGGAATATCATCGCAATGGCACAGCCAGTGTCTTTATGTTGAACGCTCCGCTTTTGGGCGAACGCCATGTACGGGTTCGCTCGCGCCGTACCAAACAGGATTTTGCGGAAATCATCCGCGAGTTATGCGATGAAATTTATCCTGATGCCGAGCAGATTGTTTTGGTTATGGACAATCTCAATACGCATAAAATTGGCTCGTTGTATGATACTTTTGATCCTGCAATAGCCAGCCGTTTGGCCGACAAACTTGAAATTCATTATACTCCGAAACATGGTAGCTGGCTGAATATGGCCGAAATTGAATTGAGTGTTTTGAGCCGCCAGTGTATGAAAGATTATTTTGAAACACAGGAGCAATTGGCTGATGCCATTGCTGCTTGGGAACGTCCGAGAAACAAAAACAAGTCTGGCATTAACTGGCGTTTCACGACAGCTGATGCCCGAATAAAACTAAAGAAACTTTATCCCACATTTTAAACGGGACAGAGTACTAGCCGATAACCGCACCCATCGCTGGGGAACCATAAGACGCGGAAGGGCCAGGTAACCGAGGATCTCGTATTTCCTTCCATTTGACAGTGGAACACCCAGGGTGATATCAACCACCGGTCGTTGGTCAGGTCGAAATGACCAGAATGCTCCGTAGCCATCAGGTACCGGCACAGAGGGTTGGATCAATACCGTGAAATCGCTATTGATAACAATGAAGTCTTCGTGCTCATCCACCAATTTTACTTTCTGGCTGATAGCCTGAAAGACATCATTGCGGATACGTTTAAGTACCTCGGGGAACATTGCCTGAAACGCACCGCTAAGCCCACCGAATTTGCTGGAGTAGGTTCCGGGTGAAGGGCATTCTTTATCGAATTGAATGAGGTTTGAGGTAACGACATTGTATTTCTCATAAAGTGCGCGCAAGCGATCCAGCATATGTTCCGAGGTATAACGACGCTTACGTCCCTCAAGAATGGCCTGGGCACCCTCGAATAATTCGGTTGCTACGATGGAGTCATAAGAATCCGGCGTGATTATCCACTGCTCACGTGGATTGGTTCGGCGTTTTGTTTTCAGACGCTGGGTGGTTCGGTTGTAAACAACAGCCCCTGCATACTGCTGGTTGGTTAAAATGTGTCTCACCGATGCCGCACTCCATTGCAGCCCTCCAGGCGAGGGTATTCCCTTGGAGTTGAAGTGGCCGGCGATTTGCCGCTCGTCGAAACCTTTTTCAACAAACAGCATGAAAATTGCCTGAATATTCTCCACTTGATTTGCATCCCCGGGCACAAGCACAACTCGGCCATTTTGAATAGCCTTGCGCTGGCCCGGCTGGAGGATACGGTCGGGCTGCTTATCTTCGTCAAGCATCAATCGGTGAAACCCATACGGCGGTGGACCACCAGGGCGGTATCCCTGATGGGCAACCTTGGCAGCGCCTTCGAATACCTTTTTGCTCAACGTTCTGCTGTATTCAGCACTCTGGTAGCGATCAATACTTTTGCGAAGTTGATTGATCAACTGGTCTTCGTCCCTGGTAAACCCGATGTGTGTATAGACAACCTGCTTACCATTTTGAGTGCAGAGCGATTCGTAGTGAGCAGAAAGGTCTGTGTCTTGAAATCTGCCCCAACGGCTGACGTCCAGAACAAGGATCAAACAGAAATCATCCCGGGTTTTTACCCACTCCATCATTTCATTGAAGGCAGGCCGGCCCTCGGCATTTAACCCACTTTTTCCCCTGTCAGCAAATTCGTTGATGATATCGATATTGTGCTTGGCTGCAAAACTCCGCACATTATCCTGCTGAATCTCTACGGAGTTTTCCTGGCCTATTTCAGCCGAGTGGCGGTAGTAAGCCACCGCCCGCAACCGAGGCTGGTTGTCAGTTTTACTGTTTGCTGTCTTCCACCATGTTTCCATTCGGTCGTCCTCAATTTTCGTCATTTAATTCCTTGGCCGTGGTTCGCACGCGATCAAGCACGAATAATGCATTAAAACCTTTAATTAAAGCTATTTAAATCAATACCCACATTGGGGCCGGGCTAAATTACCTCGATTATCGGAGATTGCAAGATAATTCTAAGAAAATTTATATAAATACTTATTTTAAATGATATTAGCGGTTAAAAAGACAGTCTTTTGACAAATAATATTTCAAATGGTGGAATAATGTCTTTTTTTCCGCCAGCCGAGGCTAAAACTTTTATGGTAATCCTTTACATGAAGATTCGGCAGGGGGGGATATCAATATTTGACAGCCTATGGTATTGGCGGTTATTGTTACCCTCATTCAAATACAAACAAGTGAAAGTAGTGGAATTCAATACTGGAAAAACAAATGCGAAAGAAGAAGCCACATATCGTTTCATTGGAAGAAGTGAATCTCACTCGACAAGGCCATACTGCTATAATTGAGTACAAGGACACATCGGTTGCAACGGTTGATTTAAAAGTCGGTGAGCAAATCGAAACAATGACGGACGAGGAGATTCTTGAACTGTTTAACGATTCTCTCAGAATACGAAATATGATAGCGGAAGAGTACACACATGTGGCCGTGGAGATACCGCCAGGTCGCCCGCAGATTAAGTATTTCAAAGAAGGCTATCAATGGGTTCCCAAAGGGGACGTGCTTCGGTGTATCATCAACGATGGCGGACCTGATTGCGAAGCTACCATTTATATTGATGATCAGGAACTTTCCCTTGCAGAGTTTGGAAGGCTTCTGACGAGTTACGCAGGCTGGGGTATGCGCATAGAATTCGTGCCTGAAGATGAGATAGAACAGCGGGCAGTTATAGATGTTCGAGATGTAAAAGACGATGCACAGTGATTTTCCAAAATAACCTGCCGTTTAATCAGGAATTGCCACCGCAAACCTGACATCCTGTCTTCATCGATCTTTTTGATTATTTTTTTATTTTTTTTCAGGTGCGACCGAACCTGTCATACCACCCCTTTACATTAATCCCATAAGTTACGTATTGGGTTATTAGTGAAAGGTAAAAAAATGATCGAAACAAAGCGTTGTCATCGTTTAAAATCGTTGTCGGTGGTTGGTGGATTTCTGGATGGAATGAAAATTGATTTTACCGATGGGCTTAACTGCCTGATTGGGGCTAGAGGAACAGGAAAAACAACTGTATTAGAGTTTATCCGGTACGCTCTGGATTCTATGCCAACTGAGAGTTCTTCGCGGAAACGAGTTGAGTTGCTGGTGGAGGGCAACCTTCAAGGAGGACGAATTGAATTGGCGATTCAAAATCGTGATGGCCTATCCTATTTCGTAAGTCGGTCAGCGGGGGAAGCCCCTGTTGTGCTGGATTCGAACCGCACGCCTACTGAGATCAACCTGAATTGCGGGGGGCTTTTTAATATCGATATTTTTAGCCAGAACGAGGTGGAGACGGTTGCCGACGAAACTGGAAGCCAACTCAAACTGATTGACAATTTTGAGGCCAAACAGATCAACGCGATCAATCATCGTATTAGTTCGCTCGTTTCGGACCTCGACAGTAACGCCAGTAGGATTATCCCGCTTCAGCAAAAGATCGAAGTGGTGAAGACTGCGTTACGCTCATTGCCTGATCTGAATGAGCAGCTAAAGGCCTTTACAGAAGAAGGTGGCGATGATGCTGATGCAATCAACAATGCCCATGCGATCAAGTCTCTTAGAGATCGTGAAAAGCGAGCTCTTGAGGCCATGCAGTCAAGGTTTGGTGATGTACATCGGATGATCGCAGCTAGTGTCGGACAAGTGAACGAACAGCTGGGCGCGACGATCACTGATGAAATGTTAAAAGGCCCCAACGGAAAGTTTATTGGTGAATTACGTGACAGTATTCAGGTTTGTGCAAATGCCGTCGACCGACTTTTGCAGGGGGCTCTTGAACTCATTGTGGCTGAGGGAGAAGCTCTTGGAACTTCTGCTGGTAAGCTTGGTCTGCTCCACAAACAGCAGGATATGGTTTTTCATGAACTAATCGAAAAACATAAGGAGGCACAAGGTAAGGCTGCCGAACGGTCACGCCTGGAAAGAACGCGTAACGATCTGATGGCCAAGCAGCGTGAGCAGGATCAACTGCTTGAACAGCTTCAGTGTCTACAGAATGAACGCACAAAGTTGCTCCAGCAGTTATCTGAACTGCGTGACGAGCGGTTTAGCATTCGCCAGGCTATTGTGAATCAGATCAACCAGGCTCTATCGCCGTCAATAAAAGTGTCTATTGTACAGTTTGGTAATCCTGAGGAATATCGAGCGTTACTTGAGGAGGCTCTTCGTGATAGTCGCCTTCGCCGTAATGTTGTAGCCGCCAAAGTTGCCAACGCCTTCTGGCCTTCGGAATTGGCCGAAGTGATCAAACAACATGACGCTCAGGTTTTTATCGACAAGGCCGAACTAAATGCAGATCAAGCGGACAAAATAATAGCGGTATTAGCCTCCTCACGAACACTTTTCGATCTGGAAACGGTCGAACTGATGGATCTGCCAAAAATCGAACTCAACGATAATGGAACATTCAAAGAAACAGCAGAGCTTTCTACTGGCCAGAAGTGTACGACGATTCTGCCCATTCTACTTCTTGATAGTGAAAATCCACTGTTAATTGATCAGCCAGAGGACAATCTGGACAATCGGTTCGTTTTTGAAAATATAGTTGGCACAATTGGGACGATTAAACAGAATCGCCAACTTCTTTTTGTAACACACAATCCAAATATCCCTGTTCTGGGCGAAGCCGACAGAGTTTTTGTTATGGATTCAGATGGCATGCAAGCCAAGCAAATTAATAGCGGCTCTGTCGATCATTGCAAGGACAACATCGTGATGCTACTTGAGGGGGGTGCGGATGCATTTCGACGACGGGGAGAGCGATATTTATCCTGACATGACTGATACAACCCAACAATTCGATGCGTCGAAAGTCGCCACAAAGCTTCAATCAGATCGGCAATCATTAACATGGCCCCAGCGACGTACACTGGTTAAGTCGGTCGCTGAGCAGTTTGAGCTTAACGGTCCAAACGAACTTCTGACGGGATTACTGCTCTTGCTTGCTGGTGACCCAAAGTGGGAAGTCCGAAAGGATGTTGCAGACTGTCTATTGTTGGTGGACGATGATAACTTTCCTCGTTTGGCGGCAAAGTTAAGTCAGGATAATAACGCTTTCGTTAGACAATCGGTGGAGCGTGCGTTAGATCGTCGTCGGCGCGGTAAAGAATCGGTAAAACGTAAACGTCGCGGATTGGATCAAGTTCAGGATCAGTATGCCAACATTGAGAAGATACACGGCCCAATTGCGGCAAAGAAAGCTCATTATATGGCAGAGCGCTTGTACGACGTGCTAGTTGGGTCGACAGTCCATGACATGCGAAATATCCTAGCTCCCCTAAAATCTAACATCTCGTCATTGTTGAATCACTCGGTGAAGGAGATTATTGACCCGCAAACCCTTAAAAAGAAACTTGCGAGAATGGGGTATCAGGTAGCTACGCTGGAAAAATTTATGGAGGATATGCGAACTTATTCACAGCTTACACCACAAAAACGTCATCGTGAGCGTATGGCTGATTTAGTCCAAGAGGCACACGATATGGTCCTCGATGCCTTTAAAGCAACCGGACGTGATCCTGCAAAAGTTGAGGTAAGTTTCGATATATTGCCCAATCTGACTTTTGATGTGTCCCGTCATCAAATTGTTCGGGCCATTGGAAACGTACTGAAAAATGCTTACGAATCGTTCGCTATCGATCCGCAGGTTTTTGGTGCGGGCAAAGTACGGCTTGAGGCCCGTAGTATCGACAATGAATGGGGAGAAATCATAGTATGCGATAACGGCATAGGTTTGTCCGAAGAAGAACTTGCGGAGGTCCGAAGGTTTGTCCCGGGCGGAACATCAAAAAAAACTCATGGTACAGGTTTCGGCTTGCCAATCGCCAAAAGAAAGATCGAAGATCACGGCGGATCTTTGACCATTGATAGCAAGGAGGATGAGGGCACGAGAGTTATAATCACGCTGCCCTTGAATGCCGGAGATAATGACGAATGACGTTTCATGCACTGGCAGTAGACGATACTATTGAAATCCTTGAAGACGTAAAAGATCGCCTGGAATGCCTGGACCATACGTGTGACTGTGTAACTTGTGTTCATTTAGCCCGTGAGCAGTTGGGCACGAACAGTTATTCCTACATTTTGCTGGATCTAGAAATTCCGGTGCGTTACGGCAGGCCGTCTCGTATATCAAATGGTCAGAATCTTCTGAACGAAATACGGGCTATGAAGGGATACGAGGATATTCCCATAATTGTTATGACCTCCCATGGCCATGACAGCCCAGACCTAGCCGTCGATGTGTTGCGGGGCAACGGTGCTATAGATTTTGTAAAAAAACCATTTCCGGATAATGGCCATACTTTGGAAAACTCGATTTTATGTGCTCTTGACGCCAGTGGCCGATCCAGACCTGGGGCCAAGACGCGCTCCACCGCAAAAAGTGATGTTAAGCCAACGCCTTTCGAAGAGGGTGACTTGATTTTCTATGATACGCACGTTGAACTTTGTGGCGTTAAACTTTGCGGTGATGTAGAAAGCGGTATAATCAGGCGTATCCTTGATGAGCTTAAGCAGAAATTACCCAGTGGCAAGCGAGCTTTCTTCAGTGGAGAGCAACTTGCCAAAAAACTTGGAGAGGGGAGAGATCAAAACACCGTTGCCGGAGCGGTGAGAAATTTCCGAAACCAGGCAGCGAAACTACTTTTAAATGAAGTCAAAATCCAGATCGACCACCAGGAAGACCTGATCCTCAACGACCGCCGTTATGGCTATCGACTTTCGCCCAAGCTTAGAGTCGTTGAATGTGATGCATCACAAGCTGACCCCATTGGATCCGAACATGACCCCGTAAAAACCATCGATGCCCCCATAAACGACGCCGAATTTACACCAGAAAAACGGCGTGAATGGATTATGGCCCAGCTGAGGCAAAATCGTAGAATTCAGCGAAAGCACCTCACCGCAGAATTCAGCTGCTCGCCCAGCACGGCAGGTCGTGATCTGAATTTTCTCCGCGATGCCGGATTAATCGAATTTAAAGGGAGCCCGAAGACGGGCTACTGGAAAAATGTGAAATAACGCATTTATGCGTTTCTTCCCTTACTTAGGGGGTGTTATTGGCGATGAATCGGAGCAATTATTGTGCCAAAAAAACCAATTACTAACCCGGAAAAAGTTTGGCGGGTTCATCAAGGATAGCCATTATTTCATGAGCGACGAAAACGCGGTCACGCTGGGCTTGGTCAACTTGTTTTAATATTCCCAGTTCTATGAGTGCGTTAATGTATCTCTGGGCAGTTGTAAATGCTATGCTTAGTCGATCAGCGATTCTATTTGTTGTCCAAAAAGGATTTTCTGCCAAAAGATCAATAATTTTAACCGCCACCTTTGGCCTGTGAAGAGCCGATTGTTGACGATATTTTTCGAGCAGCTCATTAATTCGCTCTGCTCTTGACAATACATCGTCGGACATTCTGGCTATACCGTTAAGGAAATATTCAAGCCAAAGATTCCATTTTCCTTCACGGCTAACTAATGCAAGGCGATCATAGTATTCGCTACGGCTGGCTTCAAAAAAAGCACTGAGATAAAGTAATGGTGTTGATAAAACTTTGCGGTTTATCAGGAACAGAATTATCAATAGTCTGCCCACTCTGCCGTTGCCATCAAGGAACGGATGTATGGCTTCAAATTGATAATGCAGCAAACCTATCTGAATTAACGGTGGCAGGGAAGTGTCATAGAAAAAATCTTCCAGTTCACCCAGGCATTGCATCAACATATCAGGTGAGGGAGGAATGTAAGATGCATTTTGCAACGTGCATCCAGCAGGGCCTATCCAGTTTTGTGTTTTGCGAAATTCGCCTGGTGTTGCATGGTTTCCGCGAACACACTGCATGAGTTTTTCGTGTATCTCGCGGATCAAACGTAGCGACAGCGGAAAATCTTTAATTCGCTGAATTCCGTAGTCCATTGCAGCTACATAATTTCCAACTTCACGAAGATCTTCGGGGCTTCTTTCAATGCTAGCTCCGGCATCGTTTGCCAATAATTCTCCAAGGGTCGCCTGGGTACCTTCGATCTTGCTGGAAAGTACCGCCTCGCGTTTTGCAAAAGGCCGGATAAGAAAATGTGGATTCGGTAGCCGTCTTCCTTCTCCAGACAATTGTCCCAGTAGCCGATCCGCATCCGAAAGGGATCTCAATAATGACTTAGTCCATTGGATTTCCGGCGGCAACTTTTCGGGAATAAAAGCCTGGTAGCCATTTTGGTTAATAAGTTTTCCTGATGACTTCTTGCTCATGTTTACAACTTTACTTGATTAAATAAAAATAAGCAACTATCTTATTTTCAAAAAATATTAAAAACGAAAATAACTAGATTTTTATTTTCAAAAACTATAAAGCATTGTTAATCCGGCCTTTAAGCACAGAACTTGTTAACAGCTAGATTGATGGAGAGTTCCACCCATAAAAAAGCCTAGGGGTGGGTATTGTGTGATTTATGTATTTTTTAGGGTGTTATTTATATATCTATATTTCATAGACTTAAACACAATTAAATCGTTCACATTGATTTGAATTATTCAATTTGGTGTCTTTTTTATTAAATCGTAATATATTACGAAATACCCCTTTATTTCTAAAGTTATTCGAAGTATATTACGATATATATAAAAAGAGAATCAAAGAGGGCGGTATAATGAAGATTGACAAGCTGACAACCCCGCAAGCTGCTGAAAAAGAATTGGCAACCCGGCTGGCGCGTTTTCGCGTTGAAAGCGGAATTACCCAAGCCCAACTTGCCGAGAAGGCTGGCGTGAGTAAACGAACTATCGAACGAATCGAGGATGGTTACGATACGCAAGTGACCACGCTTATTCGACTGCTTCGCGTATTGGGCTTGAGCGATCGGCTGGATCAACTTATTCCCGAGTCGACTGTTTCTCCCATGGACAAGCTTCAAGGGAAGACCAAACCGCCCAAGCGGGCCACGCATAAGAAGTCAACCAGAACGGATAAGTCGTGGAAATGGGGAGATGAACGATGAGTACAATTGCAGAAGTCAAACTTTGGGGTACGACTATCGGTGCGGTGGTTCTGGAAGATAATCAACGAGTTGCAACATTTCAATACGATCCTGCGTTTGTTGAAAGCGGCATTGAAGTCTCGCCGCTGATGATGCCCCTTGGCAATCAGGTTTATTCATTTCCAACGTTAGCGCAACCCAGCTTCCATGGTTTGCCAGGACTTTTGGCCGATTCCTTGCCGGATAGATTTGGAAACGCGCTGATCGACGCCTGGCTGGCTCGTCAGGGCCGTGGGCCGGAATCGTTCAATGCCGTAGAGCGGCTCTGTTATACCGGCTCTCGTGGTATGGGAGCGTTGGAATTTATCCCAGCTACCGGACCGACACCAACGGGTGATTCTGCCCTGGCCGTTGATAGGCTGGTGAGGTTGGCCAGTGAGATTCTTTCGCATCGAGATGGATTGCAGACGAATTTTGATAACGGCTCGCCAGAGGCGATGGCCGACATTTTGCGAGTTGGTACATCCGCTGGTGGAGCCAGGGCCAAGGCGGTCATTGCATGGAATCCCAAAACAAACGAAGTGCGGAGCGGCCAGATGACTCTTTCAGCAGGCTTTGAACATTGGCTGATCAAATTCGATGGCGTAAGCAACAACCGCGACAAGGAACTGGCCGACCCTCAGGGTTATGGTCTGATTGAATATGCCTATTCAAAAATGGCGCATGATTGCGGTATTGCCATGAGTGAGTGTCGCTTATTTGAAGAAGGGGGCAGACACCACTTCATGACTCGCCGATTTGACCGGCCCGAAGGCGACAAACTTCACATGCAATCATTGGCTGCGATAGCCCATATGGATTTCAATATGGCAGGGGCGTATGGTTACGAGCAGGCGTTTGATGTAATGCGTAGGCTGGATATGCCGGCAACCACAATGGCGGAATTGTTCCGCCGAATGGTCTTTAACGTTGTCGCCCGCAATCAGGACGACCATGTCAAAAACATAGCGTTCCTGATGGATCGTGCTGGAAATTGGTCGTTGACTCCGGCCTTCGATATGATCTACAGTTATCAGCCGTCAGGACAATGGACAAGCAGCCATCAGATGACAATCAACGGAAAACAGGATGGCTTTACGTTGGCTGATTTTGAAGCGTGCGGTCATACCGCATTGCTCAAACGGGGCCAGTACAAAACCATTCTTCACGAAGTCGGCGAAGTTGTCTCTCATTGGTGTGATTATGCCGACGAAGCAGGTGTAAAACCCGACCAGCGAGATAAAATCCAGAATGCACTGCGACTGGATGCATTAAAATAGTCAGCTTATATCCATGTATATAGTTGTGAGCGGTTATACAAGTAATCGGATGAACCGTTTTGTGGAGTTTTGGAGAGGTTTTCCTTTCGGCTTTTTTGTTACTCCTATAGGCTCTTCTGTCGAGGTTTTCTTACTCGCCAGGCCATCTGGTGCGCTCCCATTGAACGCACCATAGCCAGTACGAGATTGAATTTTTATTTACGACGCTTGCGGATTACAGCCAGCCCGCTAAGTGCCAGCAGGCTCATCGTAGCAGGCTCGGGGATTTCAGCAACAAAAACACCAGAATCTCTTCTTACGCCTGCTAAACCCTCCCCAAGTTCGCATGGCAGAAGGCTAGCATTTATTACATCCATCTCATAAGCTGCACAAAGAGCATCAAATCCATCGTTTTGAAATCCAGCGATCACAATGCTCATGGCAATTTGGCCAGCGGGCACATCACCCTGTATGGCAAGATCAAACCAAACACCGGGAGCCAATTCGGTATAGCCCCAATTTCCCAGTTCGGCAAAAGTGGCCTTTAGGAAATCGATTTCCTCGACATCATGCGTATCAAGGGCGTAACGATCGACGAGGTCTTCATTGCCGTCACTATCTAAGTCGATTTTTAAATCGTTGGCTACGATCTCGAACGCCAACATTTGAGATGGATTACTTGCAGCGCTGCACAGGACATTCGCAGCATCGGTATAGGTGAACAGGCCGTACATGGCGAAATTTCCTTCAACTTCAAGGTCAATTCCATCGCCGCCGACAAGCTGAGTTCCCAGGTAGCTACCGTCAGCATGAATCGTATCATAGAAAGCGGTACCACTGACAACTACATTGCCGTTATTTTTATCATAGCTGACGGCGCCATTGATGAGGGTATCCAGTGCAACCTGACTCCAGGTAACATTCTGATAGCTATCGTCAGCATTTGCTACGCTACTAAATCCCCAAAACATTGTTACCACTACACAAAGTATGATCATTTTTTTTGCGTTAAATTTCATTTCACAAATTCCTTCCGGCCTTTTTGTTATCCCGACAGGCTCTTTCGTCGAGATTCTTGTGTTATTGTTTTTTCGCTCATGGCCCAGCTGGCGCGTCCCGTGGTGATGCGGGACGCAACTCAGCCGATTGTTTCTTAACTGCGAGATTGAAATTTATTTTCTGCGACGCTTTCGAATCAACCCCAGGCCGCCAAGGGCCAGCAGACTCATCGTGGCCGGTTCGGGGACCGTATCAGCAACGAAAGAAATATCGTAGTCAGTCGATCCGACACCGACTACAAAGTTGTCAATCATCTTGACCCCTTGGCCGTAGGGCCGTTCGGCAAGGGCTCCGACATAGCTGTTGTCATAATCACCATACATACTACCGACGGTGTCGCCCCAGAAAAGACTGATGCCATAATGATTTTCCGGTACGATATCGCCTGCTTCGCTGATGTCGCTCCAAAGGTTCTGGCCCCAGCTTCCCCAGTCTCCTGTGGGAGCAAACTGTTCGGTGTAAAAACCAGCAACAGTCCAGTTCTTTATGTCGCTCCACTGCACAGTGGTTGCGTTCAGGTTTCCGTTTACAAGAACCGTGGTGTTCGTACTTTCATTGATTTTGCCGAAAACCGAGTCATCGGCAAAAGCGCTGCAATCCAGCGTGAACTGTTCCCAACCGGTTCGGCCTGGAACCGGAGTTCCCCAGGTAAACCCGGTGCCACCGCTAGTGGCAGACCAGATAGCGTAGTTGCCATTGCCGTCTGTTATATGAACATTGACACCGGGATAATTTTTGTAAACATAGCCATTACTGTCCACCATGTCATCAGAAGCATACTGAAAGTTCAATTTCAGGGAACCGAAGGTCGCCCCGTAGGCAACATCCGTGGCAGCAAATGTCTTCATACCATCACGATTGGCAGTAACCTCATTGTAAGTATAAGTCACAAGGCTTTCGTCTGGATAGTACCAGTTGTAATCGGTATCAGGTTGAACCGCATAATAAAGTTGTGCACCGCTATTGTTAACGCTGAAAGCATTGTTTCCATTCGCAGTAGCTACATAGGCAGTTCCGCTATCAGCCTGAACCAAGCCTGCGACCATAAGTACACTAATAACTGCAACAATAATTTTCTTTGTAAACATTCTAAAACCCTTCCAGCCGGACAAACCGGCTTTATTTTTCTATCCCATTATGGGGATTTCTTCGGCTTACCAAGCTCCGACAACTCGAATCGGATACAAACCCGGCGGCCGTTTTGTTTTCAATCCTGGTTCCAGCAGGTGTTGCAACCGTTGCAGCACTTACAGTACCAGTGTTCATTTTCATTAATGGCTTATGCCTTGCGGCGTTTGCGAATCAATGCGCCCAGTCCGCCAAGGCCCAGCAGGCTCATCGTGGCCGGTTCGGGAACAGCCACCCAGATATCCCGGCCGCCTGAAATATTGTCGGCGGTGGAACTGAACAGATATTCATTCCCGACATTAAAGTTGAATCCGAAGAACTGCCAGTCCGTTCCCTGCCCAACTCCGGGGCCGGTCAAATCTAACAAAAAGTTCCCATTTGAGTCGTAGACGTACAGATCGCCCTTGCCGTAACCCGGGGCATCGTCAAACTTGGTCACCCCTATCTTGGTCTCGTCTTCGCTCCAAAATGCCCATGTACTCCCGGTAATCGGATTAAAATTGACGTCCTTGGTCCATGTGCCCTCGACATTCGTCAGCGTGTGTGTTGTATCCAGCGGTTCGGCTGTCGTCTCTCCGGACCAGAACAGAATCTTGTCACCGGCCTTGTTGGAGTCCGGTTCATATTCCTTGTAGTCCGCTGTGGCAGTGAGATTAAGTCCCTGAACATACTGCCCATTGGTGTTGAGCGTGTAGAGGAATATGTCTGCTACGCTACCACCCTCGCCATACTCCCATGCGACCCATTGGTCCGCGGTGTTGCCGCTGCCCAAGAAATCCGAGTTTCCCATGTCAGATCCGGAATTCGGAACAGTTCCGTACTGCACCAGCGTCGAAGTGGTCGTGTCGTAGACGGCTGCATAGTCGGTCGGGGCACGGCAAACGGTCCAACCGATTTTGGTGCCATCGTTGCTGAAGTAAGGCGACGTCTGAAAGTACTTGCCGTCCACTGTTCCGTCTCCGTCCCATGAGTCCAGGGTAGTGGTCACACCGGTGGTGCGGTCGTAGAGTTTAACGGCGCGTACGTTTGTGGCACTCTGGGTTGTGTAGGCAATCTTTGTCCCGTCTGGGCTGAACGTGGGTGCTCTGGCGATATCGGATCCGGCATCAACGACTTTGGTGTAAGTAAATCCTGGCGCGTTAAATGGGGCACCATTCGCCCACGTGGAAGCACTCCCGGTCAGTATCAGGCCCACTACTATCACAAACATTGCTAACTTTTTCATTTTCATCATTCTAAAATTCCTTTCGGCCTTTTGTTTTGCGACCCCTACAGGCTCTTTTGTCGAGGTCATTCTTAGATTGTTTTCGCTCATGGTCCGGCTGGTGCGTCCCGTGGTGATGCGGGACGCAACCCAGCCGATTGTTTCTTAACTGTGAGATTGAAATTTATTTTTTGCGGCGTTTGCGAATCACCGCCAAGCCCCCAAGGGCAATCAGACTCATCGTCGCCGGTTCGGGAACCAAGGTTGGATCCTTTGCCAAGTGGCCACCGACATAATTGCTCTGTGTATCACCAAACACCCAGTTAAAACCATAAGCGGTGTAAGTAGCGGCATTGATATCATCTGGCGCACCAGTACTACCCCAATGACTCGGCGGTGTTGCAATGGTGTATCCGGCGAAATCATCAAAACAGGGAGGATTAGATGTACCAGCGCCCAAGCTTGAGTAGGTTGTTGTGCCATCTGGCAGTTTGAATCCCTGGGTACCATCAACTTCATAAACCCAAGTGGTCGCATTTTTAAGTGCACCCTCCCAGGTCATATCATGAGCCGTTTCACCATAAGCGGTGTATTCACTCGTATGACTTGGTTCGTTTGCTAATACCGCGTAGCCGCCCAAACCATCAGTCACCCATATATTGAAGTATGGCACATAATCATTAACAGTTGAATGACGGGTAATACTCAATGACTGAATATTCCCAATTATTTGACCGTTCATGTCGTTGGTTCCCCATCCAGCTTTTTCACCACTACTGACATCAAACAATGTCCAGCCTGTTGTTAAATCAGGGCCTGTTTGATTTTCGGTAATGGTCGCACTGCCGCGAATCACAAAAGTTTCCCAAGCAGCATGCGACAGACTACTAGCTGCCCAAATCACTGTTACTACTGCACAAATTGTCATTAATTTATTCATTTTCATCATTTTCATATTTCTTTCCGACCTTTTGTCTTGCGACCCTGACAGGCTCTTTTGTCGAGGTCATTACGTTGTCTGCGGCTGGAAGCCCCTCGCTTCCACAAAACCGTTGCGACTTATTTACTTACAACATTTTTTTAAACACTCTATTCAGCTTCCATTCTCTTAAACTCTAGCGTCCATGACGGCTTGTCTGACAACACGATCGACAAGTCGAAACTTACCGTCTGTGTTGCCGGGCAGCCGTTGGCATTGCTGGGTGGGCATCTATCTTCACCTCACATGCCAATCACTGATCCTTTCACTGCAAGGAAAGGGTTCTTTGGTGTTTTTTGCAGGCATTTATCTCTGCCCTCCGAACTCTTTCCTGCAGATTCCAAATCAGAGACGAAAAACTTACTAGCTACCTCCCATAATTAATTTTCTCGTTGTCTGCATTTGTTCCCTGTCGCCTGAATGTTGGACACCATGCTATCCATCAAATTTTCAGAAATAACAGATGTTTATTATTAACCGCTTTCCTCAGGCGGCCAGCCTGGCTGAAGCGGAAATAGTTGTTCTGATAGTTTCGTATTCAGCTCTTGCAATGATCGGAGCTTTTACACAAGTCCTGGCCCGGTGATCAAGTTCTGTATTGATTTCCCCAGCCATTTTTTTGTCACCGAGAATTCGCATTAATAACAATTCTTCGCCGGTCATCTGTTTAAGGATATATTCCATTTTTTCTCTCCTTTGCGTTTGTGGTTTTTATCCACTAAAAAACTAAGCTGCTTTCTTTATCTGTTTGTCTACCCATCTAGGTGCCAGTCTTTTTCCTCGTACCCTGTCACCCAAATATGTACTCCGCTGGTATCCTCTTTGAATACGGAGTTTCACACGCTTTTCCATCTCATGGTCAATAACGTCGTAAAGGCCGAAAATTTCATCTTCCGACATTTTTTTCAGTCTCTTTGATAATTTCATTTGATCATCCCTGTTCATGTAAAAACACGGTTTACTTTGTCGCCAGCCTTTGTCGTTTTGAACTAAAAGGCAATGTTTTTTTTTCTATATTTATTCTCAACCTGTTTTTTCAGGCTGCTCTTCGTATAAAACTTCGATTTGCGTAGGTTCGACCCGCCCAGTAATCTTCGCACTTGGAACCCATAGGCCCACCAAAATGTGCCCTGCGGGTGAGTTCCTTTTCAATTTTTTGCGAGTTGCTTTGTCTGTTAAAAATCTTCATCAGCAACAACTCTTCCCCGCTCATTCTTTTGAATACTTGCGCAACCATTTTTACTCTCCTTCTGTTAAAAGTTGTACCCGTTACATTGCTCTTACCCTGTATTTTGCCTGTTTGGCAATAGGAAGACCCCTTCCCATTCAGTGTTGCTCATTGGTCCTATCAAAAATTTTACTCCCCGTGCGCGGACAAACAGTTCCAACCCTTCATGTGTCAGTTCCGTGTAAACAGCCAGCCTGTCTCGTTCGATCAAGGGCAGGGCCAGTTGCAAAACATCCATAGCCTGCTTTGGATGAACCGTGGCGTCAATAATCGCATACTCTGCTTTATTCATTGCTTCAACCACAGAAAAGGAACTGCACGAAGATACAAGACTCAGCGAAAGCATCATTGGTGTGCATATCCATTCTGAAACCTGTATCAGTAAAGATTCTTCAGCATAAAAAAGTACTATTTCGTCCAACTGTGTATTCATCGAGACCATTTACATTCCCTTGAATAGAATCAAGTTTTCATTTTTAAATGAGTTCACTTTCACTCACTTTTCAGTAGATAAAGTGCAAGTGTCGTGCCAAAGATATGCGGAAGAGATGGAATTCTTATAAGTCCCTATAAACAAAAAAAATAACTACCGTTTTTTTTGTATTGCGGTAGTTATTGTTGAATTTTATCCAGGTTTACTGTTGCGCAATCAACCACGCGCAACAGTTAGCTGGTTTAATTTGTTTCAAATCTGGCAATCTTGCGGAGAAGTGTTCCCCTGTTGATTCCGAGTATTGATGCCGCTTGAGACCGATTATTGTCCGAAGCATTCATGGCTGCTTCGATAGCAAAGCGTTCTGCCTCTTCAAGGCTCATAAGCCTGGTTGGAGTTTTTATATTCAGTTCGTCATTTTTTACATGCAGCTGCATCGATGAAATTAGAACTTCCGGGGCAAGTTTTGTTGCGTAGAGGCGTTCGACCCAACTGGCCAATTCTCGCACATTGCCGGGCCAGTCATATTCACATAATTTCTGCTGGACGTTCCGGCTTATTTCTATGGCTGGAACTTTGTGGCAATCGGCCTGTTTTGCGAGGAAATGATCGAGAAGAACCGGGATGTCTTCTTTGCGCTCGCGCAAAGGCGGCAGATGAATTCGAACCACATTAAGCCTGTAATAAAGGTCTTCTCGGAACTTTTTATTCTGAACGTCCTGAAGCAGGTTGCGGTTTGTCGCAGCTATGAATCTTGTATTTACCGCGACCGGTTCAGTAGTTCCCACAGCCATGACTTCCCCCTCTTGTAGAACACGAAGCAATTTAGCCTGGATATTCGGGGGGATTTCGCCAATTTCATCCATGAACAGTGTGCCTCCCTCGGCGCTGCGAACCAGGCCCAGCATGGATTTCTCTGCCCCCGTAAATGCCCCGCGAACATGGCCAAAGAACTGGCTTTCGAATAAAGTTTCGCTGATTCCCGCACAGTTGACAGGAATAAAAGGCTTTTCGCTGCGTGGGCTATTAAAGTGTAACCTGCGGGCAATCAATTCCTTGCCCGTTCCGCTTTCACCTTCTATGACAACACAACAGTCACTTTCAGAGACATTATCCACCAGTTCCAGAATGTCCACCATTAACTTAGAGGCACACACAAAAACTGAAGTGTCGTCCGATCCTACGACAGCACTCATTTCCCGATCCCTCTCAGTACCCATCAACAAAAAAAGTACTGTTGTTATTCCACACACAAAAAATCCGTTTCAGGCGTACGGATATTATCCCTGGAGACAAAACATCCCTGATCTCCCTCGCATGCCCGCCATTGTTCTCTATCAGGATTCAAAGCCGGCTCAGGCTTGGTAATCCAAACGACAGGCATATATAACAAAGCCTACAAATGACCTCAGCGTCTGCAAATTAATAACAGGACAAATGTGACATTGTTGGTTTCTTTTAATACTATCCGCGTCTCAGCCTTCGCAGCAAAACAACACCACCAAACCCAATCAGACTCAAAGTTGCCGGTTCGGGGATGTATTCAGCGCAAAGGGTATCAATTACCAGTTCATCAACCATGATTGCACTACCAATGGTGATGGTTTCTTCCCTGGGATTTGGCTCGATCCTGTAAAGATATGTCGTGTGATGCCAGTACTCCCCGGCACCAGGAACATTCGTTGGTTCAAGCAACTGATCCTCTTGCCAAAGGGAAGTGACGATTCCTTCAGCTGTAACGGAAATACAGGGAAGCGCTCCTGGCTGGCCTTCTTCAGCAGCCCAGGTCAACTGGATCCAAACCCACTTGTACGGATTTTCCACCGGGCTGTTGGGAATATCGTTTACAGTCACGCCAGAAAGAGGCCAGACGCCATTGCGCCCACCCCAAGAACTTTCCCATGAACCAATCGGAATTACTGTCGATTGGGGGGCCCCGTAGGGATTATCCAAAAATTCCGGAGCAGGTGTTGTATCATCTGTGCTGTATTCCCACTGCTGATATGTTGCCCCTTCTGCACCACGCTGCCATATCGGAGGATTGATGTCGTCTGCATACACAGCAGAAAACATACCACTTAACAGCACCATCAAAATCACTAATTTACATTTCATTGTTCCGCACTCCTTTCGATAACGGAATACCAATAACTTAAGCTTTCCAAAAATCCACTAAGCCATTGGTATTCATAAAATTTAAGTCTAGCAGAGGGTGCAGCCTGCTTAGAAAACCCCGGTCAGAAATAGCAAAGGTACCGCCAAAAAAGATTATTATCACTAACCTCTACCACCCAAACACATGGATTTCCATTGGCTCAACAGAAAACCCTCACAACCAAGGATTGTAACTCAGAGAATCAGGCAAGCCAGCTCTAGCTCACCAACAGAATATAAAAGTTTGATCGTGTAAGGGTTTCATAAAACCCCGCCAGCACACAATAAAACTTTTATTTCTGCCACAAAAGATCGCCCGAAATAAACAAACCAGTGCAATTGTATAACAAAAGTCAATTGTGTCAAGAGAAAAATTAGTGTAAATTTATTTTATTAAAGCAATTAGGGTGATTACCCTACAAGCTGTGAGTAGAAAAGGCCTAATTTTATATTTACAAAGAATTGTGAAATAACTCATAATTTAAATTTCTCAATCCGATTCTTTTAAGAGTCACAGTATTTGGGTAAACAGCATTTTGCTCTTATGTTGGGAGGCTCTTTTTGTATTACGCTCGACGGTTACTAACGCCGGGCGTATTTTTTTATGCAAATATCCTCGCAACGTCATGGGGACTTTATCATGTTTTTATAAGAAAAACTGCTTTTCTACAAGATTTGGCTTTGACTTTAAAGTGTTGTATAAATATTTCCGAAATACGTCGCACTGGCGTAACATGGGAATAATAGTACAATGAAAAGGCCGTGGGGGCCAAAACAAATAGAGGTTGTTGGTCATCTGTCCTACGAGAAAACGACTGTTATAACCAAAGAGCGGCTTGATGACTAAGTTCTTGCCGGTAAATACTGGAAAATATACCCCTTGCCCAATATCTACCTTTGATCGCTCGTTTCCATTAAACTTCTCTGTTCGCAAACCAAACAACATATTCTCTCACCGGCCAGAAGTTTTTATCTTCCTTTGGCTTTACCTCTAAATCGCACAATGGCACGTACCCAGTTTTCTTTCCCTCTTTTACCTTGACCACGATCCCGACATGATCGTCTTCATCTTCGATCCCCAGTACACTCATAGTATGTTCTATACCGAATGGCCCGTCTTCGTCATAGTCAGGAGAAAAGGAATCTTCATCTTCTTCCCTGGTCACCGTGAATGGAAAATCCAGATTACTATTGAGCCATGACAACCAATCTCTCTCGCTCCATTCCGTATATTTGCGATCCCATGCGCCCTCACTGTTACCTTCATCCCATGAATAATCATATTCGCTGTTCATCAGTGCTCTCCTAGTCCTGAACGATTGTAAATATCAAAAACCCCATACGTCTTCCATATCCTCAATATCAGGATCATCATATCGATCTAAAGTAGCCAGCCATTCTGGCATACCTTCTTTTATGGAGTTCTTTAAAAACAATAAATCATTTTCCGAAATTTCACCTTGCTCATACATAAACTGGTAAAACTTTTTCAGACTTGCCGCGTTTTCTTTAATTGAAGTTCTACTTGCCCACAAAGCCTTCTTAATAAACCAATATCCAAGAAACATTCCAATTCTGTGTGCACCGTTCTTGGCGGGAATGGCATCTTCATACAACAGGAACTCATTTATATAGAATTCCGCGTTTGAAACGTGTTTTTTCTTTACTTTTGAAGACAGCTTTTTATCAGATAACCATTTTTCAAAATCGGAAATCAGTTTTTTATTTTCTTTTTTGATTTCATCACATTCTTTTTCGTATTTTTCGTAATCCATATTGTTTCCTGGCAAGGCTATCGTTAACTTAAATTTTCATCAAATGATCTTTGATTCATTGGTATTTTAAGAACATTATCAATCGTGGCTATCATGTTTTTCAAGCTGTTACTAAAATTTTCCAAATCAAACTCTGAATCATCATAGCCCCAGTCGATAAGATATTCCTCTGGTTTACGGCAAAGCCCATTGAGTGTTTTCTGAACTAGCCCCAGCCATTCATCTTCACTTTTGCACCGTCCGGCAAGCACAGCCAGTTGAGGACACAACGGATCACAAACTCGCCTCGCTTCAATGAGAATTGAATAAGCTTCAAGTGATAAATCATCAGTATCCATGCGACACCTTCTTCGGGGAATTTATACTTTGATCTAAATTCCAATTGTCCTGAAATTGAAACACGATTTACCGGCATATACTCGCTTTAGCCAGCAACTGTGTCAACTGTAAACCGGCCAACTTGAAGGAGCTTGTATGTGTCGTGGTCAGGTTTGTAGCAGCTTGAGCAGAGATTCTTTATTCAACAAAGCCAGTTCGGTGGGGTGTTCAATAAATGGCTGAACGTCGGCTAAAACCTTTGGCCAATCCAAAAAGTCGAGACGCGTTGCAATTTCATCCCGCCAAGTTGCTTTCTGAATAATATCCCCGTTCCAATTCGTCTGTTGAAGTGCATTGTTGAGGAAGGCCAGGTTTGGTTCAGGCCAATTACGATCTGAAAGATACCACAATAAGTCGTACACATCGCGCCCTTTGGTATATGTTCGCATCAAGAGAGCATGAAGCTTGCCAGCAAACAGAGAAGACTTATCATAATGCAAAAGGTTCAAAAGTCGATGTCTTCTGACAATGCTTGTTTCCAGCCCTGCTAATTCAGGTGGATTAGTATCGATTTCTACCTTGATCGAAATTATTTCTGAAGCCAATGGTGACAACCCCACTTCATACAGCAGTCTGGAACACTTCACCATCGCCGATTGCACCATACCTTCCGGGCGAGCTTTAATTTCCACGTCAAGACCTTCATTGGCTAACATCGCTTTAATCCGTTTTAGATGATCTAGGAACCTGGCTTCTGCTTGGGCATGGACCAGTGAAAAATCCAGATCTTCCGAAAAACGTGGAAGTCCATAAAGAAAACGTAAAGCTGTTCCGCCGACAAACGCCCATGTTTCAAAGGCTCCATTCGTTTGAAGCGTTTCCAGAATGCGGGCCTGGAGATACTCTCGCAGAAGGCATCTTCCTTCATTGGCATTGGAGGATTTGGTTACCAGGGTTCGGATTTCATCAATCACAGCGTTACCTCCTTGGAGTTGTCTGCCAATAAGAGTTTGAGATTGTCACAGGCTTTTTGCATTTTCGGGCCGCCCATTCGTTCGGCGAGGCTAACAAGCTTTTCCAGTTGGAGAACTTCGATATTCTGCAGTCTAAGGCTCTCCAGAAAATCCCAATCTTCCCCCCCCGGAGTCAGATAAATCAAATCCAACAGAGCCTTTTCTGGGTAGGCAACCCGCATATCAAATCCTTCGACTGATTTGACCAATTGGCTGCCCCAGAAACGGTTGGCGGAAATGTGACGATAGGAAAAACGCCCCAAAGGGGTCTCGTAGCATCCAGGCCGTCCTGTGGTTACACTCGTAATTTCTGGTACATATTCAGGGATCAATCCCCACCAAGCCAGAGCAGACTGAAGTGACACATAGGAAGGCTTGATGGTATTTGCAATATAAAATGGTTCGGCCTGGCATTTGCGATATGGCTCGGCCAAAACGTATACTCCCCGACAAATCTGGATAACTTTTCCCGCCTTGCACCATCTACTGAGCTGTAATCGAATAACGGCTAGGGATTCCCCAGCAGCTAAGAAGCCCGTGGTAAAACAAGGAATTTTACCCACTTTTGTAATAAGACTCTTATGATTCATTGCAATAATATATCGGAAATGCTTAATTGTTGCAATAAAATATTCTTACATTATTCAAAAAGTAAACTACTAAAGAAGGATTAAGTAATTAGATAATGGGCTATATATTATCCCTAGTATGAAAAAAAAAGAAATAAAAGATATAATATTGACTTTTATTTTTATGATGTTAAAATTTAAGTATGAACGCAATCACGCTTACACTGCTGGGGCCTGCTGAGATGAGTAAATCCTTGGCAGATCGGACCAAGGCCTTACGTTTGCTGAAGGGCTGGACCCGTGAAACCCTGGCTAAGCGCGGGGGTATCTCGGTCGCTTCGCTCAAGCGGTTCGAGACAACCGGCAAGGCATCGTTGGAATTGGTTCTTAAGGTTTCTCACGCTCTAGCAAGGCTGGACGAGTTCGGTAAGTTGCTCCAACCGCCACCGGCCCAGAGCATTGAGGAGCTAGAACGTCAGACTATCAAGCCCATTCGAAAGCGAGGCCGCATATGAAGAAGTTAACCGTTCATTTTACGCGATGCCCGGGTGAATCATTGAATGTGGGGACACTGGCCGAGGATCGTGGCAGAGTGTACTTTGAGTACGATCCTGAGTTTCTCAATAACGGTTTGAACCTTTCGCCGTTTCATCTGCCGTTACAAACCGGGCTTTTTGAGCATACCGACCGTGAGTTTGGCCCGCTGCCCGGCGTGTTCGACGATTCGCTGCCGGACGGCTGGGGACTTTTACTGATGGATCGCTACTTGCGCACGCAAGGTTTAAACCCAGGCGAAGTCAGCCCCCTTGACCGTCTTGCCTGGTTGGGCACACGAACTATGGGGGCATTGACCTATCATCCGCCGGTGAATCGCGAAAACGTGGATGGAAGTGTGTTCGATCTGCATGACCTTGCCTCCCAGTCGCACGAAATTCTAGCAGGCTCGGCCGTGGACATACTACCGCAGCTTCTTCGTGCTGGCGGATCGCCCGGTGGTGCCAGGCCAAAGGTGTTGGTGGGCTTCAATCCAGCCACCGACGAGATCATTTCCGGCGAGGATGATCTTCCCGATGGGTTTGAGCACTGGATTGTCAAGTTTGCCGCCCAAACCGACTGGTGTGACGCAGGAGCAGTCGAATATGCCTATTCGCTCATGGCTACAACCGCCGGGGTGGATACGCCCAAGACACGACTGTTCGAGACATCTGAGGGTGACCGATTCTTTGGTATCAAGAGGTTTGACCGCGATGGCAATCGGCGTTTTCACATTCACACGTTTGGTAATATGATCCAGGTCAACTTTCGCATTCCCTCAGCTGACTACGCCGATCTGCTCAAGGCCTCCTCATTACTAACGCGAAACCATCAGGATGTACTTCGAGCCTTCCGTCGCATGGTTTTTAACGTGCTGGCCCATAATCGTGACGATCACGTTAAGAATTTCGCCTTCATGCTGAATGATTCCGCGGGAACATGGACGCTCTCGCCCGCTTACGATTTGCTGTACACGCCAGGTCCAGGCGGCGAACACACCATGACGCTTGCCGGCGAGGGTCGAACTCCTGACCGATCACATATGTTAAAGTTGGCCCAGCAGGCCGATGTGTCTCAACGGGAAGCCAAGCGTATCATTGACGAGGTACAGTCGTCAGTTGCCCTTTGGCGTGACCACGCCGCCCAAGCAGGCGTATCACAAACAAGCATGGATATGATCGCCAAGTCACTGCCGCAAGTAAGGTGACTGGTAATTGAAGATGTATATTTTATGGTGCTTGGGAAAGTTTCTGTTGGAGAGATAGAGTTTACAAAATACTCGCGAAAGGCTATTTTATTACCCCTTAAAAGAGAGAAATGTAAATTTTTTTAATGCAAGAGTGTTTTTACCTACTTATGATGCATTTTGAAACCTCGCGAGGATCCGTTAAGCGTTTTTAGCGCTTTGTGGCCTGTAATAACTTTTTTTATCGGCTAGTAATCCTTTTTCTCGTGGTGGTCAAATCCGGATTTTGGGTGATGCCTGAGAGGTTTTCATGGGCGCAAGGTTCGTAAGGAATCTGTCTACAATTACAGGGTCCAGTTCATGCAGATGTTTTATATCCAGGCCGGCTGTGATGCTCTTTATTCGATTTTCGACCTGCAATACATATCAGAAAAAAAACGTTATACACACATGAAGCCATGTGCTACAAAAGCTTGCAAGCAATTAAGTCATTTAATTAAAGGTGATTACATTTTACAAAAATGATATATTTCATGTTTCAGTGTTACCGCTGCCATAAATGGGATGTTTAATTTTGTTAGAAAAAGATTTGTACTTTTTCTAACAACAGTGTTATTTCTATTTTTACATGCCAACTGCAAAAGCAAACACTTTTGGCTAAGTGTGTGCATTTGTAAAATAGCCGATATAAAAATTCCCGGCGGGCAAATTTACGAATCGCAAGACAGTCTGTTGATTTCATTCTCAAGTTGGCTGAGGGTTTTGAGTATTTGGTCAAAGTCTGGTATTTCACCAAAAATCATCTCTGCCATATTGCTATAGTCCCTCCGTAAGGATGGGAGGTGTTCTTCTTTTGGAACGAGCTTGAAGGTGCCGGGTTTTGCTTCTTCGTATCTCGCCCAAGGGCATGTGTAGAATCGAGCTTTGAACTGGGCTACATCTTCGAGTAATGAAAGGTCAGATAGTGCATTATCCTTAAAGTTACTGATAGTCAGTTTGTACATGTCATAGTAATGTCGTGAGTATCTCGAAGGCATTTGCCCAGTGCTGTGAGCCTGCTGATGCAGGATTGTAGCCTTTTCCCAGAATGTCCTTTCCACCTTTATAGCGATTACTGAACATTTAGGATCATTGAACACGTCAGGGAAGGCCTTGGCGGCATAAGGTTGTATTGTGAAGTAGTCATGGGGCACATATGAGGCCAAGGGGCCGATCTCCAGCCGGACTTCGGGGAGCAGGTAATCAAGCGAAAACGCCGCGGGGTACTGGACGTTTACTGTCTGCGGTTCTTGTAGGTCGACTATGGCGTGGACTTCCTGGCAGCGGTTGAATTGTTTCTCTAACTGGGGACAAAGGGTCTCCGCAATATATGTTGCCGCCCTGGTGTTGAATTCCTGGTTGAAGCGGTCTTGTTGGGTGCGAGACGGCTGATCCTGATAAGGGTCCTCTTCTTCCCCATACCCGAGAAGACGCCAGTCAAGTATCAAATCGACATCTTCGGAGAACCGCTCTATCAGCCCGTACACTTTGGATAAGGATGTGCCGCCCTTGAAAACAAGGTGCGGCTTCATCTGTTCGCTGGAGAAGATTTTTTTCAGGACCCAGCAAACCCAGAAATCCTTCTCAGCGATTGCGGGCGACATGCCTAGCTGTGCGGAAGTCTCTCGGAAGAGCTCACTTCGTTCATTTGAGGGAAGGAGGGCGACTTTATCCATTGTGATCCTCTTGGCAGATTTTTCGGATTGCACTGTATATCCAATCCGTGACGGTCATTGTATCCTTCAAAACTTTGGTTCGAAGTGTGGGGGTAAGCCAGCTCCTGATCTCAACAATGATCTCAGGAGTAATGCCGCCTTGACCGAGTGACCTCAATCCCTGCACTATCAATGCGCTTTCAGGAAACTTGAATGATGCTTCTTTCAAAACAGCGTGCTGGAAATGTAGGATTGTCTTACCGATTTTATAGGATCGGTCGGGGCCATTGGAGAGATAGACAAAACCTCCTGGCACCTGTGTTGATAATCCCATCAGGTTTAATGCAGCTGGACCGCTAGGCTGAATGTGCCAGCGAAATTTGCGTGCCAGTGCCTGAGCGACCTGATCAATGTCAGGGCTAAGTTCCTTATTTAGCAGTGAACTGAATTCTGGATAGTCGTAGAGCCCCCGAATTATCCTTCGAATTTTTCCTTTTTTCAATAAACGGTGGAAAGAAAGGTCAATGGCCTCCCGGCTCCCCAACCGCGAGAAATCCTTTTGTGAAAAAGCCCAACCATTACCATAACTATTTATTCTGCTAAGTATCTTATTTTCAGTTGATTGCATATAATAGCACCTCGTATTACTGTAAGAAAAAATATCACTTTTTTCTTACAAAATCAATAACATTTTAAGTACCATAAAAAAAAATCAGCCTGATCTACCCCACAGCGAGCGCGGTATCTATCACACATTCGGGGATGTTTTTGACTGGCTTTGGTTCCTGCCCTTCGGGACGTTTGCCGACATCCACAATAATCATTCGTGCGAAGAAGCCGTTTGTGAGCATACGTTCTGAAAGTGATTCGTAATAGTATTTGGGTGTGGCGGTATGATCGCCAAGTCACTGCCGCAAGTAAGGTGACTGGTAATTGAAGATGTATGGATTATTGAGTCAAATTGCCTTGTAAAATTATCTGAAATTCAACCCTTTTACCAGAGTTCTGATCGCGCCGCCTTGTTTTTTGCTCTCCCGACCGCTCCAAGATTACAAATAGGCAAATATTAAAAACCTTAAATATTCGTATTGACATTCCGAATAATTAAGGTAGAGTTATTCTATGATTAAACGGAAAAGATATATCGACATGGTAAATGTCGCCCTGAAACGTTCGCCGATTGTGGCAATACTGGGCCCAAGGCAGTGTGGAAAAACTACCCTGGCCAGAATGGTGAGCAAGCCAAAGCAAAGCACTTATTTTGATCTCGAAAGCCAGGCCGACCTACGCAGGCTGGAAAATCCAGAGATGATGTTTGCCTCTCTGGCAGGGCTTGTGGTTATCGATGAAATTCAGATTCGGCCCGAGCTGTTTCCGGCCCTTCGTGTAGTAGTGGATAAGCCAAACAACAAGTGTCAATTTTTAATTTTGGGCAGTGCCTCGCCTCAGATTATAAAAAATGTCTCAGAAACTTTAGCTGGTCGGGTTGAGTTTATTGACATGGCTGGTTTTGATTTGGCTGAGCTTGGAAAAGAGGCTTCCCAGACATTGTGGCTTCGCGGAGGATTTCCCCGTTCTTACCTGGCAGATAATGACGACGACAGTTTTGCCTGGAGAGAGGGTTTTATCAGAACCTTTCTGCAGCGGGATATACCTCAATTGGGAATTAATATTCCCGCAACTGCAATGCGGAGATTCTGGACAAGGCTTGCTCATTATCACGGGCAAATCTGGAATGCCTCTCGCATAGCTTCTGCAATGAGTATTAACGACAAAACCGCTCGTTCGTATCTTGATATTCTTTCCGAAACTTATATGATTCGCCAATTGCAGCCTTGGCATGAGAACATTGCCAAACGGCAAGTCAAATCGCCAAAGGTTTACTTCTGCGACACAGGACTTCTGCACAGTCTGTTGGACTTGAAAGATTACCATGGCCTTTGTGGCCATCCGCAAGTCGGAGCGTCATGGGAAGGTTATGCAATTGAACAGGTTTTGATGTCTGTCAGACCTTCGCAGGCTTATTATTGGGCAACATACAGCCATGCCGAACTTGATCTATTTTTTATCCGCAATGGGAAACGTTACGGCTTGGAGTTTAAGATGAGCGAAGCGCCATCCAAAACCAAGTCAATGGATATTGCAATTGATAATCTTAAGCTGGATAAACTTCTGGTTGTATACCCGGGGGAAAAATCATGGCCTGTTAATAATAAAATTACGGTCTGCCCCCTTAACAAAGTTGAGCAAATGTTATAAAGCATCGTTTTGATCAATTTTTTATGCACACAAACGGGATTTCCGCTTTTGCTGTTGGAAATCTATCGCTCACTTGAGTCAGTGGAATACTTCGATCTGGATGTTGTCGTCGAGTATGTTCACCTGCTTACGGAACTTGAAACTCCTTGCATACTGTAGCTCTTTTGTAGATTAGAAATCCACGCCAAAAGGACGTGGATTACAGGACTCATTAAACTTTGGCAATACTGAGGCCTTTGGATGTCAGAATATATTTCTGATTTTTGGCATTCGGAGAATCCGGATGCGTCATTTCTATCAAGTTCGCATTTATTGCCGGATGCAAATAGTTCTTTCTGAACGTCGGGCGGTGAGAAAGCCCTAGCTCAGCCATAACTTCAGCAGCACTTTTCGGGCCATCAACCAGAGCAGCAATCAGTCGTTTTACTTGGTCGCCTACTTGGTCGTCTACTTGGTCGGTCGATTGAGCCGCTTCCGCGACAGCTTGGTGTATGGCTGAAAGCATAAAAATGATGAATTCGGTTATATCGCCTTCTTCGTCAGCATTACCGAGAGCGTGATAATATTCGCCCTGGCGGTCACGTATAACGCTTTCGATAGGCAGTAGAGCAAAAATCTCTCGCCATCTACTTAGAATCAGCGTCTGCCACAATCTGCCGACCCGGCCGTTACCATCCTCAAACGGATGTATAAACTCAAGCTCGTAATGAAACACGCAGCTGGCGATCAGCGGATGCTCATCCGTCTCTTTCAACCAATCCATAAGGTCAGCCACGAGTTTCGGAACCCGCTTGGCCGGGGGTGCCACATGAGCAACATCCCGACCTTTCATAATTCCAACCGTCCAGGCTCGTTTGCACCACGCATACCAGCCAACTTCGCCTGCCCTGGGTAACACGATGGTCTATCACTACAAATTCCAGATGCGGAATACAGGAACGATTTCGCGTGCCTTATTTGGTGCCCATGACCTGTGAACAGGGGCTAAGTGTTTGCAAAATACAAAGATAAAACTAGAGCGCGTCTGCATGGCATGCAGAAGGTCCGGGGTTCGAATCCCCGCAGCTCCATATTGAGCGGGTTTGTCAGAAAATGACAGACCCGCTTTTTTATTGCCAACTCAACGAGATTTAAACTCGTGACACGTAGGAAATGTGAAGTTTTTTAATATTGGACCTGCCTAAAATATCATCCTCCTTTATTGATAATGGGTTATGATGATTGCCCTATTCCGTGAATTGTGGTCAAATCCCCTTTTTTCGCCATGATTTTGGAGGGCTTGAATGGTTTTGTTGTTCGCGCATTGGTTATATCATGGGCCAGTTTTATGGTTGAGAATCTTGCACTTCCGCAGCAGCTCGTTGTTCTGAAATTCCCAAAACTCAAACCGTGTTCCAAAAAGTAATATTAAAATCAGATTCATCCGGTTAAGGGTGGGTATCAACGCACTGGTTCACGCAGTCCAATGCAATGGACTGATGGCAAACATGCGGGGTTTTCCACAGGCAAAGCCGAGGATTTATATCTGCCTGTTGATGAAAAAAGGAATGCACCTAATGTTGCGAGCCAGGATTCCAATCCCAATTCGTTGCTTAATGGGGTTCGCAAACTGACTACGCTAAGAAACGAAATTCCAGCTCTTAACGCAGATGGCGATTTTAAATCGGTTTTGGCCAATAAGAATGGTTATCCGCTTGCCTATATCCGTAGCAAAGGCGACAGCAGAGTGCTTGTGGTTATTAATCCCTCAGGTTAAAGCACCAGCCATGCCGTCAAAATTTCGGCACTTAAAACAGTACCGAAAAAATGACTTGGACGCGGGGTTAAAGCAACCAAAACCACCACAGGCCTGGAAATAACAACAAAGCCGCTGAGCTATTGTATTTTTGAAATATAATTATTAAAATCCAAAGTACATTCAACTCACCAGTGCGACATATGAGTGAAATATAAGTGGTGAGCGGGTAGAATGCCAATGATGAGTCAAACTCACGATGACTATGTAACCAAAACATAATGCCCCGGAAACGGCTTGGCTTGAAATTTAATCTTGTTGCCTCTGGTTAGTTCGCCGAGGATACGTATGGTTTGTCTTTGACCGATATCGAATTTTTCTTCAACAGCAGAGCGGGTGAGTTTTATACCTTTACGAAGTTGGGCAAGAACCCATTGCTGGCGTTGGATTATTAAGTTACTCAAAGTGACCGGTTTGGTTGACCTTGGTGTGGGTCAGATGGCTGGTTGACTGGTTAATCAGTTGACTGGTAAAAGATTACAAAAAAACCTCTTATTGGCCGAATTATAAAAAACCGCAAAAAGCATGAAATCTTGAGCCGAAAAAGTTTTTGTATATTTTTTTACTGATCAACCAGTTACCAGTCAACCGGTAACTCAACCGGTCAGTTTGAGTAAGTTAGGTGCGGAGTCGGATTTTCCGATGGGTGTGTTGCCGATGTAGGTACTCGCCCAAAATCCTCAAACCGGCGAGCTGAAATCTTTTCAGCTTCAACTTTTTGCAGTCGATAAGCCAGAAAGTGGTTACAGATATCCTTGACCGCAAGGCCTTCAGACGTTAGATTGAAGCGAAGTTGTCGTCCTGCGTTTTTTGCGGCATTACCCAAAAGATGTAAGTATTTATTGTCATAGAATTTGCGCCTGTAGCTCAGCTGGATAGAGCAGCGGTCTTCTAAACCGCAGGTCATTGGTTCGAATCCAATCAGGCGTGTTAACGTAACCCGTTGAATAGCAACGGGTTATTTTTTTGCCTGAAATGCCTTCCGACCCGAAAATACCCGTTTTTTGCCCGAGTGGGTCAGTCGGGTTGGCTTTGGGGGATTCCGCTGAGGATTTCGTCTTGCAGGGCCTGGGCTCTATTCCGACCTCTAACAATGTTATTCAAAACCTGGAAGTCCTTCAATAGCCACTACTCGTACCGGACAAGAATCTAGGCCCTTGAAAGGCAATGGAAGTGCGGATAGAAAAAATACATCCCTCTTGAGTTTGTTAAAATTTTCCATGACCTCGATAAAACAAATATCGTGTTTCATTGTCACGGCATGGAATTCCTTAAATTGTTCAACCTCTGTTTCAATGTCGGCACTGTCGGAAAAACCCACACATTTCACACCCTTATCGACAAGCCATTGTCCCATTTCACCGTTTACATATGGGCGGATTTCTTTTTCCGGATAGCTGAAAGGCGGTAAATGGTAAGGAGTATCAATCAGAACAACGTCACCTTTTTTTACTCTTCCACCATCGGCTTTGTCCATATGAGATGCAGTTATTTTTGCTGCTGGTTCTATGTCGGTGATATTGAGCATTACACAGCGGCCCATGAAGTGTGACACAGGTAAATCGGAAACATCCTTCCAATCCAGTTCCCAATGCATAGGCGCTTCAACGTGTGTACCTAGATGGCTCATGATATCAATATCAGTGTTATAGTCATCAGTACGGTCCGAATGATTAATACGTAGCTCACAGCGCCTGCCCATTTTACCTGCTTCAATTTTTTTGGTTAGATCAATAATACGAAGATTGTCGAATGTTTCTTCCATCACTTTTTTCCTTATTATTTTTTACAATTCCCAAAACAAGTTCTCTGTATAGTTTTCAATGTCATTTCATGCCTGGGTCGGAAAATTAAACTTTGACAAGCATCGTTAAATTTTCCTCTGAACCAGACAGTTTGATCTTGGACTTAAACTTAAATCCTCTTTCTCACATTCCGAAACATGGTCTGATGAGTGTGCAGAGACAATCATCAGAATTGAGCTTATATGCAATGCTCCTCCAACTCGCAGATACGCACTTCTCTAAAAATTCCCTTGGGACAGTGTATGCTCCTGTTCCATCGATAATTTCCTTCTTTTTCGAGTGAAATAATGTGATTTTGCATCAGGAAATTAATTATCTCTTTTGCGCGTTTTTTGCTGCCGGCAGCTTCGATCCATTCTTCAAATGACACGCTGGGCTGGTAGGGAAAATTGAAAAGGGAGCCAGGTGGAGCATCGAAATGGGTACCACCTAGGGCCTAAGAATACCCCTTTGCAAGGGGTTTGTCAACGGCTGACATGGGGTGTATCAGCGATCTGATGTTCAGGATGTTGGGGTCAAATCATATGGCCTCCTTTTCTTGATTTTCCAGGTTATTTTCGTCGGTATTTTTTGTGGTTGGCCTATTGTTATGGTTTTGCAGGCGGTAGCTTTCGCCGGCGGCTTCTATTACATGTACACGATGCGTCAGCCGATCTAGCAGTGCTCCGGTCAATCGTTCATCGCCGAAGACTTCCGGCCAGGCGGAGAAAGGCAGGTTTGACGTAACAACCACGCTGGTGCGTTCATAACATTTCGAGAAAAATCCAAATAGATTTTCCGCTCCAAGCCGGCCGAGGGGAATGTAGCCAAGCTCATCGACTATAATCAAATCTCGCTGCTCTATAAACCGTTCGAGTCTTTGGACGGTCCGTTCATCTCTGGCTTCGGCATATGCGGTAGCCAGGCCTGTGGCGGTGAAGAATTTCACTCGTTTGCCCTGGCGGCAAGCTTCACGGCCCAGCGATATGGCAAGATGAGTTTTGCCTGTTCCGGGCGGGCCAATCATTACAACGCATTCGCGCTTTCGAATATAATCGCCTTTGGCTAAATCGATGATTCGTTTTTTGTTCAAAGTTGGAACGGCTGTGAAGTCGAAGTCTGCAAGTTCCTTCTCGGCTGGGAACGAAGCCTCCTTTATCCGTCGCTGCATCGTTCGAATTCTTCGCTGTTGAATCTCCAGTTCCGTTAACTGCTGTAAAAAAGGCTCAAAACCGCGTTTTTCCTGGGCACACTGTCTGGCAGCCCGCCGATACTCTTTAATAAACGTCGGCAGCTTGAGCTGCTTAAGATAATTTTCAAGCAATATATTGTTTTCCATATTGTACACTTCCTTCATTAGTAGTTTTAAAATTCGTTAATAAAAACTCGTCATATTCGCTGGCTTGGCGAATGCCGTTCGTTTTAATCTGCAATTCAGGCTTATGCGTAAGATCAATGCTTTTGCGGATCGCATCAGGCTGATATTCAAGTATATTTCGAACGGCTTCGTCGTTGAATGCTCTTCGCGAGATGCAGGTTTTTACGGCAGCCTTAACCTGAGAAGCTTCGTATTCGCAAAACAGTAAAAGCACGTTTATAAACTTCTTTGTTCCTTCGCCATCGTAACGATATTCCAACTCTATTTTAAGCTTTTCAAAGTCACTGCCCCAGGGCTGGCCGATGAAAGCGGCTGCGTTATGAATCCCGCCAGGCTTGGTCTTCAGCAGCGGGATATAGTGCATATAATTCAGGATATATTTCGATGAATCCCAGCAACGTTCATGGCTGGCGACGAGATTGTCATCGTGATACAACTCTACGCGACTTACAAAAGCTTTGATAGTGATGTCATGATGTGCCCATTGTGTTGGCACAGAATAGAAGTTATTATCATGCTCGACCAAGGCCTGCTTTGTTGCATAAGTGCTGCCCCCGACGCAAGCGTTATACTGGTGCTTTGGCAGGGGTAGAAAGAACTGACGTTCTTCTTCGAGCAGCTGACCGCGCGTTTTACCCTTGTCTTTAACGACTATATCCAACCGCTTAGTGCATTGTCGCAAAAGCAATTCATTCAGCTCATCAATGTCGACAACATGCGGCGGCGGAGACATTAAATCTCGCTGGGAATCTTTGACAAGATTTTCAGCATGGCCTTTTTCATTGCCGCTTGCTATATTGCAAAAACGACTATTAAATAGATAATGACTACGAAGCTCTATAAACTTAGAGTTGAGTTTGCGCTCCTTGCCTTTGCCGACCTGAATTACCGCTGATTTTAAGTTATCATACGCATTGCTCCGCGCTACACCTCCAAAAAAATCAAACGCATGAACATGGCCGTCGAGAAAACATTCCATCTTTTGCGACGGATATGCTCTAACAAAAGAGGCGCGGGAATATGCCAGCCGTAGGCAGAATAAATGCACCTTCGTGTCTTTGCCGTTTATGATAACATCAGCTTCTCCCCAGTCGACCTGACCCTCCTGGCCGGGCTGAAACTCCAACTTGAAAAAGACCTCCTTGGCTTGTAACTTTTTAGTCGCAATGTAACGCCGAACCGTCTGAACACAGCCGCAGAATTCGTAATCAGAAACAAGAATATCATGAATCTTAGTGCCGGTCATCTTTTGCTTGCGACGAATCGTTTTGTTCTTTTCGAGAAGGGTGTCGATGACAAAACGCAGCCGCTCCGTGAGTACAACAGCACCTGCCGGCGAACTTCGCTTTTTGTATCCCGGCGGAACGGAATGCGTCAAAGCCTTTTTGATGGTCTTGCGCGAATGATGAAACTTACGAGCCGCCTGCCGCTCAGACAAACCTTCAACTAAAACAGCTTTACGTATTTTTTCATAATCTTCCACTGTAAGCATCTCCAAACTCCGCATATGCCGATCCCTGCAACAAAATCACAAGCCGACATCATACAGAATTTTCAATTAAACAGTGGTCCCCTTTTCAATGCGCGAAACCCCATCCACCTGGCTCCCTTTTCGATTTTCCCTACCACATGCGGCAAGTCGGTATGGATGAAAAATCCATTTTAGCTGCCCTTACCGTAACGAATCAAAATCGCTGCAAGCCACCGTTGGATTCCCAGGAGGTCGCTTCCATTGCAACCAGCATTGGAAGATATGAACCTACTTCATCGTGGCAGGCCCAGGCGGAACATTGGCCTGAGCGGTATTTGCAGCCGATGTTGAGTACACATCAACAATGCGAGCCTGTTTTTCGTCGTATGGATGAGATCGAGATCGAGGATATTGACTGGCTGTGGCGAGGTTTTTTGGCTGGCGGAAAGCTAGCGATGATATCTGGTAATCCTGGCACGGGAAAAAGCACGATTTCAACCGACATAGCCGCGCGTTTGACTGCTGGGGCCACTTGGCCTAATGGTGATAAAGGCTATCAGGCCGGTAGTGTTATCCTGCTGTCAAAAGAAGATGCCCCGGAAGATACAATCAAGCCTCGATTAAAACTGGCGGGTGCGGATATGTCAAAAGTTTATATTCTTGAAGGCGTCAAAAAGCCCGATTTTACAGGCGGCAAAACTGTCGAGGCGGAATTCAATCTGGATGAAGATTTACCAGCCTTGGAAAATATGCTAAACCAGGTAAGAGATTGTCGGATGGTTGTTGTGGATCCCATTGGCAATTATATGGGCGAGGCAAAAGGCAACGACGATGTATCAATTCGTAAGGTGCTTGCTCCCTTGGCTAAGCTGGCAATGAAATATGATGTGGCAATTTTGGTGATTGCTCACCTCAATAAAAACTCGGAGAAGGCAGCCATTCATCGTACGTTGGGTTCGATTGGCTTTGTGGGTATTTGCCGGATGGTGTTTGGTGCGGTGATTGACCCGGAAGATTCTACCAAGCAACGTCGATATCTTTTGCCCATAAAAAGTAACATTGGTAACGATCAGTTGGGGTTGGCCTATACCACGGAAACCGAACTGGTGGGCAAAACGGAGCATGTGAAAATCGTATGGGAGCCAGAGCCGGTAACTGTCAACATTGACGACCTCGGCAGGAAGAAAAACATACCAGATAACGATGTGGATATATCCGCGATTGCAGGTGATTTGCCAATATCGGAAAAACTCACCGAAGCTGTTCATTGGTTGGTTTGGCGACTTGCCGGTGGTGAAATGTCGCAGAAAGAATTGGTTAAACTCTCGCATACAGATGGCGTAACCAAGGCAACATTGGATCGGGCTAAGATGACTTTAGGAATTCAGCCACGCCGTCAAGGTTTCGGTAAAAAAGGTGGCTGGTACTGGTCTTTACCTGAGAATGTGAATCCGGCTGACTATCTTGGTGAAGGGTGGAATGAGCAGGAAGAATTCTCAGAGACACTTCAGCAGGATACGGATTGTCAGGGTGTGGGTAAAGAAGCAGAATTGGTTTGAGTATCTCTGGTGGAACTTTGTGCACCTTTTGCAGGGATTTTTTGAAAAAACCTTGATGTGGTTGGCAATAAACTGCTCAGTGTTATGGATGACAGGCTGGGGTAGAGATTCTGCTCCAGGCCTGACGAAAGGATTTGAAAAAAATGGCAAGTGTTTATAAGAAAAAGTATCCGACTGAACTGCCGGCTGGGGCAGAAATTATTACCCGGCGTGGCAAAAAAGTTGCGCGTTGGGAGAGTGGAAAAGGTCAGGTTCGCACAGCTGCATTATTACCCGATGGACGCATGCAATTTGTTTCCGATTGCTGGTACGTCCGCTATCGTGATGCAACTGGAAAAATGCGGCGCCAATCAACGGGCTGTCACGAAAAACAGGCTGCAGAAAAGATGATGGCAGATATTCTTGCCGACGTTGACAAACTCAAGGCCGGGATAATTTCATCGCAGGAAATGAAGATTGCAAACCACGCCAACCAGTCACTTGAAAAACACCTGGAGGATTATCTCGAACACCTCAGTCGCAAACGAATACGTGGCAGAAAAGTTTCACGGCAGTATTGCAAAAATATCCAAGGCCGACTGAAACGGGTTGTCAAAAAATGTCGGTTTCAAAAACTGGCAGATATTTCGAGAACGGCGATGGAGAAATGGCTTGACCTTCTCGAAGAGAAGGGGCTTTCGGCAGCGACGCGCAATGAGTATCTTATCTCCCTGAATTCCTTCTGTAACTGGGCTGTAAAATGTGGTCGGCTGTCAAACAATCCTGTCGCCGGAATTGGAAAAGCAGATCGCAGCAGCGACCGCAGGCACATCCGTCGTGCGATGACGGCTGAGGAAGTCGGAAAACTACTGGACGTTGCCAAACGCCGCCCAATCGCTGAAGTTGGGCGGAAAGGAATTTCGTTACCAAAGCAAGATCGTTGTGGCCGAAGCACATGGACGTTTGTCCCGTTGACTGAAAAGAACTTTGAGGAATGTTTCCTGACTGGCCTGGAATGTCTGAAAAATCAGCCCGAACGACGGGCAATGCTGGAAAAGCGGGGCCAGGAACGAGCAATGTTTTATCTGCTTGCCGTTTCGACCGGCCTGCGCCGGAAAGAACTGGCAAGTATAACCATCAGCCAGCTTCATCTGGAAGATACGACGCCACACCTGACCTTGCATGCCAATGATGCTAAAAGCGGCAAGGCTGCGAACATTCCGCTTCGCGAGGATGTTGTTGTCGAGTTGAAAAAAATCATTTCCTCCAGGTTTACGCCTCAACAGGGGGAAACCGAGTCTCTGCCGTTGAATGCAAAACTTCTCAAAACCCCGCCGACCATAAAAGTTTTTGACGCGGACATTCAAGCTGCTGGTATAGCTAAGCGCGACGCCCGAGGTCGAGTGGTGGATATTCACGCCTTACGATATACCTTTGGAACGCACCTCTCTGCTGCAGGGGTTCATCCCAGGACCGCCATGGCTGCCATGCGGCATAGCCGAATCGAACTTACCATGAACCTCTACACCGACCCAGCCTTGCTGGATATCGCCGGGGCAGTCAATTCTCTACCGCAATTTAACAAATGATAATTCCTTCCATAAACGTTTTTATCGTTTTGTGGCCTGAAATAACTCTTTTTCTGGGAGGATAACTCTTTTTCCCGCGATGGGATGAAAAGCGTTTTTTTGAGTTTTGTAAACATTTTTCTTGTAAATAGCCGATATATAATCAATATTAGCAGTAAATAAGTATTTTTCAGGAGATTCCTATGGCTGTAACAAATTCAAATGAGCTGGACATAAGGACCGCAGGATATGCCTCGCTATCAGCCACATTGGGTATTACCGTTATCCCTAATTGGCACGAATCCATGGTTGCCTCGGGCAATACCCACCGGATTGAAAAAAAAGATGGTAGGGTACGCGAAACCTACCCCTCAAAATACTGGCCAGGCGATAGGCTTGGGGATCATTTGGAATTTGCGCTCAAGTACGATGGCGTCAATTTAGCTATCCTGGCCAAAGTCTTTGAATCCGTCAATGTGACTGACATCATCACCTATGTAGCATCCAAGCCGACAGGCAAGTATGCACGCCGCATCTGGTATCTGTATGAGTTCATTACCGGCCAACGCCTACCCTTGGACGACCTTAAACAAGGCAACTATGTCGATCTGCTTGAGTCAGATTCATACGTCACCGCCATTGCGCAAGGTGACGCTATTGCGAAGTTTGACCCAAAAGTCCGCCGTCAGAGGATCAACGACAACCTGCTAGGAGATGCTCGATTCTGCCCAATCATCCGACGTACCGAAAAAATCCAGCGTTTCATGAACGCGGGCCTGCGGGAACGATGCCAACAGGTTCTGGCGGACTATCCACCGGATTTGCTCAGGAGGGCGCTGAGCTATCTCTATACCAAGGAAACCAAGTCATCCTTCGAGATTGAGCATATTAAGCCCAGCGCCAATCGTACGGAACGATTTATTGCGCTTCTTGAACTGGCCGAGAAGGAAGACTTCTGTGAGAAGGCACGATTAATAGACCTTCAGAATCGTATAGTTGATCCTCGATTTGCAGACACAGATTACCGTACCAGTCAGAACTACGTGGGAGAGACTGTGGCCTGGCAGACTGAACGGGTTCATTACGCTTGCCCTAAGCCTAAGGACCTTTCAGAACTGATGGCAGGGCTTATTGCCTCCCATGTGCGAATGGCAGCGGCTGAAGTTCATGCTGTAATCCATGCTGCCGTTGTGGCCTATGGATTTGTTTTCCTGCATCCTTTCGAAGACGGCAATGGGAGAATTCATCGATTTATGATCCACAATATTCTCGCCCGTCGCGGCTTGACGCCCAAAGGTCTTATGTTCCCGGTTTCGGCGGTGATGCTCAAAAATCCAGACCAGTACGATGCTTCTCTTGAGGTATTTTCCAAACCGTTGATGCCGCTTGTGGAATACGAGCTGAACGACGAAGGACGTATGGCTGTCCTCAACGACACGGCTGTTTGGTATCGGTTCATCGATATGACGCCCCAAGTGGAAGCCTTGTTTAGCTTCATTGAAAAGACCATCGAAACGGAATTGGTCGAAGAACTCAACTTTCTGGCCAACTATGATCGTACCAAGACGGCCATTCAGGAGATTGTTGATATGCCAGATCGACAGATAGACCTATTCATCCGCTTCTGCATCCAGAACCACGGCCAGCTCTCTGCCCGCAAACGTGCTAGCCATTTTGCAACGCTAACCGATAATGAAATTACCCGCATGGAACAAGTTATTCAGGTAACCTATGGGCAGAGTAAAACCGAGTATTAACAGAGTTGCTGTTGAACACAGGAAACAAATGCGGCTTCTTGTTTTCCCAATTCCAAAGCCATTGCAGTTATTCTAATTTGCCCAACTCGCCTGTCAAGCGAGTTCAGGAAAATAGGATACAAGCGTAGCGTAATTCTTGCCCTTTTGGAAGTTATCCCAAAACTCTGCTGCAGTTCAACAAATAATCCCTTCCTGAAAACAAAGGTGTATAGTTGTTTGGGGGGGGATCAGATGTTTTGGCTTGACTAATACAATATCGCTTCTGAAAATATGCGGAGAAATACCGTCGATAAAATGTTCTAAAAGGGAATCGGACAATGTGGAATCCAGTTCAATATACGGATGAGGATAACCTGTACTGGTGCTGGCTGCGTGCCCTTGAGTGGGGGCGATGGCCTTTGTTTTTGTCTCAAATCTTCGTGCCGCTTCTTCTCATCTTTTGTCCGTGGTTCTATGTTCTTATAGGGATCTTCATTGCCAACTTACTCTGGTCGTTTATTCGGTATAAATTCGTTAATATCAGGCTTTTAAATGCCGCTTTGTATTTAATGATTCTGAAATGGCCCGTTACCATCGGAGCCACAGTTGTTCTCCTCTGGCAACATCACTGGCTGGTTGCCGTTCTGGCGTTTTTTTGGCCAATTTTAGCCATCCTGCTGGGAATCTTGACAAAGACAGATATTGGCAGAATCCAAAATATGCTGATGCGCAAACTTGGATATGAAAGGATAGACATGGACGAACCGAAGCGTGGAAATGCCAGGAAAACACGGACGATTCCGGAAGAAGTCATTGAAGAGGTCCAGGCTATAGTCAAACGTTTCAATAAAAAATTTTCTCAGAGAAAAGATTGCTACTATGAAGTTGAGTTTAAGGGCCAGTACTGTTATTTAAATCGTTGCGATTATGGCAGAATGGGACCGATATGCAGACTGAAGTATACAGGCAAGCTGAATGACTGGTCTTTTGCCATTTTCAAATGGAGTTCTGAAACATACGACAAAGATGAGTGGACGTTTCCCGGCAGTGAGCTGGTCGATGGTACCATTAAAGGGGCGATGCTGGCAGGATTGGAAGCATATCCAGTATAATCGATGCAGTTTACGGAAATCGTTATTGGATTGATTCAAATCACACTTGTTTTTAGGCTTATATGAAAATGAAACAAAATAGACATCTTGGAAAACTTCCGCCGCGATATACGTTTATTAAAAATCCGTATTCTGATTACAAAGCGAGTAAATGCCCTATTTGCCAGAAGCAAACCTTCAAGAGGAAATTTGCCTTGATGGTCTTTGTCAAAGATACGTTTCCACTTGCGCAAGGTCTGACTTGTAAATACTACGCAAAATGTGAGTTGATTATTGCCGACCAGGATTTGCTTGAAACAGAGCTTCGTATTTCTTTTGGAAAAATTGATCCTTCAAAGGTAGGTCATGATTATTTCATAGCAGGAACTATGGATAAAAAAGCATGGAAAAAGAATATTGGTAATAAATCAGACTTTAGAAACATGCTTGAGTATGTTTCTGATTTCAAATCGGTACGGGAACTCCATTGTCAACCAGGTGGCTGGTACAAAGATGACGCTTAAACATGCATGTGGAGTGGCCAGGATAAATGAGGATTGGAAAATGATGAATCTACCAGATGACAAGCCAAGATATTTTGATGATGACGGCACTGAGATGAACCCTGATCTTGCGTCAAAACCTTCCCTCTGCATTTCATGCGCGAAAGATGGTGACCCAAAAGAAGAAATACTTTGCAATCTCACCCGACTAGATCAGGAAGGCGAAGCAGATTTTCAGTGTGAAGCTTACGAGCCCAAGCTTAATGGAGAAGAAGAATGAAATTCAGTGATATCGAAGACGCGTTCATGTTTGTAAGCGCTAGTTTCTATGGGGATAACTCAGCCAGGATCTGTAAATCGACGGGGCAGATATGCTATTCTTCTGAATCCAGCGACATGGATGAAATTCCGGATGAAGCGTACGAATCCGATGGCTGGGTAGCAGTACCACATAAGAATGACCTGGAATTGGGTCAAGATCTTGTGTTTAAGTTTGTCGCACAACATTTACCAGCCGATTCCGAGCGAGTTCATGATTTTTTTCACAGCCGTGGGGCCTATTCGCGCTACAAGAATTTGCTTGAGGAGCGAGGGCTTCTACAGGAATGGTACGATTTTGAGAATACCAGAACAGAAGCGGCAATTCGAGAATGGTGCCAGGACAATGGGGTAGAAATTACTGAATAATCGGTTCTTTCGCCGGTGACCAACTTGGTGCTCTCGGGGCGTTTTTTTGTGCAAAAGGTGACCGATTTGGTGCCAGAAGGCAGTCCGTGGTAGTCTTGTGTTGTCATAGACTGGCGGAAGATTTTGGCTTGTGTGGCGACGTGTTGGCCACAGGGCCGCGATTGTTGGGATATTGGAAGGCAATGCAAGCTTTTAAATTGTGGTATAATAGGGCAAAGAAAACGCCTCGTGGCAACGGCTGTCACCAAGAGGCGTATGTCTTTGAAATCTCTGGGATGAGATTCCATCAAAAGCGGGCGATGAGATTCGAACTCACGACAGCCACGTTGGCAACGTGATGACCCACCACAGCTAAGTCTTTATATGAAAAAGAGTTATGAATTTCAAAAAATCGCCGCGCTGCGCATATGCAGCGCAGGAATCGTTTAGAGGTAACCTGCTGCGAGTGCAGCTGTTACGAGGCTTGCACCTCGCCAGAGAGCCATTTGACGCCTAAAGCGGCCCTGTTTTGCCCGTGTTAGGCGACTCTTTAGAAGCACGCCAGTTCCTTCACTTCCAGGAATAAAACAGCCCAGGGGGCAAGTCTTGGCTATGTCTCAAACCGGGTCAATTCGTACATGTCACCCCGGTGACATACCCAGTGACATCACCCATGTCACCGGTGACATCGCCAAAAGTCACCCCGGGACACCCCCGGTGACATTCGATCAAAAGGGGATGTAATTTTCGATATGGACATTGAAAAAAATATTCATGTTGACAAGAAAAAAAAGGTGTGCTATTATACTGCTATCGATTGCAGTATGAATAAGCCCTTTGTTAAAGCTAAAATACAATATGTAATGCAAGTAAAATCTTACTGCAAACGATTATCTTAGATATCTATGTGCGTTAGGAGAATTTCATGGCGGTAACACTTAAAGACATTGCAAAGCAAGTTGGTGTACAGGCATCAACGGTCTCTCGTGTTCTTAATGGAAAGAATACCAAGATAAAGGTGGCGTCAGAAACTAAACGGAGGATATTCACTGCAGTGAAGGAGTTGGGATATCATCCGAATGCTTCAGCCCGTTCGTTGGTAACCAGTCGGACTAAACATTTGGGTTTGATTATGTCAGATAAGGTTACCGACGGTTTTTCTAATACCTTTTACTCCAAGTATATTGAAGGTGTGGAGCAGGCATGCCGGGCTTGTGGCTATGGACTTAATATTAGTTTATATAATCTTTCGTGCATTAAGTCATTTGTTCTTTCCGAAGGAATAGGTCAGCGAAGTGTGGATGGCTTGATTTTGCTTGGATATGCCCAAGCAGAGGTTTTGAAGGAGTTTCAGGCGTTTTCTATTCCATGTGTTTTTCTTGGAGATGATGTTGAGGAGGAGCACACTGTTGCAACAGTTGCATCAGATCTGATAGGGGGAATTCTTAAGGCAATTGAATATCTTGCCTGGCACGGTCACCAGCGTATCGCAATGACAAATATTGCCTATAGGCGAGATTGTGATTCAGTACATTTACATGAGCAACTAATAGCCAAAGACAGTGTGGCAAAAAATGTGAATTTTTCTGTCCTTGATTTGCTCGGTAAAGTATGTGGGGACTTTCGTGATGGTCCGTTGTTGATGAAATACTGGTTGGACTTGCCCGAAGATGAACGTCCAACGGCCATTATTGCTTCGGATCAGGCACACACCAGTTTGTTGCGTGAAATGCGTAAGGTGGGACTCCGTTGTCCTGAAGATATAAGTCTTATTAGTTATGTAAATACAAGGCTGTGTGAGTTTGCAGATCCTCCATTGACAGCTATTCGTCAAAATGTAATCCAGTTAGCTGATGTTGCAGTCAAGATGTTGTTGAAGCATGTTCAGTTAGAAGTGCCTTTGACTGCAGGTGATTCAAGAGTTAATTTTCCATGTGAGTTAATTGTGCGTGATTCATGTACACAGTTGATATGACATTATTCGAATTTGATTGTGAAAGGTAAACTTAAGCCCGGTGTAGGGTATTAAGGGTTTTCGACCTTTCAACTTTTTGAAGGAGTGGTAAAAAATGAGAAGAACAATTCTGGTTTTGGTGTTGGCAATGTTTGTCGTGCGTGTCGCGAGTTCGAATGCAAGTGAAACGGTTATTGACGAGGATTTCAGTGGTGATTTATCGGGTTGGATTACAAGTACCATGGGTAATGTCATTCCTGATACAGGTGCTAGCATAGAGGCCAGTGAGTTGGCGCTTCTTGCGAATTCCAGTGCGGATTATGCGTATATGCGTGTGAGAAATAACACGGCCTTTGATGCTGTGTCAGATGTAGTAACCCAATCAGTCACAATAGGCGGTACCCAGGAAGGATTGCCAAATTTTTATCCTCGTATGGGCTTTTATCTAACCGATGCGACATTTCAAAATGGTATTCACATAAGACTGGATAATTTCGGAGATTACGCACGGATCACCGGACTGCGGATCGTAGATGGTGTTGAAACAACGTTTGCGACTTCGTACTACGTAGGCCCTATTCTTGACGGTATAGATACGGGTGCTCATTTCGCAGGAGACAATCTCACCGTAACTTACGATACAACAAAAATTATTTCAGTAGCTCTTTTTGATTCCAGTGAGGGTTGGACTTCCACCCCGAGTGGCTTTCTCAATCTTAACCACGGACTAGACTTTGCAACTGCTTTTGCAGATGGTGCATACACAGGGTTGTCACAATCAGCTGGCGTTTGGACAACTCGTGCTGTGCGTATTGATAGTGTTACGACAACAGCAACCGCTCTGCCTGAACCCACTTTTTTGGAAGGTGATGCTAATGGTGATGGTGTCGTTTCGGCGGGGGATTATGCAAGCGTGCAGGCTAACTTTGGTAATACGGGATCTGTTGGTGGTGGCCTGGTCGGTGATGCCAACGGTGATGGTGTTGTATCCGCAGGCGACTATGCAAGCGTACAGGCCAACTTTGGCAATACAGCACCAGCATCAGTTGTCCCGGAACCTACAATCATTTCACTTTTGTCACTGAGTATAGTTGGCTTACTTCGAAGAAGAAACTAATAGCGATTTTGAAAGTATAAAGTGAAAGTTACATTGACATGTTTTAATGAGTCTGAAAGGTTGTCTGAAATCCGGTGTAGGGTTATTGGTACGATCTTTCAATTTTACACGAGGAGTGGAAAATGAAAAAGGTAAATTTAGTTTTGATGGCAGTAATGTTTATTGGCAGTTTTGCCAGTGCGAGCGAAGTGGTTATTGACGAAGATTTTAGTGGTGATTTGTCAGGCTGGACTACAAGCACGAGTGGAAATCCTATTGATTACACAGATGCTGCTATAGAAGCTGGTGAGTTAAGACTTCGCGCGAATTCTGGCTCTGGTAATTCTTCAATATATGCCAGAAATAACACAGCCTTTGATGCTACCTCATCTGTGGTAACTCAGTCATTTACTGTGGGCGGAACTCAGGATGGTCTGCCTAACTTATATCCTGATTTCAATATTTGGCTTACCGATGCCACCTTCCAAAACGGTATTCGTATACGTCTTCGTGAATTTGGAGGTTATGCAAGATTACTGGGATATAGTTATGTAAATGGCGTTGAAACATATTTGGGAGATCGACAATACATAGCTGATATTGCCAGTGATGGTGGTAGTCGTTTTGCCGGAGATATTGTTACCGTAGAGTATGACACAACAGATATTCTTTCACTTACCTTCTACGATGCCAGTTTGGATACTACGAATATTATCCCAAAAATCGGCAGTACACATTTTGCTCTTGGTGAAGTAAATCACGGAGTTAATTTTGCGACTGCGTTTGCAGGTGGAGCTTACACAGGGTTGTCTCAGACAGTTGGTGTTTGGATGACTCTCACTGCGAGAATTGATAGTGTAACGACGAGTGCAACAGCTATTCCAGAACCTGCAACGATGGCCCTACTGGGAATCGGAGCATTGGTGGCTGTAGTCAGGAAGAAACGTTAAATAGTGATTTATTAAGCCTTTGAAGGGTTCGGTGAGATAGTGTCTCACCGAACCCCATAAGGCGACATGTCTTTAGTGGAGCTATGATTATGCATGAAGGCTTTGTGAAATATTTGATTTCCATCAGTTGCACTGTTTTGTTGTTTGTGTCGTCAGGCTGGGCGGCTGACAATGCACAGTTAACCAAGCAGGCCGATTCAACTCGTGAACCTGTGATAACCTGCCTTTTGGGGTCACATCTTTTTTACTACCAGAAGGAGAAAGATAGGAGTGATGAGCGTCTCACAAAAGTTATTGCGGAGTTGAAGGGCAAGGGAATATCGATTTCATGGGAAGCCTCACCAGCTGGTTCTCTTAGAGGAGTGAGTGAAAACCCTGGCTTGCTAAAATTTTTGAGTAAGCAGGCGAAACTTCTACATGAAAATGGAATTGCTAACGCGTTTGCCCTAAATTGGTATAGCCTTTTGCCGGCAAATGAGGAGGGTGAATTAAAATCACAATTTCTTGGTGTTGTACTGAATCCTGAGACAAGTAAATTTGAGTGTCCTTCGAATGATAAGGCGGTTTGGGATTTTGGCAACGAAAAGGCCCGTGAATTTTTTGCCTTACGTGCGAATAAACTTTTCAAAGCGGTCGGTCCCAGGGAAATGTTCTGCATCGATGAGGTAACCATTGGTTCCACCGGAAAAAGTCCTTATCCTAGTAATATCAGTACGTATTGGACCAGTCCGACTTACAGCCTTGAATCTCTCAAGTCATTTCGAAAATATCTGCGCAAAAAGGGATACCCCAATGCTGATAATGCAAAGTTTCCAGTTACTACCGAAAGTATGAAGGCTGATGGTTATCGAAGTGTGGGGCTTCCGGCTATCAAAATTGATGATTCCAATCGTGACCGTTTGCAGGCGGATAACAATTGGCCTAACAGCAATTTGTGGAGTTATTGGTATGATTGGAGAGAAGATTTGTTTACGAGTTGGGTAGATACTATTACTACCGAAGCCGTAAAAATTTGGGGGAATTTGCCTGACTGGCAGGGTTGTGCTGTTTCATATCCAGAACACTGGTATACTCCTGCTTTGGGAACCAATCTTAACAAACTGGCAGCATTGCCTAACGTCGATTATCTTGTAGCTGGTTATTATTCAGGGGGGCGTTATGCCAAGGTGAAAGAGGCAGCTTTGCGCCACGGCAAGAAGTGGGGCGGAATGATAGAATGGTTTCATTATGGTAATAAGGATGGTGTAGATCCTGATGTTATTTTGAAAACCTTTTACGATCAAGTTGATGCAGGAGCCTCTTTTATGTTGCTCTATCCCGGTACTATTTTTCGTAAGGATTATCCGTCTGATGGCCCAAATGCAGACCGGGGATTGGCTTATTCGCCTACACATATAGAAGTCTGGAGAAAGTGTGTTGAGTGGCTTGAAAATGGCAGAAAATATAAACGGATTATTAAAAAATAAAATTGTAATTCTTGTATCTGTCATTTGTGGAGTTGGTGTTAAATTGTGATTGTCTTTTGAGATGATGTTCAAAATTTATAGATAGATGAAGAAAGAGGTTTATAATGGTTAGCGTAAAAAAAATATCAAGAAAACAGGGTTTTACTTTGATCGAGTTACTGGTAGTGATTGCGATAATTTCTTTGCTTGTATCGATTCTTTTGCCAAGTCTGAATAATGCAAAAAATCTGGCAATGAGAACAGTTTGTTTGTCAAACCTTCATGGCTTGGGAGTTGGGTTTAATATGTACGCATCGGAGTATGATGGCAAATGGCCTCGTGCTTTTGGGCAGCCGACTTCAGCCAATTGGTGGTCTGACACGACTCATATGTTTCCATACATATGTCCCGATTTTGACATAACTCAAATTCAAAGTGGGTGGTATAATGGTGTATTGCAAGGTTATTATGCCAATACTCTCTTTCAATGCCCAGCAGCTGATTATCAGGGTGGTGATCTGTCAAATCTAAGTGTTACAGGTTATGGAATGTCTCATAAGTTGGGATTTAGTGCGACCGAATCAGGAACGGAGATTGATGTCGATAGTATTGCAACTCCAGATGCAGCATGTTTGCTTATAGACAATACTCGCGTATTAACAATGGATTCAGGGTTTGGCCCTTACATACCCTTTCGACAATACTTGATTGATGGCAGTAAACGTCATGGCAGGAAGCATGTAGGTGGAGAAGGTGATGGAATTAGCGGTATTTTATATGCTGATGGACACTCTGAGGCTCTCGACTTTGATGAAATTCCCAAGTGGGAAGATGGTGAGTGGTCCGATCCTGAATGGGTTGCATTTTGGTCAGGTGCTAGGGGTGACTAGTTTGAGTTAGGTGTATCATGCTTGAAATGAACCGTTTCGGAGTTTGTTAAGTTATTGTTATCCAAAAATTTAGATATAGTGTTAATTTTTTTGAAATCTTAGTTGCAGGAATAATTTGAAACAGTATTTGAAATTTCGCATAGACTGGGGTTACCAGTTAGTTTATTCGCGTCGGCATTATCATCCTGAGTATTGTTGGGATGGGAAACTCGACTGTACGAACGGTACAATATCTTCTCTAAGTAGTTTGGATTATCCGGTTACTTGGTGGGGGCCAGTAAATTCTCCTATTAAGACAAAACTAGCTGGTGCTGGATGGAAATCCACTACTCGCAGAGGCATAGCTGGGATTGAGGTGGAAGCAGAATGTCAACCATCCTCAGTTTTTACAATGACAACCCCGCAGGGAATATTTACCTTTTCCGCGGAGGATGTACTGAAGGAAGGCCGGATAGTCTTTCCCGTCGGAAGCAAGTATTCCCTTTGTACCGTTATTGTAACTCGTGACGAATATTATTGGTTTCGAGGTGAGCCAAAAGTAAATGATTTTATTGTGGAATCACACGATATTCAAAATGTAGACGTGCTTCCATGGGCTCGAATGAAAGTTGCTTGGGTTGATCCTGGGCAGAGTGCGGAGTTTGATGTTGATTTGATGGGTATGGGTGATAGTGGCAAAGGGAATTGGGTGTTCCACATGCATGCAATGACAGCAGGAAAGAAAGATTTTCCTGAAACTCAGGCATGTGGATATATTCCGGTGGAATTATACTCTGGTGATACGTGTATAGCATCATTTTGTCGCTATCTGCGGCCTCATGATATTGTTGTTCAAATTCTTCATAATATACGTGAGGAGATTCCTGGAAATCTTCTGCCTCCGGGGAAACATCGTTTGCGATTGGTTAATCGCCATGCCGAATTGCCCCTTTTGATTGAAAGAATCTCTTTTAGGCCGCAAGTATGTGGTCACATGGAGATGGTTGCACCACGTTGGGCTCTGGTTGGCGAAGAAAATATCTTGCGGCTGAATATCATCGAGCCAAGTGCGTCAGTTGAGTTTGATTATGATGAAACAGAATTGCAATTTGCGGAGAAATTACCAGATTTAACCAATCTTGCACCAGGGAAATATGAAATAAAATTTGTGCCTCTTTTGCCGCGACGGGACATTCAGATTACAGTTAAGGATACTTCTATCGGGCAAGAAGGTAGATGTTGTATTGAGGCTGTATATGATCTGCAGAACGAAAAACCTGAAGTTAAAATTGGGTATGATACGACTACAGTCGCCCACGATGATTTAGGCGAAATGGACTGGCTTTTAGATTATACACATAAGACGCAACTTGGTAACCTGATAGTATTTCGTGGCGAATTCATGGACAGGCCAGGCGAAGCCATAAGTAAGCCGATCGATAAAGCATTGTTGGCTCGCTGGGGTAAATATTGTCTGGATCATCAAATCTATGTTCAAGCTGTTGATAACTTCGAGGACGGAAGTCTTGTAAAGTCGGCGGAAAAGTTTTCTCATGGGGTTGGTGGTCATGAAAAAAGTTTTGTTGTCTATGGCCCGGATCCCGACAACGAATCCGTGACAATGAAGGACGCTGCCCGACGATTTGAGCAATATATGAGAGAGCATGTGCAAAATGCTCGTAAAATAGGTACAAATGTGTGCTTTGGCGATGCCAGCGGGGGACACCGTTACAGCTTGCTTGCCGGAGCGGACTTCATTCGAGCAGAAACTATGGTTGCCCATTCTATGCATCATCTTTCACAAGCCCGATCTGCCGCTCAAACACTGGGGCATGGCGAGTGGGGTGTTCACATAGCGATACAGCATGCCAAGCAACCTTACCTTGAATCTCATTTGGGATGGTATTTTCTTGCACTGATGCAGTCTTGGATGATGGGAGCGTCCTTTTTGTATGAGGAAGACAGTCTCTTTGTTTTGTTCAAGGAGGAACGTCAATGCTGGAATGATGCTCTTACTAAAGGTAAGCGGGACATGACACGCGAATTCTTTAAATTTGTCAAAACCCATCCAAGGCCGGCGTGTCCGGAAATATCCATAGGTGTTCTTCTTGGTCGATATGCAGCTCCGTTTAACGGTTTTATTTGCGGGTCGGAACAAGATCCTTCTTATTCGGTATGGGGTAAGTTTGGCAGAACTGACGATACCTGGGGGCATTGCCAACCAGAAAAAGGACAGCAAGTAATGGATGTTCTTATGCCTGGGGCCAGCACGCATCCTTTGCGACAGCAGCATGACCGCCGAAGATTTTATTTTTCAGGGACTCCATATGGAGATTTTGATCAGGTTCCAATAGAGGCTGATGCAGAAGGGCTAAACAAGTATAAGTTACTTCTGTTGTTGTCATGGCACACTATGACTGAATCAGATTATCGAAAGTTGAAAGATTACGTAGTGGACGGAGGAACGTTATTTTTATCCGTTCCGCATCTTTCCACCCATGAGGGGCGGGAGTTTCTTGCGACTATGGAAGACCTTGCCCTGTTTGAAGAGGGCGATGTCGCAGATTTATGCGGTGTGAAAATTCTGGGTAAAGGAACTGAATTCAGCGGGCAGTGGGAGGCTAGTGATAAAAAATTCGCCCAGGCTGTTTGCCCAACGCTTTCACGTACGTGTAGTACATCGCCTGATGAAGATGGTCCGTGTCACCTTGCAGAGATAGAACTTTGTGGAGCAACTCCAGTAATAGTCGATTCTGAAACTTCGCGTCCCTTATTAGTGAAGCATTCAAAAGGCCAGGGAAACGTATATCTCATGACGACCTGGGCTTATCCAGGTCATGAGGAATTGAGTGATATATCTGGAGCAGTTGTTGCTGAATTAGCCCATTCCTATCGGATTGACCATTTTGTTGAAGATGTTTCTCGCGAGACATTCTGGACATATTGGCCTTGTGATAAATTGAAATCATGCGGCACTTTGATGTTATTGAACACCGACTGGACTGTTAAGAATAAGAGTAAAGAGGTTACTATTCAAACCCCCGCAATTAGATTTACCACTGATGTAACAGAGCGGGTGCCTCTCATTCTTACCTGTCTTCCATTTGGAGTAGTTGTTCCAGAAAGCTATGATTCTCATATCGAAATAATTGAGGCAGATGATTGTTCCGCCAAATTGCGAATAAATTCTGAGAAGAAAAGCCGTTTTGTATTTCATTCCAATAAAGAGATTAGTATCAGTGATACTGTTAAGGGGCCTATTTTTTCAGTACCAACTGAAAATAAAAGTGATTATTTTTTTGAAGTTAACCCAGGTAGGAAAACATGTCTTGAAATAACAATTGTGTCTTCCGTAACTGAAGATGTATGTGAAAGAAGTGGAGTATTAAAATGAGTTTAAAAATAGGAATTGTTGGATTGGGAAATGTTGCTACGCAGAACTATATACCGTTTCTGGCGAAGCAGCCTGATGTCACATTGGGTTACTATGATTGTGATGAAAAAAAAATCAAGGCTACCGCTGAAACTTTTGGAGGTGAGCCTTTTGATGGTATAGAAACTCTTATGCGGTGGGGGCCTGATTCTGTATTTGTATTGACCAACGAGCAATATCGATTTGGAGTTGCTCTTGAGTTGCTGAAGCACCGCCCCAAGCGAATGGTTTTTGAAAAACCCCTTGTGGCTGCCAAAGGTCAGGCACATGTCTCGGAGAGTGACTTTTCTGGCGCTAAAAGCCTTCTTGATCAGGCAGAAAAGTGTGGGTGTGAACCTGCGATGACGTTTAACTATCGTTTTTTCGACCAAACGCTGTTAGCTAAGAAAGTTGTTCTGGAGCGTGATTTTGGTGAGGTGATCAATTTTACTGCCTTGGTTCACTATGCGTGTTGGAGTCATTGTATTGATTTGGTACATCACTTTGCGGGACCCATTGCAGAAGTGACAGCTTTGCATGGAGACAAAGTTCATAACGGGCAGGAGATCGAAGCGAAGGATGTGACAACTTCTTTGCGTCTTGAGAATGGCGGTACTGGAACCATGATTGGAACATCTGGAATGCAATGGCAGTTTCCTTTATTTGAGCTGATTTTAACATTTCAACGTGGCAGGATTCATTTTCGAGGTATCGATGGAGATATGGAAATCCTTGATGGCAAAAACCAGCACCATGAGAATATTTCTCTGACGAGAGATACTTCTCGTTGGGGGCAATACGGTAGTTCATTCGAGAAGTCAATTACAGCTTATCTGGAGTCTTTACGCACGGGGCAGGCACCTCCGATACCGGCGGTAGCAGGACTTCGTGAACTGCAGGTTGAAGCTGCCATAAAAAGATCAATTGCCAAGCGAAAACCAATATTGCTGGAAGCCGACTTTCCTATATTAACTTCCGCTCAGGCTGTAAGTAATTACTCAGCGGAAAAGTGCAAGCCTGTATGTTCTTAGATTGAATAGCTAATGTGATTCCCAGGGATGCCACTATGATAGCTATGGTTCTTAATGAAAAATTAGAGAAAGAATGTCTTATGAAATCGATTAGACCTGTTGGACAAGGCAAAATAGTTTGTGAAGATGTAGAAGTTCCGAGTTGCGGGAATGACGAAGTTTTAATCAAAACCGCAGTGACCGCACTTTGCGGAAGCGAGCTTGCGCCTTATCGAGGAGAGGGCGTTAAAGAAGGGAACTCAGGGCATGAGGCTGCCGGCACCGTTGTACAGGTCGGAGAAGATGTTGAAAATATAAAACCAGGCCAGCGTGTTGGAGTCAGTGCAATTGTTGGTTGCGGCGAATGCGACTATTGCAACAAGGGTCAGTTTACATGGTGTTCCAATTTTAAGTTTTATGGAAATATGCATGCCGAATACTTTGTCGTAGCAGAGAATGGTTGTCATGTCTTGCCGGATGATATGTCATGGGATGTTGGAGTCTTGATAAGTGGCGACGGTATGGGGGTACCGTATCATTCATATACGAAAATGACGCAGGATGTTGAGACTGTAGCGGTCTTTGGTTTGGGGCCGATTGGGTTGGGGAATGTGTTGCTTCAAAGTTTTCTGGGACGTAAAGTAATTGGCGTAGATCTAAGTGAAGAGCGGTTAGAGCTGGCAAAGTCCTTAGGGGCTACACATACGATTCCCGTTCTAAAAACAGATGGCGTGGTCAAAAACATACGTGCGATTACTGATGGCATGGGTGCAGATGTTTGTATTGAGGCAGCTGGTCTTCCTATAACTGCCAAACAATGTTTTTCGGCGGTTCGAACTGGCGGGCAAGTTATCTTTAACGGGGAACAACCTTCGGTAGAGTTATCACCAAGTGAGGATTTTATTCGTCGTGATATCTCTGCTGTTGGCGCCTGGTTTTACCACTTCTGTGAATTCAAGCAGATGCTGGATTTGTATTGTAATGGGTTAAAGGTTGATTCGCTGATAACTCATCGTTTTCCGCTGGAGCAGGCTGATCAGGCCTATCGAGAGATGGCTGCGGGGAAAACTGGAAAAGTAATATTGGAGATTGGTTTGTAGGAATTTTCAAAATTTTTCATATGAACTTACCAGATGTTTTTTAGCCAAAATAACGATGTGATATGTGAACTCTGAGTATTTAGTGATTTTTAAATAGGAATCATTCAAGGTTATTATCAGAAACGTGTCTGTGTTGGGCATGTTACCCCCAAGCTGTTTTCACTTGATATGAGGAGAATATTATGAAGTTGTCAACAATTGTTTTGATGGTGGGGATGATATTGGTGACGGGGAATGTTTCCTTTGCCGGTCTTGCTTTTTACGACGACTTTAATGATTCTGGTCTCTCAGATTGGAGTATATCCACAAGCGGAAGTGTTTCTGCTGGATCTGGGGTTTCAGCTAATACCCCATCATCCATGTTAAAACTTATCGTTAATTCTACAGCGGGTACTTCAGGAGTATATGCTACCTTCAATACTCCTATTAACATGCCTGAAGTGGCTACATCGATAACTCAGATGGTAAAGATTGGGGGAGGCGCTTACGGTCCTGTATATGATACTTGGCTTGTGGGAAGTCTGAGCAGCACCACGTTTGATACCACAGGTGCCAATGGTGGATATCTTCGTTTTCGAGTTTGGGAATCTTCGGGTAATCGAGTTTTTTATCTTTACAGACGTAACATTTATGGGAGTGAAGTTCAGGTTTTATCCACTTCTGCCTCGGGTGCTCCGGCAGCTAATGACAGGGTAAGTGTCACTTACAGCCCAACGCACGTTACATCAATCAAGTATTATGATTACGGTTCAGACACAACAACTGAGATGTTAGCTTCGCCCGTAGCCCATGGTTTGAATTTCTATACTGCCTTTCACGGAAAAGCATATACTGCTGTGGCTTTTACCACGACTCCATGGACGCTTCGCGAAGCCTATTACGATAGAGTTACTGTAACTGTTGATCCAGAACCTATTGTGTATAACGATTTTAACGACTCTGGCCTTTCTGACTGGTCTATATCCACAAGCGGGAGTCTCTCTGCTGGGTCGGAAGTTACAGCAAATACCCCATCATCCATGTTAAAACTTAAAGTTAATTCTACTACGGGTACTTCTGGAATATATGCGACAAATAATACTCCCGTTGATCATCCAACCAATATATCCTCTGTAGCCCAGACGTTTGAGATTGGTGGTGGGGCTTACGGGCCTGTATATGATATCTGGCTTGTAGGAAGCTTGAGCAGTACTACGTTTGATACTAGTGCAACCAATGGTGGCTATCTTCGTTTTCGTGCTTGGGAATCTTCAAGCAGTAGAGTTTTTTATGTCTACAGGTGTAATATAGACGGTAGCCAAACTGTGGTTACCTACACGTCTATATCAGGATCTTATGGGGTTTATGACCAAGCTACTGTAACCTACAGCCAGACGCATGTGACCTCAATCAAATATTATGATTACAGTGTTGGCACAACCACGGAACTGTTGGCAACCCCCATTGCCCATGGCTTGGATTTTGCAACTGCCTTTCCTGATGGGGCATATACAGCAGTGGCCTTTACCACTACACCATGGACGCTCCGTGAAACCTATTACGATTCTGTCCTGACAGGGGTTACTTACGAACCCGTCATTACGACAGTTTTGGGTTCTTGTATCGCTTCTCATAATACGGCATCTCTGAGTGAGGTTGAAAAGGCTGCGCTAATTGAGGACGTATTGACGGATACTGAAAACAAAGGTTTTTCCATGAACTGGGAGGCTAGTCCCAGTTCTGGTCAGTCAGGGCTACCGGAAAATACTACTGAGATAGCCTATTGCAATAATATGATCGAGGAAGTTGAAGATCATGGAATGGCCAATTGTCTTCAGTTCCGTTTTGCTCGTATGTTGCCATCAAACCCGGATGCGACAGAACTAACCTGGTATGGCAAAGTTTTAAATCCTACGACGAGTTTGATTGTAAGGGAGACCACTTCTGACAAGCGACGTTGGAACTATGGCTCTCCAGCTGCGTTAACGGCGTTTGCCAGCCGCTGTGAAGATTTGTTTGCGGATATGGGGCCGTACCAGATGTTCATAGTTGATGAGGAAAAGCTTTCGGATACAGGTACAAACATGTTGGAAGACGGTGTGATAGTCAGCAAGTATTGGACAAGTCCAACATATAGCGCAGAAGCATTGGGCGATGTTAATACAGCAGGAACTTTTCGTCATTTTCTTGCATCTATGAGTTATCCCAATGCTTCAACGACTAAATTCCCTGTAACGACGGTGGCTGTCCCCGCATGGCCTACGAATGGCTCGGTTGCCAGCGACGGACTACCTGCCATTACGATCAATGCGGGTAATTCTGACCTCTTACAGGCAGATAATGGTTGGCCAAATAGTACGCTATGGTCATATTGGTATCAATGGCGAACCAATCTTATGAGGTATTATGTTGATGCTGCCTGTGAAGCAGCCAATGGTGAGTGGGGCAGCCGTTCTGATTGGCAAGGTTGTGTGTTTTCTGCGCCGTATTATTGGTATGATATACAGTTAGGGTTCACCGCCCATCATATTGCGCATAGCGATGTTGATTATATTGTAGCTGGTTATTATTCGGGAACGGATTTTCAGGATGTTAAGGACATGGCTCTGGAACATGGTAAAAAATGGGGAGGCATGGTTGAATTAAGTTATGCCGGAGAGCAAACCGGAGAAACTCCCGCGACTATCATAGATACTTTTCAAACCCACATTAATGCTGGTGCATCTATAATGTACCTCTATGCGGGAGCTAATTTCCGAACGGATCGAACTACACCCCGAGCAGATGGCGCATATTATATGCCAGATCAAATAGAAGCCTGGGCGGAGTGTATAGAATGGCTGGAACAAAGATCTAAATTTAAACGTATTCCAGTTGCACCGTAAAATTTGTGAGATATTCTGGGAATATTATTTTAGATGAATATGAAATTCCAAAGGTGGCCGCCACGTCGGTCACCTTTGGAATGCGAAAGAATGCTTCGACGATTAACGAAATATGGTTTTACGAAGTTTTTGGAATTTTTGGAGATGTTTGGACAAAAAAAGTCGTGATTTGTCGAGTTGGAGTTATATAGATAATTTTGCTGCAAGTTTTAACACGTGGATGTGGAGGAATATGATTATGTTTTCAGGTTTGAAATTTTTGAAGGAGTTATGGGTAAATAAGAATCGCCAAGATTGTCTCGGTGCGGCTAAGGTACTGTGCGAGCCACTTGAGCCACGACTTATGCTCAGTGCATCTCCTGCTTTTGCGACGATCATTGACGAAGATTTTAGTGGTGATTTATCAAGCTGGACTGTAAGTACGGGTGGAAGTCCTGTTGATTATACAGATGCAGAGATCCTGTCAGGTGAATTGAAGCTTCGTGCGAATTCAGGTTCAGGTGCCAGCTACATCTATGCCAGAAATAACACGGCCTTTGATGCTGTAACAGATGTGGTAACGCAGTCATTTACTGTTGGCGGTAGCCAGGAAGGTATGTCCAACTTTTATCCTGAACTCAGTTTTTGGCTTACCGATTCCGGTTTTCAAAATGGCCTTCGCATACGTCTTCGTGAGTATGGTGGTTATACAAGATTGATGATGTACACTTATACGGACGGTGTTGAAACATACCTTGGAGATAGGCAATATATAGCTGACATTAGCACCGAGGCCCCTAATCGTTTCGTGGGTGATAACGTTACCGTACAGTATGATACGACCGATGTTGTTTCGCTTACCTATTACGATGCTAGTTCTGATACCACGTATATTATCCCTAGAATTGGAAGTATGGATTTTGTGGATGGTGAAGTAGATCACGGGCTGGATTTTGCGACAATCTTTGCGGATGGAGCCTATACAGCGGTCTCTAACCAGGCTGGGGCGGGGTGGACAACCATAACTGGTTATGTTGATAGTGTTACGACTATTGCTGCGGTTATTCCTCCTGAACCGGTTATTACAACTATTCTTGGCACAGGCATTGCTTGGCATAATACTTATACATTAAGTGAGGCTGAAGCAGCTGCAACAATTGAGAGTGTGTTGACTGACCTGTCAGACAAAGGTTTTTCAATGAGTTGGGATGCATCACCTGACCAGTACGTTATGGGAATACTCGAAAATCAGACAAACATAGATTATTGCGTGGATATGGCAAGTGAAGTTGCTGATCATGGTATGGCCAATAATTGTGCGTTAAATTGGCGTACATTGTTACCCAAGTATCCAAGTGGAAATGAAACAGCGTGGCTGGGTGAGGTACTTGATCCGGAAACAAGTGAATTTGTTACGCCTACCGGTTCCGCTGCTAGATGGAATTTTGGTTCCCCAGAGGCGCTGGCGGCTTTTGCTAATCGTTCTGCATGTCTGTTTGACGCTCTTGGTCCATACCAGATGTACACTATTGATGAGCAAATTATTGCAAGCCTTGGCGATAATGCAAATTATCAGACAATAAGTACATATTGGACCAGTCCCACTTATAGTATAGAGGCTTTGGGTACTACAACCGATGAGGGGTCTTTTCGTCACTATCTTTCAACTCATGGTTATAGTGGTGCGTCGACGGCCAAGTTTCCAGTTACAACTATAGCTGTTGCTCCAAGCTCAAGTGCAAATATGGGATTGCCTGCTATTACGATTGATGCTAGCAACTCTGATCGTTTGCAAGCTGATAATAATTGGGGAAATAGTACATTATGGCAATACTGGTATGATTGGCGTACTGATGTTTATGCATCTTGGGTAGATACAGCTACAACTGCTGCATATAACGAATGGGGCAGCCGGTCTGATTGGCAGGGATGTGTATTTTCCGTCCCGTCTTATTGGTATGATACTGCCTTAGGGATCGATATTGATAAGATTGCCAGCGTGCCTCATGTCGACTATCTTGTGGCTGGTTATTATTCAGGATCGAACTTTCAAGAAGTTAAGGACGTGGCATTGGAGCACGATAAAAAGTGGGGGGGAATGGTTGAATTAAGCCATTATGGGCAGGTAGATGGAGTTGATCCGGAAACGATTGTAGATACTTTTAAATTCCATGTTGATGCTGGTGCATCGGTTATGTTTGCATATGCTGGGGCTAATTTCAGAACGGATCGAACTACGCCGACTTCAAGTGGCGCATATTATATGCCGGATCAAATTGCGGCATGGGCAGAGTGCATTGACTGGCTGGAACAAGGACGTGGATTAAAACAGATTCAGGTTGAACCATTAAATCCCCTTCTTGCTGGTGATGCTAATCGTGATAGTGTTGTATCGGCTGGTGATTATGCAAGTGTACAGGCCAATTTTGGGAGCGTTGGGGAATTGGGTATTCCTGGTGATGCCAATGGGGATGGCGTGGTTTCTGCTGGTGACTACGCCAGCATACAGGCCAATTTCGGTAACACTTTAACTCTTACAGTTGGTGTCACGACCATGGATAGCACCCCAATAGAACAGGCTATGACCACTGAATCTCAAACAACCGTGCAAAATACGATTGTTCCCGAAGCAAGCACAGTTGTTGTGGCAGAAACGTATATGCCAACCCAGGAATCCGCTAAGCTGAAATCGATAAAAAGCCTGTCAATGCCAATAAGCTTACCGGCGTATGTGTTTAGTGCTGCTAGTACACGCCAACGTAAACTATTTTCAAGTAATACAAAGAGACAATGGTATGCATCTCCTTGTTCCGTGATGCAATTTGAAGAAGTTGAAAACAATAAGCTTTTTCCAGGATTTGAGGACTTTATAGTTGAAAATTTATCAACACTTGAGTTATTGGAGATTGTGTGATTTTTTGTGATGGATTTTATTGGTAATTTTAATTTCCTAAAGTAAACCACCATTTATACTGGTGGTTATGATTAAGGTAGCTATAAAATAATGTTATCGCAGGATATTTATAAAAGTAAAGTAATGGGTTGTTGGGTTGGCAAGGCTATTGGCGGCACGCTCGGTATGCCGTTTGAAGGCCAGGACGGCCCGTTCGATTTGACGTTTTACGAGCCCGTTCCGACCGAGACGATTCCAAACGATGATCTTGATTTACAGGTTTTATGGGCATACGTGTTGGACAATATGACCACTCCGCGGGTTGACCGAAATGTCCTTGCACAGGCGTGGGTAGATCACGTCGGCTTTCCGTGGGATGAATACGGCGTAGCGATTCGCAATATCAAACTTGGTATAAAACCACCGCTTTCGGGCAGCTATGATAATTATTTTATAAATGGTATGGGAGCTGCGATACGCAGTGAAATATGGGCATGTCTTGCGCCGGGTGCCCCTGAACTGGCAGCTGCCTATGCATACGAAGATGCCTGCGTTGATCATGACCAGGAAGGTGTGTGGGCGGAAGTTTTCCTGGCTTCGTTGCAAAGTGCAGCCTTCTGCGAGTCCGACCCAGCCAAGCTTCTCGACGATGCCCTTGCAGCTCTCGACGATTCTTCACGCGTAAAGCAATGCGTAATTGATACTCGCAATTGGTATGCTCAGTTAAAGGATTACCGCGAGGTTCGTGGGAAAATTCTCGAAAAATATGAGCACGAAAATTTTACCGATGTCGTTCAGAACATGGGATTCATCGTGCTCGGCTGGCTTGCGGGTGATGGCGACTTCGGCCGGTCTATATGTATCGCTGCGAACTGTGGTAAGGATACGGACTGCACAGCTGCGACTGTCGGCGCATTGATGGGCATAATAAACCCAGCCGGCATAGGCGAAAAGTGGTTAGCGCCCATCGGCAAAAAACTGATTGTTAGTGAGCCGATCCACGGAATAACTTATCCAGAAACTCTCGATGGTTTTACCGATCTTATTATAGATTTGAGAAAAAGACTTGATAATGGCAAACCGTCTCCAACTGAAAACATATCAACTAAAACTTTAAAAAAGTTCGCGATTGAAGTCTCTCAGACCTTTGTAAAATCCGCACCAAGCGAACTTATGGATTGGAAAACTGCCCTGAAAAAACTGCAAGATGTGGGTTCACCTAAAACCTTGCCCGGTGCTTTGGTAACCATGTCTAGTGATGGGTTTGAAAATGATATCATGATGGTTAGATATTCATTAAACTTAGAGGATTCACACGATGTACGCGTGGTTTTTAACTGCTCAAGTAATAGTATGGTATGGATTGACGGTGAATTTGCGTTTGGGCGAGAAAGTGGCAGAATGGCGCCTTCCGCCCATCGCTGTCCAATTAATCAGTTTGCAGATATGAAACTCTCCGCCGGGCCGCATGAACTCGTTGCTGCCATTCATAAACCAGCCACTTCCGAATTCGTCGAGTGGGTATGCTACTTGGCTGATGGAAACAGCAAGCAGTGGATTGTATAAATTGAAAAATTTCGCATCCAGCAGAATATAAGACGTAATAATAGTAACATTGAACAATATTTAAGAAGTGAAAAATATCAAATGCCATTTGGTATGAAATTTTGCTTTAATTCAGGGAAAATAGAATGATTGTCAGAAATATCGGTTATAATCGTGTAGAGATCCGCTGGCGAAAAAACGGGGGTGTGAAAATTTTTCATTTGCGACGAATTGACAGTGACGGATCATCACTGCCCTTGATTTCGACAGTAGACAATGTTTATGTCGATATAGTTCCTGATTCTTTAAGTCGTCGTGAATATCATTATGAGCTGGAAAAGGACTTCGGAGATGCTAGTGTAGTTGAAGGTGCACACGGGGTTGTGGAAAAGGCACAGACATCTCTGACTGATTGGTGCGAAGAAGACTTGCCCATGCCCATCTTGCCGGGAAGGCCTCACTGGGTAGCTATTTATCGTAAAGTCTGGCAACTTGCCTGGCGTGGAATTGTATCTTCCCCAGTCTTACCAGCTGGTTATGCCTATAATGATTACCCGGACAATGATCGTACATATTTGTGGGACTCCTGCTTTTGCACGATGTTTCAGCGGTATGCCGGAGTGCAAGGAATCCATCCATGTATGAAAACATTAGATAATTTTTATTCATCTATGACTTCTGAAGGATATATCCCAAGGCTGTTTAATTGGAAGACGTTTAAGAGTTTGTATCCCAATGAGCCATCAGCGGCAGCAATCAATCCACCGATATGTGCATGGGCTGAGTGGAGCTATTATCAAATATCCGCGGATCGACAGCGTTTGCAGGATGTGATGCCCAAGCTCATCCATCATCATCGGTTTATTGATCAGTATCTTATGGAAAAGTCCGGTTTCTACAGGTGGGATGCTGATGGTTCTGGCTGGGACAATATCAACTGGGATGAAGGTGAAAATCAAATTGTGTGGTACGTAGATTTGTTGGCCCAGCAGGCGCAGGCTGCTCATTATATAGAAAAAATATCCGGCGTGGTGGGTGATCAGTGTATTGCTGAGGATTTTCATCGTTATTGGATGGAAAAGAAATCTCAACTTCAACCCTATTGGAACGATTCTGAGAACTGGTATTGCAGCCTGACGAAAGATTTCCGTCCAACACGAAAAACATTGAGTGGAATCTGGCCGATGTTGGCAGGCTTAGTTGACAGGGACTTTGCTGAACGTATGATACGCACGACATTACTCAATCCTGATTGTTTCAATACTTCGCCTATGCCGCTGCCTGTCTTGGCAAAAGATCAGCCTGGTTATAATCCTATGGGTGAATACTGGCTGGGCGGTGTGTGGCTGAATATGTCGCTTGTGGTCATTCGTGCCTTGGAGCAATATGGTTTTGATGCGGAGGCATTTGATTTGAGTCGTCGCACACTTGATGGCGTGGCTGCTGTCTATAAACAATATGAAAGTTTTCCAAACAGCCTATGGGAGTGTTATGCCCCAGAGGCTATTGGCCCATCGTCTCACAAGATTGCCTCAGGAGAAGTTGGTGGGGTCCGTGAGGAATTTTGCGGCTGGACTGGAGTGATAGTTAATCTTATCATAGAGAATGTCATAGGAATAAATGTCAATGCCCCAGCCAATGAATTGACATGGGATATTCGTTTGAACGAGGAGCATGGTTTACGTAATTTGCGGTTTGGTGATATATGTACCTCGCTGCATGCTATCAACAGCACCTCGGATAAACAGATATATTTGACGGTGGAAAGCACCGGTGATTACACTCTTCTTGCTAAAAGTCGTGGTTGCCTGCAGCGGTTTACAGTGACATCTGGAAAAAATCGTTTTGATTTTACCAATGATTGATTGGTTAAAAATCATATCGAGAATCATAACAATTACCTTGAGTTATATAAAAGTCATCATCATTGATAAAAAGAAAATTGAGAAAGTTTTAAATGCAATCTACAATATTTAGAAGTTATTTGACGCCCGCCAAAATTCTTTGGCTCCAGGGGAATGTTAAGGATTCAAAAGTCCTTCTTTGTCCCGGCTGCGGCCAGCCAAGTGTTCGTAAAGGACCATCATGCGCAATGATTGGCCAGTCTTCGATGTTGATCGATTTTGGGCAGGAGTTTTTCGGTGGTTTACAAATAATTACCGCTGGAACGACTGAGGATAGGAAACCTGTTAAAGTTCGTATTCGCTTAGGTGAATCAGTTAGTGAAGCGATGAATTCACCCGAAAATGATCATGGGATCAATGATGATATTCTTCATGTTGCATGGATGGGATTAACAGAGTTCGGTAAGACCGGTTTTAGATTCGCGAGGATTGATCTGCTTGATGAGAACAGCCGAGTTGAGCTTCGGGAAATCAGAGGAATATCATATCTGCGTCAATTGGATCGCATCGGGACATTTGAGTGCAGCGATGACAGGCTTAATCGTATTTGGGACGTAAGTGTTCGCACTGTTCATCTTAACATGCAGGAATATATGTGGGACGGTATTAAGCGTGATCGTCTGGTATGGATAGGGGATATGCATCCGGAAATTTCCGTCATATCGGCGGTCTTCGGGAATGTTGAGGTTGTGAGCAAAAGCCTTGATTTCGTTCGTGATGAAACGCTATTGCCGGAATTCATGAACGGTATCAATGCCTATTCAATGTGGTGGATTTTGATCCATCATCATTGGCATATGTGGTATGGTGATCTGGGGTATCTAAAACAGCAGGAAGGGTATCTACTCGAACTTCTCAGTCAACTGGAACAATATGTTGATGATAGCGGTAAAGAAAATCTCCCTGATCGCAGGTTTGTCGATTGGTTGACTAAAGGCGATGATGTGGCAATACATGTAGGTTTGCAATCGCTTCTTGCTATGACATTCAATGCCGCCGCAGACTTGTTTGATATTTTGGGGCATCCTCAAAAAGCTGAGCTTTACCGGGGGATTTATAAGAAAATTTGCGGCTACCGGCTGCCCGCTACCATGAATAAATCCGTCAGTGCATTATGTGTTCTTGCGGGGATATCCGATGCTAAACAAACAAATCAAAACGTTCTTTCCAATATGGCTTTAAACGGCCTGTCACCGTTCTACGGATACTATGTCCTTCAAGCCCGGGCAGCTGCTGGCGACTATCAAGGATGTATTGATTTAATTCGTAACTATTGGGGAGGAATGCTTGACTTGGGGGCGACAACGATGTGGGAACATTTCGATATTAATTGGCTTGAGAATGCAGGCCGCATTGATGAACTTCCCACAGAAGATAAAGTCGATGTTCATAAGACTTATGGAGATCATTGTTACAAGAGCTATAGGCATAGCCTTTGCCATGGTTGGTCAGGCGGCCCCGCAGCATGGCTAATCGAACATGTTTTAGGAGTTTCGCCAGAAGAGTCTGGATTCAGAAAAGTTTCGATTCAACCCTATCTTGCTGATCTCGAATGGGCCAAGGGAACCGTCCCTACCCCACATGGCCTGATTGAAATAACTCATATTAAAGATAATACCGGTAAAATAAAGACTGAATACAAACTTCCGTCGAAAATTAAGAAGGTGCTTTGACCTTTCATAGATAAGTTTGCGATAGGGATAGTTTTTTTGCCCATCCCAACGAGTAGATGTATTCATCGTCAAGGGTTTTTCAAGCTATAATACCCCGGATACGGCTTTGCTTGAAATTTTATCACCTTACTTTTTGTCAGTTCACTGAGGAGACGTATGGCTGGTAGGGAAAATTGAAAAGGGAGCCAGGTGGAGCATCGAAATGGGTACCACCTAGGGCCTAAGAATACCCCTTTGCAAGGGGTTTGTCAACGGCTGACATGGGGTGTATCAGCGATCTGATGTTCAGGATGTTGGGGTCAAATCATATGGCCTCCTTTTCTTGATTTTCCAGGTTATTTTCGTCGGTATTTTTTGTGGTTGGCCTATTGTTATGGTTTTGCAGTCGGTAGCTTTCGCCGGCGGCTTCTATCACATGCACGCGATGCGTCAGCCGATCTAGCAGTGCTCCGGTCAATCGTTCATCGCCGAAGACTTCCGGCCAGGCGGAGAAAGGCAGGTTTGACGTAACAACCACGCTGGTGCGTTCATAACATTTCGAGAAAAATCCAAATAGATTTTCCGCTCCAAGCCGGCCGAGGGGAATGTAGCCAAGCTCATCGACTATAATCAAATCTCGCTGCTCTATAAACCGTTCGAGTCTTTGGACGGTCCGTTCATCTCTGGCTTCGGCATATGCGGTAGCCAGGCCTGTGGCGGTGAAGAATTTCACTCGTTTGCCCTGGCGGCAAGCTTCATGGTAGGGAAAATTGAAAAGGGAGCCAGGTGGAGCATCGAAATGGGTACCACCTAGGGCCTAAGAATACCCCTTTGCAAGGGGTTTGTCAACGGCTGACATGGGGTGTATCAGCGATCTGATGTTCAGGATGTTGGGGTCAAATCATATGGCCTCCTTTTCTTGATTTTCCAGGTTATTTTCGTCGGTATTTTTTGTGGTTGGCCTATTGTTATGGTTTTGCAGGCGGTAGCTTTCGCCGGCGGCTTCTATTACATGTACACGATGCGTCAGCCGATCTAGCAGTGCTCCGGTCAATCGTTCATCGCCGAAGACTTCCGGCCAGGCGGAGAAAGGCAGGTTTGACGTAACAACCACGCTGGTGCGTTCATAACATTTCGAGAAAAATCCAAATAGATTTTCCGCTCCAAGCCGGCCGAGGGGAATGTAGCCAAGCTCATCGACTATAATCAAATCTCGCTGCTCTATAAACCGTTCGAGTCTTTGGACGGTCCGTTCATCTCTGGCTTCGGCATATGCGGTAGCCAGGCCTGTGGCGGTGAAGAATTTCACTCGTTTGCCCTGGCGGCAAGCTTCACGGCCCAGCGATATGGCAAGATGAGTTTTGCCTGTTCCGGGCGGGCCAATCATTACAACGCATTCGCGCTTTCGAATATAATCGCCTTTGGCTAAATCGATGATTCGTTTTTTGTTCAAAGTTGGAACGGCTGTGAAGTCGAAGTCTGCAAGTTCCTTCTCGGCTGGGAACGAAGCCTCCTTTATCCGTCGCTGCATCGTTCGAATTCTTCGCTGTTGAATCTCCAGTTCCGTTAACTGCTGTAAAAAAGGCTCAAAACCGCGTTTTTCCTGGGCACACTGTCTGGCAGCCCGCCGATACTCTTTAATAAACGTCGGCAGCTTGAGCTGCTTAAGATAATTTTCAAGCAATATATTGTTTTCCATATTGTACACTTCCTTCATTAGTAGTTTTAAAATTCGTTAATAAAAACTCGTCATATTCGCTGGCTTGGCGAATGCCGTTCGTTTTAATCTGCAATTCAGGCTTATGCGTAAGATCAATGCTTTTGCGGATCGCATCAGGCTGATATTCAAGTATATTTCGAACGGCTTCGTCGTTGAATGCTCTTCGCGAGATGCAGGTTTTTACGGCAGCCTTAACCTGAGAAGCTTCGTATTCGCAAAACAGTAAAAGCACGTTTATAAACTTCTTTGTTCCTTCGCCATCGTAACGATATTCCAACTCTATTTTAAGCTTTTCAAAGTCACTGCCCCAGGGCTGGCCGATGAAAGCGGCTGCGTTATGAATCCCGCCAGGCTTGGTCTTCAGTAGCGGGATATAGTGCATATAATTCAGGATATATTTCGATGAATCCCAGCAACGTTCATGGCTGGCGACGAGATTGTCATCGTGATACAACTCTACGCGACTTACAAAAGCTTTGATAGTGATGTCATGATGTGCCCATTGTGTTGGCACAGAATAGAAGTTATTATCATGCTCGACCAAGGCCTGCTTTGTTGCATAAGTGCTGCCCCCGACGCAAGCGTTATACTGGTGCTTTGGCAGGGGTAGAAAGAACTGACGTTCTTCTTCGAGCAGCTGACCGCGCGTTTTACCCTTGTCTTTAACGACTATATCCAACCGCTTAGTGCATTGTCGCAAAAGCAATTCATTCAGCTCATCAATGTCGACAACATGCGGCGGCGGAGACATTAAATCTCGCTGGGAATCTTTGACAAGATTTTCAGCATGGCCTTTTTCATTGCCGCTTGCTATATTGCAAAAACGACTATTAAATAGATAATGACTACGAAGCTCTATAAACTTAGAGTTGAGTTTGCGCTCCTTGCCTTTGCCGACCTGAATTACCGCTGATTTTAAGTTATCATACGCATTGCTCCGCGCTACACCTCCAAAAAAATCAAACGCATGAACATGGCCGTCGAGAAAACATTCCATCTTTTGCGACGGATATGCTCTAACAAAAGAGGCGCGGGAATATGCCAGCCGTAGGCAGAATAAATGCACCTTCGTGTCTTTGCCGTTTATGATAACATCAGCTTCTCCCCAGTCGACCTGACCCTCCTGGCCGGGCTGAAACTCCAACTTGAAAAAGACCTCCTTGGCTTGTAACTTTTTAGTCGCAATGTAACGCCGAACCGTCTGAACACAGCCGCAGAATTCGTAATCAGAAACAAGAATATCATGAATCTTAGTGCCGGTCATTTTTTGCTTGCGACGAATCGTTTTGTTCTTTTCGAGAAGGGTGTCGATGACAAAACGCAGCCGCTCCGTGAGTACAACAGCACCTGCCGGCGAACTTCGCTTTTTGTATCCCGGCGGAACGGAATGCGTCAAAGCCTTTTTGATGGTCTTGCGCGAATGATGAAACTTACGAGCCGCCTGCCGCTCAGACAAACCTTCAACTAAAACAGCTTTACGTATTTTTTCATAATCTTCCACTGTAAGCATCTCCAAACTCCGCATATGCCGATCCCTGCAACAAAATCACAAGCCGACATCATACAGAATTTTCAATTAAACAGTGGTCCCCTTTTCAATGCGCGAAACCCCATCCACCTGGCTCCCTTTTCGATTTTCCCTACCAAGTCACTGGTTTCTCAAAAGAGACATAGCACAGTCACCCCAATAAATTCTGCACCCCTACCAAGCATTCTTTCTGATTGAATCTGAAGCAAAAAATAGGTACTTGGAAAAATGTTTTTTCCCAATTTGCACTGGGAACGGTCGCGCCCATAGATAGAGTTTGTTTTAAGTGCAAAAATTTAAGCGTAACGCGCTTTTTGCAGATTTCCGGGCCTTTTTTCGGTCATATCTCTAAATCCGCCCAATATTTACAAAAAAATGTAAATTCTTTGCATAAAAGCATTTATTAACTTCACTTCCTCGCAGGACATGCGTAACATGAACATGTAGATTTAATAACGTAACTAATTGTCAATAAAGGATATAACGATGAAAACAGCGAAGAAAAGCACCAAAAAGAACGCTGCAGAAACCTACCAGTGGCTGATGGCCACCACACGACTGGGACGGCGAATCGAAAAACTTTCCTGGAAACGACTGGCGGCGATTTATTTCGAAGCCAAACCAGGCAGCAAAATCCGCAAGGCCATCAACAGCGAAGCACGCAGGTGCGGGTACACCCCAAGAAACATCCTGGCAATCAACCATCCCGACAGCGCTTTCCAGGACTGAACCACCAGATACGAGAGGAGAAAGACCATGAAGATTACACGAATCGATTTTGAAGGACGCCACGAGATAAATGGTCACGCGGGTCATTGGTATGCCACCGCCCAGCGACGCGACGGAATGCACAACGGTACAGATTTCATTCTGGTAACGATTTTTTCGCCAACCACACCCGACGGCCACGAACATTACGTCAACGCCGATTGCGAAGAAGATATTTTCTCGATGGCCGATTGTCTTCAGGAGCAACTCGATGGGTACGAAGGATCCAACAGCGAGAAACATGCTTACTACACCGAACTTTTGAGAATCAGCAACTGCTGAACGTAAAGGAACACCATGGCAACCCAACCCCGCCAAAAAGAAATGATGGACTCGTATAAACGCGCCCGTGCCGACATCGCCAGCCTGACCGACTGGCTGGAGTGCGAACTTGAAAAATTCGACACACGAGACGATCTGACCTGGTCCACGGTAGGTTCCCTCGGTCACGTAAGGAAAAACTTGGTTGAGACGCTGGTTTTTCTTTCGGGCTTCGAAGAATCCGAAATACAGCGCAGTCTCGATGAGCTGCATTCCTAACCAAACACGAAAGGGTAAACAATCATGGCGACAGAAACCAACAACAACGAAATGATGGACGACCTCAAGCGCCTCCGCCTGGAGATGGCGTATCTTCGAGGACGAATCAAAACTGAAATCAACGAACTCCAGGCCAACGGCGAAATAGTCCATTCCTCGATAAGCGCCATCGAACATCTCAGAGATTACATGGTCGAGATTCTGGAATATTTTTCCGGAACCGAATCAGCTGAGATTTTCAAGCAACTCGACCAGCTGCATGCGAACGCTACGTCGGATAGGTATGTCCGGTTCTGGTTCGCCGTCGGTGAAGAGATGCCGGATGGTTCCACCCAGACCATCGAGACATTCGACACACTGGCGGATGCCAAGCGCTTTGCCGAATCGCTGGGCAGCCCATGCTTCATAGATAAATGGAAATCCACCAGCATGACACCCGGTGAAGGCCTGGACGAAATTGACGAAACATTTTCTGCTATTGAATTTTAAATTTCCCGAAACCCAACAAACCAACAACAATTTACACAAGGAGCATTGTCATGAAGAAAAACGAAGTCAAAGTCGGTGGCGTGTATCTCGCCAAGGTCACTAACAAGGTCGTCCCTGTAAAAATCACCAGCGAGAATCCATCCGGTGGGTACCACGGGTTGAACCTTAAGACGGGTAAAACAATAAAATTGAAGTCCGCCCAGAGGTTGCGTGGACCTGCCACCTGGCCGGCGAAGCCCACCCAAACGAAATCTGTCGCGACCAAACTCAAATCGCCCAAGAAAATCATCACCAAAGCGGAATATGAAGCTGAGGCCAAGGTCGAACTTGCCGCCAAGGATACAACGAAGCCTAACGAGGCGACCAAAGACACCACATCCGCAGAAAAACGCGACACGGGCCAACCTGCCGCGACGGGTGGCAAACCTGGCGAAAACACCAAGCCGCTCAGCCTTATCAAGGCTGCGGTTTGCGTACTTGAGGCCTGCGAAAGACCATTGAACTGCAAAGAGATTGTTACCAAGGCCATGGATGCAAAAATCTGGCAGCCACGCAACGGTGGTCTGACTCCAGCAAATACTCTTTCTGCTGCCATGCGCAGAGAGATCAAGACCAAAGGCGACGCCAGCCGATTCACGCAAGTCGAACGAGGTAAGTTTAGTATCAAGGCAACCCAGACAACCTCCCAGGCTTAACGGTACGTTTTCGTTACATTTCCAGCTAAAAAGCCTTCCTGGCAAAAGCTTGTTGCCTTTTTTTTCTTGCGTTCGCTAGTAAAGTCTGCTTTACTAGTGAACATTGCTAGTAACGTTGACGTTACTAGCGGCTGACTGTAGTAACAGGAGATTAACCAGCGATGAAAAGAACCACGGGAACATACCAAGTCACACAATGGGATGATGAGAAGGTCCGTGCATTCATCCCAGCGTCGTTGCCTCCCGCTAAACCGAAATTGTGTCTGGACGACCAAAATACAAAGGCGCTGTCGGATGCCATGGCCGCGATCGGTCGACTTGCTGTTGCCGCTGACATGGTGCCTAGTGCGGAATGGTTTCTCTACGGCTTTGTGCGGAAGGAAGCATTAATTACTTCGCAAATTGAGGGTACACAGGCGACACTGCAGGATGTGCTTACATTCGAGGCCGGAGAGCAAGCTCAGCGTCCGGACGATGTGCGCGAGGTTTGCAATTATGTCAAGGCTCTTACTTACGCCCGCAGGGAACTCGCACAAGCCAAAGGGCTTCCTTTAGCAACTCGGCTTCTATGTGAGGCCCACAAGCGACTGATGCAGGGCGTTCGCGGCAAGGATAAACAACCTGGCGAGATCCGGCGCAGCCAGAACTGGATCGGTGGCAGCCGACCGGGTAATGCCAGATTTGTGCCTCCACCCCCACAGGAAGTTCCCAAGGCATTGTCGGAGCTGGAGAAGTGGATTCACGCCCGCGATCCGTTGCCGCCACTGGTGCGTATTGGGCTGGCTCATGTTCAATTCGAGACCATCCATCCGTTTCTTGACGGCAATGGTCGTATCGGAAGATTGCTTATATCCTTGCTCGTTGAGCATTGGGGCTTGCTCAAGGCACCACTTCTATACCTGAGTGTTGCGTTCAAGCGGCATCGCCAGGAATACTACAACCACCTCAACGCTGTCCGTGTTACAGGCGATTGGGAAAGTTGGACTCGATTCTTTCTTGAATGCGTAACTGAGGCAGCCGATGACGCTGTAAATACCGCCCAGAAGCTTTTCGCGGTGACCAATAAAGACCGAGTAAAGGTAGCTGAGCACAAGAAGACTACCGTGGCTGCGATTCGTCTCATGGAATTGTTGCCGTCTCACCCAATTATCACGTTGCAGTTGATAATCAAGTTGATTGACGTCAGCAAACCTACCGCCGTTCGCACCACTGATTTTTTGCAGGATGTCGGAATCTTGCGTGAAACGACGGGCAAGCGCCGAGATCGTGTTTATGCTTATCATCATTACCTCCAGGTGATAACACCCGACACGGATTAAGCTACTACTCAGCCGCCATGCACCGGGAGATCAAAACCAAAGGCGACGCCAGTCGGTTCACACAAGTCGAACGTGGTAAGTTTGCTTTGAATGGCTAACCAGGATTGGTAACAAATCGGTCCAACGTAGCCAACAACATATGTTGTGATCAATCACATGATGAAAGGGGGAAATGTCTCTTATCCAGAATTCTGGACAACAGAAAGGGAACTGAACAGATATCCGCCAGCCGGTTAATATCAACTGGTAGCCTTACTCGATGGGCAACACTTACCCCGCAGATTTTTTCGCCGTTTACGATATTCTCGTTGCCGGCAGGCTTGGCTACAGTATTTTCCTTCGGGTCGCCTGGCATAAAACATCTTACCGCAACACGGGCAAACCTTCTGGTAACCTCCACGATGATCGCCATGCATCCGCCAAGAAGCAGCCAGCATATCCTGATAATCAGGTTCCAATACGATATTGCGATTTTCGTTATTACCCATGCACCTTCCCTCCAGCCCGAGAATTATACGGGGGTATTACATGCGGAAATACCCGTAAAAAATGCATTTTCCAGGTGAAATCACAAGAAAACAATTCTTATAAACATCTATTATAAAAAGGCTTGCATGCGCGTTACGCTAAAAACGGCGCACGTGAAAGCAAGTGTGTCTAACAGTCTGATTGTTCCAAATGGCGTCACGTAAATCCTTTCCATGGAAGTACCTATAACAATTTTAACGTTTTTAAAACGTTCATAAGTCCTTATTTTACGTTGATAAAAATTGATATAAGTCCTTATTTTACGTTGAACAACCAGATTTTTGCCTGAATCGGAAATCCTTCCCCACTTTCCCTTATACGCGCGATTTCGTTGCGCGCGACATATCGCGTTAAGCGTGAAGGATTTAAGAGAGAGAGGGGTTTTATCCTTTAAAAATAGGGTTTTTCTCGCTTTGAAATCCTTCACGAATCCTTCACAAACGCCCGTGAAGGATTGTGAAGGATTTACCCTTTTTGACCAGTTTTGGTGGTCAAACACCCCCTGTGAGGTGCAATTCAGGTGGAATCCTTCACACATCCGTGAAGGATTGTGAAGGATTCGTGAAGGATTTATTTTGGTGATAATGGTCATATCAGCTTGTACCCCATGGCAGATTTTGTCTTACTGGGAATCTCTACAGGCTCTATTTCGTTTTGTTGCATCAGAGTTGAGACAAGTTGATCGAAGTCGCCGGATTTACATCTCATTGCCCTTAGAAGATGTTGGCGTTGCATTTGTTTACCTGGAGCATTGCGAAGTTTACGAATCAGTTTCAGGCATTCGCTGTGGAACGGATTCTCGGCTACATAAGACTGTGCGAGGAATAACTGACGTTGGGTTTGGTGAAGGGCGAACTTACTGGCCCACTCAACGGCATATAGAGTGATCATTGGGTTTTCGTGATTTTCACTGCAGGCATAGAGCAGGGCCAGTTTCTTGGCATTTTCACAGGTTCGACTCCATGCGGTACGGGCAACTTCATCGTTGCGTGTATCGGCGATGCGCCAGTTGGAATCGGTCTTCTGTTGCAGGCTTTCTATTGCTTCCGTTGCATCTGCTTCAAAAGGTACCGCTAATGGCTCGGGGTGAATTGCGTAAAGATTCCCTCCAGCTCCACGCCGGCCGGGTGAGAACTCCGACCACCAGCGAGCGATATTTAAAATTGGCTCGGGAATATCGCGGGGTGAGCCAGGTGTTTGGCCATGGCCACGTGTACCGATGTCGATAATCATCATACGGGCAAACAGGCCGTTGGTAAGCATCCGTTGAGAGAGCGATTCGTAAAAATATTGAGGCGTCGCTGTGCCGAACAGCGTCAGATGTGGCTGGTCGATGTGTTGGGCATCCTTCTGACTGGCTTTGACACGAACTGGGTAGACATCGTTCGCAGATGTATAGAGTGTCAGTAGGATGGTTGGAATTGATTCTCGCTTGTTTTCCTTATCGAAATTAATCTGTCTGAGTACACCGTCCATCTCGTCGTTCTGAAACAGCATGGCATTGGAACGTAGCAGAGCATCCTGGATTCCTTCACCACTGGCGAATTTATCGCCGAGCGCCGAGACATGGCCTATCTCAAACAGGACTCGGGAATTAACTTTGCGGGGAAAATCTTTTCCAGTCCCACTGGATGCCAAGGCCAGCAGATAAATATTTGGGCGTAAGTCACCTGGCGTGCGGACTTTTCGACCAGATAAATAAGATTGCAGCGCCAGGGCGCCGGAGAATGCCAGGCCGACGTTGGGGTAAGGCGCATTCGTAAGTGTAAAATCCATAACTTGCTGGATCAGCCCGGGAATATCAAACATATGTTCTGGGATTGGGCCTGGGTCGGCAATCTCTGACTCATTGTTAGAATTATCAGCCGAGATTTGGCAATTGTGCGAATTATTCTCGAACAAATTTAAATTATGTGATGGAGAATCGTTTGGTTTAACCGGCATTCCCACAATGCCCGAGATAGCCATTTCATCTATCTGAGGCCCATAGCCCATATCCAACAAGGCAGACGTCGCAGCTGAAAAATCGCCACCGTGCTCTAATGCTGCAAAAACTCCAAAACGGGAATAGCCTTTATTCTGCTCGAAAGGTTCGGCATTATCGCTAAACGGGTAGAACACCTCACCGTTATATGTTGCGGAATGCTGGTCATCGGCTTTACCAGGCCGCCACCAGTATTGCTGATCCGATTCGTTTTTTAGCTTCCAGCCATGTTTTTCCAAAAGAGGCCTAATATCCGCCTGCTGGTTATAATCATCAGCGACTATATTGGATGTTAGATCTGAAAAGTCGCTATTATCTGAATTATCAGCCACAACGCTTTCATTATTTGAGGTTCCTGCCAGAGAATTTAAAAGTTCTTCTGAAACCACCGAGATTTTTTCGGGAATTTCAAATATCTCGGAGATGCGGTGCGGACGGGTTTCAATATGGTCGCCTTTGCGATTCCACGTTCCAGGCAGCCTGCAAATCCTGGCCGGGTTATGGACACTTACATCTATGTGGGCAGAATCTGTCGATACGGGCTGCAATGCCTGCAAACACTGCTGAATTAGCCCACCATCATCTGTGGGCAGGTCTATGCGGTAGAGCAGCTGTGTTCCGTTACCCGAATCGACAATCATCGGCTTGGGCAAACCCATCGATGCCAGACCATCAGCACACTCCATTGCCAAATCGAAGGCAGCGGACTTTTCTGAGTCCGTTGCACTTATTCCAGCAGGCCGAACAGGGTCAACGTCAACCAGCATCCACCTTCGGCGCAAAATATCACCGTCGCTGGTGGTATCGCCGCGTTTTGCAGGCTTTAGCCTATTGGCCGCCCTGGCCAGCAAATCAGGATTGACTGGATTCAAGGTGACATACATGCCAGCGTAACTTTTAAAATTCGCCAGCGCATTGGGTACAACGTCAATGTGGTCGTAATCAAAATAACCGCTTTCGACATGTTGCCAGTTTGAGTTTGGTAATACCGCGTCTAAAACACGGACTTCAAACACATCACTGGGTTCAAAAAGCGTTTTAAGGGCGGTGGTAATTGTTTCAGCATTCAATTGCATGACGGGTTCCAAATTTCCATAAAATAAATTTGACTTTGTACGGTAAAATGCCGTATACTTAACATGCAAAGATAACTTTCAGTTTTCAGGAGACATAAAATGACAACATCGCAAACTGCACGGTTGGACATTCGGCTGGACCCGGATAGAAAACACCTGATAGAACAGGCTGCCAATCTTCTGGGACAGTCTATTTCTGCTTTCACGGTTTCCTCCGCGGTGCGTGAAGCCAGTGAAATTGTCGAACGTTTCGGAGCGCTCACCCTTACGGACCGTGACCGGGATACATTTCTGGCGGCGTTGGATAACCCTTCCAAGCCAAACGCGCGACTGAAAAAAGCTTTCAAGGCCCACGACAAAACGGTGCGTAAATGAGTTGGCGAATCGAGCTTCTCACCCGTTCTCACGAGCGGGATAATTTTGACTGTGGCGAGGAATCCCTCAATGATTTCCTGAGGCAATATGCTCGTCAGAACGACAAGAAAGACATTTCCCGTACCTATGTATTGTGTAACGAAGATTCTCTGGAAATTATCGGCTACTACACTATCTGTAGCGGATGTGTGTCTTTTAATGCTCTGCCAGATGAGATGGCCAGCGGGATTCCTAAATATCCTATCCCAACAGCACACATTGGCAGACTCGCCATAGACAAGCGACACCAGGGACAAAAACTTGGTGAACTGCTCCTCGTCGATGCCTTGAAGCGTTTGAGAGAAGTTGCCAGCAAGATGGGAATCCACGCTGTGACTGTCCAGGCGTTGCATGAAAAAGCTGCAGCCTTTTATAAAGCTTATGGATTTCAAGCATTCAAAGATGAACCACTCCACCTCTTTATTCCGATGAAAACCATACGAAATATCTGAACGATCAGATTCCATTCATGGCCTCCGAAAAGATTTCCACGGCATCGAGGTTGCAACGAAAATGCCAGAGCATCCGTAGTGCCTGACGGGATATTTCAAAACTCTCTGGCGGGTCGGTTATCTGCTTTACATCACACTCGTGAGCTTGCTGCATGATTTTTTCGAGGTCGTCAAGCTCAATAGCCATCACGTCCTGCAAGGCACTGGATATCAACTTCAAAACTGGTTTTTTCCTGGGCATGGACTTCTCCTGTTAAAATGGAATTTCATCATCATCAATCCAATCCGGCATAGCCGGAAGGTCGGTATCTTTTTCATCGCTGCCGTCCATGCGAGGTGGCATTGAACCGAGTTCATAATCAATGATGGTGTCGAATTTCTCGCCGGCTACGTTGCGGACAGTGATGGATGTGGTTTTGGCAAGGCAACCATCCTCGGCCATCTCAACGGCCTCAGCGGCAGTATTGGGAAAAGGCTCTTTTGACCTTTTACGCCACCATGCCTCGAATTTTCCGCGAGCGTAACCGGTATGTTCTGGGCAGACCCATTCGGATTGCCAGTCATTGAAGCCAATCTGGTAATCAATCCGCATGGTTCGTGGATGATCTGCATCTGCACCGCGTTTGGTATGAACGTAGAATGCTACATCCTGGACATCGTATTGGGTGTCGGTCACCTGCCCGCTCAGAATGCCTGCACTTGATGCCTGGCTTGCGTGCTGTTCTTTTTCCGGTGGTAGGAATTCATAACCACATTCCGGGCAATTACCATATGCTGCGTGAATCAGGGCAAAACATTCAGGACACTCCTTTGCCGGAGCTTCTCCGCCGGATTGGCCTGGCGTTTTTATCTGGAGATCGTCTACCGGGCCATGGCGCAAAATATTTTCACCATAGTCCAATACCAGAGCGTCGGCTTTGCCAGGGTGAAGCCTGAAACTTCTTCCTACCATCTGATAGAAAAGTCCCGGTGAATTCGTCGGACGCATTAATGCGACACAGTCAATGTTCGGCGCATCAAACCCGGTGGTTAGAACATTGACGTTGGCCAGATATTTCAGTTCGCCGGATTTGAAACGCTGGAGTATGGATTCACGTTCCAGACCTGGTGTGTCGCCACAGACAAAACCACATTCCCGCCCGCTGAGATGTGCAATATTGCTCGCTACGTGCTGGCCATGTTTTACGCCCGATGTAAAAATCAGAACCGAATTTCTATCCTGAGTCAGTGCTACGATTTCCTCACAGGCCGCCTGGACCAGAACAACATTATCCATAGCAGTTTCAACTTCCGATGCGATAAACTCACCACCACGGATATGCAGGTTGGAAAAATTTGCCTTGGTTTTCCCTGCCCGACTCTTGAGGGGGCAAAGATAACCCTGGGTAATCAGTTCTTTTACGCCAACTTCATAACAGACATGATTCAGCAAATTCTCAGGCCCGCAAATCAATCCGGTAGACATCCGGTATGGCGTAGCAGTCAGGCCAATCAGCCGAACGTTCGGGTTTATAACCTGGGCATCTGCCAAAAATGAGCGATACATTCCCTCACTGTTTGCGGGAGGAAGCATATGGCACTCATCAAGAAGAATAATGTCAAATGCATCCAGCTCGCAGGCACGTTTGTAAACAGACTGAATTCCGGCAACAATGATCGAATGGTCTGTATCGCGTGAGTTCAGGCCGGCGGAATAAATACCGATATCAAGTGACGGATATAGTGCCTGAATTTTATCTGCATTCTGCTGGAGCAATTCCTTGACATGGGCGAGTACCAGAACTCGCCCATGCCATTTCGTAACCGCGTCCGTTGCAATCTGGCCAAGCACTATGCTTTTTCCCGCTGCTGTTGGCAGCACTACACAGGGATTATCATCCCGATCCCGAAGATGCTGGTACACTGCCTCTACAGCCTCCGCCTGGTACGGACGGAGAGTGATAGGTTTTGCCTGTGGAGCTGGAAACAGCGTGTTTGTCACGCTTCCACCTCCTCAGTATTCTTCCCACTGAGGATCACATCAAGTTCCGCAAAGACACGTTGCATGTAACCCAGACCAAACGTCGCCAGCATCATGCAGGCTGCTTCGCGGGGATTGTCCAACGAAACATTTATTGTCAGCTTGTTTTTTTCAACACTCGCCGTGTGATTGACGCAAGGTCGCTTCAGTGGGGCTTGTTTGAGCCATCTGACAATCTTATTGTTCTGACTGGACCGTCCGATGTTCTCCGTCCGCATCTGCGTTGGTTTGCCCGTCTTTGGATGGCGGAATGTTCGGACGGATGTCATCAGGTCGGCATTTATTCCGATTCGTTCGACTCGACATTTTGAAACTGTGCTGACCGTTACTCCGCATCGTTTGGCTATTTCACGACTTGACCATTGCGCCCACTCGGGATCATTCAGCAGTCTCATGACGGCATGTCTCTTATCCGCATTGCTGCGGCGCAGTCCATGGGCGGTGTTGACGCCTACTGAGTAGAGAATCGCATCCCGCTGGGTGCCAGCATGAATAACAATATCTATTTTTTTGTGTTTGAGGCGACAATGAGCCCAGTATCGGTGGAACCCATCAACCAACCAATATGTAACACCATCGTGAAAGACTGTCAGTGGAGGAAATTTCACACCGTCATTCATTAATTCGGAGTATTCTTGGATCAAACCATCGTCCATCTTGACCCGAGGCTGGGTTCCACCATCGATACGCAGCTTATCTATATCCAAGTTCTTGATTTCATTTGTGTTTGACATGTTTTTCAAAATCCTTTCTTGAATTAGGCGTTTGATTCCTGAGGAAGAAGGAATTGCTCGGAAGTGGCTGCGAAGAGCCGTGAGGGATTTTCACCTTTGAGCCAGGCGACCAAAGCCCGCTGGACCTTGCCGTATCTTTGCATACGTTCGCTGTAAGAATTACCACTTTGGGCCTGCAGGAATTGCCTCAGCAGCACAATCAAACTTTCATCTTGTGATGTGATAATTCCTGTTGTGAGTTTTTGACAAAATTCCTTTAATTCTTTCGGATCAACTGAATACCATGCCCGTGCGATTACAGCCCGCGTTGTTGCAGTGCAGATGCGTTTGGAAGATGCAATCATGGGCAGATGAGTTAACGCAAACTCGATGGCTTCATAATAACGGACCAGATTCTGAGACATTTCCGATGGCGAGAGTATTGGCGGATTGCCGAAGCCACCCAGCATTGCCCGAAGGGTAGCGAGTTGGTAGTCAGTGACATCACCGTTTTCACCGGCGATATTCAAAATATCTGCCATTGACCTGGTCTTGCCATTGTCTACGGCAATCATCGATTCCGGATCGACATTTAACCAGACATACATCTCGACTGAAACATCAGCTTCTACAATTGCCCAGAGTCTATGCTGGCCATCAAGAAGATTTCCATCTGTGCCAAATGCGATACCATTGTGCGTAAGTTTCCACTTGCCCTCAGCCATATCGCGAGCAAGGCGCTGGACATGTTTTTCTGAAACTTTTCTGTTGTTCGTGTTAGCTGTTTCCAGCCAGTGCATCGCCAACTCAGGACTGAGGGTGATGCGTTTCACTATCGGAGTGTTCTTTGCTGTATCTACAGGAATCATATCTAACCTTCTTTCTTTTCTTTCAAAAATGTTGCAATTGAATCAATCAGCTGATGGGCATATTCACTGCCCATGGCGGATACAATGGCGCGTGCGCCATAAATAGGATCATGTGGGAGATTGATATTGGTCTGAGCCAGGGCCGGCTTGATATTACGTACCGGATGAAACGCAGGGGATTTTGATGTTCGCCGTTTCCCCTTGGCCTTTCCAATCTTGGATGTTTTCATCTTGGCAATTGTGCCATGTTTGGTCTTATAAGTGCGTGGGGAAGATTTCTCACTTATAACCGTTATAAGTGAGGATTTTGATTTGCTAACAAATGGTTGTGATACCCCACATTTCCTGGCAATCTCATTGTCCGACCACTGCGACCATTCCTCATCTTCCAATAAAGTCAACACAGCTTTTTTCTTATCACGATTACTTCTTTGCAAGCCATGATTAGCGTTGGCTCCGACAGAATAGAGAATTGCATCACGTAGTGTTCCCAAATGGATTTCAGCAGAAATACAAGCACATTCAATCCGCTTGCCGGCAAAGTAGCGATGAAAGCCGTCTGCCAGCCAGTAGGTAGTTCCATCATAAAAAACTACAACGGGTGGAAATTGGGTTTTACATTTCAGAAGCTCCGCATATTCGGCTACTGTTTTTTCATCGATGGCAACACGAGGCTGGGTTCCGCCATCAATTCTTATCTCATCAAAGTTAAGATTTTTGATTTCAGTTGAATTTGGCATTTTTTGACTCACTTTCGTTTGTAGGAAATTTGTTTCCGCACAGCGGACACCTGCTAAGGGGTAGCTGGAGGATTTCGACGGAAAGCATTCCAGGCTTTTTGGGTTCACAACGACGGACAAGCAAAATGTCTATCTGGCTGTCATCCAGGTAAAAACCGGCATGGGCGAGGGAATCCTGTGTGCTTTTCAGCAAATTGTCGAGGTCTCTACGTCTGCGATCCGGTGGATAAGCGTCCATGCACAAAGCAATTCGGGGTGGTTTTTTGTTACCGTTATCAAAAACACCCGCGGGAGCGGCGCAGAGTCTTTCGACCCTGCGCCGGAACTCCCGACCTTCCTTGCTTATGACCATGCGGTTCCGCCACTTGCGCCAGTAATGATTTACGCTTGGTGGCCAGGGTAAGATCAGTTCCATCATCAATCTCCCTATCTTTCCCATGGCGCGGTAGCGCTATTTGCTGGATTCTGTGGAGCGTTGTTTTGCCCCGTCGCAGTTTGAGGCGCTGGTGTTTGGGCTGCCGGTTGCTTTGAAGAATTCTTGGCAAAGTAACCTTTAACCTCATTTGTCAGCTCGCCAGTATCCTGACGTTTTTTGCATTTGACGTTGATGATTAATGGAAGATTATGAAGCTCCACCGAGTCACGTGGCTGCATCACACCAACTGCCCGACAAATGGCGGACAGAGTACCGCGTGCGATTTTCTGGGTAATTCCCTTGGGATGATTGATGCACAGCCGGTCCCAGACCTTCCGGCCTTTGTATTCACCCTCGAGTACTGTGAATTCCAACTGCAGATAATTACCGTCACCTTTTTTCGTGGCCTTCATCTCACTGTCAGTTATGCAGGCAAGATATTTTCCTGCAGGCACCGGATCGAAGGCGACAGTTGGTTCGTAATCATTTGCGTTATAGTTATTCAAATTAGCCATTTTTTTTATCTCCTAAAAATTTGTGAAAAATTAGTGAATGAATTGAAAATCAAAAGACACTTGCTCTTAATTCTGTTTTCCAGCAGAAGAATTGCGTGCCTGGACCATTGCATCCATTAAGGCTCCCCAGGAGAGGGGCAGTTCCGCGGGCAGGGAGTAGCGATTCTTGGCCAGCACAACATTTGTTCCCGTGGTAAGCAGTGTTCTTTCATCTCCGTTTCGGGAAACATAAAGAACCGTGTCGGCCCACTCGATAAAAGGTTGTGCAATCCAGCCTGGGATATCCGGCGAAGCCATACGACATTCAAATCCTTCGGGGCTGGTTACCTTGCTATTGGATGCATGGGCCAGGAGGATAATTGCAACACCATGTGAAGCAATTTCGTTGAGTAGAGGAAGTAAGTCACGATAAACGATGTTTTCAACGACTTCCCTTGCTTTGTAGTAGCCACCGTGTGAAGAACCGATCGTGTTCGTGACGTCATTTGGTTTTTTGCCGTCCAGGTCGATGATGACGTATTCAATGATACGCTGAATCATCCAATCGATGGTGTCAACGGCCAGTGCTGGTGAACCAATATTTTCGATGGTTGCCAATTCAACCAGCCACTGGCGCATTTTCAGCCATGTTTCAAGATACGGTGTGCGTTTGAGATTGGGAATCTGGCCCGCACCGTTTTCACAATCGATCAGTAAGGCCTTCGCACCTGCTGCAAACGAACTTTTACCCACGCCCGGTTGGCCATAAAGTATGATCTTTGGCGGGGCGGGTGTGACGTTGGTAATCAATGTTTCAATTAATGTCATGTCTTTGTCCTTTTTTTGAGGTTGTCTTCTCGTAACAATTCAGTTGGCCAAGTGGCTCGGCCACAGCGAATAGAGAAACGATGGAATATGTCTTGGCCGTTACACAGACCAGGGTTTCAATATTCGATGTGCTCGCGTCAAAGGCAGAGGATGGATTCGAACCATCGAACCAGGCTTATGAGACCCAGTTCCAACCTTGCTCTGCCGAAATCACCCGGGTGGGCTTAGGGAGTCCGGTCGCTCTTATCCATAAGAGGCATCCATGCCATACGGCACGCCGACCCACCCGGGCTCAGAAGAATTTTTTAAGGAAAATCCAAAATCCGGATTTGTTCATAGAGCGTTGGCCAGTTGTCGTTTTTCCAGGCCTTGCGAAGCCGGCGAATTGCAGCCTCATTTTCACGGCGTGCGGAATCCAAAGTGTTCTCACTTATTTGCCATGTCCCGGACCTGAACGGTTCTTGTTTTTCGATGGCGATGATGTAAATGGGAACATATTCACCGATGATGGTAGCCAGGATGGCCTGATAGAAAGCGAGTTGATTGTGGTACCGGCGCCGCCTGGCGTCATTTTCAAACCAGGTCAGATCAGCCGTGGTCTTCAGATCAACAATCCCTCGGTGTGGATGGAGCCAATCGATACGTATCTGGCAGGGCATACCACAATATTCAGCCCGAATAACTCCCTCGGACCGGCCGTATAGGAGAAGGTCGACGGCTTCGGCGTTCATGGCCACGCCCGAGGCCATCCGCTCGATAAGTTCAACCTGCTCGTGTGACAACACTGGTTTGCCCTGAACTTTTGCCCACTCGGCGAAAGTTTTGGTGGTTGCTCCGAAAGGTTTACCGGTACTTGGGTTAATAGGTCCGCCCAGTGCGAAGGTTTTTTTGTAAACGTCACGACCTTCAAGGATGCGGGTATGAGTGGCCCGACCGATGAGCATTGCGGGGGTATCAGCATCTTCGATCAGTCCGAGATGCTTTTTGCGATACAGCCAGGGGCAATTCATGAAGTCAATCAGCTGGTGACTGCTTAAAAATTCTCTGCCCTTTTCGTGGTATTCCTCGGCTGGTTCACATCCCAGCAGGTTCAGGTCGATGGTAATGTCTTGTTTTTGCGGCATATTTGTCTCTCCAATCATGGCCAGCGTTCATCGCCGGCCTCCATAGACTTATCTGCCGCCAAATTGCCGAGTTTGTACCCGGTGACATCGAAATGTCACCGGGTCCGGGGTAAATGTCACCGGGTCAAATTTATAAGTGTTGGTTTTATAAGCAATTAAAAAAGTGCAAATCGTATGTCAGACATATGTCTGACATATGTCAGCTCGCTGACATGTCCTGCTCTAGAGTCATGTCACCGGGTGGCAGGGGAACATCGTGATTACGCAGCTGGAACAGGTCCGGCTGAAAGCACAACAGAATCTGAGGAATAATCACGATGAGAAATGAATTGCAAAAACAGTATGGAAGCCTATTTGAGGAATGGAAAATCGACCTTATGGTCAGCAGGCTCAGTGAAATGGGGATTCCGCAAGACTTGTGGCCGGACATGATGCAGCAGTTGGCAATGGAATTGTTGAAATTTCAATATGATCCAGACAATCCGGGCCAGGCAGGTGAAAAGACCGTTCTGTTTTCATTTATAACATTGGAATTACAGCATTTGCGACGTAAACGATGCCGCCAACAACTGCGACACGAAAAATATGCAAATATCAACGGCCCTGATGATTCAGCCATGGAATATTCAATCCACCCGACAGATTTTCCTTACAGTGATGACATTCAGCCTGTCGTTGGAACGTTGGGAGATTTTGAAAAGAGGGTTTGCGATGGCCTTGCGAAGGGTTTGACCAAAAACGAGATAGCCAAAAAGCTGGACTGCAATTGGCGAACGGTTCATAAAGCGGTAGGGCGCATACGGAACCATTTTCGCAGTAACGGTATTGATGGGTGGGTGGAATAATGTCAGAGGGAATGATTGAGGTCCATCCATTGATGACTGTGGAGCAGGTGGCATCTGTTCTGAATGTGGGGCAGAGAACGGTCTGGCGAATGACCAGCAGGGCCGAGGCAGGTGTCGGAAACTTTCCAAAACCCAAGCGAATCGCGTCAAAAACGGTCCGCTGGCGGTGGGAAGATATCCAAAATTATCTGGCAGAAAACAGCCGGAATTGAGTGGATGTGTTTTCAAAACAGAGGTAACTGACTGTCTGTTCCAAGGAATATGGAGCAGAAAGGAATTTTTAGGATAATGCAGAGTTTTAGCGTATACAAACGGAAAAAAGACAAGCGAAAGCGCGATACAAAATGGATTGTCGCCTGGACGGATGAGAACGGAAAACGGCGGGCGAAAGCCGCCTTTACGGACTATGAAGCCAGCGTTGAGATGGGCCGAAAACTTACCAAGAAAGTTGCCATGATAGCGGTCGGTCTGGCCGATCCCTTCGAGAAACATCGCACCACGCCTATCGCAGAGCACCTTGCGGATTTTATCTCAGGACTTCGGACAGCCAAACGGGCGCCACGGTATGTTTTACAGGTCGAAAATCGGATAAAACGAATCATCGCCGGCCTGGATATAAAATATCTGCATGAACTTGACCCTGTAATTGTCGATAGATTCCTTACGGACCTGGCGGATAAGGAAAATCTCTCAGGGATTACCCGAAATGAATATGTTACCTCCATAAAAGCTTTGACCAAATGGGCAGTGACTTTCCGAAGGTTGAAAGATGACCCGCTTGCTGGATTGAAAGTAACAGAACGTAGGGCCATTGACCCTGCCCATCCAAGGCGAGCACTTTCAATGTCGGAGATTGCCCGCCTGCTCGATGCTGCCGAACGCAGGCCTTTGATTGAACTCCAGACAATTCGCATTGGACCACACGCTGGAAAGCAGCTGGGAAAAGTTAAACCCGAAACGGCCGAACGTGCGAATCGAAAAGGAAAGGAACGTCGGCTGGTTTATCTGCTGGCTGTATGGACAGGCCTGCGCCGTAATGAAATTCGCCAGCTTATCTGGGGCGATGTTTTTCTGGATTGTCTGCCCGGCAAGATAGTTCTGCGGGCAAAAACCACCAAGAGCAAGCGTGCCGACTCTCTTCCCATTCATCCACAGCTTGCCGACGAACTCCGCAGCTGGAAACCTGCCAATGCTGCACCTTCGGATAAAATCGTCAGCACCGTCCCGCATATGAAAACTCTCCGAGCCGATCTTGCCATGGCAAAAATACCTTATAAGGATGCAGCCGGCCGATATGTAGATTTTCATAGTTTGCGGGTTTCGCTCAGCACCATGCTTGCTGCCAACAAAGTTAGCCCACGCGCGGCCCAAGCTCTGATGCGACACACCGACCCACGCCTTACCGCCAGCGTCTACACCGACGAAAAACTCCTGCCCCTGGCAGCTGAACTTCAATCCGTCCCAGATATCGACATCAAACCCAGCCGGAAGAACAAGGCAGATACATCCGCCTTGGAATCACTCGTCGCCAACCTCTCCGCCAGCGACAAACAAACCCTCGCCAAAATGCTTTGTAAGACAAGGGTTGGATAGAACAATAATTACGCGTGCATTTTTATCAAAGACTGGAATACAATAATTCTGTTTCAGGTTATAATTCTGTACTCCAAACGAACTCACCTATGTCCTAAAAATTACCTTTAAACAGGGCTAAGCAGGATCGCAGCTTGAAGTGGTGGGATTTTTTTATCGACGACTATTTTGGAGGAATTATTCGTCATAGTAACCTTGGCGTTGGCTGGTTGCCATTTGCCGTCTTCCGAGAGAATCTGAATTCTGGCTGGATCAATTTGTTTCTCTGGCAATTGCAGTACCAGACGTTGGACGGTGTCCATTATAAGATTGAACGCCGCGATAACAATTCCACTCTGGGACGGAGCCCGATACACGCTCATGGGATGTTCCAACGCAAAAGCATATGGTGTGTTTGGTGCAAAATTTGCGATCAAGCGTTGCAGCAATGTGCGTCTGAATACGTTAAAGAAAGCCATGAAGAATTGGGAATTGCCGTCGAACGGATATGTAAGGCTGGCGATCCTTCCGCCTTCCGAGTTGGTGAATGTTACCAGGCCTGGCCAGAGTTTCGTGTGATCGCCCGTAAAGATTTGGCTTTGGATTTCTGCGCCTTCTGTGAGTGTCATTTCCAGTAAGCGTTCTGAGCATCGCTGTGCGGTCATCCTGGGATTGGTTAATCCGTATACTTCGGCATCCTCTTCAAGGATCGACTCATATGCAAAGCTGGTCTCGTTCAGGGTTCGCCACTTGCCCGCTTCTATGCCGATCAATTCTCCGAATCCTCGTTCGAGCAGAAACTCCACGGAATATGCGTCCAATAGAATCGGCCCGCTTAGCAGTTTCTTAATCTCGGTGTCATCGAAAGCACGGAGGGTTTGGCCCGATACTGCGTATGGAGTGCCATCATTTTCTACGGTCTTTGAGAAACTGTGGGCGATGCCTAAAGGGTAAAGGGTATTTGCCCACATGTCAGAGTTATTATTCAGTCCAGTCAGGGATGTTTGGTTTTTGCTATAAACATGTTCTGCGATGTCTGGGCTGAAAAGCACTCTGACGCCTTCGGCACGACGGTCGTCCAGGCCCAGTTTGACTATTGCGTTCAATCTGTCCTTTTGACTTGCGAGAGTGTTTGAGTACGTTGGATCCAGTGTGATGCCGTTTCCGAGCATATCAAAGTGGTTGATAGTGATTCCGTCGCTGCCGAACATGGCTGCGTGAAGGCATTCCCAGCGGTTGTATGCACCGCTCTTTGAATACTGCCCGCAACGTGGTGAGTTTTCCAGCTCAGGATATATTTCCAACGGGCCGGTCAGGTTGGCAAGCGTTTGGCGAGTTACTGACGGCGGAGTGCATATAGCCGGCGTTTCGCTGTAAGGGGGCATGTGTGGCCTGGTTAAAAATTTCGGCTCGGTCCCAATTGCTTCCTGAAGGGCGGTCCAGTCTCTGCCTTCAGCACTATGAATATCTGGCACGGAACTCATCAAACCCAGGCGTGTAGTTGGTGATGCCTGGGAGATCGCCTGTTGCAGTTTCCGGGCAGGTTCGAGCAGTGAATCTCTGCTGATTTCCAACCATTTTTTCCGCCATGGGTGAGGTTCGCCCGATGCGAGGATATTGGCCAGGAGTTCTTCGCGAGTTACAGGTTTGCCGACCGCCTGGGAAAAACGTTCCAGATGCAGATTGCAGAAGCAACCTCCCCAGCCGCCGGCAGGTTCGTGATTATGAAGTCTCCAGTCATCCTCTATCCATAAGGCAACCGGTTGGAGTTCTCGCACAAGATGGCTGAATGTTTCGCAGATGTACTTTTGCCATTTATCACACAACGGACAGGCGGTAATCCGGCTGGACAGTCCATTTTCATGCACCAGCAGGTGAAAGTCCTGACCAGGTTTTAATGACCGGCCTCTTGAGACGTGATATATCGTTGTCCAGGGATTCAGGCTTAACGCGATACCGTTTTCGTCCAGTTTTCGTTTCAGACGTTTGCCCATTTCAACATAGGGTTTCAACTCGTCCAAAGTCGGATGCCCCGTCGTGAGTTCCTCGGCACCGAAGAACATCATTACTTCTTCCACTCGCGATTCAACGCAAAAATCAAGTAATTCATCTATTCGGTCATCAGCGTGGAACAGGGGGTCAATCTTATATCTCAAGATATATCGAAAAGTATTATCAGACATTCGCGCGACTCATTTATATCTATTGTGTATGAATTCTGCAAAAACAATGAAACATATTCATATCACTACCTTAAAATATTTTAAATAAAGACTTATGATCATTAAATTTCAGTATTTTCAAAAAAGAAGACAACAGTGTCTTTCCCTGTTTTATCAATTTTCAGCCAATTTGAGCGGTTTTAACGGACTGTGTTTGCGGCGATAAGAAACGTATCCAGGCAATACAAGTCCGACTGATCAGTCAATAAAGCCAATAGCATACTATAGAATGGATAATTCATTAAGTCCAACAATAAATTGCCTTTCTTTACAGGTGAGTATATTCGATTCCCTTTTGAATATCCCATTGAATATAAAAGCCCCCTGTTTTTTGCGAAAACTCAAAGATATTTTATGAAAGAAATGTTTTTGCTTTCGTAAGTACCTTATTTGCCGGGGGTATAATGAAATTAAAGGAACGACAAGGTTTTTAAAAAAAACTCCTTGACAGATATATAAGAGTGCTATATCATCTGGTAAAGATATAAATGTTAAAGCGAAAGTATTAATTGTGAGTGCAGACGTGAACATATTAGAAGGTTTGAAAGAAAAGCAGGACTTAACCAAGGTTAAAAAACCTAAGTACCAGATGGTTTGCGACAGCCTTCGTGAAGCTCTCAAGGTTGGGGAGTATGCTGTAGGCGCACAATTGCCGTCTCAGGATGAACTGTCAACTTATTACGGTGTAAGTCTTTTGACTGTTCGCCAGGCAATCAGCGTGCTGGAGGGGGACGGGTTGCTCAGCAGGGAGCATGGTCGGGGAACGTTTGTTAAAGATTTGAATTCTTCGGCTGTCAGTATGCGAAAAAGTAAGAGTAACGCGATAGCAATGATTCTGGTTGGGGGCGATACGAAGAGTTCTTATCACAGGGCTGAATTAGGGGCTTTGGAGCAAATGGTGGGTAAGGCGAATCATCATTTGCTTATAGCATCTTTGACGGTCCAGGATATAACCCATAGCAGGCTTCCCGCAGCCTTGCGTAATGGTGATGTTGCGGGAGTTTTGCTTGAAAACTATGTTCAGGACGTCCATGTGGAATATCTTAGGCACCATGGTTTTCCAGTTGTCGTAATTGGAAGTTGTGCTCTGAGTGTGCCGGTGGCCAATGTAAATTATAATCAGGGTAGTGTTGGATATTTAATTTCCAAGGCAATAGGCGAGTTGGATAAAGGCCCTATTTATTTTCTGACAGAACCTTTTAAGTATCAGTATACCCATGAGCTTTTTGCAGGCTATCGCAAAGCATGTAAAGAGTTGAGGAAATCCGAGCATCTTCGCACTGTTCTTTGTGAAACCAAGGACCCTTATTCAGAACTTCGGGAGATTATAAATGATAATGATGGTCCCTTCAGCCTTGTGATTCACGCAAATATAGCACATGCACTTCGGGATTTGTTTCACGAGAACGGTTTGGATTTGTTTGACCATCCGGTGGCGATTTACGGGGCGGCTGATTATGTGGCGCCAAGAGAGCGAGAACGATTCAATCTATGTGGGCAGGATATTCTGCTTGGTAGCCAGGTAGCCGTTGAAGTTTTAGATCGTGTCATCGCGGGGGAAAAAATTGGCAAGGTCATTCTTGAGCCCGAGTTGGTTAAGTCGGAAAAGGACGGATTGTTTCACATCGAGTTGAAGTGGCACGCACCTGATGAGTACGCAAAAAATGAAAGTTAAGTGAGCGGTAATATTCATGTTATGAGAGGTGAGCGATAAGGAGCTGGACCTCGTTTGAATTTTTCAATTAATAAGGAGCAGAAAGATGAAAATGAACAGACATGTTTTAGGATTATTTATTGCGATATGTAGTTTAACGCAGATTGCTTCGGCTAGTTTGTATGATTTTGGTTTTTCGACCGATCCTGTGGCAGATGGTTGGACAACTTTCGGTACTCTTGGTACTCCTGGGCTTACGTTGACGCCCGGCCATTTGAATGACGATCGAAGCGTAATGATATTGAACAATTATGACCCGTCAGATGATGTGCTGCGAGGAATTTATAAGCCTTTCTCGCTGGTTGGAGAAACAGTAACTGAACTGAAAATTAATCTGACATTCAGTTGTAACACACTGCGTGCCACGGACATGGACTTCAAGGTCGATATTGGTAACGGGATTGCCTTAAACATGATTCATCAGAATTGGGAAAACGTTAACGGTGCAGTTCTTCTGGTGCCGGAATATGTTCGCCCGGCCGAAGGTCCTGTGTTTACCAAGTACGCATACTATCAGGCGGAGTTTGTAATCAACGACACCGGTGCGTATTTTAATCTGATTGAAGATGTGACGGGTATTACGGTAGCGACGCATTCTTTTACAGACATTACCTTGGACGATGTTGGTAATGGTATTATCGTATATGTAGCCAATCAGACCAGGCCTTGGTACATAGATCCAAATGACGGTAGAAGGGGAACAACAGCGCAGGCATTTGTGGACAATATTACAATTGATATCGACGCTGCTCCGGAGCTTCTGTTAGGTGACTCCAATCGCGATGGCGTTGTATCGGCAGGGGATTACGCAGCAGTACAGTCGAACTTTGGAAACACCGGCGAACCGGGTATTTTGGGCGATGCGAATGCTGATGGCGTCGTATCGGCTGGCGATTATGCGTCAGTACAGGCAAACTTTGGTAATACTGCTGGAGCGGAAATTGTTCCGGAACCGGCGACGATTTCTCTGCTGGCTGTGGGTGCCCTTGCCATGCGAATCCGCAGACGTAAATAGATGTATAAAAGTCAATAGAAGTCCGGACTGTAATTTGTTCCATCGGTTCTGATAGGGAACCAAACGTTAACGTTGTTGAAAGCAGGAATAGTAGTGATGTATCGAAAAGAGGTATGCAAAAAAGGAGCCTACCCCGTTTTAGTAAGCCTTTACAATGAGGGAGTTAGAAGATGATTATGAAGAAAAATGTTTTTGGATTATTGATTGCGGTTTTGATGGTCAGCCAGTTCGCATCGGCAAGTTTGTATGAGTTTGGTTTTGAGACCGACCCAACTGCGGATGGATGGGCGACGTTCGGTGGCTCGGGTCTGACCCTTACGCCGGGCCATTCCAATGACGGCAGAACCGTTATGATTCTGAATAACTATGATTCGTCAAGTGATGTAAAACGCGGTATTTCTCAGACATTTTCTCTGGACGGTCAGGCTGTGACAGAATTGAAAGTCAACCTTACATTCAGCTGCAATACGCTGCGCGGCAGTGATATTGACCTTGAATTGGACCTTGGCGCTGTTTCACTGAACATGATCCATCAGCCTTGGGAAAATGTTAATGGCGCAGTTCTTCTGGTTCCGGAATACGTTCGCCCAGCTACCGGACCGGTATTTACAAAGTATGCATACTATCAGGCTGAGTTTGTGATTGATAGTACAGGTGCTACGTTCAATTTGATTGAGGATGCTACAGGAACTCTTGTTGCGACTTATGATTTCAGCGGTATTACCCTGGCTGATGTTGGAAGTTCGGTTGACGTATATGTTTCCAATATAACCAGGCCGTGGTATGTGGCTCCGGATGGACGGCGAGGTACAACCGCCCAGTCATTTGTTGACAATATTGAGATGACGGTTCCCGAGCCGGCAACGATGAGTTTATTGAGTCTCGGCGGACTGATTTTTCTGAAGCGTAAGAAGTAAACTTTTCCTAAATACAAGTTAGAAAGTTAGATAAGAATGGTGTTGGGCTTCGGCAGGTTTATGGTATAATGATTTGTTATTGAATCTAACTTAAATCACACCTGCCGGAGCCCATCAAAAGCAAATCCAAACCGTTGTAAGCTCGAAGGAAGAAATCATGGAGAATAGAACGAAAAGAAGTGAAAAAGGTTTCACTCTGATAGAATTGTTGGTTGTAATAGCGATTATATCTCTTCTGGTAAGCATATTACTTCCTTCATTAAAAAAGGCAAAAGATCTAGCCAGGACTGCCGTTTGCCTGAATAATCAGAGAAGCATTTTGACAGGTATGAATGTTTATCAGGCTGAACATGATGGTCTATTTCCGCAAAACGCAGTTTACGGGTGGGAGTATCTGATTTGTTCGCCTACGAAAGGGGAAGATGACGAGAAGGGACTTTTTCCCACATACGTTGAGTCCTCAGACGTTTTTTATTGTCCTGCCATGACCTCTCAAGACATTGTTGAAGGGTCCGATGCAGGTTGGAATTACAATCCGCCATCCAATCTTCCGCATGTAGTGCATGTTACCCATTATTGGATGTACTTTGCAACCGGGCGATATGTTCATGACTATTCCTGTGAGCCAAGAGTTAAAAACTTGGGAATGTTCACGCCAATACCTGGAGAGACACTTGATTATAGCTCAAAAGCATCTGAAGTTGTCGCGATGACATGTTGGCCAGAAGCGCAAGGTTGCATGGGCGAAGGCACCTGGATGAGCAACGGTCATAGCAGAGATTACCTTCCCGCCGGTTTTCTTGACGGTCACGCTGAGGCTATTGAGAGAGATGAACTTATATATGATTCCACCAATTTCCTTGTCCCATATGCTCGTGCGGTGCGAAGACCTTTTATAGGCCAATCGGAATTTCCAAAGGGTGATCCATTTGGTGAAGGTATCCCTCTGCCTGAATAATGGGTCCTGATGCATTGTCGTCAGAATAATTTCGGATTATTAATGACAAAGGTTTTCAAGGTTTAGTTATCCTCAACAACGGAGTTTTAAGTTGAGCTTGAGCTTAATAAAAACAAAGTTCTTTAGCAGTATTTGTGTCTGCGCATTTATTTCATTATGTTTGCTGTCAAATGCACAAGCGCAGGAACTGTCGCGAGGGATTCAATGGGTTCGCAGCCATGATTTTACGATTATGTCTTCCGTTGGTACGTCGCAGACTTATCCGCAAAGTAACTTTGACGGCCAGGTATATAAAGACATGAATAATACTGTTTTTAATTCATGGACTTATGAGGTACCTTTTACATTCTTGGCAGAAAATCAGACGGCTGGATTGCCGTGGCATCAGTTAGTTTATCTTGATTACACATTGGCTTCCCCGCTTACTGATTACAGGAAAAATATTTTACAGACAAGCTATAATAATTATTCGGGAAATACCGGCTTTATGGTTATGGATGAACCCAATCGGCAGGAGATGCCGGCTATTCGCGAGGTTTCGGATTGGCTTAGGCAGGTGTATCCTGATTCGCTGGTTTATACGAATATAGGTCCCTCGGGCGGAACGGTAGCTGGATATTACGGAACGACTCCGCCGCCGGAAGGATATCCATATGAGCAGTTTGTTGAAGATTCCATAAATATTATGAAGACGGATGTCTTGATGTATGACCAATATCCCTTCATGGATGATGGTAGCCTGAAGACCAATTATTTCTGGGACATGGCCATGATTCGACGAAAGGCATTGGAAGCGGAAATACCTTATTGGGCATGGGCACAAACTTATAAAGACACGGAACGACATTACCGCACACCCAGCGAATCAGATTTTCGTATGCAGGTTTTTTCGCACCTGACAGCTGGTTTTACGGGCTTCTCATATTTTACTTATAATGATTTGATAGGGGATGCGCTGGTCAATGATGATAATACGTTAACTCTATTGGGTAACAGCGTGAAGGTTGCAAATGATGAAATAAAAAAAATAGGCCAGGTTTTAAGATATACTACTAGTACAGATTTGCGGTATTTGGCAGGGGCGGGTAACTCATTGCCTGACGGAACTGTTGCATGGAGCCCAAACGCTGGTGGAGATGACAAAATTCTGAACATTGAAATTCTCAACGCCTCATCTTCCAACCATAACGGGTTTGTCGGTTACTTTACAGACGATAATAATGAGCAGTACTTCATGTTAACCAATCTCAATCATGGGGCTGGTTTGTCATCGGCAGAGACCACAAAGGGTTTCAGAATTACGTTTGACGAAACGGTGAACAGCCTGTTATGGCTAAACCCTGAGACCGGCCGAGAAACAGTTGTGCAACTTGATAATCACATTCTTGACTGGAATTTATCCGGCGGAACAGGCTCGCTGTTCAAATATGATACGGGCTCGCATTTTGCAGGTATACCCGAGGCTCCCACAGTTCACTACACATTTAAGGAAACTTCTCCGGGCACCTGGGAAGTATTAGTTGAAGTTTCCGGAGAGGATACTGCAGGTCTCGCTGCCTATGAAGTCTGGGTTGATGGTGTAGATCCGGCTGCCGTGGATTTCGAAGAAAACGTTCTTTGCACGGTTGTCGGTGAGGAGTATACGCAGGTGGGTTTTTCTCCAGGCACTTTTATCGATGGAGAAGTTGCAGGAAGTTACAACGCAGGAAATTACCAGGGAAGTGGCGAAAACGCAATCATTGGTGTCGGGATGGCGGTGGTGGACGAGCCCGGCTGCCTACCGGGTATTACTCCCCATGTGAATTTAGATGTACCTGCTCTGCTTGGAATTCTCAGAACCCAGCCGGGGCTAACAGAAGAAAACTTTCGGGTTATGGTTGTCGGTCTGCTTAATAAGCTTGGTGATGGTTTTTTAAACGCCAACGATATTGTGCCTACTTTGGATGTAATTCCATTTATACTTCTTCTTGGCGATGCTAATGGAGATGGCGTAGTATCAGCGGGTGACTATGCATGTGTACAGGCCAATTTCGGTAATGTTGGAGATGCCTGGATTCTTGGAGATGCAAATGGGGACGGTATTGTCTCAGCTGGTGATTATGCGTGCATACAAGCTAACTTTGGGAATTCAGCTTCTTCCTTGAATACTATCCCTGAGCCTGCAAGCCTGTGTCTTTTTGCTTTCACCGGGTTGGTATTCCTGGGTCGACGTGGCATAGCTAATAATTAAAATTGGCTTTGAGTAGTTGACGTTGGCATAATAAAAACAATTAGCGATTTGTATAATCCATCAAAACACTCTATGGCCATGAAAGGTTAGTCCATGAAAAAAATCTTTTGCAGCTTTTTCCTGCTTTTCATTTTTATATGCAATCAAAGTGTTTTTTCGCAGGGCTTGGGTATCAATCTGAAAAATCCAGGGTTTGAGGATAGCATCTCGGCTCATGGTGTCCCTGGCTGGCAGATTAATTATTGGTTTGAGACACCTGCACAGGCAATAGGTGTCTCTAAGGAGCGGAATTTTTCAGGGAAGCAATGTCTCAAATTGGTTCTTGAGAAGCCCAATGAAAGCGGAAGGTTTGGGCTGTCCATGAATCAGCGGATTTCTGATAATATCGCAGGCAAGAAAGTCATCGTTAGTTTTTGCTATTATTCCAATGCGAAGACTCCTTTCCGAATAGCAATTAGTAGCCAGCCTGATAATAAAGTTCCCTATGTCCATGATGATGTAACGACAAAAAATGATGGTCAATGGCATACTGTGAATATTCCTTTGAACCTGAGCCAATTTGTCCTAGAAAATTATCTGTGGAACCCAAAGCAATTGTTCCTGGAATTATGTATAAAGGGTGAAATCGACAATCTCCCAGCGACGATTTATATTGATGATGTTAAGGTATTTTATGATTCCTCGCAAAGAACTGAAAGTGACGAGGTAAAAAAACGCTTCTCCGAACTTGAAAAACAATTGGCATCCCTGCCGCAGGGGCAAAAAACCCGCCATGCGGAAGATGCCTCTCTTATTGCAAAAGAATTTAAAAAAGCCAGGGTTTTATTCGCAAAGAATGTAGATACGGGATTGTCAGACAGGCAAATAAGGCAGCTCAATTCAATGTTGAATTGGGCGACTGTTAAAATTGAAGCGGTTCAGAAAGATTATGAAAATCCTTTTGCGGGATTTGAGTTCTGGCAGATTCCTGCGATACAAAACAGTTATCCTCGCCCTGATTCAACGGTAGTGGATGGAACTTTGAGTAACAGGCTTTGCTGGAAGATGGCGAAGGATGAAATAACTTCATTGAGCTTTGTGATTGCTGCCAAACGAAATCTGAAAGCGTTAAGGATTGAGATTGAACCTTTTTCGAATTCTTCTGGGAACAAGATCGATTGTATAAAGACCGATTTGAAAATAGTAAAATGGTGGTATCAGGATGCAGGGGGGTATCTAGAGCAGCCTTCGGTAGAGAAAGTGAATATTGTTCGGCGCACGGGAATAAAAGACCTTGTGCCGGAGTTACTTTTGCATGATGATTCACTTATAAATGTCGACCAGAATAAACAAGCTAACAGTTTGCGTGTATTGTCTTCAAATAATACTGACCCGCAATATGTAGTAATCGACGGGCAGGATGGTTTCTCGGCTGAGGATGCTATTAAAATGCCGGATAAGGATGCGGATATCCTCCAGCTGGTGCACATCAGGAAAGATACTAATCGCCAGTTCTGGTTGACTGTAAAAGTTCCTGAAAAATCCCCTGCTGGAAAACTTAAGTCTAAAATGATCTTTTTTGACGGCAACAAGAAGCTTGGATCAGTTGATCTAGAGTTGGATGTTTTGAATTTTGCCCTTCGTAAACCCGATTTGATTTCCAGTATATATTATAGAACTCCCAATTATATTCAGTATCGTGACTTTTCTCCTGTCTATAATACAAAACAGGCCTGGGAACAATACCGGAAGGAAATGATTGATCTTCGTGATCATGGCGTGGACCAGGTAAGATTCTCAGGTCCGATAATTGGATTTGATTGGGAGAGTTTGGGAGATCTTTCAGACCTGAAGAAGCGACTTGCAATCAGAAAATCCCTTAAAATGCCGATTAAAAATTTATTTTTAAATTATCGTATCGGCGCGCCGACACAGCCTGAAGAGCTCAACAAGCTGCGGGAACGCATCAGGTGGGTTATTGATGAAATAAAGGAATTTGGAGTCGATGACGTTTATTTCTACGGATTCGATGAGGCCAGAGGTGAAAGGCTTTTATCCCAGCGTGCAGCATGGCAGGCGGTGCAGCAGGCGGGCGGAAAGGTTTTTGTGGCTGGGTTTCCAAAAGATGGGAAAATGTTCAATGCCGTGGGGGATATTCTGGACTTATTTATTTCTTGTGGTTATCCTGATCGGGAAGTTATAAAACGATGGCATGATGCCGGTAAGAAAATAGGTTCATATTCTAACCCGCAGGGTGGTTCGGAGCTTCCGGAAGTTTACAGGCAGTGTTATGGTTTGCAATTGTGGCAATTCGATTATGATGCTGCAATGACTTATCTTTATCATAATGCCCCTGTTCAACCTGGCGGTTCCCTCATCTGGTCATGGAACGATTTTTGCATAAATCCTGATGGGAAATGGTACAAACAGCACATGATGGTTTATCCTACCTACGACGGCGTGATTGGAACGCTTCAATGGGAAGGATATCGTGAGGGTATGAATGACCTTCGCTATATTTCGACATTGGAGAAATTGCTGAAAAGATCGGCTAATAACCAAAGTGCTGCAAAAGCCGAAGCCTTTTTGGCTGAGTTGAAAAATGGCGATGTTTATAGGGAAAATACAGATCTTGACAAACTTAGAGAAAGTATAATAAAACACATCCAGAACTTATTGGCAGGGAATGCAGAATTAAACTAATTCAATTCCAGAAGGTTTATCATGGCTGAATTTATAAGATTTTTTGATAACGGTATGACGGGTAGGGCTTTTCCCACAAATCCGCGCCTGATTCGTACAGGAAAGGCAAGCGTCTGTTTTGGGGAAATGACGCCAATTGTTTATAAAGGCCAGCTTTTACTGGCTGCGGTTGGTTTGTCCCACGTTCCGCAGAGTCCATTTAAAACCGGAGGACTTTGGGTGGGGGATGCCGACACAGGTGAAGTACTTTCCAGGTTCGGCGAGGGGTATGGTTTTGCCAACGCATTTGTCGAAGGTGATGACATTCATGTTTTCGCAGCTAAGAACGAAGCAGGCAGCAGCGGAGTGAAAAGAATCGAGTGTTTCAAGTCTTCTGACCTGAAAAAATGGGATAAAAAAGAAGTTCTTGAAGCGAGTAATGGTGAACTGTTTTTTAACCAGACGGTTTGTAAGGCTGGCGAAAAATATGTGATGGCCTTTGAGGTTAAAGACGAAAAAACGGTTCCGTTCACAATTTATTTTGCAGAATCCACGGATCTTGTGACCTGGCAGCGTGTATCGGATGCGGTATATGGAACGGACAGATATACTGCCTGTCCTGCGCTTCGGTATGTTGACGGCTGGTATTATCTGTTTTACCTTGAGCATCGTACACCTCGTTGGTGGTTCGAGATGAGCCTGGCACGTTCGCAGGATTTGATCAACTGGCAACAGTGCCTTAAAGACCCTGTACTACAGCCTGTTGACGCGGAACTTTGTAACGCGAGTGATATAGATCTTGTTGAATTCGAGGGCAATGTTGTTGTATGGTATTGCTATGGAAACCAACGTGGTATGGGTTGTTCGGCATCTGCGTTGTTTGATGGTTCTATGAATGAATTCTTGAATTGGTATTTTATCTGACCAGATAATCTCTAACTGTTTAAGACTTATCATAGCAATGAAACCTATACAATTTATATCAAGTTTTGATACCACAAAGCAGGACGCTTTTTTTTATAGTCCAGCAAAGGCAAAAAAAGAACCTGTCCCACTTGTGGTCGGATTGCATCAATGGAGTTTCTCCTATGATGAACCCCACAATCGGCCTGAATATTACAAAGAGGCCAAGAAACGCGGTTGGGCTTTTGTGTACCCGAATTTCCGCGGGCCTAATAATACTCCCCAGGCTTGCGCTAGCGAGTTAGCCCAGCGGGATATTCTGGATTCTATTGACTATGCTCGTGCCAATGCCCAAATTGACCTAAAGCGGATTTATCTTGTCGGTGCCAGTGGTGGTGCGATGATGGCATTGTTCATGGCTGGTAAGTATCCTGAAATATGGGCTGCGGTCAGTGCGTGGTGTCCGATAATTGATTTAAAGGCCTGGTATAATGAAGGGTTGACGCTGGGGAATGTGTATCCAGATATGATAAAAGCGTGTTGCGGCGGCAGACCAGGTGATTCAAAGGAAATTGATCGACAGTATCGTATTCGTTCGCCGAAAACTTATTTGAAAGGCGGAGTTGACATTTGGCTGGATATAAACGCTGGGATACATGATGGACATGAAGGTTCCGTGCCGATAACTCATTCTTTGCTGGGGTTTAATATTTTGGCAAAAACTGCCAAACAAAACGATAAAATAATCTCGCCTGCTGATATCAAATGTATGGTGAAAGAGCAAATAATTCCACGGGCTTTGAAATATCGAAGCCAAGGTTCTTTGAAACGAAAGCATGAGATATTATTTCGCCGTTCATCAGCTAAAACCCGCATTACAGTATTCGACGGTGGGCATGAAGGGGATCCTCCTATGGCATTTAGGTTCTTTGAAAAAAAAGAGTTGTCAACATCAACTTAAATGACGGTAAATTGGCAATGGAGGTTAAAACAGTTTTGGTATTAACCTGCATCATCGAAATCTTTCGATGTGCTCTTAAACATCAGGCAGCACATATGCAGCAGAATTGTCGGCGTGCAGCGCATATGCAGCGCGTCGTTGCTGGAACTGGCAATAACTGGCACTGGTTGGCAGGAACTTTTCAAGGTGGTTTGGGAATAGAGGGTGGTGTCGTAAGGTTTGGACGGGTCGCAAGATGTGGCGCAAGTAAAAGGCCTGGCGGTAGTTACCGTCAGGCCTGATTCAAAAGCGGGCGATGAGATTCGAACTCACGACATTCACGTTGGCAACGTGATGAGCTGCCACAGCTAAGTCTTTGCAATACAAAGAGTTATAAATTTCAAAAAATCGCCGCGCTGCGCATATGCAGCGCAGGAATCGTTTAGAGATAACCTGCTGCGAGTGCAGCGGTTACGAGGCTTGCACCTCGCCAGAGAGCCATTTGACGCCTAAAGCGGCCCTGTTTTGCCCGTGTTAGGCGACTCTTTAGAAGCACGCCAGTTCCTTCACTTCCAGGAAGAAAACGACCCAAAAGCCAAGCCCTGGCTATGTCTCAAACCGGGTCAATTCGTACATGTCAACGGATCGACCAAAAACCATAAAAAATTCCAAAATCATAACAATAAAAGATGATTTTAGCTCGATTCACTGAATATAACAATCGCTATAAGTCCTTACCAATAAAGAAAGACAGAATATTCGGTATGCACAGCCGGTCACCCTTGATTATGTTGAACGTTTGCGGGCATCTGAGTGAAAGATGCTTTACTTCCTCAAGATACGCAAAGTAATTACTTTCTTTGATGGAACATTTAAGCAGATAGCGTTGTCGTTAATCGTTAGTTCCTGTTGGGTTTCGGTTTCCATCATGTTGACGGCATCGGCTTTGGCGATGCGGGCATGCAGTTTTATCGAACCGGCAATATCCTTTGATGTAGAGTTACTGATGCGAACAATTATTGAATCGTCCCATTCGCCTTTTTTAAGCGCGTTTAGGACCAACCCGTCACCTTCAATTTCTACAAATGACAGCTCGGAGGGCAGTTCACCTTTGCCTGGGCCGGCAGCGCCTACTACCGGGGCGATATTAAATTTTTCAGCCTCATAAAGCACGTGGCTATCTTCCCAGTTGCCCTTATGCGGTAATATGGCGTACTCGAACGTATATGTTCCCTGCAACTGAGTGCCAGGCTGATCGGGATAGTGTGCCAGCCTAACCGAATTCCACGCCCGGTGCGCACGCAGCAGCGTCAATGCGATTGTTCTTTGGGGATCGTCGACAGCTTCGTATTGCGGCAGGCCCTTATTTAGGATGGCCACGCCCTTTTGCCCGTCAGTCAGATCAACAAAATTCAGATGCGGCTGGACTGGTTTGTAAGGCTCACGCCAGTCGCGCGTGTCGGGAAGTTTAATGTCACGCTCAATCACATCAAACGGGGTCTGAGCAAAAGCGGTATCTGTCTGGATGTCCGACGGGAACATAGCACGGATTATATGATCTTTAACCGTATTCTCTATTGTAGTTGTAATATGCAAATAACGCTGGCTTTTGTTGAGTTTGTAAACAGTAGTGATGTTGACGGTTTTGGTTTGGTCGAGTCGGCTTGTGGCATCATAAGCAGCAGCGATGGGGAGTTCCAATTTAGTCTTAACTTCAATGGCGCAGTTCAGCGGCCCATCTTCAATAACTGAAATTTCAGCCTGGCTGCCAAAACTAGTTACAATCTTGTCCTGTTTAGGAAATGCGCCGACCCAGTAATCCCCCACAGCTCCGCGGTCTTGAAAAGTATTTTGATTTATCAAAACCATGCCCGTTTCTTTGCTGGTAATATTCACCGAACCGTTGGAGTTAACCTGAACCTGCAGAAATTCATTTTCCATGGCGGCAGCACCGGTGAGCATTGTACCATCGTGGCGATACGGCCCGTGCTGTGGAATAACGCGGAACACCTTATATCCCATCGGCGGTAATTCATCAGCATGAAAGTTTACCTGCCAACGATCTGATATCATTCGGCATGGAACTTCATATGGGTGGTTAAAAATGGCATCGCAGTTGGATTTTGAAATCACCTGAGCATTTATTTCAGTCCCATCCATTTCACAAAGCTTGAAGCCTTGAATGTTGGATTTTTGGGCAAAATCAAACTCGGCTGTCACTACCTGATTGCGTTTTCGGGGCAGATTGTTAAAGACAACAATAACTATCTCATTTTTATCAATCCCGCTGGTATCGATCTTTCCGGCTATTGCGCGGGCTGCATCCTCGGTAATACCTTTGGCGATGATCTCTACGTTTTTCAGCCGATATTGAACATCTTCATCAACAGCATCACGCCCGCAGCCACCGATCGAATCATGCGCATGATTCTGCAAAAGCGTATAATTAGCGCGATCAAGCGAAAACTCTGGATACTCTTGCCCCAACATCCAGGCTATTGTTCCAAGTGGTTCTGCCGTTCTTTGAAGAGTGAACTCGACTCGACGATTTAAATATTTGGTAGGAATACGACACGATTGAATTTCCGCGTAGATGTCAGTCCATTTACCTGCTTTTTGAGAACTGCGCATCTCACCGTGAAGAACTGTAAGTTCATCTTCGTTGAGGTTCTCGCGAGCCATGGCAACGAATTCAGGCAGGCTACCCTGTTTGATATCTTTACCGTTGGTAATGAGTTTGTTGGCTTCTTGAATAATCTTGGGCACAAATACGAACGGACCTGTGCAATCATCGCACTCACAAGCCAATGCCCACGGTGTAATCCACTGGCCTAGATCTTCATCTTCAAGATATTTCAGGCTTGGCTCGAGATTCTCACGATGCCAGCCTGCTGGAGGTTGATGGAATTCGTAAGGCGTCGCCGATCCGCTCCCGCACAAGCGATATGGCTTGCCGCCAAGATTCCAATCATGTGATTCATCACCCCAGCCGCGATCAAAAACAACCGGACGATCTACAAGTTGGAAGAACCCTACTCTGGCAAAATCACCCAGGCGAATCCCAAGGAGCTTGCTCGCGTCCGGGCCTTCCCAAATATAAAAATTATCCGGCGACTGATCGGGACTTATCCCGCGATAGAAGATTATGCTTTCTATGCCGAACCCGTTCATAATCTGCGGCATTTGGCTGACCTGGCCCCAACTGGTCGGAGAATAACCAACCTTCATGTTCCCGCCGTACTTTCGGCCGATGCGCTCACCCCATAAAAAGTTGCGAACAAGCGACTCGCCGGACATCTGATTCTCTTCGGGAAGAAGAAACCATGGGCCGATCATCAACTTGCCCTGCTTTACATATTCGCGAATTTTATCAGCATTTTCAGGGCGGACCTCGCAATAGTCATCCAGCAAAATAGTCTGCCCGTCCAGATGAAAACATTTGTATTCAGGATCGTTATCAAGCAGATTAAGCACGCTGTCCATCATCTCCACCAGAAGCATACGAGTCTTTTCAAAAGGAAATCGCCATTCACGATCCCAGTGCGTCAAACTTACTACATAAATATTATTCTTCAGTTCCATTTTCTTTTAACTTTCAAAATGATTTTTAAAAAACTATTTTTCTAAAATAAGCGGCAGAGATTCTGTCAGGTTTTTGCATTTTGCAAACAGCAGCGGTTCTGTCCCGCTGGATTCAATGTTTCCGCCTTCGATACCAATAGCAGCAAAACCAGCCATGCAAATCGAAACAACCCCCGCTCCAGAATCTTCCATGCCTACAACCTTGTGACGCTGGGATGGCTCAATGCCAAGTCCGACTCTTGCCGTCTCCGCGTAAAGCCACGGATGCGGCTTTGGTGAAAGCTCACCGAGTGTCCCGGGATTGCCCGCTCCAGGCTGAAAACCGGCAGTAATTATCGCATCGTAAAATTCGTTGGGATCGCCCATGTCCAACTGTTTGAACGCGGACAAAATCTCAGGCCAGGCCTTTTCATAAAGCCCCGAGGTCACCAAACCGATCTTGATTTTGTTTTCCTTAAGCTTATACAGAAACTCCTTTAGCCCAGCCTGCGGAACAAAAGCATCGGTTCTGCCTCGGCCTTTCATTATCTCGTTCATCTCAAAACGGGTGATCTCGAAATAACACTTCCGAGCCTGCTCAACGGTCTTATCAGGACAATATTTGTTTATGCAATACTGAAGATGCTCCGACACAGAATGGCCTGAAATGTGGGGATCATCAACATCTTCGAGTTCAAACTTTGGGTTGTCCAAGAGCCTCGCAACGCTCTGCTGAATTATCCATATCCAGAATGGCTCGCTGTATACGCTTGTGCCGTCAAGATCCATCAACACCGCCTTGGCTGGTGCTTCGTAAAGGGCTGGCTCAAACGGATATATCGCCGGATACCCCATCGCAGACTTCACATATGCCAAAACCTTGTCGTGGTAGACTATGAATTCAACCTTCCTGTCTTTGGGCGTACATATCCGCTGCACACCTTCCACGCCAGCCTTGAACATCCCCCCGCTACCAACGGGTAGGTCAATAAAATCATCAAAATTAATGTTAAACATATCGTTCATTAAACAACCTTGATAGATGAGCTTGAAAATTTCAAACTCGCCATAATTCTAAAACATTTACCGGGCTTGAGTAATTTCCTGACACCCAAGCCCGGTGAGCTAAAACAATCCTACTAATTTATTTTTCTTTGGGCGAATACATACACCCACAGCACTTAAAGCCAGTAAGACACTGCCCGGTTCAGGAACACTGAAAATATTTGCAGTCGATTCATTTGATGGAAAAAATTCTAACTCCAAAATCGCTCATACCTACATCAAACCTATATTCATTATTTCCCAACGAGGTCATATTTATTACCTGACCGCTAATCTCATCCTTGATTTGTGTTGAAGAAATCTCATGTTCTAAACCAGACAGTGTGATCTCAATATCTATACTATTACTATCTTCGTTTAACGTCAGGATCAGAAAATATTGGGAAAGCTGAGCATCATATAAAACCAGACCTGACACATCCTGGCTCGGACTTCCACTATAGAGACTGACATTACCAGCATCGAAACCGGTATTCATTGCGTGCTCGATAAGATTGAGTTTGTCGAATACCGGTTGAACCGTATCTTCGATAAAATCTTCATAACCATCACCTGTCGTATAAGCAGCTGGGTTATAGCCCCAGAACATACTGCCTCTTGCACCAGTGGCGGCGATAGATGAAAAAGTCATAAATCTCAATTCACCAGTCGTAGGATAGCGATTTACACCTCCCTGAGTAAAATTGGCTCCAAAACCCTGTAGAACGGGAAAAAAGGACTTATCCAATTGAGAAGCCAACTGTGCATATCCTCTGGCTCGTGTAATCCACATATCGGTATATTTGGTAGGGAAAATTGAAAAGGGAGCCAAGTGGAGCATCGAAATGGGTACCACCTAGGGCCTAAGAATACCCCTTTGCAAGGGGTTTGTCAACGGCTGACATGGGGTGTATCAGCGATCTGATGTTCAGGATGTTGGGGTCAAATCATATGGCCTCCTTTTCTTGATTTTCCAGGTTATTTTCGTCGGTATTTTTTGTGGTTGGCCTATTGTTATGGTTTTGCAGTCGGTAGCTTTCGCCGGCGGCTTCTATCACATGCACGCGATGCGTCAGCCGATCTAGCAGTGCTCCGGTCAATCGTTCATCGCCGAAGACTTCCGGCCAGGCGGAGAAAGGCAGGTTTGACGTAACAACCACGCTGGTGCGTTCATAACATTTCGAGAAAAATCCAAATAGATTTTCCGCTCCAAGCCGGCCGAGGGGAATGTAGCCAAGCTCATCGACTATAATCAAATCTCGCTGCTCTATAAACCGTTCGAGTCTTTGGACGGTCCGTTCATCTCTGGCTTCGGCATATGCGGTAGCCAGGCCTGTGGCGGTGAAGAATTTCACTCGTTTGCCCTGGCGGCAAGCTTCACGGCCCAGCGATATGGCAAGATGAGTTTTGCCTGTTCCGGGCGGGCCAATCATTACAACGCATTCGCGCTTTCGAATATAATCGCCTTTGGCTAAATCGATGATTCGTTTTTTGTTCAAAGTTGGAACGGCTGTGAAGTCGAAGTCTGCAAGTTCCTTCTCGGCTGGGAACGAAGCCTCCTTTATCCGTCGCTGCATCGTTCGAATTCTTCGCTGTTGAATCTCCAGTTCCGTTAACTGCTGTAAAAAAGGCTCAAAACCGCGTTTTTCCTGGGCACACTGTCTGGCAGCCCGCCGATACTCTTTAATAAACGTCGGCAGCTTGAGCTGCTTAAGATAATTTTCAAGCAATATATTGTTTTCCATATTGTACACTTCCTTCATTAGTAGTTTTAAAATTCGTTAATAAAAACTCGTCATATTCGCTGGCTTGGCGAATGCCGTTCGTTTTAATCTGCAATTCAGGCTTATGCGTAAGATCAATGCTTTTGCGGATCGCATCAGGCTGATATTCAAGTATATTTCGAACGGCTTCGTCGTTGAATGCTCTTCGCGAGATGCAGGTTTTTACGGCAGCCTTAACCTGAGAAGCTTCGTATTCGCAAAACAGTAAAAGCACGTTTATAAACTTCTTTGTTCCTTCGCCATCGTAACGATATTCCAACTCTATTTTAAGCTTTTCAAAGTCACTGCCCCAGGGCTGGCCGATGAAAGCGGCTGCGTTATGAATCCCGCCAGGCTTGGTCTTCAGCAGCGGGATATAGTGCATATAATTCAGGATATATTTCGATGAATCCCAGCAACGTTCATGGCTGGCGACGAGATTGTCATCGTGATACAACTCTACGCGACTTACAAAAGCTTTGATAGTGATGTCATGATGTGCCCATTGTGTTGGCACAGAATAGAAGTTATTATCATGCTCGACCAAGGCCTGCTTTGTTGCATAAGTGCTGCCCCCGACGCAAGCGTTATACTGGTGCTTTGGCAGGGGTAGAAAGAACTGACGTTCTTCTTCGAGCAGCTGACCGCGCGTTTTACCCTTGTCTTTAACGACTATATCCAACCGCTTAGTGCATTGTCGCAAAAGCAATTCATTCAGCTCATCAATGTCGACAACATGCGGCGGCGGAGACATTAAATCTCGCTGGGAATCTTTGACAAGATTTTCAGCATGGCCTTTTTCATTGCCGCTTGCTATATTGCAAAAACGACTATTAAATAGATAATGACTACGAAGCTCTATAAACTTAGAGTTGAGTTTGCGCTCCTTGCCTTTGCCGACCTGAATTACCGCTGATTTTAAGTTATCATACGCATTGCTCCGCGCTACACCTCCAAAAAAATCAAACGCATGAACATGGCCGTCGAGAAAACATTCCATCTTTTGCGACGGATATGCTCTAACAAAAGAGGCGCGGGAATATGCCAGCCGTAGGCAGAATAAATGCACCTTCGTGTCTTTGCCGTTTATGATAACATCAGCTTCTCCCCAGTCGACCTGACCCTCCTGGCCGGGCTGAAACTCCAACTTGAAAAAGACCTCCTTGGCTTGTAACTTTTTAGTCGCAATGTAACGCCGAACCGTCTGAACACAGCCGCAGAATTCGTAATCAGAAACAAGAATATCATGAATCTTAGTGCCGGTCATCTTTTGCTTGCGACGAATCGTTTTGTTCTTTTCGAGAAGGGTGTCGATGACAAAACGCAGCCGCTCCGTGAGTACAACAGCACCTGCCGGCGAACTTCGCTTTTTGTATCCCTGCGGAACGGAATGCGTCAAAGCCTTTTTGATGGTCTTGCGCGAATGATGAAACTTACGAGCCGCCTGCCGCTCAGACAAACCTTCAACTAAAACAGCTTTACGTATTTTTTCATAATCTTCCACTGTAAGCATCTCCAAACTCCGCATATGCCGATCCCTGCAACAAAATCACAAGCCGACATCATACAGAATTTTCAATTAAACAGTGGTCCCCTTTTCAATGCGCGAAACCCCATCCACCTGGCTCCCTTTTCGATTTTCCCTACCAAACACAGCAGAAATCAAAACGTTTTGACTAATCAGAGTTTATCATTTTCTTTATTTTTTGTCAAGAGCCTGTTTGAGGTCTCTGAATAACCTCATATTTTAGACTCGTCGTTTATTCTTACTGCGAAGTGTGTTGAAAAACCATTTTCAACACACTCAGGTATCGATTTTTCAATTTTTACGGCGTCATTTTTAGCCTTGTGCAGCCAATTTTGTCCGCATTTTGCGGACTTTCGGCGTTATGCCGCAATCTGCAAACTGAAACTCCTTTTCCAATTGTAGGCTATCACATGGAATCCAAAATCCATCGCGTTTTTCCGCAGTCCGCGATATCGAGTCCGGCCATACCCGGTATTCTTCATCCACGCAAACGGATGTTCAACCACCGCGCGAATGCCAGCTACCAGACGATTATGGCGTTTCTGCTCAGCTGTCAATTCCTTCTGGCCTCGAACGCGTTTTTCGATTATCCCGCAAAACACACCACGTTTTTCAAGGGCGGCTTTGCGTTTTTTATCAGCGTATGCACTGTCGGCCCACATGCCGTGCTTTTCATCTTCCGCGAATTCGTCGATATGACGGCTGTCGTGCACAGACGCTGTATCGTAGCGGTAATCCTTTATCATGCCATTGTGGTCGGTTGCGATGTGTCCTTTGTAACCGTGATAAACGCGGCCATGTTTTTTCGTGTAACTTGCAGCCTTGTCTTTCGTGCTGGACAAACCATCATTGCCGGTTCTGCCACGCGGAGACTCTATAATAGTAGCATCTACGCATGTGCCTTCAGCCAGTATTGCTCCGCGGGCTTTGAGTATGGCGATGGTCTTTTCAAACAGCGTGGCGATGTGGCCGGCGGAGTCAAGCCGTTTGCGGAATCGCACGAATGTGGTTTCATCCGGCGCGGACTGGCCCATCTTCAGGCCGACGAAACGCCGGAACGATATGCGGTCAGCCAACATCTCTTCCAGCATAGGATCAGAAAGATTGAACCATTTCTGAAGCATCGTGCACTTTATCATCATTACCAGCGGATAGTTGGAGGCACCGCCCTTGGCTGTGTTATTGGAGTACATGTCTTTTAGAGGGTCTGCCAACTCGCTCCACGGGATGAGCCGGTCGCATTTGGAGAAAAATTCAATGGTGCGGCGGCCGCCGAGGTCAGAGGTTAAACTGTCGAGAAACGTTGGCTGATTTGTTTTGCGTTCCATTATTTTTGCCTCCATGCAAGGTTTATGTTCGCAACTGCAGCCATTATATCAAACTCCAAACAGATGTCGTACTCGTTTTCATCTTTCATGCCAGTTTTTCAGAGATCCCGTTTCATAATTCGGCTTTGAAAAGTGAAAATTAAATAATATACTCAAACTGACCAATTTTGGAATGTTCTATGATAGTAAGCGAAAAAGAAAAATGAAGATTCTTGACGATAAGCTTTTTAGCAAACAGACCTTATCATTGGAGCCGTCGCATGATTACTATCGGGAATATTCCACGAAAAACTAAAGCTTTCTTCAATACTGTTAAAAGTGAATTCGGCACACCGGCATTCAGTCATTTTTGTGGTCTAGTCATGGCAATAACCATAGGCCATTGCAGTACCATTAAAAGACTGGCAAGGCTGCTTCGAAACTCAACCCACAGAACCAATCATGGCGAATTCCTCTGGCGAAGCAATTGGAATGAATTGTCCGCCATTCAGCAAATCGCCTTGGACATGCTGCGTAGTCTGTTCACTAAAAAGACCGCCATCTGTTTTTCATTATCGATGACACCCAAACACTCAAGCGAGCCCAAAAATGGATGCGGCTAGCAAGCTTCACCATCATGCAACCGGCAAATACGGAACGGGGCATACCCCCTCAAAAGTGTGTCTGTACTATCATGGTGTTACCATTCCATGGGCTTCGTTGTTGTATATTGTTGCAATTTGAATTTGCTATACTTATATTCATGAGCTATAACTCAAATATTCACAACAATACTAATTTAGGAAAATAGCAATGCAGACTTTGTATCCAGACATGCTTCATGAGTACATGGTGCAGCGTATAAAGGCAGTAAGCCAGGAACGTGTTGAACGGCTTGAGAAGATTAAGACACGTAGGCAGGCTGAGCAGTACTGCTTATCAGCGAGCAGGAAAATCCGTAGCTGCTTCTCGCCGTTTCCAAAGAAAACTCCGCTGAATATCCAAATTATCAAAGAACAAATCTACGATGGTTACACGTTACAGAACATTCTCTTTGAGTCCCGGCCTGGCTATCTGGTGAGCGGGAATTTTTATATCCCCGAAGGTAATACGAAGTTTCCGGTAGTTTTGGGCTGTTGTGGCCACTCTGCGGAAGGTAAGGCGGCACCAGCCTACCAGTCATTTTGCCAGGGTTTGGCAAAGCAGGGATATCTTGTTTTGATTACCGATCCTGTTTCGCAGGGCGAACGGTGGCAGTTTGAGGATGGCCTTGAGGGTAAAACCTGGCTGGGCAAAAATAGTGTTGTTGAGCATAACTACATTGGTAAGATTCAGCGGCTTAATGGGGAATTTTTCGGTACTTGGCGGGTGTGGGATAAGATTCGCGCACTTGATGTTTTGCTCAAGCACCCTCGTGCGGATAAGTCTCGTGTTGGGGTTACCGGTATAAGTGGCGGGGGGACTTTGAGTAGCTATCTTACCGCATTGGATGATCGTATAACGATGGCGGCGCCTGGATGCTATATAACGACATTTTTGCATAATATCGAAAACACGCTTCCAACTGATGCTGAGCAGGTCCCACCCGGCATTCTCAAACGCGGCCTGGATATGATCGACTTCATCCTCGCTCGTGTCCCCAAGCCGGTATTGCTCTTGGGAGAACAACATGACTTTTTCGATCCGCGTGGTCTGGAGCAGGCCTATCAAGAGGCGAACCGCATCTACAAACTTCTAGGAGCTGAGAAGAATATCGAATTATTTGTAGGCCCCAATGGGCACGGATATTCGCGAGAAGGCCGAGAGGCTATGTATAAATTCTTCAACAAACAACTGGGCATAAAAGCCTGCACGGATGAAGAGAAGTTGCGAGTAAGGCCGGTAAAACCGGAAAAGTTATTCGCAGCCCCTAATGGCGATGTTAATAAAGCCGGGTTGAAAAAAGTCTGGCAGTTCAACGCAGAACTTGCCACTGAGCTTAAAGCTAAGAAGAAAAAACTTTCAAAAAAAGAGCTTGTGCAAACTCTCGAAAAACTTTTGAAACTTCCCAAATGTAAAGGCATTTGCCGTTATCGCTCAAGCCAATGCCAGAGACTTGATGACAAAAAGTATAAGGTACAAACGCATTATATTGTTGAGACAGAACCTGGAATTAAAGCGGTTCTGGCGAGATTTTGTAAACAACGGCCTGCTGATGTGCACGTTCTCCAGCCGCCCAAAGAGCTTGATCTGCATATTCCGCATCTTTTCAGTAGCGATGAGCTTGCAAAGATTAAGTCGGATGAAGCCTGGTTTGTCGAGCCACGAGGGATCGGCAGCTCTTGCCCGCAGAGTCTCGACGGGTACGACTTTTTTAATCCTTACGGCCTGGATTATATGTACGCCGCAACAGCTGATATGCTGGGTGAAGTTCTTTATGGCCAACGTGTTTATGATGTGCTTTGCGTAATAGACTTGTTGGTTGATAGAGGTGTGACAAAGATTCATCTTCACGGCTATGGCCAGAGTGCCCCGCTGGCTGTGATGGTAAAACTGCTGCATCCAGCCGTGAAAACAGTAACCTTACGCGGCGGGCCGAAAAGCTATTATAGCCTGACTCAAAGACCATTAACCTCCTGGCCGACATCAATGATGATCCCGGATATACTGAAATTCGTCGATCTAGATTTATTTTGATGGTCAGGAATGTATTTTTTGTGGATTCTTTTGTATTTTCCCTTATGCTTTAGCAATCTTTTTGTTTAAAGTTAAAAATTAGAAATAGGAGTTGTTCGATAATGTCTGAAAAAAAGCGATATGTACAAGTTGGTGTTGGTGGACGTAGCTTTATGTATTCCGAGGAAATGGTTGGTAATTCCAAGGACCTCTGCGATTTCGTAGCTATCTGCGACAATAACCAAGGCCGACTTGAAAATTGCAATAACAAGATAGCCAAACTCGGCGGCAAGCCGCTGGCAATGTATCCCGCTGATCAGTTCGAGAAGATGATCGCCGATCATAAACCTGACGTCGTGATCGTAACCACAGGCCCAGACGCCACACACAGCGATTATATCTGCCGAGCCATGGAACTGGGCTGTGATGTCGTTACCGAAAAACCCATGACTACCGACGCAACTCGCTGCCGGAAGATCATCGATACAATCAATAAAACAAACAAAAAACTTCAGGTTACGTTCAACTACCGCTACGCTCCCCCGAGGTCGCAGGTTAAAGAAATTATCATGAGCGGTGCGATCGGCGAAGTTTTGAGCGTCAACTTTACGTGGATGCTCGACACCCGCCACGGAGCCGACTACTTCCGCCGATGGCATCGCCAGCGGAAAAATTCAGGGTCACTTCTTGTGCACAAATCCACGCACCATTTCGACCTTGTCAACTGGTGGCTGAACGATATTCCCGAAGACGTGTTCTGCCAGGCCTCGCGAAAATATTACACGCCGGAACGCGGTGACGAACTTGGCTTGCAGGATCGCGGAGCTCGTTGCCAAGGCTGTCCCGCTAAAGACAAATGCAAGTTCTACTTTGATCTGGGCGAAAATGAAGAGCTCCAGAACCTGTATCTGAACCCCGAAAAGTACGATGGCTATTTCCGCGACCAATGTATTTTCGGCGACAATATCGACATCTGGGATACCATGGGCGTCAACGTTCGCTATAGGCGCGGAGCCATTCTCAATTACATGCTGACCGCTTACAGCCCATACGAAGGCTATCGCATCGCCTTCAACGGAACTAAAGGCAGGCTGGAACACTGGTGTTGCGAGAACACGTATTTTAGTGGTGATGGTTCTGTTCCCGGTGAGTTGGAAAAGGATAATGTATCTATCACTCTTATTCCTGAATTTTCACAGCCTGAAGCCATAGAAGTACATACTGGTACGGGGGGGCATGGCGGAGGCGACCCGATTTTGTTGGCAGATATTTTCGACCCGAATGCCCCCATAGACCCGCTGAAGCGAAAAGCCGGTGTTGTTGACGGAGCCTATTCAATCCTTATCGGCGTAGCAGGCTGCCAAAGTGTCGACACCGGTAAACTTGTGAAAATTTCCGACCTGCTCGGAGATGCAAAACTCCAGGAAAAGAAATAGGTACAAGCATATTGGGAGATAAATACTCAAGACACGGCTTTTTACGACTTTTAAGGTGGAAGTTTTTCCGGTTCATCCGGTTAATGTGTAGTTGGCGGTATGGATGTTGTAGATTCTAAGTTTCAGGTATTGTTCTTCTCGGTAGCCATAAGCGTTTCTTAGCAGTTAACCTATTTTGCGATTTGTGGCTTCGAGTTTGGCGGTGCTGATCGGGTGGTTGTACCAGTTCAGGATGAACGGCTTCCACATCATCAGCCTTCAGCAACTGATAACATCAGTCAATGCCAATCCGGCCCACTGTCATGACCAAGACGCAGTTAAACCTATGCTGGATGATCTTGAGCAGCACGTGGAATTCGGGATCTTGCCGCAGGTGCCGCGTCATATTGTGGATCGATTCTCGATTTTTACCAATTTTCATCCTCATTCAGCCTTCGCAATAGCGATCATCGCCAATTTTTCCAGCGATTCACTCACCGCGGAATAAATCCCAACTTGTGAGGGATGCGTCAAAGGAAAGAGGCTTGCAGAATAGATGGTCGCAGGGTATATTCATCGTCTTGGAGCAAGATTGTTTCACCGAAAATGTTAGCGAATGGAGTTCTTCGTGATTCGGGAGTTGCGTGAAAGGCTCGTAATTTTTTTGCTATAAAGTTATGACTAGTCTAGTCTAGAATATACCCATGAAAGTCTAGGTATGAGTGTATTAAATATTGCTGTAATTGGCGCAAGCAAACGTAGCGTCATGATATTCGAGTATCTAAAGAACCACCCTGAAGAAGGCAAAATTGTTGGCATTTTTGACCTGATACCATCTGTCTGCCAAAAGCTGATAGAGCAACACAATGTGCCAAAAACTCGCATTTACTCTTCGCTTACAGAGGCGGTAGAAGATAAGAATATAGATGCCGTTTTCATCGGCACGCCTGACAATGAACATGTCGAACCCGTTACGGCTGCGTTGAAGGCGGGCAAGCATGTGTACGTAGAAAAGCCAATGGCTATTACATTGGAAGATTGTGATGCAATTATAAATGTGGCCAAAGATACGGAGCAGGTCTTTTATCTTGGGATGAATCTTCGCCATGGTCCAGTGCACGAAAAAATGCACGAGGTATTAACCGAGGGGCAACTCGGTAAGTTGCTGACAATTGAAGCCAATGAATATTACCATGGCGGAAGAACATATTTTCGAAGGTGGAACCGGCTTCGCGAATTTGGTGGAGGACTTTGGGTCACCAAGGCCTGCCACGATTTTGATCTTTTGAACTGGTTTGCAGGCGGACAACCAACAAGGGTTTTTGCAACCAGTAGCCTTAGCTACTACAAACCAAAACCCGAAGCTGCCACTCACTGCAGAATTTGTGCCATCAAAGACAAATGCCGGGATTTTTATGACATAAAAAACCCTGAAGCTTGCGATTATCTAAAAAAAAATGATGAACTAGGCCGACTTATCGAGGAAGCTACTGGTCAGTGGCGAGACTTGTGCCTTTTCAATTCAGACAAGGACACATTTGACAATGGTATCGCTGTGGTTGATTACGACAATGATGTTCGGGCAACATATACCGTGAATATTGTCAGTGCTCGCGACACGAGGCAAATGCGATTGATGGGAACCGAAGGCTCAGCCGAAGGCGACATGGCTGAGGGAACTATCACCGTATGGAAACGATACTCCGGCGAAAAAACTGTATACGATCTGAAAGACAAAATGGCTTCCGGACATGGCGGGGCTGACGATCAAATTCTTGCGGACTTCTTCGAGTGTTGTAGGACAGGAAAGAACCCCCGTAGTAGTTGGTCGGATGGACGTTTGAGCCTGAAGGTCGCCTTGGCAGCAAGGGAATCCTGCGATACCCGGAGTCCGATAGAATTCAATGAGTAAAACGGTTGTCCTATGCAAAATCAACCCGATGAGTAGATGTGTTCATCGTCAATGGTTTAGCAAAACATAATACCCCGGATACGGCTTGGCTTGGAATTTTATCATCTTTTTCTTTGTCAGTTCAGTGAGGATTCGTTTTGCTTGCCTTTGGCCGATTTCAAACTTTGCTTCTACATCTGAGCGGGTGAGTTTGATGCCTTTGCGGAGTTGGGCAAGAACCCATTGCTGACGTTCGAGTGCCAAGTTTGGTGAAACTTCAGATTCGCCTGTAGGCACACTGTCATGATTTTCTATGACAATACATTTGGACAAGTGGTAGCCGTTGCCTTTGTTGGCTATGACATCCTCGGAACTGACTACGATGTTTTTATCAAACATGGTGTTGGCAATTTTTTCTCGCAGAGTATGTATGCATGATGCAATGGCTCCTTCGGATGTTTGCCCTGTCGGGTCAACTTTCCTGGCGAGTTTACTTGCACCAAAACGCGGAAGTTTCCCGGTTTTCGTGGGTGTTCGCAGAGCCTGCAGAACGTTCCATGCATGGCCGAGAGTGTCGGCATCCAGAATTGTTTCGCCATTGAGTTCGATATGGCCTGGATAGAACGCTAGTGTTCCGCCACGAAATTCTTCCGGCGGGTCGTCGGGAAGCGTGCCAGGTGGGAAAGTCTGGTGATGCTTTTTTAAAACTGAAGGAATGATCTGAGAGAGGCTTTTGCCATGAGCTGCGTCGCCGAATGGTTTGGAAATGAACTCCACGGCACCTTTGTCGAGCAACTCACGTGTCAGGTTCAAGGCTTTCTCGTGATGGGCGGTCATTATTATAACAGGCAACTGTGCCCGACCTTTTATTTGCTGGATTTGCTCTACCACTTGACGCCCATAGTCGATTTTCGCAAATCCGCGACCGGGTCTAGCGGGAATCTCCAAATCCACCAGGGCATAATCGTAATTACCGGCCTCCAGCAACTCCCGTGCTTCGGCCTGGCTTCCGGCCCAGTCATGATTGTGACCTAATGCGGAAAGTTCATCCACGATTTCGTCCTGAATGTCGAAATCATCCTCGACAACCAGTGCTCTGATTTTATTATTCATTACAATCTGCCTCGTTGGGTGAAGTTCGTGGTAGAGAAATTCTGACAGTTGTTCCTACATCTTCCTGACTTTCGAATCTGCAGGTTCCACCATGGGCCTGAATATATCGATGGGCGATGGGTACACCGAAGCCGGTGCTCTTGCGCTTAGCTTTATTTCGCCGACATGGAACAAATACCTGGAGTTCTGCAAGATCTTCAGCTGACATTCCCATGCCGTTATCACGTATTATAATCTCGACACAATCATCTATTACCCCCTGGTAGGGAAAATCGAAAAGGGAGCCAGGTGGATGGGGTTTCGCGCATTGAAAAGGGGACCACTGTTTAATTGAAAATTCTGTATGATGTCGGCTTGTGATTTTGTTGCAGGGATCGGCATATGCGGAGTTTGGAGATGCTTACAGTGGAAGATTATGAAAAAATACGTAAAGCTGTTTTAGTTGAAGGTTTGTCTGAGCGGCAGGCGGCTCGTAAGTTTCATCATTCGCGCAAGACCATCAAAAAGGCTTTGACGCATTCCGTTCCGCCGGGATACAAAAAGCGAAGTTCGCCGGCAGGTGCTGTTGTACTCACGGAGCGGCTGCGTTTTGTCATCGACACCCTTCTCGAAAAGAACAAAACGATTCGTCGCAAGCAAAAGATGACCGGCACTAAGATTCATGATATTCTTGTTTCTGATTACGAATTCTGCGGCTGTGTTCAGACGGTTCGGCGTTACATTGCGACTAAAAAGTTACAAGCCAAGGAGGTCTTTTTCAAGTTGGAGTTTCAGCCCGGCCAGGAGGGTCAGGTCGACTGGGGAGAAGCTGATGTTATCATAAACGGCAAAGACACGAAGGTGCATTTATTCTGCCTACGGCTGGCATATTCCCGCGCCTCTTTTGTTAGAGCATATCCGTCGCAAAAGATGGAATGTTTTCTCGACGGCCATGTTCATGCGTTTGATTTTTTTGGAGGTGTAGCGCGGAGCAATGCGTATGATAACTTAAAATCAGCGGTAATTCAGGTCGGCAAAGGCAAGGAGCGCAAACTCAACTCTAAGTTTATAGAGCTTCGTAGTCATTATCTATTTAATAGTCGTTTTTGCAATATAGCAAGCGGCAATGAAAAAGGCCATGCTGAAAATCTTGTCAAAGATTCCCAGCGAGATTTAATGTCTCCGCCGCCGCATGTTGTCGACATTGATGAGCTGAATGAATTGCTTTTGCGACAATGCACTAAGCGGTTGGATATAGTCGTTAAAGACAAGGGTAAAACGCGCGGTCAGCTGCTCGAAGAAGAACGTCAGTTCTTTCTACCCCTGCCAAAGCACCAGTATAACGCTTGCGTCGGGGGCAGCACTTATGCAACAAAGCAGGCCTTGGTCGAGCATGATAATAACTTCTATTCTGTGCCAACACAATGGGCACATCATGACATCACTATCAAAGCTTTTGTAAGTCGCGTAGAGTTGTATCACGATGACAATCTCGTCGCCAGCCATGAACGTTGCTGGGATTCATCGAAATATATCCTGAATTATATGCACTATATCCCGCTGCTGAAGACCAAGCCTGGCGGGATTCATAACGCAGCCGCTTTCATCGGCCAGCCCTGGGGCAGTGACTTTGAAAAGCTTAAAATAGAGTTGGAATATCGTTACGATGGCGAAGGAACAAAGAAGTTTATAAACGTGCTTTTACTGTTTTGCGAATACGAAGCTTCTCAGGTTAAGGCTGCCGTAAAAACCTGCATCTCGCGAAGAGCATTCAACGACGAAGCCGTTCGAAATATACTTGAATATCAGCCTGATGCGATCCGCAAAAGCATTGATCTTACGCATAAGCCTGAATTGCAGATTAAAACGAACGGCATTCGCCAAGCCAGCGAATATGACGAGTTTTTATTAACGAATTTTAAAACTACTAATGAAGGAAGTGTACAATATGGAAAACAATATATTGCTTGAAAATTATCTTAAGCAGCTCAAGCTGCCGACGTTTATTAAAGAGTATCGGCGGGCTGCCAGACAGTGTGCCCAGGAAAAACGCGGTTTTGAGCCTTTTTTACAGCAGTTAACGGAACTGGAGATTCAACAGCGAAGAATTCGAACGATGCAGCGACGGATAAAGGAGGCTTCGTTCCCAGCCGAGAAGGAACTTGCAGACTTCGACTTCACAGCCGTTCCAACTTTGAACAAAAAACGAATCATCGATTTAGCCAAAGGCGATTATATTCGAAAGCGCGAATGCGTTGTAATGATTGGCCCGCCCGGAACAGGCAAAACTCATCTTGCCATATCGCTGGGCCGTGAAGCTTGCCGCCAGGGCAAACGAGTGAAATTCTTCACCGCCACAGGCCTGGCTACCGCATATGCCGAAGCCAGAGATGAACGGACCGTCCAAAGACTCGAACGGTTTATAGAGCAGCGAGATTTGATTATAGTCGATGAGCTTGGCTACATTCCCCTCGGCCGGCTTGGAGCGGAAAATCTATTTGGATTTTTCTCGAAATGTTATGAACGCACCAGCGTGGTTGTTACGTCAAACCTGCCTTTCTCCGCCTGGCCGGAAGTCTTCGGCGATGAACGATTGACCGGAGCACTGCTAGATCGGCTGACGCATCGTGTACATGTAATAGAAGCCGCCGGCGAAAGCTACCGACTGCAAAACCATAACAATAGGCCAACCACAAAAAATACCGACGAAAATAACCTGGAAAATCAAGAAAAGGAGGCCATATGATTTGACCCCAACATCCTGAACATCAGATCGCTGATACACCCCATGTCAGCCGTTGACAAACCCCTTGCAAAGGGGTATTCTTAGGCCCTAGGTGGTACCCATTTCGATGCTCCACCTGGCTCCCTTTTCAATTTTCCCTACCACCCCCGCCTGCACAGAAATTTCACCAGGGCGCAATTTGCGACCATCCATGAAGGATTCATATGCGTTTTTAACCAGATTGGCGACGGCAAAGATAATCAAATGCCGTGATATCCGTAGCCGAAGTCCATCCTGCACATCCAATTTTAGAGTCACCGTGTCTGAATTATATCCCAGTTCTTCAATGTTCTTGCGGCCCATGTCACAAGCACTTTTTAGGATTTCACATAAATCTTGCGGATTTCGCTCTACGGGCAGCGGTTTGGTATAGCTTTCCATGTCCGCAACACAAGATTCTATCAGTTCCAATCCTGCGACCAGCCGCGCTGCCTTTGGATTGCCATTTGAACCTATAATTGCCTTGGCTGAAGGTTTAAGATGTGTCAGAATGCTACGCATGTCGTGGGCCATGGAACCGGCAAGTATATTGTAACGGGCCTCGCTGATAGTCAGAATTTCACCGATTGCATCCTCACCATATTTTTCCCGAATCTTCCCAAACATTTTTGACAATCTTTTGTGGTCAGATTCTTGCTTGGTTTGATCCTGTTTATGCTTTCTGCGTAATGAAAAACTCCGCTGTGCCGCCTGTTTCACAAATGTATTTGTATCATTGCAGAGGCCAATGGCGATATCGTCAAAGACATCTTCACCAAGCAATGACAGGTCGTTAGCGATTACCTTTCGAACTCTCATGTTTTCATCGGAAGCCAGCCTGACCAGCAGTTCCCGAATTTCCGGGGTGCATTCAAGGATTTGGCCGGTCTGAAAGGCTTCCATAACCTCGGATGCCAGCTCATACCGCTGGCGCCAGTGGTTCATTTTCTTTAACCGCTCCACTGCGTTATCCCAGCCAGGCATCAGAAATTATACCTTTTCTTACGCTGGACAAAGGCTTCCTCACCGCCTTCCAGCAGGTCAATAATCTGGTTGCGGCAATTATCTACACCTCCGGAATTTAACAGTCGTGACTGCTGGCCGTCACTGGTCAACACAAAAACACCTTCAGCATCACCAAGAACCGGAATATTGGGGTTGTGAGTTATCAATGTAACCTGCCGGCTGGTTTTTACTTTCCGAAGGCTGTCGACTACGGTGTGGAAGATAAATTTGTTGTCGAGATTATCCTCCGGCTGGTCGACCAGCAACGGACTATCACTATCGAGTAACAGTATCGGCAAAATAGTTGTGCATTTCTGGCCCGTGGAGAGTGATAATGATTCTTTCCATTCATCGCCATCCTGTAATTCTATTCTTGGCAAGTCAGTCAATTCAACTGTTTCCAACCCGAGCAGTACTTCTGGAATACCCAAAGCCATAATGGTTTTGCTTGCCTGTGAAGTATTTAACCCGGCATGCCTTTGAAGTGATTCAATATCATTGTTTTGAATAATTTCAACAAGTTCTGATGGAGCAAGAACCTGGCTGATTTTACGGGCCACGGTATTGCGCTGAACCTGGGCGTCCTTGAGGGCATCGACCAGCATATTGAAATACAAATCCCGATTACCATCCTGCTCAATTCGTACACGTACCGGTGAGGCCACTTCGCTGGTAATTCTTTCCGCAACTTTCAGCCGAAGGCCAAACCGTTTATCACGAAGGTTCGAAAGCTGATCCATCAATTGTTGACGTTTTTGTTTCAAATCATTGAGTTTGTTTATCTTATCAGTCTGCTCCCGCTTACTTGCAAGCAGTTCATTGCGGGTGGTTTCCCACTTTGCCCGTTCTGTGGCCTGGCCCTGGGCCTGTTGATGTTTTGCTATCAGGTCACGAAACGCCAACTCCTGGGTATTGTGGGCTGATCTCAACTGATTGGTATCTATCAAAAGTTTATTCTGCTCATCAACAAGTAGCGATTCTCCATCCTGAAACAGTTTGTCGATGGCTAAGCCTGCTTTTTCAAGATGCTGGATTACTCTTTTAAGTATATCTCCGTTTGGGCCTTCCAGAACATCATCAGCAAAGAGTTTTTTAACTTTCGCTGTAAAATCTCCAAAACCCTGGGTGAACCAGTTTAGATAATCCTGAATAAGTTCGCCGGCATCCTCGAGTCCTTTTTGTTCACGCTGGCGTATACCCTTATGTGTCTGGGCCTGGTCAATCTCCTGGGAATTCTGGTCGCCAATCCCAGAAAGACCCTTTATCTTCTCTTCCACGCTCGGGAATTTGCTTAATTCATCGGCAAGTTTGGCCAGTGAATCCTGCAGCGGAACAATTTCTCGGGCATTTGCAGAGAGTTTTGCCTGAACATTGCTGATTTCCGAATGAACGGAGGCTATTTCATCAGCCATGAAAGTATCGATAAGAACAAGCTGCGATTCCGGGCTGATGGCGATTTCCTCTACTTCGTTCTGACTGAAGATATCTGCTGCGAAAATGCCGCCCGTATTAATTGTAATATCGGTAGCCTGTCCCTCTGCCGTGAGAACCATAGGCTGTCCACTGGCCGTCCGGTCCACAATATAATCCAGCCCATCCTTGGTCTGAATCATCAGCCGAATCCGTCCATCGCCAAGATTGCTTTTTACCAACCCTTCAACACGCTTGCGGAGTTCCTTTCCTGTATCGCCCTTAGGAAATGAATCCAGGGCATACCGCACAAATTCCAGTACCGATGTCTTGCCTGTCCCTCGATGCCCGATAAGGCAATTCAACCCTGCCTGGAATTCCAACTTCAATCCATCCAGAAATCCACCTACAACCTCAAAAGACTTCAACCTGTGAAACGCTCCACTTTCCTGAATCATAAATTTCTCCCGCAATAATTTCCCCAGAAACCTATGCGCGCATATACACACAAGCGGTTGTTGAGAAAAAATTGCCGCTGCGCAGACTCCGTTGCACAAACAAACCCGAAAGTGGGTGATGTGGTGTCACGTCTACAAATTAAAAAATACACTTACCAACCGGGCATATCCTTGGCCCCAAAGTGATGTCCATATCACTGGTAAGGATGATATTCCAGGGAGGAATGTAAGTCAAGAAAAAAGTTAGTAGAGCGTTAGGTTTTTTTGATTTTTTTCTTTGAAATACGTCAGAATCAAGTGAATGATATTTTTTGTTTTAAGGTCTTTGCCCCAGTAGTCGCTCAAGCTTTACTTTGACTTGGCGGTGGAAGTATTTGACATTGTTCGCAACCAACCCTTTTAGCATTGCAGGTCGACTGTACAGGGCATCGGCGATTTCCTGTAACTCGTTGACCGAGTATAAAACATCAACTTCATGAAATGAGGCGCATAACTTGCTAGCCAGGCGATCGGAAAAGTTGGCATAAAAAATTTTACAAATCTGAGGAAGCGCATCATTGTCATAGGATGGTGTGGGATTGACAGGGACTCTGGTGGGTAATTCGGGACAGAGCTTGCGCACGCATTGCCAGAATTCAGCCAGTGGCCAGATTGTATTCTTGCCCGATGTTCCCCGCGGGGTGTCGTTCAGGCGATGCTCGATTCGTGGCCCAAAAATTTTGTTACCTTCGAAAAGTTGTAATTGTGGCAAATCCAATAGACTTTCCATGTCTTGCACCACTGAGTTTATGTGCCCGACGATTTTGCGGCTATTTGTTTTGGCAAGTACCGCTGCATCCTGATATGTGGCGAGGATACGCTGTGCTGCATCGGGCGGGGTTTCCAGTTCTATTAACTTGTCCAGCAGGCGAGATTGAAGTCCCTCTATCAATTTCTCAGCCGACATCGGCAACTGAAGCGGGACGAACATGACATACAGACTCTCTACGTGCATACAGGCCAGCAACAAATCGCCACCGTTGATGAAATCCACCGTGTTGACGCACCACTCGCCGAATGTGGGCTGGTCCATATCTACTTCGATGCCACGGGGCATGCAGCCGATTTTTTTGAACGCCTTGATTGTGCAACGCAGTACCAGCATCTCATATACCATATTGTTCTTGAAGAGCTGGTAGCTTCCTACTCTCAAGAGTTTTTGATTGGGCTGTTACTTATCTAACCCAAATCGTACTTTCAATCGATCTATTGTGTGCCTCCATGATTTCACTCTGGCTTTTCACCCATTTTCCATATCCCTACTTCAATTGGCATAATTATATATCTCCTTCATCTGCCCAATCTTTACACAGCACTTCGGCCTGTTCAAGGACAAGATCTGTTGCTTTAGCCTGCTTGTCTGGTGGATAGCCATAACGTCTGAGAATACGTTTTACCATGACGCGAATATGTGCCTGGGCGTTTTCTCGTTTTGTCCAATCGACCGACACGTTTCTACGGACCGAACGAACGAGTTCCTGGGCAATAGTCTTCAAAGTGTCATCTCCAAGCACAGCAACCGCGCTATCATTAACCTCCAAAGCGTCGTAAAAGGCGATTTCATCATCACTAAGACCAAGCTGTTCGCCTCGGGCCTGGGCTTTACGCATTTTTTTGGCGAGTTCAATCAGTTCCTCGATTACCTCAGCTGCTTCGATGGCCCGATTCTGATATTTTCGCACGGATTCTTCCAGCATTTCGGCGAAAGAACGAGCCTGTACAATATTTTTACGCATCCGGGTTTTAATTTCATCATTTATAAGCTTTTTGAGCAATTCTAACGCTAAATTCCGCTGCGGTAGTTCTTGCACCTCTCCCAGGAACTCATCTGATAGAATCGAGATGTCAGGTTTATCCAAGCCGGCTGCAGCGAAAATATCCACCACTTCTGTCGATGCCACTGCGCGCGATACCAATTGCTGTAACGCCGAGTTTATTTCTTCAGGCGACCTTTCAGAATTGGAAACAGTTGCTTTTACCAGGCCTGAACGAATCTCCTGAAACAGGCCTACCTCGTCCCGTATGGCGAGAGCCTTATCGTTTGGTACTGCCAAGGCAAAGGCCTTCGACAGTTCCGTAACTGCCTGGAGATATCGCTTCTTTCCATCATCCAGACCAAGGATGAACTCCATAGCCTGGGCTATACCAATCATGCGATCCTCTGGCGGAGCGGAAAGAACCTGGCGATAGTCGAATTCATGCAAAATATCTTTGATTATCTCGTATTTTTCCAGCAGAACCGCGACAGCCTGTTCCTGATCAATGGCGGCTTGGCCTTTTCCTCCGCTTGCGGTATAGTTTGAAACAGCCAGCTTGAGAGCTTCAGCCAGGCCGAGATAATCCACAACAAGACCACCGGGTTTATCATGGAACACACGGTTTACTCTTGCAATGGCCTGCATAAGATTGTGGCCACCCATGGGTTTGTCAACATACATCGTGTGCATGCTTGGGCAGTCAAAACCGGTGAGCCACATATCGCGAACGATCACGATCTTCAACTCATCTTCCGGATTCTTAAAGCGTTTTGACATAGCCTGACGAGCTTTTTTTGTTCGGATGTGTGGTTGCCATGACAACTCATCCGATGCCGAACCTGACATGACAATTTTTATCATTCCCTTGCTATCGTCATCTTCATGCCATTCCGGGCGAAGTTTGGCGATAGCATTGTAAAGCTCCACGCAAATACGTCGGCTCATACATACGATCAGGGCTTTTCCTTGCATCGCTTCCTGGCGACGTTCGAAGTGTTCAACAAGATCCGCTGCAACAAGTCCGATCCGCTTCTCAGTTCCTACCAGAGCTTCAAGTTGTGCCCATTTTGTTTTGAGCCTTTGCTTGCGAGTTTCTTCCTCTTCAGCCTCGGTGATTTCCTCAAACTCTGGATCGATAGTGGGTCTCTCATTTTCGTCCAGTTCGATTTTTGCCAGCCGGCTTTCGTAGTAAATCGGCACAGTCGCACGGTCTTCAACAGAACGGAGAATATCGTACTTGTCAATATAGTCTCCGAAAACCGCCGAGGTGTTCCGGTCGGTACTTTCAATGGGAGTAGCCGTAAAGCCAATAAACGATGCATTAGGCAGGGCATCGTGCATATGACGTGCGAACCCGTCTATGAAATCATACTGGCTGCGATGGGCTTCATCAGCGATGACTACAATGTTGCGCCGATCACTCAATTCCGGATGCATATCACCCTTATGTTCCGGGAAGAATTTCTGAATTGTCGTAAACACAACTCCACCGGACGCTACCGACAGCAGCTCTCGCAGGTGTGCTCGGCTGTCAGCCTGAACCGGTTCCTGACGCAGCAGATCCTTATTTCCGGTGAAAGTCCCGAACAGCTGATTGTCCAGATCGTTTCGGTCTGTGATAACAACAACTGTTGGATTTTCCATTTCCGGATGTTTAATTATCTTCCCGGCGTAGAACGTCATCGACAGGCTCTTACCTGATCCTTGGGTATGCCAGACTACGCCGATTCGCCGGTCGCCGTTTTCGGCTGTAGCTTCGATAGTGGAACTTAGTGCCTTGTTCACAGCATGATATTGGTGATACGCAGCCGCCTTCTTTGCTATCGTGGTTGTATCCCCGCCGTCATCCTCAAACGTAATGAAATTCTGCACATAATCCAGCAGCACCCGTTTATTAAAAATACCCTTGAGCAGCGTTTCCATGCCCGGTTGTAGCTGGCCGTCCGTATGTCGTTCATTGCCAGGTTCGCGGTATAAGTCTGTTCCGTCGATGGTTCTCCAAGGCATGAAGCGATCCCAGCCAGCCGTCAAAGTACCTGCTCTTGCCTGCATACCGTCGGAAATCACCAGCAGCGCGTTGTATACAAACAGGCTTGGAATCTGCTCTTTGTAAGTCTGCAACTGATTGAATGCGTGGTGGATAGTTGCTTTCTCGTCGGCGGGGTTTTTAAGTTCGATTACCACCAGAGGCAAGCCATTGACGAACACCAATACGTCAGGCCGGCGGTTTCGCTTGTTTTCAATTACGGTGAACTGATTTGTCACCAGCCAGTCGTTGTTATCAAGGTCGGCTGTGTCCAGAAGCCAGACCTTGTCGTTTACCTCACCTTCATCACCCATCCAGACGACATCCACACCATCGGTAAGCATTTTTTGAAAAGCACGGTTGTTTTCAATCAAAGATGGACTTTGAGGCAGTGTTACTTTCCGCACAGCCTCGTCAATTCCGGCAGCTGGAATTTTTGGATTAATCCGCACCAAAGCTTCCCGAAGTCGACCGACGAGCACAACATCTCCATAGTTCGCCTCAGCCCCGCGCTCCGGAGCTGAACCGTCAAAGGCAATCTCCGGGCCGTAAGCGTACCCATACCCCAAGCTGTCTTTCAGCCAATCGCAGACCGTAATTTCAAGTTGGGCTTCGTCAAGATGGGGCATATTTGCTATCTTTCATGTCCTACTTATCGAGTAGATCAAGCAGTACACTTACTTTTTGGCTCACCCGTATATCACATGTGATCTGAGAAACGTGGAAGCATCCTTACCTTCCCAAAGCTGTTTCCCAGGAGCGGCAATTCGCGCTTTATTGGCGGAATCTAACTCAAATCTTTGGTATAATTGTAGGTATTCACTCCCGGGAAATTTCCCACTACTATCTGCAACGGGAATCACGAATATGCAGGATTCAGCTTTCTTCTGATCCGCCACCCCAGTTTCCCAAGGAACCCACTTCGAATTCATGGCATTGTGTGTGGCGAGTATCGCAAACAGTTGCATTTCGCCGATCCGGCTCTTGATTCGTTCGGCCGTGATACGAGATGTTACACGAGGCATTGTATTATCATTCCAATCAACATAAACCGTTACGCCTTGCTCGGCTAAGACCGTTATAAGGCCCTTAATGAGATCCTTGTCAATGTGGCTGTGCGATAGGAAGATCGTCACTTTTGCACCCGTCGCGCTTTTCGTTAAGGAGTTGTATTCAGTGGATTTCTGCCGAAGTAGTGATTCAGTTAAATAAGCCATCTTATTTGTCTCCCAATTTAGATAAAAAGTTCCCAATGCAGTCACCCCATAACACCCACGTAAGTGTTAAAGTGATTGCCCCATAAAACAAAAGTGTAGAGAAAGAACTAAAAGCAATACAAAATGCTTTTAGATAACGACGACACCCTTTTGTTGTCATGAAATCGAAAAGATCATTCCACTCAACGTCTCTGTCATGTGAGAGTATCTTGTTTGTAAGGGCCGCGAAGTGTCCCACGAAATCTCTCTCAATAGACAAGTAAAGCGAATCGATGAACCAAAACAACCCCACAGGTAAAAAAAGTATTTGGAGGGCGTCTGCTTTACCTTCCTTAAAGTAAAAAATAAACACGGCAGAGAATAGGGATATGCACCACGCCTTACACATCATGGATAACTTACTCATTCTCTGTATGTTTAGTTGTAACATCTCCATATACTTATGAACATGGTTATCCAAATCATTCATGCCTTGAGTTGCCATGATTAGGTCTCCTATGTACAGAGGATTTTCAAATTGTCCCAATTCCAAGAATATAGTCTACCAGCGTTTTCCACCGATGTATAGTTTCCATCTTGGTAACCTATCATCTGAACAATCTTGACTCCATTACGCCGTGCCATCGCCACTTCTTTTCTAACACCTGGGGCACGATGTGTGCTTCTGCCAACCATAACAATCACAAGATCAGAACCTGCGATCTTTTTTTCAGCTACTTGTTCCCAGTTCCTTTCGGGAGCAGCCTCTTTCATTGAACAATCAATTACAGTAAAGGGTGAGTCTGGCAAACGAGACTGGCCAATAATGAATTCCTTAAGCACGCGATCGTTGTCATAGTCAAAGCTCACAAATACTCGCTTCTTGGTCATTTTAATTCTCCTCATGGAATAAGTGATAGTTCTATCTCACCGTTCAATAGTTTGGGCAATAAGGTATCGCGGAGTTGGGCTAATAACTGTAACTGTCCAGCGTTTTCTACAATTTGATTGAACAGTGGCTGTACTCGCAATTCAAACTCTATTGCTAAGTTTTCCTTTTGCGGAATAGCCACTTTGTAATGGTCAAAGCAATCATTTTGAACACGCTGGCGACCAGAAGAACCTACCATGCTAGCAATGCAATGATCTCGAAAATCCGAATCTCTTGCTAAGCAATAAACAAATTCATATCCGAAAGGTTTCTGATGGCGAAGAATTATAAATTCGGTTGATCCAAAACCAATTTCATTGTCATTTAAAAAATAAGCCAATGACGTTTTTCCATTTTCTAGACATGGAGTGATTCGAGCCAGAAGGATGTCATTTTTGGTAAATTTGCTACCACCTTTAAATTCCTTCTCAATATAACCTGATATACAAAAGCCTTTTGTTGGCAATGCTTTCATGTCAACATATTTTGCGATTCTACCTTTCGGCAATTTAAGCCTTGGGTTAATAGCCACGATCTCACTGACTGTTTTAGCTTCCCAATCTGTCGGTATTGGGCCGAGTTCGGAGTCTTGGAAGGTGTCGGGGAATAGGGCGGTAATTTCGGGGGGCAGGGGTTTGCGGTTGTCGCCGAGGGCGGCGCGGCGGGTTGCTTTTTCCTTTAGTTCTTCGGGAATTGGATTGCCTGCAGCCAGGGCCTTGTCAATCACCGGGTCGAAATCGACAAACCAACTCTTAAACACAGCAGCTGCCATCGCCTCCAACGTCTCATTCATCCGCCGATTCAACTCAATCTTGTCATCTAATGTCCCCAGAATATGAGCGATGGCTTTTTGAGTTGCTGGCGGTGGGACTTCTAAATCACGAACGTAGACTGCCGCGCGTGTTGTTGAAGGAATGGGCGAGCCATCGTTAATTTCTCCAAGTTTATGATGCACTATGGCATAGTAAAGCCATCTCATGTGCAATTCGTTTTTGGGCTTAACGTAATAAGCCGTATCTATGACAAAAAAAGGCTCACGAGAATACTCCACACCTCGATATGCACCTTTTCTTCCAAGTATTACACCAGGACCAGGTGCAATAGGGGTATCTGTCCACCCCACAGGCCCATTTGAACCATAAACCCGATATCGACCTTCAGAATCTTTGTAGTCGCGTAGAGCCTTCCCATATTCAAGGGAAATCTCCTCCCCCCAAGTGCTCTTTTTCCACTTATTCGCCATTGCTTACCTCCTCGCCTCTGCGGTTGGAGGAGATTTTCACAGCGGGGTTGCCATTAGCGGTGTTTGACGGGGTGTCATAGATGCCGTAATATTCTTTGCGATTTGGATAATCTATAATCTGAACCATCGCAATATCTGTTACCGGATCAAGTCCGCCTTCGTAGCTGTCAACGACTACGGGCAAGTCCTGCGGCTGATTTTGCAGCAAAGCGATCAATTCTTTAACCGTCAGTTCACTCCCCATTTTCTTCTCCCTGTTCTGTTAGCTCTGCTTCGATCTGTTCGATGGTCGGGAGGGATGATTTTAACTCATCCGGTAGCGCTTTGGTCAGTTCATATTCCGATACGCCCATCGGTTTATGGATATCGCTGAGGGCATATTCGACGACTACCTTATCCTTGCTTTTACATAGCAGAATACCGATGGTCGGCTGGTCGGCTTCACCGCGGAGTTGCTCGTCAACCGCCTTGATATAGAAGTTAAGCTTCCCAGCGTGTTCCGGCTCAAAGTCAACGACCTTTAATTCGATTACGATATGGCAATGCAGTCGGGTATGGTAAAACAGCAGATCGACAAAGAAATCCCGCTCGCCCACTTGCAGCGGAACCTGTTTTCCCAGATAGGCAAAGCCAGCTCCAAGTTCCATAAGGAATTTGGCGATATGGTCGATCAGCCCTTTTTCCAGTTCTCGCTCGGTGTAATCTTCGGTAAGCGTGAGGAAATCGAAATTGTACGGGTCTTTGATAATCTCACGGGCAAGGTCAGACTGTGGGACGGGCAGTGTGTTTTCAAAATTTGTAATCGCCTTGCCACTTCTGGAGAAAAGATCGCTTTCGATCTGGTGGATCAAAACGCTGCGAGACCAGTTATTTTCAATGGTTTTCTGGACATAAAACAGGGCTTGCTCGACTGTGTCGCATTTTTCAATAATGGCTATGTTGTGCCCCCATGGAATCTGAATCAAAAGTGCAACAGCCTGTTTCACTTTTGTCATATCGGCATTTCCGTCTAATTGTGCAACAGGCTGTTGCACAATTGTATTTCCTTGAGAATAAAAGAGATACCACTTGCGGCAATAGTTGAGATTACGATATGAAAATCCTTTCATATCAGGGAATTCAGCCATCAAATCGACACTTAACTGCTTGAGGAACCCACTGCCCCAAGCAGCGTTTTTCTGCTTTTGGACAATATCTGCTCCCAATTGCCAGTAGAACTCCAGCAAAGTGGTATTAACAGCCGTTGCCGCCTTGAGTTGGGCACTTTGAATTCGCTGTTTTATGTCAATCAGCCAATCACGGTATTCCTTGGTTGCGATTATTTCATTCCCCATAGCCCAGTGCCTCCAGATTCTTTTTGATGGTGGCTTCGAGCTTTGCCGATTCTTTGAATTGATCGTAAAGCGTAGCGGAGAGTTCGGCCATTTTCTCCTCGAAGGGTATTCCATCATCTTCAATTTCCTCTGCGCCCACGTATCGTCCGGGGGTGAGAACGTAGTGATGACCCTGGATTTCTTCAAGTGTGGCGGATTTCCACCAACCCGCTTTGTCCTCATATTTACCATCTGCGTTGCGCCAGTTGTGGTAAACACTCGAAATCTGCGTAAGTTCTTCGGCGGAAAGTTCGCGGTGGACTCGGTCAATAAGCTGCCCCATCTTGCGAGCATCGATGAAGAGTGTCTGGCCAGTGCGGTCCCGAAAACCTCTTTTTTTGTCAGCTTTCTTGCTGCGGGTAACGAACCAGAGGCAGACGGGAATCTGAGTAGTATAAAACAGCTGGCCTGGCATGGCAATCATGCAGTCGATCATATCGGCTTCAATGATGGCCTGGCGGATATCTCCTTCGCTGGACGTACTGGTGGACATGGACCCGTTAGCCAAAACAAAACCTGCGAAGCCATGAGGAGAAAGATGATGGATAAAGTGCTGAATCCAGGCGTAGTTGGCGTTATTGACCGGAGGTGTTCCGAACTTCCAGCGGACATCTTCCTTAAGTCGATTACCGCCCCAATCGGACATATTAAAAGGAGGATTAGCGAGAATAAAATCTGCCTTGAGGTCCTTGTGAAGATCGTTACTGAAACTGTCAGCATGATGTTGCCCAAGGTCGGCGTCAATGCCTCGGATGGCAAGATTCATTTTTGCCAGTTTCCATGTGGTGGGGTTGGACTCTTGCCCATAAACGGCGATGTCGCCCAGTCGGCCGCCGTGTTCCTCGACAAAACGTTCGGACTGTACAAACATTCCGCCAGAACCACAGCACGGGTCAAATACACGCCCCTTATAAGGTTCAATCATGCTAACAAGCAACTGGACTACACATTGTGGGGTGTAGAATTCACCCCCGCCTTTACCTTCTGCTGCTGCGAAACGCCCGAGGAAATATTCATACACCCGACCGAGTGGGTCTCTTGCGCCGGAGTTCTTTGCCTGCAAATCGATATTGCCGATAATATCCACCAACTCGCCCAGACGATGCTTGTCAAGAGCAGGTCGGGAGTAATCTTTGGGCAGAACGCCTTTTAAAGTGGGATTTTCACGTTCGATGGCCACCATAGCGTCATCGATAAGTTTTCCGATTTTGGGTTGTTTTGCCCCATCCTGGAGGACTTTCCAACGGGCATCTTGGGGAACCCAGAAGATATTGTTGGCGGCGTATTCATCGCGGTCTTCGGGATCGGTGTAGTCGGTCTCCTGCCGAGAGGCAAGATCATCAAACTTCGACTGGAATGCGTCTGAGATGTACTTAAGAAAGAGCAAGCCCAATACGACGTGCTTGTATTCACCAGAGTCCATGTGGCCTCGCATTTTGTCGGCCATTTCCCATAGCTTGGACTCAAAACCAAGGTTGGCTCCGTTACTACCATTACTTGCCATTCAATACACCTTTCATTCGAAGGTTCTTGCTGGATTCAGGACAATTTTGGCCATATTTATCCAGCAATCAAGCTAATAAGAATGCAAAAACCCTCAGCGGCTTTTTTGAGTGTTCTCGCATCCCTAGGTTTCCCTTGAATCTGTTCTTCTGAGAACCTAAAACGCCTAATCCCGCTAGTTCATTTGAACCTATGATATTGAACATTTATTTTATCCCTCTGTCAAGAAGTTCGTTATTGTTCTGTATCCATCCTATTCTTTACACAGGGTATGACAGGTTTGGTTACACCTGCCAATGATAATAAAAAAAAAAGGCTTGATCTGGGGGAGGGACCAAGCCAATAGAGGCCGGGTAGGGGGGGACCCAGCCATTATTTATTTTTCTCAAAACATTCTATCACTCGAGATGATGTTTTTCAAGTGAAGGGGAAAAATACCTTGAATCCAATCATGTTCCATTCAAAGGCATAAAAAAAAATGCAGCGAGATAAGCTCAGCCTATATAGTTGAGTATTTTTTCGGAATAAAACACTGGCAATAAGACGAAATCTCTGATGAATTTACTGATATTCAAAGCCTGTCCAGCGGAATAAGGTATTTGTATAAAGTGAATAATGATCATCTGCGGTATAGCCGCTGCCTGTAACTACTTTGTACGTATCGGGAGGCATCGGGGGTTGAGGCGGGTCAGAAAATTCCGGCAGGCTTAAACTGGTATCGCCGATTTTCACGGTTTTAGCGGTTGATTCACCTGTGGTCATTGTGACAGGCTGTACTCGATACAAAATACCTTCTGCAAAACCGTCGCCGTGATCATTATATTCTAAAACTACATCATAAGTCGGCGAATATTTGCCGGTCTTGTAATAAACTTCCATCTGCCGTTCGCAGAATGATGGAATGTTGTCAGACTGGAATTTCGTGGTTCCACGAGCTACCCAGCAAGTGTAATCGTAGTGCCATGGGGCATACGGGCCGGAGCCTGTCTTGTGTTTGTAATAAGAATTCATTTGGTGGGCGTGGGCACCGCCACCAGGTTCTGAATACGAAGAATTATAATCGGCAATTGCAGCGGCAATTACTTCTTCCCACGTTTCATATTCGGTTCCATCGGTCGTGGCAAGACCAGAACGCTGGGCGCCTTCAACATAATCAAATGTGTAAGGCGTCTTGTACTTAAAATAACCATTTATCCAATGTGAAAAATACCTGGTGACCACCAATTCATTGAAGGCGGTTTTTAAATCATCCAGCAGCCACCAGCCAAGACAGTCGCCCGGTTCGTGCCAGCCGTAACCTGTAAGGAGATCAGGCTCTTTATATGGGTACGGATCAGCAATCCAACTGCTGCCCGAACGGGTATAAGTTTTGCGCGCATAATCCACATCGCGTGCAACCTGGCCGTCTTCGGTTAACAATCTCCAGCAATCGGGATCATTTGTAGGATTTAGCGGATAGGCGGGATTATAAGTATAGGTTTTGTGCTGAATCAGGCATTCATAGTAATTGCCCGCATAGGATACTATTTGACCAAAATTATAAGTAGTATTCGACGCGGTAGTCCAATTAACAATATCATACTTCAATCTCGGACCTATTTTTCGCCAGCCTTTACCGCCGTTAAGTGAATCCTTTAGATTCACACCCCAGATTTCAATAGCGCGTGGAAAAGTGAACCTGTAGTCCTGCCAGCACAGCGAGGGCAAATCTCCATAACCTGACCAGTCAGTTACGAGATTTCCGGATGTGTCCCGAATAGGAACAAACCTGGGTGCGCCATATCCCATTATCCAGAATTGCAGATACTGAAAAGAAAACGTGTTTTGCGCTATATTAGGATTATTCGGCCTGCCGTAAAATTCAGCAAACCCATAAGGATTATACTGGTCACCCCCGAACCATCTACCGTATGGTTGTGTAAACCCGCCCCATTGAATGTCAGAACCAACCTCGGGAATATCCACAGGTTCATATGGCGTGCCTTCCATGCCGCCGAAGGCTCTTTGCCTTTCATTCAAAGCTTCCCAAGGCTGTTTAATAATATCAATCTGGGTCCAGTCCGTATTTTCATCGAAAGTAGACCAGCCCATTTTACCAGTGACTCCTGACCCAATCCGGCTGCCATTTCTTTGTTGAATGATTCCATGATGGAACCTGGTGGTCCAAAGTGCCGTCCGGAATTCCCGTGTTGCCGAATCTCAACAAAGCCCACTTGCCGGCACCTATTTCATATACCTGCCAGAGTATCCGGCACACTCCCGATTCTGAGGAGGACAACACACCGTCAACAATATCAGCATATCTGTGGTCTGTATCAATGACGTTGATTTTGGCCGGACAGATTCCACTTATCCATCCCCGACCTATCTTACCCGATGCGATCGGCTCAGCCAGAATGACGAATTTACCTTCGTAGTAACTCGATAAGGCAACACCTTTGATGGCAACGCGAGTGATAAAAGTCATCTCATCTGCAGTTGGCAGAATGATTGGCTGGTTTATTCCCAGCACATCCAGAGCCGAAGCATCGGAGCCGGAATCATTTTTCACCAGGACAACGCCATCGATCTCGCTAACGTTCGCCTGACCAGCCGATTGCCGGCGGGCAAGTCTTTCAGCCGTGTTAATGGCCGCGATAGTATCATTTACAAATGATGCCTTCGGCGGTGTCACCGGGGTGGATGTTGTTACCTGCTTATGTCCCATCATGTCCCCAATCCCAGAAGACTCAAATCCTTGTATAGATAAACCTGATTAATAAAGGCCGCCACCGGTGCAGTAAAATACCGGGCACCGTCAGTCTGCAACTGGTACTGGAACCAGAGATAATCAAATCCCTTTTTGGCTGGCACGGGGATTCCGCCGATGGTTGTCGCGTCCTGATTCGGTATGCAATCAAACTGATGGACCAGCTCGACACCGTCTGTGCGATTCCGCATGGTGTAACCCAGATATAATGCTTCGCCCGCACTCAGGGACAGTGATATCTTGTCATCGCTCAAAACCAGCGTTGAGTCATTTACGCAGTCCTGCCGGTTGATGCACGTGCGGAGATAGGTGGTCGTCACACTGGTCCGAACGTCTGTCACGGTGATCCGGCAGGCCGGGGCTGCGACATCCACGCCCGCGACGTTACCCTTGCCGTCGTCGCCAATCGCACCATCGAGATCGTCTATTTCAGTCGGAAATTTCCAGATAACGCCGTTGTTGTTACCGACGCCCTGGGTCAGGTGTCGGGTTCCGCCGGTGGTGTCAATATCAATCCTGCGGAAGCCTACAGGGACAACAGACTGCTGGGGCTTGGAATAGGAAGCCGGGCGGTACGGGACAGTGACTTTCCATATTCCACGCTCGGGATGGACTGTATCCACATATTCCGGTTCTATCTTCGGCGTCTGTTTATACAAACCTTCAAAGGAAGCCGGGGCCGTTGAATCAATGGCAGTGACTACATCACTGTAATCAGCCGTGCCGCGCACTACGAATCGCAGGTCGATGGAATCGCCCTTCGTGCCCGAGCGGCTTGATATTAATTCTTCACAAGTAACTGCCATCTTTCAATAACGTCCTTAAGTCGAATTCTGTCGGTTTTACTTCCAAACCATGTCAGCAAACAAAAATTCCTTCACAATTTGATCATCCATAAGTCTGAAAATTATCCCGGGTGTTTTCTGCGGTTTCCTCGGCGGCCTTTGCGGTTCGGTTTGTCGAAGAGGCTATCTGTGCAAGCGAACTTCCCGAAGCAGAACCGAACTCCGCCTGACTCATCCGGAAACCGCCCTTTATTACAAAACTTTGCTGGAGAGCATCGAGCCCGCCGAAAGCATTTTCCAAACCTTCCAGCAACTCCGTGGGTGGTTTGAGTGTGGGCGGTTGGTCATCTTTACCCTTGTTGGTATTGGATACAACATCCGTGACGGCCTTGTCACGGTCCTCTTTGGCCTTGGCAAGGTCATCTTCGATGGACTTTATTTTGTCCAAAAAATCTTTGTCCTGCTGTTTCTGGTTCTTCTCATGTTCCTGGTCTGCGAGTTTCAGGGCCTGGACATGGGCCTTGTTGATATTTGACAGTGCCTGATTTTTTGCCTGCTCGGTCTTTTCAAAATCATCGTTAAAACTTGCGCGATGCTTGGTGATTGCGGCCTCGCGCTGTTCGGGGGAGAGCGAAGCGTCATTCATTATCATGAACTCGCCGAAAATCATCTTGGCTGTCGTGCCGACATCTTCCAGAAAACCCTTGGCCTGCTCTTTCCAGCGCTGGAGCGTGAAAATCGTATCAATGAATTTCTTGGTCATCTGATACATGGCTGTTTCCATGGTCCGGTTTATGGAATACCACAACGCACCCCATATCTCACGCAGTGCAGCCGTACCCCGCGTCCATTCGAGCTTAAAAGTCAGCCAGAGTATTTTGGCGGCAGAGCCTATATCACCGGAAGCAAGTGCAGCAGAGATTCCCTGATAGGCCTGGCGGGCATCGTCAGCCAGGATATCGAATTTATCACCAAGCCAATTCAGAGCTTTTGCTCCCACACCTGTCGCATATACCAGGTACGCTCCCAATGCGCCCGCTGCTGTGATAACCATACCGACCGGTGTGACCATTGCAGCCAGAGTAAACCCAAAAATTTTTATAACAGCAACACCAATGGCCACAGTCTTTGCCAGGATACCGAAGGCAACACCCAGTAATTTTATGCTCGCGCCCAGGGCAACCAGGCTTATTCCCGCAACGCCAACTGATGCCACAATTGCAGCAATGGTTACAATGACACCGCGATTCTTTTTAATCCAATCTCCAATACCTTTGGATACAGTCGCCAATATTTTTGAAAAATTTTGTATTGCCGGTGCCAGGGCTGCACCTATGTGAAACACGGTCATCTGTGCGGACTTTCCGAGTGCATCCATGGCATCGGTAAAATCTTCTGCCGCTTTGGCGTCATGTTTTGACATCGTCAAGCCAAGTTTGCGGGCCTCCTGCTGCAGGGCTGAGATTCCATCGGCACCGGCTTCGAACATCGGGATAAGATTCGTACCCGTCCTACCGAAAAGCGACATTGCAATGGCAGCCTGGGTGGTATCGTCGGAGACTTTTCCGAGTCTGTCGCCAATTAACTTGAACTGCTCCTCGGGTGATAGTTTTTTGAGATCATCGAATGTGAGTCCCAGATCTTCGAGTGCATCTTTTTGCGTACTCAAACCCCGGCCTGCATCGTAGATACTACGCTGCATTTTGCGGAAGGCATTTTCCAGTGAACCAAATTCAGTTCCAGTCTGAGAAGCAACGAATCGCAATTCCGAAAGGGTTTCCACGGACAGGCCTGTCCGCTTGGCCATCTTGGCTACCTGGTCGCCGAAGCTGGAAAAATGTTTAAGTGCCCCTGCCATTGGCGCCAGCATCGCCGCTGAGACAGCCATGATCTTCAGGCCGATTGCCTGGACAGAGGTACCGAATGTTTTCAGCCGGGTACTGATACGGCGCAGATCGCGCGATAACTTCGTATCGTCGGCGAAAATTTCGACAAATGCCTTACCTGCTTTTATTCCCTGTGCGCTCATATTTTTTATTACTACTTGATGCTCCCGCGCCACATTTGTGGCAGTTTCGGCAATTCTTTCTCCATTGCAGGCCTTATAAATGGCCGGGCGGCAATGCTGATGGTCTTTTTCTTACGTTTTTTCTTCAAACCTGAAACAACAGTGCTTTTTCCGCCAAGTTCAAGTGCTTGCGGCGCGTCACCAACCTTGGAATTCAGCCTGACCGGGCCGATGACTACCGATTGATGGGCGGTGTCATACCCGAAGTAGATAAACCGCTTCAAAAACCCGGTCCGGTTTGTCGGGGGTTTGCCCGGCGGGGAGACTTTTTTACGCTTGCGTATCGAAGACCTGGCCGTCCGGCGTACATAGGCTCCGAACTTTGACAGGATTCTGCGTTTCGTCTTATCCGTAGAGGACAAAACCTTCCTGCTGTCAAAGAACATCGACTTTGCTTCGTTGAGTTTCAGACCGAACATTGTTGTTATTTCTTATTCACCCGGGTCTTCCAGGCAATACCAGCCTTCCGGTAAAGTCATTCTGCCAGCAACGGGTTTGCCATCCTTATCGAGCGTCCATATTTTTGCATTTTTGATAGTCTCACGAAGTCGGACTGGCTCACCTGAGGGAATATAGACTGTGCGATTTCCAAAACAGCCGGGAAGAATCAAAATGATACCCAACACCACCAACATGCGGGTTTTGTTCCATCCCGCTTTATTGATTCTGTTTTTCAGTCTGTTCTTCAGTTCCGGCTGACGCTTGGCCTCTTCGCACGTTGGCCGGCTCCCTTTTATGAGAGCCGGGACCAACGCACGAAGAATCGCGATTATGATGTTAATTATCCACGTCATTAGTGGCATCCTCAGTTTTGGCATCAGGGTTTTGGTTGCTGTCCGTCTCCTGGCCCTCGGTAGTCACCGCCGAGTTATTCGGCGACCCCACCGTAGCTGGGCCTTCGCCGGGAGTCTGAAAAATCACCTGACAGCCAATTGAACTCAGCAGAAGCCCGCAACACAACAGAAGCACTCCTACCGTGGTGGCAGTCTTTTTCAGATTCCCATTGGCCTCGAGTTCGGCATGGACAATCCGAATGCCTTCCTTGATTTCCGCGACCTCTGCTTCTGTAGCGGGTTGGCCATTGACTTCCGCATGAATTTTCAGAACGTACTGCAAGGCTGCATTCAATCGAGCAAAAGACTTGTTCGGAGTGTCGTCGGGGATAATTTTTTCCGCATTTTTGACCGCCTCGATGATGGCTCCTTCATACTTCTTCCAGTCAGGTTTTTTGTCATACAGCTTCTTCAAAAGCCAAGCGACTGCACCTGCGACCAGCATGATACCGACCGCACTGTTCAAAAAACTCCATACCACATTCAAAATGTTTACCAAAAATTCCATAATTACGACCTGCCTTTCTCTTCTCTAGGTTTTGAAGTCGTTAAACCAAATTCCGATTCGAAAAATTCCGCTGCCATACGCCATGGCAGTCCCTGTTTTGCCTTATGCCGATACGCCGGATGAAAATCTTTGGCCGTCCACGGCTGGGATTTTTTCTCCGGGTCACGGTGGACGTTGTATAAAACTGTCAAAATCTCGGCTGTGTGATTCCACTGCTGGTCAATCCGGCCCTTGGCCATATCCGCCAGTTCACGCAGTGTCAGCTGGCCGGGGTCGACTCCAATGATTCCGGCAAGCTGCCAAATGAGCTCATAAGCGCGCTGGCCACGGCTTCGGTGTCCAGACTCTCCACTTCCGTTATCGCAGCCTGGCCCTTGTTGAGAATTGTTTCCGTCAGTGCCCGGGCCTTGCCCGTCACTGTCTTCATCATTGCCCGTCTCCGGGCATCTGGGAAAAAATTTATCAACTCTTCGATCAAGGCATCACGGGCCGCGATTATCTCATCGCCTGCCATTCTTCTGCCGAATTCCTCATCCGAGATTTCCCGCTCTTTGGCCTGATCACAGCAGACGACATACAGAACATCAACCAGCAGAATCAAGTCAGTTGACAATCTGTCCAGGAGTGCGAAATTATCATCAGCCAGGCTGAGGAGATTTATATCCAGAAGAGTTTTAACCCGCTTGACCACAGTCGTATTTATCTCAACCTGCCAGCCGTCACCTTTTGTGTCATTGAAAATTTTCATTTTCAAAAATTCTCCTTCTAAGAAGCTGCGACTTTATGCCAGGAGGTGAAGCTGGAAGGCTTGGCCGTGACATCGACAACCATGGCTTCGGTCAGCTGCTCATCACGCGAGAAGTTCGAGATGCTAAAATTACCCGAGAGTCCCTGGCTGCCTGCCGTTCCCACAGGACCGTCCAGGAACATCAAGGCTATCTCCGCAGAATTCTCCCAGGCAGACTGGATTGCATCGAAGCCCGCATCGCCAGGTTTCCAGATCATCTTGAAGGTGACGACACCTTTTTTGAGGGTCGCTGCCGTCGCTTCCCAGCCGTTATTGGCACGGGTAGTAATATCAGACTCGCCCGTGGACAGGTCCGTATTGACGTCCTTGATATTGTCCAGCTCAGTGCCCGTTACAGCTCCGACTTCAGTAAGTGGCGTTGCGTTGTAATAGGCCTTGCCGTCTTTACCTAAAACAAAATTTGGCATTTTTTATACTCCTTTATTTGGATTTGTTGAAAAATTTTAAAAAAATTGAAAAACTTAAATTCCTGCACCCATCAGGGCCGCAGAAGATGGATAAACTTCCGTATCGTCACTGACATTTACGCAATCGCCATCAACCGTGCAGTCATGGGCGTGAACCTGGTTGTCGACTTCCACATCTATAAGCGACCCGCTTCCGGCGATTGGATTGACGATATGAACCTTGTCAGCATCAGCTGTGACGATAATTCCGGTTCCGGTAAACGTAGCGGAAAGCTCAATAAAACTTGAGTTGAGATTCACTTCATGTAACGATGATGCATTGCCTGTTTTGCGAATAATGGAGTTTATCTTCGCCGTGCCGTGGAGATTGAGTTTTGCAAAGTTTGTCCCGGATGAATAACCAAGAATAACATCGCCGATATCAACCAAAGAATTCGTGAGATCGACACTGCAATATTGGCCATTGGCAGTACAATTTATCTCAAGGTCAGGAATATTTATTTCGCCGGACAATTCCAGTGACCTTGTCACACTTGCAGTGATATATAAACCGACGTCATCCCCAGTCACTATCCTGCCGGAGGCGCTTAAATTGGACTCTAAAAAAATCTGCAAAGCGCCCGTTCCGCCCAGCGTACCCTGAATGTCCAGAAAATTATTCTCAGTTGGCATCACACGGACAGCCTGGCTTCCATGTTTGGTAGCTCCGGCGTTTGGCCCATGGGGTCTGGGTAAGCTGGCGATTTCGCAAAAAATCAATGATCTCATCTACCAGTGGGTAAAGTTCCGTACATTCAGTCTCCACATCAGCGGTAGTGAGTTTTTTCTGGATGCCGATATCGATGGAAAAATCATATTCCGTTGCAGCCCGTGAAAGATTGGTCATTTCATAGCTGCGGGGGACAACAGTTACCTTCAGTTCCGACAATTCCGAAACTTCATACTTTGGTATGAGCTTGAAAACGGCTGTAAAGTTTTCGGAAAAAGTCTCAGCCGGCGCGGAATTCAGGTCGGTAACTATCGCCTTCGCTATGTCAAAAATATTTTGTGTACTCATTTTTTCCTAAGAACCCTTCAACCATGTACCAATCAGTGCCATCAAAAGTACGCCAACCAGGAAGCACAAAAACCTTGCGAACTGTTCCAGTCTGTCCAGCCGGGTGTTGATTCCGGGTTTTCCGTTGCCCCGGATGGCCTCGTCCATATTGTCAAGTTTGTCATGGATGGCTCTGAATTCATCTTTGCAGCTTTCAGGAACAAAATTTTGATCCGGTTCGCACATTATTCAGAAACTCCAATATTCATAGTATGTATGCGGTAGGTAATACCAGGCTCACTCCATCGCCACGGGCCATCAGAGCCAAGATCAAGCACTTCATATTTCCTGCCGGAATCCACGATGATGTCACCTGACTTTGGCTCAAAACCCAGTGCGTTCGAGAGAATCAGAAAATCCACAACCGAACCGCTGATTTTGAGGCCGCTGTCATCTGTGGTTTCAAAATCACTCTTGCCCATCGTGGCATTGATGGTTTTTGTCACACCGCCAAGTTGCCTGTATTCGACCGGACTGGCGCAGAATGAATCACGCTTCGATTCCAGAAACTCTGCTCGTTGTTTCATTAGGTCAGTCATGTTTCAAACTCCACCAGCCCAGCCGAATTTTTTTTAAAAAGACTTCCACTTACGCCGTTGCAATGATTCCAGCCGACCGCAGTGCTGCCAGAATCGCATCTACCTTGTCGCTGATAGCCTGCACCTCAGCCTGGTCGTAAGTGGCGCTGATAGTCTGGTCCAGGTCGGCAATGGCTGCAATGGCCGGGAAACTTTCCAGAATCTTACTGCCCGGGAACTGGTTCAGCTGTACCCTCGCAACAGTACCGGTCTCCAGGGCAGTGGCAATGACGGTACCCAGTACGAAATCCGCATCGGAGAGAGTTTTTGTTGCCGCGCCGGTCCCGGCTGTGCCACCGACGGGGTCACCGTCGTTATCCCAGCCTACAATATCGCCGATGGCCAGCGCCCCGGACACCTTGACAATGTCAAAGACACCGGTCACTGCCAGAGCGCCGAGCGCATCGGCGGCAATATCGAGACTGGGAATTCCGACATACCCGTTCTGAGAGATGGGTGTGCCGGCACTGACTGCCGAGGATGGTGTATAGTCAATCAAAAGACCTTTATGAATAAATCTTGCCTGCATTTTATGTACTCCTCAAAAAGTTGTTTTTAAAAAATCCGAAATCCGCAATCCAAAATCCACAATCGGACTACGCTTCACCCTTCATTTTTACTGCCCCGCGGTGGTCCTGTTCGCGTACGCCGAAGTCAATAAATCCACGGAAATCTATGCCCAGCGTGCTGAAATCTGCGTCGGTTTTTTCGACCGTCGGACGGTCAACTCCGTTGAGGAATGCGACCTCAATTGCCGGCAGACGATTGGGGTCTGCGAAGAGGTACCAGGCCTTGTTGCTGTAGCCGGTGAAGCTGGAATTGCTCAGGTACGTACTGGAGACGACCTTGAATTTTCCGGCATGCGGATTGTCCTGCGGCTTTGGCTTATTGGCGGTGGTGGTCTCGTTGAGCTTCAAACTCGTCATGAGCAGCTCAGCCAGAACCTTCAAGGCTGTGGGCACCAGAAGAATACTTGGCGCGACGCCCAGAGGTTTGCCATTAGGCTTGGTCTGACTGAGGAAGAGCACCTCAGCTGCAGTCAGGCCGTCCACACTCAGGACAGTGTCGGTACCGGAGGCATAATTCTTATGGTCCGCATGGAAGAAAGTCTTCGTATCGGACTGGGTGGGATTACTCAGAACCCGCGTCCAGGCAGCATCGGCAATGGACTCAGCCGCACCGATACCGATCTGACGCGGGATATCGGTAAACGCGCCCATGTCGTCATTGATAATCATCTGACGGGTCAGGGCAAACATGATCCCGTGGGTATCAGCCTTCTGGCCGAATTGCTGCTCGCTGATTTTGCCATGCTTGAGTTCACCGTCAGGACCAACCGGCAGAAACTGAAAATCACTGGTCATCCGATACCGGGTGTGCTCCTTGAAGTCGTTGACCGAGGCAATCTTGCAGATCTGCCGCCAGGCATCCTCCACATAGTTGTAGCCTTCCAGCAACATCTTGTTGGCTATATTGCTGAGGATGCCAGGCAGAGACGCTGTGGAAAACGCAGCCTGCAGCCAGCCGGTAGCGTCACGACGAAAACGCGGCAACTGCCTGCCCACGGCGCGCTCACAGAACTCCTGAATACCCAGGCCGCGAAGTTTATCAGCCGCATCAAGCGTTCGCTCATCGTAACCGGCCTCGATGCTTTTGCCTCTCAAACCCGACGCCATCAATGCCGCAGCCTCGAGAACCTGCGGAGTTTCGACCGAATTGCCGCCGGTCTGAATGGCCGGAGCCTTGGGCCTGGAGGCGCGGAGTACGTGAAGTTCGGTCTTCGTCTCATCCCAGCCTTCTTCGATGGCACTGGCCTCGATGTCCGGGAACTTTCCGCCGCAGACTTTCCGAATCGCCTCGATACGACGGGTTTCATCAGCCATTTGCCGGCGCATCTCAGCTACCGGATCCTTCCCTGCAGCTGATGCGTTGAGAGTTTTGGGCGTATGGGTGTCTGGGGTTTTCTCTGCGGAATTTTTGTTATCCGCATCCTCACTGCCGGGAGTTTCCTGGGACTCGCCGGTTTTTTCGACGGTCTGATCCTCGGTATTTTCAACCTTGGTTTCCGTACTGGTGTTTGTGTCTACCATTGTTTTGTTCTCCTGTGCCTTGGCGGCAATTTTTGCCTGTGTGTTTGTGTCAGCCCCGCTGTCTACGAAGCTGACTTCCTTGAGTACTGATCTGCGGACCACGTGAAGAGGTCCGGTAAACTTTTGATTGTTGACGACTACTTCACTGCCATGGGGAATGAAATCCGCCTCGATAACAGCTGCCCCGATACTCGCCTGCCAAGGAAAACCTTTGACCCCGCTACGTGCAACGTCACGAGCCCAGGTCGTATCGCGACTGACCAGCCCCTCAACCAGAATGGTGTTATCAACTTTGACGATTCCGGTGGTATGGCCCACTCCCTGGCGCGGATTATGGTCCAAGCGGACGGGAATATCCTGGCGGTCTATGCTCAGACCTTCCAGGTCAACCACAACCGGATGCGGAAAACCCGCGATGTTCATTACCCCGCCGGTATAAGCAACCATGGAAAAACGCGGGATTACGTTTTCCGGCGATGAGTTTTTATCCGCAGCCTCAAAGGAAAGCGGACATACGATTGAAAGATTCTCAGGCAGCTGCTTCTTCGATGATGTCATTGACTTCATCCTCCGTAACTTTTTTATCAATTTTTGATGGCTGGACTTCCTGCTCCAGAAGTCCCAACTCTGTCATTAACTTTTTTTCCTTGGCCCGCTGGCGAAGCTCGGTCTCCCAGTCCCTGCCCTGACGTGCGAATTCGACTGCCAGCGTGGTGGTATTGCTGGCCAGACGGGTCTGCTGAGCCCTGGCTTCCTTGAACGGGTCGACGTGTTCCGTACCGTCGAAGAACCACTGGTGCGGGATTTTTGATAAAGTTGAACCTGTATTCCGCAGCACAGAAAATTCATTGAGCAGCATCGCTTCCTGGCACCATGCCCTGAAAATCCTGTCCAGTACCATCTGTGCCAGATGCGACTGTTCGACCCGGATGGATTTGAAATAAGTCTGATGGTCCAGCCGGCCTGATGCATAGTTGTAACCCGAGGAATTACAGGCTGCGATGTTGTATGGAATATTCAGACAGCGAGCGATCTCATTGAGAATCTCGTGTTTGAATTCAGAATAAGATGTGCAGGGCTGTTCTGCCTTGAGCTGCCCCAGCTTCCAACCATCGGGAAGTGTGGTGGCCATTCTTTTTTCGAGTTCGATGATATCCATCGGCTCGACGGCGGCGGCCTCTCCGTTTGCGGGCGAGTCGGTATAAAGAACGGCTGCAAAATCGGCAGCGGTTTCAGCTGCGCCAAGTACGGCAAGGGTATAACGCCTCAACTGTGCAAATAATGGCAATGCCGGTGTGATTTCAGGAACGCCACGATGCTGGCCGGGCCGATCTGCCCGGAAGTAATGGATAACATCACAGGCGTCAAGCAGGTCATAATCACTGCCCCACTTACCCAACTCGCCTGGATGACTGCGAAGAATGCAGTAATTGCTCGGGTTGCCCCAGCTGTCGAAGGAGATTCCATCCACACCATCGTCGCAATATGACTTTTGCAGAAAAGGTAGCGCCACGCGGTCAGCTTCAACCAACTGGAGGTCCATCTTTACCGGCGAATCGACGAATGGATTGGCGGTCAAAACACCAAAAACCTCACCGTCAGTTGTTTTTGCCATTCGGATGGTGCGGAGTTTTTCAGCGAGATTGACTGCATCGCCCCAGTTACCAAACGCCCGCTCTATCCTGCGGTTGATCTCATCATATTCACTTAACATTTGCAGTCGTGGGCCGGTGCCGACGGTATCATTGGCGATTGTCAGGACGATTCCTTTGGCATATGAGTTATTTGCAACTTCATAACGGCTGCGTTCGCGGAGTTTTTTGCGAACGTCGCTACTGTTGGCGGAATCTGCCGAGAGTCCATCGGCCATCGTCCAGTGACGGACATTATCGGCAGTGGTTTGGGCCGCATCGTATTTTGCGCGAACGACAGTCGGCCCGAATCGCCTGGTGTGTTTTGACTTTTTAATAAAATTAGGGAAAGGCCACATCAGACGGTCCCTCCCGGAGAGATTTTGAGAAGTTTGATACCGAGTCCCCTGCCCTGACTTGCCTTTTTGGATTCAATGAACTTATCCGCGGCAATCTGGTCAGCCAGCGAGTGCTGCTCGATGGAGCCAGAATCTCCACTGGCTTTTTTAGGCCCGGCGGCGCTTTGTTTGACTGCATTAGTGATAGTATCGTCTGTCATTGAATTTTTTTGCGGGCGTTTATTACCCGCCTCCATAGACTTATCTGCCGCCGATTGGGCAGGTTTGTACCCCTTGGTGATTTTTTTGAGAAAAAGTTCCAGTATTGGAACTTCAGCCCGAAATTTTTTCGCGTGTGACGATTTTTTTACCACAATAGCGACAGATTCGTTTACGGAGGATATGATCTTTCCTCGGCCTGGTGTAATAAGCCCGCAGATCGCGACAGCCACACTTCGGGCAGGAAAGACCCGTTTGACGGAGATTTTCGGTAGCAGTGTTCATTAGTTTTTACCCCTTTGCAATTCTGAGAGTTTGAGTCGTTTTTTTGGCGCAGAACGTACGGAAGCAAAGCCGTCAAGGTTTGCTCCCTGGATACTTCCAGCGACCATGCAGCCAACGATGCAGTCCAGCCAGTGATTATCAGGGCGCGTAGCGCGGAGTTTCCACTCATCGACGATACGGTCTCGCGCCATTGTCTTGATCCGGAACTCGGCGGTTATATGCTCCGATAATAGCCGGTGAGTTTTTTCATCCCGGCCATACAAGGACATACATCCCGGGTCACCCATGGCAACGGCGAACCTGGCGTGAACGAAACTTTTCCAGTAATTCGTGTCAATCAGGACATGGCGTACCTGACGCCGGCCTGTTGTATTAGGGATTCGCCAATGATGGCCAACCCGGTCACCTCGCTTACGTTTGTATTCCGAAAACGGCATGGATGATGCGCCGACATATTTTCCATGTGAGGGCAGAACTATGCCCGCAAATCTGCTTTGCCGGCAGAACTGGTACACCACATCCGTAGACTGTCCCCAGTTTGCATCGATGAGACAGCGCTCAATACGCATATCTGCACCATCCTCGCGACGATAAATGCGAGAAAGGGTTTCACCGCATAGTTCTTCCAGGGCATTATAGATCGCACCTTCCAGGCCGGCACCCGGCTTTGCCTGCTGGATTGTCCTGCGAATATCATGAAGCGTGAAATACGGACGTTTCTGGTCAGGCCATGTGCCGTAATCTATGACATAGCCGGTAAAACCATCCTCAAAACCGCAAATCGTCCAGAACAAGGCCTTCTGCTGGACGTCAATGAACATCGTCAGGTGATTGCAGCCAAGAGGAATTACACCCTTGGCATAGCCATTGGTTTTGGAAGAAATCTCCTCGGCAGTCAGCATCTCCTCGCCCTGGGTTTCAACGATAGGTTCGTTCTGATATTCGGCAAAGAAGGCAGCCTCATCTCGCAATTTCAGGTTCATCGCATGCTGCAAGGCGGAGATTTCATCTTCGTTGTAACGCTCAGGCCAGGCAACTCGCGAACCGGCATCCATTGCCTCACGATTTTTTCGATAAAACTCCGTAGCCTCCGCACCATCACCATCATTCCGCAAAGAATCTGCGCGGATTTCAGCATACTTTGCCCAGAGTTTTTCGTTTGTCGGGAACGAATAAATCATCTTCGTCCGTTCGCCTTGCCATTCGGGATGTTTATCGCGGTCGAGAATATTATCCGCCATGTCAGCTGGCCGAATTACAGTACAGGCCATCAGACCGGCGATTTTTTTGCCCGGACCGGCCATGCCGAGAACGTCACCGGCAAGAATCGCCTCCCGACGCTGGGACTGCGAAGGTGACCATGCAGATTCCGTCGTCTGCGGGTCATCCACCATCACCAGTGCGGGCCGAACAACCTGCCCATCGGCGCGGGCATGGTTCTGGCCTCGAATATCAGATCCCTTCATACCGCTGCACGAAATTACTACACCCGATGCCTTCGAGTTGGGAATCGTTGGCAGCACAACCTTATCTGCTGCCCATTCAATCCGAGTCGGCTCGCCCTGGTATTTTTGGCCCTTCTGGCGATTGGTGATTCGCTCCAGTGCCCTGATTGGGAAACAGACTTCCGGAAAGTCTTCCGTCAGTAGCGGGTTGGTCTCCAACCAGACCTTGATGTTCTCAAGCAAATCTTTTGCCCGCTCTGCACTGGCGGCGATGAGCGTTACAAACGGTACCGCACCAATAAGAGCCGACCAGAGACAGGCCATCTGCATTGCTGAAGTTTTACCGCTTGCCCTGGGCATAGCCACGGCGAACAATCCGCCGGTGAGAACAGCCTTTTCAATTTTTTCAATCACCTTGTCGTGATCAGGCGACCATGGCAGATAAAAAACTTCCGGGAAATACGTCTCACAGAATTTTTTGAAATTGGCTTCCGCTCCTGCACGGCGCTGAGGATTGACTACAGCTGGTAACTCGCCAATATCCTGAGCTGAGCGGACGGCGTCTGCGTAATTTTCGGCAGTCCGGCGTTTGTGTTTGTCGTAATCAAACCCATCTGTACTGGAATCGTTCTTGATTTTTTGAAAATACTCGAGCGTCAGCCAGGCTGCATATTTGAACATATCCACCGTTCGCGCATCGCCGATGGTATAGCCCGCCCGGTTTCGCTGGCGGCGGAGTTGATGCTCAGAAAGAGAACATTTTCCGGTACCGTTGAGCAGACGAAGCAGGTCTGCCGGCCGGAGTTTGCGAGGATTAATCGGTGAGGCCACTGGTCACCTCCTTTGCCAGAAACGCCACATACTCAAGCATGTTCATGGTCCCATCAGGCCGGAGTAATTCGCCGGCTTCGGCGATTTTGCGGACCTGATCTTCCGTAATCCGCCGGCTATAGACAGCTGAGAAAATCTTTGCTGCCTGGGCGGGCGTGACGGTCGTAATTTTCAGGTTATCACCTGATTTTTCGGTCATATCTCTAAATTCCTTCCAGAGTTACAAAAATAATGTAAATTCTTTAAATAAAAGCATTTAATTAGCTTGATGTCTTTTTTCTTTGAGGTACTGTGTGGTTATGAATACAAAACATAAACCATTGATAAGAAAGGATATAACGATGAAAAAGGCCAGGAAGACAAAAAAGAACGCTGCAGAAACCTATAAATGGCTGATGGCCACCACACGACTGGGACGGCGAATCGAAAAACTTTCCTGGAAACACCTGGCAAAGATTTATTTCGAAGCCAAACCCGGCAGCAAGATCCGCAAGGCCATCAACAGCGAAGCACGCAGATGTGGGTACACGCCAAGAAACATCCTGGTAATCAACCATCCAGACAGCGCTTTTCAGGACTGAACCACCAGATACGAGAGGAGAAAGAACATGAAAATCACACGAATCGATTTTGAAGGACGCCACGAGATAAATGGCCAGGCAGGCCATTGGTACGCTACCGCCCAGCGACGCGACGGGATGCACAACGGCACAGATTTTATTCTGGTAACGATTTTCTCGCCAACCACGCCCGACGGCCACGAACATTACGTCAACGCCGATTGCGAAGAAGACATTTTCTCGATGGCCGATTGCCTGCAGGAACAGCTCGATGGGTACGTAGGGTCCAGCAGCGAGAAACATGCTTACTACACCGAACTTTTGAGAATCAGCAACTGCTGACCAGCAAGGAGAACAACCATGGCAACCCAACCTCGCCAAAAAGAAATGATGGACTCGTATAAACGCGCCCGTGCCGACATCGCCAGCCTGACCGACTGGCTGGAATGTGAACTCGAGAAGTTCGACAATCGCGACGATCTGAACTGGTCCACGGTCGGTACCCTCGGCCACGTAAAGAAAAACTTGCTGGAGACGCTGGTTTTTCTTTCCGGCTTCGAAGAATCCGAAATACAGCGCAGCCTTGATGAACTGCATTCCTAACCAAACACGAAAGGGCAAAAAACTATGGCGACACAAACCAACAACAACGAAATGATGGACGATCTCAATTGACGAAACATTTTCCGCTATTGAAATTTCTTAAACCTGAAAGGAAACTATAATGAAGAAGAACGAAGTAAAAGTCGGTGGCGTGTATCTCGCCAAGGTTACTAACAAGGTCGTCCCTGTAAAAATCACCAGCGAGAATCCATCCGGTGGGTACCACGGTTTGAACCTTAAGACGGGCAAAAAAATCAAAGTAAAGTCCGCCCAGAGACTGCGTGGGCCTGCGACTATGCCGGCGAAGCCTCGGACAGACGGCAATGTTAAAAATTCTGTCGCCGGTAAACTTAAATCGCCCAAGAAAATCCTCACCAAAGCGGAATATGAGGCCGAGGCTCAGGCCGAACTCACCGCCACGGGTGAAACGAATCCCAACGAATCGAGCAAAGATACCACTTCCGAAGAAAAACGCGACACGGGCCAACCTGCCGCGACGGGTGCCAACACTGAAAACACCAAACTGCTCAGCCTTATCAAGGCTGCGATTTGCGTACTCGAGGCCTGCGAGCGACCACTGAACTGCCAGGAGATTGTCACCAAGGCCATGGATGCCAAAATCTGGCAGCCACGCAACGGCGGCCTGACACCAGCCAATACTCTCAGCGCTGCCCTCCGCCGCGAGATTAAAACCAAAGGCGACGCCAGCCGATTCACGCAGGTCGAACGCGGCAAGTTTACCCTCGCCGCCCAGAAGTAAAAAAACTATTCCGCCCTTATAAAATACCCCGGCCCAGAAAACCGGGGTATTTTTTGTTTGGCAATCCTTGAATATTTTGAAGAAAATACCCTTCCCATGCTTGTCAGTTAAAGGCTCTCGTGCTATCATTATGATAGCATTTAATAACAGGAGCTTTATTATGTCACAGATTCTGGTGCGTAACCTCGAGCCCGAGGTTGTTGAAAAACTCAAGGACCGTGCAAGTCGGCATGGCCGATCCCTGCAAAGTGAAGTCCATTGGATTCTCACACAATCGGCGGGCTTGGGTTTTAACGAAGCACGGCAAGTGGCCCGGCAATGGCAGAGGCGGCTTGCTGACCGCGATTTTCCCAATAGTGCTGACATTCTGCGTGAGGACCGAAGCAGATGAAATCCATCGTGGTCGATGCCAGCGTTGCTGCCAAGTGGTTTTTGCCGGAACCCCAGGCTGAAATCGCACTCAACCTTCTGGATGGAAAGCACAATCTGATGGCACCGGATTTGTTTCAGATTGAATTTGGAAATATTGTCTGGAAATGTCATCAACGCAACCTGCTTTCTGCTGATGAACTCACTGAAATCGTTCGCCAGTTCCTTTTGCTTCCTGTGGAAATCTACGCCAGTGAATCCTTTGTGTCTTTTGCGGTGGAGCTGGCCGTCACAACAGGCCGAACGGTTTACGACAGTCTCTATCTTGCACTCGCAATCAAACAGGATGCCGTTTTTGTGACTGCCGATGAACGATTTGCCAACGCTATAAAGACCGGTCCTTTTGCCAAACACGTTCGTCTTTTGGGAAAACGGAAATAAAGAACTCACAGCGAAACCTCTTTTCCATTACGAATAAGTTTTGCTTTCTGGGATGTAAATTCTTCCCAGCGTTTGACAATCACATCAGAATACAATTCGTCCAACTCCATCAGAAATGCGTTGCGGCCTGTCTGCTCACAACCGATGAGCGTCGAACCGCTGCCGCCGAAAAGGTCGAGTACGTTTTCACCTGGCTTGGATGAATATTGAATTGAACGCACCGCCAACTCGACGGGCTTCTCCGTCAAATGTACCATTGACTGCGGATTGACTTTCTTGACGTGCCAGAGGTCCGTAGCGTTGTTTGGCCCGTAAAAATGGTGGCCTGCACCCTCTTTCCAACCATAGAAACAAATTTCAAATGCTCCCATCATATCCTTGCGCGTGAGAACTGGATGCTGCTTGTCCCAGATCACCGCCTGAGAAAAGTACAGGCCGGAAGCCTTGAGAGGCCCAGGGTAATTTCCCAGGTTCGCATAACCTCTCAGCCGGCGAGAAACAAACCCTCGCGAAACTGCTCAGGCAGACACGAGTTGGATAGTTGTTTTGAGGTTGGACATGGGGTGACGATCCCTGAAAGGACAGACGATTGTGATTTTATGCGAACGCCTCAATCGGTTTTCTGGTGATAACAGGCATTAAAATAAAAGGTTTGAGAATGTCAGGTTTGAGAATGTCAGGTTTGAGAATTGACAAAAAACGCAGTCTGTGAGACAATATCCGAGTGTGTTTTCTGTAATAATCCGCCTCATTAGCTTGGGGATTTTGCTTTTTGTGTACATAACCGTTACAAGTTCGTTTGCTTGTGCGATGATTGTGGAGGCGCATGTTTTTGCTGATAAAGTGAGGTGATTTACTTGTTCAGGTTTGCGTTGATTCGTGGTTTGTGTATGGGTTTGCTCTTGCTTATTATCACAGGCCCATTATTTGGGGATCCACCCCTGGATACCAACATTCTTGTTAACGGTGGTTTTGAGACTCCACTAAGTTCAGGATGGATCAACACAATGGATTGGTCGCGGGCCAGTACCTTGCCCGATCCGGTTGAAGGTGCTTACTACCTTAATCCGACCGTGACGAGTGAAACATCCATTTGGCAGGACATTGATCTGGTGGCATTGGGTTATGATGCCCATCGGTTGGCCACCGGCGGATACGGGATTGTGTATGGTGGGTATCAGCTAAGCCGCACCGAAACCGTCACAGACAGCGGGCAGATAGGTGTTACTACTTTCGACTCACTTGGTGGGGTAATCGGTTCGACAAACCTCGGTGCCCATACGGGTACTGATGCATGGTCATGGACTGAGGGTGGCTATCGCCTCGACGCTGAAACAAACAGCATTCGATATGGTTTCACTGCAACACCGGGTACACCCGCCACAACGAACGATGCCCTGCTGGATGGCGCATCTCTTTCGCTGCACGCATACAAAATCTGGACCCACGGTAACACCAGTGCGAGTTATACCGGAGACGGCCAGTGGGCGCTGAATGCCAACCTGCAGCTTGGTGATACTATCGGTGCCGGTGAGTTGAATATTGCTACAGGCGGAACGGTCAGTACCAAGCATGTCTACATCGCGCCGGTGGCCGGTTCTACCGGTTCAGCGAATATCGCTGGTAGCCTGGCGATAGACGGCCAGCTTAATGTGGGAAATATGGGTAGTGGTACAATGCAAATTGATGCCGGTGGTGAAGTGACAGGCTGGTGGGAAAGCTATATAGGAAGAGAAGCCGGTTCGACCGGTCTGCTGACCGTGGCTGGTACGTTCGAAAATTATGGTGGTAGTGGTACGGTGTACTTGGGTATGGGGGGGATGGCACGATGAACATTTTACAGGGTGGGTCTGTAATAGGAGGCTCGGGTGCTATGGGTTGGTCTGCAGGAACATCCGGGGTGGTTACTGTAGAGGGGACATGGACCAACAGCAGTTCTATGACGCTTGGGATTTATGGCAGCGGTACCTTGAACATCCGTCCGGGTGGGACGGTTACGAATGGCATGAGCTATCTTGGCGCAAATTATACAGGTTCCAGCGGGAATGTGACTGTGGGCGGAACATGGACCACCACCGGTATACAGTTGGGAAACTCCTCCACACACGGTACTGGAACACTGGATATTGAACCCGGAGGTATGGTAACCAGCATACAGACATGGGGTCAGCATGGATACATAACCGTGGGCGGTACGTTCGACAGTGGAAACAGCTTCGAGATGCATAAGGATTTCGTGCTGGATATTCTCCCAGGAGGACAGATTACCGACTTGCTTGGTACCGTTTATGGCGGCAGTACAAACATTGGCGGAACATGGACAAACACCGGTCAGTTGGTGGTGGGATACAACTCCGAAGAAGCTTTGATGACAATTGCTTCGGGTGGTTCTGTCAGCAACACCGATGGTTATGTTGGTCAGCAGGCAGCTATAGGTGATGTGACCGTCGCGGGGACATGGACCAACGATGGCATTCTCTTTGTAGGTTACAACGGTTACGGTACTTTGACAATCGAACATGGTGGTTCTGTCCGTAGCATTAGTTCCCTGATTGGTGAGGGTTATAACGCTACTTCAGCGAACGGTATTGTTATAGTAGCAGGAACATGGACCAACAGTGAATCTATATCTGTTGGAAGTGGAGGGGCGGGTGTGCTGACGATTCAATCGGGAGGACAGGTCAGCAACGGTCTTGGCACTATCAGTCAGACTGGGACGGCCAATGTAGCTGGTGCCTGGTCAAACACCGGCTTTTTGGATATTAGAGGTATCCTGAGCATTGAATCGGGAGGACAGGTCAGCAACGATCTTGGCACTATCAGTCAGACTGGGACGGCCAATGTAGCTGGTGCCTGGTCAAACACCGGCTTTTTGGATATTAGAGGTATCCTGAGCATTGAATCGGGTGGACAGGTCAGCAACGTCGACGGTCTTATCAATTCTGGTGGGCAGGTGAACGTCATCGGTATATGGGAAAACAGCGGGGACCTCCATGTGGGTGGTAGCTCCGTCTGTATGGGTAACGGTACACTGACTGTTGCTTCGGGCGGACAGGTCAGTAATACCGATGGTTTGATCGGTCAAAGAGCGGGTACCTTCAGCCAGGCGAGCATCAGTGGTGTGTGGATAAACAGCGGAAGTCTTATGGTCGGTGGGTATGGTAACGGTACACTGACAGTCGCCTCAGGTGGTTCCGTGAGCAACACCGACGGATATCTCGGTTTCGCATCCGGTTCGACAGGCCAGGCGACGATATCCGGTACATGGACAAATGACGGGACACTCTACATCGGATTAGTTGGTAGTGGTGTGCTGAACATTGACGGCGGTGGCACGGTCACGGCGGAAAATTTGATTCTCGGAAACTTCAGTTCACTTAATATAAACGGCGGGCTACTGTCGGTTTCAGGAGACATGTACACAGGCGATACAATATCGTTCCGTTCCGGTGTGATAGACATTGGTGGTACGCTGAGTGATTTCGACACCGTGCTGGGTTCAAGCTGTATACTGACAGTAGGAGAAATAGGTAGTGGAAACACAATTCGTCTTGATGGTGGTACGATTGGTGTCGCAGGCGATTTTTACGGTGAAGATATTCAAAAACTCCGTCTTATCAGTAGCGGAACGCTGGTGGTGGGCGGTGATCTGCTGGGAGAAACTAGGATAGACCGCGGATTGACGCTACGCATGAACGGTGGTCAGCTGCCAAGCAGTTCCTCGCTGATGCTCAACGGTGGTACATTGGATGGCACACTTGATGTTGAAGGACTTGTGGATGTGGTCGTTTCTTCTGACTCTCGAGGGAATTTAAATATCGGTTTGGATGGACAGCTCCGCGTGGGGCTTGGCCAGGCGATGCGAGTGTTTTCCAACGAAGAATCCGTCAACGCCGGCAGGATCGATGCCGACGGTTCTCAACTTCAGTTCAACGGACATCTGGCAAACAGCGGAAAGATCAACGTTTCCGGAAGATTGGCTTTATATGGCGGGTGGTCCAGTAACGGGCATATCAATATTGTGGGGGATACGACTGTCTATGGCGATGGTGACATTATCGGCGGAACCGTAATAATAGCTGACGGGTCCGCTGTAAACGTAATGGATGATATGGTCAACAACGCAGCGATGTTCTACGTGTCCGGTAATGCTGAGGTGACTTTCTTCGGTAATGTTTCCGGTGCCGGATCGTTCGCGGGAGATGGAGGCGTGTGCTTCGCTGGTTCGTATTCTCCGGGCAATTCTCTGGGGGACGTTACATTGGACAACGTTACATGTATGGCGGGTAATGTCCTTATAATGGAACTCACCGGTACAACCCTCTGCGGCGAATATGACCACATTACTGTAACGAATTCTACATCGCTTAATGGAACCTTGGACGTTGTACTGTTGGATGAATTCCAGCCGCAAAACGGTGACACCTTTGACTTGTTCGATTGGGATGGCTTGCTGACGGGATGTTTTTCCTCCATCAATCTTCCGCCTTTGTTCGGCCTGGCGTGGGATATATCTGCCCTCTACACCACCGGGGAACTGGGCGTTACCCTCAAACCCTTCACTCTGCTCGGTGACGCAAATCATGATGGTGTTGTCTCTGCAGGCGACTATGCCAGTGTGCAAGCTAACTTTGGAAGCACGGGTGATCCCGGTATTCCTGGTGATGCAAACGGAGATGGAGTTGTCTCAGCTGGTGACTATGCCAGTGTCCAAGCCAACTTTGGTAATGTTGCGGGGAGTTCAGAAGCAGTTCCCGAACCGGTGACACTTTCTACACTGGTTTTAGGCGGGATAGTGATGTTTGGTTGTAAGAGGCAGTTTCTTTCCAAAGGGAAAAAACGATGAAAATGAGAGTGATTGCAATATGTATTGTCTTTACGATTATGGCTTTGGGTTCTCCCGCGATAGCTGATGTGACAATCGAAACTGTAGCCGTGGGTAATGCGGGTAACGCGGCAGACAGTACAGGCTATGGCCGAGTGAACTACGCCTACAACATCGGCAAATACGAGGTGACGGCTGGCCAGTACACAGAGTTCCTCAACGCCGTGGCCGCCACGGACGCTCACGGGTTATACTGCATCGACATGGCCTATGGCTGGAACGGTTATGGTTGTCGCATAAATCGTAGCGGCGCATCAGGTAGCTACACCTACAGCGTGGCTGCAGAGTGGGCGAATCGTCCGGTGAACTATGTGAGCTGGGGCAGCGCGGCGCGTTTCGCCAACTGGCTGCACAATGGTCAACCGACAGGCGCCCAAGACCTGACCACTACCGAAGACGGAGCGTACTACATGAACGGTGTGACAGGCGACGCGGCCCTGCTGGCCATCCGCCGCGAGGCCGACTGGAAGTGGGCGATCACCAACGAGAATGAGTGGTACAAGGCGGCCTACCACAAGAACGACGGGGTCACAGGGAACTATTGGGACTACCCCACATGCAGTGATACCCCCACGAGCAAAGACCTTATCAGCCCCGATCCTGGTAATAACGCGACATTCTGGGACAACGGGTACACGATAGGCAATCCGTATTACCGGACTGTAATTGGTGAGCATGAGAACTCAGAGAGTCCGTATGGTACTTTCGACCAGGGCGGCAATATTAGTGAATGGAATGAGACGATTTATTACGAATTGTTCCGTGGCGTGCGGGGCGGGTCGTTCTATACCGTCAGCGATATATGGCTCTCGTCATCGGAATGGTATTTCGATAACCCGTCGACTCATTACTACGATGAAGGGTTCCGTGTTGTAGCCAGTATTCCTGCCATCCTGCTTGAGGGTGACGCAAATCGTGACGGTGTTGTTTCTGCTGGTGATTATGCCGCAGTGCAAGCAAATTTCGGTAACACAGGTGACGCTGGTATTCTCGGTGATGCAAGTGGTGATGGGGTCGTTTCCGCTGGTGACTATGCCAGTGTCCAAGCGAACTTTGGTAATACAGCATCTGCTATGACCCCCGTTCCCGAACCTGCGACGCTGTTGTTGCTAGCCTCTTTTGGCCTAGTGGCGATGATTAAGCGAAGAACGTGATGTAAACAAAACAATAACATCAAGCAGCACATATGCAGCAGAAACGCTGGCGTGCAGCGCATATGCAGCGCGTCGTTGCTGGAACTGGCACCAACTGGCACTGGTTGGCAGGAACTTTTCAGGCGGGTTTGGGAATGGAGGATGGTGCCGTAAGGTTTGGGTGTGTCGCGAGATGTGGCGCAAGTAAAAGGCCCGGCGGGATTTACCGTCAGGCCTGATTCAAAAGCGGGCGATGAGATTCGAACTCACGACATTCACGTTGGCAACGTGAAAAGGTGGGTTGTAAGTGTTTGTAGAATAAAGAGTTACAAGAGGGACATGCAGATAGTGACCAACTTGGTGCTTGACACCTGACAATTTTAGTCCAAAGCTGTCAATCATTGGCGAAATCACAGCAGGGCAATAGCTGGAACTTAGACAATTTCATCTCAGCCGCTTCGCAAAAGGCCCAAGAATCCACATCAGCTATCGCTCAATTCAGGTGAAATTTCCTATTCAATTGTCATAGCCATTCGGTACACGCTTTATCGCGGTTTTCAGATGTGATTCATTAGTCATTTACCACCGAAAGGCTTTGATTAACCAAAGAAAAAACGCGTTTTCACCGACATTCTCGGCCCAAGCCCGCGTTCCAAAACAGTCTTATCGACATCAACTACTTCTGAAATTTGATTTTTCGTGCTCAAAAAACAATCGGATGTAATTTTCAGGATGGACAGCTATTTTGCAACCATCAAGAAAAAACTTACGTTTTGAAATGTCTGAATTGTGCGATGGCTTCGCTGGCGGTGAGGGTGAAGTTTTTTTTGAACTGAATACAAAAATGCGTGTTATGCTTAAAGCCTAATTCAGCTGCGATTTCATTTACGGTGAGATCACTGTTCGAGATTAGCTCCATCGCATGGGTCATTCGTTTTCGGTTGCGATATTGCAGAGGGCTTAAACCGTAGTGTTGTTTGAATGCTATCCGCAGATGGTCTTTGCTGTACTTACATTGGCGGCTTAGCTGTTCGATTGAATTTTCACATTTGGGGTCATTATCGATAAGCCATTTCAATTTTGCATCCGGTGATGAGTAATACGTATCAGGCTTACGATCAAGAAAGTACCTCAGGATATCGTAAACCCCCATCATGCATCTCATAAGCCCTTCTGGGGTAGCTTTCTGAAAGGCATCGCTCAGACGAACGAATTCAATTTCCCAGCCTGAGACATGTTCGGAAGATATTTCAATATACATCGGGATTTCAGCTTGCAGGTCATGTATTTTAAGTTGTACGGTTCCATTATCGCCAGCTGAGATAATATCCGAATCAAAAAGAATTCCGCGATTGTCCCGATTATGGTTATAACGATATTCAACTTCCATTCCAGCAGGTAAGACAAAAAGCAGTGCGTGGGGTTTTATAAGTTCAAATTCACCGGCCTTGAAATACTCCAGACCCCTGAGCGAAAATGAAATAAGGTTGTGGTCATAGCGTCCAACCTTGTGTTGAGGATTGTTCCATCTGCCTATGTTGTATATCTGCATTTTCAAACCTTGGAATATCGTTTTAATATAACATTTCGACGATATTTAAAATTGTAACCTTTATTTTGTAGTTTACAATAGGTTTTGTCAGCTTTTGGTATTCTCCTTTTTATATACATGAGGTAAAGAAATGGACGCACGAGAAATTCGTTTGAAACGTATGACAGGTGATTCGAGAGCGGTTGTGGTCGCTTTTGATCATGGACTTTTCGATGGCCCGATTGATGGCATGATTGATCTGCGGGATACCTGCAAGAAGATCAATTATGAAATTGATGCGGTGCTGTTGGCTCCTGGTATGCTGCGGCATTGCGGGGAACTTTTTGCTGCACCCAAGCGGCCTCTTGCGATGGTTCGGCTGAACTGGAATACAGTTTATTGTTTCAAATTCAATTATCGCCAGGCCAAGAGTGTAAATTCTTATTCGGTTGAACAGGCATTGCGTGAAGGTATGGATATTGCGTTGGTTTCGCTTACTTTGCAAACCGGCGATGAAACTCGCGACGCCGAAAATGTCGAAGTTTTCTCGAACCTCTGCAACGAGTGTCACCAGTACGGCATTCCGGTTGTTGGTGAATATTTCCCGACCGGACATGTCGACATGACGCCTGAGCAGCTTCATAGAGATGTACTTATAGGTTCAAGAATTGTGGCTGAGCTTGGAGCCGACGCTATTAAAACTTTCAATACATGCAAATTCAAAGAAGTTACCGACAGTTGCCCCGTTCCGATACTAGGCCTTGGTGCGGAAAAAACTCCCACCCAGCTTGAAGCATTGAAGCTGGCGGAAGATGAAGTAGCTGCCGGTGCCGGCGGTGTTGTGTTTGGCCGAAATGCTATCCAGGTCGCCGATCCGATGAAATTCCAGGCAGCACTTTGCGACGTCGTGAAAAATGAAATCACCGCCGCTCAGGCTGTGAAGAAATACGGTTTGGAATAAGCATGTATTACCTTGGAATAGATCTCGGTACGAGCAACATCAAGACTTTACTTATGGATGGGGCTTGTCGGGTTATTGAAAGCGGAGAGACTTCTGTCATCCGCTCGGAACAATCCGATGGTGCTGTGGAACAGGATATTTCTCAAATCTATTCCGCACTTTGCGATGCAATAAAACAGATCGTCACAAAATATTCCCCTGAGAAAATCGTCTCTATCGGAATATCTTCTCAGGGTGGTGCGATTCTTCCGCTGAGCGACAATATCACACCGGCCGGTAAGGTTATCAGCTGGCTGGATACACGCGGAGAAAAATATAATAACCGTTTGACCGAAAAACTGGGTTCCGAGTTTTTCGCTTTACACACCGGATATTTCGAAGCAATAATGTTTCCGGGTCAATTTTTGCGTTTGAAAACAGAGCAGCCGGAATTTTTTGCCGGAATAAAACAGTGGGGATTTGTCGGCGATGTTATTGTCGGTATGCTGACAGGCCGGCGGGTACACGATTTTACATCACTTTCGATATCGGGATTGTTAAATCCGTATGAAAAACGAGCCGACACTGATCTGCTTAATGAACTGGGCGTCGATGAAGAGCAATTACCAACTCTGCAAAACGCTTTCAGCGTGGCTGGAAGCATCAACAAAAAAACCGCAGCCGAAACAGGCCTGGCAGATGGAACACCTGTTTCTCCAGCAGTTCACGATCAATACGCAGCTGCAATCGCAGCTAACGTCATGCAAAATGGTGACGTGATGTTGGCAACAGGAACCGCCTGGGTATTAGTAGCGGTAACAGATAAAATGCAGAACCCCATTACTCCCAAAGCATTTTCCTGTCCGCATCCGGTTGATGGCCTCTACGGACAAATGGTTCCGCTGGGAACCGGCGGCTCGATAATCGAATGGGCAATGAAAACCATCGGTCATGAAAATGTAACAACATCTGCGGTAGACGAATTCCTTAAAAAAGCTGACCAGGAAAACAAATTTAAAATTGATCCGATTTTGGAAACGGGAGTGGGAACCACCGAAATTCCCATGAATGACAAACCGAAAAATCTTATTTATACCGTTGTGTTGGGGTTGGCGAACCAAACGCTGAATCAGTTGAATTTGATGAAACATGCAGGTATGGAAGTTAAACGTCTGATACTCACCGGCCCTGCGTCACAAAGTGAAATTATTCCTTCGATTATTACAAAAATCACTGGCTTGAAAGTTGATTGTTTTACCGAATCGGCTGCAAGTGCATACGGAGCGGCTTTGATCGCAAAAAAGATAAATGAATCCTGAACCATTATATTTCGTTTGGAATTACACTGATGTTGATCGCCGGTTCTGGTATGAGCATCTTGAGGATTTTGTGCCTTCAAAATTTATCGACGCGCACACGCATCTCGATTATCCGGATTTGCGACTAATCGAGATGACAGAAGAAAAAAAGCGTCAATACTGGGTCAACGAGCTTATGGAAATGATAACTCCTCAGCAGGCAAAACGCTGCTGCGGTATTGTTTATCCGAATAGAGAAGTTTCATGCGTAGCGTTTGGATGCCCTTCGCTTGAATATGACCTTGAAAAAAGCGAACAACGGTTATGCGAGGAAATACCGTCTCTCGGATGGTATCGCCTAGCGGTGGTCCGTCCTCAGATAACAGGCGAGGAGCTAGAATCTATTCTCGATAACCCTGCTGTTATTGGTATTAAAGTTTATTACGACCTGATTGGACATGATCCTTCATCACGCGATAAATATATTGAAGCCTCCATATTCGATTTTCTACCGCATCATCTACTTGAAATTCTTGACCGCCGAGGGAAGTGGGTAACACTTCATGTGCCCAAAGCCGGTAGGCTGGGACATCCCGACAATATCCATGAAATAAAAACGATTCGGGAAAAGTACCCGAATATAAAACTTGTCATTGCGCATCTTGGTAGATGTTATTGTTTAGAACACGCGAAAAAGGCGTTTCCTGAACTGGCGAGTGATTCCGAACTGTTTTTTGATAACTCCGCTGTTCTGAATCCTGATGTTCACAGATACGCATTGGAAACATTCGGGCCTGGCCGGATTCTATACGGTACAGACAATCCCATTTTTTACATGCGAGGCCGGCGACAGTGGTCCGGTGAGACATATACCAACAGAACCAACTATCCATTCTATTTCAATAAAGATAGAGAATCGCCAGAAGTTGAGGCAAACTATACGCTGTACATGTACGAAGCATTGAAGGCCATCAAACAAGCCTGCAATGAACTTAAGCTGAATAAAAATGATATCAACAAACTTTTCTTTGATAATGCCGAACAATTAATACCAACTACCAAGGAGTAACTGTGATGAAGAATGATGTACAATTCAATTACGAGATGTCGAAATATCTGGAATTCCGTGACGTAGAGGCATGCAAAAAGGCACGCAACATCAAACGCGCGGATATAACCAATCACCCCAACAAGAATTTCAATATTCGTGTTATTGAGAACGACACCGCGTTTCTTTTCGCATGGGTCACAGATATTGTAGCAGGTATTCAAAGGGCTCTCGAGGAAGGCCGGCAACACGTTATAATCTTGCCTGCTCCCATTCCAAGCTATGCATTAGTCGCGCACATGATAAATGAACTGAACATACCATGTCATCACGTCCACACGTTCAATATGGACGAATACGCCGACCAGGACGGCAACACCGCGCCGAAAGATTGGAAGGGTGGGTTCCAATACTGGATGTACCATGACCTGTTCGATCGAATCAAGCCGGAACTGCGAATGCCGGACAGCCAAATACATTTTCCTCTCACAAAAAACGTCAACGATTATTCAAAAATGCTCGAAGACCTTGGCGGGGCTGATAAATGCTATGGCGGCATTGGTTGGTGTGGCCACATTGCGTTCTTCGAGCCACACCTGGGCAGAGATTACGTTGACGATATCGACGGCTATCTGGAACTAGGCAGCAGGATTATCGACATTTCAACGATTACTATCTGCCAGAACACGCTCTACTGCGATGCTGGCAGTGCCGGTGACTGGTCGTGGTGTCCGCCAAAGGCTGCGACTATAGGCCCTCGCGATTTGAAGAATTCCAAGCTGGTGAGTTTCTGGGATGGTTATGGCTGCGGTGATGGTTACTGGCAGCGATTTATTTCCCGTCTTGCAGCCCACGGACCCGTTACGCCGCTAGTGCCAGCAAGTATTTTGCAAATCATCAACAGTGAACTTATACTGTCAGGTAACGTAGCTGCCGATTGCAGCTGCGATACTTACGAGCGGGCTGTACCTATCGAATTCTAAGCATGAATTTTAAACACAAAAAACGTCAGGAGCTTGAAGGCAAAATAATCGATGTTCATTCGCACGTAGGCCTGCATACCGGCATGTACGAAAACCTCGATTATCCATGCTGCCAAAGCATCGAAGGGCTTTACTATCGCCAGCTTGCTGGCGGGGTAGACGTTAATGTTGTATTTCCATTCGGCAGCTATCCTGCGAGTTCATTTCCTTATGAAATCGACAACCTCAGGTTGATGAAGGAAGTATACGAATTTTGTCCCGAAATATCCGACAGGTTTCTTCCGTTTATTTGCCTCGATACAGCAAATCAGGTCACGCAGCAGATAAATGCCGCCAAAAAGCTGGCCGAGAACTATCCCATTTATGGAATTAAAATAAATCCGGTGGATCGCAAAGTTCCTGTTAGCACGTTGACTGGCCAGGGCGAAGTTATCCTTGAATTTGCTGCTAAATTGAATATCCCGTTGCTATTTCATGCAGCACCAGCTGGCATGGATGAATATTCCTCCGCTGAGGATATTTTGGACATCGCGGAAAAATATCCGTCATTGCGATTCTGTCTCGCGCATTGTTTGCTGTTCTGCAAAGACCTTTTGGATCATGCCAATCTGCTGAAAAACGTTTGGGTAGACACAGCTGCGTTAAAAATTCAGGTTGATCTTGTGCGTGAGCTTATAGAAAAAGGTACGCTGGATAACGGCCGGCTAATTGATGCAGATTTCAGTAATTATTGCGACGTAATGCGAAAACTTGTAGCTGCCTATCCTGACTTGATCCTGTGGGGCAGCGATTCGCCGGCTTATACTTTCATTACCCGCCGCCAGCAGACATCAGATGAGTTTTGCGAATTTCACCTTAAAGGCAGATACGAAGAGGAAATAGCTGCACTAAAGAGCTTGGCAGAAGATAATATTTTAAAAGTGGCAAACAGAAATACGTTGGACTTTGTTTTTGGTTAATTTCAAACAAATCTTAGAATTGAAAATATTGGAATACATATATGAATGATAAGCAATATGCTTGGTTTGATGAGTCACGTTTTGGGATGTTCATTCATTGGGGGCTTTATTCGCTGTTAGGCAGAGGGGAATGGGTGCAGCATGTAGAGCGGATTCCTTGCAGCGAGTATGCAAAGTTAGCTGACGAATTTAAAGCCAACAGCTGTGATCCCGAGCAGTGGGTTAAGTTGGCGAAAGAAACTGGTATGAAATATGTCGTTTTTACGACGCGGCATCACGACGGATTTTGTCTGTATGATAGCAAGGTAAGTGAATTTACCTCTGTTAAAACAGCGGCGAAACGAGATTTCGTTGCTGATTATGTAAAAGCCTGCCGAAAGCATGGCTTAAAAGTGGGCCTCTATTATTCACTTCTTGACTGGCGATTCCCCGGCTATTTCGATCCAGGAAAATATCCCGATAGCGTCGCCGCGCTTGTGGAGCAGATTCACGCACAGGTAAAAGAATTGCTGACGAACTATGGACATATAGATTTGCTTTGGTTTGACGGAGGCTGGGCCAGCACACCCGAGTTTCGGCTTATTCCTGAATTTTGGGGTGCTCATGAGCTTTATGATATGGCCCGAAAACTTCAGCCTCACATCATGATCAACGGACGAAGCGGACTCGCGGGAGACTTCGATACTCCAGAGCAGGAAGTCAAAGCATCTGAAAAAGGACGGCGGTGGGAGTCATGCATGACTATCGGCGATTTCTGCACGTGGGGATACGTTCGCCATAATCCAAATCTCAAACCGGTCAGCCAGCTTATCCAGAATCTTGTTACTTGCGCATCCAACGCGGGCAACTATGTTTTGAATATCGGCCCGAAACCAGATGGCTCGGTACAGGATGAATTTGTATCCATTCTCGGTGAAATCGGCAGATGGATGAAAATTAACAGCGAATCGATTTTGGGTTCCGAACGTTTGCCAGCTGGTTGGGGAGCATCTGGATTCGCCTGGCCTACCAACGGCGGGATGCTTGGTGCTTGCACAGCCAGAGGAAACCAAGCATATCTGCATATCTTTCGGTGGCCTGGCGAAACGGCCTGTCTGGTCGGCATAACCAACAAGGTCTTATCAGCGAAGCTCCTGGCGACAGGTCAGCAGTTAAACGTAGAACAAACTTCTGATGGCAAACTTATTATCAAAGGCCTGCCAGTCCAACCCGTTGACCCATACGATTCAGTAATTGAACTGGAACTCGATGGTACCCCCAAAGCCATAGAATACCATGGCATTCCTCTAGAAATATAAAGCTTGCCACCAGGGCCCTAACTCTGGAAAAAGTTGTTGGGCGACTGATGCGCAGGGATAAACTTGTAGACCACGTAGGCCTAGCAGTATCTTTCGACATATCCCCTGTCTTGCCAGTAATTTAGCGAATGTCAACAGGCCTACAATCAGTGAAGGCCGAGTTCCCAATATCATCTAATTCTTATTAAAAACGGCCAAAATGCTAACCAATTACTATAGCTTAGCTTCCGACGTAGCCGATTAAATGATCTAATTATTAACCAATTTTACGTTGACAATAATCTTTTATGTGTTACAGTGAAATTGGATCAAAATGATCTAATTATTAACCATTTTTGTGTTGACAATAATTCTATATGCGTTAGAATGAAACTGGATCAAAATGATCTTATTAATGAATCACTTTTTTGGCAAAGATTTCAAAGTGTTTTTTGTTTTAATCTGATAGATTTCAGTGAAAGCAGACCAATGGCGTTAATGACCAAACCTGAACAAGTTGAACGATATGTGAGAAAGCAAATCACAACGGGAAAGTTTTCTCCCGGAGACAAGTTACTGACAGACCGTGAAATGACGAATAAGTTTGGCGTTAGCTTGATGACGATTCGTGAAGCGTTGATTAGATTAGCAAAAGATGGCTTGATTGAGCGAAAGCAGGGATCTGGAACCTACGTGGCGGATTGTGTAAAAAAAGCGACCATCGGCATTGTGGCCAATGCAAATCATATCACTTCTTCCAGTTACTACCAGTACGAGAGCATTATTAATGAGTCTAGCCGACGTGTTGAGGCTGCCGGGTTACGCTCCACGCTCTTTATTGTACGCAATCGAACGGAAGTGCCTGTTCCTTCGGATCTCCATCTTTTCGATAAGGGTGTGGTGGAGCAGATTGCTGGTGTTATCAGCTTGATTAATCTTACCAATATGGAGGAACGCTTGGAGGAGGAAGGTCTTTGTGCTGTATCCATAGGGGAGCCTTATTCCAAGTACTTCGTCGTCAATGATTTTGAAGCAATGACGCGGCAAGGTGTTCAGATGCTCCATGATCAAGGACATCACGAATTTACAATAATGCACTTCGATTATAGTCAACTCCATTACGATGCTGAACATCATAGTCGAATTACCCGCATGATAGAAAATACGCGGGAATTTGCCAAGGTCAACTTGGTTAGTATTCCTGTAACGGCCTCTTGTGAACATGCATATGAAGCATTCAAGCGTCTCTGGGCCAGTCCACAGCGTCCCCGTGCTATTTTCTTTTACGATGATGGAATTTGCGATGTGGCGACTCGTGCCATTCTCGAACTTGGCATCAAAGTCCCGGAAGAATTAGCAATTCTGACTATGCATAACGTTGGCCGTAAATTTACTTTTCCGATCCCGTTAACGGGAATTGGATTTGACCCAAGCCAGGCTGCGGGAAAGGCCTGGACGATTTTATCCGAACTGATTGATGGTAAAGAAATCAAGCAGGCGAAGGTGCTCGTTCCGCCTCGTGTTCAGAAGGGTCTGTCGTTAGGTGAAAATATTGATGTATAGGATCAGCTGCGTGGTGCAGCTTTGGTTTTTTATTTCTCTTAGAGAAAGCTAAGGAGTGTCAAATGAGGATAATGAGAAAGAATGGTTTGTTGTTACTGGTGGTAATGGTAGCGGGTTTACTGCCTGCAATTGCTATGGGTTCTGAATATCCGATGTATCTGTTTGACGGATCTGTTATTATAGATACCGCCATTCCGTATACGGGGGGTTCTTCAGTGAGTGGTTTGGGTGATGGTTCTATTTTTGTATCGGATAGTGGCAGTCTCTATCAGCAAAGCGGGTTATCGCGGATTAATCATGGTGCAATCACTGCTGGTTCCGAGCTATATGGCCTCGGCGACGGTACTGCCTTGGTTTGGGCAGCAGCGTCTGCTCCCTATAGTCTGGATAGTTACAATGGGACTGCTTGGATTTCGCAGGGAACATTAGGTGCGACGTCCCAGATAACCAGCATGGGAAGTGGCCGTGCCTTGGTTATTGATTCTACCGACAATAAGGCGTGGGCTTTTAATGCAGGTACGTGGAGCGATACAGGAGCCGCTTTTAGCGATGGTTTTGAGGCAACTGGCATTGGTGCCGGGCAAGCCTTGGTATGGGAATCTAGCGATTCACAGTGGTATAAATATAACGGATCAACAATTGTTGCCACAGGCATTACCCCGGCTTCTGGGTCTACTGTGGTTGGGCTTGGTAATGGTACTGCCCTGCTACGTGAAGGAACTGGCCTTTACTACTATAATGGTACGACTCTGACAAGCCAAGGCGCTCTATCCAGCACTTCATTAGTCACGAGCCTTGGCGATGGATCAGCGTTGGTTTGGGATGATTCTACCGACGTTATGTGGGAATTTGATGGTGTTACTGGTTGGAACAATAAGGGCGTTTTTAATGCTCCTGTGATGATTGGTTGTGGTGATGGTACAGGCCTTGCCTGGGACGCTGCCTCCAAGGGAGTGTATGCATATAATGGAACATCATTCGGTGCATCACTTTTAACACTTTCTGCTGCTCCTGAGATGATTGATGCGGGTAGTGGACAAGCGTACATATGGTCAGCAACAGCACTTCCAGAATTGAGGTTGTTCTTGCCGGGCGATGCAAATGGTGATGGTGTTGTCTCTGCGGGTGACTATGCAAGCGTCCAGGCCAATTTCGGTAACACGCTACCGTCGTCCTCATCGACTACGCCGGAACCGGCTACGATGAGTCTGCTGGTTATAGGCGGCATGATAATTGCCCGTCGTCGTAAACGTTAGGACAACTTTATTTAGACAAGCAGCTGTGTGTTGCAGTTGCAGATTTTGAATTGTTTGAAAGAGCCAAAATAAGGAGTAGAAAAATGAAAAAGATGAGAATGAATGGTTTGTTGATGTTGATGGTAGCGGGGTTATTGCCCGCAATAGCTATGGGTAATGTCTACCAGGTGTCTTATTTCGATGGAACTACTCTTGCAAATACCGGTGTTGGTTACAATGAGGGTTCTGCAATGAGTGGCTTGGGCGATGGTTCTATGTTTGTATTGGATAGTGCCAACATTTATCAGCAAAGCGGATCATCTGTAACGGATCATGGTGCAATCGCTGATGGTTCCGGGCTATATGGCCTCGGGAACGGTACCGCTTTGGCCTGGCAAATGACTGATCCCTCTAGGTCTCTGTATAGCTATAATGGGACTGCTTGGGTTTCGCAGGGAACATTAGGTGCGGTGTCTCAGATAACCAGTATGGGTACTGGCCGTGGTTTGCTTATTGATTCTACCAACAACAAGGCGTGGGCTTTTACTGGCAGCACGGGCGCATGGAGCGACACAGGGACCGCTTTTAGCGATGGTTTTGAGCTAGCTGGCATTGGTGCCGGGCAAGCCTTGGTATGGGAATCTAGCGATTCACAGTGGTATAAATATAACGGATCAACCGTTATTGCCACAGGCCATTACGTGTTGGCTGGATCTACTGTGATCGGGCTTGGTAATGGTACTGCCCTGCTGCGTGAAGGAACTGGCCTTTACTACTACAATGGTACGACTCTGACAAGCCAAGGCGCTCTATCCAGCACTTCATTAGTCACGAGCCTTGGCGATGGATCAGCGTTGGTTTGGGATGATTCTACCGACATCATGTACGAGTTTGACGGTGCTAATTGGAACAATAAGGGCGTCTTTGATGCTCCTGTGATGATTGGTTGCGGTGATGGCACAGGCCTTGCATGGGACGCTGCCTCTCAGGGAGTGTATGCATATAATGGAACATCATTCGGTGGATTACTTGCAACACTTACTAATGCCCCAGAGATGGTTGATGCTGGTTCTGGAAAGGCGTACGTATTTGCCGTTCCCGAACCTGCGACTCTTGGTTTAGTGGGTATTGGTGGACTGTTGGCACTTTTACGCAAAAAACGCAATGCTTAATTTATTTGGTTACAATATGATACAGGCGGGGTGTTTCCTCGCCTGTATCATTAACAGCTTGACCTGTTTTGATTTAAAGGAGATAACTTCATGGAAATTATGAAAAATAAGTTTGGTTTTTATGCAGTATTAGTTCTGTTACTTTTTTCATCTGCTATTTTTGCACAGCAGGTAGATCTTAGCAAAGGGCATCTGATTCTCTTAGACAAAGGCCTGCAAATTCAGGCTCAGGTATTTCCTGTTTTGTCGGATACCGGACAGCAGGTAGGTGTTGATTTGACTCGTTGGGATCAATCAAATTTTACAACACTTAATTTTCAGTGGAATTGCGGAGTAGGTTACATGGGGGCTCCGGGAAGCGATTTGCAGTGGGCAAGATGGATCCACGATAGCTCCGACGGGTCTCTTCTAAGTGTGGAATTGCCCTATCTTTCTCAGGCAGTCGGATTCCAAGTCGGTGATGAGCAGACACTTGTGTCTGGACAGATGGGTGCTATCGCAACAAGGATGGCTGCTATTTCCCAACTCTATCCGGATCAAATTATTTATACAAACCAGAGTCCGTTGTTTAATGGCCCGGCCAATACACCGATAACAGTAAACCTGCTTCAGGAATATATGGGTGCAGCTAATCCTGACATGTTGTCTTTTAGTGAATATCCTTTTCGCTTTGAAGATATGCCTACTCATGATTTTGAGGGCGGCAGCCCGACCGAGATGTACGAACATATGGAAGTTTACCGTACGGCAAGCTTACTTGGAAATGATGGTACAAGCACTAAGCCGATACCATTCGGGCTTTATGTTGAAGCATACGCGGACTCTAGAGCGGGTATGAATCATAGACAGCCTTCAGAATCTCAGTTCCGGTTAGAGCAGTTTTCTGCATGGGCTTTTGGGGCGAAACAGGTATCAGCCTTTGTTTACGATGCACCGGCAGAGACTTCAACTATAGATCCGTTGTTGTTTAATGGTACGGGAGATTCCAGTCCTACTGCAGCGTTTTATCAATACGCTGAACTTAACCGTCAGAGTAGAAATATTGGCAATACGCTGGTACGGTTGTTAAATACCGACGTCCAGATGGTTCGTGGGGCTCATGGTTCGGGAACCTTGAACGATCTTCCTGCGGGGGTACCGGAATGGTCATCCGTGGCGGATCCTTATATAACCGGCATTTCGGCCACGAATCAAGGAACGCTGAATGATGGGTTGCGGGGCGACGTGGTGGTCGGGTACTTCAGGCCGCTGATTGAATCTCTTGACGGGGCTTTCGAGAATGAAATTTACTTCATGATCGTCAACGGCCTGGCCGACTGGGAAGGCACCGCAGCAGAAACGCAGCAAATGATTCACCTTGACTTTGATTTCCTGGATAGCGGGATTACCAGCCTTCAACGAGTTAGTCGAGAAACAGGCCTGGTGGAACTCGTGGATCTCGCCCATGATGGTGGTTCGCTTTACCATCTTGACTTGCTACTGGATGGCGGGACGGGTGATCTGTTTAAGTTCAATACCGGCGCAGCATTTGTTGGCGAAATGCGGTGGTTCTTGCCGGGAGATGCAAATGGTGATGGTGTTGTATCTGCAGGTGACTACGCTGCGGTACAGGCCAACTTCGGCAACACGATTCTGACGTCGTCGACGTCGTCAGCGACGCCGGAACCGGCTACGATGAGCCTGTTGGCTTTAGGCTGCATGATGATTGTGCGTCGTCGTAAACGCTAAGATTATTTTGTTATTTTTGTGGCTAGCTCATATAAGAGTTCAGGCCATTGGATGAAGATGTTATTTAGATAAGCGGCTATGTTTGCAATTGCAGATTCAACTCTCAAGGTCACCTTTGGGAGTTGAATCTGCGAGGCTAAAAGAAAAAAGGATAGAATGATGCAGAGAAGAATACCGAAAAATAAATTTCAGGTTCGAGATTCCAAACGTAACAACGCTTTTACGCTTATTGAGCTTTTGGTCGTAATAGCGATTATTTCGCTCTTGGTTTCGATACTACTGCCGAGTTTGAACAAGGCCAAAGAATTGGCAAAAAAGGCGGTATGTGCCAACAACCTGCGTAGTCTTGGTATAGCTGCGTGTTTTTACGAAGAAGCATCGGATGGCTATATGCCTATGGCTTGGTCAGGCAGTGCTTATTGGTTTCCATATCCGGCCCCTTTCAGTTTGCTGGGGCCATATGTAGACCTAGATGATTATGGTCGTAACAATATTTCCATGTGTCCATCCAATCCTGAGAGTTATGCTAGTGTTGAAATTGTGAATTATGCGATAAATTATGAAGCCGTCGGGGGATACATGGGTGGACTGTATAATATGGGGGCAGTTACTCTGGACAGGATTTCGAATCAGGCTGAGACTGTCCTTATTCTTGATGGCAGTACTGTTCCATGTAATGCAAGTACTGGGTGGAATGGCAACACATATTGGGTTGCAAGGGGATCATACGGACCGCGTCTTTTTCCTTCGCCTCATGATGATTACCATAATGTTCTTTTTGGGGACAATCACGTACAAGCCGAAACACTGGCACCTGATGCCCAAACTGTTGAAGATGAGTCTGCCTGGACAATGGAATATTTTGATGTGCACTAACCTGGCTCGAATTATATAAAATCTGCTTGTTATACAAACACCGCCGTTTTTCACGACTCCTTATGTACATATACGTAAAGACGTAATCTAAGGAGTTACAAAAGTTATGCTGATTATGCAAAAGGCCAAACTGAAGGAGCAAAAGATGTTTTGCAATAGTAAGGAAGTTTTTGTTTTTTGTCTGTCCGTTTTGTCTCTGGTTGTTTCGGTTCAGGCCGAGAGCAAAAAGGATGTTATGTACTATCCTGGGGATGAATTTGCTCAGGTTATACCCATAACTATTGGGAGTGTAGATACTAATAACATAATTGTGCCGGAAGCCCGTGTTGTATACAACAAACGGATGAAAGTTCATGATCCAGGCGGTAATTCGTTCGAACAGAGAGTGATGCTTGAATTCAAAATTTCCGATCTGAAAGCGGAATTGGAAAACCGTCTGATAAAATCGATCTTGCTCAAATCAAAAATAACTGATAATACTTCAGCCCAGAAAGGTACGCTGGAGATATGGGGTTATAGGGAGACAGCCAACGGCAAAGTGTCGCGTGATGATTTTGATACTGGAAAAAAACTGGGTGAGATTGCTATTCATGATGGGGAATTTTCGTTTGATGTTACGGATTTTGTTGCTTCAATCGGGGAAGGCTGGGCCGGTTTTAGAATTCAAATGCTCGGCAATATTACTGACACAGAATCGCAGGATTTAACCTTCGAAAATCCCCGACTTTATATTAATCTGGCAAAGCAGATTTTTACCATGCGAGGCAAAAGCCCCGCCAGCCCACCATTGTCGTTTATGGATGACACTTCAAAATGGAACGTGAAAATGGTAAACGGTGCTGCCAAGAGCACCGTGAAAATGGAAACCTCCAGGGAAATAACTTTCTATGGTCAGCCTGTTACTAAAATTATTTATTCCGGCGCCGATAAAAAATCAGAAATTCATATTAGTCCCCTGAAACCGCTGCCTATTCCAAATCTTTTTAGTGCTGCTGATCTATGGTCTTGGGCCAATTCTTTCAATTATGCTAACCCACGAAAGATTTTCCTGGTTCTGGGAGACAGTAAAGGAAAAGAAATATCGCGGCCTCTCAGCCATGGCCTGAATCAAAACGGTCCGATGGAGCATTTTGTAAATTTTGAACAACCGTGGGCGAAATTCGATGTCGGTAAAAGATATTTCCTGAAGGAAATTGTAATCAAAGATTTGGCCGCAGTTCCGCAGGATTTCTTCTACCTCAGCACGTTGTCTTTTTATATGCAAAACACGAATATAAAATTGCCGAACATAAAAAGTGATTTAAAACTTCCAAATGATCCGAAGGGAATGGTTCCGCCGGTAAAGGCGGAAGGAAAAGTTGAAAAAGTAGGTCCCAAAAAGTTTATTTTCACCACCAGCACTCCTGGGGATCAAGTGGAATATATCTATCAGCCTAATGATGGAACCATGGACGATATTACAATTATACACAATAATCAGACTTTTAAACCAATGACTGGCGGAGGACTTTTATCTGCAGCGACGGGGGCGAAAGCTATAATCAAAGGGAAGATGACCAGCCTTGTTTTCAATAAAAAAAACAATTCGGTCAAGACAACTTGGTCCAGTATTTCCGGGAAGGGAAAATACAAAATAACACTTTCCTTGATCGACAAGTCTCTCGTTATCGATATTTCTTCTAATGATAAAAGTGCAGCCGGATTTGATTTTGGATCTTTGGCGGGCCTACAGAAAACAAAACTGGTTGAAGTACCATATTTCAATTCATGGGGTAAAAGGAACGGAGTTTTGGGCCCCCGCATTGTCAACAGTCCCGGGACTTTCTTTTTCGGTTTTATCGATCATTATTTTTCAAATGCCAACGAAATCTATGCCCAAGGCACCATTGATAAAAACGGTAATGCCCTCTACAACGGAGGCAGCTATTATTTCCCGGACACAAAAAATAAACGGCACGATTTGAATGAACGGATTGTTTTGACGGCTTCCAGTGAATTCCAGGAAGTCCTGCCAAATATTCCCAACCCTGTGGTTTTTGACCGCCAAAAGGCGAGGGATACTTATTTCTCCTGCATGGTTTGGCCCGATGTGGAAAATATTAAATTGTTACATGACGTGGGGATGGAAGATTTGTTCCTCTGGGTTTACTGGTGGAATGCAGCTAATCAACATTGGAGTCTCAGCTACCCTGATCTGAGCGAGCCTGGAAATGGTGGTTACGACTGGTTTATCCCCAAAAGCGGTAAGCCAAGCCCCAAGATTTGGCGAAAGATGAAACCACGTGATTTTGTGAAACTCGTTCATAGTTTGGGATGGAAATTTGGGCTATACACGTATTACAACGACATCAGTCCAACTGCGGAATGTTTTAACCGCGATTGGATGGCCTTGGCAGACGATAACCAGCCGAGAATGGGTTGCCTGGGATTTTACTGGGTTAGATCGGCGTTCCTACCTCAGTTTCAAAAAGTCATTGCAGAATCCATAAAGAAAGAATGGGGAACTCTGGATGGAACATATGTAGATGTGTCAACTGGACGCTGTCCGTGGGGAAATGAAATGGACATGGACGGCAATGTTCCCGATTCAGGGCGATTTATGATCCACTTTCGCAAGGTGGCTCAAATGTTAAACCAGGAGGTTCAAGATTTCGGGCAAGCCTGGGCCGAGGGCACATTTCCCTGGATATATGCCGGACTTCATACGGGATCCTATGGAACCTTGTTCACATCCAATCCTGGAGGTTCATCGGCAGTGCCCATGTTACCAGAATTCGATCTTCGGCGGATTCACCAAAAATCGCAACTGATCGGCATGGGATCGTCGTATCATTTCTTTTTCCAGAAACCTGTTCCGCGAGGAGATTACCACAACGAATTTACCAATCAATATCATGCTGCTGTTCTCGGTTATGGACATGTGGGTCAATATCAAGGGAATAATCATGGCAATCAGAGTTTGGCTGGGGTGGCCAAGACCTATTACCTGTTTAGCCAACTGCAAAAACTCTACGCCTTTGAACCGATCAAGACAATCGAATACTTTAATGGCAAAGAATTTGTTTCTACTTCACAAGCTATTGAAGATGATTCATATCTTCAAGGCCGAATTCACGAAGTCTATGAAAATGGAGTGACGGTTTATGTAAATTACAACGCCAAGGAAAAATGGACAATTCAGGTGGATGGCAAGGATATTGTTCTGCCACCGTGGGGATTCTATGCCTTTCATATACCCACGGATACACTTGTCTATTCAATTGAGAAAGACGGTGGTCGTTGCGAGTACAGCCGAAGTGCGAAATACGTTTACGCTGACAGTTGGGATAAATTGAAGAATTTCGACGAATTCAGTATCAAGGGAGCTGGTGCGATCAAAAAGATTGACGCTAAAAAGATTGTTTTTATCCCTCTCGGTAAGTTCATAGATGGGAAAACTTTGAGGGTGTCGCCGGAAAACTTTGGAGTTGAAGTCGTAAAAATCGACATTGCAAAATTTTTCCCTTCAGCAAAAAAAGAGTCACTCAAGGTAATTGCGGTTGATCCAGAAGGCAAAAAAATACCATATGATTTTTCACTGGAAAATGGATGCCTGGTTCTAAATCCGCACGGACATAATATCAACTATGAGATTACACATGACGAGTAAAAATTCCACACCAGGAATTGCCTTGAATGAGGATTCCAGCCATTACTATACGACACGATCAGGCCAAAAACTGGATAAGGAAACAGTGGCTTCCTGGGTTGATCAATATGCTGATACTCAGGTTCTGGAACTTTTTCTGAATCCTAATGGTATGCAGACAAACTATGACAGCAAGGTTTGGGATCCAATCTGGAAGGGTTACGACCCAGAAGGTTCGGACGACCAGCCCATACTTCAAGGAGTTCCAGAGGCTGGGAGAGTATCGGATCGAGAGTGGATTCATACAACCTGGCAGCTTCACAATGATGGAATCGACCCGTATGAACTTTGGATTGATCGTTGTCGGCAAAAGAAAATTGCACCTTGGATTTCCATGCGAATGAATGATGTGCATTGTGCCAATTATCCAGACTCTTATATTCACAGCGATTTTTGGAAATCCCATCCCGAATACCGAAGGGTTCCCTATCGTTTTGAACGCTGGACAGATCACGCATTGGATTATGGCCAAGCCGAAGTCCGCAAATATCACATGGCCTTGATTAAGGAACTACTCGAACGATATGACATGGACGGCCTGGAACTGGATTGGATGAGGTTTGGATTTCATTTTCGTCCGGGGCATGAGGCGGACGGGGCAGCCCTTTTGACGGAATTCATGACAGAGGTTCGGACTCTAGCTAACGCCCAAGCCGTCCGTCGAGGTCATCCGATTAAAATTGGAGTGCGTGTTCCCACAAGACCGCAGACGGCACGAGGATTGGGAATGGATGCCGTCGATTGGGTTCGACGGGACTTGATAGATATGATAGTACTCACTCCTTTTTGGGATACGATTGAATTTGACATGCCCATTGAATTGTGGACGGAATTGATGGGCGAGGCAAGAAATAATATAGTCCTGGCTGCGGGATTGGAATTGAATATTAGACCTTATCCAATGGCAGAATGCTTATGTCCTGGTGGTATTGTAAATACAGCTCAGACGGTCTTCGGTGCCGCAGCGTCGCTAATTAATCGCGGAGTAGATCGTATTTATCTGTTTAACTATATGGACTCTGAGACAACAGTGAAGGATCCTGCCGATTATCGCAAAATCATTCAAATGGCAGGCGATTTGAAAACTATTTATCGAGAAATCAGGCGCCATATTGTTACCTATGCTGACACATGGGCACCCGGCGAAGCGCAGGCATATTTATTGCCGGAAACCTGTTCCAAAGATAAAACAGCCATGTTTCGTTTTCATATCGGCCCCAAGCCTACGACGGGTGTGAGCCACGTTGTCATTGGTCTTGGTGAACAGGGGGATATAAACATTCAAACCCTGGCCGTTCGCGTCAATGGTGAATTGTGTACGATGGATCATAACCCGATGATATGCCAGCCCATACATCCTGTGGCGAAGGCAATAGGCGGATTTAGTATTCCCTCTGAAACATTGCACGATGGGTACAATCTTGTGGAAGTCACTGGAAATCTCAAGCAATCCCAAGAGATTGTATGGATGGAAATTTCAATAGTACCAAGGGTATAATATGAAAAAATTAAAATGGATATTTGTTTTGTGTTTGATATTTGCGTTGACCGCTATTGCAGGTATTAAAAAACCGGCTAATGAAAGCAAGCAGATGCCTATTGTTCGAGAAACATACGAGTGGAGCAATAACTGGTGGGACCATGCTAGCGATCCAACGCTACCTCGCGTTTTGCTGATTGGGGATTCAATTAGTATCGGATACAGCTCTGTTGTTACCGAACAATTGAAAGGGAAAGTTTATGTTGACAGAATGGCAAATTCTCGGGGGGTGCATGATCCTTTTTTATTCAAAGAAATCAGAGTGGCTTTGGAAGAAGGCGATTATCGTGTAATTCAATTTAATAATGGATTACATGCGTTTCATCTTTCTGACGCAGAATACGCCACGCAATTGGAAAAATATCTGCAGATGATAATTGAACTGAAAAAAGGGGCAACTTTGATATGGGCTAATTCGACTCCTGTGACTCAGCCAGTGAAAGGCCTGAACGATATTGTAATTCGCAGAAACGCTATAGCTGAAAAAATCATGAAAGCTCATCATATTCAGATAAATGACCTATATTCTCGTGTAATTAAAAAGAATGAACTTAGGGTAGAAAATGATGGGTTTCATTATAATCACAAAGGCTATCAAGTCTTGGGTACTGCTGTGGCGGAACAGATTAATGGAATGCTGAAATAAATACGCGCTGCAACTATACTCTACTGAACATATGCTGCAAACTTGAATTCGACTATGCCATAAGTTTTTGATTTGAAAAGTAAAAATCCGCAGCTGTTAAAACCAGTAGTTATAGAGATGCTTCGGCGTGAAGGTATTCAAAGATTATTTGTACCCCCCGGCAGGCTGTGAGATGAATGTTTGAATGCGAATTGTTTTTGAGTTTGGCCGATGCAATATATGTTGTTAACAGGTGGCGGCATTGGTACAATACCGAACGCCCGCATAGCAGGTTAAATTGGACGACGCCGAGCATGTTCTCGGCGACGTGGGTTTCTGGATTCGGCTCTGTCTCATCCTCCGCAACCCACAAAGATCGCAGCGTGACTAACATTGCCTCTGGACCTAAAAACCGGGGCAGGCCAAAGCCAGTGTAGACTTCAGAGATGTCTGTGAAGATTCTCTGCTGACGGAAACTATTCCCGGTGTAATAAACGGAACATTAAGTGAGAGAAAAGACAAAAGACTGTTTTTAAACAACCACTGCATGATGCGGAGAGAATTGAGCCGTATACCTCATGCAGTTCTCAAATCCAATGGTTGTGTTTGAGAATTATTGTGTAACAGTTTTTTTTATGGAAAACATTTGGAGTTGTAGAAACATGCAGTCGGTAAACAGAATAATCTTGGAGGAAGATCCCTTTAATGAAACCTTTTCATTGCAGGAAATGGGTCAGTTTGGTGTTTGGCCTGCGCGGTGGTTAAAGTTTCCTGATGATTCATCACAACAGGAAGTGCTTTATTTTAAACTTGATTTTAATCTGGATGCGGATGAAAAAATTCGAATTCATGTTTCAGGGGATGAACGATATAGACTTTTTCTGGATGGTGCATTAATTTCTCAAGGCCCATCAAGGGGGGATAATGCAAACTGGTTTTTCAAAACCTACGATCTGAATCTCTCAAAGGGACAGCATGTTTTTGTTGCTCAGGTCTGGCGGCTTGGAGATTTAGCGCCTTTTGCCCAAATAAAAGGTGAAACGGGATTTGTGCTAGCGGCAGAAGATTCTTTTAGTGAAATCCTTAATACGGGTATCGCACCTTGGCAAGTTAAACAGGCTGGCGGGTACAGATTCAGAATGAATGATATAACATGGGGGCCTTGCTTTGACGTTATTATCGAAGGACGGGAATTTGACTGGGAAGGTAAAAATGGCAAAGGTACTGGTTGGCACAATGCGATAGTGGATGATTACGCAAGAAGTGGGCGTGATTACACCATGATGATTCCTAAAAACCAACTCCATCCAGATTCTTTACCTGACATGCTCTACAATGAATTGGTCGCTGGCAAAGTCAGGCATGTAGATATTCCCGATACAGTCCAGACATGGAAATCTCGGGTGATGGGTGTAAACAATCTTTCTGACGAGATGTTAAAATGGCAGAGAATGATAACGGATTGCCGACCGGTAACGGTTGCTGCAAATCAGGTCGTTCGAGTTATTATTGATCTGGAAGATTATTATTGTGCATATCCTGTTCTAGTTACAGATGGCGGTGAAGATGCCATGGTCCGGATTTCTTGGGCAGAATCTCTTTTCGAACAGTCACGATATGATCATATCAACAATCCGAAAAGTAATCGCAATGAAATTGAGGGGAAATTTTTTGTGTGTGTCGGGGATGAATTTTATCCCGATGGTTCTGCTGATAGGGAATTCGAGCCGCTTTGGTGGAGGGCGGGAAGATATATTGAGATACTCGTAAAAACTTCAGATCAACCAGTGACAATAAAGAACTTCAACTTGCGTGAGACGCGTTACCCCCTTGAAATGGAATCTCAGTTTGTCTGCGAAGATGAACGTATAAACGAAATCATTCCATTAATGGTTCGCGTAATGCAGATGTGCAGCCATGAAACAATCATGGATTGCCCTTATTACGAACAGCTTATGTATGCTGGCGATACGCGTCTGGAACTTCTTACAATGTACTGTATGACTGGCGATGACCGACTTGCTCGCAAAGCCATAAAAATGTTTGCCGCAGGTTTTGATGCGTCTGGATTCACACTGTCGAATTATCCTTCCAGAAGAAAACAAATTATCCCAACTTTTTCAATCTGGTGGATTGGGATGGTTTATGATTATGCTTTGTGGCGCGGCGATAGTGAGTTTGTCTCTTCATTCAGGCCTCATATCCATTGCGTGTTGGATACTTTTCTCCAAAACATCGATCAAAAAAAACAATTACTAACCGCGACGAACGGGTGGAATTTTGTCGATTGGGTTCCATCATGGACGTTTGGGGTCCCCCCCCAGGCAATGCCTGGACAGACAAACTCCGTCCTTAATCTTCAACTTGTCCTTGGACTGGAATACGCATCGCAAATTGAACGCTGGGTTGGTGATGAGGAACTGGCGGATTACTATGATTCTAAAGCATCGAAATTATTAGACAGTATAATTAAAAATTTCTGGTGTAAGGAAAATGGCCTGCTCGCGGATGATCTTGAAAAAACTTTTTTCAGCGAACACGCACAGATATTGGCTATTCTCAGCAATAATATTTCGCAAGAGTTTGCCGAAGTATTAGGTGCCTCAATGTTTGGACGAAATGATATTCCCAAAGCCACCATATCCTTTACGCACTATTATTTTGAAGCTTGTTATAAGCTTAAAAATGAAGAAGCTTTCAATGAACGCCTGGAACTTTGGTTCAGCCTTAAGGAACAAGGTTTTAAGACGACTTTTGAAGAGCCTGGAAATAGCAGAAGCGATTGTCATGCATGGGGTGCTCATCCCATATATCATTTTTTTGCAACAATCCTTGGAATACGCCCAATGGATTTTGGATTTGCAAAATGTGCAAAGCATCCATTGGGGACAGGCCTGAAAATTAACGCAGCGCGTCTTTTGGATATTGAATGCACACCAGAGTTAAAGACAGCCGTTTCATAGCAAATTGATTTGATAGCGATTTTTAGCATAGTTGAAGCATTTCGTGAAAGCAGCCTGTGTCAACAACCAAATGTAAACTATGCTCAAGAACTAAAAAATCAGCTACTGGAGGCCAAGGATCTTAAATAACCAGTGAAACATTCTGGTCATTTTACTGATTGGTAAGATAAAGGATAAATCAATGCCAAAAGTTGCTACACGTTATTTAGAAGTTGATCCATGGGTTATTAAAGAAAAAGGGTTTCATCCCAAACGCAGCAGGGTCAGTGAGTCTGTTTTTTCTCTGGCTAACGAATACATGGGCGTTCGTGGGTATCCTGAAGAAGGATACAGCGGCAATTCATTGCGAGGAAGTTTTTTCAACGGCATTTTTGAGGAAAAAACGATTACTCATGCAGCTGCTTTCAAGGGGATGGCTACTCGAAAAACCTTTACGGTTAATTCGGTAGATTGGCTGTACACGCGGATCAAAATCGATGGCGAACAGCTGGATATAAGCAAATCCAGAATTACGGATTTTGTGCGGCAGCTGGACATGCGAACAGGTACACTCACGCGAGAATTTGTCTGGCATACAGCTAAAGGCAAAAAACTGCGGCTCACCTTTCTACGTTTTGTTTCGATGAAAACTCCAAACCTTGGCAGCCAACGGATCACTTTTAAGCCATTGAATTTTTCTGGCACAGTAAAAGTTTGTAGCGGCTTGGATTTTTCAACTATTCACAAGCAAGAACACCGAAACATGTGGCTGGCGTTACAAAAAGGCGAAAAAAATGGCATTTATTCCATTCTCGCTGAGACCGAAAAAACTAAGCAACGTGTTTTTTCCAGCTTTTGCCTGAAGAGTGAACAAAAGCTAAATACGAAGCTTATTGAACAGGATAAATTCATTGGTGTCGATTATTCCATTAAACTTATAAATAGCAAAGCTGTCAGCATTGACAAATTGGTAGTCAACCATACTGACAAAGACGACAAACACCCGACGGCAAAAGTTTGGTCCAAGGGAATTGAACTAGCCAAGAAAATTACCACGCAAAGTTTTGATGACGCCCTGACCCGGCATTCTGCTTTCTGGGCTGATATTTGGGATACTCTGGATATAACGATAGAAGGTGACTCTGCAAATCAACAGGGAGTTCGTTTTTGCATTTTCCAGCTTCACCAGACATATCATGGCCTGGATCCAAAACTCAATATTGGAGCAAAGGGCCTTACCGGCGAGGCCTACGATGGCTGTGCTTGGTGGGACACAGAAACCTACTGCCTGCCATTTTACATTTTCAATAATCCAAAGGCAGCCAGGAATCTACTGAGTTTCAGGCATAAAACACTCCCCGGAGCTGTCAAACGTGCCAAAGAACTGGACTGCGTCGGTGCACGATATCCGATGACGACGCACGATGGTAGCGAGACATGTGGCGTCTGGCAGCATGGAGATTTGGAGATACACGTCTCCGCCGCTATTGCCTTCGGCATTTGGCAATATGACCACCTATGCCAAGACAAAAATTTTCTCTACACCAAAGGCATTGAGATGCTCCTGCAAATCAGCCGCTACTATGCAAGTCGAGGTGGGTGGAGTCCATTAACCGGTGAATACGGTTTCTGGGGGATCATGGGTGCCGATGAATTCCACATGATGGTCCATAATAATTGCTACACAAATGTCATGGCTAAGAAGTCTTTTGAGTTTACTCTTAAGGTTATGGACGAGATGAAAACAGCTGCTCCTGAGCTGCTCAGGAAAGTTAGCAAAAAAATTGCACTCAAACCAGATGAGCCAAAAGACTGGACGAACAAAGCTCAAAAGATGCGTATTCCTCAGGACAAGAAAACGGGCGTCTTTGAGCAGCATGACGGGTACTTTGATTTACCGCATCTTGCCATCAAGTCTATTCCGCCGACTGACTTCCCGCTTTATGACAATTGGGCTTACATAAGAATTTTTCGTTATGACATGATAAAACAGCCTGACGTTCTGCTATTACCTTTTTTCTTCAGCGAGCAGTATTCCGACGAGATAAAGAAGGTCAATTACGAATATTATGAATCCCGATGCAGCCATGAGTCGTCCCTTTCGCCATCAGTCCATTCGATTCTGGCGTCAGAACTCGGCATGCACGATAAGGCATATGAGTATTCGCTGCACGCAGCCAGGTTGGATTTGGATGATTACAATCGTAACACATGCGAAGGCTTACACACGACATCCATGGCTGGTGCTTGGCTAAACATGGTGTACGGCTTTGGAGGAATGAGAACTGATGGTGAAGTATTGGCATTCAAACCGTCCCTTCCGAAGAAATGGAAATCTTTCAGTTTCCGTGTTCTATATAAAGGTTCGATTCTGAAATTAGTAGTCGATAAGAATAAAGTTTCACTGTGCACGATGCGCGGCGAGCCAATCATAGTAAAAATATTTGGCAAGAAAATCAAAGTTAATGACAAAGGTGTTGAAATCCCAATGCCCAGCAACCGTTGCTCATGAGTTACGAAAGAAAAAAATGTCTATTAAAGCTTTTATATTTGATCTGGACGGAGTAATTGTTTCGACTGATGAATACCATTATCAGGCTTGGAAACAAATTGCTGATAAAGAAGATATACACTTTGACCGTGAGGTGAATCATCGCTTGCGAGGCGTCAGCCGCATGGAAAGTCTCGAGATACTTTTAGAACTTTCTCAACGTACCTACAATGACGACGAAAAAGCGGCATTAGCTGAGAATAAGAATAACTTATACCGCCAGCTGCTCGAAAATATTACTCCGAAAGATATTCTGCCCGGGGTCATGGGAATCCTGGATGGCCTGAAGCTGTGGGGAATCAAGATAGCCATTGGTTCCAGCAGTAAAAATTCTCCGATGATTTTGGAGCGGATAGGCTTGGCAGATTTTTTTGATGCGACCGTTGATGGCAATGATATTTCCAACTCTAAACCAGATCCCGAGGTTTTCCTGAAGGCTGCCGAGCGGCTTGGTGTTCCACCGTCAGAATGTGTTGTCATTGAAGATGCTCCTGCCGGCGTAGAAGCTGCCGTTGCAGCTGGAATGAAATTCATTGCCGTTGGAGATGTTTTTGCAGCAAAACCATAATGAAAAACCGCAGTAAATAACCAGCAAAACTGTTGATTTTCTTCGCGTGCCCTCCATTCAAATTGATAAATTAATCAGACACCATATTGTAAAAACCCCAAACTAACTTTTTAAACTTTCCCACTGCTTGGATTTTTCGTTGTATTGGCGAATAACTTTGGCGGGACTGCCTACGGCTACGCTGTAGGGCGGAATGTTTTTTGTGACAACCGAATTACTGCCGATAATACTATGTTTGCCGATAGTCACTCCCGGCAAAACACAGACATTTTCACCCAGCCATACTTCATCTTCTATTGTTACAGGTGAATGTTTAAGCGGCTGGAGCCTTACGGGCTGGGTTGTATCCTCAAAACTGTGCAGGTTATCCGATATATAAACCTTATCAGCAATAAGAACATTTTTACCGATCTTCATCTCACCGATAACCATTATGTGGCTACGGTTACCGACGTATGTCCCATCGCCGATTTCAAGCCTAGGCTTGAAATGCTGATTTCCATACTGTCCGAAACAATCAATCCACGCTCCGCTGGAAATGCAAACATCATTACCAAGGAAAATATCTTTGGCATTACCGGATTTAAACGGCAACAATATCAGGCAATTCTTGCCCATCGTCCCGAACGAGCCACGCACCAGTCGCGTATATAAACGATTAGTCCAAACTCGCAACTTGTTGTGTATATTCAAAAAGTCCATTATGCAATTACGCTCCTCAAAAACTTTGACGTTTCGACGGCATCTTCACGATAGCTAAACTTCAACCGTTTTGACTTTATTTTTACAGTCTCTGAACTCCTTACTAAAGTATACTCAGAGCGACAGTTCTATTCCAATTCCTTTGTCTATTGCCTTTTTGTAGATGAGTATTGCTGTAGCCACATCGTCTAAGGCAAGGCCGACATTAATGCAAATCGTCCGTTCACGATCAGATTGTCTTCCAGGCTTCTTGCCCGCAACAATTTCACCAAGGTCGGCATAAGCTGTCGGAGTGTTCTGGAAATAACCTATCTTACGAAAATAGTTCATCTGGGTAATATCATCTGTTGCTAATTTGTCCGCCTGATGAAGTGCCCCTCCTTGCCAGTATGCATCTAAATCAACAGGGCTTGCAAAGGCCCCCTCGGCCAGCCAATCAGGCTCAATTATTGGTTTGGGGTTCTTCAGAACGGGCCCGTTAGTAACAACAATATCAAGCCCAACAACCGCCTTTTTCGGATCATCAACAACCTCTATTTCGAGCTGAAGCTTTTCTCCCATCTCCGAGGCGAAACGATTTGCTACTTCGGGATACAAATCATAGGCTTTGACTGTCTTGAGATTATACAAACAGGACAAGGCTTCAAGATTGCTTCTTCCCTGGACACCGCATGCAATAATACCAACCTTTGAACTCTCTTTACGAGCAAGATACTTCGCAGCCACTCCCGTCGCTGCACCCGTCCGCATCGCGGTTATCCACGTGCAGTCCATGACGGAAGTTGGAATTCCGGTTTCTGCATCATTGAGAATCAGCAAACCTGTTATGTAGGGTAAACCCTTTTTCTGATTTTCGGGATAGCCGGAGACCCATTTCATCCCTGCTGCTTCGAGCGAAGGTATGTAGGCGGGCATTGCATGAATAAATGCATCCGGCCGGGTATGTATGCCCGGTTTTGGGGGCATCTCAACCCTACCTTCACCTTTTTCCTTGAACATATTATCGAGAGCATCAATGATGTCAGCCATTCCAAGATCAACGGATTCAACATCAGTTCTTGACAGATAAAGTATTTTTTCTCCCAGCATTATTTTCTCCTGCTATTTTATGATTTGAATTTCTGGTTTCTTGTTCTTTTACAAAGTAGAACCCTCCGCGAAGGGGTCATCAGTTTCTATGACAAATTTATGAAAACCTATTATAAACGGCATGCAACATGTTCGATATTTTTCAATACTCCGGAAAATAAACATCTTGACTATTTCTTTCTTTAAATTAATATACCTTAATAAAAAGTTATTACAATAAATTTTGTGGAGTTTTTTTATGGCAGAAGGCGAAGTTGCATATAGGAATATCGCAAATGAATTGCGCCGGCGGATTCTGAGTGGCAAGTACAAACCCGGCCAAAAGTTGCCCACCGAAGCTATGATGCGTAAAGAATTTGATGTGTCGCAAACGACGATACGTCTTGCTTTGGCGATGCTGGTTAAGGAATCACTCGTGTACCGCAGGCGAGGTTCTGGGAGTTTTGTTTCACCGCGGCCTGTGGGAAAATTTGGCGTAGCCCAATCGAGTTTTTACAACAACATTCAGGAACAGGCGCCGAATCTTCGTCGAGTTGTAAAAGAATTTCGCTGGATAGAGTGTGACGAAGTTGTGGGCGAGGCATTAGGGATTTCGCCGGGTGGGAGCATTTTCTGGTTTCGCCGCTGCGACTGGATAGGGCGAAAACCAATGTCATACGACGACTGCTGGATCAGTGGGGCCTTCGCACACAAACTTACAAAAGACGACTTGCTTCGGGTTGACTTCTTTGAGCACTGGCAGGAATTGCAGGAAATAACTGTGGCGAAATCGGCGTTCTCACTTGAGGCCATCCCCGCTGGTGATGAGCAGGCAAGGTTGTTGAAACTTAAAAAAAGCGAGCCCGTGCTGCTGGAAATTTCGGACATTTTCCAAGCTGATGAACTTGGAACTGCCCGGTTCGTAACATGGTATCGCCATGATTCTTACAAATACACATCAACCATTCATTATCAGGATAATTCAAACGCAGAGGAAAAATAGTATGTCAGAATTCAAATTTCAACCCGCTAAGTGCGTGCCGTTTCGTGACAAGGAAGTTTGCGAGCGTGTTCGCAACATCAAACGAGAAGATATTGAAAAGCATCCGAACCCTGATTTCAAAATTCGCGTTGTCCGGGATTCTGAGCTTGATTGGATGTGTTTTGTAGACCATTTTTACAGGCTGAAAACAGGGATGGACGAAGGGCGTGAAGTTGCGTTTATCATGGGCAACCCGGAACCTGGTTATGTGAATTTGGCAGGGATGATAAATCGTTTTCGCGTGAACTGCGAAAAACTTTGGGTTTTCGGTATGGACGAATGGGCTGACGAGGCTGGGAATGTTGCACCGGAATCTTACGCCCAGGGGTTTCGTCACGCCTTGCTAAAATATTTCTACTACGAAATCGACGAAGACCTCCGTCCGCCGGTGTCACAATTTCTCACGCCTAACAATGATAATATAAACGACTACAGCAAAATGATGGCTGATCGTGGTGGCGTTGACGCATGCTATAGCGGTTCGGGGTGGACAGGACATATAGCATTTATTGATCCAGACGTTCCGCAGTGGTCGAAAGATCTGGAAGAATTCAAACGACAAGGTGCACAGATTGTCGATCTGAACCCATTGACAATCGCTCAGAATTCGCTTCACGCAAGTTTCGGATTCAGCGGTGATATCGCCAACGTGCCCCCAATGGCAGCCACTATTGGCCCGGCTGATGTGCTCGGTGCAAAATACAGATCAGATATAAACTCGCTTTGCACAGCTGGCACACCTGTTTCCTGGCAGCGGTTTATCACACGTTTGATCGCCCACGGCCCGGTGACAACGCAAGTACCGGCTTCGATTCTGCAAACCGTTCCTACAGATTTCTATATCTCCGAATCCGCAGCTGCGAATATCGAACCGACATGGTACGCTGGATATTGATAATGATTTGGGTGTATGGGTAGGATGCCAATACCGTTTAATAAGGCGATCGGCAGCAGGAAATTTACCGGAAAAAAAACATGGGCCACAGAGGCACAGAGGACACAGAAAGTTTTTGTTTCTCTTGTCAGCTTTTCATTGTTAGCCATTCACAGTTCGTCATTGATTCGACATTCGAGCTTCTTAATCGGTCATTAATTCATTGGGCCTTCAATGGTCATTGTTTTTCAACGCCCTCGGGGGTAGGTAGAATTAGTTCAGCCCATCACCTAAAAAGAAAAATGTAAGATTCTCTGACGGGCAGGCAGATATAACTTATCTGCCTGTTGATGATTCGAAGAAAATGTCCTGCGAGGAGTTTGTCGGTCACCATGAAATTCGTTTGAGATATGGATACTTGACAAAATAAAAAAAATCAGCTATCATAATTGTCATGACAAAATCATGGCTTTATCATGAAATATTGACTGGTTCAAACGTTCTCAAAGGAGCATGACAGTGGATAATCCGACAGTAGCGGAATTGTTTAGTCTTCAGGGTAAGGTGGCTTTGATAACTGGTGGTGCGGGCTGGCTGGGCACGCCGATGACGGAAGCCCTGGCCCAAGCCGGTGCGACAGTTGCGATGGTCGATTGCAGTAGCGAATCGCTCGCCAAGGCTATGGAAACCATGGAATCTCAGGGGCTTGACGTTTTTCCGGTTGAAGCGGACTTGGGAAACGAAGCTGCCATTCGCGCATGCGTTGATAGTGTTGCCGAGCGGGCGGGTCGGCTGGATGTGTTGGTGAATTGCGCATGTTGGACCAAATGTGCCCAGCTAGATGAGGCGACCATGGCTGATTATCAGGATGCGTTTCTGGCGGTTAGTTCATATGCAATCGTTGCCCAGCAGGCGGTAGTTCACATGCGGAAAGTTGGGGGTGGCTCGATTATAAATATCGGCAGCATGTACGGTAGTGTTACCGGCTACCCCGAAGCTTACGAGGGTATTTGCCCAGCCAATCCGCCTACCTATCAGATGAACAAAGGTGCCACCACCCAGCTCACGCGACACATGGCGGTTTACTGGGCGAAGGACAATATCCGAACCAACACCCTAAGCCCAGGCCCGTTTCCGAACCCGGCAAATTATACCGATCCGAAAGAGGCTCCGTTTATAGGACGATTGGAAAAGAAAGTCCCGATGGGCCGCGTCGGCAAACCGTTTGAGATGAAGGGTGGATTGGTTTTCCTCGCCAGCGACGCATCCAGCTTCGTCAACGGACAAAACATAATGGTCGATGGCGGATGGACCGCGTGGTAGAAATGTTATGAAACCAATAAACCAACAGAAATCACAAACTAAAAGCGTTCTAAATCACCAAGGAGTTTGTTCATGAACAAAGACAGTGGAATTTTTTCGTTGAAGGATAAAGTTATTATCGTTACTGGGGGTACAGGCAGGTATGGCTATCATTTTTGTGAGGCATTGGCCGAGGCAGGCGGTACGGTTATTCTCACTTCGCGCGACAAAAAGCGGGCTGAAAAGAAAGTGGAAGCCTTAACCGAGAAAGGTCTAAAAGTCTTTGGGTACAGTCTGGATCTTTCCCAAGACGATTCAATTGATGAGTTTGTGGCGAAAGTGATCCGGGAGCATAAGAAAATAAATGTTCTTATCAACAATGCCAGAGTTATAGTGCCCGTGCCTCATTACAAGATGACTCGGGAGAACTTTGAAGAATCATTTGCTACCAATATCATTGGCCTAATGATGTTGACACGAAGGGTTGTTGAGGAAATGAAAAAGGCGGGAAAGGGAAATATTATAAACATTTCCTCTATTTACGGAATCGTAGGCCAGAATCTGTCCATTTATGCAGACCCTGAGGAAAATATTTCGCTGGATTATCCAATCCAAAAAGGCGGAATGATCACCTATACGAAGCAGTTAGCGACTGTTCTTGGACAACATAATATCCGGGCCAACTGCCTGAGTTTGGGAGGAATCGAGGCACCTGGCCTTGATCCTGACTTTGTTGAACGATATAGCAAACGTCTTCCTTTGGGCCGGATGACCAAAGGGGAAGATGTCTTTGGACCAATCGTCTTTTTGGCTTCGGATTCATCTGCTTATATGACCGGCGCCAACCTTGTGGTTGACGGCGGATGGACAGCTTGGTAGAGATATTTATGAAACCAATAAGCTAAGCGAACAGGTCTTACTACAAGGTCTAGCCTTGCAAACTCAGTTTTGATTTTCACTAACAAAAAGGACCCGAAAATGCATAAAAGAAATATTACAGTTATGGGTGGTGGACATGGTTCGCGAACAATTGCGGCCGACATGACTCTAGCCGGACATCAAGTAACACTTTTTGAATTTGAAAAGTTTCACGACAATGTGGCTTCGATTTTCGAAAATGGAAAAATTGAAATCACCGGCCAAGGTCGGAATGGGGTAGCAGAGATACACAAACTCACGCACGACATGGCAGAAGCCCTCGAAAATCCGGAACTCGTGCTGATCACAGTACCTGCCTTCGCCCATAATATATATGCCAAAGCGATGGCCAAATATATCTGCGACGGCATGAATATAGTCCTTATACCGGGAACATTTGGTAGTCTCGAGTTTATCACAGAGATTAGGAAACAGGGTTGCAAGGCTAAAAATATTACAATATCCGAACTGGATACCCTTCCCTATGCTACCAGAATTAATGGATCAAATTCTGTTCATGTCTATCACTATCTACCAAACTTTGGTATGGGTGTTTTCCCCTCTGTGCGAACAGAAGATATAGTTGACATCTTTAAGGATCTTTATCCTGGTGTTAGCGGATACCGGGATGTATTGGAAGCCGGCCTTTCCAACAGCAACCCAGTAATACACCCTCTTGGTGTTCTGTTGAATACTGGTAGAATCGAATATTCTCGTGGAGAATTCTGGTATTATGAGGAGGGAATTACTACCTCCACCGCCCAGGCAATGGAAAAGCTTGATGATGAACGCATTGCTTTGGGAAAGAAATTCGACCTCAATCTTCCACGGCAATCAGAAGTACTTTATGGAATAGGTTATGGCCCCAAAGGCGACCTTTGGGAAATTTTTAAAGGAAGCAAAAAGCTGACTCCCATCAAGGGGCCATCTGTTATGTCCAATCGTTACGTTACAGAGGATGTTCCAATTGGCTTGGTATGTTGGTCTCAACTTGGCGACATGTTAGGAGTACCAACTCCTCTCATGAAAGCAACTATCGAAATTGGTATCGCAATTTCTAATGTGAACTACTGGGAAACCGGGCGAACTCTGGAGCGATGCGGTATTGCTGGTATGTCTATCAAGGAACTGAATCAATTGGTCAAGACTGGTGAAATATAGGAGAATTGCTATGTCACTTGTAAAAGATCCAAACGATATAAAACTAGCCATGCTCGGCATGGTCGATGGTAACGGTCATCCTTACAGCTGGACTGCGATCATAAACGGCAAGTATGATGCAAAAGTAATGGCTGACTGTGGCTTTCCGGTTATCCCCGAATATCTTGGTGCAGAACCACCTGAGAACCTTGGGATTCCCGGAGCCAGCGTAACACACATCTGGTGCGACGAACGCGAAGATGCCGAGAAAATAGCCAAGGCTACGTACATTCCGAATATTGTCGATAAGCCCGAATATGTTATAGGCCAGGTCGATGCGGTGATTATTCCGACAGACCGTGGCTGGGAGCACGTTGACAGAGCGAGGTCTTTTATAGAGGCTGGTATCCCGATGTTTATCGACAAGCCGCTTGTTGACCGCGAAGATCATCTGCAGCAGTTTATTAAGTGGCAAAGCGAGGGCAAAGCCATTCTATCGACCAGCGCAATGCGATACGGTAAATCATACATGGAAATGCAGGAGAAAGTTGCCGAAGTTGGTGACATGAGACTCATCACCATGACCATGTGCAAGACATGGGAACGCTATGGTATCCACGCTCTGGAGGGTGTGTATCCGTTCCTGAAGCCGGGTGGCTGGGAGTGGGTCGCCAATACCGGAAGCGAAGAGGCGAACATAGTCCACGCCCATCATAACAGTGGGGTGGATGTTGTTATCGCTTCAATTGCGGATTTGTATGGTGCCTTTGGGTGTATGAATATTTATGGAACAAAGGGAATGCTTTCGGCCTCCAGTTGCGGTAGCACATTCTTCTGCTTCAAGAAACAGTTGGTTGAGTTCGTGAAATATCTAAGAACTGGTGAACTTCCATTTGACTTTTCCCAGACAATCGAGTTAATGAAGATAATTGTAGCCGGCATTCGCAGCCGTGACGAAGCCGGTCGAACCGTAAAACTTTCGGAGATTGAATAAATGGCTGACAATGTAATAAAGATGCGCCCTAGCCGAGTTCTGGCCAAAATGCGCGCTGGTGAAGTTGCAACATGTATAAAGCTGAACCTAGCCGACCCTCGCGTAGCAGAGATCGCGACCCTTTGCGGGTTCGATTGTATATGGACGGATATGGAGCACGTTCCCAATACCCAACAAGATTCGAACTCGTGACACCTATGAAAGCCGGTACTAGATTTTAAGGATTAATAAAATTTCTTAAGCGATTATTACTGATATTCAAAACCTGTCCAGCGGAATAACGTATTCGCATGCAAATAATAATTACTCCCAAGCGTATAGCCGCTACCTGTGACGGCTTTGTCATATTGTGTCGGGTTTTCTGGCGGGTCTGAAAATTCTGGCAGGCTCAAATTTGTATCGCCAATTTCCACAGTTGTGGCGGTGGTTTCCCCGATAGCCATGGTTATTGGAGTAACCCGATAAAGAAAACCTTCGGTAAAACCATCGCCATGATTGTTGTAAGCCAAAACTACATCGAACGATGGCGAAAACTTCCCGGTCTTGTAATAAACTTCCATCTGCCTTTCGCAGAATGATGGAATATTGCTGGCCCGGAATTTTGTGGTTCCTCGCGCGACCCAGCAGGCATAATCCAGGTAATAATGGGCATATGGACCGCTGGAACGCTTATGCCAGTACGCAGAATTCATTTGCATGGCATGAGCATGGCCACCAGGTTCTGTATATGAAGAATTATAGTCAGCAATTGCAGCTGCGGTTATAGCCTCCCATGTTCTTTCTATCCCGGTTCCATCAGATGTGGCATAGCCAGCACGCTGACCACCTTCGGCGTACTCAATTGTATACGGCGACTGGTATTGGAAGTATCCATTTATCCAATGCGAAAAATGTCTTGTGATAACCAAATCATTGAGAGCTGTTTTTATATCATCCAGCAGCCACCAACCTATATAGTCACCAGGCTCATGCCAGCCATAGCCATTGATGATGTCAGCCTCTTTATATGGATAAGGATCAGCAATCCATGAACTGCCTGAACGGGTATAGGTATAATTATAATAATTCACATGGCGGGCAATCTGGTGGTAGGGAAAATTGAAAAGGGAGCCAGGTGGAGCATCGAAATGGGTACCACCTAGGGCCTAAGAATACCCCTTTGCAAGGGGTTTGTCAACGGCTGACATGGGGTGTATCAGCGATCTGATGTTCAGGATGTTGGGGTCAAATCATATGGCCTCCTTTTCTTGATTTTCCAGGTTATTTTCGTCGGTATTTTTTGTGGTTGGCCTATTGTTATGGTTTTGCAGGCGGTAGCTTTCGCCGGCGGCTTCTATTACATGTACACGATGCGTCAGCCGATCTAGCAGTGCTCCGGTCAATCGTTCATCGCCGAAGACTTCCGGCCAGGCGGAGAAAGGCAGGTTTGACGTAACAACCACGCTGGTGCGTTCATAACATTTCGAGAAAAATCCAAATAGATTTTCCGCTCCAAGCCGGCCGAGGGGAATGTAGCCAAGCTCATCGACTATAATCAAATCTCGCTGCTCTATAAACCGTTCGAGTCTTTGGACGGTCCGTTCATCTCTGGCTTCGGCATATGCGGTAGCCAGGCCTGTGGCGGTGAAGAATTTCACTCGTTTGCCCTGGCGGCAAGCTTCACGGCCCAGCGATATGGCAAGATGAGTTTTGCCTGTTCCGGGCGGGCCAATCATTACAACGCATTCGCGCTTTCGAATATAATCGCCTTTGGCTAAATCGATGATTCGTTTTTTGTTCAAAGTTGGAACGGCTGTGAAGTCGAAGTCTGCAAGTTCCTTCTCGGCTGGGAACGAAGCCTCCTTTATCCGTCGCTGCATCGTTCGAATTCTTCGCTGTTGAATCTCCAGTTCCGTTAACTGCTGTAAAAAAGGCTCAAAACCGCGTTTTTCCTGGGCACACTGTCTGGCAGCCCGCCGATACTCTTTAATAAACGTCGGCAGCTTGAGCTGCTTAAGATAATTTTCAAGCAATATATTGTTTTCCATATTGTACACTTCCTTCATTAGTAGTTTTAAAATTCGTTAATAAAAACTCGTCATATTCGCTGGCTTGGCGAATGCCGTTCGTTTTAATCTGCAATTCAGGCTTATGCGTAAGATCAATGCTTTTGCGGATCGCATCAGGCTGATATTCAAGTATATTTCGAACGGCTTCGTCGTTGAATGCTCTTCGCGAGATGCAGGTTTTTACGGCAGCCTTAACCTGAGAAGCTTCGTATTCGCAAAACAGTAAAAGCACGTTTATAAACTTCTTTGTTCCTTCGCCATCGTAACGATATTCCAACTCTATTTTAAGCTTTTCAAAGTCACTGCCCCAGGGCTGGCCGATGAAAGCGGCTGCGTTATGAATCCCGCCAGGCTTGGTCTTCAGCAGCGGGATATAGTGCATATAATTCAGGATATATTTCGATGAATCCCAGCAACGTTCATGGCTGGCGACGAGATTGTCATCGTGATACAACTCTACGCGACTTACAAAAGCTTTGATAGTGATGTCATGATGTGCCCATTGTGTTGGCACAGAATAGAAGTTATTATCATGCTCGACCAAGGCCTGCTTTGTTGCATAAGTGCTGCCCCCGACGCAAGCGTTATACTGGTGCTTTGGCAGGGGTAGAAAGAACTGACGTTCTTCTTCGAGCAGCTGACCGCGCGTTTTACCCTTGTCTTTAACGACTATATCCAACCGCTTAGTGCATTGTCGCAAAAGCAATTCATTCAGCTCATCAATGTCGACAACATGCGGCGGCGGAGACATTAAATCTCGCTGGGAATCTTTGACAAGATTTTCAGCATGGCCTTTTTCATTGCCGCTTGCTATATTGCAAAAACGACTATTAAATAGATAATGACTACGAAGCTCTATAAACTTAGAGTTGAGTTTGCGCTCCTTGCCTTTGCCGACCTGAATTACCGCTGATTTTAAGTTATCATACGCATTGCTCCGCGCTACACCTCCAAAAAAATCAAACGCATGAACATGGCCGTCGAGAAAACATTCCATCTTTTGCGACGGATATGCTCTAACAAAAGAGGCGCGGGAATATGCCAGCCGTAGGCAGAATAAATGCACCTTCGTGTCTTTGCCGTTTATGATAACATCAGCTTCTCCCCAGTCGACCTGACCCTCCTGGCCGGGCTGAAACTCCAACTTGAAAAAGACCTCCTTGGCTTGTAACTTTTTAGTCGCAATGTAACGCCGAACCGTCTGAACACAGCCGCAGAATTCGTAATCAGAAACAAGAATATCATGAATCTTAGTGCCGGTCATCTTTTGCTTGCGACGAATCGTTTTGTTCTTTTCGAGAAGGGTGTCGATGACAAAACGCAGCCGCTCCGTGAGTACAACAGCACCTGCCGGCGAACTTCGCTTTTTGTATCCCGGCGGAACGGAATGCGTCAAAGCCTTTTTGATGGTCTTGCGCGAATGATGAAACTTACGAGCCGCCTGCCGCTCAGACAAACCTTCAACTAAAACAGCTTTACGTATTTTTTCGTAATCTTCCACTGTAAGCATCTCCAAACTCCGCATATGCCGATCCCTGCAACAAAATCACAAGCCGACATCATACAGAATTTTCAATTAAACAGTGGTCCCCTTTTCAATGCGCGAAACCCCATCCACCTGGCTCCCTTTTCGATTTTCCCTACCATCCAACGCCAGCGCCTGACCACATGATTGCGAAGAAGCTAGCTGAGATAGCCGGCGTTAATATCTCGAAAGCGATTCGGATTTTAGACCGAATGGTTCGTGGTGATCGGGAAGGGAGGATTCTCGGTTGGCTTGATTCTGCAAAAACAATTTTAGCGAAGGCAATGAGCAAGGATGTCGATGCGAGGCGGTGTGCAGAAGCTCTAATCGACTACCTTGGACGTCGTGGTTACGTCGAATTTGGTCAACTTCTGAAATGATATAAGGGGGGTGAGCGGTTAGCTCCTCCTTGCCTCTATCTGCTGAAAGCGAGGCCATTTGTAGCCATGGGTGATATCGGTTTCGATAACAGGCCCAGTAATGGGTGCCTGTTCCAAGAGTCGGCGAAAGAGTAACCCGCGGCTGTGAGATGTGCGTCGATTGAATCGAAAACTAAACTCTTCAAGGTAGGACTGCAGGTGGTCGGGAACGATTGATCCTTGATGAGTTCCCAGAATCCATCGCTTGAGCAGACTGGATACTCGGTGTACGCCTGGCATGGAGACATGGGCGGGGTCTCCCGATGATGACAGCATGGTTTCCTTATGGCTGTATCCATGTTTAGCCGGTTCTTTCGCCGGTGACCAACTTGGTGCTCTGATTCGCGTAAGGTGACCAATTTGGGGCCAGAAGGCAGTCCGTGGTAGTCTTGGGTTGGCATAGACTGGCGGCAATTTTGGCGTGTATGGCGACGTGTTGGCCAGAGGGCGGCGATGGCTGGAATATTCGAGGGTCGCGTAACCCTTTGACTTGTGGTAAAATAGGGCAAAGAAAACGCCTCTTGGCAACGTCTGTCACCAAGAGGCGTAGTCTTTTAAATCTCGTGGATGAGATTCATTTAAAAGCGGGCAACGAGATTCGAACTCGTGACATTCACGTTGGCAACGTGATGACTCACAACACTTAAGTCTTTGCAATAATAAGAGTTATAGATTTTGAAGAATCGCCGCGCAGCACATATGCAGCGCAGAAGTCGTTAAGAGTTAAATTCCTGCGAATGCAGCAGTTACGAGGCTATCGCCTGGCCAGCGAGCCGTTTTACCCCTGAATCGGCCCTGTTTCGCCTGTGTTGGACGACTTCTCAGAAGCACGTCCGTTCCTTAACGTTAGGAACAAAACAACACAGGGGCCAAGTCCTGGGCATGTATGAAACCGGGTAATTCTGTATATGTCTCCCGGTGACATACCCAGTGACATTTGCTCAAAAAGCTCGCAAAATTGTCATAATAATAGGCATTTTTTGGTAATAAAACTATTCTAATGAGAAAGTGGTTGACAAATTTGGAATATCTGTGTAAATTATGGTAAAGCTATATCAATATATATTAATGTTATGAAGTTTTTTGTTATTTCAAAGTTGCAGCTGAAGTATTGGCCCCCCACTGGGCAGAGAGTAAAGTTGAATGAAAACTGAAATGTATAAAGAAGTGGTAAATAAACTCAGAGCAGCTAAAAAGAGTAGCAAGGTTTTAGGGAAACCGGTTTATCTGTGTATTCGCCAAGTGTTTGAAGAGATGATCAACTCCGGTGAATTGCCCAATAATTACCGATTGCCCCCCGACAGGGAATTGGCAAGTCTTGTTGGTGTAACTCACATAACTCTTGGGAAAGGGCTAAATGAATTGAGAAAGCAGGGGTTGGTGGAACGAAGTCCTTACCGGGGAACTTTTGTGAGATCGGCGTTGGATGACGACTTTGTTCATACTGATAAGTCGAATTTGGTGGCGATTATTTTTGATGATGTTACCGAAAAAACATTTCAATCAGATTTGTTCGTCGCGATGCATTCCGCCTTGCGTAACAACGGTTATGAAATTATGTTTTTGAGTTCTTCCGGATCTGATGAAATCCAGTTCAACCAAATCAGAAGCATTCTACAAAAACCCAATTGTTGCGGCTGCATTGTCTGGTCTGCACTTTCCGCTCGACAGGCCCGTGAACTGATGAATATGAAACCGGTGGATTTTCCCCTGGTGTTTCTGGATAAATACTACGAAGACGTATCGCTTGATTGTGCGATTTATGATAATTTTGGAAGTGCGGTTCAGGTAGGGGATATTTTCATCCGCCGTGGTTATAGGAAATTTAAGTTTTTATATCTGGAGGAGTCCTTTGAGTACAACCCTGTTCATGACCGCTATAGGGGCCTGCGAAGGAGTATGATAAAACACAACATTGATCCTGATAATGTTTTGCTCATTAAATATCGAATGTTTCAGAAATTAATATCGAGGAATTCATTCAAAATCCTGAAAATACCGTTTTGTGTGCCGCAACCAATAGTGCTGCGAACGATATAGTTGAAATCGCAAAAAGAAGCGGACATGCAATTTCAGAGTCGTATCCGTTGGTCTCATGGGGCGTTTCTCTTCAGAACTTTGATTACCTGCCGGATATGTCGGAGCTTGTTCTTTTTGATGTAAAGACATTGGCCGAGGGGGCAGTATCTATCCTAAGTGAGCGATTGAATGGTGATCGAAGTAATTGGAAACGATTCAAGGCGAAATGGACTCTGTACGATAAGGAATCTTCATCGGAGTCTTGTGATACAAAAAAAAGTGTTTCTAAGCGGGCAAGCCTGACCTAGGCAGGAGAAAAAAATGGTAAATGAATTCTTAAAAAAATGGTCGTTTGTTTTTAAGAGGCTTAGGCCTGATGAGAGACGAGCCAGTCATCAAGCTTGTACGGCAAAAATAACCCGTGGCGCGTTTACCTTGATTGAGCTGCTCGTAGTCATAGCTATTATATCGTTACTCGTTTCGATTTTGCTGCCCAGTTTACAGAAAGCGAAGGAACTTGCACGAACCGTTTCTTGTCTTAGCAACTGTAGGAATCTCGCTCCTGCCTTCTATATGTACATTAATGATAATAATGAAGAATTCCCCGTCTACAAGAGAACGGGTGTCGGTATATGGGCTGACATGTTAGTGGAAGACGGTTATTTGGAAGCTATTGAGGCGGCAACATGTCCTTCGCTTCCGCATGACGTTCAGGTACAGCCTTATTATGGTACTTCCGGGTATGCGTCATCTGCTTTTATTGGGCTGGGGTACAACTGTATTAACCTTGGTGCCATGAGAACCAGCGGAGGAATATCCATACACCCACGTCGGTTATCCGATCTTAAGGACCCAAGCATTGTCTACCAGAACATGGACAGTCTGCATCGTGCGACCGAACCGGAGGGGCGAGGGTCGTATTTCGTGAGTTCCAAACCTGATTGTAGCGGTTTTATGTACTGGCCTGATGCAAGGCACGGTTTAGGTATAAATATTCTTTACGTTGATTCCCACGCGGAGACTCTGCCAATTGACCCGGATATTGCACTGAATCTCAGTAGCAGTTATTTGAATACAATTTATGGTCAACTGGGTTATTGGGGTGTCAGATGGGGGCACAACGACTCCTGGAGGTATTGGACAGGTGAATGATGTTTTGGGTGAAGGCTGAAGATGACTTTTTTGAACAAACGCATTGTAGCGACCGGGACTATTAATGGCCCGGTAATTACAAAGTAAGTTTGATTGTATTAACGTGTAATTTAAAGAGAGAAAATGTTAAGAAGGTTTTTCATTGCAGTTTTTGTATTTCAGGCGTTTCTTGGAACTTGCGCCGGTGTTATGCCCGTTCCCTTCAGGCCTGATCCTCCAATAACAGTTGACGGTTTACTCGGAGACTGGGAGACAGTGCCGTTTTCTCATGAAATTGCCTCAAAGGATCATGTTGTCTGGAAACAGGAATACTCACAATGGGCTTCCGCCCATGATTTGAGTGGTATCGTTCGTCTGGCCTGGCGACCTGAGGGGTTATACATTGCAGCCCAGGTCAAAGATGATGTATTCAGAAACAGCGGCCCGGGGAGAGGAATGTTCAAGGGCGATCATATTGAACTATTTATAGATACCTGCCCTGATGATGAACCTGAACGCAAGAAGTTTGGTGTCGGCCAATTTCAACTTGCCATTAGTCCCGGAGACCTGAATGATACCCGGCCAGAGGACGCTTTCGGTAGAATCAATCCCGAAGTTTACCAGTATCACCCAGCGGCTAAAAGTATCGTTAATGCTTTAGTTGCTTCGCAAAAAACTGCTGATGGGTGGAATATAGAGGCACTCATAGGGTGGGATGAACTTGGCGTATCCAAACCTGCAAAGGATAATCGGCTTGGCGTTGAAGTAGTATTTTCTGATTCTGATTCCGAGCAGATCATGCAGGAAAAAATGATGACGATTTCCACTGACGCCTGGAAACTGAAGGATCGTGGTCGCCTGATCGCTTCCGCTTTGGCAGATAGCGAAGGTAATGTTTCCGAGGTAGTAAAGGCTCGAAAAGAAAAACCTGTACTGATTTGCGGCAGCGCCGTAATCGCCCCTCAGAGTTCCATCGAAAAGAACTTTGTAATGCCGAAAGTTCCTGAAGGTTATTTCGCGGTACTGTTTGTTCGGAGCAGGCTACAGTCGACGAAGAATAACGGTGATACCCCTGCAATGACGTTAGCGATAAACGGTAAGGGAGTCACGGGAGAAAACCTGCTGAACAAAACTACCGAAATGAAATCCACCGACGGTACTATGATCAAGATTTTCACCAAGGCGAACGGATTCAGGGTTCCATATGCATCCAGCTATAAAGAGGCCAATCTACATTTCTCGGCAGGAAACCGATACGCTCGGTTTGTATCCAACGAACCGAGAACTGATTTCAAATTTGATGTCACGGAATTATTGCATGAGGGGAAAAACATTCTGAAAATTGGGAATTTACACCCGAATATCAAGACATCAATGCATGTAGCGGATATTGAGATCAGCTTTGAATCGCAAAAAGAAAAAACTAAAATCAAAGAGTTGCAGCGGGCCAGTCAATACTATTTCCCCACAAGAACGACCAGTGAGAGAATCAGATTTAAAATTCTCAAAAGGAATGCAATAGAAGTTCCTGTAGGACAAATCAGCCACATTGTACGAAGTAGTTTTTCGATTCCTGGCGGTAAATGGGTAAATAAAAGCAACCGTTATTTCTCCCTCAAGCGAACCGTGACTCAACGTGATGGGGTTCTTGAAGTAAAGGATCGTTTTACAAACCTCACCGATAAAAACCTGGGCATAATGCAGCGGCATGAAGTTGACGTACAGGATAAAAACGCAAAATATTACTTAAATGGCATTTTACGTCCTTTCGGTTTAAGAGGATATTACCGTTCAGGCAACGGAACCTCGTTTGTTGAATTGTCGGCTGGGTGGATTGGTATGTTGGCGATAAATGATGCTTTCAGGATACACGCCAAAAATTATCTTTTATCAAAAGGCGGAATCGGTCTCTGTGATCCCAATTTAGTAATTGGCCCTGGTTCCTCATATACTGCCGAGTGGGTAATTGTCCCTGGAGAAAAAGGTGATTACTGGGATTTCATCAATACTCTACGCAGGTTTCTGGATGTTAACTTTAAAATCGACGGTTCCGGCGCATGCTCTCAGACCTACAAGAATGCCAACGCCACTAAATGGACAGTTGAAAAGTTTCAAACCTTTTTCGAAAACAAGAGTGCCTTTTACGGAATATCAGCGTTAACAACTCGCTCCATTTACAAGGGCAAAAAGCTTGATTATCTGTGGAACCATGGAAACGCCATGTTGCAAGCGGATATGACCAGCACAGAGGAATGTTATAAAAAATGGAGGCAAGCTGTTCCTGATATGAAGATACTGGGATATTTCCATTGCTTTATCGACTCCGGGGATAATACCGACAAACTTTGTCCTGACGATAAAATATTAAATATCAGCGGCAAACAGGTAACGTACGGAAGATATTATTATCCTCTCTTTTACCCTACGCTTACAAATAAGTTCGGCAAGACAATTGAGCCGATTATCGATATGTACTTTGATAAATTGAAGACTGATGGAATCTTCTGGGATGAAATGTCAAGGAGCAATGTTGACTATCACTATGGTTTTCCGTGGGACCAGTGTTCTGGTGATATTGACCTGAAGACCCATGATGTGGTTGCCTTGAAGTCTTCAGTCAGTCTGATTACTAAACCGTGGCGTTTGAAACTGGCGAAAAAAATACTTCAAAAGGGATATCTTGTCGGGAATGGTGTTCCAGCCTGCAGGGAAATAAGGGAATTGAAATTCCCCTGTTTTAGCGAAACCGCGCAATCCACATTTGCAACCAAGCAACACTTATATTCTCCTGTTATTTTGGGAGATCACTTATCCGAAGTGAGTGAAGTTGACTCGTATCGAAGTATGCTCGCAGGGCTTGATTACGGTTGTGTATATTACTGGTATTCCGACAAGGTGATTCCAACGCATAAAACCCTGACGTCAAAAATGTTTCCGATTACCCCGGTTCAGCTCGGAGCGGGATTTATCATAGGAAAAGAGCGGATTATTACCAAAATCAGCGGATTCTTCGGATGGGGGGATGCCTCTGAACATGAAGTTTTTTTCTTTGATGAAAACGGCATACCGGTTTCAGGTCAGAAAGTGACAACAAAAATGGTTGATGGAAATAGATTTTCAGAAATTAATTTATGGCCTGATTGGTCGGCAGTAATTGTAAAAAAATAATAACCTGTGTGAAAACAACAAGCCAGTTTAATGCAGATTGGAGAAAAGAAGGATAGACAGTACTTAGAAGTTAATTTTCGCACTTTTTGGGAGTTGTTAATTTGGGCAAAATCGTTAAACAAACTATATTTCTAGTTACTGCATGAATTATTGCCATGTTCGGGCGTTTTCTCGGACATGCATTTAATTCAAAGTTACGCATAACACCTTATTATATAAGGAAAAACGCCATAAAAAAGTGCGAAAGTCAACTAGAATAAAGAAGTTAGAAAGAATTTTAAAAAGTACCACGGGCTACGGAATGTTCGTGGAGGAATTTCACTATTAAAGAGACAAAAGGAGAATCGAATCATGAGGAAAGTTATTTTATCGACAATGGTTTTATTGGTTTGTGTGGTTGGGTCTGTAAACGCGGCGATTTATACCCCCCCTACAATGATTGAACTCAGCTATAATGCATCTAATCAGAAAGCTAATGACATAAACAATGCCGGCCAGATCACCGGAACGGCCTGGGATGGGAACTTTGCTTATATGCGTGAAGCAAATGGTGATTACAGCTATCTGTATGCCCAAACCGCCGCTGGTGTAGGTACTCACGGTAGAACTTACGGTAATGCAATTAATTCAGATGGTGATGTAGCAGCGACCGGAAGCGGAACCATAACTGGTTCCAACTATCAGCCTCTTGTGTATACTTCTATTACCCCTCCTGCCCATGCGTATAATCCCCAGGTTATTGGTGCTTCCGGCGATAGGGCCCGGGCAATAAATTCGCAATATGTTGCGGGTTACAAGGCGACTTATATGAAAAAGGCCACAATCTGGGATTTTTCCGGTAGTGAGATTTATACCTATGGTGACAATTACCAAAACCGCACGTACGTAGACGTTAGTGAAAACAACATATTCATAGGCCAGGTTGAAAATGCAGGGTCAATAATTACTCACTATGATTCCAGCACTAGCGCCTGGGTTACGGAAACCTATGAAGATCCCGGTTACGGCAGCATAACGCAATTCACCTCAATTAACGGTGATGGGACGCTTTTCTGCGGCTATATAAGAAACAGCAGTAGTGGTACCTACTACAGCGCTGATGTTTGGGGTTATGATACTAGCGGTGATATTGTGAGGGTGGCAACTCTGTCAACTGCGGATTCTTCCAGTTATGCTGTAGGGGCTGCGGCAATAAGCCCTAATGGTCAAATTGTTGTTGGAGTCGGTAAGGTGTGGAGAGATTCCGTGTGGGAAGGTGCACCTGCCGTATGGGAAGATGTCGATGGCGATTGGACAACAGATACAGATCGGACAATGTATACGTTTGAAAGCCTTCTGCCTGTCACCGAGCAGGGACTTTGGGAGAACGTGGTACTTACTGGCGTGAATGATTCCGGTGATATCGTAGGTTATGGTAATTACAACGGTAAGGCCTATCAGTCTGGGTTTGTATTTTCCCCTAATACCCATATCGTCGAGACGGGCGTTGAATTTCTGCCGGGCGATGCCAACGGTGATGGTGTTGTATCTGCCGGTGACTATGCCGCTGTGCAAGCCAACTTTGGTAATACTCTATCTACGGCAACACCCTCTGTTCCCGAACCGGCGACACTTTCTCTGCTGGTTATTGGCGGGATTGCAATGATTCGTCGTAATAGGAGGTAGGAAATATTTATCCGGCAACAGAGCCACAAACAGGAGAGGAGAAGATAAGAATGGATAGCACTTAAAAAAAGATGTTTGCTAGGAATCAGAATAGAAACACAGGCTATAGGATGCTTGTGAAAGAGCCCTGGTGTTACTAAAAGAAATAGGAGAATGGAATTATGAAAAAGTTTACTTTATTGATGCTGGTTTTATTGGTTTGCGGTATTGGTACTGCAAATGCGACGATTTATGGCAGCTATGATCCTGAAATAACTGAACTCAATTGGGGATCAGGCACGCAGGCTAATGACATAAACAATGCCGGTCAGGTTACCGGAACCGCTTGGAATAGTACGTATGCCTTCATGCGGAATGCAAATGGTGATCGTAGCTACCTGTATGCCCAAACCGCCGCCGGTGTAGGTTCCCACGGTAGAACTTACGGAAATGCCATTAATGCGATCGGCGAAGTGATTGCGACCGGTAGTGGAACAATAACAGGTTTAACCTATCGACCTCTTTTGTATACGTCGATCACTCCGCCTGCCCACGGGTATGATCCGTTGGTTATCGGTGCTTCCGGTGATAGAGGCAGGGCCATTAACACCCAGTATGTGGCAGGTTATACGGTTGGGTCCTCGGCCTCTGACGACGCTACAATTTGGGATTTTGACGGGAATCAAGTATATCAAGTCGCCGCCTGGAGCCATGCAAGATATGTGGATGCCAGTGCAAATAATGTTTTTATTGGGAACTATGTTAATCCGACCAGTGGTGATCCCGGCAAATCATTTATAACCACTTATGATTCGGTTAATGATCTATGGAGTAACGAGGTGTATTACTTTGGTTCCTATGTGATAACACAGTTACAATCGATTAACGGGGATGGAAGCGTCTTTTGCGGCTATCTGAAAACCGCAATGACCAGTGATTATACCCAAGCCGCTGTGTTTGGCTATGATACCGGCGGCAATATTGTGCGTTTGGCAAATCTGGCACAATCGAACAGTGTTGATGTAAGAGCATCCGCAGTGAGCCAAGACGGTAAAATTATTCTCGGAGTTGATGAGAATAACAATGCCGTTGTATGGGAAAGTACTGATACGACTTGGTCGAGTTATACGAAGTATACCTTCGAAAGTCTTCTGCCCACAGCTGAGCAGGGACTTTGGACGAACGTTGTACTTACCGGTGTGAATGATTCTGGTACCATTGTTGGTTATGGCAATTATAACGGCCAGACCTATCAGTCCGGCTTTGTGCTTGTTCCGGAGCCGGCAACCATGTTTGTAGTACTCTCAGGGGCGTGTTTTGCGCTTCTACGAAAAAGAAGGTAATATGATTTGTAATCATGCTTTCTCCGTAAGTGCCCCAAATCCATTTACGGAGAAAGCGGTTTTTTTAAGAAATGATAATGAGATATGAGAAGATAAAAATTGGTTGGGGTTGTCAGGATGTTACCCCCAAAGGTGGCCAGGCGATTGTGGAACATCAAAGATGTGCAATAAAAAAAGTTTTAAAGAAGTCGTCTCCCGGCATGATTCAAATTATGTTTCCGTTAATGCGGGAAAAAGTCTTGAAAAGTCAATTAAGTAACTCAAACTGACCGATTTTGGAATTTACGATGATAGTAAGCGCAAAAGAAAAGCGACGATTCTTGCCGATAACCTTTGTAGCACACAAAACTTATCATGGGAGTCGCCGCATGATTACTATCGGGAATATTCCACGAAAAACTAAAGCTTTTTTCAACACTGTTAAAAACGAATTTGGAACACCGGCATTCAATCATTTTTGCAGCTTGGTCATGGCGATAACAATCAGCCATTGCGGCACAATCGAAAAACTTGCAAAGCTGCTTCGAGAATCGACTCACAGAACCAATCACGGCGAATTCCTCTGGCGAAGCGAGTGGAACGAATCGTTCGTTTTGCAGCAGATAGCCTTGGACATGCTGCGAGGTCTGTTCTCTAAAAAAGATCGCCATCTGTTTTTCATCATCGATGACACCCAGACGCTCAAACGCGCCAAGAAGATGGATGCGGTCGGCAAGCTTCATCATCATGCTACGGGTAAGTACGGCACCGGCCACACTATTTTGAAAGTCTCTCTTTTTTATCGCGGTATTACTATTCCATGGGCTTCTCTGTTGTATATCAAACAGGAACATGCCGAAAATCTGGAACTTCCTTTTCAGAAACTTACCGAGATGGCTGGGCAGGCAATCAGGGATGCAGATTTGTTCGGCAGGTTCAAAGTCACTGTTTTGTTTGATGCTTTTTATCTCTGCCCCCAGGTGGTCAATGCCTGCAAAGAACGAAAATGGCATTATATAGGCGTGGGCAAGTCTAATCGATGGTTCACGGTTGGCTCTGTCAAATATAAACTTGAGAAGTACGGCCGGAATGTTCTTCGCAATAGTGGCACATGGTGTAACATTGCCGGCCTTCGTAAAACCAGAAAATACAGACTGGCTGAGCGAATAGGAACCTTGAATAAATTGGGTACGGTCAAGATTGTCTTCTCTCGCCGCAAGGGAGAAGGAAAACATATCGCACTTGTTACCGATGATTTGCGAGCTTCGATGAAAACTATTGTAGCTGACTATCTGAAACGATGGTCTATTGAGATGCTGATCAAGGATGAGAAACAGCATTTGGGGCTTGGCGATTACCGTGTTCAACGGTACCGGGCTGTGGTTAGACACCTGCACCTGGTCGATTGCGCCTATGCCTGCCTGACCCACCTGGGTTTGAAAACCCAATGTGCACAAGGCCAAAACAAATCCAAGAAAGTGCTGCGACTTGAACCGATCAGCCAGCTCAAGGATATAATGCGTCGGATAGTCTGGCAGGAGAATGTTAAAGATGTCGTTAAATATAGTCATGAAAAACCCGTTATTCGCCGCTTGGAAAAACTCCTCGCAGCATAAAATCGGTCAGTTTGAGTAAGTAATATTTTTCAACATGGTTATCGCGCAAAACAAAAGTTCATGGAGAACTCAAAAAAGAGGATACGTGGCAAAGGCTGTTGATGCTTATTGGTTGCCTTCATAAACAGCATACTGGAGAAAATTATGAAAAAAGCAGTTTTATTATTGGCGATGGTTTTATTTCTGACGGTTCATTCGAGTGCCGCAACGAATGAGATTACCGCGGAACAACTGATGGATCTAGGCTGGTCCAAGTCTGGTGCAAATGCCCTGATCGGTTCGGATATTCGCCTGACGTTTCTGGCAACAATGTCTGTCGATGCGTCCAAAAATTACCTTTCATATTATGACGCGCTTGTGCGACTTCATGTGACAGGTACTGCGGGATCCATATTTCAAGGTATATGCGACGATGGCTGGATGGCTATCGGAAGTTCACCGACAGAAAATGCGATAGACCATCTCGGCATGGCAACCAATCAGTCAATAGCGGGATATACCGTAAACGGAATTAAGATTTTTGATGATTATGATGATCTTTGGGACGGTTCTCTGGATCATGCAATTAATATGAGGGTTACGGGACTTAAAACAAGCGATAATTATCATGTATGGACAGGAACACAGAGTGACGGAACTGCCAGTGCAAATCCGTTGGGTGTGGCGAATCCCTATCCCAGCCCCATGGCTGGTTATGTAACTTACGGCCTTTGCCAGAGTACGACCGACACGTGGCTTGATGCTGATACGGCAACTTACGGTGCCAAGAAAAGCTGGTATGCCATGTCGCCGGTATTGACAGTGACTGGCCCCGAAATTCCCGGCCCGACGTATTACGGATTTGACTATCCGTTGCTTTTTGATATGTATGCATGTCCATCCAAGGCTGATCCGGGTATCAGCCCAAGTACCAATACGTCCACTGGCTATATTGCAGGCTATGATGAGATCAGCCCAGGGTATTATCCAGGTGCGCCATGGAATCCGATTGCACCTAATTTCATAAACGGTTTCATTGAAGCGGAAAGGCAGAATCGTCCCGTGACAATGTTCATGGACCCCAGAAGTGCCCCTATCCCCATAACCGGAACTGAAAACCTTTACCCGGATGCTTTGCAGACAGTACTTGACTATCGGCACGAAGATGGGGGTAGGATGGACTTTATAGTGATGGATTTCGAACCGACCGGAGGTTCTCAAGCCAATGCGAATATAACTGCCGTTGTAAATATGGTTCGGGGAAATAGCGATCCTAATCTCAATCAGGCACGCCTGGGATGTTATGCGTATTCCCCGGGTGCCTACAATGGGACTGGCAACTTTTATGAGAGTAGTGGATTGAATGTTGCCATGCCTCAAATGTACGCTTACAGCTATTATACTTACCTTTACGGTGGTTCGTCAAAGGGCGATCCCAATGATCGGGCAGCCTTGTTTAGCACTCCGCTTGAACTTGTTTCCAGAGGCGCACGAGGTTTACCGGAAGGTCATTTATTGATTCCATTTGTTGCTGGTTTCGATGACCGAAATGCTGGAAGTGTGGATGCTCCTCCGCATGAAGACACTCAGGCATTGCTTCAGCATGTAAGACTGCGCGGAGCAGATGGATACTATCTCTACCGTAGCCTCGATGAAAGCTGGTATGACCCTGCCCTGCCGGAAGACACCTACGGAAACGAAAATCTCAGATCCCATATGCTGGAAGCGTGGCATGAGTTAGATTGGCTTTTTGAATATGTTGAAAAAGATGATATTGATTTTATGAACCTTGATACTAGAACCGTATATGGCAGCGGATTGGAATGGTCTGGAGTTGAGACTCCCAATGGTGTTGCAATTTTGGTCAGTTATCTAGGTGAAGCAGCTGGTTATTGGTTTGATGTTCCGGATATTGCAGGGTACGGTTCACTACCAGACCAGATTTATATTACTGCAGGGACACATCAGCTAATTACCGCTGAGGCCCTGGCCTTTTTAATGGGTGACGCAAATCATGACGGTGTTGTATCCGCAGGTGATTATGCAGCTGTGCAGGCCAATTTTGGGAATACAGGCGAGGCAGGTCTTCTTGGTGATGCAAATGGTGATGGTGTTGTCTCGGCTGGTGATTACGCAGCTGTGCAGGCCAATTTTGGTAATACGGCATCTGGAGCTGAGCATATCCCTGAGCCGGTGACCTGCGTGTTGTTAAGTGTTTCCGGTGCGATGATGCTGTTTAGGCGTCGACGTTAAACTTAAATTGATGACCTGAAAGGTTCATGAATATTCTCGGTCTGTTGCACAATCAAGTGGATTGAAGAAGTCAGAATTTTACTTATATGGCGAAATACAAAACAAAGGCTTTTGAAAGTCATGCTTATTGTGCAACAGGCTTGAAAGAAGATAAAAAATATATGAAGCCAGTTAGATTGCAGAGTGGAACAATGGATTACCCCAACTGCTGGGGGATGTATAGCAAAATGCATCTCGGTATTTCCAGGATAATTGATCAGGAAATCGGGCTTATGGTTGATTTCCCATTATCCATAGGGCGAGTAGAGCCTTCAGGTTTCATCTCCCCGGATGTTAATTTTGGATATGTACCCACTGTTGGAGGGATAAGGCAAGCCCAGGTCCGAGCGGTCCCGGAAGATGTAATGCCGGATTTGTCCAGCTTTTCATTGCGTTATTTCTTAGATAAACACGGCGATTGGTGCGCGGCCAGATACAAGGTTATTGATGACAGGAATGTCGAATGCGAACTTGAGATATACAACAGTTCAGGTCAACATCGAGAATATTACTATAATATCGGGATGTTGGTAGACCATCAGGTTCTGGCGGTGGTGTTGAAAAAGGATTTGAATGGCGTTTGGGTTGCGGCAAAAAAATACTCTGAAATCGAATCTTATATTAAAGCTTTTGCATGCGGCTCACAACAGTGCGTGACTGATTCTTTTTCTTTTGGTATAGAAAAAGGACAGCTGGCGGAATCGTTTGGCTGTTGGGATGGCGACAAGGTTGTTTATGAAGTTGATGTTCCGGAAGATTACCCCGAAGCGATTATATATTTCCGCTATGTAAAATACGGTATTGCCCCAATGCGATGGTGTATGAGGGCGGCTGGCATTGAGAAGGAATTTGAGTTTCCCCAGACATGCGCACTGGATTCAGGGGCTTGGGGAAAAACTGTCGATTTTTATCATGAATGGAAGGTTCTGCCAATAGAATTGGGCAATATTAAAGCCGGAAAACACCGATTTGAATTTGCCACAGTAGATTCTGTGAATTACGACACTTCGCGGATATGGCTTGATGGCTTTTTTGTTTCAAATACAAGGCTTAAAACAAACGATGCCAATACATTGTTGGATAGCGACGTATTGACAGAGAACCATGATCGATCAGCTACAATTATATTTGATGATAAAACGGAAAACTCCGCAAGAGTTTCTGTGAATGCAGCCGGGCAGAAATGGAATGTTTTTTTGTCAAATAACTTAGGATTCAAAAATAACGATCTTGTCAGGGCAGATTCATATCTTGATTACTTGGGGCGTAAAAATGAAGATCATGTAATACCAGAAAAAGATTTCGGAAGTAAAACGATATTGAATCTTCAGAGCCAATCAGTAAAGGTTCCTCCCCAAAAAAGCATTAAAACTTCATTTTTGCTCAAGCTTGACGGAGAAGTCGGCCTGGAAAAATTGCCTCAATATGTTCAGGGTTGTTATGGTAAAAAGTATCCACAAATCCTCGAATCGCCTTATGCGGATCTTATAAAATACTTTTACGATACAAGCTTTTTTAATTTTTCGTTTCCAACTACAGTTAGTGGCCGACAAACAGTATTTATATCTCCGGCAAAATATTTTCCCACCCCGTTTTCATGGGATGCCGGTTTTGCAACTTTAGGCATGGCTGGACTTTGCCCGGAGTTCGCCGCAGCGGGGAGTAGTTTTTATCTAACTCCTAAAAATTCTGAAGTGCCATTTATTTATTATGGATCGCCGGTGCCGACACAGTTTTATTCTTTCTGGTCTCTATTTACTTGTGAGGGAGAGGAAAAGACTCTCCATGATGTTTATAAATCGTTAGCCGGGATGTATGAGTTTTATCTTGGCAGAGATGAAAAAAGTAATACAGACCCGGCCAGGAAAGGTTTTTTAAGCACATACAGTTACAACTATAGTCTCGGTATTGATGATCATCCCATCCAGGTATGGGGATATAAAAACAACAAAATTAAAGACGGAGTTTTCCCGCTGATACTTATAGCTCAGATTCTTCGCAGCGCGAAAATAATGCGAAATATCGCTTATATTGTAGAGAAGTATGAAGATATTGAAAAATTCAACGCTGATATTGAAAAGCTGGAGTCTGTAATTGAAGATCAAATGTGGGACCGGGAAAGTGGCCTTTACGGGTGGCTTTATAATGATTGTGGTAATATCAGGCGTCCCGAAGTTTGCGGCAGTCAGGGTGATCTAAGCGGGTGTTCAATGCTGCCGATGTTTGCTGGAATTCTTACGCATCGAAAAGAATTGATGGCAGCAATAACCGATCCTGAACGCTTTTGGACGCAGTGGGGAATATCATCGGTTGATATGAAGGCTCCATATTATGATCCTATGGGCTATTGGAACGGTGGTATTTGGCCGGTGATGAACTGGTTCATATGGCGTGCGATGATCGAGGCTGGCGAACTGAATTTTGCCCGTCAGATAGTAATTAGGATTCTTGATACATGGTCGGATTTTTTTAGAACGGAACATTACTGTGGTGAGCACTTTAGCATAGCCAGACAGCACATGGAAGGAGTGCCGAATTTTACCGGCTTGGATACGGCAATAGTTGATATGCACAATGCCTATTTTAAGCGATATACCATAACCCTTCCCTTTGATGCGTGGGTGACATCAAAAGAAGTGGATTACAAAAATGATTCTATTGAATTTATACTCTATTCCCCGTTTGCTAAAAAAGAGTCTATAAGAATTCAGGTTGTTATGTCGCAGCCTAACCAGAATTATCTGGTCTATACAGGTGATATGTATATAAAAGTAAATTCAGATCAGTTTGGATATTTTAATTTTGTTTGCCCTGTCAATATTGACAGGCGAACAAAAATAGCGATTAAGTGCGAGGAGTAGACACTGTGTTACTCTTTTTACAGGATGAATTGGAGAAAAAATGAACGTTAAATGTACCGAGAAGTTTGCTATGTTCGGCGGACAAAAAGTGGTTCCAGAAGGCATGATAAAATCTTGGCCCCCGGTTGATGAGAGTGATGATAAGTTAGTTCTTGAAGCGTTGCATTCGCCCCAGCAGGCGCGCGCAAAACATAACATAGCATTTGAACGGGAGTTTTGTGAATACAATGGTAACAAACATGCCATTTTCACAAACAGTGGAACAGCAGCGTTGCACATGGCACTGGTCGGCTGTGGAGTAAGTGCCGGAGACCATGTACTTGTACCGGCATATTCCTGGTCATCCAGCGCAACATGTATTCTTCATCATGATGCCATTCCGATTTTTGTCGACATTGATTTTGATACCATCAATATTGATGTTAACAAAATTGAAGCTGCCATCACGCCTCGTACCAAAGCGATCATAGTTGTTCATCTTCACGGATTGGCAGTGAATATGGATAAGGTTATGGAAATCGCAAACAGGCACAATATTAAAGTAATCGAAGATTCGTGTCAGGCACATGGAGCCACGTTTAACGGCAGGAAAACAGGAACCATGGGGCATGCCGGAGCGTTCAGTTTCAATCAAAACAAGTGCCTTTCATGCGGTGAGGGAGGAATGTTTGTTACAAATGATGAGAAGATTTGCCAGGCGGCACAGTCTTTGTGGAGTTTCGGTGAAACCCGTAAACCAGAAGAATCACGAGACTACCACGTATACGCACTTGGTTGGATGTATCGTAATAACGAATTAACCGCAGCCTACGGCAGGGCACAATTAGCAAAATATCCACGGTATTTCGAGAACCTACGAGCCAATGGAAATTATCTCCATGAAAATCTCAAGGGAATTGATGCTCTGATTCAGCCTATCGAACCTGAGGGCCATGTTCATAACTGGTACAACTATAACTTGCGAATTAATTGGGACGCTGTTTCATGGACCGGCGAAAAGAAACGTTTCCGCAACGCTGTTTGTAATGTTCTCGTGAAAGAAGGCGTACCGTGCGGAATATGGCAGCAGTTCATATTACCAGAAATGACTGTTTTCCAGGCTAAAAACGCTTACGGGCATGGCTACCCGTGGAGTATTAACGGTGCCGGTGAAAATGTTACATATAAAGCACAGGATTATCCGGTTGCTCTACGACACTGCGAAAGCTACATCGCATTGGTAACAGCCCTGCGCGCACCTAACGGCTTAGATGTAGCAAAGAAAATCGCCGAAGCCATAAGAAAAGTTTTTGAAAATATCAACGACATTGACCCGCAAGAGGTTGAAAACGCATTGTCTGCCAAGTAGTGAAACAAAGTGATAACAATGAATACTATGCATGAAAATAAAATCTTGATTGGGTGGGGACACCAGGACATCACTCCTGAACTTCCAGTGATGCTGCATGGACAGTTTTATCTTCGTCTTGCCACTGAAGTACTCGACCCGGTAACGGTTACCGCGCTGGCAATTGAAAGCGAAAACAAATCGAGTCGAATTGTGATGGTATCGTTGGATCTTGTTTGTGTACCGGATTACGTTCGAGATGAAGTTCGCCGAGAAATTTCGGAAAAATGTCCTGATCTGGAACCCGAAAATATTTTCCTAAGCGCTACACATACTCACGAGGCTATGCTGATGTCAGGAATCGAGCGTATTGCCTGGCCCGATGTAGAAGGGTTCGATCGTGAAAAAGTGACAAGATTTATAATTGACCGAACGGTCGAAGCTATTCAAGAGGCTTGGGCTTCGAGGAGTCCTGGCGCGATTTCTTATGGTGTGACAACAGCTGTTGTCGGCACAAACCGGCGAATGTGTTATAACGATGGCACGGCCAGAATGTATGGGGATACATCGGTTGATGAATTCATAAATATCGAAGGTGATTGTGATCATAATGTAAATTTACTTTTCACCTACGACCAGAAAAACAAGCTGACGGGTATGATCGTAAATGTTCCCTGTCCTTCGCAGGTTACGGAGACAATCGACCAGGTTTCCGCAGATTTTTGGCATGAGACTCGTTGCGAAATCAGAAAACGACACGGAGACAATATTTACATTCTGCCGCAATGCTCATCGGCTGGAGACCAGGCGCCTCATATTCAGATTAACCCCGCATCTCAAAGGCGAATGCTGGAACTAAAATATGGAAGTGATATTCCACTGGCATGGCGACAGGAAATCGCCAACCGCCTTGCCGATGCCGTCGATGAAGGATTGGCTATAACTTCTAAAGATATTCGCGACAAGGTGATTCTGAAACAGGAATGCATTCAGATTAACCTGCCGATTTGGATGTTAACGAAAGAACACGTCGAGTTGGCTAAAAAGGAAATGGCTGAATGGCAAAAGAAACTTGATAATCTCAAACCGGATTTACTAGATAAAATATATTCTGCCTCACACTCCAAAATTAAATATTACAGAAATATTATTGAGCGTTATGGGCAGCAGGCAGAACGCAGTGGTTTTTTCACTGAAATCAACATTGTACGTTTGGGAGATATTGTCTTTGCGACGAATCGATTCGAGTTGTTTTTGGATTTTGGCCGACGCATAAAAACACGTAGCCGGGCACTTCAGACATTTATTGTTCAACTGGCTGGCTTGGGGACATATCTTGCCCCACACAGATCGTGTGGCCAGGCCTATGGTGCAACTCCAATGGATGGTGAGGTTGGGCCGGAAGGTGGAAACGTTCTTGTTGAGGAAACCATCCAACGAATAAACGACATGTTTAATGAAAATCTAAACCCATTTAGCGGAGCAAGGTTTTAAGATGAAATTATCAATGATGACATATACCATGGCCCGCCAGGGGTTTTCGGTTGAGGATATAGTAAAAACTGCAACAGAGTTAAAAATGGACGGGATCGATTGGGTTACGACCTATGGCAGAGACCCGAATGAACTTAAACAAATGTCTGTTGACGCCGGTCTTGAAGTGGCATGTCACACTTTTTTTGCAGCCAAACTCATGGCGGGTGATAGTGACTGGCTTGATGAAATCAAACAGTCAATAGACAACGCCGTTCTGCTGGGTGCCCCCGTGATTATGATCCCTACCTTGAATAATGATAAAAAATCTCGCGACGAATTTCGCGGTTTTTGGATTGATGCTCTAAGGCAGATAGCCCCACTTGCTGATCAGGCTGGGATTGTGCTCACAATTGAAAATTTCCCTGGAGAGTCTAGTGCATTTGTAATTGCATCCGATTTTTTTGATGCCAAGAAACAAATTCCCCAACTCAAACTTACCTATGACAACGGCAATGCTGCCAGTGGAGAGGACCCGCTGGAATCATTCAATCTTTGCAAAAACGAGATAGTCCATGTTCACTTTAAGGATTGGTACATTCGCGATGAACCGGCAGAAAATTATAGAAGAATGCTGAATGGGAAATTTTTCAAACCTGCTCTCGTAGGGCAAGGGAATCTCCCGACTACTCAATGTCTGAAAGCACTTGAGGATAGCGGATACGACGGGTTTATTAATATCGAATACGAGGGAAGTGATATACCCGCAAATGAAGCAACCAAATTGGCAGTTGAATTTTTGAGAGAACAGCACGCTGCAATCAATTAATTTCTCAAACCTTCATAGGATTGGGTGAAAAATCGAAATATAGACAAAAGATGTTTTGGAGTCTGAATCTAAATAATGATTTTTTTGATACTTTCAATAATCTTCATGGCCGGCTTGGCTGTGGTTCTTAGGTTTGGTATTGCACGCGGAGCCGGTAGTCTCGATTTAACATTGGTATTTCGTATCGTTGCCGGGCTTGGAATACTACTGACTATGCTCTTACCCTCAGTTCATGGTTCCAATATCAATATTCTGCTTTCAGGAGAAATCCTCAATTGGAATTTTTTATTATTAGCCTGTGTTGCTGGGGTATGTTTCGCAATTTCAGGATTTGCAGCGATCCATACTTTACGTTATGGCTTTTTAGGAATCACGTGGACCATATATCGTCTGTCGATGCTCATACCAACGTTCGCTTCCATATTTTTTTGGCATGAGATTTCAATTATACCGCAATCATTGACTGGTTGGTTAACTTATACGGGAATTTTGGGAGCAGTATTGGCGGTTATATTCATCGGATACGGAAGAATGCAATTACAACCGGATGAACATAAGCCAAACCACGTAAAAGCATGGTTATTTTGGTTGGCAATTGCTTTCGTTTTCCATGGGCTATGGGAGATAACCTTAAAAGCAAGCAGCACGTTGGCTGACAACGACCAGCGAAAAGCCTTCATAGTACTGGTCTTTCTGATCAATATGGGACTTGCTATTCCCCTTGTAATTATCAGACGAAAAAAAATAACACGACCTGTTATTAAATTTGGAATACTGGCTGGCTTGTGTAGTATGATTGGCACCGGGATGCGGCCTTGGGCACTTCGATACATACCTGGTTACCTCGCGTTCCCGGCCACCGCAATCTGCGTCATGGTTATCGTATTGATAGCTGGTGTTGTAATATGGAAAGAGCGTTTGAACAAATATGAATGGATTGGTGTAGCTGCTGCAATTCTTAGTGTTGTTCTTCTTGCGAGATAACAACACAAACTTTTTTATCTGAGGAGTTTATAATGAATAATAAAGGATACAGATTTTCGTTTGGGCCTTGGAATATTCATGAGGGTGCCGATCCGTTCGGGCCGGCGGTTCGTGATACGATTGAGTTCGGCAAAAAGATCGCGATGTATAAAAAACTCGGGTTTGACGGCGTACAGTTTCATGACGACGATGCCGTCCCCGATCTGAACGATCTGTCGCCGTCGCAGGTTATTGACAAGGCCAGGGAATTAAAGAAGGTTCTCGACGATAATGAGCTTACAGCTGAGTTCGTAGCTCCGCGTTTGTGGGAAGACCCTCGCACAATCGACGGCGGTTACACGTCCAATGATCCAGCCTGTCGTCAATATGCACTTGACCGCAGCAGGCAGGCGGTGGATATCGCAGACGCGCTGGGCTGTGATTTGATGGTGCTTTGGCTGGCTCGCGAGGGCACGTACATTCGCGAATCGAAGGATTCGAAAAAGGCTGTGGATCAGATCGTAGAAGCCATCGACACGATGCTCAATCATAATCCGAAAATCCGAGTCGCCATTGAAGCCAAGCCCAACGAGCCGATGGATCACACGTATATTCCCACGATCGGCCACGCTATAGGTCTGGGACTTTTGAGTGTCGACGCCAGCCGGGTCGGCGGCCTGATTGAAAGTGCCCACGCACTCCTGGCCGGTCTTGATCCGTCTGACGAAATGGGTTACGCGCTGGCCCACAACAAGCTCTGGTCGGTTCACCTGAACGATCAGAACGGCATGAAGTTTGATCAGGACAAATCGTTCGGCTCTGTCGATCTTCGCCGTGCGTTCAACCAGGTTCGTATTCTCGACAAGTATGACTACGGTAAGAATGGCGAGTGGGTTGGCCTGGATGTCAAAGCCATGCGAACCCAGAAACTGGACGTGTCGACCAAGCATTTGTCCAACAGTAGAACAATATTTTTGCGTCTTCTGGAACTTGTGAGACGTCTCGACAACACGCAGGTCGAAAAACTTATAGCTGAGCGCGACTATGAGGAACTTGACCTTTTGATTATGAACCACATTCTCGGGAAATAAAACCATGGCTAGGAAAAAAGAAATCAACATTGCCCTTGTCGGGCGAGGCTTTATGGGTCGGACGCATTCAAACGCGTGGGGCCAGGTCAACCGGTTCTTCAGCGCCCCAGCCAAGGCTGTTCTGCATACAGCCTGCGACAAAGTCGTAGACGGCGCTGAAGAATACCTAAGCGCGTGGGGCTGGCAGAAGTTCGAAAAGGATTTTTCGAAAGTTTGCGCTGATGGCGAAGTTGACCTTGTCGACCTTGGCGTGCCGAACTATCTGCACGCGCCGATGGCGATCGAGGCCTTGAAAGCAGGCAAAAATGTTGCCTGTGAAAAACCGCTGGCTGGCACTCTTGACGATGCACGAGCGATGGCAACAGCTGCCAGAAAAGCGAAGAATGCCAAAACTTTCGTTTGGTACAGCTACCGCCGTTGTCCGGCGATTGCGTTTGCACATAAACTGGTGAAGGCTGGGAAGATCGGCGAGATTCGTCACGTTCGCGGGTTTTACCTGCAAAGCTGGGCGGATGAATCTGTTCCGCTTGCCTGGCGCTTCGATAAAAAACTGGCCGGCAGCGGAGCTCACGGCGATCTGAACGCTCACATTATTGATATGACGCGTTTTGTGACAGGCCAGGAAATTACTGAAATTTCAGGAGCAATCGCGGAAACTTTCATCAAGCAGCGTAATAAGATGGTCGGCAATGTGGCAGGCGGCATAGCTGAAGGCCTGCAGAAATCAAATGCCAAAGGAAAAGTCACAGTCGATGATACGGTACTCTTCCTTGCGAGATTCTCCGGCGGAGCGGTGGCCACTTTCGAAGCCGCTCGCCAGGCAACGGGTAATAATAACCGCAACGGGTTTGAGATCAACGGTACGAAAGGCTCGATCATGTTCAACTTCGAACGGATGGGCGAGCTTGAGTATTACGATGCCACAGCCGAGGAGGGCCTTCGCGGCTGGACTACTATAAACTGTACACACGCCGGCTCGCATCCGTATGCTGACGCATGGTGGCCTGATGCTCATGCGATCGGCTATGAACATACTTTTGCGAACATGGCCTATGATATCCTGCGTGTCCTCGCCGGCCAAAAGCCTATTGTCCCCATGCCGGATTTTGAAGACGCATACATCACCCAACGCGTCCTGGAAGCTGTAATGATAGCAGCAAATGAAAAACGTGCGGTAAAGTTAAGCGAAGTTAAATAACAAATATTAAGGAATTAAAATGAACAGGATACAATTAACAGGACAGGTTATTTCATGTGTCAATTATACATCCAAGCGGCTTTTTAATTTTAACCCTGAACCGGTCAAGGCAGCAGCTGAAACTTTTTTAGCGGGTGGAATAACGGAAATCGAAATCCCGCAAGGCGTACTCGACCCGGATGGAAAATTTCCCGAAACCGGATTGGACAAGGATACACTCCGGGAGACAATTACATCCCTGCCCCCGGAAACCAAAGTTATTGCGACTTATCTTGGAACTTATGAATTGGGGAAAGATAATTCCGCTTATTTAAAAAGACAAAAGCGGACATTGGATTACTGCGTTGAATATTTCCCCGATCTTTCCTATGCAATGTTACATCCAGCACCCAAGGGATATGAAAACCTCGACTCCATACTTGCGATAGTTGACACTTACGTGGAATTGGCCGAGTATGCAGATTCGCTGCGAGAGGGATTTCAGTTGTGTTTCCATAACCATTACGATGGTAGCGGCGAAAGTGCTGAGCAGGTAAGAACACATCTTGAGGCTATAGAGAAAGCAAATATTCCTTCGTTACGCTGGGGCCCAGACACAGGACATTGCCATGGAATGGGTGAGGAATATCTCAGCGTTTTTGGAGAGTATGCTCAACTGATTGGCAATTATTTTCACATTAAAGGACGTGTATCTGCATTTGACCAACTCCATGGTGGAGGCGATTATCGTCAAGATCGCGATATTTGGAACAATGCAGCCGAGGTCGGACGCGGGTTGTACAGTGGTTTTGTAAATGTTGCCGATCCAGAAATCCACACTCCATTAAAGGAAGTATTCAAGATTATTCGTGAGAAGGCAAAACCGACTGCTGGTCTAATTCATGGTGCGATTGAAATAGACATTCCTCGGCAGCATCCGCGGCTGGAGATTCTCTGCGCATCATTGTATCTTAAGAACGTGCACAATATCATTGGCGGATTGCAGCTTTCAAATGACGAGATTGTTTTCCGTGTTTTCAGATGACAAAAACGAGGAATCTATGCTACATTATAAAGTTAGTACAAGATATATAATTTGCAGGCTGAAACATTGTTTTTTAGTTTGTACTCTGGCTGTATTAATTGTTCTTGCCAGTCCTGGTAATCATATAATAGCAGGAGAAAATGAAGCGGAAATCTGGCAGAAAAATGCGGTAAAATACGCGAAGATCATGTCTGGGGTCAAATGGACTCCTGTCGCCGATGGGATGCCGATCAAAGGCGTAGGAAAAGGCTATTTTGAAAAAGGCAAAGAGTATACTGGCGTGCCTTATTCAAGCGTCAAATACGAAGGGCGATATATAGGATTTGATATTTTTTTAAAAACGTTTTTGGCCGCGATTCAGAATCCCCACAGCGTAGTGTATACTGAAAACCTGTCGGAAAAAGTGACAAACTCCGGTTGTTATTATGGAGCAGTTTGTTCTTCGTACACCAGTTATGCTTTGCAATGCGGCAACTGGTATCTTAGTTGGCAACATAGTCCTGATTATCGCGAAGGGGTTAGTCTTGTGGAACCCCAATCGGCCCAAGGTGTTCAGGTCGGTGATATTGTCTTTACTCCCCCCAACGCTGGAGCCCATGTGGAAATTGTGACGGAGGTTACCAGAAATGACGCTGGAAAAGTGACCCATGTTCGAGTCGAGGACAGTTGGCCTGAGACAACCAGGAATATCTATCGGGGCGCAGAGGAATTTAATTTGCATATCGCTGCAAAGGGGAAAATGTTATGTCGAATCATCGATTACGACACTTGGCGTGCTGACAATAAGGCTGAATCGTTTTTATTTCCAAATTACAAAGAGGATTCTGCAACAGCCTCCATCAATCGGGTTTTGCTTCTCGATCGTGGGGATTGGGTTGCATATAAAAGGGGGCAGGTAGTTAGATTTAATATCATGGATAGAGACAATCAAGGTGTAAATAAATTGATAGTTAAGCGAGGAATAGACATCGTCGAGGAAATCGATAAGCTCAAAAAAGGCATTATTGAGCGTGCTTTCTCGATATGTGGTGATTACACTGCGTATTGTGTGATGAATGACGGTTCCCACAGCCAGGCTTGCGAGTTCTCTGTTTGCGATCTTGATTTTAGCTTACCGACCGGAAAGGTGACCTTGGGAAAACCATGGGAAATTAAATTTGCCGCCGACAATATGAAGGTTGTTTTCGCGTATTTATATAGCGATCAAAATAGATACAACGCTGGTTACGTATTTATTAATGATGAAGACCGGCGAAATGGTCAAGTCACCATTCCCGGTGATCTGGTGAAGGACAGCGGGAATTTACAAGTTTGGCTCTATGGTGAAAACCGCTATGGAAGGCTAAAGAAGCGGCAAGACATCTTTTTGGGTAATTAGGAATGAAAAAGAAAAAGAAAATTTCGCATTGATTGTTACAATTGGCGATGGTCTCCCGAAGGGTCGAACTCACGATCATTTTATTCTAAAACATAATACCCCGGAAACGGCTTGGTTTGGAACTTTATCATCTTACTTTTTATCAAATCACTGAGTATACGTTTTGCTTGTCGCGAGCCTATTTCAAACTGTGCTTCAACATCTGAGCGAGTGAGTTTGACGCCTTTACGGAGTTGATCAAGAACCCATTGCTGTTGCTCAAGTGCCAAGTTCGGTGAAGTTTCAGTTTTGCCCGATGAGATTCGAACTCACGACAGCCACGTTGGCAACGTGATGAGCGACCACAGTTAAGTCTCTATATAGAAAAGAGTTATGAATTATGAAAAATCGCCGCGCTGCGCATATGCAGCGCAGAAATCGTTTAGAGATAACCTGCTGCGAATGCAGCGGTTACGAGGCTTGCACCTCTCATCGCACGTGAAAGCCTATCATTTCACGCCTCAAACGGCCCCAGTTTCGCCCGTGTTGGGCGACCTCTCAGAAGCACGCCAGTTCCTTCACCAGCAGTAATAAAACGACCCAGGGGCCAAGTCTCAAACCGGGTCAATTCGTACATGTCACCCGGTGACATACCCGGTGACATCGCCAAATGTCACCCCGGGATACCCCCGGTGACATTATCTCAAAAAAGGTCGCAAATTTGTCGCCGTCATAGGTCTGTTTCGGCGAAAAAAGCTATTCAATTGTCACAGCCATTCGGTACACGCTTTATCGCGGTTTTCAGATGTGATTCATTACACATCTATTCCCGCGAGGCTTTGATTATCATACCAAATCAGGCCGCTTTTTTCATCCTTCGATACCCTCTCAGCAGGCCGCCCAGAAATTCAACTTTCTGAATCTCGCCATCGGGGTCCTGAGGAAGAGGATCTATCATTTTTCCGTCCAGGCCTAAGTGCGGACGGTAATGATGATAAAATTTCAAAAACTCCGAAAGGGCATATCGCAGCTGGTCCTCGTTGGTAAAGATCATCTTCTTAATAAGCTGGTAGGGAAAATTGAAAAGGGAGCCAGGTGGAGCATCGAAATGGGTACCACCTAGGGCCTAAGAATACCCCTTTGCAAGGGGTTTGTCAACGGCTGACATGGGGTGTATCAGCGATCTGATGTTCAGGATGTTGGGGTCAAATCATATGGCCTCCTTTTCTTGATTTTCCAGGTTATTTTCGTCGGTATTTTTTGTGGTTGGCCTATTGTTATGGTTTTGCAGGCGGTAGCTTTCGCCGGCGGCTTCTATTACATGTACACGATGCGTCAGCCGATCTAGCAGTGCTCCGGTCAATCGTTCATCGCCGAAGACTTCCGGCCAGGCGGAGAAAGGCAGGTTTGACGTAACAACCACGCTGGTGCGTTCATAACATTTCGAGAAAAATCCAAATAGATTTTCCGCTCCAAGCCGGCCGAGGGGAATGTAGCCAAGCTCATCGACTATAATCAAATCTCGCTGCTCTATAAACCGTTCGAGTCTTTGGACGGTCCGTTCATCTCTGGCTTCGGCATATGCGGTAGCCAGGCCTGTGGCGGTGAAGAATTTCACTCGTTTGCCCTGGCGGCAAGCTTCACGGCCCAGCGATATGGCAAGATGAGTTTTGCCTGTTCCGGGCGGGCCAATCATTACAACGCATTCGCGCTTTCGAATATAATCGCCTTTGGCTAAATCGATGATTCGTTTTTTGTTCAAAGTTGGAACGGCTGTGAAGTCGAAGTCTGCAAGTTCCTTCTCGGCTGGGAACGAAGCCTCCTTTATCCGTCGCTGCATCGTTCGAATTCTTCGCTGTTGAATCTCCAGTTCCGTTAACTGCTGTAAAAAAGGCTCAAAACCGCGTTTTTCCTGGGCACACTGTCTGGCAGCCCGCCGATACTCTTTAATAAACGTCGGCAGCTTGAGCTGCTTAAGATAATTTTCAAGCAATATATTGTTTTCCATATTGTACACTTCCTTCATTAGTAGTTTTAAAATTCGTTAATAAAAACTCGTCATATTCGCTGGCTTGGCGAATGCCGTTCGTTTTAATCTGCAATTCAGGCTTATGCGTAAGATCAATGCTTTTGCGGATCGCATCAGGCTGATATTCAAGTATATTTCGAACGGCTTCGTCGTTGAATGCTCTTCGCGAGATGCAGGTTTTTACGGCAGCCTTAACCTGAGAAGCTTCGTATTCGCAAAACAGTAAAAGCACGTTTATAAACTTCTTTGTTCCTTCGCCATCGTAACGATATTCCAACTCTATTTTAAGCTTTTCAAAGTCACTGCCCCAGGGCTGGCCGATGAAAGCGGCTGCGTTATGAATCCCGCCAGGCTTGGTCTTCAGCAGCGGGATATAGTGCATATAATTCAGGATATATTTCGATGAATCCCAGCAACGTTCATGGCTGGCGACGAGATTGTCATCGTGATACAACTCTACGCGACTTACAAAAGCTTTGATAGTGATGTCATGATGTGCCCATTGTGTTGGCACAGAATAGAAGTTATTATCATGCTCGACCAAGGCCTGCTTTGTTGCATAAGTGCTGCCCCCGACGCAAGCGTTATACTGGTGCTTTGGCAGGGGTAGAAAGAACTGACGTTCTTCTTCGAGCAGCTGACCGCGCGTTTTACCCTTGTCTTTAACGACTATATCCAACCGCTTAGTGCATTGTCGCAAAAGCAATTCATTCAGCTCATCAATGTCGACAACATGCGGCGGCGGAGACATTAAATCTCGCTGGGAATCTTTGACAAGATTTTCAGCATGGCCTTTTTCATTGCCGCTTGCTATATTGCAAAAACGACTATTAAATAGATAATGACTACGAAGCTCTATAAACTTAGAGTTGAGTTTGCGCTCCTTGCCTTTGCCGACCTGAATTACCGCTGATTTTAAGTTATCATACGCATTGCTCCGCGCTACACCTCCAAAAAAATCAAACGCATGAACATGGCCGTCGAGAAAACATTCCATCTTTTGCGACGGATATGCTCTAACAAAAGAGGCGCGGGAATATGCCAGCCGTAGGCAGAATAAATGCACCTTCGTGTCTTTGCCGTTTATGATAACATCAGCTTCTCCCCAGTCGACCTGACCCTCCTGGCCGGGCTGAAACTCCAACTTGAAAAAGACCTCCTTGGCTTGTAACTTTTTAGTCGCAATGTAACGCCGAACCGTCTGAACACAGCCGCAGAATTCGTAATCAGAAACAAGAATATCATGAATCTTAGTGCCGGTCATCTTTTGCTTGCGACGAATCGTTTTGTTCTTTTCGAGAAGGGTGTCGATGACAAAACGCAGCCGCTCCGTGAGTACAACAGCACCTGCCGGCGAACTTCGCTTTTTGTATCCCGGCGGAACGGAATGCGTCAAAGCCTTTTTGATGGTCTTGCGCGAATGATGAAACTTACGAGCCGCCTGCCGCTCAGACAAACCTTCAACTAAAACAGCTTTACGTATTTTTTCGTAATCTTCCACTGTAAGCATCTCCAAACTCCGCATATGCCGATCCCTGCAACAAAATCACAAGCCGACATCATACAGAATTTTCAATTAAACAGTGGTCCCCTTTTCAATGCGCGAAACCCCATCCACCTGGCTCCCTTTTCGATTTTCCCTACCATCAGCGGCAGTGTCGGTACTGGTTTTTACGTCTTCCATTTTTTCGTTCTCCTGTGCCTTGGCGGCAATCTTTGCTTGCGTGTTTGTGTCAGCCCCGCTATCTACGAAACTGACTTCCTTAAGTACTGATTTACGGACCACGTGAAGCGGCCCGGTGAATTTTTGTTTGTTGACAACTACCTCACTGCCGTGCGGAATGAAATCAGCCTCAACCACAGCGGCCCCTATGCTTGCCTGCCACGGAAAACCTTTAACTCCGCTCTGGGCAACGTCACGGGCCCACGCTGTGTCCCGGCTGACCATCCCCTCAACCAGGACAGTGTTGTCAACGATGACTATCCCGGTGGTATGGCCCACGCCCTGACGCGGATTATGATCCAGCCGGACGGGAATGTCTTGGCGGTCGATACTCAATCCCTGCAGGTCAACCACAACCGGATGCGGAAAACCCGCGATATTCATAACCCCGCCGGTATAGGCAACCATGGAAAAACTCGGGATTGAATTTTCCGGCGATGAGTTTTTGTCCGCAGCCTCAAATGAAAGCGGACAGACTATTGCAAAATTCTCAGGCAGCTGCTTCTTCGATGATGTCATTGACTTCATCCTCCGTAATTTTTTTATCAGGTTTTGATGGCTGGGCTTCCTGCTCGAGAAGCCCTAACTCGGCCATTAACTTTTTTTCCTTGGCACGTTGACGAAGTTCAGTCTCCCAGTCCCTGCCCTGACGCGCGAATTCAACCGCCAGGGTGGTGGTATTACTGGCCAGGCGGGTCTGCTGTGCCCGAGCTTCCTTGAATGGGTCAACATGTTCCGTACCGTCGAAGAACCACTGATGTGGAATTTTTGAGAAAGTTGAATCTGCCGTTCGCAATACCGAAAACTCGCTGATCAACATTGCTTCCTGACACCATGCCTCGAAAATCCGGTCCAGGACTATCTCGCCCATGTGTGCCTGCTCGACTCGAATCGACTTGTAATACGTTTGATGATCCAGCCGGCCTGATGCGTAGTTGTAGCCCGACGAATTACATGCCGCGATGTTGTACGGCAGGTTCAGGCAGCGGGCGATTTCGTTGAGAATTTCGTGTTTGAACTCTGCGTAAGACGTGCAGGGCTGTTCCGCCTTGAGTTGTCCCAGCTTCCAGCCATCAGGCAAAGTAGTCGCCATACGTTTTTCGAGTTCCACAATATCCAGCGGCTCGACGGCAGCGGCCTCACCATTGGCTGGCGAGTCAGTATAAAGAACAGCTGCAAAATCGGCTGCGGTTTCCGCAGCGCCGAGTACAGCAAGGGTATAACGGCGAAGCTGCGCAAATAATGGCAGGGCGGGTGTGATTTCAGGAACACCACGATGTTGACCAGGCCTGTCTGCCCGGAAGTAATGAATTACATCACCTGCATCAAGCAAATCATAATCACAGCCCCATTTACCCATCTCGCCAGGGTGGCTGCGAAGAATGCAATAATTGCTCGGGTTGCCCCAACTATCGAACGAGATTCCATCCACTCCGTCGTCACAAAATGATTTTTGTAAAAATGGCATTGCCACACGGTCCGCCTCAACCAGTTGGAGGTCCATCTTTACGGGTGAGTCAATGAATAGATTGGCTGTCAAAACACCAAAAACCTCGCCGTCAGTTGTTTTTGCCATTCTGATCGTACGGAGTTTTTCGGAGAGGTTAACTGCCTGCGTCCAATCGCCGAACGCCCGTTCTATCTTGTGATTGATCACATCATAGTTGCTCAGCATCTGAATACGCGGGCCTGTGCCGACGGTATCATTGGCGATGGTCAGTACAATACCCTTTGCATAAGAGTTATTGGCAACTTCATATCGTGCCCGGTCGCGGAGTTTTTTGCGAACGTCTGTACTGTTGGCGGAATCAGCCGAAAGTCCATCAGCCATTGTCCAGTGCCGGATATTATCAACGGTCGTCTGGGCCGCATCGTATTTTGCACGAACGACAGCCGGGAGGAACCGATTGATATTTTTTGACTTTTTAGGGAAAGGCCACATCAGACGGTCCCTCCCGGAGAAATTTTCAGCAATTTGATACCGAGTCCCTTGGCCTGGCTGGCTTTTTTGGATTCAATGAACTTATCAGCGGCAATCTGGTCCGCCAGCGAGTGCTGCTCGATGGAGCCGCTATCACCACTAGCTTTGCGAGGCCCAGTGGCACTTTGTTCGATTGCAGTTGTGATTTCGTCAGCCATTTTTTTTATTTGCGGGAGTTTATTACCCGCCTCCATAGACTTATCTGCCGCCGATTGGGCAGGTTTGTACCCCTTGGTGTTTTTTTGGCGAAATAGTTCCAGTATTGGAACTTTAGCCAGAAATTTTTTCTCGAGTGACGATTTCCTTGCCACAATAACGGCAGATTCGTTTGCGTAGGATGTGATCTTTCCTCGGCCTGGTGTAATAAGCTCGCAGATCGCGACAACCACACTTCGGGCAAGACAGACCAGTTTGACGGAGATTTTCGGTAGCGGTGTTCATCAACGTTTACCCCTTTGCAGTTCTGAGAGTTTCAGTCGTTTGGTTGGTGCGGAACGGACAGAAGCAAAACCGTCAAGGTTTACTCCCTGGATACTGGCTGCGACCATGCAGCCAACGATGCAGTCCAGCCAGTGATTATCTGGACGGGTCGCGCGGAGTTTCCACTCATCCACGAGACGGTCGTGTGCCATCGTCTTGATCCGAAATTCGGCGGTGATATGCTCTGCCATGAGTCGGTGAGTTTTTTCATCGCGGCCATACATCGAGAGACATCCGGTGTCACCCATGGCAACAGCCAACCTGGCGTGTACAAAACTCTTCCAATAATTTGTGTCAATCAGAACGTGACGTACCTGGCGACGGCCTGATATATTCGGGATTCGCCAGTGATGGCCAACCCTATCGCCACGTTTACGCTTGTATTCTGAAAAGGGCATGGATGATGCGCCGACATATTTTCCGTGTGAGGGTAAAACAATTCCGGCAAAAGAACTCTGGCGGCAGAATTGATAAACAACATCCGTCGACTGGCCCCAGTTTGCATCAATCAGGCAGCGGTCAATACGCATGTCTGCACCATCCTCCCGACGATAGATGCGCTGGAGGGTTTCGCCGCAGAGTTTTTCCAGGGAATGATAGATCGCACCTTCCAGGCCTGTACCGTGCTTGGCCTGCTGGATTGTCTTTCGAATATCACGTAGCGTAAAATAACCGCGACGCTGGTCCGGCCATGTGCCGTAATCTATGACATAGCCCGTAAAATTGTCCTCAAACCCGCATATCGTCCAGAACAGGGCCTTCTGCTGGACATCAATGAACATCGTCAGGTGATTACAGCCCAGTGGGATAGTACCTTTGGCATACCCGTTGGTTTTGGCGGCGACCTCCTCGGCAGTCAGCATTTCCTCGCCCTGAGTTTCCACGATAGGTTCGTTCTGATATTCAGCAAAGAAGGCAGCCTCATCACGCAATTTCAGATTCATCGCATGCTGTAATGCGGAGATTTCATCTTCGTTGTGACGCTCGGGCCAGGCAACGCACGAACCGACATCCATCGCCTCCCGGTGCTCACGATAAAATTCCGTAGCCTCCGAGCCATCGCCATCATTTCGCAAAGAATCGGAACGGATTTCCGCATACTTTGCCCAAAGTTTTTCGTTGGTTGGGAACGAATAAATCATCTTGGTACGTTCGCCTTGCCACTCGGGATGTTTGTCGCGGTCGAGAATGTTATCCGCCATGTCAGCTGGCCGAATTACCGTGCAGGCCATCAGGCCGGCTATTTTTTTTCCAGGGCCAGCCATTCCGAGCACATCGCCGGCGAGAATCGCTTCACGACGTTGGGATTGCGAAGGTGACCAGGCTGATTCCGTCGTCTGCGGGTCATCCACCATCACCAGGGCGGGCCGGACGACCTGGCCATCAGCACGGGCATGGTTTTGGCCTCGGATATCAGATCCCTTCATACCGCTGCACGAAATAACCACACCCGACGCATTCGAGTTTGGGATCGTCGGCAGCACAATCTTATCAGCTGCCCATTCAATCCGCGTCGGCTCACCCTTGTACTTCTGTCCCTTCTGGCGATTGGTGATTCGCTCCAATGCCTTGATGGGAAAACAGACTTCCGGAAAATCTTCCGCCAGCCGCGGATTAGTCTCCAGCCAGACCTTGATGTTCTCCAGCAAATCCTTTGCCCGGTCGGCGCTGGCGGCGATAAGTGTTACGAACGGTGCCGCACCAATCAGGGCCGACCAGAGACAGGCCATCTGCATTGCGGAAGTTTTACCGCTCGCTCGAGGCATGGCCACGGCAAACAGACCGCCAGTGGTAACGGCCTTTTCTATTTTCTCAATCACCTTGTCGTGATCAGGCGACCATGGCAGATAAAAAACTTCCGGGAAATACGTTTCACAGAATTTTTTGAAATTGGATTCTGCCGCTGCCCGACGTTCAGGATTAACTACAGCAGGCAACTCGCCAATATCCTGAGCGGAGCGAACTGCATCTGCATAATTTTCGGCAGTCCGGCGTTTGTGCTTGTCATAATCGAAGCCATCAGTGCCTGAATTATTTTTGAAAAAATCAAGCGTCAGCCAGGCTGCGTATTTGAACATGTCCACCGTTCGCGCGTCGCCGATGGTATAGCCTGCCCGGTTACGCTGGCGGCGGAGTTGATGCTCTGAAAGCGAACATTTTCCTGTTCCATTTAGCAAACGAAGCAAATCTGCAGGACGGAGTTTACGAGGATTAATCGGTGATGCCACTGGTCACCTCCTTTGCCAGAAACGCGACGTATTCGAGCATGTTCATTGTCCCATCAGCCCGGAGCAATTCGCCAGCCTCGGCAATTTCGCGGACCTGATCTTCCGTAATCCGCCGGCTATAGACAGCTGAGAAAATTTTGGCTGCCTGTACAGGAGTTACGGTCGTAATTTTCAGGTTATCACCTGATTTTTTGGTCATATCTCTAAATTCCTTCCAGAGTTACAAAAATAATGTAAGTTCTTTAAATAAAAGCATTTATTAGCTTGATGTCTTTTTTGTTTGAGGTAATCTATGGTTGTTGAATACAAGACATAAGCCATTGAAAACAAAGGATATAACGATGAAAACAACGCAGAAAAGTACAACGAAGAACGCCACCGAAACATACGAATGGCTGATGACCACCACACGCCTGGGACGGCGAATCGAAAAACTTTCCTGGAAACGACTGGCCAAGATTTATTTCGAAGCCAAACCAGGCAGCAAGATTCGCAAGGCCATCAACAGCGAAGCACGCCGATGCGGATACACACCAAGAAACATCCTGGCTATCAACGCACCAGACAGCGCTTACCAGGATTAAATCACCAGCTACGGAAGGAGAACTACCATGAAGATTACGCGAATCGATTTTGAAGGACGCGACGGACGATACGCCACAGCCCAACGTAAGACGGACGGAAAAAACAAAACAGAAATGATTGTCGTAACCACGATGTCCCCCGAACACGCTGTCGGACGCGACCATTTCGTAAACGCCGAATGCGAAGACGATATTTTCTCGATGGCAGAATGCATCCAGATGTTCCTCGACGGCTACGAGGGCACCAACAGCGACATACATGATTACTATCTTGAGCTGCTCCGGCTCAGCGAAATCTAAACAGAAAGGATCACGACCATGACAACGGAAACTAACACGAAGGAAATGAAGGACGCACTCAAACGCGTCCGCCTCGAAATGGCCTACCTGCGAGGTCGAATCAAATCGGAAATCAACGAGCTCCAGGCCAATGGCGAAATCGTCCATTCCTCGATAAGCGCGTTGGAACATCTCAGAGATTACATGGTCGAGATTCTGGAATATTTTTCCGGAACCGAATCGGCTGAGATTTTCAAACAACTCGACGAGTTGCATGGCAAATAAATTACAACAACCATTTACACAAGGAGCATTACCATGAAGAAGAACGAAGTAAAAGTCGGTGGCATTTACAAAGCCAAGGTCAGCAACAATCTCGTCTCGGTTAAGATCACCAGCGAGAATCCATCCGGTGGGTGGAGCGCTTTGAACACTAACACGGGTAAGACAGTCAGAATCAAGAGTGCCCAGAGGTTGCGAGGCCCAGCCAATCAGCCGGCGAAGCGAAAGAAGATCGTTTCGCTTGCCCAATATGAAGCCGAAGCCAAGGCCGAACTCGCCGCCACGGGTACGACGCCGCCCAAAGAACCGAGCAAAGATACCACTGCGAAAGAAAAACGCGACACGGGCCAACCTGCCGCGAAGGGTACCAAACCTGCGGGCCAACCATCTACCCATCCTGGCGAAAACGGCAAACCGCTCAGCCTTATCAAAGCCGCCGTATGCGTACTCGAGGCATGTGAAAGACCACTGAACTGTAAGGAAATTGTCACCAAGGCCATGGATGCTAAAATCTGGGCACCTCGCAACGGTGGCCTGACTCCTGCTAACACTCTTTCGGCTGCCATCCGCAAAGAAATCAAGACCAAGGACAACGCCAGCCGATTCACACAGGTCGAACGCGGCAAGTTTGTGTTGGCTTCGAAAGTTTAATAGCTGGTTCATACCTTCACCTCCTCAAACACCCCGGTTGTTACCGGGGTGTTTTTTTGTTGATCAGTTTCCACGGCAGGCATTACTTCACAACTCTTAGAATTAACCAATCGAATCGTCTTGCCTAACTCATACGCAAGATTCATTTCCGCAAGTACACCTTTTGATTGACCCCAGCCGTCAAGCATCAGAACCCACAGCTCGTCGCACATGGCTAAAAACTTCTTGTCGTATTTTTCCCAAAATGCCCAATCCGTGGGCAGCCCAAATTGGGCAATTGGATGCGAGTGACATATAGGCGAAAATATGAAAAAACCGCGTTGCATCAGATTTGATGCGACTTGACAGACGGCATCGAAACGCTGTTGTTGAACGGCTGGATCGTTTGAACTATATGGTGATGCAAGATAAATCATGCAGACACCATCTCTTTCTTGGCAGCGATTCGCTTGGCCTTCTGGGAAGTAAATTCCTCCCAGCGTTTGACAATTACATCGCAGTACAATTCGTCAAGTTCCATCAGGAATGCGTTGCGACCAGTCTGTTCGCAGCCAATGAGCGTACTTCCGCTGCCGCCGAAAAGGTCCAGGACGTTTTCTCCTGGCTTGGATGAATACTGAATTGAACGCACCGCCAACTCGACGGGTTTCTCCGTCAAATGTATCATTGACTGCGGATTGACTTTCTTGACGTGCCAGAGGTCCGTAGCATTGTTTGGTCCATAAAAATGGTGACCTGCGCCCTCTTTCCATCCATAAAATGAAATTTCAAATGCTCCCATCATATCCTTGCGGGTAAGCACAGGATGCTGCTTGTCCCAGATCACAGCCTGTGAAAAATACAGTCCAGATGCCTTGAGCGGTCCAGGATAATTGCCAAGGTTTGCGTACCCGCCCCAAATGTAAAACGACCCGCCGGGCTTGAGCACGCGCGATGCATTACCGAACCAATCCAGGAGAATCTGATCGAAGGCATCGTCGCTGATGAAGTCATTCGCGAGTGGACGATCTTTGGGCCTGAGTTTTTTTGCTGCACGTTCGGGATGGCTCGCACCACGTTTGAGATCGAAGTTCTGATGGTTGTTCAATCCCTTGTGTGCACCACTTTTTCCGCTCTTGGGTAGATGCGGCAGCGGGTTGCTCATCCCTGCGGCGATGGCGTTGTTTGAGCGCGGTTCAACGCACACATTATAGGGAGGATCACAGGCAACCAAGTCGATGATCGCGCCATCCAACAGGCGGTCCAAATCCTCGACACTACCACTATCCCCACACATGAGGCGGTGGTTACCAAGTATCCAGATATCGCCAGGCTGGGTGATAGCTTCGTCCGGTGGCTCGGGCACGGCGTCGGGATCGGTGTTACCTTGAGTGATACCATTTCCGGCGTCAATCAGTTGTGCGAGTTCCTTATCGCTGAATCCAAAGTCGGCCATGTGGATATCACCACCGGCCAGTTCGGCAATCTCGATTGGCAGAATTTCAAAATCCCATTCTGCCAATTCCCCGGTTTTGTTATCCGCGATTCTATATGCCTGAATCTGCTCCGGGGTTAAATCCGTAGCGACATGGACTGGTACCTTGGCCAGCCCCAGCTTTTGGGCAGCTTTGTAGCGGGTGTGCCCACAGACAATTACGCCATCGCCATCCACGACAATCGGCTGGCGGAAGCCGAATTCTTTCAAACTGGCAGCCACGGCATCGACGGCACCATCATTGATGCGTGGATTTTTTTCATATGGCGTAATCTCGTCGAGCTTACGAAGGACAACATTGAATTTGGTTTTTGCGGAAGTAGCTGTAGCTGACATAATAAAATCTCCTGAAAAATTGTGAAAAAGGGTGTTAAAAAAGCATGTCAAAAAGTCCGTTTTTCAAAAAACGGCGCACGTGAAAGCAAGTGTGTCTAATAGCGTGACTGTTCCCACCGCCATCATGTAAGTCCTTTCTATGGAAGTACCTATAACAATTCCGTTGTTTAAAAAACGTTCATAAGTCCTTATTTTGCGTTTATCGAAAATGATATAAGTCCTTATTTTACGTTGTATTTTTTGTTTTAATTCGTCTTTCAGCCGAAATTGCGATGATTTTGATTTTTTCAGCATGATTCGGATAATTGCCTGCAAGCCATCTGGCTGGCGCATAGGCGTGATCACCATCCCTGACGAAGCTTTGGTTGTCATAGCCCAGGCAGAGCACAGCCTGTAATTCATCACCGAAAGCTCCACATGGAAGGAGTACTTCGTCGTTCTCATCGACGAAGAATGTGCAAAGCCATTCCGGCAGGCCCGTCCCGTTATTTCCCATGATGTACTTGTCCATTTCAAAGAATCCTTTCTGCCATCTGGCGAGTTTTGATTTTGTCCTTTCGCGCCCCCCTGATTTTGGGGGTGGTCCGCGGGGCGTAGCCGCCCGCGGCCTCCCCCTTAAGGGGCGGTTTGTATTGAGTTTCCACCTCAGTTTCCCAAAAAAAATCGTTAAGTCCTTGTTTTGCAATAGTTTGTATGGAAAGAGCTTTGGAAACTCAAACACCAGTTTCCACCAGTTTCCGGCGTGTTCAGTTTCCCAAAAATAAATTGATGTAACTTTAGCAAATTAAAGCATTTATAAATTCTCCTTTGGAAACTGACTTGGAAACTAGTTTCCATCAGTTTCCACCCAGTTTCCAAAAAGTGAGCGTCGAATTTGGTTGACATATTGCCGTGTGACGCCAACTTCGTCGGCAATATCCTGAGAGTTCGCTTCCACATCGTGGGCTATTAGTGCCGCCACCAAGAGAGCCTTATCGCCGGTCATGCCTGGTCGGCTGACGACATATTTGCTGCCATTAGCAATGTGAATCTGACATACCTGGTTCTGATTTTGAGCGGCATCAAGTAACTCGTCGGCCTTGCGTGTGGAGAGGCCATAGACTTGCTTGGCCCTGTTCTGTATGAAGCTTTTCCCACATGGGTCGAAGGGTTCAATGCAATGCTTGACGAATTCATCGACAGGCACGTCCTGTTCCTGGGCGACAATTGCACTTACGTTGGCGTCAATCACTTCAATGGCAGCGGAAGTTACGGGCTTGCCTTCTTCATCTACAATGCCTGGTAAGACAATTTTGATCAGATCCATCGCAAGTGGATCGGGCAGCTCAGCCTCTTTCATTTTGGTGGCGGTCAATTGCAACCGGTCATTTTTGGTCAGGCGATACTCTGCATCGAGGGCAGCCTTGAGGGCAATGGCGCCTCTGGCTCGGTTCTTATCACCATGGCCGGTGTGGTGTACGATGAGTACAGTACAGCCATATTTTTCTCTAATGGAATCGCAGGCTGAAACAAAGCAGCTCATATCCTGTGTGGAGTTTTCATCTCTACCACCAAAGTTTCGGGCGAGTGTATCGAACACCACGAGCGACGGGTTGCCCACCTGCGAGTAAATGCCCTTAATAAGGAAGTCTAAATCTGCAGGGTCTGGCACTGCTACTGCTCGGGCCATATAAAGTGGAGCACCATCTATGGAAATACCGTTGTATTCTTGCCAGGCGCGGATACGTCGTCCGAAGCCTTGCTGACCTTCACCGAGAATATATGCTACGGGGCCAGGCTCAACGGCGTGTCCACGCCATGGTGTCCCTGTGGTAATCCGACAGCTCCAGTCGATGGCCACAAAACTTTTGCCACAACCAGGTTCGCCGAAAATTAAAGCCGTGCTGTCGCGTTCAATCATTCCGCGGATCAACCAATCCGGAGGACGGATTTCAATCTGATCGGCCCGAGTGAAGCGAAGACCTTCGGGTTGACCGTCATCAGTTGAAAGTTGAGCGATTTGCGATGGAGAATCGCTGGGAGTGACCTGCATTCCCACAATGCCTGAAATAGCCATTTCATCTATCTGAGGACCGTAACCCATATCAAGCAGTGCCGATGTCGCATCTGAAAAATCCCCACCATGCTCTAATGCCGCATAAACTCCAAAGCGGGAATAACCTTTATTTTGCTCGAATGGTGTAGCATTATCACTGAACGGGTAGAACACCTCACCGTTATATGTTGCCGAAGGGCTATCATCGTTTTTTCCGGGCCGCCACCAGTATTGCTGGTTCTGCTGGTCAGGGACTACAGGTCCGCTCTTTAACTTCCAGCCATGTTTTTCCAAAAGAGGGCCAATATCAGCCTGCTGGTTATAATCGTCAGCGACTATGTTGGATGTTTGATTTGAAAAGTCGCTATTGTCTGAATCATTACCACCTACATTTTTTTGTGAATTTGCATCTTGTGACCGATCACTAGATAGGGCATTTAAAAGTTCTTCGGAAACCACCGAGATTTTTTCCGGGATTTCCAATATCTCAGCCAGGCGGTGTGGCCGTGTTTCAATATGATCGCCTTTGCGATTCCATGTTCCAGGCAGCCTGCAAATTCTGGCCGGGTTATGGACGCTGATATCAACATGGGCAGAATCATTCGAGGCAGGCTGCAATGCCTGCAAACAACGCTGAATTAGCCCGCCATCGTCAGTGGGCATATCGATTCGGTAGAGCAGTTGCGTTCCATTTCCAGAATCGACAATCATCGGCTTGGGCCAGTCCATCGAGGCCAGGCCATCGGTACACTGCATCGCCAAATCAAACGCAGCGGTTTTTTCTGAATCGGTGGCACTGATGCCGGCAGGTCGAACAGGGTCAACATCAATCAGCATCCACCTTCGGCGAAGAATATCACCGTCGCTGGTCGTATCACCGCGTTTCGCAGTTTTTAGCCGATTGGCTGCCCGGGCCAGCAGGTCAGGATTGACCGGGTTCATTGTTACATAGACACCCGCGTAACTTTTGAAATTCGCCAGCGCATTGGGCACAACGTCAATATGGTCGTAATCAAAATACCCGCTCTCGACATGCTGCCAGTTAGAATTCGGCAATACCGCATCGAGCACGCGGATTTCGAATATTTCGCTCCGGCCGGGCCGGTCACCCGGCTCAAAGAGCGTTTTAAGGGCAGTGGTAATTGTTTCAGCATTCAATTGCATGATGCATCCCGTAATTTAAGATTTTTCGGCAGGCAATGTCCTCGCATGCGATACAGAAGTTCAACCAACTGTTTTTTCATAATTTCTTTTACCCGCAACCATGTCGGCCAGTTGTTCGCGAGTTTCACCAGAAACCTCCGCAGAATTCTGCGGCAGTTTTTTTTATTAGTCATAAAAATACCCACGTTCGTTCTTTGAAATAATCTGTCTGTTGTCCAGAATTCTGGATAACAGACGTTTTCTTTTTTTCACCACGAAATTTGCCATCAAAAATTTTGAGTATTTCCAATGCATCATCGAACCACCGAATTAATTTCTACGGCATCGAGGTTGCAGCGGAAGTGCCACAACATCCGCAGTGCCTGGCGGGATATTTCAAAACTTTCTGGCGGGTCGGTAGTTTGCTTGGCATCACACTCGTGAGCCTGCTGCATGATTTTTTCGAGATCGTCAAGCTCAATGTTCATTACGTCCTGCAGGGCACTGGCTATCAACTTCAAAACTGGGGTTTTCTTCGGCATGGACTTCTCCTGTTAAAATGGAATTTCATCATCGTCAATCCAATTAGGCTCGGGCGGCAGACCGGCGTCTTTTTCATCGCTGCCATCCATGCAAGGTGGGATTGAGCCAAGTTCGTAATCAATAATGCTGTCGAATTTCTCGCCGGCTACGTTACGGACAGTGATGGATGTGGTTTTGGCAAGACAGCCATTTTCAGCCAGCTCGACAGCCTCTTTGGCATTATTGGGAAAAGGCTCATTTGACCTTTTACGCCACCAGGCTTCGAACTTTCCGCGTGCGTAACCCGTATGCTCCGGGCAAACCCATTCTGACTGCCAGTCCTTGAAGCCAATCTGATAATCAGTCCGCATGGTGCGAGGATGGTCTGCATTCGCACCGCGTTTGGTATGAACGTAGTAAGCTACATCCAGAACGTCGTATTGGGTGTCCGTGACCTGCCCGCTCAAAATGCCTGCATTTGACGCCTGGCTGGCGTGTTGTTCCTTTTCCGGTGGAGGGAATTCATAACCACATTCCGGGCAATTTGCATATGCTGCGTGAATCAGTGCAAAACATTCAGGACATTCTTTTGCTGGAGCTTCTCCGCCTGATTGACCCGGCGTTTTTATCTGAAGATCATCCACTGGACCATGGCGAAGAATATTATCACCGTAGTCCAGTACCAGAGCGTCGGCCTTGCCAGGATGGAGCCTGAAACTTCTTCCGACCATCTGATAAAAAAGTCCCGGTGAATTTGTAGGACGCATTAATGCAACACAGTCAATGTTTGGTGCATCAAACCCGGTGGTTAAAACATTGACGTTGGCCAGATATTTTAATTCACCGGCCTTGAAGCGATTCAGGATGGATTCACGTTCCAGACCGGGCGTATCACCACAGACAAAACCGCATTCATGACCACTGAGATGTTCAATACTGCTTGCTACGTGCTGGCCATGTTTTACGCTCGATGTGAAAATCAAAGTTGAATTTCGATCCTGCGTCAGTTCGACAATTTCCTCGCATGCTGCCTGGACGAGAACCACATTATCCATCGTCGTTTCGACTTCCGATGCGATAAATTCACCGCCGCGGATATGAAGATTATTAAAATTGGCCTTGGTCTTTCCTGCCCGACTCTTGAGCGGACAAAGATAACCCTGGGTTATTAGTTCCTTGACACCAACTTCGTAACAGACATGGTTCAGCAGATTCTCCGGCCCGCATATCATGCCGGAAGACATTCGATAAGGCGTAGCCGTCAGACCAATCAGTCGCACATTCGGATTTATTATTTTTGCGTCGGCCAGAAACGTGTGATACATTCCTTCACCGTTTCCGGGCTTTACGAGATGCGCCTCATCTATCAGAATGATATCAAATGCATCAAGTTCGCAGGCACGACGAAATACGCTTTGAATCCCAGCAACGATGATCGAATGATCTGTATCGCGACTGTTTAGGCCGGCAGAATAAATGCCTATGTCCAGCGATGGATATAGTGCCTGAATTTTATCAGCATTCTGCTGAAGCAGTTCCTTGACATGGGCGAGTACCAATACTCGCCCATGCCATTTTGTTACCGCATCAGTTGCAATCTGACCTAGTATTAAACTTTTTCCCGCTGCTGTCGGCAGCACAACACATGGGTTATCGTCGCGATCCCGAAGATGCTGATACACGGCCTCTACCGCCTCGGATTGATATGGCCGAAGCGTAATAGGTTTCGCCTGGGTAGTTGGAAATAGCGTGTTTGTCACGCCACCGTCTCCTCTGGAAGGGGGAAGTATTCCTTCTGAACGGGACGAATGATCTTGCGACTCTCGCCGTTCATCCATGTGATTAACACTCGCTCGACCTTGGCATAGGTTTCACGGCGTTTGACTTTGTTCTGCTGGCCACCGATGGTCATCAAATGATCACGCAACCGAATTATGCCAACGTCCAGTGGTGATTCGGGAATGCCCGTTGAAAGTACCCGGCAGAACGTTGCGAGATCGTCCCGGTCTAGCCAGTACCATGCCCGAATGATGACAGCCCGAACGTAGGCCACGCCGACTCCCTTTACCTTTGTCGAAATGTGGGCAGTAGCGAAGCGAACGGCATCGATATGCTTCTCCATTGCCTCGCGACGCATGTGATAGGCGGGTTTCCTCTTATCGGTCAGGCCAGCTATCGCGTCGTTCAATGCGGAGGTGTGGTATCGTGTAATACCCTCATTGCCAAAATTCTGGGTCAAAGACATTCGCGTGGCGTCATCGCGTGGGTTACCGCCGTCGATGTCATCAATTGCCTTCTTATCAAGGCCATAAGAGACAGCCGACCGGATTGTGCAGCCAGATTTCAGAACAGCCATTAAACGATGCTGACCATCGACAAGGGTATTGTTTTGATCGAAAGCCAAGCCTTGATGGGTGGTATTCCATCGACCCGCGAGTATTTCGTCGGTAAGATAATCGACCCACCTATGGTCGATCTTTCTATTGCGGATGTTACCTTCAAGCCATTTGGCAGCCCTCTCGGGTGTGATGTCCATATAGACCGTACGGGGCTGATGTACGCTGATGTTGGTATTGTTACTTGTCACTGGAGAATCCTTTCTTCCTGAAAATGGTGTTAAGTTCAGCACAGAGCGCCTGCATGTACTCTTCGCCATAGACGCTAAACATGCATTGGGCAGCTCGTTGAGGGTTATTTAATGGCAGATTTACGTTCCGCATCGGAACCGGACTGCCCAGAGAGTGAGGCTGGCGAATGGAAAAAGCATCCTTGGCAATTTCGCCGGTAGGATTAAACTTTTTCTTTGCAGATTGACCAATTTTGGAGGTTTTCATCTTGGCGACCGTGCCATGCTTGGTCTTGTAAGTTCTCGCCGACGATGGATTCTCACTGGCGCTTTGCGCCAGTGAGGATTCCCGAATCCTGTTAACGGTGGACTTGTTCACACCACACTCCCTGGCAATTTCCCGGTCCGACCACTGTGACCATTCCTCATCTTCCAGAAGAATCTGTACTGCCTTGCGCTTATCCGCATTAGTGCGGCGCAGGCCATGTGCAGCATTAGCACCTACTGAATAAAGGATGGCGTCGCGTTGGGTACCCGAATGAACTTCAGAGCAAACACAATCACATTCAATTTGCTTGCTGGCAAAGTAGCGATGAAAACCGTCAGCCAACCAATATGTAGTTCCATCAAAAAAAACTACAACCGGTGGAAATTGGGTTTCACAGTTAAGAAGCTCTGCATATTCGGCAACTGTTTTTTCATCAATTGCAACCCGAGACTGGGTTCCACCATCAATTCGTATCTGGTCTATATTCAGGTTCTTGATTTCAGTTGTGTTTGACATTTTTTTATAAATCCTTTCCTGAATCAGTGTTTGATTCTTGGGGAAGAGGGAATTGCTCGGAAGCGGCGGCATAGAGTCGAGATGGATTCTCATCCCTGAGCCATGCAACCAAGGCTCGCTGGACCTTGCCGTATCTTTGCATGCGTTCGCTGTAAGAATTACCACTTTGGGACTGGAGGAATTGCCTGAGCAGCACAATCAAACTTTCGTCGTCCGATGTAATAATGCCCGTTGTGAGCTTTCTGCAAAAAGCTTTCAATAAACTCGGTTCAACTGAATACCATGCCCTTGCGATTACAGCCCGGGTCGTTGCGGTGCAGATACCTTTGGAAGATGCTATGATGGGCAGATGAGTTAAGGCAAACTCGATGGCCTCATAATAACGAACCAGATTTTGAGACATTTCCGACGGAGAGAGTATTGGCGGATTACCGAAGCCGCCCAGCATTGTCCGAAGCGTTGCAAGTTGGTAGTTAGTGACTTCACCGTTTTCTCCGGCTATATTCAGGATGTCCGCCATAGATCTGGTCTTGCCATTGTCTATGGCAATCATCGATTCCGGATCGAGGTTGAACCAGACACACATCTCGACTGATACATCAGCTTCTACGATTGCCCAGAGTCTATGCTGGCCATCGAGAAGATTTCCATCTGAATCAAATGCGATACCGTTGTGCGTAAGCTTCCACTTGCCTTCAACCATATCGCGAGCAAGACGCTGAACATGTTTTTCTGAAATTTTTCTGTTGTTCGTGTTAGCTGTTTCCAGCCAGTGCATCGCCAACTCAGGGCTGAGGGTGATGCGTTTTACTATCGGGTTGTTCTTTGCTTTATCTACAGGAATCATATCTAACCTTCTTTCTTTTCTTTCAAAAATGTTGTAATTGAATCAATCAACTCATGGGCATATTCAAAACCCATGGCAGATACAATGGCGCGTGCGCCATAAATAGGGTCATGTGGGAGATTGATATTGGTCTGAGCCAGGGCAGGCTTGATATTACGTACCGGCTGAAAAGCAGGGGACTTGCCAACGCCATATCGTCGCTTGGTACGGCCGATTTTGGACGTGTTCATCTTGGCAATCGTGCCATGTTTGGTCTTATAAGTACGTGGCGAAGATTTCTCACTTATAGCCGTTATAAGTGAGGATTTTGATTTGCTAACAAATGGTTGTGATACCCCACACCTCCGAGCGATCTCATTGTCCGACCACTGCGACCATTCATCATCTTCCAATAAAGTTAAAACGGCTTTTTGCTTATCAATGTTACTTCTTCGTAAGCCATGATCAGCGTTGGCACCGACTGAATAGAGGATCGCATCGCGTTGTGTGCCTGTATGAACTTCAGCACGAATACAATCACATTCGATTCGCTTGCCGGCAAAGTAACGATGAAAACCGTCAGCCAACCAATATGTAGTTCCATCATAAAAAACTACAACCGGCGGGAATTTTGTCTCACATTTCAGGAGTTCCGCATATTCTGCTACTGTTTTTTGATCGATTGCAACACGGGGTTGGGTTCCACCATCAATTCTTATTTCATCAAAGTTCAGATTTTTGATTTCAGTTGAATTTGACATTTTCTGACTCACTTTCGTTTGTAGGAAATTTGTTTCCGCACAATGGGCACCTGCTAAGAGGAAGCTGGAGAATTTCGACGGAAAGCATGCCGGGCTTGTTTGGCTCACGACGTCGGACAAGCAAAATGTCTATCTGACTGTCATCTTCATAACAACCAGCATGTGCGAGTGAATCACATGTGGCCTTTTGTAAATTATCAAGATCGCGACGTCGGCGGTCCGGTGGAAAGGCGTCCATGCACAGGGCAATCCGAGGCGGTTTTTTGTTACCATTATCAAAAACACCCGCGGGAGCGGCGCAGAGTCTTTCGACCCTGCGCCGGAACTCCCGACCTTCCTTGCTGATGACCATGCGGTTTCGCCATTTGCGCCAGTAATGATTTACGCTTGGTGGCCAGGGTAAGATAAGTTCCATCAGAAACCTCCTTATCTCTGCCACGGCGGGTTTGCGCTGTTTGCGGGATTCTGTGGAGCGTTGTTTTGCCCGGTCGCAGCCTGAGGGGCAGATGTTTGGGCTGCCGGTTGCTGTGGATTTTTGGCAGAGTAACTTTTGATTTCGTTGGTCATCTCGTCAGTGTCTTGACGTTTTTTGCATTTGACGTTGATAATCAACGGCAGGTTATGAAGCTCCATCGAATCACCAGGTTGCATCACACCAACTGCCCGACAGATGGCGGACAGAGTGCCACGTGCTATTTTCTGGGTAATGCCCTTGGGATGATTAATGCAAAGCCGGTCCCAGACCTTCCGGCCTTTATATTCACCCTCGAGTACGGTGAACTCCAACTGCAGATAATTGCCGTCGCCTTTTTTCGTGGCCTTCATCTCGCTGTCAGTTACGCAAGCAAGATATTTTCCCGCTGGCACCGGATCGAAGGCGACAGTTGGTTCGTAATCATTTGCGTTGTAGTTATTCAAATTAGCCATTTTTTTTAACTCCTAAAAATTTGTGAAAAATTAGTGTTTGAATTGAAAATCAAGAGTCACTTGCTCTTAATTCTCCTTTCCATCAGAAAAATTGCGTCCCTGGGTCATTGCATCCATGAGAGCCTGCCACGAGAGCGGAAGTTCCGCCGGCAGGTTGTAACGATTCTTTGCGATACAGGAAGGTGAACCCACGCAGCGAAGAACGCGTTCGCCACCGTCTTTGCCCAGGCCTGCAGCGATAGTGCGGGTTTTGTTAAATCCGCTGTCTTCGCTTTTGGTAATAAGTTTTCGAGTTGCGAACAGCACACCATCTGCCCATTCTGTTACAAGGGCGTTGGCATGTTTGTGAATGCGTGGCGAATAACGGTCGTAAGCTGAATGCTCCGGATCGTCGAATTTTTCGACCTTTGCATGGGCCAGAAGAATTACGCACATGCGGCATTTATTACGAAGCGCATTCAGGCCGTTGAGAACCTCTCGCCATTGTGTAAGAGCATGGGTGTAGCCACGAGCATAACCGCCATCAACTTTTTCAATACCACTTACGCCATACTCGTTGCACAGGTAATCCCAGATCAAACGCTCCATCCAGTCGAGTGAATCGATAACAATTGTTTGGTAGTCATGTGGCTCATTCAGCAAAACAGATATTCTGTTGATCACGTCAGAGAATTTCTCAGCCAGCGGGAAAGAATCGCATTCGATCTCATTCAAACCATCTTCAGTCTGAATAAAAATTGGCTTCGGTGCCTGTGATGCTGTGGTACTCTTGCCTATGCCCTCAATTCCATAGATCAAAAACCTTGGTGGCGAATGTTTCCGGCCACTGTGAACCTGTTGTAGTAATGATGTTTCATTCATAAAAAAATCCTTGTGTTAAGTTTTTATTTGTTTGTCCAATAAAGGCTGGCCAGCCATAGGCAGAGGGAGGATTCGAACCACCGAACCAAGCTTATGAGACTCGGTTCCAACCTTGCTCTGCCGAAAAAACCCGGGTGGGCTTAGGGAGTCCGGTCGTCCTCATCCATAAGAGGCATCCATGCCTTGCGGCACGCCGACCCACCCGGGCTCAGAAGAAGGTTTATGGAAAATCCAAAATACGGATTTGCTCATACCCGGTGGGCCAGTTGTCGTCCTCCCAGGCCTTACAAAGCCGACGAATTGCAGCCTTGTTTTCACGCCGTGCGATATTCAGAGTTTTCTCACTTATCTGCCAGACGCCACAGCGGTACGGTTCAGCCTTTTCGACCGCGATGATATAAACGGGAACATGCTCACCGATGACTTCGGCAAGGATGGACTGATAGAAGGCCAGCTGATTGTGGTAGCGACGCCGCCTGGCGTCGTTTTCAAACCAGGTCAGATCAGCTGTGGTCTTGAGATCAACAATTCCCCGGTGTGGATGGAGCCAGTCGATTCGTATCTGGCATGACAAGCCACAATATTCCGCCCGAAGAACTCCCTCGGACCGACCGTATAAAAGAAGATCAACGGCTTCGGAGTTTATGGCTACGCCAGAAGCCATTTTCTCAATAAGTTCTACCTGTTCGTGCGACAAAACAGGCTTGCCCTGAATTTTTTCCCACTCGGCGAAAGTTTTGGTATTAGCTCCGAATGGTTTTCCTGTACTCGGGTTAATGGGCCCGCCCAGTGCGAAGGAGGTTGAGTAAACATCACGACCTTCAAGGATGCGTGTATGCGTGGCCCGACCGATGAGCATTGCAGGAGTATCAGCATCTTCAATCAGGCCGATATGCTTTTTGCGATACAGCCAGGGGCAATTCATGAAGTCAATCAGCTGATGACTGCTGAGATTTTCTCTGGCCTTTGCATGGTATTCCTCAGCTGGTTCACATCCCAGCACGTTGAGGTCGATAGTTATGTCTTTGTTTTGCGGCATATTTGTTTCTCCATTCATGGCCAGCGTGCATCGCCGGCCTCCATAGACTTATCTGCCGCCAAATCGTCGAGTTTGTACCCGGTGACATCGAAATGTCACCGGTCCGGGGTAAATGTCACCGGGTCAAATTTGTAAGTGCTTATTTTATAAGTAATTAAAAAAGTGCAAATCGCATGTCAGACATATGTCAGACATACCCTGACATACCCAGACAGATCGCTGACATACCCTGACATATGTCAGACATATGTCTGACATATGTTTGGTCGCAGACATGGCCTGCTCTAGAGCCATGTCACCGGGTGGCAGGGGAACATCGTGATTGCGCAGCTGGAACAGGTCCGGCTGAAAACACAACAGAATCTGAGGAATAATCACGATGAGAAATGAATTGCAAAAACAGTATGGAAGCCTATTTGAGGAATGGAAAATCGACATGATGGTCAGCAGACTTAGTGAAATGGGGATTCCGCGAGACCAGTGGCCGGACATGATGCAGCAGTTGGCGATGGAATTGTTGGAGTTTCAGTATGACCCAGACAATCCAGGCCAGGCAGGTGAAAAGACGGTTCTGTTTTCCTTCATCACCTTGGAGTTGCAGCAGCTACGACGCAAACAATGCCGCCAACAACTGCGACACGAAAAATATGCAAACATGAACGGCCCGGACGATTCGGCCATGGAATATTCAATCCATCCGACAGATGTTCCGTACCGTGCTGACATCCAGCCTGTCGTTGGAACGCTGGGAGATTTTGAAAAGAGGGTTTGCGATGGCCTTGGCAAGGGCTTGACTAAAAACGAGATCGCCAAAAAACTGGAATGTAATTGGCGAACGGTTCACAAGGCGGTAGGTCGGATACGGGAACATTTTCGCAGCAACGGTATCGATGGGTGGGTGGAATGATGTCGGTGGAAATGATTGAGGTTCATCCATTGATGACGGTAGGGCAGGTGGCTGCTGTCCTGAACGTGGGCGAGCGGACTATTTGGCGAATGACCAGCAGGGCTGAGGCCGGTGTTGGAGACTTTCCAAAACCCAAGCGAATGGCATCAAAAACCGTCCGTTGGCGGTGGGAAGATATTCAAAATTATCTCACAGAAAACAGCCGGAAATGACTGGATGTGTTTGCAAAACAGAGGTAACTGACTGGCTGTTCCAACAGATATGGAGCAGAAAGGATTTGTGGGAAAATGCAGAGTTTTAGCGTATACAAACGGAAGCAGAACAAGCGGAAACGCGACACGAAATGGATCGTCGCCTGGACTGATGAGACCGGAAAACGGCGGGCGAAAGCTGCCTTTACGGACTATGAAGCCAGCGTCGAACTTGGCCGAAAACTTACCAAGAAAGTTGCCATGATAGCGGTCGGCCTGGCCAACCCGTTCGAGGAACATCGCGCCACGCCTATCGCCGAGCACCTTGGAGATTTTATTTCAGGGCTGCAGACAGCCAAGCGGGCACCGCGGTATGTAATGCAGGTGGAGAATCGGATCAAGCGTATCATCGCCGGTCTGGATATAAAACATCTGCATGAACTTGACCCTGTTATTGTTGATAGATTTCTTACGGACCTGGCAGCAAAGGAAAATCTCTCCGGCATCACCCGAAATGAATATGTTACCTCGATAAAAGCGTTGACGAAGTGGGCGGTGACTTTCCGCCGGCTGGGAGATGACCCACTGGCTGGATTGAAAGTTACCGAGCGACGGGCCATCGACCCGGCCCATCCGCGGCGGGCACTTTCAATGGCGGAGATTGCAAGGCTGCTCGAGGCCACCGAGCGAAGACCATTGATTGAACTCCAGACAATTCATGTCGGCCCACACGCAGGCAAACAGCTGGGAAAAGTTAGACCCGAAACTGCCGCCCGTGCGAATCGCAAAGGAAAGGAACGTCGGCTGGTTTATCTGCTGGCCGTCTGGACTGGCCTGCGCCGGAACGAAATTCGCCAACTCGTTTGGAGTGACATTTTTCTGGATTGCCTGCCAGGTAAGATTGTCTTGCGGGCGAATACCACCAAGAGCAAACGGGCCGATTCGCTGCCTATCCATCCGCAGCTTGCTGAGGAACTTCGCAGCTGGAAACCCGCCGATGCTGCTCCGTCGGATAAAATTGTCAGTACCGTTCCACGAATGAATGTTCTTCGAGCCGATCTTGCTCTGGCGAAGATTCCTTATAAGGATGCAGCAGGGCGGTATATTGACTTTCATAGCCTGCGCGTTTCCCTCAGCACTATGCTCGCTGCCAACAAAGTTAGTCCACGGGCCGCTCAAGCCCTGATGCGACACACCGACCCTCGCCTTACCGCCAGCGTCTACACCGACGAAAAACTCCTGCCCCTGGCAGCTGAACTTCAATCCGTCCCCGACATCGACATCAAACCCAACCGCGACATAAACAAAACCGACACATCTGCCCTGGAATCCCTCGTTGCCAACCTCTCCGCCAGCGAAAAACAAACCCTCGCCAAAATGCTTTGCCAGGCAAGGGTTGGGTAATGCATTGTCTCTGCTTGATAATTGCACTTAAGGGGGTATCCACTTAGTCAATTATCCGGTGGAACCGCAAACTGTTCAGATTTTCCGCGATCCACCTTTTTTTTTGCGTGGCGGGCCGATCCTTCGCAAGAATCCTGGAGGGTCCGCAAGATTCCTGCGTCCACTCCCGCCATCCTCTACATCTGCAGCTGGGCCGAATCTGTCGCGAAGATTCTGTGCTTGGACGGATGCATCTTTTTCAGATTTTCTTTGACAAAAATCGAGGGGGGGGGTACATTAATCCACGTGGTTTCGGCCGTTCCTTGAGGAAGGAATCTAAGCGGTCGGAATCAGCCGACGCTGGTTTGAGCCGCTGGCTTCGAGATTGAGGGAAGGCGAGCCCCGCTCGCTCGTATCTACCTTTCCTTGGCCTGCCCGCTTTCGGCGGGATAACATCGGGCCGGGCTTTCAAGTGAGAGAAGAAATTCCTGCGAGAGGCTGCGCCGCGATGTTCAGCCGGCGATCAGGACTTGGAAAGGAGCAGTAGCATGGGCCTGTTGACAAAAATCACGCTGGTCGGGATATGGATCGTGGGGACCTTCGCCGCGGTATCTTCCGCGGCCGTGCAGTTCGATCACTCGCACGTTATCGACGAGAAGATCGTCTTCTACCAGAATAGCAAGGGCGTTACCAACCAAGGCGACATTGGGATCATCAATCCCTGGACGGCCGGCGAGATTCGCAGCAACTCACTGGGCTTCATGGCCTCGGTCGACCAGACCGACGGCATTACCCGCAGGCTGGGCGTCGGCTACGTCTACTCCTGGCTGGGCCCGGCCCACGGCGACCTGATGCCGGGCAGTCACAGCTTCGTCTGGCGCTTCATCATGCCCGACGGGTACACCATCGACGGATTGAGCATAGGGTTGGGCGGCACGGGCATCCGCCCGCTGGTTAACAATTTCCAGGAAGCCGTGCCTGAATTCGAGGGGGACGCCATACGCGTGTGGATCAGCCCCGATGGGGTGAATTACACTCTCGTAGAGGAAACCACGGGAACGGGGGAGTGGTTTGACTCCAGCATGACGGATGTCTCGGTCGCCGTCCGCGGCAGCAGTGAGTACTACCTCAAGTGTGAAGCGATCCTGCCGCAAGGGCTGGACAATGACCACTACGCCGAAGCGTACGGCTTCTTCTGGACGAACGGCACGACGAATGAGGCCTCGGCCTTCCGAAGCGAGATCACGGTGGTTCCCGAGCCGGCGACACTGGGCCTTCTGGCTCTTGGCGGGCTGGTGCTGCTGCGACGACGTTTTCGGGCGGGGATGGTCTTTTATGCCGTCGCGTGCGCCGTGGTGGCGGCTTGGCTCGCCCTGCCGGGTGCGGCCCAGGCAGATGTCGTTGTCACCGGCAGCGATTACGTCGAATGGACCAGCGGCATGAATGAGATGTACGTCTACACTTACGACACTAGCCACCTCCATGTCACAGGCGGCAGCATTGGGCACGTCAACGCGTATGGATCGAGCCAAGTCAGCGTCGCAGGCACCGACTTGCTGTATGGAATCGGGGGATGGGAGACAACCCACATCAGCGTGTCAGGTGGCACGGTGGACCAAGTCGGGTTGATGGGCCACAGCGAGGGCGTCATCACGGGCGGCCAGGTGGGACAGCTCAGCGTCGGCGAGTACACCTCGGGGGTCATCAGCGACGGGGACATCGGCGGCGGATACGTGTTTGCCTACGGCGTCTTGACGATGGAAGGTGGTACGCTTGACGGCTTGGATGCGTCTTATGGCGGCCAGGCGGATATTCACGGCGGAGCTGTCGGCCCCATAGAGGTCCATCATGGCGGGATCGTAGCGGTCAGCGGAGGCACAGTCGAGTCCATCAAGACCGGGGCCTACAACGGTACGGTAACCCTCAGTGGCGGCTCGATCGGCAAGGTAGAGCTTTGGAGCGACCAGATCACCTTCGTGGGGAGCAACTTCGTCGCCTCGGACGGTGCGGAACTTCTGCCCGACGGAACGGTGACCGGGCTGGGCACGCTTTCGGGCCAGTGGCTCGATGGGTCGAGTTTCTCGACGGAGATCATCTACAACGATCCCGCCGGCATCCTCTACACCGTCCCCGAACCGGCCACGCTTTCTACGCTGGTTTTAGGCGGCCTGGTGGCGATGATTAGACGAAGAACCATGAGGTAAACAAAGCAATAACATTAAGCAGCACATATGCAGCAGAAGCGTCGGCGTGCAGCGCATATGCAGCGCGTCGTTGCTGGAACTGGCAATGAATGGCACTGGATGGCAGTAACTTTGCAGGACGGTTCGGGCAGCGAGCGTGGTGTCGTAAGGTTTTGACGGGTCGCGAGATGTGGCGCAAGTAAAAGGCCCGACGGTAGTTACCGTCAGGCCTGATTCAAAAGCGGGCAACGAGATTCGAACTCGTGACATTCACGTTGGCAACGTGACGCTCTACCACTGAGCTACGCCCGCAAAATTCCCGTCATGATCGGTCGTCACCCTTTCGGATTAGGCTGAATCAACAACGCGAAAAGACAAAATACACGAATCCTGCTACGTTTCAAGAAAAAACCGGCCTTATGAACAAAAAAATGATTGTGCTCGGCTTGGCGTGGTCTTCAGATTGCCCTGAAATGTGGAAAATGTCCGCATTTTTGTGGTTTTTTCAGAAAACTTCCAAATTTGTCTAACTGTGTTTTTCAGTTGGAATAATGGCATTTCATTAGGCGGCTTGGCTGGTCAGGGGTTCCGGAATTTTTAAATCCCGCCGGGTTCGGAACAGGCCTACACATTCCAGTATGTAGCCAGCTGTTACGACAGCCAGGCCGAAGCTGGCGTGCCGAAAGTTACCAGCCAGGATATAAACTATCAGCAGTCCCCCCAAGGCAAGAATGCATAGTGAAATCTTAGCCAGTTTGGCTGGTGGTATATTTGTCGCGAGGAACGGCAAAATAGCCACGCTGATTGCAATGAGAATGATCATGAACCCCAGGCCATTTTGTATGTCCGCTCCCGTGAGTTGGATCGAGCCGGTTTTCAGAGCGGGAGCGTGCTTTGATTTGCCTTGAATCACATTTTCTTCAGTGTATAGAATGTTTGGACTTGTCGGGGCTGTGAATTTTACCTGCGAGGGGAAATTCTGCGGCATTTGGGTGGCCAGGTTGTTTAGCATTCGATTCATTTCTTTGCCAGGATTAATGCTCAGCCAAGGCAGGAAGAATCCAAGCAATACCAGGCCTGCTCCAACGATTGTGACTTTTTGCCCAATTGGCATTGTGGGTCTGGTTTGGACTGGGGGAGGTGTAGGGGCGGAATCGCCAAGTGCGCTGAGCAATTCCGAGGCCTCGTCAGGCGATATTTTGCCGGCTTCGAGCATTTTCAAAACGCGGTCACGCTCGACGGTGAGATCCGGGCAGCTCTTTACTTCTGCTGGCTGGTACGCCGCAGCTGAGCTGCAAAAATTCTGAGCAGGCCCAGCCTGGGCAAATTCGCCGGGCTGAGAAATCAGCCTGATAACAGGATATGCTACTACCAGCCCTGTTAGTAAAACCAAGATAGCCCAAAACGAGTAGTTAAAACCTTGCCACGCGCAGAGTGAAATAGTTAGGACAAGAAATATGTTTCCTATACCCAACCAGGTCCGCACGCCCTGGCCGGTGGGAAGTTTTTCGTCCTCGGTCAGTTTGCCGGCTATCCATTTGCTGTGCATTCTCAGGGCGAAGGATGTACCGAGCACAATTATCAGGCCTCGAGAAGCAAAATAGATTGCCATTGCTGGTGAAATGGATCTGCGAACCTCATTTGTCTCATAGGCAATTACGGCGAGGGCTGTTGCTATTGCAGCGATTCCCCAAAGCAAACCCCAGCGACTGCCCACAAACTTTGGTCTGAATAATAGAACAAAAGGCAGCACCAGCAAACCCGCAAAAAGCACCACAAAAAACAAAAGCGGCATTTTCATAATTACACTCCTTTCAGCAGCTGGGCTGCTTCGCTGGCGGATATTTCCCCGCTTTCCAGTTGTTCGAGAATTTTCAGCCTATCCACACGAGGCGGGATATTGCCCAGCAGTTCATTTACCAGATCAAGTTTTTTACAGACTGTGGGGTATGAAATGCCTAGCTCTTTTTCGGCTTCGCGGATATTGCCTCGGCATCTCAGGAAGGTAAGTACAAACTGCTGAAGATCTTCCGGTAATCGAAAAAATGTTGGAATGTTGATTTCAGAGTCGATCTTGGTATCGCAGCCTGTGCAAGTCAGCCTGGTGATGGACAGTTCACCGTTACAAAACGGACATTTTGATATTAAATTCTTGGCCATTTTTTATATTCCTGATCAAATATTAAATATTGATATTTAATATGTCAATTCATTAGTTGAATATTTTAATATTTTTAAATTGGTGCCGCCAAAAGTCGAGACGCTATCAGATGTTGATTTGTATTTTGGCGATGGAAATTTTCACTGACCATCATTTACGATCTACTTAATTAACTCGAACTGATATTTTTTACAATAGAATTAACATAAACATGTTATAATCAAAAATTTACATTTACTTGTCATTCCCTCGCAAACGGGAATCCTGAGTGTTTCTTTTTATCCCTGGATACCCGCTTTCGCGGGTATGACACAACGAATCGGTCAGTTTGAGTAATTAATTCCTATCACTGCGCCTCCGGTATCTCTGCGATAATTCTTAAATAAAAAATCTTGCAGGGGCGAAAAAAGTATCAAAAAAGCTTGACATGGTTGAGGTTAGAGCTAGAATGTCCGTTCCTGTTTCGGGCGTCTTTTCGTCCCCGCGGGGTGCCCACGCGTTGGAGTTTCCAGCGTGGAATGGGCTGGTGAGGTTGCGGCCGCCAGTTCAGGCCCTCCGGACGAAGCCACTAGCTGCAGCACTTTTTACAGGATGTATGGGCCATACACATGACGCCGTGGCCTGTGCGTGATTTGCTGAACCAGATTTGTGCGATTTTGCGCCTAATCCAGCCAGGTTTGTTTATTAATTGGCAGCCGGTCAGCGAAAAGGAATTCGCAGATGTTTTGCATAACCCGGTGGTGTAATGGTAACACAGAAGTTTTTGGTACTTCCGTTCTAGGTTCGAGTCCTAGCCGGGTTGTTTTTCAGTGAGCCAGGCAGTGAGCCTGATTTTTTTGTACGAGCGATTTGATGAGAGCAATGACAGCAGACATTTTAGCTAGCGATTCATGTAACCTGATTGGAGGTTTGGCATGATTCTTTTTTCCGGACGCAGCAATCTGCCGTTGTCTCAGAAGGTTGCGGACTATCTTGGCGTGCCCCTGGGCCAGGCCAAGATAAGCAATTTCCCAGACGGGGAAGTGATGATCAAGTTGGAGGAGGATATCCGAGGCCGGGATGTTTTCATTCTCCAATCTACCTCTCAGCCTGTCAACGAGACGTTGATGGAGTTGTTGATTTTCATCGATTGTGCCCGCCGGGCCTCTGCTGAGCGAATCACAGCGGTGATTCCTTATTATGGCTATGCCCGTCAGGATCGCAAGGACGAAGGGCGTACCCCCATAACCGCCAAGCTCGCTGCCAACCTTATCGTAACCGCAGGGGCCGATCGCGTACTCGTGCTTGACCTGCATGCCAATCAGATTCAGGGATTTTTCGACATCCCGGTGGATAACCTCCTGGCTGAGCCTGTGCTGAGCAGGTACTACTCTGAAATGAATATCGAAAATCTCGTGCTTGTCAGCCCGGATGTCGGCAACGTCAAGCGTGCCCGCATTTACGCTCGCAGACTCAATGGCGACTTGGCCATTGTGGACAAACGGCGAATCAGCGGTGACGAGATTGAGACAGGCCATATTATAGGCGATGTAAAAGGCAAGACAGTCCTTATGGTGGATGACATGATTTCCACAGCTGGGACGGTTTGCGGTGCGGCTGAGCTATGTAAGGAAAATGGCGCTGAGCGGATACTGCTGAGTGCAACGCACGGCGTTTTGTGTGGCCCTGCTATAGAAAGGCTGGCCGATAGTCCGATTGACGAGATTGTCGTGACCGATACCATTCCGGTATCACAGGATAAAATCGATAATCTGGGCAAACTTAAGGTGTTGTCGATTTCCGCGTTGATCGGTGAAGCCATTCACCGCATCCACAACAACGAATCGGTCAGCAGTCTGTTTATGAAATCATAAGTCGGTAACAAAAACTAGGCTGTCTGCGAATTGGCGGTTTGGTTTGGGAAATGAGCGATAGCTGGTAGTTGGTAGTTGATAGCTGGTGGTTAAAAAATAAATAAAGTCGGCGAGGTATTCCAGGCTGTTCGCGAGTGGCGGATTGGCTGAGGAAGAGAGCGACCGACCTGAATAGAGAGAGATAAAAATGTCTGATACTACTGTACATCTTAATGCAGAAAAAAGAACCGGAGTCGGAACCCGCAATGCCAAGCGTCTTCGCGCAGAAGGCAAGTTGCCGGCCATCATGTATGGTCACGGCGAAGAGCCGGCCTCGCTTACGATATGTCAGCATGAAATGGAGCTGGCCATTCAACACGGCGAGCGCATTCTCGAGCTTGCCATTGACGGTAAAATCCAAAACGTCATGATCAAGGACGTACAGTACGACGCTCTGGGTGATCACGTCCTGCACGTTGATCTTACACGGGTTAACATGGATGAGCGGGTGGAAGTGACCATTCCTATCCTTCTCGTCGGTACGCCGGAAGGCACGAAAGAAGGCGGTGTCCTCAGACAGCTTACCACGGAAGTTTCCATGGAAGTTTCCGTCCGTAATATGCCTGAAGAGTTCAAGCTTATTGTCAGCGACATGAAGCTCAATGACCGCAAAACACTCGGCGACCTGGAACTGCCGGAAGGTGCTAAGCTGTTGGATGATTTGCAGACGTTGATTTGCGACGTTACCGAACTGGCTGAGGAAGTTGAAGCTGAAGAAGGCGAAGGCCTGGCTGAGCCGGAAGTTATCGGTGAAAAGCCCGGTGAAGATGAAGCAGAATAAGAAGCCCTCAGCCGTCAGGATTCAGTAGAAAAAAAATGGATTCCCGATCAGGTCTGGAATGACAAGAAAAAACAAAATTAGAAAACATTCGTGTAATCAGTTTTTAATCCGTGTAATTCGTGTTTTGTTGTTTGCGACTGATAACTGATAATTTATTGGCAGGACTGAAGCGTGACTGATAACGACGAGACAAATGATCGCAGGTTCGTCGTTGGCCTGGGTAATCCGGGCCGAAAGTACGCCGACACCCGCCATAATGTCGGGTTCCGGGTTTTGGAAGTTTTGCAAAACCGATGGAATCTCGGTAGCGGCAAGGAAGAGTTTGAAGGCCTGACCTGGAGTCATCATTTTGGGCGAGCCGGCGTTGGAATGCGGCGCGTGGTTTTGCTGGCTCCGATGACGTATATGAATTGTTCCGGCAGAAGTGTTCGGAAGTTATTGGATTTTTACAAAGCTGAGCCTTCGGACTTGCTGGTCATTCTGGATGACCTGGCCTTGCCGGTGGCACAGTTGAGAATACGGGCCGGTGGATCGGCCGGCGGACATAATGGCCTGGATGATATTATCCGGGCCTGTGGAACCACGGAAGTGGATAGGCTGCGGATAGGTATTGGGCCCGCGCCGGGAATCATGGACCCCAAGGATTACGTCCTTGGAAAATTCGCCAAGAGCGAACTGGAAGATATAGGCTGTGGTATACAGCTCGCAGCTGATGCCGTCGAAGACTGGATATTCGGCGACTTGATGCAAGTAATGGAAAAGTACAATAGAAAATTGTAAATGGACCTAGTGTGCCGGGAACTGAAAATTCAACAACCGGCGGAAAACGGAAAGTTGGCTATGGAAGAGACTATTAAGATGAATACTTATGAAGGAATGTTTCTGATTGACGGCGGACAGCCTAATTTCGAGCTTGCCTGCGAGCCGATTAACACAGTCCTGGGTCGATCCAAGGCAGAAGTACTGTCAATCAGACTTTGGGAAGATCGCAAGCTGGCATACGAAATCAAAGGCCGAAAGCGCGGCGTGTACGTCTTGGCGTATTTCAGGATGGACCCCAACAACATGATTGAACTCGAACACGACTGCCAGTTGAACGAAGGCATCCTTCGCGTTCTGTTCCTCAGGAAGGACAACCTGACTGATGAAGAAATGAACGCACCTACGCCGGCGATGCTGGAAACCACAGCCAGAGAACATGAACTTACACCTGAAACTGACGGTGGTGAAACCGAGCCAGTTGAGGAAGACGCAGCAGTTGATTCAGATGAAGATGCTGCAGAGGAAGTTGTGGAAGAGGAAGTTGCTGAGTAGAGAAGTTTCTTTGCAACTAGGCCAAATTGGTCGGATGTTCGCATAAGGACGTAACGCCGGTTGAGTTGGCCGTTGCAAAAACGATCTTTAGGAAGCAGGCGTTTTTTGGGTTGATACCCGGGAGCAGAGCATGGCTAGTTACAACAAAATAATATTGATGGGCAACCTCACGCGAGATCCGCAGCTGTCGTACCTGCCAAGCAATACGCCCGTAGTTGAAATCGGGCTGGCTGTCAATCACAAGTGGCGCAGCCAGGATGGGCAGACACGTGAGAGCGTTTGTTTTATCGACTGTCGGGCCTATGGCAAGCAGGGCGAGACCATCAATCAATATATGCGTAAGGGACAATCCATGCTGGTCGAAGGCAGACTCGATTTTGACCAGTGGGAAGCGCAGGATGGCTCGAAAAGAAGCAAGCACCGCGTGTTTATCGAGAAGTTTACTTTTGTTGGTGGCCCGCAGCAGCAGGGCGGTGGCGGAGGATACAATCAAGGTGCCCCAGCCAATCAGGCTCCGCAGCAGCAGGGCGGCTATGCCCCGCAGCAAGCCCCTATGCCGCAACAGGGCCAGGCTCCACAGCCTCCCAGCAGCTACGACGATAATCCCATGGCGGGTGAAGATATCCCGTTCTAACATATATTGTAAATGAATTTGTATTTTACCGCCGACTTAGCCTGTTGTTATAAAAAAGTCCGTCAGAAGGACGTTAATTAAAAAGATCAAAAGATAAAGCGGCCTTGAGAAGATATCTTGAAAATGGCTGCGAAAAGACAGTATTAAAAAATTGAAAAGGATACGAACGTTATGGCTAGATTCATGAAAAACAAAAACAAATCACGGAAGAAAAAGCCCCGCGTAAACGAACAGGCTAAGTGCCGGTTCTGTCGGGAAAAAATCTCCGAGGTGGACTACAAAGACATACCAGGCCTGCTTAAGCTGACCACGCCCCAGGGTAAGCTCTTCAGCAGAAAACGCAGCGGAAACTGCGCCAGACATCAGCGGTCTACGATTAAAGCGCTGAAGCAGGCAAGGTTTATTGGGCTTATGCCCTACCTGGGCTAAAGCTCAGCTGAAACGGCAGGAATAGCACAGCTGGTGTTGGCAGAATGAACATGACAGTCGTGGTATTCTTATCAACATGGACATTAAAGTTTGATTGAACGATAATCGCAGGAAGGATATGAGCATGAAAGTGCTACTTCGCAAAAATGTAAGCAAACTCGGCATCATCGGTGATGTTGTCGAGGTGAAGAACGGTTATGGTAGAAACTACCTGGTGCCCCATGGGATAGGTATCGAACCCACCGAAGCCAATATCAAGGCTGTCGAGGCTGACAAGGCCCGGTACCTTGAGGAATTGGCCAAGCAGCGGGCAGCTCTGGAAGAGCGGGCAAAGGCTGTCGACGGCAAGGAGATTACCATAACATCCCGTGCCAACGAAGAAGGTCACCTCTACGGTTCGGTTGGCCCGGCCCAGATCGTGGCTGTTCTGGCTGAGGAAAAACTCTTCGTTAATGAAGAGGAAATCGTCCTTGCTGAACCCATCCGCCAGCTTGATAAGTATAATGTTGATGTCAAGTTCTCAGAAGACGTGCTGGCAACCATTACAGTTTGGGTTGTTCCGCTCAGAGAAACCGAAGAAGAATAATTACAGGCTGGGATTTCGCCAGGCTGAAATTGAAAGACCTTTCCGAGTCAGCACACTGATCGGGACGCTTTGCATATTGGCAAAGCGATATTGAAGTACATAGGTTATTCGCAAAACTACAACGCCAAAAGGCAAGCCGATAATAATTCGGCCTGTTTCTTGGCGTTTTTTTATTGCCCATAGAAATAAATCGAAAAGAAGCCCTAATTCGTTTTTCGGAAAATATTGATAAAAATTTACGCAAAACGTAAAATTAATATTGAAAGCGACGTAAAAAGTACTAATATACAGAAATAAGCACATTGTTTTTGTCTATAAACTTTTTAAGGAACACATAATGAAGCTGGGAACTGTAAAAGAAATAAAGAAACACGAATATCGAGTAGGTCTAACACCGTCTTGCGTAAAGGCTTACGTGGCCCGTGGGCACCAAGTGCTGGTTCAGGAAGGAGCGGGCACGCAGGCAGGCTTTGATGATGAGCTTTACCGACAAGCCGGTGCGGTTATCGTACAGGACCGCAAGCAGATATTTGATGACTGCGACATGATTGTGAAAGTCAAGGAGCCTCAGCCTGAGGAGTACGATCTTTTTCATCCTGGCCAGTTGCTGTACACATATCTGCACCTCGCAGCTGAGAAGGCCTTGACTGACGCGCTGCTGGAACGCAAAGTCAAAGGCGTTGCCTACGAAACTATCGAATTGAGTGACAGAACTTTACCCTGCCTGAAGCCGATGAGTGAAATAGCCGGGCGTTTGAGTGTGCAGGAAGGCGCGAAATATCTGGAGAAACCCTTCGGAGGCAGGGGTGTTTTGCTCGGTGGCGTTCCCGGCGTTGCCCCCGGAAAGGTCGCCATTATCGGCGGAGGGGTTGTGGGAACCAACGCCTGCAAAATAGCATTGGGCATGGGCGCCGACGTTACGATCATGGACATAAGTGCAGCCAGGCTTGAATACCTTGACGACATTTTCGCAATGCGAGCCAAGACCCTCTACAGCAACGAAGCCAATCTCGAAATCGCCCTCCGCGAAAGCGATCTCGTTATCGGAGCGATTTTGCTGCCCGGTGCCAAGGCGCCCAAAATTATCCGCCGTGAGCATCTGAAACTTATGAAACCCGGAGCGGTGATTGTGGATGTTGCCGTCGATCAGGGAGGCTGCACTGAACTGACCAGACCGACCACGCATGATGATCCGACTTTTGTAGTCGACGGCATTGTCCACTACTGCGTTGCGAATATGCCTGGTGCCGTTGCGCTGACATCCACGATAGCGCTGACCAGCACGACCCTGCCGTACGGATTGATGCTTGCCGATATGGGCCTGGAAGCGGCAGCTAAACAATCCAAGCCGCTCCGATTGGGTATCAATACCTACGACGGCAAGTGCGCATATAAGCCTGTTGCCGAGGCAACCGATGTCGAGTACACTGCTGTGGAGAAAATTCTCCAAATGGAATAAATCAAAATGCAGCCGGACTCCACTGACTGGAAAATAATCGAGATTCTCCGCAATGAGAATCAGACCAACAACAAGATAGCCAAAGACCTTGGCGTTTCTGAAGGCATGATTCGCAAACGCATTCAAAGGCTGAAGGATGCGGGAATTCTTCAGGTTCGGGCATTGATAAACCCGGACATGCTTGAGCAACAACAGCTGGCCGTTATCGGCGTGAACGTAACGGAGTCTCGCCTGCTCGAAGCAAAAGGCCGGGAAATTTCCAGCCTTCCGGACGTTTTGTCGGTTTCGCTCGTGTCAGGCCGATATGATCTGATGGCTGAGGTGATGGTCGATTCCAATCACGGACTGGTGAAATTTTTAACCGAAAGCCTCTCCAAAGTCGACGGCATCTCCAAAACCGAAAGTTTCGTAATCCTCAAAAGCTACAGCAAATTCGTCTGATTTTTTTTGAGAAAACTCGGTGACTTCCTGATGTGCTCTAAATACTGCGCCAGGTTGTGCCCTCCGGGCCATCCATTATTTCGATGCCAAGTTCTTTGAACTTGTCACGGATTTCGTCTGCCCGTGCAAAGTTCTTTTCCTTGCGGGCGGTGCTGCGCTGTTCGATGAGGCTTTCGATCTCGGCAGTATCAATTTCCAAAGCGTCTTCCTGCATCTCCGCGATTCCCAGGCCTAGGACGTCGTCCATTTTCAGCAAGGTTGCATAGATATCGCCAGCTGGCGCGTCGGCCTTCAGGACGCCCCACATCGCTGCCAGTGCGCGGGGCATGTTCAGGTCGTCTTCCACGGCGTCGGTGAAATTTTTCAGATACGATTCAACGGGTTGCTCGCAGCCGGTGTAGCTGGACTTGATTTCCAGCACAGCCCGTTTGAGATTTTTCATCGCGTTGGCAGCGCCGTCCAGGCCCTCGAATGAGAACGCAAGCTGCTGGCGGTAATGCGCGCCGAGCAGGAAATATCGATAAGCCAGCGGGTCATAACCTTTTTTCACCAGCACGTCGAGGGTTAAAAACTCGCCGGATGATTTGCTCATCTTCCCGCCGCCGTCGGTTTTCGGCATGGTCAGGAATTCCCCGTGCATCCACCAGTTGCACCACTCATGGCCTAGTGCGCACTCGGCCTGTGCAATCTCGTTAGTGTGATGAATATTGACGTGATCAACGCCTCCGCAGTGAATGTCTAATCTCTCGCCGAGGTGTTTTATGGCCATCGCTGAGCATTCGATGTGCCAGCCCGGGAACCCTACGCCCCACGGACTGTCCCATTCCATGAGCCTTTTTTGATCCTTGGGGGAAAATTTCCACAGGGCGAAGTCGGTATAGTTCCGCTTGCCCTCAGCCATCTCCACGCGATGACCAGCCTTGAGACCTTCGATATCCAGCCTGGCCAATTTGCCGTAGTCCGAGAGCTTCGAAGTGTCAAAATAAATGCCGTCTTCAATCTGGTACGTAAAGCCTTTTTTCTCGAGAATTTTCACCTGCTCGATTTGCGTATCTATTTCGTCGGTGGCTTTGCACCAGATTGTGGGCTCGATGATGTTCAGCCTGGCCAGGTCTGCGCGAAAGGCGTCCCAGTAGAACTGGGCGATCTCCCAGACGGTTTTGCCTTCGCGGGCTGCGCCTTTTTCCATCTTGTCTTCGCCGTCGCTGGCGTCGTCGGTGAGATGGCCTACGTCGGTGACGTTCATGACGTGATTAACTTCATAACCAGCGAGCTTCAGGGGACGCTTGAGCACATCCTCGAAAACGTAAGTACGCAGATTACCGATATGAGCGAAGTTGTAAACCGTAGGCCCGCAGGTATACAGGCTGACCTTGCCAGGCTGCAGGGGCTTGAACTCATCTACGCTTCGCGTCATTGTGTTATATAATTTCAGTGACATTTTCAATTTCCAATTTTCAAGTTAGGACGGGGATTATACATCGGTTTGCAGAAAATTTCTATTGTGTCCCATCTAATTTGGTTTTTCGGTCAGTTTTACGGTGGCGACGTAGATTGAATCCGGCGTAATGGCCAGGAGTCTGAGCAGGCCTGGTTGATCTATGATTCCTGTCCAGTCGAGATCAGCTGGGATTTCTGCCTGTCGCGTAAATGTGAACGTATTGTTCGCAGCCTGGAGTGTTTCCAGGGCCTGGGATGGTTCCAGGAAGCCCTTGGCCGGTACTGTGGGAAGCTGCTGGGCCTTTCGCAGGCCCACGATAAGTTGTGTCGCGTTCTTCGGTTTCCCAGCTGACCACTGCCAGCCTTTTGGGGTGAGTTTGACGGTGAATTTCAGCGGTTTTGGTATCGGCAGACGCATAGCAGGGTCGCCAAGAAGGGCGTGCATTAGGATCTGGTCTCGAAATAGTTTTGGCTTGTTAATTTCCTCGTCTATCGATCCTTCGATGTTGGTCAGGAGCTTTTCAATCAGGATATTGCGGGTCTGCCCAGCCCGGCTGACCGCACTTAGCCAAAGCGGCCCAATTCGGCGAACGGCCTGGCTTGGTTTGCAGTTTTCCAGAAAGGCTTGACCCGTTAGAAAATTTGTCAGGGGGTGAGATTCAGCTGTAGCTGCGATAACGGCAGCTGGGCCGCCCGGTGCTAATAGTAAGGATTCAGCGAGGCATTCCCCAGGCTGGGAAAAATCGCCGCAATAGCAGGCAAGAATAATCGTAGCTGGCCCAGCGGGTGGTTTGGTTAGGCCTTTTCGGGCATATTCCGCGATATATCCGATCCAGTATTTTTCAAAAATCATTGAGAAAAAAGTTGTCTCTGAGCCGTGCCCGATCATGCAGGCCAGGCCTGATGTCTGGGTGAGAAGGTAATTGAAAATGGTTGCCTGTTGTGTAGGCCAGCCCGTAAACGGGCTGTTTCTTGCGCCGTTTATAATCCAAGGCTGCATATATGCAGGCCCGTGTGATTTCAGGATGCCCAGCAGCATAGGGGTGGACATTTTGGCGAAGAGTTCGCCATATTGGCCATCGCCTGCCCAGATCGGCAAGACCAGGCTTGGCAGACCAGGCTTGCGGGTTTCGTACTGGATGACCTTTTCTATCATCAGCGATGCCTGGGCTGTGGTGCGGGCGGGCAGTCTGCCGACGGGAATATCCACCGTTCCGTCGCCGTCGAGGTCGCCCCAGACTGCGTCGGAGGGGAATTGCTCGGGCTGGCTGATCGACCAGCGATAATTCTCCTTGGTTATGGATGGCACGAACCAGGACTGATCGGCCTGGCCCGGCTGATAGTCACCCACCAGCAGTAGAAAACTGGGTTTTCTGGGGCAGGCAGCGATAGCGTTACGCACGGGCAAGGTCGAGACGATTGTTTCCAACCCCTCAGCTTTGCGACGATCGGCCAGGGGGACTATGACCTCTCTGAACATGGGGCGAGTTACGACCAGCCAGATCGGTTTGGACGCGGATGGCGGGGTTTTTGCGGAGTTTTCATCCGCCAAGACCAGGCAGGGGGGAAAGATAATCGCTGTCAGAAAAAACGTCAGAAAAAAAATCTTGCGGGACACCGCGTTAATCTCCGCTGATTTTTTTGAGTAGGATATTTGCATAACAGGCGATGCCCTCGCCAGCTCCGACCAGTCCCATTCCCTCTGCTGTTTTGGCTTTGACGGATATTGCTGAGGTATCGACGTTTAATATGCCAGCTATTTTCGCAGCCAGGGCTTGCTTGTGCGGACTGAGCTTGGGCTCCTCAGCCAGTATGGTAATGTCGCAGTTGCCGACAGCATAGCCCATATCGCTCGCCAGTTTCAACGCATGGAGGACGAATCGGTCACTCCCGGCCCCGGCCCATCTGGGATCATTATCGGAAAAATGCTCGCCGATATCACCGGCAGAGATCGCACCGAGAATCGCATCTGTCAGAGCGTGGAGAACGACATCGCCGTCGCTGTGAGCGAGCAGCCCCATTGTGTGTGGAATCTCCAGGCCTGCCAGAATCAGAGGCCGACCCGGCGCAAACCGATGAGAATCAAAACCGAATCCTATACGAACCATGTCAACAGGTTAGTAAAAAGTGGATTTTTAATCAAGAAGTTAAGAAAGTTTACCTCCCGAAACACCGATTATTTCCATGAATGTGTATTTGCGCGGTGGCTTTGTAGCCAGCTGTAACCTGTAGCCCAGTTATAAATGGAGGGTGATGGAATGGGTTATTGATCTCGCTATTGTGTAAGTGTCTAAAATAAAAGGTTTTGTGTTTGTTATTGGGATAAGAATATGTGTAAAGCCAAAGTCAATCTGCTGGGGCTTCAATGTGAAGCGACTGATTGGCAGGGTGGAGCGATTTTAGTCAGATTATGGATTGAAATTTGTAAATATAGCAAAGGGAATGGGTTAAGATGAAATGGCGAGTGTTGTCATATTTAAAAGGGCGGGAGAGTAAGGTTTTACGAGATAAAGATAATCTCCGCCGGAAAATCCTAGGCCCTCTTGTCATCTCGATAATACTGATGGTTATTGCCTTTGGAGTGTCACTTCATAATATTCAGAGGCGTGAGATTGATGAGACGGCAACCAAGACGTGTAATCACGCTTTCAGAGTTTTTGAAATGGAATTGGGCGCTGAGGCACGTGCCACCGATGTCATGGCCAATGTACTTGCTGATGATGAAAATGTGCTGGCGACTTTTCTTGCGGGCGACAAGGAAACGTTCAGGCATTTGTGCAGCAATTCATTTGAACATTGGAGCAGGGAGCAGGGGGTATACAGCCTGACTTTTCTGCGCTATGATTTTACAGTATTTTTGCACATTGGAACATCAAGCAACGAAAATAAGGAAAATGGCAATGGGAGTCTGCCTTTTCAAATGAAATCCAAGTTGCCATACGAGGTTGATCTTGAAGATGACGGCTCATTTGTCTTGCATGTTGTTCGACCATGGCATGACAAGGGCGAGGTGGTAGGATATATTGAAATTAGAAAAAAACTCAGCAGCCTTACCGACGATCTTAAAAAGGAATTGGGATTGGAGTTTTTTATTGCAACGAATAAAAAACACCTGAATCGGGAGCGTTGGCAGGAAAGCATGGCCAGGCAGGGCCTTGACGTCGACTGGAACATGTATCCCACCCTCGCTGTGGTGGATTGCACATCTGAAACCGTGCCCAGTGGTATTTTCGCATCCGGAGACAGGGCTGGTGATCAAATTCGGGGCAATAGGCAGCTTTCGCACAATGAGATTCACTACATAGGCAGAGTGTTTAACATTGAAAATAGCGGAGGCCAGAAAATAGGAGAGTTGGTAATAATGAAAGATGTCTCCGCAGCTGAGACATCAGCCTACAGGGGGCTGATTGTTACCATGACAATAAGCCTGGGTTTTGCGAGTGCTTTTTTTGTCGTTTTCTATCTTTTCCTGGGGCGGGTGGGTAACAAGTTGAATGAAACTCAGGAGACGCTTCGTATGACGCAGTTCTCCATCGATCATGCAGCTGACGCCGTTTACTGGGTTGACTCACGCGGCAGATTTTCTTATGCGAACGAGTCGGCTTCGCATATGACGGGGTATTCGCGTGAAGAGCTCCAGTCAATGAAAGTGTTCGATATAAATCCTGATTATACAGAGGAAAAATGGAACAGTTATTGGCGTGATTTGCAGAAAAGAGGTTGTCTTTATCAGACAACATATCACATGACAAAAGATGGCCAGCTCATTCCGGTTGAGATCACAGCCAATCGTGTTGAGTATGGCGGGAAAGTTTATAACTGCTCGATAGCCCGCGATATAACCGAGAGAATGGAAGCTGAAAAAGAGCTGATCCAGGCTAATGACAACCTGAAGAAGGAAGTGGAAGAACGTAAACGGATTGATGAAGAGAGTCGCCGTTTCCAGACGGCTTTGGATTATTCCGCCGATGCCGTTTTTCTGATCGATCGCAAGTCCATGCGGTTTGTGAATATGAATCAGACAGCCTGTGACAACGTCGGGTATGTTTTGGGATATTCGAGGGAAGAATTGCTCCGAATGGGCCCTCATGACCTTCAACCTGGTTATACGAGAGCCAAGTTGGAGCGGGAATACGACCAGCTTCTGGGCAAAAAAGATCAGGTAGCTGTAATTGAAACCATTCATCAAAGAAAAGACGGTTCCCAGTTTCCGGTCGAAATAGCGATCAGGGCAATGGACTCTGAAGGCAGGATTGTATTGGTGGCTATGGCCCGTGATATTACTGATCGCAAGCAGACAGAAGGTCATATGCGTCGGTTATCTTTTGCCGTTGACCATGCCGGCGATGCGATTATATGGGCCAACCAGACCGGTCGCATTACATACGTAAATGATTCCGCATGCCAGACCCTCGGATTCAGCCGAGCCCAATTGCTTAATATGCACTACTGTGAAATTGATCCGTCATGCTCTCTCGGGAATTGGACGCAACGGTGGGAGGACTTCAAGCACGGCCATGCTTCCATGCGCGAGCTGAATCTGCGTCGCAAGAATGGCAGCATTATCCCCGCTGAAATTCAGATAAACTATATGGAACTTGAGGGCGAAGAGCGAATATGCTGTTTTGCGCGTGATGTAAGTGACCGTCGTACCGCAATGGAACTTGCCCATAAGCAGCACAGCAGATTGTCTTCCATGATTGCCGGAATGGAAGAGGGCGTAGTATTTGCTGACGTTGATGACATTATCGTTGAGGCGAACGAGTTTTTCTGTCGCATGATAGGTCGGACGCAGTCACAATTGCTTGGCAGCAGAATTACGGATTTGAACAGCTGTATTCATGAGCAACTTTCCCAGACCATTTTACATTTCCGTAGCAAGACGAGTTGTAATCCTCTTATTTTGGAACGAAGTATCGGCGGCGCTGAGGTAATCCTGCGTATACAACCTATTTATCGGGCAGGTAACTATGACGGCGTGTTGCTGAATATTGTTGATGTTACCGAGTTGATCCAGGCCAAGCGTCATGCCGAGAATTCTTCAAAGGCACTTGCAGAAAGAGCAGAGGAACTCAGTACTGCCAAGCTTTCGCTTTTAAAGACGGTGGACGACCTCGGGAGACAGGAGAAGGAACTTAAAACGTCAAACCAGTTATTCCAGAAATTGCTGAGCACTGCTGCGACAGCTATTTTTACGGTTGATAAGAGACGTGTCATAACCTCGGTTAATGACGAATTCTGCAGGATAACCGGGTTTGAGCGAGATGACATTATCGGCAAGCCGTGTTCGACGCTTGAGTGTCCGAAATGCATTGAGCATTGTGGCCTGTTCAGTAAGGACTTCAATGGCCCGGTGCATAAACGACAATGTACCATACATGCAGCTGACGGACGCAGGCTGGTAATTATCAAGAACTCGGACCTGCTTTATAACGATGCCGATGACGTTATCGGCGGTATTGAATCGTTTATCGATGTTACGAAACTCGTCGAGGCGCGCGAAAGTGCCCAGGCAGCCAAGATGGAACTCGAAGCTGCAAACGGCCAAATGGAAGCTGCGAATCAACAACTCGAAGCTGCTAATAAACAGTTGGAAGCATCCATCGCCCGTGCAAACGAGATGGCTATCAAGGCTGAGTGTGCCAATGTCGCAAAGAGCGACTTCCTTGCCAAAATGAGCCATGAAATCAGAACGCCAATGAACGGTGTGATTGGAATGACGGCCTTGGCATTGGATACCAGTCTGACAAATGAACAACGTGAGTATCTGATACTTGTAAGGCAGTCTGCGGATTCCCTGCTGGAGGTCATAAACGACATCCTGGATTTCTCAAAGATCGAAGCCGGTAAGCTTGAGCTCGATAGCGTAGATTTTAACCTGAGAAACTGCGTCAATGAAGCTGTCAAGCCCCTCGGTCTGCGTGCGCATTCAAAGGGACTGGAACTCATGTGCCATGTCATGCCGACCGTGCCAAATGCACTTACCGGCGATCCGCTTCGACTTAGACAGATCCTCATCAATCTGGTAGGCAATGCAATCAAATTTACCGACATGGGTAAGATAATTGTCCGTGTAGAGCTGGATCATATAGAGGGTGAAAAAGCATTTTTACACTTTGCCGTCAGCGATACCGGCATTGGTATACCCAAGGAGAAACAGGACAGAATTTTTGAAGCCTTTGAGCAGGCTGACGGTTCCACGACCAGACAGTATGGTGGGACAGGCCTGGGATTGCCGATCTCGGCCCAGTTGGTCGAAAAAATGGGCGGAAAAATCTGGATCGAAAGTGAATTTGGAAAAGGTACGACATTCCACTTTATTGCAAATTTGGCGATTCGGAACTCCGGGACTGACGCGGAAATGCTGGAACACGCGCGTTGTCTGCATGACATGAGAGTCCTCGTTGTGGACAGAAATGAAACGCACAGGAGTATCCTGTGTGACATGCTAAAGCAATGGTGCATGAAGCCAGCTGAAGCGACTGGTCCAAAACAGGTATTGGAAAGCCTGCAAACAGCCTCCCAAAATGGCGAAGCGTTCCCGCTGGTTATTGTTGATGTTGGGATACGGCATCATAGTGGAATAAAACTTATTCGGGCCATAAGGCAGGGAAAATTTGAACAGCCTATCATCGTAATGCTTTCCTCGGTCGCACAATGGAAATCAACTGACCCGGAAGACCTGGAATTGTTTGACGGTTTCCTTATGAAGCCCATTAACAACTCAGTTTTCCTCAATACCATTGTTGACCTGATTGAACCGACTGCTGCTGAAAAAGGCCAGGACAGTGCAGGCAAGACGAAAGAAGAATTTGAACAGAAATATCGGATTCTGCTTGCCGAGGATCATCCGATTAACCAGAAGCTTGCGACACATTTACTGGAGAAGATGGGGCATTCCATCTGCATCGCTGAAAATGGCAAAAAGGTTATGGATACGCTGGAAGAGGACAAGGACGGGTTTGATCTTATTCTGATGGACATCCAGATGCCGGAAATGGACGGTATGACAGCCACACGGAAAATAAGGGTTTTGGAACAGAAGACAGGCAAGCATATGCCCATTATTGCAATGACTGCACATGTCATGAAAGGTGACCGTGAGAAGTGTATAGATGGCGGGATGGACGGGTATCTTTCCAAGCCCATTCGTCGTGAGGTACTTGTAAGCGAAATAAAACGGGTTATGAGCGAATGGGGAGGGCAGAGAAGTGAAAGTGATGAAAAGACGGAAAAAATTGCATCGCATAAATCAAGTGCGGCAAGGGAAATCTTCGATGAAGATGATGCGTTAAACAGGCTGGATGGCGACTCGGAAATGCTCAATGAGTTACTGGAACTTTTTGAAGAGCATAGCGGTAATATGGTAAGCATGATTACCGATGCCCTGAAAGCCCGTGATTGTGAACTGCTTACAAAGGCAGCTCATTCGATGAAAGGTGCCCTGGCTAATATTTCCGCCAATGCGGCTCGGGATGCTGCCTGGGATGTGGAAGAAAAGGCTGCCAAAGGCGATATTATCGCAGCTGGTAAAGCGGTGACGAAATTATTGAAACAGATAAGTTTATTACGGGAACGCCTGGGAGAAGTTCACGCGGAGAAAGGCAAATGCGAGTTCTAATAGCTGAGGATGATCTTATTTCCAGGAAGGTACTTGAGTCCACATTGAAGAAATGGGGCTATGAAGTCCTGGTCACATGCGACGGGCTGGAAGCGTGGAATCAACTCCAGGCTGAAGATGCGCCCAGGCTGGTTGTCCTGGATTGGATGATGCCTGAACTCGATGGCCCGGAAATTTGTCGGCGGGTTAGAACAATGGAAGGCGGAGAGTATTTTTATATCCTGTTGCTCACAGCCAAGGGTACGAAAGATAATATTATTGACGGCTTGGATTCCGGGGCGGACGATTATGTTGTCAAGCCGTTTGATTCAAGAGAACTACGTGTTCGCATAGGCTGTGGCCGGCGTATTGTTGAACTTCAGACAGAGTTGATTTCAACCCGAGACGAATTGCGTATCCAGGCGACACATGACGGGCTTACACAGATTTTAAACCGAACCGCGGTGTATAACGCTCTTCAACGAGAGAAGGCTCGTTCAATCCGCGAGGATATTCCCCTGACAGTGATTATGGTAGACCTGGATCACTTCAAGGCGGTGAACGATACCTTTGGCCATGCTGCCGGGGATATCGTCTTGAAAGAAGCTGCACGGCGAATGAAGCTAAATTCTAGAACTTATGATGTCCTGGGTCGATATGGTGGAGAAGAGTTTCTTCTTGTGCTGCCGAATTGTAATCAGGAAGATGGGCTGAAGCAGGCTGAGCGATTACGGCAAAGTATCTGTTCTCAGCTGTTTGATATTGGCTCGCAGAGTATTCCTGTTTCCGGAAGTTTTGGAGTGGTTTCGACAAATCAATTTGAAGTCAGCGATATCGATGAGCTTGTAAAATTGTCTGATGAAGCACTTTACTTGGCAAAAGAGGGCGGCAGAGACAGGGTTGAGGCGGCTTGTTGTTCGTGAGGTGACTGGATTTGAGCCATTGGCTCTCATGTTTCCGCACAGGCATTTCACATTTGCGATGGAAATACAGCCTGATTCCAGTCTGAAACTCAAACCCGGAGAACTTGACTGTACGAGAAAATGTGTTATACTGCATCTATGGTGTAAGTATGAGTATTGAAGCTTCTTTCTCTCTGTTTGATAAAGGTTCATCCCCGGCCCTCCGCCCCCAGCTCCGTGTTCAGGCCAGCCTCTTCCACACACACACACACACACACACACACAGATTCAATTTTCCTCTCCGGCGCAAAGGTTTTACGCTCATTGAACTTCTGGTTGTGATAGCGATTATATCATTGTTGGTTTCCATTCTCTTGCCTTCCCTCCAGGCTGCGAAAAGCCTGGCGCAGGAACTCGTCTGTACTGCGAATCTTAAGCAGATCGGCGTGGCGTGGCATTTGTATCTGATTGATAATGATGATACATTTCCCAAAAGGGTCAATAATATGCAGTGGTTTTACGGAGGAAAACACCCAGCCATTATCAATGAGGATATCATTGACAAAGACTATATGCTGAAATATAGACCGCTCAACCCATACGCTGACATGTTGCTGCAAAACGAAAGCGGAATCGGGTTATTTCGCTGTCCGGTGGATAGAGCGATTATATCACCAGGCCAGCCCTCAATTACAAAAGGATATGACACTTACGATTACTATGGCAACTGCTACATGATGAACCATAATTTACTGAAATTTTTGGGGAGTGCGTTGAAGCTGAACGAAGTCGAAATTCTTGAGTCCAGGCTGATCTTGGCTGGCGACTGCCAGTGGTACTTCTCGCTTAGCGGGAAATGGCATGATGCCAACTTTCACAACTATGATGATCGTGTAGGAATGGTTTTTCTCGACGGCCATGCCCGATTTGTCCAGCTGATATTGGACGAAACAATACCAACAGATTACAGCTTTTCGCCATATGAGCCGGAAGAAGTGGAAGAGGAATGAAATTGGCTGATGTTTGATTTCGCATAATGGGGAAATGCGAGGAACTGTTTGGAGAAAATCTTGACAGCAGGGGGCGGTAAGTGTAATCTACGCGGAAGGTTGGCGGTCCTGTTTTGGATTGCGAACTGAGATTGGGCATTTATTTACGGTGATGATTTTGCGTTATGGCCTTGCCAGCCTGGTGATTTTGTCATATAAGTGCTTTGTCTTCAAACACATGGCGGCGTAGCCAAGCGGACTAAGGCGACGGATTGCAAATCCGTTATTCGTGGGTTCGAATCCCACCGCCGCCTGTAAATATTGGGATTGTTCTAATATGACATGGAAATGAGGTCATATCATGATGAATGGATTTTCTGGTGTTTTACGTCTGAGTTTTTTTTCGCTGATGATTATTTTCTTGGCTGTTTCAGGCCCGGTCGTCGCGCAAATGTCCAAAGCTCAGAATGACTATCTGGAACAGCGTCGTTCTATTAAGACAGATGATCCTGACGCTCTTTTCAGGTTGGCAGATTGGGTCTGGAAGAAATACCCTGACAACCTTGAGCTTCTCGACAATGCCGGCATGGATCTCAAGGAGGCGCTCAAGCTCAAGCCCGATCACCGTCGTGCTAAACTCCTGGCAATACAGGTTGACGCGAAAATAAAAATGCTCAAGGAAAATACCGGCCCGAAGGATGCCGGTGTTGTTGCCCAGCCTGCCGTCTCGGACAAATTTCTCCTGAACGATCGCGATATTCTGTGGGTCAGGCTGCGGGAATACAAGCCGGCTGTAGACAAGAGACTCTCGATTAAATTTGAAAACAGGGTTTTGCAGCGATATTGCGACTCCATGCGTGGCAGCGACGTGGACGGCTGGGACAAGATCGGCAAGGAAAAACGATTCTACAACATGCCCTATTGGAAGCGTATGGACGAGATACTCAGGAATCGGCCTGACGATATTTCGCTCCTTCAGGATATCCATATTACCCGCGACCCGAGATTCATGGTCGATTTTCGCAGCAAGGTCTGGCCTGTCGTTCAGCAGAGTTGTGCCAGCGCAAATTGTCATGGCGGTCCCAGGCCGGTAGGGGGGTTCAAGCTTTTTAACATAGCTTCGAGTAATGAGAAAATCGATTTTACCAACTTTATAATCTTAAGTGGTTTCGGGAGAACCGGGCATAAGATAATTGATCGCCAGCGTGTCGAAAATTCCCTCCTGCTGCAGTACGGGCTGAATTCAAAAGTCGCCAAAAAATTGCACCCGAAAGTTGGCGGTGCTGATTTCAAGCCGGCCTTTTTATCAATGAATTCCGCATCCTACAAAAATATTCGCAAGTGGATAGCCTCGCTGGAAGGGCCCATGGCTCCGGATTATCGGCTTGAGTATAAACCTCCTTTCGGTATGAAGCTTAACACGAGCGGGACGCCGGATCTTCCGCCCGGAGCAACCGAGACGGAGAAACAGGAATAGTTCCCTTTACGGGTAACTGATAGCCTAGCATTTTCATGAGCAGGAATTTTGTTCCTATTGATCTACTGACAGGCAGAAGTGGGATGAAATTTGCAGATAGTTTTCGTGGCCATCCTGGTAATAGCGTTTTTTGCGGCGCTTGTTTCTTTTACGGTCATGGGCCTTCGGCGTTCGGCTCATACCAAGTCTCTGGCCCGTCATGCACATAAATGGGGTATTCGGTTTTCGAGTGAAGACCCCTTTGATATTCCTGTTCGTTTCGGCGAATTTGCCCTGATTTCCTGTGGGCATAGTCCTCGGGCGTGTAATGTAATGCATGGCAGACTAAGGGAGTGGCCCGTGCGGGCTTTCACTTTTCACTATGAGGCTGGGCATGGGACAAAACGCACCACCAGGCATTACGGGGTTGTGGTTGTGGAACTGAGTACCAAATTCCCGGATGTGCTTATGTGGAACACAACGATCGACGATCAGGCACCGCTGGAAGTGCGAAACAGTGATGGGCATGTGTTATGCTGGTCATTTGTGGGCAGTAAAAAAGTGGCTGACGCTGTTTCCGACAGTGCCTTGGCCATGGGGGAAAAGGGTTTGGGCATACAGATTCGCGGCGATATTCTTATGCTCTCAATGCCGGATTTCGGCTCGGGGCAGTGGGATTATACAACCTGGGTGGATGAAGTTTTAGCGATTCCGACAGCCTTGCAAGTCAGTTATGACAAATTGACCAGCCGGGCCTGTTAGCTTATGGCTTAAAGTGAATGCAACGCTTTATCAACAATCATCTTGAAAACAGTTCCAACATGTGTTAGAAATTGAAGTTGCCTTTTTCAGGAATCGGCTGCTTTTGGTTTGTAGCCGAGGCCTGTCAGGGTTCTGATTCCTCAGAGTCGGTCCCTGAACCTATGGTGAGAGCATTTGGAGAATAAAAGTGCAAAATAAGATTAGACGTTTTCTGGTTGGAATGGGACAAGTTATCTGTCTTACGCTAATTGTATTCACAGCTGGTTGTTCGGATGCGGAAAAACGAGCTGCGGGTCGCAATTTACAGCAAGCTACTTCCGAGGCATGCAGGCTTTATGAAAAAGCCAGCAGCATTCTCAGCAATCCCGTTATTGTTGGCGAAAACGGCGGAAAGACGGTTCAGACCGACACCCTGAGCGTGGAGGCCTTGAAGTTACTTGACCAGGCCGAGAAAACGCTTACAACGGCATTGCAGGAAAACTATGATAATCGCAAGAGCGATATCGAGTCTGTCCCGCAGGGTGATGTCGCGATTGCAAAAATGACGTTGGGTATGGTGCGAAATCTTCGCGCTCAGTATTACATTTGGTCTACAGAGAAGACTTTAAAGGCTGCGACGGGTTCACTTGATGCCGCTCTGGCGGGGCTTGTGGAAACCGAGTCCGCCGACAGTGTTGTGTTTTCGTTTGAGCAGCGGATAAAAAATTCAAACGAAAGCGTCAAAGAACTTAATTCCAAAGCCGACTCCATCGAAAAGGAAAAGGCTGACTTGGTGCAGAAGAAAACGGCAGTCGATTCGCAAATCAAGACACATCAGGATGAGATTGCCCAGTTGGAGAAAACGATAACAGCTGACAGCGCCAAGGCCAGTGCCCTGCACAAGGAAAGTACCCTCACAACGGGCGATAAGAGTCTTGAGAAATTGGAAGCCGCTTTGAAAATCGAAGAAGGCGTTCACGCCAACCGATTCAAGATCAAGGATATTGAAGACAAGATTAAAGTATTGACGGGCCAGGCTGATTTTTATCAATATCAGATCGCCCAGGCAGATCACAAGCTTGCGGAAATTGACAAAAAACGCAAGGCTTGGGAGGTCAAGGCTTCGCAGGATAGTGAATATCTCGCGAATGAAACCAAGAAGGTGGAAGCCCTGCTGAAATCGGTCGCCGACTTGCAGAAATCAACAGGCGAGGCGTGCAAAAAAGCTCTGCAAATGTCAAATAACGCAATTCTTGCGTTGGCGAAAGCGGAGAATGACTTCAGCCAGGCTGGTAAGTTGGAATCTAACAAGAAGGCTGAGATAATAAGCGAGGGTGGCCGGGCTAGTGAAAACGGCGCAATGCTGCAGATAACACTGTGGGATATGAATCGTCGTCTGACACAGTTCTCCAATCGGGCAGAGGCGGTCTGGGGCACGCTTCATGTAGACAAGCCAGCCGAGGCTGTCGACGTGAATTTGAAAGAATTTATCGACAAGACAAAAGACAGCGCAGCTGCAGCTGTTGCTTACGCCAAAGCCGCGGTGTCTTCACAGGAGAAGGCTCTCAAATCCGGGGATAGTGATCGACGATGGTATTTCCAGCGAGATATTGCCGGCGCATACATAGCATATTCTCAGGCTCTTGAAATTAGCGGAAAAGAGCCTGAAGCTAGGGATGTTCTGGGTAAGGCATCCGAGTTGCTTATTGATATTGAAAGACAGGCAAAGGCTGCCGGGGAGTACCCTTCCATTCTCAAGCTGAAAGAACTTATAGAGAAAGCATCAAGGAAGGCTTCTTAGTATGACAGCGCTAGATTAGCTCAAGATTTTTTGATGTTCTTGTCGATGGGAATAAAAATCCAATTGAAAGGGCATTAAATGACTGGAGAACAGATGATGACATTGCAGCCGGAGCTGCAAAAATTTCTGGAATCGTTTCGACCTTGTTTTCGCAAAGAAGTTACTTTCGGCTACCTGGAGACATACATGCTTGGTCTGATGTCAGACATTCAACGCAAGAGTATTGAGCCGATTGCACTGGCGGCAGAAGTTCCCGTCCGAACTTTGCAGGAATTTTTATCTTCATTTCGCTGGGATCATGATCGTGCTGAAGAGTTGCTGCTTTATCGTGTGGCTGATCGCTCTTCGACGGAAGAGGGCATTGGCGTAATCGACGGCTCCGGCCACGCCAAGCAGGGCGCCAAAACGCCTGGCGTGCAGCGTCAATGGTGTGGTGAAACCGGCAAGATAGACAATTGCATTGTCGGCCAGCATTTGCTGTATACCGACAACCATCCCACAAATCCGTTCGGATGCGTCTTATGTAGCGACCTGTATCTGCCTGAAAAATGGGCAGCTGATCCAAAGAGACGAAGAGAAGCACATATTCCGGATTCATTGTCTTATCGGCCAAAGTGGAAAATTGCGGTAGAGCAGATTCAACGGGCCATAGGCAGTGGTGTAAAGTTTTCGTATTTTACTTTTGATGAGGAATACGGCAGTGTTCCTGGGTTCTGGTTTGAATTGGATCGGCTGGGCCAGCGCGGTATTGGTGAGGTGCGGTCTAACTTTTTATGCTGGGCAACTCCGCCGGCGTATCAGTCCTGCCGGGCTGAATATGCGCCGCATAAAGTTGCCGATCTGGTTCGCCACAGTCCGGTGTTTTACGGACAGGATTGGCAAACGGTGAAGATCAAAAACACGACGCGCGGAATGATGTACTGGAAATATAAAGCCGCACGTGTGCAGTTGACCAATACGGCTGAGGGTGTCAACGTGCCGACAACTCGACAGTATTGGCTGATTTGGGCTCAATCGCCTAAAACCGGCGAGAACAAATATTTTTTGAGTAACGCTCCTGCTTCGGTGAGTGTCAGGAAGCTGCTGGTTGTGGCTTTTGCGCGGTGGCATATTGAGATGTGGTTCGAGCGAGCCAAGCAGGAAACGGGATTTGGTTCGTTTGAGGTTCGGACGTATACCGGACTGATTCGGCATTGGCTGTGTTCGCGATTGGCGATGTTTTTTATATCCGAGCAGACGCAGCGGCTTCGGGGGGAAAAATCCGCGTATTACGCTGGAACAGGTAGCCACGGTGATCAACACCCTGGCCGCCAAGATCTGGCAGACTTGGCCAAGATCATGGGCTGCGATCATAAGAATAAACGAATATTATCAGTGGCGTAACGAGGCGGCCTACAAAAGCCGACAAAAACAAAATCGTAAAACAGAATTCAAGTAGCGCTGTCATATTAGGTTTTGCCTGGATATTTCTGAGTAGATGGCTGGCTGATAAGGTCGTTTGGTGTATGCACCGACGGTCTGATACATAATTTGCAAATCAGGTTCCTGCGGAAGGTGCCGGGTGTAATTTTTATAACAGGCTTTGCGTTACTGTCCCGACAATCGATGCGTTTTGGGCGGCGTCGATTGAAGGTCGGAGAGCAGGCGATGCGAAAGTACAAGAACAAACTGATTCTGGAATTGGCTGGAGAGTTGTGTTCCGGTCTGCTCCGTTTGCGAAAAGGATTTCTCGATGCTGCCGAGGAGTTGTTGCAGCTCGTTGATCCTGATCAGGAATATCCCTATGGATTCATTGTATTTCGCTTGACGGGATATAGGCCACAGCAGACTCTTGAGCAGGTTTTTGACGGTAAGTCTTTGCGCATAGACCTGCTTTCTCTGATGCTTGACGTTTCGGACAGTTTTGATTTGCACACAAGCGACTACGACGAAATTGTCTATGACACGCCTGCCCTTGCCAGACGTTTTCATGTATCCACCAAAACCATTCAACGTTGGCGGGACCGGGGTTTGCCTGCCCGAAAGCTGATTTTTCCTGACGGAAAACGGCGGATAGGTTTTATTGAGAGTTCCGTAGCCTGGTTTCTTCACGATAATGATACTGACGTTCAGCGGTCGATGAAATTTTCGCAGCTGACCCATGAAGAGCGGGAGGATATTCTCAAGCGGGCAAAACGGATGGCCTCCTTCACAAATTGCAGTTTGAGTGATATTGCCCGGCGTCTTGCCAAGCGAACAGGCCGGGCCGTTGAGACTATCCGCTACACGATCCGAAAGCATGACGCCGAATTCCCCGACGAAGCCATTTTCCCCCATCTGCTAAGTTTCGTAGGTGACCAGGAAAAAGGATTGATTTACCGCAGCTTCATGCGGGGCGAGCCGGTAAATAAACTTGCGGATCAGTATCGTCGAACACGCGGCAGTATTTATCGGATAATCAACGAAATGCGGGCTCACCATCTTCTGGAACGCCCTATATCTTATGTCTACAACAAGTCTTTCGAGGATGCTGATGCTGATAATATCATCCTCGCCGATTCTGAGCCAGAAAAGCCGGATGCCAAAGCGACCGCAAAGCAGAAGATAAAAGCCCCAGCCGATCTTCCGCCTTATCTCCGAAGCCTTTATGATGTGCCCTTGCTTTCGGCAAAGGCAGAGCAAGGGCTTTTTGCCAAGTATAATTATCTCAAGTTCAAGGCAGACAGCCTTCGCAAGAAGATTAACCTCAATCGCGTCTTGGCCCAGCAGGTCAAAGCCGTAGAGTCGTTGCTTCTCCAGGCCAATGTGGTAAAGAACCAGATCGTGCGGGCCAACCTTCGCCTGGTCGTTTCCATTGCCAAGAAGCACGTATCAGGCCCGTTGAGTCTTTTTGAGTTGATAAGCGACGGCAATGTTTCGCTCATGCGGGCGGTGGAGAAGTTCGACTTTGGCAGAGGTTTTCGGTTCAGTACTTATGCGTCATGGGCAATAATGAGGAACTTCGCCCGGTCTGTTCCCAAGGAACGTTATCAGATGGATCGTTTTGCGACAGGTCATGAGGGCGTGCTTGATATAGCTGCGGGCCTGAAGAGTTACGACCCTCAGGACGAGAATCTCTCGGAACTGCGGGAAAGCATAGATGTAATGCTGCGGCATCTGACGCCTCGTGAGCGAACGATCCTTACCGACCATTATGGCCTGGATGAGGCTGGGAATTCCAAGACTTTCGATCAGCTCGGAAAACAGCTTGGTATTTCCAAAGAGCGGGTACGTCAGATTGAGATCCAGGCCCTCGAAAAACTCCGGGATATTTCGGATATCCAGGAACATGCCTGAAACCAGCAATTCGGGTAACGGAAAGTGGTCTAAGAGCAGGACTCCATTTTTTTGCGATTTCGTATCGGGGAGAACATAAGCATTGCCGAGAGTAACATGCACCCAGCCATGACCATCAGTCCACGCCTGCGTGATGGTTCCTGGAGTTTTATAGCCAAGCCGTTAATCCAAGGGTCAGGTTGCGGCGGGTCGTTATATTGAATAGTGCTCAGCGTACCAGCAGCCGGGATTCCGACGCCAGCCTGATCGGCTGGAAACTGCTCATTTGTCGGATACATCCCCAGCCTGCTCCAGGCCAGTCGTTTTGTCAATACTTCATCTGAAGGCGCCGTAGCCAAGAGCCTGTCCATAGCTGCGATTGTCGCACGTGCCTCTTCAATCCGCTTGCTGTCGCAATCGCGATGGTATTGCAACTGCAGGTATTTTGCGTAGGGATTCAGGAGAACAAGCCCAGCGAAAATTACCAAAGCTGAACCCGTCAGGGCGAAAAAGCCCAAGGTTTGGAGAAAACTGCCCGCAGGGGCGTCCGACTCTGCGTCATGCAAAGCCGGCTGTCCCTGCGAGTCATACCGATCACTATTCTTCAGCTGAGTTTTGTTTGACTCAGCCTTTGTTCCACATTGAAGCGCCATAAACCGCCTTGTTTCCCAGAGCTTCTTCGATTCTCAGTAGTTGATTGTATTTGCAGACGCGATCGGTCCTGCTGGCAGAACCGGTCTTGATCTGGCCTGTATTCATCGCGACTACCAGGTCGGCGATGGTTGTATCTTCGGTTTCGCCCGAGCGATGGCTGACGACGGCGGAATAGCCGTTGCTCATTGCCAGCTTGATTGCGTCGTAAGTCTCCGTCAGCGTGCCGATCTGGTTTACCTTGATCAGAATGCTGTTGCCACACTTTTCGTCCAGGCCCTTCTTGAGGAACTTTACGTTTGTCACGAACAGGTCGTCGCCGACGAGCTGGATTTTATCGCCGAGTTTCGCGGTTAGCTTTGCCCAGCCTGCCCAGTCATCTTCGCCCAGGCCGTCTTCGATACTGCGGATAGGATACTTCTCGCACCATGCCGACCAGATATCAATCATCTCGTCGCTGGTGGCGATACGCTCCGGATCGGACTTGAAGAAGCGATAGCCTTCCTTGCCGACAGCGCGTGCTTCGTTGACCATTTCGCTCGCAGCTGGGTCCAGTGCGATCCACATATCTTCGCCTGGCTTATAGCCTGCCATTTCGATGGCTTTGCAGATAAGCTCGGGAGCTTCGTCGTTGCTCTTGAGACTTGGGGCGTATCCGCCTTCGTCACCGACTGCGGTGTTGTAGCCCTTGTCTTTTAGAACTTTCTTTAGTGCGTGAAAAACTTCCGTACCCATACGCAGGCCTTGCGAGAATGTTTCCGCACCCCAAGGCTGAACCATGAACTCCTGGAAGTCAACCGTACCGTCAGCATGTTTGCCGCCGTTTAAGATGTTCATCATCGGAACCGGCAGGGTGACTGCGTCGTCACCGCCGATGTACTTGAACAGTGGTTTGCCGGCGTTGGTAGCAGCCGTCTGGGCCACAGCCATGGAAACGCCCAGGATTGCGTTTGCGCCGAAGTTTGCCTTGTTCGGCGTGCCGTCGGCGTCGATCATCTTCTTGTCGATATCGGCCTGAGCTTCAACGTCCATGCCCTGTACCAGCCCGGCTATTTCGCCGTTGACAGCAGCGACAGCCTTGAGTACGCCCTTGCCGCAATACACGCTCTTGTCGCCGTCGCGAAGTTCGCATGCTTCGTTTTCGCCGGTACTTGCGCCCGACGGCACAGCTGCTCTTCCCATCACGCCGTTTTCCAGCAGAACGTCCACCTCGACAGTGGGATTTCCGCGAGAGTCAAGAATTTGACGACCTTTAATTGTTTTAATTTTCGTAGCCATGTTACCTTTCCTTATGAATATCGGACCATCTTCTCAATTACCGTTAATTTTGGTAAACCGGGGCATACATCATACGAACCTTAGACTGCCATGCAAGCGGAATATACCAGTTTATAGGCCATAAATGGAAATAATTGCACCAATGTACGGGCGTTTGTTGTACTGGATATTATTTACATGTGCCTGTGGAATTCGTATAGCTGGGATCATTTATAGCTTGGTAAAAAGATTTTTTGTGAGTTAAAGGAGTGTAAACCGGACAAAATTATTCAGCTCATAAGAAAAAACTGGCAAAGTAGTCGAGTTTGATTTATAAAGATTTGCGATTATCACCGTCGCGAGGATGGCGGAATTGGCAGACGCGCCAGGTTTAGGTCCTGGTGTCGAGAGACGTGCAGGTTCGAGTCCTGTTCCTCGCAATAACCATAGGGTATTGTGTGCCTGATTTGGATATATTTGCTGTTATGTAACGTCCAAGCAGTGAAAAGTTTAGTTTTGCAGAACATGCCGGAGTGGCGGAATTGGCAGACGCAAGGGACTTAAAATCCCTTTTTCTTCGGAGAGTGCGGGTTCGAGTCCCGCCTCCGGCAGTAGAAAATCTTTTTATCCCTGTTTCTCAGTCTGTAAAGGCGAACGTCCGGGAAAGTTCCCAACCAAGAGCATTTCAAGCTGGCTATGGCATACATTGTTTTTGGAGATATTCAACATGAGTACGATAGAATTTGATCTTCAAACACCAAGCCATGACGCAATGGTGGACATCACTAGTGAGGTCGCCCAGGCTGTCGTCAAGAGCGGCCTGCAGGAAGGTATCGTAACGGTATATACCCCACACACGACTTCGGCGATTACGATTAATGAAAATGCCGATTCGGATGTTATCCACGACATGCTCGCACAATTTACGAAAATGGTGCCCTGGCGGCAGCCTTTTTTTGACCACAGCGAAGGCAACTCTGCCGCTCACGTTAAAAGTTCCATGATAGGGGCGAGTGAAGTAATACCAATTGTAAATGGCAGGCTGGCTTTGGGGACGTGGCAGGGAATCTATTTCTGTGAATTCGATGGCCCACGAAAGCGACGAGTGAGAGTCATGATAATGTCTTCTGGAAATCATAACCCAGCCCCCTGAACCGAAAAATAAAAAGTACGGCTTTGTACTATTATACTATGGTGACTTTAAAGGCTTGTCTTGGATAAGCTTATGTTGACAAGGCTTGATATCCTCAATTTGATGTTTAACGTAAATTATCTCTGATGGTAGAGGAGTCCTGACGTCGAATCCTTTTTTTTCATTTAACTACTGTCCACTTTCCTGCTTGGGCGTTTTCTTTTTGGTTGGAATTTAGTATCATGCCCCTTTGTCGCTGACTTGATTTGCCTGGTTCCAAGGTGAAGGTTAAGAATTGGCTGATTTTCTATTCTGGAGATTGTTTTGAGTGAAGATATTCATCATGAATGCGGCGTAGCTGCTTTATATCTGCTGGATAAACCCATGTGCCGCGGAGGCCAGGCCAGCAAACTTGTTGCCAATGGCGATGTTACTAAACTCTTGCCCACAATGTTGCTGAATCTGCAGAACCGTGGTCAGCTGGCAGCGGGAATGAGCTCGTATAATCCCAACCGGCAGCAGATTCTCGATACGTTCAAGGATATCGGTAGCGTGGCGGAGGTTTTCCGCATGTCGCACCCTTCCAAGCACTCAGCCATTCTTCGCGATTATGCAGGCAAGGCAGCCATAGGACATACCCGATACGCCACCTGCGGCAAAGACGATACTCGTTACGCCCAGCCTTTTGAGCGACATCACGGCAGACTGTGGAAGTGGTACAGTTTCGCGTTTAACGGCAATCTCGCAAATTACGTCCACCTGCGGGATCGACTCCTGGCCAAGCATCATTACGTTTTCACTCTCGACACCGATACTGAAATCATCATGCACGGGCTTTCATACAGGCTGCGGGGCGATAAAATTCCCGACCTGCGGAAAGTTCTGACAGGTATGGCCAAATCATTCGACGGTGCGTACAACATTGCATTTCTTGATGCGCTTGGCAGAATGATAGTCGCGAGAGACCCGCTCGGATTGCGTCCGATGTGCTGGGCTGTCGAGGGGAAACTTTTCGCAGCTGCCAGCGAGTCCGTGGCCTTGACGAATCTTGGATTTACGAAGGTTCATGATCTCAAACCCGGCGAGATGGCGATTGTGGAAAACGGCCAGCTGAGATTCGAGCAGTTTGCTAAGTCTCCCAGGAAAGCACATTGTTTTTTCGAGTGGATATATTTTTCCAACGTCGCCAGCGAGGCTGACGGTTCGGGGGTTTATCTCACCCGTGCAAGATCGGGTAAGCTCCTGGCTGAGAATGAAACTGAAGAAATAAACGGCGATTGTATTGTCGTCCCCGTGCCGGATACCGCCAAGGCAGCTGCGGACGCTTACGCGTATAATCTGGGCATCCCATGCGTTGAAGGTCTCATGCGGAACCGTTACGTGGGCAGAACTTTCATACAGTCAGGCCAGGCCCGGAACAGCAGCGTAAATAACAAGTATACTCCCTTGCCGAGTGTCCTGGCTGGCAAGAGAGTCTTTGTCGTGGAAGATTCCATTGTCAGGTCGACAACGCTAAGATTTCTTGTCGATCAGATTCGTACCCGAGGCAAGGCCAAGGAAGTTCACGTTCGTGTCGCGTGTCCGCCTATAATCGCGCCGTGTTTTTATGGTATTGATATGTCAACTTTAGGCGAACTTTTCGCCCCGAAGTTTCTCTCAGAGTCTTACACCGGCAAGCCCGATGAGGAGATGCTCGTGAAAATGGCGAAAAAACTGGGGCTTGACAGTTTGAAGTATCTTACGGTGAAAGATTTGGGGCCTTGCCTTGAAATGGATATCAAAAACATGTGTACGGGTTGCGTGACTGGAAAATATCCCAGCAAATGGGGCAACAAACTCATGGCCAGGGCTAAACAGAACTCCGCTGGCGGAAAAAAAGGCAGAACATACGAATAAGGTTGCATACAATTTAGTGTAGGTGTCGATTTTTCACTTAACGGGAGATAGCCATGAAACGACATAAAATAGATTTTACTGATTTCTATGCTCAAACCATCAAGGCGATGACATCACACGGTTTACTGCTTGGCAGTTATGACTCAGCCAGGAAACCGAATATCATGACCATCGGCTGGGGTACGATAGGAAATATATGGGGAATGCCGATCTGGACGGTGTTGGTCAGGCCCAGCAGGCACACGTATTTCAATATCGAACACACGGGCTGTTTTACCGTAAACGTACCTGGTGAAAACCTTGGCTTGGCGTGTGCGATCTGCGGCACGAAAAGCGGCAAAGAGATCGACAAGTTTGCCGAATGCGAACTTACCGCTGAGAAAGCGTCGAATGTATGGGCGCCGGTCGTGGCGGAGTGTCCGATAGTCTATGAATGCCAGGTCGTTCACCGAAGCGACGTCATGCCGGAACGCCTGGCTGACGAGATTCTTTCCGGTGCGTATGTCGATGGCGATTACCACCGAGTATATTTCGGGAAAATCCTGGCGGTATACGCAAATGATAATGCTGCGGAAGTGCTGAGCTGAAACAGCTGTGCATGCAACCTGAAATTACTGGAATGAATCGCACGATAGTTATCATGTTGGCTGGTGTCGTTATTATTCTTAATGCAGCCTTTGCTGCCCAGCCTGCCTCTCAGCCGGCCAAGATCGAGCTTCAGGATGACCCGCCGATATTGGCCAGGCCCAAACCAGGCCGAATTACAGGCCAGGTTACACCAGCTGGGAAAATCAAAACTCTCCGGGCGGTCTCTCGAATTACGGGCCAAACGTACAGGCCGGAACAATTCGATGAGAATACGGGGCGATTCTCGTTTCAGAACATGCCCGGCGACTCGGCTTACGATATTTGCGTTGTTACGACCGATGGCAGGGAGTTTGAGGGCATTGATCTTGAATTTATCAGCGCCAGGCTGGATCGTCTGGCCGAGATGCGACGGGTGGAGCTTGGCGTACCTTCGGAAAAAATTGAGGAACAATTTTCAATTGAAGATGTTCGAGCGATTCAGGAATTTGTAGCCAGCTGGCAGGATTTCATGGACACTAAACGTATACTGTACATCCAGTGCCAGGGAAACCGGGCCACCGTGCTGATCGAACTTATGCGAACACGTGAGTTTCATAAGTCGCGTAATCAAGGCCAGGCCCAAAGTCAACTTGTCTGGCGGATTGAACTTTGGTATATGCAGAAGCAGGGGGGAGGCTGGGCGAAACTTCCCAACGTTGAAAGGCTATTGCGTCGCGAAAGATCTCAACTGGATGAATGGCAAAAAATTTCCGTCGAATACTATCCGCAACTTACCGCCCGCCTGGACGCAGCTGGTGGGTGTGAGCCGATCAATTTAAAAATCCCGGAAACGCCCGACCCCACACGAGGCAGGCCTGCTAATACGGAAATTGATATGCTCACCAAACCTAATGTATTACCGCCTCTCGAAAAAACACGATAGTTTTTCCTCCCGTATCCATTGTATACCCTGTATTCCGGGTCTTCGCTTCGATATGCCCGGAATGACAAAAAAACAACTTTTTCGGGGACGACTAAAAAAGATTTCTGGATGCCAATATCTTGTCGGAAAGAGTTGTCAATGCTTCGGCTGGGCCGGTAAAAGTCCACAAAACACTTCGATCTTTTATTTCATTGGAAACAGCTGGGATCATGGCTGGTGAATGGTATTCCATTTCGCCGAAACCGCCAAATGCGCCATTATCGACGTATACCTGTTGTACGTATCCACGGTCAGAAATGTTTTTAAATGAAACATCATAATATGCGTCAGGATTTTTTACATCGAACCATCTTGCTACCAAAAATGGATTCCGGGCGCTCAGGTTAAGATAAACCATGACCCCCAGGCTGTCATCGGCTTTGATGCTGAACTTATAACTTTCGTCAGTGGCGGGGATTGCTGCGATCACGCGTCGGTCTGAGAGCTGGAATTCAGGCTTGCCGAAAAAGGGGGTCGGGCTTGAATTCTCCTTTACTGGCATGATAATTTCTCCGCAGCCGGGAACCTGTGCAAGATTCCAAATTGCAGGTCGCACGTCTGGGTGCAGGTTATCCGCAGAGAGAGTGCATTCCTGCATATAGCCAGCTGACAAAATACCCTCCGGCAGATCTAATTCCGGCTTATCCAAAGCCTTGATGGTTTTTCGCAGTAAAACGTCAACGTCGCAATTACTTCGGAAGAATCGCGTTTTAATCCGGGTTTCCAGCACAGCCTCTCGGCCATCGCAAGAGACGATTTCATACCCAGCCGGGTCCATGCTGTGAGGGACTTTATACGTGTCCTGAGGCCTATTTATATCCTCAATGTGAATTTCCACTTCCGGCGACAGCCAGGTCCTGTCGCCTCCGCTATTGAGCCACTGTGAACCTGCAAAAAATTCTTTTGCGGTAGCCAATGAATCCAACGCCGGGTTGACCCACAAACCGTTAACGTCTTCTTTCGGGAACACCCCAAGCACTCTACACCCGTAAGGCAAGACCAGGATTCGATCAGCCAATACCAACGGCGATTTTCCAACTTTTTTTAATACATCAATATAATTTTGCATTTTTTATAAGCCTATTAATCAATTCGTTTATCTACTTAAAACAGCTGACTCTTAGGAATAAGACAAATGACATGTATATCTGGAATGACTCGGGAAGTCAATTAACGGATTTGCCCAGCCAATCCTTTAGACAGTCCCCCCCCTGAAAAAGTTGTTGTCATTTCGGGCGAGCGAAGCTTCTGCCACCGCCGCTGGCGGCCCGGAATCCAGGGAATGTAATCAAGACGGGAAAAAAAACCACAATGGAAATATCGCACCGGATGGGCCGGCCCTGGATACCCGCTTTCGCGGGTATGACACGGAAGGAAAAAGTTGTTTTCTTGTCATTGCGAGGATCGCAGCGACGCGGCAATCTTAAATGCAGAAAACGAGATTGCTTCACGGAGTTTACACCGAGCGAAGCGAAGTGCTCGTAATGACAAAAAAACTTGCCCGATTCGCGGTGCCGCGGTTGCTGTGTCTGCAACCACGTTTGATCTGGCGGCCCTGGATACCCGCTTTCGCGGGTATGACAACGAATCGGTCAGTTTGAGTTGACATTTACCATGTCATTTGTCGAGTTCGCCATGTTCCAGGCCCAGCGGTAACGGATTCGGGCGTTGGCAGGTTGTAGTCATTTCCAGTTTTTTGCCCAGCCTGCTGGATTCATCAAAGCTCAGCATGACTTCCAGCACATGATTTGCCAGTTCGCCGTTTGCCCTGTGTGCTCGGCCGGTCTGCATGGCATAGGCCATGTCGGCAGCGCCGATACTGCGGGAATTTTCGGTATAGATGTGCGAAAGCGGAGCAGGCGTCCAATCCGCATAGCCATTACGGAACACGTGAACCGGCCCGCTGAAAGAGTTCGGATCCGGCACCTTCAAACTGCCCTCAGAGCCATAAATTTCGATAGGGGAATGGCTGTGCATGTAAACTTCAAAGCTGGAAATAACGGTTATTACAGCCCCGTTATGGAACTCAACAGCTCCGGTCTGGTGCGTAGTGACGTTGATTGGATAGACATGAGGCACGGTGTCAGGTCCGCCGACGCGGGTTTCCGAACCTTTACAGGTCACAGCTGTGACGCTTTTTACGGGGCCAAGGAGATTGACCAGGGCTGTTATGTAGTACGGGCCAAGATCAAGCATCGGGCCAGCACCAATGTCGTAGAAGAATGGCGCATGAGGCCATTTCTCAGGCCCGCGACCCATGACCATTGCGGTTCCTGCGATTGGCTTGCCGATCCAACCGTCGTCGATCAGTTTACGGGCAGTCTGCTGGCCTCCGCCAAGGAAGGTGTCCGGAGCGGAACCGACGAGCAGGCCTTTTTCATTCGCGAGTGTGATAACTCTGGCAGCTTCGTCAGAATTAATGCCGAATGGTTTTTCTGAATATACATTTTTACCGGCATTCAGTATTTGGAGCGTGACCTCAAGGTGTGCCTTGGGTGGCGTGAGATTGATAACAATCTCGATTTCAGGCTTGACCAGAAGTTCATCTACGGTCATGTTCGGAACTTTGTAGAGTTCAGCCTTTGCTTTGGCGTTTGCAGGCTGGTTATCCGCGCAGGCGACAACATCGAGAATATTAAACGTCTTGGCGGCGTTGAAATAAGTATCGCTGATCATCCCACAGCCTATGATGCCTACTTTGGTCTTTCTCATCTTCATGTTTTCCTTGTGCCAAAATTATTTATTGCCGGCTGCCAGGCCGTTTTCGGTCATGTATTTATAACTCATTTCTATGGCGGTGAACATGTCGATGTTACAGTAATCAAGCTCCACAATGATATTGTCAACCGCAGCTGGCAAGTTTGCGACAAGAGCAGGGATGTCAAGATCCCCCGTGCCGAGCGCCCGCAACTCAACCTTGCGATCAAGCGTGCCGTTGGTGGTCTTCAGCTCCGCCCGATCCTGCTTCAGTAGCCCGTCCTTCAGATGGAACGAGATGGTACGGTCGGCGAAGATATTGAGCATCTCGACGGCATCTTCGGTTCCGAAGTTTGTCGACCAGAAGGCATCGATCTGGAATTTGACTTTCGTGCACAATTCGGCGTATATCTCATATTTGAGTTTGTCGCCAATGCGTCCGAATTCAAAATCGTGGTTGTGCTGGAAAAGCGTCAAGCCGTTTCGCTCCAGGATTTCCTGCATTTTGTTGGTAACCTCAGCGGTGCGTTTTATCGCGTCCAAATCCTGGAAATCGCCAGGCCCATAGCCACAGACGACCCTGTCCAGGCCGAGAATGTCTGCGATTTCCATGACTTCTCCGAGGTTGTTTGGCCTGGCCCACGGGGAGTGGGATGAATACAACTTCAGCCCCAGGTCAGCGATGATTTTTTTGAATTCGCTGGGACGAAGGTTCCAGAAACCAGCCGGTTCTACAGCCTGGTAACCAATATCTGCCACTCTTTTGAGTACTTTGACAAAATCCTGCTCGGCCTCTGCCCGGAGGGAATACAATTGAACTGCCAATGCTCTTAGCATTTGTGACTCCATATCTAAGTGTGGTTTGTGGTGAAATTAAAAACAGTATATTGACTAATCATTTACAACTGGCGAAACGATGAACCGAGTATATAATAAAAACCGAGAAGTGCAATTGACTAAAACTATTATTTATTGACCAGAGATATCAAAAATGAAGGATTTGACCAGGCGATTAGTAAGATTGAAGCATATGGGCTTTTATATGGCGCCTGATGACGCCCAGGTTACGCCGGTTCAGATTCCCGAAGGTATTGAGCTGATCGAATTAATTACCGGCGGAGAGGTGTTTTTCGATACAGCAGACCAGGCTAATACGTTTGGAAAGGGAACGATCTTTTGGCATAGGGCAGGGGAGCACACGATATATCGCACTACCCCTGAAAAACCATATCGCTGTATTGTTTTCATTTTTTCGGTTCGTGATACCGCCCGTCCTGTACCGCGGGTAAGCTTTTGGAACGCCGATGCCGGTATAGACCAGTTCGCCTCGGAGTGTCTGAATCTTTATCATTCGCAAACGCTGGATATGGATCTACTTTGCTTGTATGTCTACAGTACCCTTTTGCGTCACGCGAAGGCAACTGGCGGCGCGCCCATGCCGCTAAGTTATCCAGCCTCTCTGGAGAGGGCGATACAATACATTCAAAACAATATCGAGAAAAAAATTTCGGTCGATAACCTGGCCAGGCATTCCAAAATAAGCCAACCTCAACTTTTCAAGCTGTTTCAGTCGTATCTGAACATTTCTCCCCACAAATACATCCTGTCGCAACAACTCTTGAGGGCAAGAACCATGCTGGCGGGTACGTCTAAGCCAATCAAGGCAATCGCTTTACAATGCGGATTTAAAAATCTTGAAGTTTTCTATCGTCGTTTTCGTTGCGAGAGCGGCATGCCTCCAGATAAATATCGTCGCAAACACCTGCCTTATCGCCTTTCGCAAAAATAATCGAATCGTTGTTGGTAAAATTCTTTTGTCATTTTACTTTTTAGACTTATTCTTTGATAATGCTTGATATGAGAAGTCATGAGATTCATTATTTTTTGTCAGGCCGACCTGGAAAACAGCGTTGTCTGGCTGGATTACGTTTCATACCTGTGTTGGCATGTTTGTGTGCTATAAGCTTTGTCGGTTGCGGTAAAAAAACTGTCAGTCCTCCAAGCCAGACTTCTTCTTTGGTGAAAAGCGGCGATATTGCAACTCTTCAGGTTGGGGAATCTGTTGAGGGCAGGGCGATCACGGTGAATGTTTTCGGCAGTAGTGGGCCGGTGACTTTCATTTTTGCCGGCATACATGGGGATGAGCCAGGCACGGAGTATATTGCCCTGAAGTTGGTGGATTATCTGCTGAGTCATCGCGAAGTTTACGCGGATTGCCGGATTGCCATCATATCAGCAGCGAATCCTGATGGTTTGCTTCTCGAGACCCGTCAAAATGCCCGCAAGGTCGATTGCAACAGGAACTTTCCCACCAAGAACTGGCAGCAGGCTGACACGAAGAAAAACTCGCGATATTCCGGGGGGCAATCCCCGTTGAGCGAACCTGAAACCAGGGCGATCCTCAAAGCCATCGAAATGCTTAAACCCGCTAAAATCGTTTCAATTCACTCCTGGCGGAATAAACCCTGCGTGAACTTCGATGGCCCAGCCAGGCCGCTTGCCGAAGCGATGAGCAAATGTAACCGCTATCCAGTTAAAGGCGATATAGGTTATTCAACTCCGGGCAGTTTTGGGACATGGGCCGGTGTTGAGCGTAAAATCCCGACGATCACATTGGAGATTGATAGCGAAGCACAGCCTAATCAAATCTGGAGTGAAAACCGCGACGCTTTGTTGGCTTGCATCAGATTTTAGTTCTCTTTTACTATTTTGGTTTCGGCATTAGCCCGCGTTCTTTCAGGCGTTTTATTGCAGCGAAACCGAACCGCATCATTTTCGATCTTTCCTGTGGCGTGGTCGAAGCTATGAATTTCTGGAAGCCTTTATCGTTTCCGATAGGAGGCCCGCCCCGCCGGCCTTTCGCATGGCGATTTTTTTCATGACGTTTATCATTTTCGTCTGGCGGATCGTTTTTCGTTATTTTTTTGAAATTGTCCCGCAACGCCAAAGCCTGGTCTATTAACTCATCGAGATACGGTTCACGTTGATCTGCAGGTAGTGTGAAATAGTGGTCGATTCTGGTTTCGATCATTTTGCGGAAGACCGGCTTCATGTTTTCGCCGATTTGTTTGCGTTGCTTTTCGTTCATGAGTTTTCGTGCAGCCCACAGGTCGGCATGTTGGGAAGTATCGGCCAACACTTTCTCCATGTAGTCCTGCCGGGTCTGGATGTCCAGCTTGTTGAACTCTTCAGAGGCCACGAAAAGTGCGGTTTCGTTGGCGGATTGCTTCTGGATGTCCGGCGCTTTTGCAGGCTGAGATTCAGGCCAAAGTAAAGCGGTCAGTCCCACAGCCACAGCCAGGCATAAAATACCCACACCCAGGAAAATATATTTTCTTGCTCCCAGAACTCTGAATATTATTCGCTGATAGTTCATAAAAAATCTCCTGCTATTTATCTACATGCCAGTCAGCATAGAGTATGTTGGTCCAGCCATGGAATTTCTTGTCGAAGTCATACATGACCTGAATTTTGGCCAGGCTTATTTTCTTGTTAACCATGTCCATGAGGAAATTCTTTTCAAATGTCGGAGCCGGATCAACCTCATACAGTGCTCCCAGCAGATACTCATAGCTGGTCCCTTCCCTTACAAAATACGTTGGATCATCCCTGTCGCCCGGACAGTGGAAAATTTCTTCGCTATCTGCGTAAGGTTTGAAAAGGATATTAATGCCCGGCGTATCCGGTTCTTCGGACGGCATGCTGGCAGCCTTGGGGAGGATCTCATTGCTCTCGTTGAGATACATCTGGAATGCTCTGCCGATGCCGTGGAGGTTTGTCAGACACACTCCGTTTCTGCCAATGTCCCTGGCTCGATTCAGCGAAGGCATGACGATACTCACCAGAAGAACAATGATCGAGATTACGACCATCAGTTCAACCAGAGTGAATCCCTGCCCAACGATGTACCTATGATCTTTCATCATTATTTTGATTGAGAAAAGACTGATTCCTTTGCTATCCGTATTTGAATTGTATACAAGCAAACCATCTCAATCCTGAAAAAAGAAGCATTGCTCTATTGTGTTGTGCCCATATGAGCATTTACCCCATACGTGAAAGTGTCATAAAAAAGCCCGGGCTTGTCGAAGGTGGATGGATATTCGGCAGATGGGGCAAAAAAAAACGATGCTGGGGGAGGGGAGCCCAGCATCGAAAACTCGGTCACAAATAAATTCGGACCGAGGAGCCTATGCAGATGATACGATATTCGAAAGAGAGTGTCAAGCCTAATCGATAAATTTATACCTTGTAGGTGTTTAGGGCTATAAATTGCGAGATTTAGGTGGATATTTCGTGTTTTTTAAGGGCAAAACCATCTCTGGCATATAACATCTTACGAGAAAATTTTTACACTTTATTTTTCATTGCCCTGATTTTGCCCTCCACCTGCCAATTTTGCCAAGAATTACATCATTCAGCATGTGTATGGCATTGGCGAAAAAATTATAACTTCGCATTGTTTTGCCTTGCTGCTTGTGGGAAGGGGCGGTTTCTGATAGTTTTAGCGACGTTAAAATGCTGTAACTCTTCCCAAGACGTTTTTGAGTAGATATAGAAAGCCACGTTTTCTTGACATGGATATTTTCAAAAAAATGCCCAAGCGAAATCTAATTTGGATTTTGATTATATTGGCGATGGCTGCGGTTTTGCTGCTGGTCTGGCATCAGCCTGCGCCTGGCCCGACGGGCGAAGTTTCGGACTTTCAGCCTGTCGAAAAGGCCTTCGATCTGATAAGTGATGATTACTATCAGCCCCTGCAGAATGATCAGCTTCGTCTGGCTGCGGTCAGGGGAATGGTTGAATCCTTGGATGAATTTTCGACCTATGTTCCCCCTAAGAAAGCTGAGACTCTTACGGATCGCGTTATGGGTAATGCCTGTGGGACTGGCCTGGTCGTGATGCGAGGGCGGGGGATGCCTGATCCTATACAAGCGATGTCTGGTGGCATGCCCGGCCTGCCAGCACCAGCCCCTTCAAAATTTGCAACATCGTCACAAGAGTTGATCGTTGGAGTCCTGCCGAATTCCCCAGCCCATAAGGCAGGCATCGGTCGAGATTGGAAACTGCTTGCCATTGACGGCGTGGAGGTGAACGGTCTGGATATCGAACAGGTTCGCAAACGGTTGGCTGGCGCGGAAGGATCTGAAGTTAAACTTCTTCTGGAGCCAGTTGCTGTTCATAGACAAAATTCAGATTCAGTCAAAGACCAGCCTGTATCGCAGAAGCCCAGAACGATTACTTTAATCCGCCGGCAGTTTCCTGTTGAAACGGTGCAGGGTTTGTATCGCGACGTGGCTGGCCGATGGGTTTATAACCTGCCGCAGCGAGAAGGGCTTTTCTACATTCGCATATCGGAATTCTGTCCTGAGACGCCTGCGAAATTAAGAAACACTCTTCGCATGATAGTATCTTCTGCCTGTCACAACCGAAGCGACGCCCCCGGAATCGTCGAGACCCAGCCTGAGACGCCCCAGGCCTCCTTGCCTGTGATAATTCAGGGGGGCTTGATATTGGATCTTCGCGGCAATCCCGGCGGGTTGCTGCCGGATGGCGTGTTAATTGCGGACATGTTCCTTGCCGGTGGGGAAATTGTTACCGTGACAGGCCGGGGCGGCAGCAGGGAAGTTTACAATGCCCACAAAGATTCCCCATATGAAAATATCCCCCTGGTCGTGCTTGTTGACGAAAATACCGCCTCAGCTGCGGAACTCCTTGCAGGCGCATTGTCAGCCAACGCTCGGGCGGTCGTTGTCGGAACCCGTACGCGGGGAAAGGGTTCCGTGCAGACCATGTTGAAACTCCCAGCTGGCCTGGGTCAGGTGAACCTTACGACAGCGGAGTTCTTTATCGATGCGGAAAAACCTGTCAGCCGAAGGAAGGGCATGAGCGATTGGGGGATTACCCCGTCTATTGAAGTTGCGAACCAGGCTGATCTGGAGATCGAACTTCAAGACAGACGTAACCGTCTGACTTTGCTTCCGCCTCCCAATGATCCCATGCCAGGCTGTATTATTTTCTGGCCTGAACGTTGGGCACGCTATGCGGAATATTTTTGTAACGATGACGCGCAATTGGCCCGCGCGATCAAACTGCTCGGCTCGAAGAAAGAATACGAAAAAAACATCCGCCGCCTGCAAGATGATCGTCAGCGGTGGAAGAATATGAAAAAAACAGCAGCAGAATCCATAAACCGAGAAGCAGCGAAATGAACGAAAGTGATATGGAACGAACTTTGATCCTTGGTATTGAGAGCAGTTGTGACGAAACCAGTTGCAGTATTGTAGCCGATGGCCATGATGTGTTGAGTAACGTCGTAGCCAGCCAGATTGATCTTCACAGCCGATACGGCGGGGTCGTGCCGGAGATCGCTTCGCGCGCGCATATCGAGGCGATTAATACCGTAATTGGCGAAGCCTTCACCTCAGCTGGTATGGATATGAATAATCCAGCCGATATTGCCAAAATAACAGCTGTGGCTGTTACGCATCAACCAGGGCTTATCGGGTCTTTACTAGTCGGACTCATGGCTGCGAAGACGCTCGCCTGGGCATGGGACGTTCCGCTTATCGGCGTGAATCACGTCTGTGCCCATGCATACGGCGCTGCTCTGGAATCCGGGCCGATTGAATATCCTGCGGTGGCGTTGATATGCTCGGGAGGACATACCGCGTTGTACCGTTGCATGAAACCTACGGAAATTGAACTCCTGGGCAGCACGATTGACGACGCAGCCGGCGAGGCGTTCGACAAGGTCGCCACGATTTTGAACCTTGGGTATCCCGGCGGGCCTGTGATAGACAAGGCTGCCCGCGGCGGCAACGGCCAGGCTGTGGATTTCCCGCGCACCTTGCTAAAGGGTCAGTCCCTGGATTTCAGTTTCAGCGGGATAAAGACAGCAGTGCTTTATCACGTCAACGGCGTACCCGGGGCCAAAGCAGCGGATTCTGAAAACGGGCAACGCGGGATTGAAAAAAAATCCCAGCAGGAGATAGCTGACATCGCTGCGAGTTTTCAGCAGGCGGTTGTGGATACTTTGACCATAAAGATTCGTCGGGCGGTCAAAAAAGTTCATGCAAAGACAATAATTCTCGGCGGTGGGGTAGCTGCGAATTCTGCATTGCGTTCAGCGGCGGAGGCTTTGGCTGAAAAAGAGGGCCTGGCCTTCCGCAAGCCGGAAATGCGATTCTGTACCGACAACGCAGCCATGATAGCCGGGCTGGGTTATCACTATCTCCAGGCCGGCCTGGTAGCAGACCTCCGATTAACCGCCACTGCTACTGTGAGATAAAAGTTTCAATCTATCAGTTAACAGCTTTCAGTTTCTTTCTCCAGAATCCTGATTTAAAAATCAAGAATCTTGACAGCATTGTCGTGTATGTAATACAATTAATTCAGTTGCACATGGGGCCGTAGCTCAGTTGGGAGAGCGACGCGTTCGCAATGCGTAGGTCGAGAGTTCGAACCTCTTCGGCTCCATTATCTTTTGTAGAGTCCAAACCCACGGAAGGCCGTGGGTTTGGGTCTTTTTTTGGGATAAGTGGCGAACTTCATTTTCCAATTGGGAGAGTGTCATGGACTTAAAAGGCAAGAAAATCGCGATCATGCTGGACGAGCAGTATCAGGAAATGGAAGTCTGGTATCCCTACTATCGCTTCATCGAAGCCGGTGCGAGAGTTGATCTGGTAGCCCAGGAGGCTGGACAGATTTACAAATCCAAACTTGGGTATCCCTGCCAGGCCGGTTTTTCCGTTGACCAGGTTCATGGCGATTTTTACGACGCTGTAATTGTACCCGGTGGCTGGTGTCCTGATTTCATGCGTCGCAGCGAGATGATGATTCGCTTTATCCAACAATGCGTTGCTGCGGATATCGTATTGGGGGCGATCTGCCACGGCGGCTGGATGCTGTGCTGTACCGATGCTCTTCGCGGTAAACGGGCCACGAGCTTCATAGCGATAAAACACGACATCATCAACGCAGGCGCCGAGTGGGTGGACGAAGAATGCGTCGTGGACGGCAAACTGATCACCGCCCGCAAACCTGACGACCTGCCTGCCTTCTGCCAGGCGGTAATGAAAGCCCTGACCGAAGAATGACGAGTTCCAAAGCTCGAATTTAGTCAAGTAGGGTGGGACAGAGCACCGTTCGGTGCGGCGTCCCACGCGGATAAAAAAATGTTATTGCTTGGCAGATAAAAAAGGTGGGGCGTCGTCGCGTTGCGACTTTGTCCCACCCTACGCACTCTGGTTAGATCATAGCTATGACTACACTACAAACAACGTGGTTGCAAACACAGCAACCACGGCACCGGGCACGTAACTGCTGTTTTGTTATGCGCCTATTATGCTGATATAATGGGGTAATATTCGTAAAAGGTGGGTTGACGTAATTTGATTGTTGACATACAATCAAATGTGCTTGGGACACCGTGTCTTGAGTGTTTTTCAATGTTGTAGAGAGGTTTTTCATGTGCGGATAATCTACTTGCAGCCAATATCCTCACGTAGTCTGTGATCTCATTTCACTCGGCTTTACAAATCAAAAGGAGAGAAAACAAATGAAACGTGCGCTTATTACTTCTTTTCTTGTGTTTTGTGTATCAAGTCTTGTTATTGCTGAAGATCTCGTACCCCCATCGTGGGCCAACGAGCCCAATTCTACCCTGACCCGCCAAGTATGGGAGTTTAGTTCCGATTCCGGCTCTGATCCGTTTTGGCCGGATGAAGATCAGAATCCCTTCGGCACAGCCAGTATCACCATTGGTGGTTCTGGAATTATATGGCAGGCGTCGGGCGGTTATCCAGCCCATGGCGTGGACTTGAAATCTGGCGTTATTCAAGCCAGCATGCCGGGGGATTACATGGAAATTTATATTCCAAATCAGCAGGATACGCAGAGACACACAGAGGTCTGGATTCAATTAACTTTCGCTACGCTAAACCCCAACGCGGAGGCCCAGATAGATCCTGAGATTCTCCTAAGCTATTCCGCCGGTGTTACCGGCAGCGTAGAACGATCTGATTTCTATCAGATAACCTCTTTGGTAGACGAAGGCGGCACAGGCGCAATGTGGTATCAGCTGGCTGAGGAGTGGATAATAACTCCCCAACCGGAGAGCGAAACGTACCGCATCTCACTCGATAGCCTCTGGCCGGTCGGCACTCCATTGTGGCTTGACGGGGTGGTTGTCTACACCCGTTGTCTGCCTGTGCCCGTTTTGCTGGAAGGTGACGCCAATCGTGACGGCGTTGTCTCAGCTGGTGACTATGCCAGCGTACAGGCGAATTTCGGCAACGTGGGCGCTGCGGGAATTCTCGGCGATGCAAACCTTGACGGTGTTGTCTCAGCCGGCGACTACGCAAGCGTACAAGCCAACTTTGGAAACGTAGCAGCTGCGGCAGTACCAGAGCCAATGACGCTTTCTCTGTTAGCATTAAGCGGGGCGGCACTGATCAGCCGAAAACGGAAGTAGACGACAGCTTTTAATTCTTTGCTGATCAATTGGTAATTCAAATTGTCAGTTTGAGTTAATAAAAATATCGGCGAGGTCTTTTTTTATGAAAGGCTTCGCCCGTTTTTTCAGTTTGATCGGACGTCACAGCCTTAGGCTGCGGATGAACTCAGCCAGGCCGGCGGTGGCGACGGTATCGGCTATAGCTTTCACCGGGTCTGACGCGTTGGGCATGGCAACGCCCAGGCCTGCTCCTTTGAGCATGGGGATGTCGTTCACATCGTCGCCGACAGCTGCAATCGCTCCCGGGCCGATGCGATAGCCCTGCGCGATATATTTCAAGGCTGTCCACTTGTCACAGCCTTGCGCGAAAGTTTCCACCACATATACGCCGTAATTCGGCGCGTAAATCGAATGCACGTTCAGCGATTCGCCCATCTTAGCCCGCATATGACGCTCGAGTTCGTGGGTATCCTCCGGGCCTATCACGGAGTTCAGTCTTAATACGTCCGCGGTATCGCCGTTGAAAGAACTGACCTCACGAATTTTGACTGAGGGGGGCATTTGGCCGAACCACATGCGATGGGCATCGCCGAAGTCTTTTCCCCGGATGAACAGGTAGTCATAGCCATATCGCCAGGCGTCTACTATGCCCATGGCTGAATGACCTGCCGCGACAAAAGCGTTGGCACAGGCGACGGTCAAATCGCGCGGTATGGGTTTTTGATACAGCGTTCTGCCTGTTGTAGGTTCGACCACCAACGCGCCGCCGATAGTGATCACCGGTTCGGGCATACGAGATTTCGGCAGTCTGAGCTGTTGCCAGACCGGCAGGGTTTCCGCAAAACTCCGACCCGTAGCAATACACACGCGCAGGCCGGCCTGGGTTACGTTGGCTATCGCATCGACAACGTCCTCAGGTATCCGCTGATCCGGTGTAACCAGCGTGCCGTCCACATCCAAAGCCAATAATTCGATTTTCTTGTCCATTGAGTTTATTTTATTCCTTGAATACCAAGTACTTACTGTATTTTCAAGACCCCAGGCCTACGGGGCAGGGGAGAAAAAAAGCATCATTTACACAAAATCCTTTGTAACAGGCCAAGCGGACAGAATATCATGTCCGGGATGAAATTCCAAATAGGATATACGCCCACCGCCGACGACGCTTACATGCTCTTCGGCCTGACCAGCGGGAACATCGATACCGGCGATCTGAAGATCGAGCCGGTCAAAGAGAATCTGCCCTCATTGAACGACCACGCGTCACGAAGCCAGTTTCCGTTGACCATGATTTCCGCAGCTGCTTATCCGTTCGTGCGGGATAGATACTCCCTGCTGTCCTGCGGCGCCAGTTTCGGGCTGGGGTGCGGCCCGGTGATTATCTCGCGCGAGCCGATCTCGGAAGTTGAACTTGACGACAAGATCATAGCCATTCCCGGCGCGACGACAACCGCCTACGCCATGCTGCAACTATACAAACCCACGTTGCGGACGCGGGTCTTGCCCCTCGATAAGCTGATCCCCGCTGTGGAGACCGGCCTGGTTGACGGCGCGCTTGTCATCCATGAAGAGTTTGTTACCTACCAACAGTGGGGGCTGCGGGTGGTAGCGGATCTTGGCAGGTGGTGGGCCGATACTCAGCAGGGCCTGCCCATGCCCGTGAGTTGTTGCGTGGTTCGCAAGGACCTGCCAGCTGATCAGCAGCAAAAGCTCGCCGGACTTATCCGGCAGAGCATTGAGTTTGCTCTCGCCAATCACAGCCAGGCCATGGCTTACGCACTCGGATTCTCTGTAGATGCTGACGCCAAGATCGTTGAACGGTTCGTCCGACAATACGTCAATGAGCTTTCCGTGGATATGGGATCGGCTGGGCGGGAAGCACTGGAGGCGTTTTTCACCCAGGCAGCCACAGCGGGGATTCTCTCGCCTGCCTTGCCGTTGGAAATTGTTGAGCCGGCCTGAATCTGGGTTTTTTATTTACTGTATCATTGAAGTGTCGAAAAATAATGCTACGATAGCCGTTTGAATTTTGGCAGTTTTGAAAGATTTTTAGGAAAGACAAATTATGGGTATGACAATAACTGAGAAGATCATGGCTCGCCACTCAGGCCGGGCCTCCGTAACTCCGGGCGAGAATATCTGGTGCGATATCGACGTGCTCATGACGCACGACGTATGCGGGCCTGGCACGATTGGAGTGTTTGAAGAGGAATTCGGCAAGGATGCGAAAGTTTTCGACTCCGAGAAGATCGTGGTTATTCCCGACCATTACATTTTCACCGCCGATCCGAAAGCGCACCGGAACATCGCGATTCTGCGAGACTTTGCCAAGCGACAAGGCCTGAAATATTTCTACGATCCTGACTTTATCGATACCGATGCCGAGGGCGTGCCAGCTCCTTATGCCGATCCTGCCAAGACTGCATATAAGGGTGTGTGTCATTCCGCGCTTCCGCAGAATGGTCACACCAGGCCTGGCGAAATCCTGCTCGGAACGGACAGCCATACCTGTACGCACGGCGCGTTCGGCGAGCTGGCTACGGGTATCGGCAATACCGATGCCGGTTTTGTCATGGGTACCGGCAAGCTCTGGCTGAAGGTTCCCAGTTCGCAGAAGTTCATATTCCACGGCGAAATCCCGCCCTACATCATGGCCAAGGATCTGATCCTGCATGTCATCGGCGAAATAGGCTTTGACGGCGCGACTTACCAGGCGATGGAGTTCGCCGGCGATGCTATCATGAGCCTGAACGTGGACGAACGCTGCACGATATGCAACATGGCCATCGAAGCCGGCGGCAAGAGCGGCATTATCGCTCCAGATGAAGTCACGCTCTCATATGTGCGTGAACGTCAACAGCCTGGCGCGCCGGAGTTCGAGGTCGTCACGTCTGACGCGGATGCTAAGTACGCAGCTGTTTATGAATTCGATGCCGCCAAACTGGAACCCACCGTAGCTCAGCCTCACTGCCCGGATCGTCGAGCCAAGGCCAAGGACTTGGGCGATGTGAAACTCGACCGGTCATACATCGGCTCGTGCACGGGCGGCAAGACTGTGGACATGATAGCAGCTGCTACGATCCTGGCAGGCCAAAAGGTCAAGATCGACACCTATATCGTCCCAGCTACGACCGAAGTCGACATGGACATGGATCGCTGCAAGGTTGGGGGCAAGACGTTGCGTGAGATATTCTCCGCAGCAGGCTGCAAGATCGGCCCAGCAGGCTGTGCTGCGTGTCTGGGCGGCCCGCAGGATACCTTCGGCCGAGCCAACGAACCAATCAACGTCATCGCTACGACGAACCGGAACTTCCCGGGCAGAATGGGCCATAAGGAAGCGGGCGTCTTCCTCGCCAGTCCGCTGACCGCAGCTGCCAGCGCGCTGACCGGCTTTGTGACGGATCCGCGGAAATTCTATACCGCTGATAAAGCTGTCGGCGTGGTATAACATTGGCGTGAACGGAAAAGCAATGCTGGAAAATTTGAAAGAGCAGATATGTCTTGCCTGCACCAGGCTTGTAGCTGGCGGTTTTATTGTCGGCCTGGATGATCGTGTAAGCGGAATCGACCGGCAGGGGGGTAAGATGCTAATATCCCCGGCCTGTGAATCAGACCTGGATGTTCAACCCGGCGATCTGATCGTCGTCAATATCGAAACCGGCGAAATTCTCGCAGGTGACCCAGGTGACGCCAAGACAGCCCGGACACATCTGGAACTTTATCGGGCGTTTGGCGATATTGGCGGAATTGCTTGCATCAGCAGTCTGAACGCCACGGCCTGGGCCCAGGCCATGAAGCCTATTCCCGCACTGGGTACGATTCACGCAGCCCGGTTCCATGGCCCGATTCCATGCACGCGTATTCTGAAACCAGAGGAAATCAAGGCTGATTTTGAAATAAATATCGCCCGGGCCATCGTGGAAAAATTTGCGATGAACGGAATTATTCCCCTGGAAATCCCAGCTGGGCTTGTGGCGGGTCATCAACCCCTGGTCTGGGGCGAGACACCCCAATCGGCTGCGGACAATGCGATTGCTCTTGAAAAAGTGGCGAAACTGGCCAGGCTGACACTTAGCCTGGAACCATACCCCAGAAAATTACCCGATGAATTGATTAATTGAGTTTTTTTTAAAGGAAAATAATATGTCCACGAAGTTGAAAACTGGTCAGACAATGTTGTTTGTCGGCGACAGTATTACGGACTGTGGCAGGAGTGGCGCGGACGCTCCGCTGGGCAATGGATACGTACGACTCTTTTCCGAATTTATGATGATTCGTGAACCTCAGAAAAAGATCGAGATTATCAACAAGGGCATTGGTGGCAATAACATTGCTGATCTCCAGAAGCGTTGGACTGATGATGTTCTGCGTCACAAACCGGACTGGCTGAGCGTCAAGATAGGGATAAATGATTTACACCAGGCGTTTGGTAATGCTCCAGATCCGATTACGCCGGAAAAGTTTGAAGTGGTTTATGACGAAATCCTCAGCCGGACTCGAAAAGCCCTGCCGAAGTGTAAAATCCTGTTAATCGATCCATTTTACGTCAGCCAGGATAATTGTCCGAATTCGTTCAGAAGTCAAGTATTGGCCCAGCTGCCGAAATATATCAAGGTGGTGGCGAGGATGAGTCGCAAGTACGACACTGCCAGAATCCAGACGCAGGAAATGTTTTTGAAACTGCTGAAATACAATGAAGCCGACAAATTCTCTCCTGAATCCGTACATCTTCACCGCCTTGGACACCTTGCCCTCGCTGAGGCGGTTTATAATGTTTTGTCGAGCTGAAAATCGTACAGAATATTACTCAAACTGACCGATTCGTTTTGTCATACCCGCGAAAGCGGGTATCCAGGGCCAAAAAGTAACACTCTGGTTTCCTGCTTGCGCGGGAATGACAAGTGTATGTAAATTTTTTATTCTAATATTGTTGTGTTAATTTTATTGTCAAAAATGGTCCGTTTGAGAATATTAGAAACAAAAAAATGTGGTAGTAATTGACTTATGGTGAATTTCGAGTACACTACCGAACTCGAGATTTGAGATTGTTTTCGGATATTGAGATTTACGGAGCGTAGCTCAGCTTGGCAGAGCGCCTGGTTTGGGACCAGGAGGCCGGAGGTTCGAATCCTCTCGCTCCGAGTTACTTAACTTTTGTTAGTATGGGATTTTAGGTTTTTAACCAAAAAAAGACGGTGCACTGAAGATTCTCAGTACTGTACTGAGAAACGAAAGGAGTACCGTCATGGCACGTCAGACCCTTCCAAAACTCTCACACTTTAAGGCCCGTGGTCTCGCCGTCGTCCGGCTGAGTGGAAAAGATTATTATTGCGGAAAATGGGGATCACCCGAAGCGGAAGCGAAATACCATCGAGTGATCTCTGAATGGCTCGCCGACGGAAAAGAACATGCCAACCGGCCTACCCAAACTATCGCCGAACTTATCGCGACCTACTACAAACACGTATCTAAATACTACGTCAAGGACGGACGGAAGACATCTGAAGTATCCTGCCAACGAATGGCAATGCGTTTTCTGGCCAATATCTATTCCGACCTGCCGGTCAGTGAATTCGGCCTAAGACAAATGAGAACCGTTCGACAGGCCTTGATCGATGCCGGACGGGCCAGGAAATCCATAAACAAACTCATGATTCGTATCCGCGGAATGTTCGCGTGGGCCGCCGACGAAATGCTGATCGATCCGCAGATTGCCCTGAACCTCAAAGTTTTTAAAAACCTGCGACGCGGGCAAGGTGGGCGGGAAACCGACAAAGTCCGGCCTATCGCCTGGGAGACAGTACGGAAGATCGAACCCTACGTGCAGCCTGTAATATGGGCTATGGTCCAACTGCAGTGGCACACTGGCATGCGAACCGGTGAACTGACTATCATTCGCACCTGCGATATAGAAATGGGAGGATCGATCTGGCTGTATCGTCCGGAATCTCACAAGACAGAACACCATGATCATGACCGAGTCGTAGCGATCGGCCCAAAGGGCCAGGCAATATTGGAACCATGGCTGCGGACAAACATGAAAGAATATTTATTCTCGCCCGCGGAGGCAGAGCTAGCCAGGAATGCGGCCCGACGCGAAAATCGTCAAACGCCACAATGGGCAAGCCATGATCCTGAACTGCGACGACGGCGACGCGGCCAGAAGCGGCGGACGTATGCTGAAACTTACAACAAGGACACGTACCGACGGGCTGTGCAGAGAGCCTACATCGAGGCAATGGAAGCAGAGTTTCTCGAAAATAATCCCGGCGAAGAATTCGATGCCAAAAGTATAAAACTTTGGACACCCCATCAGATCCGGCATTCATTCGGTACTCGAGCAAGAAAACAATTTGAGCCGGACTTCGTTCGCGGAGCGCTGGGACATTCAACCGTAAACGTGACGCTGGATTATGCCGAGCAGGATATTCAGAAAGCTGCGGACGTGGCGAAAAAAATCGGATAGCCCGCCCGGCGGGAGCGAATTTTAAAACCGCCCGCGGGAAGGCATTAGTTGACAAATAATCCAAATCGTGTAGTTACAGTTGACAAAAATAAGTAGATGGTGTGAATTACTTGATTAGTATCATGCACGCAATTTTTAAGACAAATTATCCAGGAAATTATCCATGAAAATTATCCATCTTTTTATTGTTTTCGTTATAGGCTGCGGAATGCTGCAGCCACCCAAAAGCTCTAAACGCACCTCTGTACCGGCTGAAGGTGAGTACGCTGTGCTGAGGGTGGTTGACGGCGATACTGTGGACATCGGGGTGCCTTTGGCGGACGGGACTCTGCTGAGGCAGCGGGTGAGGCTGCTGGCTGTGTACTGTCCGGAACGTGGCGAGGATCGCTACGCGGAGGCCAAGGCTGATCTGGAACGGCTGGCGGGTAATCGTGTGAGGCTGACCTACGACGGCAAACGAAAGCGCGGCTACTACGGGCGACTGCTGGGAAATATCTGGCAGCCGGACGATACCCAAAAATCAATCAACCAGCAAATGCGGGATCTCGGCTGGACAAATTTCGGGCGTGGTGGAAAGAAACGCTAGGATTGATATTCAAAGCCCGTCCAACGGAAAAACATATTTGAAGTTAAATAGTAATTAGAACCTACTTGGTAGGCACTGCCTGTAACTAGTGTGTCATATGTTGGCGGGTTTTCTGGCGGGTCTGAAAATTCAGGCAAAGTCAAACTTGTATCACCAATCTCATCAGTAATAGCGGAAGTTTCTCCTTCTGGGACAGTCACACTGTCCACTAATTTGACAACTCCCTCATAAAAACCGTCACCGTGGTCATTATAATCTAATACTACGCCGAGAGAAGGGTTAGCCTTTCCCGTTTTATAATAAACATCCATTTGACGTTCACAAAATGCAGGGACATTTTCTGCTTTAAAGCAGCCGGTAGCTCTTGCCACCCAGCAAGCATAATCCAAATAGTAATTAGCGTAAGGCCCAGAAGAACGCTTATGCCAATATGCGGAATTCATTTGTAAGGCATGAGGGTAACTGCCAGGTTCTGTGTATGTTGAATTATAGTCAGCAATCACAGCGGCGGTTACAGCCTCCCATGTTTTTTCTATCCCGGTCCCGTCTGTTGTAACATAGCCAGCACGCTGGGCACCTCCGGCAACGGATAATGTGATAGGTGACTCATACATAAAATACCCATTTATCCAATGCGAGAAATCTTTTGTAATAACCAAATCATTGAGAGCCGTTTTTATATCATCGAGCAGCCACCAGCCCATATAATCACCAGGCTCATGCCAGCCATAGCCATTGATAATGTCTGCTTCCTTATATGGATAAGGATCGGCAACCCATGTACTGCCTGAGCGAGTATATGTGTAATTGTAATAATTCACATGCCGGGCAACCTGACCATCCTCTGTTAATAATCTCCAGCAGTCAGGGTCGTTATCTGGTCTTAATGGATATGCAGCATGCCAATACGTTGTATGCTGTATCAAACACTCGTAGTAATTGCCTAAGTAAGACACAATCTGACCAAATTCATATTTAACGTTACTTGCTGTTGTCCAAGCCACTATATTGTAATTCAGTCTTGGTCCCTTTTTTCGCCAGCCTTTTCCACCGTTCAATGAATCTTTGAGATTTACGCCCCAGATTTCGATTGCACGAGGAAAAACAAACCTGTAATCCTGCCAGCACAGCCAAGGCACACTATCAAGACCGTAGCCAGTCCAATCGCTTACCCAGTTACCATCAGTATCTCTAGCTGGAGCAAATGCCGCTTGAGCATAACCCATGATCCAAAATTGTATATACTGAAAAGAAAATGTGTTTGGTGTAATACTTGAATTGTTGGGCCTCCCATAGTATGTGGCAAAGGCATAATAGTTATATTGGTCGACACCCGACCATCTGTAGGGCTGCGTAAACCCACCCCACTGAATATCAGAACCGACCTCGGGAACATCGGTCGGCTCATACGGCGTGCCAACCATACCACCCGCTGCGGCTTGTCTTTCCGCAAGAGCCTCCCAGACCTGTTTTATAACATCGATCTGAGCCCAATCAGTAGTTTCATCAAACGTAGACCACCCCATTTTACCAGTGACTCCTCACCCAGCCAGTTTTCCATTTTTTATCGATCTGATCCCAGTACACGCCTTCATAATTAGTATTGCCATAAGGCAAGGGGCTAAACCGATAATGCAATTGGCCTATTGTATCATGGTAAACCTGCATACTCACCGCAGATGGTCCTGTAGAACCAGCAAATTCCTGGGCTGGTTTGATTACATATGATCCACTTCGTCCGCCTGGTTTAGCTTGCCATAGGCCGGCTTCGGAGAGTGTAGCCTCACACCATGAATATTTGCCTTCATATTCGCCGGTTCCAACTTCCGTGATAATGGCGGGGAAGTCACCAATTTTCCCTGCCTCCCCTGCTTCGCGAGCGGGGAGGTTGGGTTCGCCGGCGGGGGCTGAGGTGCCAGCGGCGGGAATGCCGGCAGAATTACCTGGCATGTTAAAAGACGGCAAAGCCGTCGGCGAATTACTCCCCAGTATTCCGGAAGCGTCAAGCTCTGCAAAATCCGTCTGGATAGTTGTCCGGCCTTCCGCAAAATTCCAAGTTACACTGCTCACCAGCGTCATGACGGCCTGGGTGTGGTTGCTGGTTTTGATATGCTGAATCATCATGCCGGGAATAAATCGCGGAACTATTTTTCTGTACTCCAGCTTGATCGCCCGGCGGGGTTTTTCATACCAGGCCTTGGCCATAGCCGCAACTGCAGCCAGGCGGTCACGATCGTTACGCAAAACTCGTCCGTCGGTGCCGTCGGTGTGCCCGGCCAGTTCGCCGTCGGATAGCCTGTAAACAGTCCATGGCACAAGAACCCAAAGGTGGGCGCCGGGGATCTTTATTGTCAAACGCCGCGGAAAATCCACGGTTTCATGGATCGGCACGCGGACTCGCAGATGCGCATCCAAGGGTAATGCAACCGTGGCCACGAGATCGTTATAATTCAGCACGGCATCTTTCTCAGCGTCACCGGTAAAATGACCTTCGCCCAAAAAATGCTGAGGATTCGGGTTCACGCGGAAACCCAGTCGATCATCAAGCATCCAGACGCTAAGATTAGGGTAATCCTCGTCGTATTCTTTGAGCTTGTCGACTGGCCAGTAGTCGCCTTCTGGAGTTTTTATCCATACCAATGGTTTCCAAAATTCCTGCGGCGATGCAGAGTTGAACGTGGCGGACTCGTTTACCAACGGCAGCTGGCGTGCGAGCGTTTTGCCCTGAAAAAAAGTGTATGGCGTCAGCGTAAAATCCACGTTGCCATTGCTGTCAATCGCCGGTGGGCCTTGCTTGAATCCCGGAGCCGAGATAAACAGATCGTTAGGATCGGTAGCCGGCAGGTGGAAAGTCGTGTACACCTTTGCGTGAGTGTCGTTTCGGCGGGCTTCAGCGGTTGCGTTGTTGTAGGCCGTTTGCTCCGCGTCTGTCCAGCCTTTCGCGAGCGTTCCGGACGCCACGGAAACCGTCCCGCAAGCCAATATCGGCTCGCCCTCTACGACGATCTCATCATAACGGTTGTCCAGGCTCTTGGTTATTTCAATGCCAGCCAACCCCTCTGAAATATCGTCGTCTGGGTCATCAGCATCTGCAGCTATATCACCATTGGAATCGACCGGCGTAAGCATGCCGCTGTCCAGATCAAGGAAAACCTGATTTTCGTTTGGCTGGAGGGCAAGGCCGGCGGCGGTGACCTGCGAATCAAAGACGCTATGAAATTGAATAAGCGGATTTGTCCCCGTGCCATTAACGTCCCAGGAGTGCGCTCGCTGGCGGCGGATAATCGAAGTTATCATCTCTCCGACCTGGCGACACTGGGGCCACGTATCGGTAAGGCTGGCCAGGTTGTCGACGACGGTTTTGGTTTCGCTGTCGGCTGGGCTAAGGGCGGGGATCTGAAATGCCGGACTCGACGGAGTCCAGGCGACGATCAGATATTCGATAACGTCGTATGCTGTCCAGACCTCGCCCTCGTCAGAAAAAATGTAACATGACCGACCGTTTGGAAATTCGTGTTTTGCAGACGATCTGTTACCGGTCAGCGACAGTCCGCGAGACGACCGACCGTTGAACGGAATAAGGGTATCTACCTTTCCAATATCGTCCCCGTCTTTAATAAAGCTCCCGTCGATATCGCAATACCTGCTCAACAGGTATTCCAAACCCATTGCCTGAAATTCCATATCGCCAGTGCCAGTTAATGCCGGATCCTGCCCGCCGGGCCGACGGCGAGAGCTTGTTACCCGGCCAACAAAGTCTATCTTGTTTGTGTCCACGTCGGTGATTCTTACCCAGCATTTCAGCGGGTCGGTCGGAAATACGACATTTCTGAAAACCCGCTCTCCCGGTCTGCGGATTTTGCCATATTTCCAGCAGAATGTTGCCTGCGACATTGTCGGCGGTAACGCTCGCGTTACTTCCACCACGTCCATCCACATGGATTGCTGCCAGTCGTCTTCCCATCGCAATCTGAATTCGATAAACGCCGGCGAAGATGTGATTGGAAGCTGCGAGTTCATATTTGCGATACCTCCAGGTATTCGACGGCGGTCGGGCCGATGGATTTAGCAACCGCGAGGGGCAATATTTTTATAGGCCCGGTGCCAGGAGGGGTCTGACCGGTGATTGCACGCGCAGCCAGGCGAATTATTTCGCCGTCGGAGAAAACCATATCAGGCCGGGCCGTGCGGTGAGTGAGGCCGCGACCGACGGAAACAGTAGCGACGGGATTGTTCCAATCAATCTGACCTGCGACTATCTGGGCAATCTGTACGGCGGCGGCAACGCCAACCTGTTTGTAAGCATTGTATGTGACATCGATCTCGATCTTACCGCCCGCTACAGTGCGGGCATATGCGTAAGTGAGGGCATTCGGCGGGTAGCGGACAAAGCCGTCGGCGTCAACCTGGGCCGATGTCTCTTTGAGATTCGTAGATTCAATGCCCGACGCTGTGACCGTTGTTATGGCGTAATATACTTCCAGGCCATCGGGAAGCTGTGATAACGCGGCTTCCAGTTCATCTACGGAAACGGTGTCAGCAAGCGTCCAAGCGTCGCTTGCTGATGGTCGGGTATAAATTTTGTATTCGTTGGCCATTTATTAGGGTGTAACCAGTGACAGTATCGCCGACTGCTGATCAGTGATCGTGCCATAAGTTGTACTGTAAGTGGTGTTGTCAACAATTAAAGTCGATAAGCCGTCGTTATATAGATCATGAGCGCTACCAGCTGTGGTTGATGACATTGCATAACAGCTGATTGCCTTAACAACGCCGCCATACATGGCCGCAATCGCACGTGCGCCAGTACCGCTGACATGCGTATTTACAGCGCGAATAATCGACTCGGACACTAATGTATACCCAAAAGTGGCAAGTATGCCCCCAGTTAGCGTTTCGCCACTTCCTGTAGCTTTGGCGGCGTAGATGTTGCAATTTTTTATAATCAAATCATTTGCTGATGCAACAACCGCGTATGAATTGCAGGGATCCCAAACCCCGTCAGTGGCAAGAAAAGAGTCTGAAATTTCGACGTAATTGCATGGATAACTAGCAATCAGGGCGCTCTCGCTCGCTAAAATATAGCAGCCTTTTACTTTTATCATGTTACTTGTTACAACTCGCAGGCCACTGGCAGCACTTGTTATTTTGCACTCATCAAATAGCAGGTTATCAACAGTATCGCCGAGGACAGCAACCTGCGTTGTAGCTGTAGCGGTCGAATCAATATGTATATCTTGCAAGACAAAACTAGAGCCGACTTTAAACGTGTAATTGCCGGACGCAGTGATTTTTGCGGCCCACTTAACAGCCGATACCAATTCGATGCCTGAGTAACCAGACCAGTCAAGCGTTTCGGCATACGTGCCGGGGCCAACGATTATACGGCGGTTATTGCCTTTGGCCGCATCGACGGTGAGCTTGGCGGTAACCCAACTCAAGCCGTCGTTTGAGTCATTGCCATTTTTGCTTACAAAATAATGGCTCTGGGCTGCGTTGCTGATAGGGTCTTGGGGCGGTGCGTATGACATTTTTAAAACTCCTTGTTTTTCAAAATTAGATAATGTGCCAGCTGGTGCCGTCACAAACGATGGTGATAGATGTATATTGCGTGGTTAGCGTCAGCGTGGTCGCGTCATCGATAGTCTCACTGGCGTTGCCGTCGGTGATCACATTATTTGCAGCAGTTATCTTTTTGATTACGATTACACGCTTGTTTGAACTAGCAGCAGCCGGTAGGGCAATCGTCAAGTCGTCGGTATCCGCATCGGCAAGGATAACGTGATCGGTTGATCCGACCGTATAGGTGGCTCCGTCAACAGAGCGAGAAACACTTTTTGTTGCTATATAATTTACCAGCGTTGCGTGATTATAAGTTGTTTCATGCGCCCCGATGGCGGCTGCAGCTGTTCCGGTTACGTCTGCCCCGGCCTGGAGAGCTGTTACGCAGTGGGGGTTGGATGTATTTTCTGTATGGGCTGCTACGACCGAGGCGTCGGCTTTCGATGCGTGGGTATGCAGACTGTCCGCGTCGACGCTACTGGTGAGCGTTTCGGCCTCGGTTCCTGTAATATCCGTCGCCCCGAAGAATGTAGATATTTCAGAAGGCAAGGCATTGATATCTATCCGCTCCGCACCGCCGGCGTAACCGCAATACAGCCTAACCGTGCCGGTTGCAGCGTCAACGGACGTGACAACGCCGATTTCCTGCTTTGTCTGGCTGTCGCCTGTTGGGGCTGTCGAAGTCCACTCGCCGGCTGTTGCGGAAAGATAGACCGGATCGCCTACGGCCTGGCCTGAAGTGTCCTGCGCGGACAGATCGTACTTTTTCCCAGCCTGACCCGTCGAACCGTTAGCAATCGTCTCATTGGCAATCAACTGAGCCGGCTTGCCGGGGTCGTCGGCATCGGCCAAAGCGACTTCATAACAGGCGTTTGTCGAATCATAACCGGATATATAGAGTAATTTGCCCGCCGCGATTTCCACGCCGGTATCGTTATAGACCGTGATAACGTCCGCGTCGCCTCCGCCGCCTCCGAAATTGAATATCGAAGCGGGGCGACGGTCGATTATTGCCACAATCGCGTCGGCGGTCGTTGGCACTTCTGCCATTTTAATATGCGGTGTAATGCTTTGTTTTGGAAAGCCGGTTGTGTTTATGACAGGCACGCCGGAAGCGGGGAGATAAATATAATTCGTTGCACTCGCTGATAACGGCTGAGCGGTATAGTCTTCACACTCAATTTCGCCGTCGAAGTAATCTGTCTTACCTCCCATAACGGAATACTGCAATGCGGTGTCCGTTTCTCTCTGGTAGACACGAAACGGAACCAGGGGCAGAAGAACCTGGTCAAGGAACCATTCGCGGAAAAGTTTGTTGGGATAGAACGGCTTGTCATTTATTTTCATGTATGGCAGGCCGGAGGCGCCGAATATACCGCCGCTGCCAAGGGTTGCCAGATCATTGTTGGATGGTGATTTTATCTGCATTTTTTATTCCTTATAAACATTTAATGAATTTCGAGTCCATTCGAGTGTTACTTCCTCGGCCTGCGGATCGTAGTCCGTAGCTTCAATTGTCGCCGGCGGATATGGAATGCCTGAGACGGTGATTGTTTTTTCAATTGCGCCCGTCGTGTTGATATTTCCGAACTGATCTACGGGGCAAACGGCAAATTTATATGTTCCATCCTCCAGTTGACCAGTTATATATTCCAGGTAGACCGCACCAAATCCGTCCGGGCCTATACCATCTGGAAACATGCCGTCGCCAAAACCACCGCCGAAAAACCCGTCATATCCTTCACCGTCGGCTTCTATGCCATCACCAATATTAAAATCGCGAATTTCCACCAGCCAGGCTTCGACCGGCTCGGCGTTAATCGGGGTTTCATAATCAATAGCCGCGCCGTCTCTCGCGGACATGAAAATGAAAAAACCGCCGCCGGTTTGAACGCCGTACTGTGTGGGCCATCGCAGGCGGACGCGGGCGGTTTTTGCGCGAAGCTCGCTCATGACTCAGACTCCAAATACGAATCAACAATCATGCGGACAGCCCAGACAGTCTTGACCAAAATCGTATCAGATATCGATGTGCCAGTCCCAACGGGCTTTTTAATGCTGCGGACGGTAGATTCAGAATTTTTGACGACCACTCGATGCGGTGCCCCAAAACTATCCGTGAGTATCACAACCGTTCCAACCATATCCGCTTGCGTATATATTTCAGTATCCGCAGTGTCAATGTCGGCATAGGTTTTGATTGTTTCGATCTGGCTTTCCGGTGCCCGCTTACCCAAGAGCCGGTCTTCCTGGCCGTCGACTCCAATACGTTCCTTGGTATCCATAGCCTGGACCGGCTCAGCAGGGCGGCCCTTCATGATAGGGTATGATATATTGCCTATACTCGCCATTGCTATGGTGCCCCCTCAAGGTGTGCGTCGGGATTCTGGCCGCTGGTTGCCCTTGCAATGTTCTGCGATGCACGATTGAGATTGCGAGCGGCCTCCGTCATTTCACGACTTTGTTCTTTTTGTGCCTGGGAAGTGGCGTTCCACAATTCAAACATCTTGCTGGCCTGAGCTATTACGCTTGAGGCTTCCTTCATTTCAGGTCGCAGGCCCATGCCGGTTATTTCATGGATAGACTGCATGCCGGAGCCGGAAATGCCTTCCAGGGCCTTCTTGGCACGACTCCGCATATCCTCGCCGTAAAATTCATTTCCGATAATCTGTTCAAGTTCTACCCTGGCCTGCTGGATGGCGACTGACCGGGCTTTGCCTTCGGTTATGCCAATCAGCCTGGCACGTCTGGCCTCGCCGCTGCTGGTCATGTTACCCTGTACGAACGCCTTGGCTTTATCTTCGGAGGCAACGTAGTCAGCTTCCGTTATGCCCTCTAAAGTTTTTGCTCCTTCTTCCTGAATTTTTGCAACGCGAATGCTACGCAACGCTCCGCCTTTGGCTACCCAGTCTCGATGTATCTCATTGCCGCTGGCTCTTCTTCCGGCCTTCATGAGTTCCGCACGCCTCACCTTTGAAGCCTGGTCCATCGTGGACAGATATGTTGAGGCTATTTCTTCAGGCAGCTTGAGCTTGTCGATCATTTCGCCGATGGCCTGCGGGCCGGCCTCTGCAGCTGCGTTGAGCATGTCGGCTTGTAATGCCATGATCTGCGTGGCGTTCATTTGCGACACGTCCTGCCCGCTCGATCTCGCGACGTTACGCATTTCCTTGCCGCCTTTTTGAGTGGCACGCATCATTTGTCGCAGTGCGGTTTTGACCTTCCGTGAATCCTTGATTCGGAAACTCATTGCGGCGGCCTGACCCATGAACTCGTCGGGATCGATCCCGCGTTTTACGGCCTCGGGCAGAGTTTCGTTCAGAATTCCGCCGAAGTCTTCCAGTGTCACCATCGACTGCTTGGCATATTCGCGGGTCTTGGCCATGAAGTTCGCGAAATCTTCAGGGGCCTGTGCCCCCTGGGCTTCGCGTGCAGTCATAACCAGGCCGCCTACGGTATCGCCGGCGGCTCCTGTTAAACTGGCTGTTTCAAGAGCCATGCCCCGGATTTTTTCCAGGTTTTCCTTGCCGCCAACGTCAGAAGGTTTTAAACCTGATTCGATGGTGAATGCCGCCTTCTCTGCCGTTTCCCTGGAAACGTCATATTTGGCCGCTTCCTGGTACGTGGACATGAGAGCCGCTTCCTGACTCGTACCCCGAATATCCGCAAGTGCGCGAACGCCCTCGCCGCCGGTCTGCTCGGCTGCGTTGCGGGACATCTCGTCAACTTCCTTGTTGACCTCCTGAATTCTTTTGATGAGTTTATAAACTGCGGTACCTACGGCTGCAGCGGCACCCACCCCGGTAGCCTGCCAGCTGGAGAACATTCGCGTGGAAATTCCCAACCTGCTGGCAAGTTCATTGACCGCCCCGGAAGTGTTATTGAACCCCTTTTTCGTTTTGCTTGCGGCGCTGCCCCCGGCAGTTTCCATCTGACGGAATCCACCGGCAATCTTCTGAATAGCGGACCACATTTCCGCTTCGTCAGAAGTCATTGTCATATGAACTTGTCCGCCTGTGCCGCCGCCTGACATTTTTTAATTTCCTGTTTAAAAAATATTCGTGTAATCGGTTGTTGGTTCGTGCAATCCGTGTTCCAGCCAGAATGCTATATCCGCACATGTTGGCCAGTAGTTTTTGTCATGGCCGCTTGACCATAATGTGTATTCAAGCCAACGCCGGTTCGGGGCCGGGCCGTGGGGAATCAGGTATGCTTTTTTTTTTCGTCCTGGCCTTCCCGCCTGGCCTTCTCGCCCTTGACGAGTTCCTTGTAACCCTCGAAATCGATAAGCACGCGGAGAACCGATTCTTCGCATGTGTCGTCAAACAGGCCCAGGGCCCGAATTTCGTATTCGCCCAGGCGGTAATTCGTGCGGAGGCATTCGACGAGAATTTCCATTTCCCTGTCAGAATCTATTACGCCGTCAAGTATCTCCTGGGGGATTTCCTCGTCCCGTTTCTCAAGTCGCATTTTTGCGGCAATGGCGTCGTAGCAGTTCCAGACTTCCAGGGCCATATCAAAGAGCTTTTGATACTGCGGAAGCGGATCGTCGGTTTTGAAACCCTCGGGGCTTAGCCCGCGGGATCTCGGACAGTTCCGGGCTATCGGCACATGCCACTGGCGACCGTCGCCGAGACGAACAACATTTCCGGGCACCTGCCTGTCCCTGGCCAGGTCGTCAGGTGTCGGCGGGGTTGCCGTAACAAAACCGAACCAATATTTTTTATCATCTGGTTCAGAACCCGCCGGATACCACTTCTGGGATTCCGCGTCGAAGTCCGGCAGATGGCAACCTGCAGCTGCAAGCAGGACGCCAGGTTTTCCGCCCGGGCCTGAATCGATGGAACGGAATGGACCATAACCGACATGACCGTCTTCCCGGAAACCAAGTACATCGGCCAGCCCGCGATTGACAAGCTCGCCGTCGGCAGGACCTGAAAGCCCCGGAATGAAGTATAAAAAACATGCCATGGTTATTTTTTATCCTTTGTCGGTTGATCTTTCGGGAGTTCCATCGCCGGATGTTTCAGGGCCTTTTCGATAACCGCTGCAGCACTGGCGATTCCCTGGGAAGCTTTCTGCAAGGCCTGGGCCTGAGTTGAAAAATTTTCGTTTCCAGCGAGGGAGTCCAGCATGCCGCCGAGTTCGCCGGTTGCCTGGCTGAGATTCGCCGCGTGTGATCCGACGACAGCAATTTTATTGATGATTTTCTGATTCATGTTTTTTTTCTCCGAAAAAAGTATTCAGTAGTCAGTATTCAGTAGTCAGTCAAAATTACATAAATTCCGAAATCCGAATTACGCGATTGCTGAAGCCGTATCGATCGTGATGATCGCTCCGGATGCCTTGATAGGCGTAACGACGATTTTCGTGTTAGCCTTCTTTTTTGCATCGCCGGAAAGATCCTCCACGTGGACATAACCGGTGCAGGTGAACTTGATATGCTCCGCCGTGCCGTCGGCAACTCTATAACCGAGATGGTCGAGTTTCCGCAGGTACCAGGTGAAGCTGGTTAGCTCCGTACCCTTGAGTCCGAGATCGGTAAGACTGAACGCCGTACGGCTGGTCAACGTAAATTTCGGCTTACGCTCATTGATATATGCAAGCGTGGTGAATACGCCGCCTTCGTTGGTTTCCTCCTCAATATCCAGCCCGAAATTGAGTTCGCCTGATTCTAGATCGTGAGCGTTGCCGTTTATGCTGCAAGGCCCGATCGTGTACATCTCCGAAACCGCACCGCTGGTAGCCAGTGCGGAAGTGGAAATCGTGACCGGATCGGTGCCGTCGACACTGACCGCTTTTGCCAGGCCGGAAAGTTCTGCGTTATCTTCCTGATTCGCACTCAGTGTCTGGGGCAGCAGAAACGCCTTGGCATATGAAATTTTTAGATGTCCGGATGTGTCCATGGCGGCGTAGGCTTTCGTCTTGCGAAAATACCCGTCCAGCGTCGTACATTCCACACCATCGATTCCGCAGGCCGCCAGAAACGTCGCGATATGACGAGTGGAAAAATCGAAACCATGCTTGGCTGACATTACGGCCCCAAACGTCGGGTCCACGCCGTCGCCGCCCTCGGACATGAATTCCACTTCCCCCTTGACCGAACCGTTGGTCATGCCGCCGATAACCAGGCTCGGCGTCGCGGCCTGGATAAGTGCCAATCTTGCCCTGTCTCGTTTTGATGCTGCCATGATAAAATCTCCCGGCTATTTGCCTACTTCGACGGTTTTAACCCGCCTGTTTTCTCTGAATTTCGCGATTGTCCATCGCTTCATGAACCTGCCCATGCCGGCACGTTCCTCGTTGACGACTAACGTAAGCTCCGCTCGAAGATCGGGCATTGCGCTGCTTCGACGTTTCAGGAAAGCGAATACGTTCGCCCACATCGTGCCCCGAACCTTGGCCTTCTTTTTCGTCTCGGTACGCTTGATTTTTATCTTCGAGCGGGTCTGCTTTTGCATCGCGCCTGTGTAACTCAATGGGGCGGGTCTGGGGGCATAGCGATTTTTGCGAATGCAATATGCTTTCTTTCGCGGCTCGTAGTGATACTTTCGCGCCGCCCCGGATTTGTAATGATCGGGCATTGTCTGTCGATGCCAGTTTAGCATCATCAGTTCCATACCCCGGCCTGTGATCGACTTTTTGTCTTCCAGTAAAAGATCCGGCGTGCCGCGATATGTAAATTTCATTGCATACAACATGCATTACTGGCTCCATTCGATTTCCCATGTTGCTCCGATTACCGGTAACTCACCCTCGGCTACCAGCTGATCGGTCGGACGGCCTGGGCCTTCGATTATTCTGTGCCTGCTGATAAGCAGGTGTCCATCGGTGCCGGTCAGTTCCTCAATCTCCGCAAAAATATCACCGGCGTTATTCATAAAGTTCAAAAAAATATCGCGCTCGTTGTCGCCGGTCTGTGCGTTTTCGAGGGATAGCTCGATGGTCTGACTGTGATCGTAGCTGGGCGGTTCGGTCTGACGTTCTGCCTCTGCGTCGCCGCCGAAACCCACTATCGCCAGAGGGCGGTTCGCCAGGCATTCTTCCACGCTGTCGCCCGGCTCGCCCTCTTTTGGATCCTCGTATGCGATAAAATGTATCCGTTCTTTTGCCGCGGTAACGCCCGTTGGTGTGCCTGCATTTTCTGCAGGCACACCAACCCAAGTTTGGAAACTCTCACAGTCAGCCAGCAGCTCAGCCAGGGCTGAAAGTGGTTTTGAATACATGCCTGTCGGGATAACGTCTGCCATACTTTCTTGTTCCTATTCTTACGGTGTTACAGCTGCTGGCGGGAAGATCGCGGATATTAGCATTTTGAACACCTCCGCGACTTCCGGGGCAATCTCGCCCGCGGCTTCCCACTTCTTTACCATGGCTTCCGCTTCCGCCTGTGTCATACTCTTTTGCTGTTCAAGGTCTGCTTTCAAAGCCGCCGTGTGCTGTTGTAAGGGCGTAGAGATATTCGCAGAGATACTATCGGCTTCAAACATAGGCTGTCCCACGGCAGGGTTAGGCGTGTATTTCACGCCGCTTATAACCATGTCTTTCGGAGAGACCATAAACGCCGGGCCATTCGTCAGGGGCAAGCTTAACATTCCAGTAGGGCCAGGCATATTAAGCCAGTTGCCTTCCGTGTCCATTTTTGCCGACGTAGGGGCTTGGCCGTGATAAACGGCGGTCTGGTTGCCATCATTATCGATAAAGCTCGTAGACGCCGTGTCAGTGCGTTTGTAGAGCTTACCCTTGCCGTTCATGTCCAGGACGTTATGAGTGTTGGCACAGCCGAACTCAAAACAGCACAGCATTAACGCGACCAGCAGAATAAAAAATTTACCAAACTTCATTTTACACCTTCTTTCTGTTTGTTAAAAACGTGAATTGTGAACACTTTTAATACGTTGGTTTGCCCATTTCCTTGCGATGCCGGCGGGTACGCTTCATTCTCAGCGTTGCAGTTACCGCCGATTGTTCCAGAATTGATTCGACCGCCCATGATTCGCCGTCGATAACAGCGATGTCCTTTTCACGCGGGTCGGATACGTCAGAAACCTTGACCGTGATCTTCCGCGTTTCCAAAAAATTGCCGTCAATGAGTTCACGGGAGATCGGCTCGACTACCGCGGGGATTTCGTCGCCTCCGCCGCCGTCGGGGGTATAGTCGATCCAAACTGCCGGGGAGCCGGGCGCTTCGGGGTTGAAGGCCACGGCTCCCAGACTCATGGAAAGCAGATTGTCCAGCGAACTACCCATGCTTACAGTTTTGCCCCTTCATGGGGAGCGACGGGAGTTTTTACAACGCTACTTGTCGATGTGTCGGACTTGCTCTCGGTCTTTGAGGCGTCCACGGTTGATTCCGCCTTGAGGTATCCCAAAGCCCCGATAATTGCCATCAGTGCCCCGATTGCCTGCGGAATATATTGGGCATAGGGGGAGACCTGGACAACTCCATCAGCCGCCTTTTCAGCCTGTTCAACCGGTACGCCGGTGAACATCGTGATCAGGCCGGTAATGATGATTGTCAGCGAAGCCAGAAATTTTCGGCTGGTAAGTTTTGCCAAGAAGTTTTTCATCATTGATCCTTTCTCTGCTCTTTTAACAGGGTTTTCACGTCCGCCTTGATCTCTTCAACATTCTTGATGAGATTTTTCTGAACTGTCTGATACTCGACCTGTTTGCAATCCGTGGAAGCCTGCTTTTCAGTTATCCTGGCGTCGGCAGAGTTGAGATATAAGAAGCCTCCGCAAAACCCGGTAGCAATCACCAGAAAAATCGTTATGAGAATTCCCATTGGGATAATTTTGACCTTGCGGATTTCACAGTTTTTCTCGTGATCTTTAATTTCCTTTGTTACCACTTCCGTAATTGCCGAAGCCATGTTGTGCTCCCGTTGTATGTTAAAGAAAACAAAACCGGGCCGGCGGCAGGTAGAATCCCTTCCGCCAACCGGACCGACCCGGTAGACGCTCAAAAGAAATTATTCATCACCTTCGATGTCGATCAGGTACCCGGCCAGGTCGGAATCGCACATGAGCTTTTCGTCCATGGAACTCTTGGCCTTGATGATCGTGGCTTCGGAGTCATTTTCCGTGTAGCTGCTCATCGAGCATATCTGTTTGCTGCCCACTACCTTGGTCCAGAAGAACGTCCTGGCAATACAGGGTTCCAGTTTGTCCCGGTTCATGCCCGAACCAATCCGGCAGAGCATTACGTGGCTATTGGGCCAGATGTCAGCCGCGACAGCTGCTTGACCTTTGGGAGCGGAGTTATAGACGGCAGTGCCAACGAGAACTCGCTCCACACCGAAGTAAGCAGCGAGCTGAACCTTGTTGATTTCTCCGCGTTTGACATTCGGATCTATACCCTTAATGCGATCTATGACCGCATCGGTGATACCAAGGTTCAGGAACGTCCCATAGCTCATGATCAGGGCGTTGGGCTTGATGATACGCATGGCGGTCTTGCCCGCGTTCACGTCGACAAGCGGATCTGCGGAATCAACCGTCGCCCAGGCGGTACCCGCAGCGTGGCGAGTGAAGTTATTTTCGTTCATGATTTGGCGGGCAACACGATATTCATGCCCTCTCACAATAACGCCAGCTGCACGATCTCCGGCGATACGCTCCATGTCGAAGGCAGTCCCATATTCGTCCATTTCGTCTTCGTCAACAGGCTCTTCCCAGCTTCGATTGACGCAGGCGTATGTGTCGGTGTCGAGTTCCCAATCACCGCGTGCCGACTTGCCTCTGGGGGCCTTGCGGTCATCGCCCATGGAAAGCAGGGCCTCGGCATTGAGTATGCCGTAAGTGTCGCCCTTTTTGGATACGGGCAGAGCCGGAGATACTATAGAGGCGATAAACTCGTCAGTGCCGGTGGTGAGAATCTGCTGAAACGACCGCTGCAGATCCGGCCTGGGTGTGGTTGTTGGTTTCTGTGGCATTTTAGAATCCTTTCAAAGTTGCTTTGTTAAAAACTTAAAAATCGTCCGTGACTGCAGCGTCTATTCAGCCCTTAAATTGTTTGCTCTTGAAAAACTACCTTTGCATCTCCACCTGGATTTCGTCCACCCAGACGGTCTGCGCAGCTGCCGAAGCCGCCTTGACGCAGATAGTGGGGGTCATGGCTTCATCGTCAGGAATGAGGATCGTCGTGCCGTTATCGGTGAATTCCTTGACGACAACGCCATTGATCGAGAACTGGATCGTATCCACGCCGTCCCAGAAGAATGCAAGCTCCACGTCATAGTCGGCGAAACTGCCGATTGCCGCACAGTCGGCAATGTCCACCCCGGAGTCCACATTGTACTCCGTACCGTCCTGCTCGATCAGACAATCGAGGTTGCCGTCGTTATCGACCTGGAAACCGACCCGGTCGGTAACACCTGCCATAACGGTCGTATCCGCAATAGCCAGACCTACGAACATGTCCGTCTCGGAAACATCCTTGATCGCCAGCCGCGTGCGGAAATTCAATTGCTTGCCGACGGCAAGTTTGAATGCCTCGCCGTTAAGCTGCAGTTCACAGCTATCTGCGCTGGCGTCGTTGGTGGTAATCTCCAGCAGTCCGCCGGGACCATCGTCTGCAACCTTGCAGACTTCACCGCTGTCAGTGCCTCCATCCACGACGGTCAACAGCCAGTCGCCCTTGTCGGCAGTCTCCGCAAACTTTCCGCCGGGTTCGACACAACCGGTGAGAAAATCGTCGTAGAAGGTGACCTTGTTTTCCCGGAGAGCCTCCATCGCCTGATCCGGGTTGTATCCCATCACCTGAGCCGAAACAATACCGGCGGTGCTCCGCGTCTGACGAGCCTGGGCAAGGCCGGGACCATTTGGCGTGGTCTGGAAACCTCCGGAGGCGGCTGCGTAAAGCCAATCTCCGCGGGTAACGGCACCCGTTACATATACCGGAACCAGCGCCGGGTGACTCCGCAGGTAGATTGCGACGGCGTCGCCCAGATCGGCCCGTGCAACGGTAATCCCGAAGAAATCGTAATCGTTCGCTCCGGCATAACCGGCCTTGTCGTTTGCGTCGAGCTTTACGCGACGCCCGTATTCCAGGGCGGTATTCGTCACCTTGGACAGCGGACTCTCACGAAGCGGAGCCTCGTTCACGTCCGGAACTTCTTCAAAATCATGTGTTGTCATTGTTTTATCTCCAGTTTTTAAAAGTTTTCAGAGTTCAGTATTCAGTTGTCAGTCTTTTCTATTGTCTGGTTCTTATTGCCTGTTGCCTGTCGTTATGCGTCGATTCCCTGGTCTTTACGCCACTTGCCGTAAAGTTCCGGGTAAGCTGCCATGGCCTCATCCTGGGCCTTGACCGGATCCTTGGGATACTTGGCGTCGTAAATCTTCATCGCCGCTTTCCAGTCCCGCGGGCCGTCTTCGTCAGACCGTTCCGATGGCGGGAGGTCTTCCCCGCTGGTTTCCGGTTCCTTGACCAGGCCCTTGAGATCGGCGTTCTCTTTCTGGAGATTTGCGTTTTCCTCATTGGCTTTGGTAAGCTTGGCCTGGAGCGTGTCGGCGAGCATGGCTTTTGCCTTGGTCTCGTCGCACTCGGCGTCGCTAATCGCCTTCTCCAGCAGCTCCGGCTCGCCGGCCAGAACTTTGCTTACTTTTGTACATCGCTCGCGTTCGGCGACGGCGTCGTTTACTTCTGTCGACTTTTCTTTATTTTCGTCTGCCATGTCTGCCATGTCTGTCTGTCCTTTCATTTCGACATTGGGGGTTGCACCGCCGGCGGCTTCCGTACCGTCCGAACCGATGTCTGTTAAAAAAATCTCGCCGTCGGGCGAGTGTGCTGATTTGGTTAGCTCCTCGAACGTGCTGATTTCGTCTATCAATCCCAGCTCCTTTGCAGTCTCTGCGATAAATACCCTGCCGTCGGCGATGTGATCAGCCCCTTCGCTGACAGCAATCAGACCTTCACGCGTGAGACCGGCACGCCCGCGAACCACTGCCGAGACGAAGAGGTCATAGTGTCCCATGATCGTGGTTTTCCACTGACGCTGCTGCTGCTCGGTAATTGCCGTCCCCTGAGTGCCAGCGCCCTTGTTGTCGCTGGACTTGACGGTGACGACGTGGAACCCCTGATTCTCATAGGCTCGATGCGAATCTACAATTCCGGCGATAACGCCGATTGAGCCCACAAGCGCCGAAGAATTGGAGTAAACCTTTTCGGCCTGGCTTGCCAGGTAATATGCAGCTGACGCACAGCAGTCCTCGGCAAGTGCGATAATTTTTTTCTTTCCGCGGGCCTGGTAGATTTCGCGGGCAAGATCGTCGATACCTGCAACCGAGCCGCCGGGGGAATCCACGCGGAGAATAATCGTATCCACAGAATCGTCTCGCAGGGCCTTATTAAAATTATTGCGGATAGTCTCGCAGCTGCAGCCGGCACCTGCGGAAATCCGTTCGACAAGCGTGGAATATTTCGAGATCACGCCGCAGATCGGCACGACTGCGATATTCCCGATAACCTGGTAAGCAAAGGGGCGTGCGGGGCGAGAGTCACCGTCAGCTGCAGCGGGGACAATTTTCGCGATTTCTTCCTGGTCAAGATACACGCCCGCATCTCTACGCAGCAGAACTTGAGACATGCGATTGTAAAAACCCGGTTCCAGCATCCATGCCGAATTTTCAAACGCTGTGATCAGGTATGCAATTTTGTGTGTCTGTTCGGTCATGCTGCAGCCTCCGCGGGTTGTGGTCTTTCCTGGGGTTTGCTCTTGGGCTTGACGAAATTCTTGATCTGCAGGATCGGGTGAATCAGGCCGGCACCGTCAAACAGGTCAACTTCACGCCTGAACTCTTCGACGAGTTCTTCGACTGTTATGCCGCGACGTTCGGCAATTTCGCTGATGGTGAGTAGCCCGGCCTTGATCGCCATGACGTCGGCCTGAATTTCTTTTAGTTTGTCGACATACGGCCATTTGGGGGGATACCATTTACAGGCGAAAGCATCAGGCACAACCGGAAGCTCGCCGGAAGCGATACCGTCGCGAATCCAGCGGTTACGCACGGGATTGCAAATAGAATTGATAAGCCATTTTTGCAGAGTGCCGAAAACAAGCTGGCTCTGAATGACTGCCAGTCGCCCGGAGGAAAAACTGGTCTGTGAGAAATCAAGCAGAATGAGTTCAAGCGGCAAGCCGATCGGCACGCCGATAATCCGCAGAACGGTTCGAAGGTACGGCTCGAAGGTGTCGCTGGGGCGTTCGTTTTTGAGCAAGGTCAATTTTTCGCCGGGGAATAATTCCGGCCATGAGTTCGGATCGACCTGCTCGGCCCGGCTCAGAGTGATATTGTTCTGGGCGTTGTTCAGAGCTTGGTCCATGAGTTGTTTATTCATCTGCCAGCCGGCAGCGGGGTCACGCTCTATAACGCCGGGATAATTTGCCTGCGCCCAGGCCGCGTTTGTTTCCGCCATGAGATACTTGTTGAAATTCTCATAGACCGGCAGGCAGCTTGCCAGGTCAGGCTCGCCCCGCGTCTGGCTTGATCGCTGAATATTCGCGGCAAACGTGCAGTACTTAGCGTCAATGCGTTTAGTGGCGTTGGGATCGTCGACAAAACCGCCGTGCTGGATATGTTTGCGTTCGGACAACCAGAAACCGATTGCACGGCCTTCGTTGTCGAGCTCCATTCCGTTAATGATCTTTCGGGTACCCTTGTCAAGCGGAGTCACGATCTGATCGGCCTCGACGATCCTGATTTTGCCCTTATCGGTGTGAACAAGCAAAATATCGCCGTCGGTCATTCGGCTCGCCAGGACTGTCTGGAGGATCCCGTGAAAGTCGGTACGATCGCGGGCGTCGCATTTTTCCCAACGCCGTTTGATATAGTCGTCAACAATCTTGTTGAACTTTTTTTCCTTGGAGGTTGCCTTGCAACGGAACTCCGTGCCGACGACGTTTTCCACCGTGCGTTTGACTGCGCCGTTTATAAGCGGACTGTTTCGACGATTGTCGCGGCACTGTTCCATCAGCTGCCAGTGCGTCATCTCCGAGAGATGATTATCCGCAGCCCCGCCCATACCCGCAAAAAGAACCCGGTACGGACTGTAACGCGCCGCGTCGTAGCCGTCATGAGCGGTGGAACGTATGACGCCGGCGGACTGGTATTTTTCGAGACCGGCTGGAATGCTGACGGAGATACCCATTATGAATACCTCCCCGGTAGAGTTATCCTGCAGGGACGGCTCGCCCCCTGCTCCATGAGCAGCGTGGTTTCGAGTTCGCTGATGATCTGTTTCAGGTTAGACAGCGAACCGTAACGCGTGGTAATTCCGCCGGCGGTGAATTCCTCCACATCAGCGCCTTTAAGCCGGGCGTAATATGCAGCCTTGGCAGCTGCCAGCAATTCGGACGTCGTCGGGTCTGTGTCACTCATACCCGAATGTCCAAACAACTCGCCCCAAATTACTGCCAAAAAATATAGAAATAGATTTTTTTGTTAATTTTTTTTGGGCCGTTTTTGCTTAAAAAAGGCATAACCCCTTTTAAGAGAGAGTGTTGTTGAAAAAAATTATTTGAGCTTTTTAACGCCTGAAATTTCGTGCATCCACTCACCGCCCAATACGGCGGCTATGTGTTGCATAGTTTCGTGGGACGGCAGAGTTTTATCCGTTTCGAGTTTGCACAGGTGGCTTGGCGGAATCATTAGCTTATCAGCAAAGTCTTTTTGCCGCTTATACCCGGCAGTTATCCTGGCCTTTTTTATTGCCTCGCCTATAGTCATAAATTTTTGTCCATTCTATTCCATGTTTCACCGCGTCGATCAGCACGGAAATCGTATTCTTCCAAAGCAGCTGACGCGGTTTTGCAAATTTTGACAAGCTCGTCCTGATCTGGCTGATCATCCAGCCATGTAAAATTACCAAGCGTTTGGTCGCCAGAAATGGCGAGCGTAAGCCCGCCCGGAAGATCATCGACTTCATCGTCGTAAATTTCCGCAAAGGCCTGCCGCTGCTCTTTACTGGGTTTCCATTTGTATGCCATTTTCCTTTCCTTTCCCCCCAAGGGGCGGTTAGTTTAAAAAATTATCTTGGATTATCTCGATATGGTCCCATAGGTAACTCACTTTTTTTCGATCAGCAGAGGATAGATTATCCACACTGCCGCCCTTGAGCGTTACCTTTATTTCGTATTTAATTTCTTTAATTTTTTTCCGAGCTTGTTTTTGGGTCATTGCCTCGTCCTTTTCGTTTTTAACCTTAGTCTTATTTAATTATACCTAAGATATAATTTGAATCAAGAATTAAATTATATTTTTTGTATAATTTTTTTTAGTATAAAATCACTCTTTCACTGCCAGCCACCCTGCAAAATTCATCCACCGCCAGAAGCATTCGACGCGGGCGAAACCTGCCTGTTTCAGAAGATCCTCGTTCCAGCGGGCAGTAACGGGAACCAGGACACCTTCCAACGATTTACGCTTGGCGGCTATGGAGTCTAGACTGTAGCCGTTGGCGTGTTTAAGGTCGTAATATCGGCCTACAAACTGATCGTCCAAATCAGCTGATTCACCGAGAATCTTTTCAACCAAGATAAAAACGCCCCCGGCGAGGGTGTTGCGGAAAGCCTCTGCCACTACACGCTGCCGGTATTCAATCGGGACAAACTGCAGCGTCAGGATCGACAGGGTGACGCTCGCACGCACGCGGGGATATTTCTCGCGAAGATCGTCGTTTCGTATCTCGACCATCCCGCACTTGATATACCCGGCGAAACGCTCACACGCGGCCTTGTACATCGGTTCTGAAATCTCCACGCCGACGAAGAAATTCCGGGCCCCAAATTTTTCGATAAGCGGGGCCATAGCAGCCCCGCGGCTGCAGCCCAGGTCAACTATCGCCGTATTGTCCTGGACGTACCTGCAGGCCAGTTCAAATACCGCTTTCCGCATCGTCTCGTAATCCGGGATCGACCTGGCGAGCATATCGTCAAAGCAGCCGGTTACGTTCTCGTCAAATTCCCACTTTCCATCCGGTTTATGATTTACTGAATCGGTAGTTCTATCCATGGCTGGTCTCCCACTGCAATTGCCTTGATGTTCAATGACTCGTACATTGCCCGCGTTTTCGGGTTGCTTTCGATCGCCAGATATTTTTCAGGATCGTTTCCAAACTGCGGATAAACGCGTTCCAACACAGCCCGTTTCTTGAATACCGGCGGGCGCATATTCAGGTAATTAAACACTGCCGCCGTCGGCTGCCAACCTGTCTTCATATAAATGCTGTGCAGCGTCTGCTCCTGATACTTGACAGGTCGGGCCGTAATCAGAATAACCGTTCGATCCAATATCAGATCGATAAGCCAGTGTCGGTACTGCTCTACTTCTATCTGGCGAATGAAGGGAGATTTTTTAATGTGTGAGTTCGCAACAAGCGTATAGTTCAGATCCAGCAGGATTATCTGTTTATCATTATTCATAATTTCACCTTTATCTCTTTTGAGAAAAATTTGGAAAATGCGGTTATAGCTTCGGAAACCAGGCCCATCCGGGATCCGTCCGGATAGGGTAAATCAAACTCGAATTCCAGTGCGGCCCGTAGCTTTACAGGATCGAGTGGTTTAGGTCTTCGACAAACGGCCTGTACGTTATTTGATTGCTCGGAAATCTCTACGTGTTCGAAAACCGTTCCGAATAACCTACGGAATTGATCCCGGGTGTGATATTTCTGGACCTTCGGCGTTTCCGAAATATCTCCCAGCTGGATATTCGGCTCGTAATCCAGCCGGAACGTCAGATTGTTCTGATGCGTCGCGTTGGCGTATTCCTTTCCGCTGATTGATTTCCAGCCGGACTGATTGTCACTGCTGGCACATGCGTACAAATTGCACGGAGGCTCGCACAGGGCGGCGCAGATAGTCGCGATCTGTAACCTGTCATGTTCGAAAGGCACGCTGTTAAGAACCGAGCTTATAAAAATGCTCGAAAACCTTTTACCGCCGGCGACGGCTTTCAAAAACTCACGGGCCAGGTGAATGCTTTCGGCCTTGTCAATCTGACTGTCCGGCCCGAGCCGGTACGGTTCAAACGGCGTGACATCCAGCCCGGCATCTCGAAGCAGTTTAGTTTCCGTCAGGTGTCCGGCTCCGAAATCCAATATCGTATTCCCATGGATATTTATCCATCGCGCCCGATCGTCTTTTTGAAAAATATCGAAACGGTTTGCTGGTGTGGCTCCGATAACTGCGAAGACAAAGCCGCGTCCCAGGTATGACCTGGCCCGACGTGCCCTGCGGAAACTGTTATATCTCAACAGATCCGCGTAGCGTTCGTGAATGGAAAAATCCATAGACAGCAGGTTAAGCATTGCCTCTGCAAGATCGGCCTCTGCGTCTGAAATTTTTATAACCGGAACCGTCGCTCTCTTGAGTTCCGCTAACGTCTCCAAACGTCCTATGCCGTTGACAACCAGGCCGCTCGGCCGGATAACAATCGGCATAAGAATTCCCTTGTGTATGAGCGTCTTGGAAATTGCCGCCGCATACCTTACCCATCGCCCGGAGTTGGCTCGAAGCAAGGGTTTGATGGGTACCCGTCTGACTTGCAGGCACGGATAGAATTCAGGCGTATCAGGTGTTTTGTCCGGGAGTTTTGCCGCCACTTCATATACTTTAGCAGACTGCAACTCGGCAGTCAAACTCGCAGGTGTATCAGTGACAGCCAGGTCATTAGTCGCACGGTTGAAGGCGATATTGACAGCCTTCCGCTGCTGCAGGTTCATCGGCCGGGTGTGTTCGACCGGTACTTGGATCGTTCCGATCCGCTCAGCTACAATCTGTCGCTGGTGACCGCTTAAAATCTCGCCGTCTGCGTCGGCGTAGATCGGCAGGAGAAAACCGAGTTTTCGCAGGGAAAGTTCGATCAGGTCCAGCCTGGCAGGGTCGGTTATTCGCGGGTTGTATGTGCTGGGGCGGATCTCTTCAATTGAGATCAATTTCACAGTCCCAGCCTCCTTTTCATTTCGTCTATGACAGAATCATCGTCGAAACCGGCTGTCTGGCGCAGATCTTCCAGCCATTTTTCATACGCCTTGCGTTCGACCTTCCAGCGGTACCCGCCTACGGTCACGCCGACGTCGGCGACGGTGCGTTTATCGTCTTTTTTTGCGGCCTTCTTTTTACCGCCGTCCAGCATGTCCAGAATTTCCTCCACATCGTCGCCGAAACCAACGGCGGAAAGCGCCTTTTCGTCCTCAGTTGCAATGGCGGCTATCTGCTCGGCCAGGACAGGCTTGTTCCACTTGGAAAACTCCGCCGTTCTGTTGACGGCAATCGCCAGGGCGTCAAGTTTCAGCCCCTTGAGGTTACTTGGCATGGCCGCGATATGCTTCCAGCCCAGAATGTCCCTGGCGGCCTCCAGAACGCCGTTGCCGTGTTTAACGATACCCCGCGGGCCTACGAGGATCGGAAGCTGCTGCCCGAATTCCTCGAGGCTCGCGGCGATTTTCGTCAAGGATTCCGAATCATGCAGGTTTGCATTATCGGGATCCAGCTGCAGGGTGTCGATCGGCACCGCGAACTGTCGTAACTTCAAGGTGATGTGCTTCAGGTTCTTTGTGTTGGTGTTTAACAATTTCTTAGCCATTTTTCTTGACCTGTTCTGTGACCGCCGGTACTTTTTTCTCTTTACATTTCACGGTGTATTGCCGTCGGGGGTGTAAAAGGTCGGGAAGTTGCACCTTCGCGACGCTGCTGGACAGCGTGACCGCCGCCAGCCGCCCTCGATGGCCTTGCTTTCACAATCAATCGTTACGGGATATCTTCAGGTTCTTGCCGCAATGATCGCACATGTATCTACGATACTCAGGCCCGGTGAACGTTACTCGCAACATATTTTCACACCTCGGGCAGAGTGTTCCTGCGTTGGTGTGCTGTTTTTTCTTTTTCGGGTTCTGGCCACGCCGGCGGCTCCATAGTCGCTTGGCCAGCTGCTCATGATCACCATCGTCTTTCGCACCGACTTTTCGAGCCAGAGCTCTTAAAAAATCTTCCGATTTTTCACGTAGCGACTTCAGTGTGCTGAAGTCAATCAACTTGGCACCCAGGAGGATCATTTCATCCCCCTGCGGCCATTCATCGGCTTCGCTATCATCTTCATCCGTTTGGGATTTGTCCAGGTCCTCATCATCCGGTGTTTCGTCTATGTCCTCATCATCAAAGTCTTCCTGGCCTTCGATATCTTCGTTTTCCAGGTCCTGATCTTCGTTCAGTTCTTCCATGTTTTTTTTCTTTGTCATAATGAATCCTTTCACGTTGTCTAAAAGCGGCCCATTGCCGCGGAACTTCGTTTTTTACGTCTTGAACCTCTCCGTATCGGCTCAGCCATATCCGGGACGTTCGCGATGTCTACAAGCCGATTTACGCCAGCTCGGTGAGCAGCTACAGCTGCAAGAACAAAGGCGTCTAGGTAGTGGTTGGCCATACGTCTTTTTTTTAGCTTCCAGACGAGTTTTTTCTGCCCGTTTTTGTATGTAGTTTTGAGTTCCTCACTGGTTATCTGGTCCCAAAATTCATCTGAAAGATAATCCGGCATGTGAATGTATCCCGGGCCGGGGTATGGATTACTCATCATCTGATACAATCTATTTTTCCATGTCAGAGTCGAGACGTTCACGCGGATCGCATTCGGCCGGTAAACCCGTTTTCGGCCATGGCGGCCCTCGTCTTCGTTGAGAAATTTAACCATGATCGGCTGTTCCTGATTATCCACGCCCTTTGCCGGGAAGAAAAAGTCCGGGTTGGCCAGGTTATCACACACGCTGTAAACAATGTGCGTAACATTTCCGTCGCCCGAGTCGATACCTGTCGAAGTAAGACCTATCCTGTCGGTGTGTCCCTCGTGTTCCCAAGCCCTGGGGAGAAGGCCTTGAACAATAGGCTGATAGTTATAAGGCTGGTCAGTTTCGCCTCGCTGGAATTGTCCGGAAACCGTACAGCCGGCGTCGATCCATTCGGCAAATATCGGCCAGCATTCCCACATGTAACCCCAGGCACATATGACAACGTAGAAACCATGTTTCTGAACGTCAATCCCGCATGTCAACAGCTGGGCACGCTTGGGTACAAGATCAACAGCCATATCCACGCGGTGATCTCGCAGGGAAGCCTCGGAAAATGATTTCTCCGTCTCTTTCCACGGCTCGGCGCACTGCAGGTTAATGAAATTCTGCAGATACTTGATCTGGGCCGCTTTTTTCCGCTCTATTGCAAAAGCGTATTCCTTAGCCAGCGTTCCCGCGTCCGTTGTGTTTGGGGGGAGGTAAAACGCCGGCAGGTGAAATGATCTATGTTTGGATGTATGGTTTTTCTTGAGTTTTTTATATAGAGATATCAAGGCTTGCGGACGCTTGGGGCTGTCAGGCTGGCTGTTCGGGTTTCTCCAGAATTCCTCCCATATTGCAAAACGCTCGGCCATTTTATCTTCGGGCATGCCGGCGGGGATCCACACGCCGCGCGTGACCGCCTGCCAGCGTTCCTGCTCAGTCCATTCACACGCGCACTTTGCACAGACGTATCGGGCATGATCGCCCTTGGTGTATTCCTCGTGATCCAGCAGGTGCCCGTCTTCGCCCTTATCCAGGAGATACTGATCCCAGGTAAGAATCTGACGATAGTTGCAGTGCGGGCAAGGGACGTAATCTTCGCACATATCGCCGGCGTTGAGTTCGTTGTCCAGAACGTCCTCTTCCTGGACGGGTGAGGAATTTACAAACAGCATGCGATAATAAAACCATCGCTGACGGGCTCGCCCCTGACCTACCGGGTTTCCTTCCTTGCCGCTGCCTGCAGGGTATTTGCCGGTTTCGTCCATGATCACATACGGTAGCGGAACATCAGACAGAGTTATCGCGGATCCTGCGAAACCCGTATACATATTCATGTTGTCCAGATCGGCGCCGTTTTCGGTCAGGTTACGGAGATGACCGAGATGCTGCATTAAGATCGGGTTGGCCGCAAACATACCCTTGAGACGCTTCACGCGGCGGCCTAAAGCAGCTTCTGTGGGCAGTACGGTCAAAAGAGCGTCCGGAGATTCGCACACTATCCAGGCGGTAAAAGCATTGGCAAGAGTAGTTCCACCACTCTGAGTACATTTGCTGGTAGTTACTTGGTCAATATCAACATCCGAAAGGCAGAATGCGACTTCTATCCAAAACGGCGTGAGGTCCCAGGAGAATGGTCCGAGATCCTTGCCCTTCTCATTTGTGAGAGTGAGTTCATTTTCTGCGAACTCCACCAGGTTACGCCGCAGGCGAGGTAACAGAATATCCTCACGCTCCGCATTGAACGGCAAGGGTAAAGGCAGATCGTATTTTTCAGTCGTTGCTACCATTTAAATTTCTGTTGTTTTCCGGTTGGGGCAATCTGCCATTCCACACGTTCGACAGTGCTCACCTGGCATATCGCAATAGTCACTTCGCTCAGGTTTTGAGGTAAAATCCATACACCGACCATAGACATCAACGCGGATTTTGATACGGGGGTTATTTTCACACTTTGTCTGTAACATGCACTTTTTACATTCATGTAAAACAACCAGAGTTACGTCCTTCATTTTTCACCGTCGCTTTCTTTCGAGTCGTTTGAATACAACAGTTCCTCGATAAATTTCCGAAAAGGTTCTGCGAATACAGCCGGGATTGGATCGCGATTTTTTCGAGCGTTATAAATTCTCTTACGCGCGGCATGGTTGAACTTGGTGACTTCCGTTTCAATCTCGCCGGCGGTTTTTCCTGGAAGATTCTGGCCAAAAACGCGAGGCTGGTTTTCCAGAACGTTCACCATTGCCGCTTCTAAACCTATGATTGTTACCATCACTTGATCCAGCGGCACGAGCCTTCCCTCTTCCTCATCATTCTCACGTTTGGCCTTGCGAAGTTTCTCATTGTGAAGTGCGTCAGCTGGGGACATGCCTTTCCCCGTGCGTTTGGACAGCCGCGTCTTTTCAAATTCAATCCGCCAGGCAATTGTTTGGGGTAGATTGACAGTATCGTCAGCATTACGAGGCGCCCCGTTTTTTGTGTTCCAACTGTGAAGTGTCTGGCGACTATAACCCGTAAACGCTGCAGCCTGCTCGACAGTCATTCGCATTGGATCAATCATCGCCGCTGGAGCGTCCTGTTTAGCAAGGCGTTCGAGTGTTTCAACTGCTCGCTGGTTTCCCTTCACGGCAGATTTTGTCAGCCCGGAACGAAGGCCCCGAAGATGCTGGAGCCGTGCCTGATTCCAAACGTTGAATAATTCCTTGTCGTTTTGCAGCTTCTTCTCAAATTGATCCTGCGTATACGCCATAGCCTCAGCGATCTCGCTTTTTGACGCACCGGAGATCGCTAGGCTTTTGACGTTGTACAATTCAAGCCCGCGTTCCCACGCTGCAGCCAGGACGGAATGTTTCTTGAATACTTCCTCAAGCGTCATGGGCGGATTGAGTTTGTCTAGCCCCAAAGCTACCTCAGCGTCTGAGAAACCACGCCCGGCCAAAGCAGCAGCCCGCACGCTACTTGCGGTTACAGGCAGCTTCACGGCCTTTGAGGAAGCCTTGGAAGCTCGTTTCGCCTTGGCCTTTTTTGGGACTGCCGAATTGTCGTAAGTTCTTTTTCCCATGTAAGTAAAGTCACATTTTTAAAATTTCAAAACGGGGGTTCCAGCGCGATGTAGGGCGGAGACCCCCGTCGCTCCCCTAGGAAGGACCCGCTCGTATTACCTGTGTCGTAAGTGCTTCCTTTAACATTACTTACGCAAGCAAGCGAAGAAGGCCTTGTGTTGACCTGGATCGCGTTGTATTGCACGGCGTTGATTCTCATAAACTCTTTCATTTACAGGGCCTTAAATCGCTTTACATGGCCTTACATACCACGTTTTTTCGTTGTTTTCGTGTTCGTTTTCTTTCGCTCTGGCTTCCATGGTGCGAGCAGATCCCGCGTAATCAGACGCGGCGTGAAAAATCCGTCGGAGATATTGAAATATATCCCGTGAAACGACACCTCACAGTCAACCAGCACTTGCTTTGTCAGTGTTGCAGCTGCAAGGGCAGCCATGGCATTGACACCGAAGCCCTGCTGTGCGAACGGTTGGTCAGCACAGCCCGCTTTGGTTTGTGTTTTACGAGCACGCAGTATGCCGGGGTTCATCGCGGCCATGTCCGGCAGTTCAATCACATGCCCGTACTTATTCCAACTCTTCCACGCCGACTGCAACCTACGCTTTTCGTGCGTCGTTCCGAGGATAGCCTGGCCGTGGTGGAGTTCATTACCCACATCCAGCCAGTGAGACGGGCGATCCATCGCCACAGTCCGCCTACTGACCAGCGTATCCGTGCAGCTGATCACCAGGGAGGAATGCCCAAACTGGCTACGTTCGCTTGCGACCTTCACGTACTGCCCGCACGCTATCACTTCCATGCCGTACTGTCCTGCCAGACGCAACGCCAACGCCTCGGCCTTATTTGCACCCACTTCATGAGGCTGGAAATTCTGTCGCGTGATATTCGCTTCCTCTACCGTGTCGCCGTCGTGGAGTACGAGCTGCGTTTCCAATCGATACCCGGTAATCATTCTCGCCAGGTGATCTGCCAGGATCGCCCCCGTCCCGCCGCAGCCGACGACGTGAACCGATTGCAGGTGAGAGACCGGCATTTTTTTCGTTTCATCATTCCGCATTAAACTTCCCTTTCATCAGTTCGCCGAACGTTCCCAGCCGTACCAGCTCTCCCAGCGGCACGCGCCCGCGGGTTTCTTTCAATGCGTGAAGCACGTTTCGATACTTCGCCTTCCTGCCACTCTCTTCCAGGGGGGCGGTCAAGATATGGTCCGTGAACGGCGTCTCTATGAACGCTTTTTCGAATACCTCTGCGGGTTTAAGTTTTTCCCAGGTGGAAACATTCACGCTACCCATGCATATCTTTCCGGTACGGTAGACATTCGGCAGTGGCGGCACACGCAGGACGGTATCGTTACTCAGGCTTTTAACCCCACCCCGCCCTGCGAAGCAATAGACGGCGGCGATCTGTTTCCATCGCGGGTTTGCCGCGTCGCCTTCACCTACCAGCTCGGCCAGTAAATTCGGCATGTGAACATCAAGCCGCTTGGTTTTATTGCCAACGTCGCAGCGTATCTTCGTCCGCTTTGCCGGGCGAACCACCAGGCAGCGTTGCTTGCCGTTTGCATCTGTACCGAAGGCAACCACGCCGGGAGCGGGCCTGTGCCACTGAACGGCATTGTTCTGCAGACCGCCAAGCATTTTTATGATATCGCCAGGTTCTACCAGACTACGCCCAAGCTGCGTGCCGGCCCAGTCGTATCGCGTGACCACTATCGACTCGTCGAAGATATCAATGCTTGCCTGCAGCCGTTGTCTTTCGACGTCTGGTTTCTTTTTCTTTTGTGAGTTTCGGGTTTTTGTTGCCGATGTCATTCAATGTCTCCACAAACGACTGCCAGAAGGCAGCTGTATCTTCCATAACTTTTTGAACAAGGGGATCTATCACCTTACGCACATCCGCCACGGACTGGCAGCATTCAAACAGGAACTGAATCGACATGTGATTACCAGGCAGTATCTCGATCGATACCTCTTCGTATTCCGTAAAGGTCAGACAACCCCCTCTGTATTCTTTCAAGCCTTCCAGTGCGTTCGCCCAGATGTCTGGCAGCAGTGCAAACCGCCTACGGTTACCAACGATATTCAGAAGCACTGTTGCCGCCTGATCCACCTGCGTTTTATCGTCTGTGAATTCATAAGCCGCTTCCGGGAGTGTGTCGAAGCGGTAACAACATTCTGAACGCATGGTCGAATGCAATCGTTCCAGTAACTCCAGCAGTGGCACGTCCGAGTCATCATAGTTTGTGCAGTACAGCGGTAGGTATGCATGGTCAAATGGTTCTTCCTCACCGCAACATCCCCAGTCGTTCTGCGGGAAAATATCCTCCATGTACATGCCACGAGCGTTCAACTCGTCCGCGAACCGATTCAAAATTGGCCAACCACGTCCTTTGAAGTCGCAGCTCAATGGATGATCGATATCGATCTGGCTGGCGATATGTTTTTTCTTTGCCCAGGCCCAGAAGGCGGAAAGCAGCGGGAAGAAACACTGATAATCTTCCACCTTCGGCGGGCCGGAGGGACGAACCAGCCGCTTGCGTCGCGGAAAATTTTTTGACAAGACTGGTATATCCTGGACGCTTATGAGTCTCCCCGGCATACGCTGTTTCGTCTTGGGCATTTCGCCCCATGTAAATTCCGGCCCTGGCGAGTCGGGCTGGATATCGAATTTACCTTCGACAAGTTCCCGCATCGTGTTGGGGAGTTTGCCGGCGCGGGCCTGACTGTCAGGATCGTAGCTGCTTCCGTTGGGAACGAGTCTGACAAGTGCCTGTGCTATGTCGCGTCCGATGATCATTCGCGGCTAGCCCTTTCGCCCGAAGTTTGATTCGACCTTGTAGTTGCCGTCCTTGTCGGGCTTGCCGAGTTTGGCGTTCTTCATCTCAGGCAGCAGGCCCTGGAGAGACTCGAATGTCGCAGCTGGATCGCCGCCGGTTGGTATTGCATGTTTCTGTCCGTTGTGTTCAATGTATGCCATTTTTTTATCTCCGATAAAAAGTATTCAGTAGTCAGTATTCAGAATTCTGTAAAAACAAATCTGTGAAGTCCGTGTAATCTGTGGACTATTTCTTTGCTGTTTTTTTAACGACCTTCTTCGCTGTTTTCTTCGCTCCCGCCGGGCGGGCCGTTTTCTTTTGTGCTGCCATTGCCGTTTCGACAGCCTTGGCCAAACCTGGGCAGCTGGTCAAGTCCAAGGCCTCTGGCAGAATTTGTATTTCCTCGCCGACCTTAAGGGTGACCGTCGCGGCCTTGATTACAGCTCCCTTGGACTTTGAGCCAGAGAGCTTGCCCGCTATGGAGATCATTACCTTGACTGGCTTGAGTGTTTCTTCGACCGGAACGTCAGGGGCGAGGGACGGCGGTTCCATCATCGCAGCTATCCTGTCTTCTCCTGATTCATTCGACGCTTGGGCGGCATTCTCGCGGGCCTTCTGAACCGCAGCTGTTTTGTACTCGCCATTATCACTGTCACCGGATGACTCGCTGTCGCCGGGCAACTCCAATCCTGGCAGAGCAGGGCCTATTGATTTCTGCACAAGGCTTCGCGTCTCGGCCTCGGAGAGTATCAGCCCGTCAAGGGGTGCTATCTTTTTAGCCATGGCGAGTTGTTCTTTTTTCGGGAGTTTCAACAGCAGCCGGGCCTGATGGATCGGCAGCGGATTTTTCGCTCTGATAACCATCTCCTGAATTTCTTCCGGAAGTTTTAATAACGCCCGCAAGCGTGAAACAGTCTCTCCGGTGATCCCTTCGTGCTCGGCGATTTGTTGAGGGGTATAACCAAACGTGCAGGCCATTTTTTCAAACTTGTTCGCACGCTCAATCACGTTGAGCTTGACCTTGTGCGTGTCCGTTACGTCCGATGCAATGAAGACCTGCAGCGGCGTTAGATTCTCGTAGACCTTGCACTGAATCATTCGCTCGGCAGGTGGAACTTCAATCCCTTCAGCCTCGGCGGCCTCAATGCGTTTGAGTTTTTCACGTACACGGCGTTCGCCGTCGATCAGCTCGTATCGTCCGCTGACCTGATTGACGATAACATCCTGAACCTGCCCGACGGCGGCGATGGAATCGCCAAGCAGGGTCAGGGGTTGCTCGTCGAAAATCTGTCGGTCGTTATGACCTTCCATGATGGTGATCTCGTCGGCTGGCAAGCCGATGTAACTCGGCTTCGGCAAGCGTTCACAAGTGGGTGGTGCTGAATCTGATTTCGTCATCTCTGCGTCTCCTGTTTCAAATTTCAATCTTTCATCCGGCGGCTACATTGCCGCCGGCGTTTTCCAGTCGTTTTTTCAGAACATAATTCCAGGCCGGCACAATGCCAGTCTTGAAGAATCCGGGATTTTTCTTCGCCAGCCCGCGAGCGTGATGCAGCGACTTACTGTGTACATAGCCGTAACCATGGCGTGAACAAGCCGACGCGATAGTACCGAGTTCACGGGCCTTCTGGCGTCCATCGTTAGCCGCAGGCCTGCCGAGTGCCTCGTAAATTTCAAGTGTCCAGATCGAGACCTGCAAGCCGTAGCGATCTGCAATCCACTTATTGTCCGACGTGTTAGTAACAAACGAATTCGAGCGAGGAGGGTCCGTTGGCCCGGTGCCAGTGGAATCAGGAATCGGAATCCCATTGGCGGGTTTGGAACCCTCCTCAGCGTCGACAAATGGCGACCTTACGACCTCCGACCGGGTGGAGGTGGGGCCGGGCGTTGTTTGCCCGGCGGTGGCGTCAGCCATCGACCTTGCTTCGGCCTCCGGCTTGGCGTTGACGTTTCCAACGTCTTCAATTTCCGTTACACCATTCGGGAATTGGATTACTTTTAGCATTTGCACTTCGATTTGCTGAGCTACGCGTTCACATTCGGCTTGCCCTTCGACCCGAGGCGGCGTAGGCGCAGCCGGAGCCGCCGAGCTTTTCCCTTCGTCGTTTAAGGCCGTTAGGCCGCTTTGGCTTTCGCCTTCTAAGGCCGTTAGGCCGTTTTGTCGTTTTGTCGTTCTTGAAAGGGTGACGTCCGGTGTCACGTCACCGCTTGGGCGCGCGGATTTGCCCGTATTTTTACCGCCGTTTTTCGTTTTTTTACCGGTCGATTTCTGACCTTTTTTCCCGTCATTTTCACGGGCGCGTTTTCGCCAGTCCGCGTTACGGGATTTCGGCCTGGGTTTCTCCGATGGATCTTCCCATTCGACCCGCTCCATCAGTCCTGCTTTTTCCAATACCGCAAGATGTTTGCGGATATCACTGACGGTCAGGCCGATACGCTCGGCCAGGAACGCATTGCTTGCCGGTTGACGGGTTACATCCAGCAGAAACCCTTTGAACCGTACTTCGGTATCAAAGCTCCACTGAGCCAGCAGCCAGAACGTCATCCAGGCGGGACGTTTTTTAACGTCGCTCAGTAAGCTATCGAGTTGTTGCTTGAATAGAATTATCTCTGCATCCTTCGGGTGTACTGGAAATTGAATGTACGGGCTGGAATTGATAAGCACGTCAATGGATCGACCGCCGGTCGATTGCAGACGTGCGTCGTGCTCTACGATCCGCCAGACGTTTTGATTTTTCTGTTTTCCAGCCATCCGTGACTTTCTAAAGTTTTCAGTTATCAGTTTTCAGCTGTCAGTTTGTTTTACTGACTACTGTTTTTTATGCTACCTGGTCGAGCAGGGGGGTATCGTCGTTTTTTATAACCTCGTCGACGAGCCGGGCGACTGACCTGTCCCACGCTCCCCAGCGTCCGACGACGCCGTTGAACTCTTCCAGGTCATGTTTGCGAAGTTTCCATTCGTATCGCTTGCCCTTGGTCGACATGTACCTCACTAGGATTTTGCCCGTCTTGACGTCCTGGACGTCGTTACAGGTCTCTACGTGGCTGTCTCCAAGGTTCTGGACGAACTGGGCGAGTTCCTCCGGACGAATGAAACTACCTATAATTTTCACGCCGCAGTGGAGAAGTTCATGGTCGATCAGGGCCAACGCTTTGCGATACCCTTCCTCCTCGCCGTCCAGATAGCCCGTAGTTGCCAGCCAGTCGCTTGAAAGCGTAACTATGAAATCAAAGCCCGGCAGGTCGAAGAGAGACTTCTCAGCGTCGTCCCTGGGCTTCTTGCGTTCCGCTTCGGTCTGGCGTCCGCTGCACATCACTCGCTGCAGCGGGCTGGTCCGGCGGGCATTGCCAATCTTTACTCGTTCACCTTTTGTCAGCTTTTTTGCCGTAGACTCGGACGCTTCACAGACCAGCAGTATCTTGGCACCCTTGAGATGTCGATGTTCACGGACGTTATCAATCAGATTCTGGGCGAAACATCGCAATTGTTCAGGCGCCGGCGAGATTGCTTTTTTGCCGTCGTTGTAAATTTCCCGCTCGAAGGGCGGGACGTTATGAGTCATCTTCCGAGACTTGATCAGCATGTTAAAAATAGTTTCGTCAATCATTGTTTGTCCTTTTTTCTCATTGCCTTCAATTCTGTCCTGATTTCCCTGATTCGATCTACCAGCAGCGGATTTTCCATGTTATTAGCCGCCGGCAGAGCTAAACTTATTAATTCCCCCAACAATTCCTGCAACCGGTAGTTCCGGTCACCAAGTTGTTTCATGCTTATAATCAGCAATCCCAGGTTATCTGCCACGTTCAAAGGGCCGATATGAGAGAAGAGGGAATTTAGTTTGGTAAATTCTTTGCAGCATTCTTCCAGCTGTTTCTTATAAACTTTTTCTTTGAACATTTTTCGATCTCCAATTTCTTATTGCCTATTTCCAGGTTATGGGAACCTGTACGGATTCCCGTTCTTCCTCATATTCGCCGGCGAGTACTGCCGTCAGTGCCTCGCGTGTACTTTCCGGATCTCCGCCGGCGGGCACGGGATATTTCTCGCCGTCAATCCAGATGAATTTTTCATTTAAAACTTCCGAAATTTCCTCGTCCGGATATTTTTCAGTCTCGTCAGCATGGACGTATTTCGGAGATTTCAGTATTTCAAAGATCGGGTCAAATTTTCTTCGCATATCTCGGAACTGAAATTCACGAAGCTTTGATTTGTCACCACAAACCATCCATGGCACAAACAGCCAGCCCGCAAATTCGCACAGCCGAACCATCAACAGGTCGATATCCTGTCCCGTAAGGTCGAGAGAATAATTGCTCGCCTCCAGCAGCATCACTCCGGTACCTACGCAGGGGTCATTGACGGATTGCAGCCTTGTATCCTCCTTGCTGTCACCCATGGATATCTGGACCATCATCTTTACGATATTTACTGGCGTCGGGAACCATGCGGTTCCACGTTTGCCGCCGCCGATGAACTCCGTTGCTATAATCGATCCCCAGTCGGTAGGATTCCCAATCATGCGTTGCAGCTGCAGTTCGCTGTACATCGCTATAGCAGCCCGTTCCGGCAGCCTGGGACGAGACTTGATCCTGGGCGAGCCGAAAGCCCATAACCACCATTCGATAAGATCAATCAGGCTGCATGAACCGGCGTACATGCACTTTTCGAAGATCTTGAGAACATGTTTTTTCGCATCCAATCCACCGCCAACGTAATTGAGCAAAAGTTTTCCTTCGTCGCTTTGTGCGAGTTGCTGACGATTCCCGCATCCGGGTGAGTTTTCCCACAAGCCTGCAGAGAAGTTCAGCTGGGGGATTGCCCATTCCGGCAGTTCTCCGATGGTTCCGTTGAGCATAATCGCCGTCCAGAAACTCCACCGACCGTTAAGCAGACTTTCGATAAAGACGAGTTGGTTCTTGAACCAGCCGCGTTTCTCGGTCATTTTCAGAACATGTTCATGCGTACATTTCATGAGTCCGGATACTCTCCACAGTTTTGGCAGAACAGATCACAAGGGTCGCACAGTTCACCGCAGTGAATACATTCAATGAGACCATCGTCTTCAAACTCTCCCATGCTGTTTTTTCAGTTCATTAGTCACTATTGCCATTGTTAAGCTCCTTAATTTCAGAACGGTTCATCGCCTGAAAAACTTCCTCGCGGTGTATTGAGACATGTGGCGGAGCTTCCACCCCTAGCCGGACGGACTCTCCGCGTATGTCGATAACGGTAACTTTCACGTTGTTACCGATCGTTATGCTTTCATCCTGCTGTCGTCTGAGTATTAACATTCTTCGCCATCCATATCTGGAAGTTCGACAGTCTGTCCAGCCATTTGGTGACCACAGTCATTTAGGAATTGAATTTTCCCGTTACGTACAAAGCTGTGACATCTTTTCTGGTTATGGCTGGGGTATACAAGCATGGAAGGTGAGAACGTGGGCGAATCCAAATTACCGTCGAACGTCCAATTGTGATCGTGTTTTTTATCAGGGTGGTTAGTATAGAAAAGGTGACCGCAACCGCAGGCAGGACATTCTATCATGTAACCAATTGTTTCACCGTTACTTCTTACCGGTAGTGTTTTTGCCATCTTATTTTCCTTTTTACTGACCACTGACTACTGAATCCTGACTACTGTTTTTCCCGCCTTCCATCTCTGCAACCATGGCGGCGATCTGGTCGATTTCGTCCTGGTCCACGAGGACGGCGATTTCCTGGGGGGTCACAACCTTATTTTTAATCTGCAGTGCGATGCTTCCGAGTCGCAACTGGTAAATTCGCGTCAACAGCCTTCGCAGGTCTGGTTCAAAGGGCGACGCGTGCGGGTTCAGAATCTTTCGATGTGCGTACAAAAGTTCCTGGGTTTTCGGCGGGAGATCGAACGGCAGCGTCTTGCCGCTTATAATCGCCGAGTGTTCCTGTTCGCATGCGTGTGCCGATCGGTCGAGCCGTTCGGCAATTTTCGCCCAGCATTCCCCGTGATATGCTCTCTCAATCAGCAGGCAGATGTCGGCCTCCGACCAGTGATGGTTGCTTCGATCCGGTTTCGACGGTTCAGCCGCGGGCGTTTTGTTTATTTCTTCTTCGTTCTTGGCGGTCATGACAGAAAATTCCTTTCAGTGTGCAGATTGCTTCGGCGTGCAGCCCCGCAGCCCGGCTGGAACATACGCCGACGGCGCGACCGATTTCGGAAAACTCCAGCCCCGCCTCGTAACGAAGGAGCATTACGAGGCGAAGCGCACGCGGTAACGGCTGGAGCAGCTTGCGAAGACTTTCGCGATCGTCGATCGTCGTGAATGGTTTCCAGGTATCGCTGGACTCTGGAACGATCCGGGATTGTTTTTTGAAAAGTCCGCTTATCATCGCCCCGCGGATCCCGTGACGCGAGTATGCACGGAAGGGGATATTGCTCTGCGGTCGATAATGGATAGCCGCCTGATGCAGGCCAAAAAAGCCGTCGGCGAAAAATTCCTCCGCTTCGATATTCGAGTTCCCGCGGGCGAGGGTCAGGGCCGTCAGTTGGATTTGATCGAGGTTTTCCCGAATCAGTTGCTCTGCTGGTTCGGATTTTACGCTCGTGTTTTTGCATACCTGATTCAATTACGCGTCCTTGCGTCATTACAAATTCCAAATTCCTATTTGCTATTGCCTGTTTTCAAAGTATCCCAAGTGCTACCAGTTCGTTTTTTGCCCGCTGGTGGGCCTTTTCTTTCCGGGCGAATTCTTTGGCCGATATTTTCGTGTGTTCCCTGGTCTGCTGTGGCGTTTCGCTGTTCATGGCTGCGTTGAATTCTGCCAGATCCTCATGGGCGATTCGCCAACGGCCCCCGACCCGGCTTGCCGCGAGTTTCACGCCGTACACGCCGTTTTTAATCCAGTCGATAACGGTCGTATAGCTTACGCCCATCAACTGAGCCGCCTGCGGCGTGCTTAAAAATTCATGTGATTTTGAAGCTATCATGCCTTCCTCACTTCAGAGCTTTTGAATTTCCTTGGTCTTTGCCCATGCCTCACAAACCATCGCGTTTATTTTCAAGACATAAGCCTCCATCACGTCGATTCGCGTGCTATCCGGGAGAATTTTAATCAACATCTCCCTCGCTTCCTGGTTAACAGTATTTGAGTTCGGTTCAAATTCAGCCATCGCTGCCTTTTCCTTTCTTCTATTGCCCAGTGCCTATTGCCTGTTTTTCAGACTTAAATATTTTTTCCGCCGGCTGCTCTGCCGGCGGGTGTGTTCCCTGGTTACGGTCGGGGCTGAAGATCGCCGCCGCCCTGCAGCCGTTGTAATATTGCCTGGCGAATTCCGGTAAGTCCTGCTTTCTCACTTTCCCTTTTTTGACCGCATCCTCGTCGAAACCGATACAGTCACGTATCGCCCCCGCCTCGGCCCAGAACGCGGCGAGAAAGAAGGATTCGAACGGCTCGCGATGTGCCAAAGGCTCAACGCCTTCAAATGTCAGATAATATTTACCCTGAAACTCGTTAATGCAGAAATAACATGGTGAGCCTTCAGAATGATAATACGGGTGATCCGCACGCCACCGCGTCGAGTCTTCCTGTATCCACTCCAGCATGGCAGTCTGAAAAATTGTTGTCCCGTTATGGTTCACACGTTCGTTCATTTCCTTGTATCCTTCCATGAGCCACACCACCAGGTAAACAGCTCCGACGGCGGCGGCTATTACCAGTAAATTGACCATTTCGATTCCGTTCTCCGATTCCAAAAACAGGCACTTGGCACCAGGCACTGGGCACTAGTTGCCGTTACATGATTCCTGCTGTTCATCCACCGCGTGTATTAAAAATTCATCCAGCTGGACATGCCCTTCGTCGCTTAATACATCTATTGCGGTACTGATAACCTGAAAAATATTATTCACCGACATCCAGAATTTAACCGTCGCTTTGAGCTGCTCTTGTTTGAACAGTTCGACTGTGTAGACGTGCTGGGTTTCGGGGTCAATTCTCGTATCTTTACCCTGGCGGGTTTCGATAAAATTTATTTTCAGCCTGTAATCTCCGGCTTTAATATCGATGTTCATAAAATACCTTTCTTACTGATTTTTGAATCCTGACTACTGACTACTTCTGTTCTAAAAAATTCCGGCGTGGACAATCACTTCCAGGATTGCCGAGGCGTGTTAGTTATCCGTGGGATTGCCTTTTTAAAAACGCTTTAAGGTTTTCGCCTCCCGGCCGCGCCGGTTTTTATTTTGTTGTCAAAAATTATCCAACCTGGGAAACTTTTGATCTTGGCGGATCGGGCGGGCCAGGTGCCACCTCGGGCTCAGGATCAGCTTCGTTCCGGGCAATTGCAGCGTTCGCCCACATGACCACCTCTTCCAGCTTGGTCATGGCCAGCGACTTCTCCCTGCTCTCCGGACAATTTTTGTTAATGTCAGCAGCCATCACATTTGCCCCGTACCGGATCATTGCGTATCTTTCAATTTGGTTTTCTTTCGGGGCGTGATACTTGAACGCCTTGATGCGTTTTTGTTTCATCTCTTCCGTTTCCGTGTACATGTTCGTTCCTTGGCCTCTGGCCGGTTAGTTTTTATTCACTTTTTATACTTGCGGTTCCGCGGTTTTTTCATCCAGCGTAGCTGGGGCTTTCCCCCACCCAATTATGCGTAATTCAATGTCGAAACAATCCTCCAACATCTTGGTGATAGTGCCGCTGCCTATCATCCCGGCCTCGCAAAGAATCTCCTTAACATGTTTCAGCACATGCGAAGCCTGGGCAACGTTCAGATCGCCCTTGAAGCCTTCTGAATTCTGACATCGCCTTGCGACTTCCGAGGCCAGTTCGTTAAAGTTCGTAATCTCAGCCATGTTCAAATCCTTTCAGTTGGTTGCAAAATGCGATCCCGGTCGACCGGTAGTAGCTTCCCTAAAGCGATCTCTTCGATCGACCGGGAACTTGCGGGCTTTCCCCGCCGCGTTTCATGGGCAGTCTCCTTTATTCCAGTGTGGTCATTTTTAATCAAAGAGACCGTTGCAGTTGTTTTGACCCGCCCATAAAATCCGTGATGTGCTATATATCTTCGCTGCCGGTTTCGGCCCCGCTGTGCTGCCCTTCCAGCGCCGCTACAATATCTTCTCTTAGCAGCTCGCGTGCTTTTTCTTCGTTGTAGTTCGCCAGCCGCCGGAGATCGGTTAATAATTCCTCGATCGACCTGGCTGCGCAGTTCTTTCGTCCGCTCGGTGCCATCGCCGGCGCCGAGGCCGCTACCAGCTTTCGCGTCCGCTGCCGTATCGACCGCATTCGCCGCGTCGTGGAAGACACGCTCACGCCGAGGGCTGCTGCTATTTCCTTGCTGCTCATCATCTGCCATGCCGGATTCGCCCCTTAAAGTTTGAGGGGCGAAAGTTTTTTTTAACCGCTGATATTGACCTTCAAATCGCTGTTTATTTCTTGAGGGGCGAAAGATCGTCCTAGATTCGCAATGCACAGCCATTCCGTGGCTCCTTACAATCCTGTGTATGGTTTTGTTCATTAACAATCTGGCAGCCGACACCCGGAGCGGAGCACGCCTCCGCTCCGGTGCCAGCAAGGAATCCATCCCCGCGACGGTGCAGAAGCGGAGATTTTTCACTGGGATATTGTCGCCCGGCAATATTGACGGAAGCCGGGGAGCAGACGCGGGGGGGGCGTTTGCTACCGCCGGCGTTCCGTCTTTGCTCATGGAGCCGGTCGGGGGGGGAACCAGCATCCATACGGGGGTTTTTGTAATTGTCATAATCGTCGGTGTTCTCGTTCCCGTTATCAGGGTTGCACTCGCCTGCGTTGGTCTCCGCCGGCGTGAAACATACCGGCGTAGCGTCGCCGCCTTCGTATCCTTCGCAACCGTTGTAAAGAAATTCGTTGCATACCTGGCAGGCCTGGTTGAACCCTTCGACGGGGATATATACGTCGTTAAAAAGTGCCGTAGCCATTTAAGCCGCCTCCCCTGCTCGTTGTGCCTGCTTGCGCAGAAAACATTCGTTCATTTGAGAAGGCGTCGGTATCCCGTCATACCTGCAGCCCACGCCCGGACAATTTTTGTCATGGTCGTAGCTGTCAGCTGTGGCGGGTCCGTATATCAAAAAGTTTGCGCACTTTTCGCAGTAGGTTTGCACCAACCACTGAACAGTCATTCGCCGTTCGTGGGCCTGCCTGTTCCTCTCGGCCTCGATGAGTATCTTTTCAGCTTGGGATCTGTTGACGCCGACGGGGAGATTGTGATTGACGGTTACTACTTTCCTTCCGAGTTCCTGGAAAATATGCCAACGGTGTCTGCGATTGATCTCGTCGGTTGTCATTTCCCGGTATGGTCTTTGATTTTTCAGCGTCATTTTTCACAAGCCCCACAAAAATTTCAGTTATTCGATTTTTCTTTCATTTATCATGCGGCAGTTGTCACTACCAACTCCGCCAGGTCCAGTCCCAGGGCACGGGCAATCTTCCGGGCTGTCTGTGGCGTCTGTGCTTTTCCTTGCATGAAAAGCCTTAGGGTTGGATATGTAATCCCGGCTTTTTTGACCAACTCACCTCTGGTCAATCCATATGCGTGTCTTGCCTGTTCAATCCGTTGTGTGTCGTAATTAATTCTCATTTTCTTTTCTCTGCCACGACAGCGTGGTAAAAAAATACTTTTCATGGGAATAATAGCACGCAAGATTGGCATGTCAATAAGAATTTTTAATTTTTTTTCAAAAAATCTTCTCATCATAAAACGAATGCGTAACATAGTCTCAATGAAGCTTGGCGAAAAAATCAGACGATTGCGGATTGATAGAAATATGTCTGCTAGAACTCTGGCAGAGAAAGCCGAACAGTCTGGCACCACCGTTAATAATATTGAAGATGGTACAACTTCCGATCCTGGCGTTTGCCGAGTACATAAAATTGCCAGCATTTTAGGCGTATCCCTCGATTGGCTTGTTGACGATTCTCAGGGTTGGCCACCGCCGGCGGGACCGGAACAGCAGGTAGCGGACATGGTCAGGAAAGTATTCGACCGTGCGGGCCTGGCCGGTGAGATAACCGACCAGGAACGTGAAGTTCTGGCGGCGTTTCGAAGTCTGGACGCCGCCGGTCGTAGTGAAGTTTTAGGATATTGCCGGGGTCTTAGCGTTTCCCGGTCGGCTGGGAAGTCGGAAACTTCAGCACCCGCTCAGGCCGGCAGTGAGGCGGATCTTGAACGGCAGCTCGATTCTGAACTTGACGCCGAGCAAAATTCCTCATCGCACGTAAAGCGCGCGTAGGCAATAGAAGTTCATAACAATTTAATTCACGGGTTAATTGGAGGCGTTCGTAGTCGTCTCCGGGGTTTGGTTTTGAATCCGACAACAGCGACAAGAATCCCTCTACCGATTTGAAACCCATTGTCCCACCTCAAAATTTAATACACAGCCACTGATTAAAAATTGGGTCCGTCCCGCCCTAAGGTTAATCCCTTACATTGTTTTGCGTATTATACCGGACAAGGGCTTTAAGGCAACGGAATAAAAAACGGGAAGGAATTTTTATGTGTAACGACGAAAAAAAAGCAATACATAAAGTGAGTCGCCCTTGGGTTATACCTGCAATTTTAGGCATAATTGTTTTACTTGCCGCAGCTTATTTTTTAGGAAGACATACAGCATTTGCGGAAATTGACCAGGCTCGTCTTGAAAAGGAAAAACAAAACCTCAGTACAAACTGAATTTCGGGTGAAAAGTTACCGTAAGTCTTTTTTGTACCGTAGAAATTTCAGGCGGTTGCGTAGCCGCCGTAAAGTCGATTTGACACTATAAAAACCGAAAAAAAATGCATCGTTCCAATTCTCAAACAGCGGTTTTTGGGACCAGGAGGCCGGAGGTTCGAATCCTCTCGCTCCGAGTTGTTATGAGCATACCGAAAAAAGGGTCGTGGAGACTTCCTCGGCCCTTTTTGCTGCGCTGACAAAAAGCTCTAAACACGTCCTCTTGCTCCACTGATTGTGAATTTTCATCTCCTCAATCTGCAGCCCATTCTAAAAAAATTAGAAAAAATTTAATTACTACTTGCCAAATTCCGAGAAACATTATATATTAAATCGAGAAAGATTTATCGATTATATGTTCTCGATAAATAATTCCTGATTTCTTGACAAATAGGCTAGGCTGGCTGTTTTATTATAAGGTCAGGTATTATAAATGCTTAGCCAATAATGCTTTGGATTGAAAGTGTAAAGAAGGCCAGTTTTTTAGGAAAGGCAAGGTGAGTTATGGACAATTTGGCGCTGCCGGCATCGAAGCCCACACTGAAGAGGCTTCCGAAATTTTACCAGTATCTCACGAAACTCAGAGCAGCTGGGCGTAGTAATATTTCATGCACGGAGATTGCTAGAGAGTTTCGGCTTGATCCTACTCAGGTTCGCAAGGACTTGGCTATCACCGGAAGCGTAGGCAGGCCCAGGATCGGGTTTGATGTTGTCACGACGCTGAAATCCATCGAGTCATATCTTGGCTGGGATAATGCCAACGACGCCTTTCTCGTCGGAGCGGGTCATCTCGGCGCCGCTTTGCTTGGATACGAAGGTTTCGCGCAAAACGGTGTTAATATCCTGGCTGCTTTTGATTGTGACCCTGCCAAAATCGGCACGACCATTCACGACAAGCCGGTTTACGACATGGAAAAGCTTTTTGATCTGGCATCCAGGATGCACATTCAGATTGGCGTGCTGACCGTGCCGGGCGGAGCTGCCCAGGAAGTTGCAAACATGATGGTACTGGCCGGTATCAAGGCTATTTGGAATCTGACACCCGTCTGGTTGGACGTGCCGGACGAGATTATTGTTGAAAACGTCGAATTGTCAGCCAGTCTGTCTGTTCTTTCGAGCAGGCTGGCTGAGGCGTTACGTAATTAATTTGCCGTTGGAGAAGTTATTATGGAAGAACAAGCGACTGTTATTGCACCCCATGCCAACACCAATAAGTTTGACAAGGTCTGCGAAATTCTCGCCCGTCACGACAACAGGCCTGAGAAGTTGATTCCGATTTTGCAGGAAGTTCAGGCTGAGTATCGTTACCTGCCTGAGCAGGTCTTGGCCCTTATAGCGACGGGGCTGGGAATTCCGCCGGCGAGCGTTTACGGCGTAGCTACGTTTTACGCGCATTTTACGCTCGAGCCGCAAGGCAAGCACATTGTAAGGCTTTGCGATGGCACGGCCTGTCATGTTAAAAATTCCATCCCCATCCTGGAAGCCATTCGTGAAAGACTGGGCCTGTCCGAGGAAAAGAAAACCACCGACGATATGTTGATTACCGTCGAAACGGTTTCCTGCCTTGGGGCGTGTGGCCTGGCGCCGGTCATGTTAATCAATGATGATGTCCATGGCCAAATGACGCCCGAATCGGCGGTGGAGCTTATCGAACAAATTCTCAAGAGCGAGAAGGAACAGAACTGATGGAAACTGTGGAACGAATTAATCTCGAAAATGTAGCCCGGGATTTCCAAAAGGCCCTTGATGTCATGGATCGACGAATCACTATCTGTGCAGGGACGGGTTGCGTGGCTAACGGTGCGTTGAAGGTTCATAAGGCTTTGGTGGAACAGCTTGGGCAGGCTGGGCTTGATGTAAAGGTCGAACTGGACGTTCACGACGATGCCGCGAAACACGATGGCCAAGAGAATGTTTACATAAGCAAGAGTGGCTGTCAGGGATTCTGCCAGATGGGCCCTTTGGTTACCATTGAACCGGGAGGCATTTTATATTGCAAGGTCAAGGCTGAGGACGTTGCTGAAATCATCGATACTACTTTGCGAAAGGGCGAGACTATCGAACGGTTGCTGTATCAGAAACCTCGCACGGGCGAGCGTTGCCGCGGCAGGGATGATATCCCGTTTTATCAGCGGCAGAGTCGAACCGTCCTTCGCGAGTGTGGCCTGATTGATCCGAGCAATATTAACGAGTACATAGCCCACGGCGGATACGCCGCAGCTGAGCGTGCCTTTGCCCAACTCACCCCTGAGCAGGTTTGCAATGAAGTGTTGGAGTCCGGCCTGAGAGGCCGAGGCGGCGGAGGGTTCCCGACAGGCAGAAAATGGGAACTCACTCGCGTTCAGCCCGGCCCGAAAAAATACGTCATCTGCAACGGTGATGAGGGCGATCCAGGCGCTTTCATGGATCGCAGCGTAATGGAAGGCAATCCGCATAGTGTGATCGAGGGTATGATGATAGCTGCCCGCGCAATCGGCGCTGACGAAGGATACATCTACGTTCGCATGGAATACCCGTTAGCCGTTGAGAGAATGCGTTTTGCCATAGGCCAGGCTGAGGAGCGGGGTCTTCTTGGCGAGAAGCTTTTCGGCACGCAGATGAATTTCAAGCTGCATGTAATGGAGGGGGCGGGCGCTTTTGTCTGCGGCGAGGAAACGGCCCTTATAGCTTCCGTCGAGGGCCAACGCGGAATGCCCATGCCCAAGCCTCCGTTCCCAGCGGAGTCCGGGCTTTGGGGCAAGCCTACCGTAATAAATAACGTCGAGACGCTTGGATCGATTCCGTTGATCCTCAGGCCCGGCGGGGTGGCGAAATATCGTGCAGTCGGAACGGAAAAATCGCCCGGGACGAAGACCTTTGCCCTCACCGGCCATGTTGCCAACACAGGATTGATTGAAGTGCCTTTCGGCACGACTCTTCGCGAGATCGTTTACAACATTGGGGGTGGGGTGACGGACGATTTCGGGAATCTTATGGACGAGGACTTCAAAGCCGTTCAGATCGGCGGGCCTTCGGGCGGATGTCTTACGCCGGAACAGCTGGACTTGCCTCTGGATTTCGACAGTCTCCGGGGTGTTGGAGCTATGGTCGGCTCGGGCGGCCTGGTTGTTATGAATTCGCGTACCTGCATGGTCAGCGTCGCGCGGTTTTTCATGCAGTTTACGCAGAATGAATCTTGCGGAAAATGCGTGTTGTGTCGTGAAGGGACGAAGCAGATGTTGGCTTTGCTGGATGATATTATCGAATGCCGGGCCGATGAGACGACCCTGGAATTGTTGGATAAGCTCGCCCGTGCCGTACAGAAGGGTTCGCTTTGCGGGCTTGGCAAGACGGCTCCGAACCCGGTTCTGTCCACGTTGAAAAATTTCCGACAGGAGGTTGAGGCTCATGTTTTCGATAAGCGTTGTCCCGCAGGTCGATGCAAAGCCCTGCTAATGCCGGAAATTGACCCCAAATTGTGTAAAGGTTGCACCGCCTGCAAACGAAAATGTCCCGTCGGTGCGATAACCGGCGAAGTGAAACAGGTGCATGTGATCGATCCCGAAAAATGTATCAAATGCGGCGCTTGTGCGGAAGCATGTAAGTTTAACGCCGTGGTTGGAGTTTAATATCATGGAAAAAATAGCAACACTGATTCTGGACGGCAAGGAAGTTCCTATCGCCGATGAGAGAAACGTTCTGGAACTGGCCCGCGCACACGGCGTGACGATTCCCACATTCTGTTATCATTCCGAGCTGAGCGTGTATGGTGCGTGCCGTTTGTGTCTTGTCGATATTGAAGGCAGGGGCATTGTCACCAGCTGTTCTACCAAGCCCGAACCGGGCATGGTGATCAAAACCACTTCGGGCGAAATCCGCGAAATGCGGAAAATCGCGTTGGAGCTGCTCCTGGCCAATCACGACCAGGGCTGTCCGTCCTGCCCGAAGGCGGCGACCTGCAAGCTTCAGGACCTGGCCAGGCAGATGGGCATAGAAAAGGTGCGGTTCAAACCCACTCACAAGAAAAAACCGCTGGACACCAGCTCGCTCAGCCTGGTTCGCGATCCGAACAAGTGCATACTTTGCGGCGACTGCGTTCGAGCCTGCCGGGAAATCCAGTCCATCGGCGCGATTGATTTTGCCTATCGCGGAAAGGACGTGGAAGTACTGCCGGCGTTGGGCAAGAACCTCGGCGAGGTCGAGTGCGTGAACTGTGGCCTATGCGCTTCGGTCTGCCCGACTGGCGCCCTGACACCCCGTAGCGAGATCGATGAGGTTTGGGTTCCTTTGGAAGATAAAACAAAGACTGTGGTTGTTCAGATAGCGCCGGCTGTGCGCGTGGCGTTGGGCGAATACTTCGGCAGAAAGCCCGGCGAGGTTACCACCGGGCAGATGGTCGCTGCCCTGAAGGCAATTGGTTTTGACCAGGTGTATGACACCAGTTTCACCGCGGATATGACGGTACTGGAAGAGGCTGAGGAATTCATCGCCCGCAAGTTGGCTGGTGAGAAGTTGCCGCAGTTTACCAGCTGTTGCCCCGGCTGGGTTAAATTCGCGGAACAATATTTTCCGAATCTGCTGGGCAATCTCAGCTCCTGCAAGAGTCCACAGCAGATGTTCGGTTCGCTGGCCAAGCGGATACTCCCTGCCAGGCTGGGCGTGGACGTCGAAGACCTCGTGGTCGTCTCGATCATGCCCTGTACCGCCAAAAAATCCGAAGCGCGTAGACCTGAGTTTATGACCGATGGTCGACCTGATGTGGATTACGTTCTGACCACGCAGGAGCTCGGAAGGATGATAGAACAGGCAGGTTTGCAGTTCGACAATCTTGCTCCTGAATCGCTGGACATGCCCCTTGGTTTCAAGACCGGAGCGGGCGTTATTTTCGGAGCCAGCGGCGGAGTGACCGAAGCTGTGCTTCGATACGCAGCTGAGAAAGTCGGCGGAGTGAAACTCGAAAACGTCAACTTCAAACAGGTTCGCGGCGACCAGGGACTTCGCGAGGCTGAGATTGTCGTCGGCGAGATTTCGATCAAACTGGCCATAGTGCATGGCCTGCGAAATGCCCGCGCGATCGCAGACTCCGTAAAAGCCGGAACCTGCGATTACGACCTCGTGGAAGTCATGGCCTGCCCGGGCGGCTGTATCGGCGGCGCGGGCCAGCCCGTAAGTTTTGATCACGATGCAAGGCAAAAACGGGCTGAGGGCCTTTATCGGGTCGACAAGACGTTGCAACTGCACAAGGCCCAGGATAATCACATGGTCGCTCAGGTTTACGAGGAAACCCTCGGAGACGTCGGCGGACACCTCGCCCACGAACTGCTCCACACGCACTATCAGAACCGCAGACGATTGGCGGATGAGGGTATGAGCATGACCGGCCTGAGCGGCGCGGATATGCTGAAGGTGAAAGTCTGCGTCGGTACGAACTGTTATGTGAAAGGCTCGCAGCAGTTGCTGCAGAAGCTGATCCATTTCGTCGAGGAAAAAGGGCTGTCCCAGGTTGTGGATATCCGGGCAACCTTCTGCCTCGAACGTTGTGGCGAGGGCCCGAACGTGGAAATTGCAGGCCAGGTGATCACTGGTTGCGACTACGAAAAAGTCTGTAACGCCCTCGTGGAAAGATTGGAAGTAGCGGAAATGAAATAACGGAAAAACAAGTACGAATTTCGAAATTCTAAATACGGAACGGATCCCAAAAGTCCAAATTTAGAATTAAAATTTGTTTCGTATTTCGCCATTCGCATTTCGAATTTGCTTTTGACGTGGAGTTTATCATGACCGATGAACCAACCAAATTGCAGGATCATGACGATCCGGTCATTTATACCGACAAGGCACAGTGTCGGGATTGCTATCGGTGTGTTCGCGCCTGCCCGGTCAAAGCCATTCGGATGGAAGACGGCCAGGCTTCGGTGGTAAGTGATTTGTGCATTGGTTGCGGTACGTGTATTCGCGAATGTCCGCAGCACGCAAAGGCATTCCGAAACGATTTAACCAGGGCGCGAAATTTGTTGATAAGGTGTAGAACCACTGCCCTCAGCATTGCACCCTCCTTCGCGGCCCTTTTTTCCGACTGGCAGCGTCGACGCCTTCCGTCGGCGCTTCGCCAGTTGGGTTTTTCGCATGTGTCTGAAACGTCGATCGGGGCGTATTTTGTAGCCCACGAGACAGTCAGGCTGATGCGCGAAAATCCGGACAAGCCACAAATCAGCAGTGCTTGCCCAGCTGCGGTGAAGTTAATCGAAAAGTATTATCCAGAGTGTGTTGAATTTCTATCGCCCGTGGTCTCGCCCATGATTGCCCATGCAAGGCTCTTGCGAAAAAAACTCGGTGAGGATTGCGGCGTGGTTTTCATCGGGCCATGCGTCGCAAAAAAGCAGGAGGCCCAGCGGCCTGGCTTGGCGGGAGATGTGGATGTTGTCCTGACGTTTGCTGAGCTGCAGGAATGGCTGGAAAGCGAGGGTGTCGATCTCGCAGCCTGTGAGGAAAGCGCCTTTGACGACGAACCTCTCGGTGACGCGCGATATTTTCCGCTGGCGGGCGGATCCTTTCTGGCTGCTGAAATTACCCCCGACATGCTGGCCTGTGACGTGCTCTCTGTAAGCGGGCATGATGAAATAGCTGACGCTCTTGCGGCTCTTGAACCGGAAAGCAAGGGCCTGCTTATCGAGCCGCTGTTCTGTCCGCAGGGTTGTATCAATGGGCCTGTTTTCTGCGGTGAGAATAAAAATCTGTTTCATCGTAGGCGCGATATTTTGACGTATTCCGCCTTGCCGAAAAAACAGGCACCGGCTGGTTTGTATGCGACCGTTGAGCTGGCAGCGAGTTTCCAGGCTGATGATTCCGCCATTGTGCCGGAATTCACCGAGCAACAGATTCAGGAAGTTTTCGATCGGACGGGCAAGTCTCTACCGGAAGAACAACTCAACTGCGGAGCCTGCGGCTACCCGTCGTGTCGTGAAAAAGCCATCGCCGTGCTGAGAGGACTCGCTGAGGCTGAGATGTGCATCCCGTTTATGCGCAGACTCGCTGAGCGACGCACGGATCTTATTATCGAAACGTCGCCGAACGGTATTGTCATTCTCGATGAGCATCTTCAGATTATCAGCATGAACAAGGCGTTCCAGAAAATGTTCTCCTGTGCCGAAGCTGTGCTTGGCAGGCCCATTTCTTACCTGATGGATCCGGATATGTTTGAGAAGGCTGAGTTGCACGATGGTTTTCAGGAAACTATCGTCAGGCATGATTCTTATGGCGTGATTTGTCACCAGGTAGTATACAGGCTGCCCGATGCGAAACAGTATGTCGGTATTTTCGTAAATATTACCAACGTCCGGGACAATCAGAAAAAACTCGACGATCTGCGGGAGCAGACTGTAATCAAGGCCCAGGAAATCCTCGACCAGCAGATATCCATGGCCCAGCAGATCGCGGAGTATCTCGGTACCAGCACCGCAAAGAGCGAAGAACTTCTGGAAAATCTTTTGAAGATGACCCAGGACCCTGGCACGCAGCCCGGGAAGGACAAGTCAACTACGCCCTTCGGAAGAGGCAGTAAATGGAATCCGCATACTTACATGTCGAGGTAGATACCGCCCAGAGCGTTAAAGGGCGTAACTCCGTCTGCGGCGATATTGTGGATATCCAGAGAAGCCGGGCCAATACCACAATTATCATCTGCGACGGAATGGGTTCCGGCGTGCGTGCGAACCTCGCAGCCAGGATGGCTGTTGCGCGAATGACGGAGTTATTGACGAACGGATTTTCGCTATGGAACGCTTTTGCCCGACTGATTCACACGATCAATGAATATCGCGGCAAAGGTAACACATACGCAGCATTCACCGTCGTTTCGGTTTTGCCCAGCGGGGCAGGGACTGTTCTGACATACGACGCGCCTACGCCGATAATAATTTCCAAACATCGTCGGGCCAGGCCCATGCAGTTAAGGTTCGAGACAATCGAACACGCTCTCGTCGGCGAGGCGACATGCGTGCTCGAACCCGGCGAGGGAATATTGGCTATGACGGATGGCATAACCCAGGCTGGGCTGGGACGAAATATGCCCGAAGGTTGGCCTGAAAAAGAGGTCGCGGAATTCATAAACGTAACCCTGGCAGACGGTCAGGCTATGAATAAGATTCCCGAAGCTGTGCATAAGCAGGCATTGCAATTCTGGGCCAGTGCCCGGGGCGATGATTGTACCGCGAGTCTGATTTCATGCAGGCCCGGCAAGTCGGTAACGATATTCACAGGCCCGCCCAGCAACAAGGCCCTCGACCCAGCGGTCGTCAACAAGTTCATGCGTTCCAGGGGAACACGCGTTGTCTGCGGCGGAACCACAGCTGGTCTGGTCGCCCGATGCCTCGGAAAAAAATTGAACGTTAACCAGGAAAACGCCAGCCCGGTTGCCCCGCCGGCTTATTCCATTGACGGAATCGATCTCGTTACCGAGGGTGTGGTGACGCTGAATCAGGTTGCGAACCTTATCGAAATTGACCCTGCTGAGTTGGAAGAGGACAGCGGCGTGAGCAGACTGTGCAGATTGCTCCACGAAGCTGATCGGGTAATTTTCATCGTAGGCAGGGCGATCAACCCCGCCGGTGAAAACGTCACCTTCCGCCAGATAGGCGTACTTCGTCGGGAGCGAATTGTGGAACTTCTTGCGGAGGATCTTAGAAAGGCTGGGAAAATGGTTCTGGTTGAGCGAACCTGATTTATCTTGAATATGTCGTACAAAAAACAGTTGACATTTAGTTTTTTTGGGATATTATGTTATCGTTCACATGAACATAGCACATAAACAATCCGTAACGATATCAGACATTGCCGCTCGCGTTGGCGTCAGCAGAATGACTGTTTCGCGGGTGATTTCCAATGACGCCCATGTCAAGCCCGAGACGCGTAAGAAGATATTGGCAGTGATGCAGGAGCTGGGATACGTTCCCAGTCCATCAGCCCGTGCGATGCGTAGCTGTGACAAGCTGTTGACCGGCCAGAATAGTTGCTTCGCACTGGTTTTCGGTACGGACACCCAGAATGCCGACGAGTTCTTTTGCGAGGTTGCACGGGGTGTGGAAACCCAGGCTGCTGCCAACGGTCTTTGCGCACTTCAGGTTCATTGGCTGGACGACCCGCATGCCTCGTGGTTGCGTATTCAGAGTGTCTGTTCGGTTGTGGGGATGTGCGGCATTATTCTCGTCGGGCAATTCAGCAGGGAGGATATTGAATCGATTTCCCGCGTTACGCCCAACGTGATACTTGTGGACTGTCCTCGCCCAGCTGAGACATTGTGTGTGAGTGTTGAATCTGACAATGTTGCAGGCTGCGAGTTGGCGTTGCGGCAGCTCATCAGGGCTGGGTCGCGTCGGCCTGTGGTGATAGCAGGGCCTGAGGAGCATTATTTCTCTAGGGCAATGCAGTTGGCGATAAATAACCTTCGGGATGAATTTGAAGCTGTGGAAGTTTTGTACAGTGATTACACTTCGCAGTCAGGCGAGCGGATCGTGTGCGATTTGATAGGCAGGGGGGTGAAATTGGATGGTATCTTTGCCAACGATACGCTGTGCCTTGGCGGATATCGTGCGATAATGAAGGCGGGGCTGAGCATTCCAGGAGACATTCGCATGGTTGGCTTTGACGACTTGCCCATGTGTGAATTTCTCACGCCTTCGCTTACCAGCGTGAATATTGACAAGCGACAGCTGGGTAGCCAGGCCGTCAGATGCCTTCTCCAGCTCGTCCGAGGCCAGGCCGACCAGCGGAATATTAAAACCACCATAAATGCAACGCTGATAAAACGTGGATCAGCATAGATAACAGACTACAGGAAGGAAAAAATAATGAAAAACATAGTAATACCAAAGAACGAATATGCCTTGCGTGTATCGAAGGCAGCTGAGCTTATCGCCCAGGCTGGACTGGACGTTATGGTCGCCAACTCCAACGAAGCTGACTACGCGAATTGCCGCTATTTCTCAGCCTATTGGCCTTTGTTTGAGATGGGTGGCGTAGCGATTGCCCCGTCAGGCCAGGCTGCACTGATGATAGGACTGGAAAGCGAAGAATATGCCAAGGGCAGAAGCGTAATTGATAATATCCACATGATGGTGGAATATCGCGAGACAGCGGACCCTGCCTACCCAGGCATGGCTGCGGATTCATACGCGGATACTTTTGAATCCATCGGCGTCAGGAATCCGAAACGTATTGGCCTGGCTGGTTACCTATGCACGAACATGGCTATGTACGAAGGTCTGAAAGAATGCTTCCCAGATGCCGAGATAATCAATGCCGACAATATCATGACTCAACTCCGCAGTGTGAAATCGGCTGCGGAAATCGCCTGTCTACGTGAAGGCCTCAGGCTGGGCGAAATTGCTCTGGAGGCGATGCTGGATGCTGTCAAGCCCGGCATGACCGAGCTTCAACTTACGGGAATAGCGGTTGACGCTTTGTATCGTAACGGTGCGGAGTGTGAAGCTCATACTGTGTACTCGTTCGGCGGCAAGAAGACAACCAACGCAATCAGCCGGGCCACGCATCGCCAGTTCGAGAAAAATGAAATAATCCAGATCAATATCGGCGGTAAGATTGATGGCTATTCTCCGTCAGTAGGCAGACCCATCTGTCTGGGCAAGATGACCGACCAGCAACGCAGGCTTATAGAGTTCGGCAGGGACATGCACTACAAGACATACGAGTGGATGCAGTCGGGACTTGTCGCTGGTGACGTCGCTAAAAAATACGAGAAGTTTGTAAAAGATGCCGGTATGGGCGAATATTATCTCTATGGCCCGTGTCATGGACTGGGTATGATAGAAGTTGAAAAACCCTGGCTGGAGACATGCAGCGAGTACACATTGCAACCTAACATGACGTTCCAGGCGGACACTTTCTTTGCCGACAAGGATTTCGGCCTGCGATGGGAGAACGGCCTGCTTGTTACGGAATCCGGCAAGGCTGAGATGCTCAACAGCGGCACGCATATGGATATCATTGAAATAGATTGCTAGAGTGGAAAATTTATGGGCCACAGAGGCACAGAGAACACAGAGAAAACTTTTTTGTAATTTCTTTCAGAGAAATGTTCGGACTAGGCGCCTTGAGTTAGGAAAATAATCATGCGATATGAAATGATGTTGCCTTATCAGATTCGCCAGGCCATAGATGAAAATTGGCCTATCGTTTTGCCCCTCGGCGTATTGGAATATCACAGCGAGCACCTCGGTGTGGGCATGGATACATTCGCTGTAGATCGCAGCTTGGCTTTGCTTGAGAAGGAAATGAAACTCGTTATCCTCCCCCCGTTCTATTACGGCTCAGCCAGCTATTTTGTGGCCCCTGCCAAGGGTAATGGCTCGGTACAGGTCGAGTGCGAGAACCTTATTCCATTCGCCCGCGACCTGTTCAAATCTTTGCTGCGAATCGGATTCCGCAACATCCATTTCATTGTTCATCACCAGAGCGAAAATTTCGCAGACGGAATGCCGACGGACCTGGCCTTTAAGACCGCCGCCAAGCAGGCCATATTTGCCCAATTGTCAGAAGAACGTGGCGAGGGTTGGTGGGGTGATGAAAAAACGGCTGATTATTATGCCAAACATGAATCCGGCGATAATCCGTTCAACTGGATCAAGGGCCATCCGCTGATGGACGAGAATATCATCGCGAATTATGACTTCGACCACGCCGGCATTGGCGAAACGTCGCTGATTATGGCGTTGTGTCCCGAAAGCGTGGACATGGCTCATTTTGACGAGTCGAAGTGGTACTCGCGATCTGCAAAAAATGCCTCGGCAGAGTATGGCCAAAAGGCTGTCGACATGATTCTTGAAAGATTAAGGAAAATATTGAAATGACGGAATATGGAAAAAAGGTATGGTTCTTCCCGGATGGTGATCTGCCTTCTGCGGGCGATGGCGGCGAGCATGGCTACTTCGGCCATGAGTCGCTGGTGATTTTGAACCCAAACGATACAGACGCCAAAGTTACCATCACAGTTTACTTCACGGACTCAGAGCCTAAGGTTCTCGACCTCGGAACAGTCTCTGCCAATCGCGTCCGTTGTGTCCGCACCAATGAGCCGATAGACGGCTATCAAATCCCGCCAGGCCAATACGCTCTGAAAATTGACAGTCCAGTTGGCATCGTCGCCCAAATTGGACGGATGGACGTGACCCAGCCTAACCTGGCCTATTATACAACCATGGGGTTCAGCCAATGAGCCGGTAGGGAATTTATACGACAACCTGCAGATATCTGCGGGATGATCCTAATAACCGCCGGCGAATATCCAAGCCATTGTCAGTCACACCAGCCTGATGAAGTCTCGGCTACCATTAGGCTATTTTTTTATAAGACTCCGGGCTGTCATTTCCTTGGGAATTTCCATTCCGAGCAATTGCAGCATTGTCGGGGCCACGTCTGCCAGTTTACCTTGGTCGATAAGTTTAAATTCAGCTGCGTTTTCGGTTACGAGAACGCATTCGACCAGGCTTGTCGTATGGGCGGTCTGGACATTGCCTTCATCGTCCATCATTTTTTCAGCGTTGCCGTGGTCACTTGTGACCAGTACCTGTCCGCCCCTGGCCAGGACTGCGGAAACCACCTTGCCCAGACAATCATCGACCGCTTCGACCGCTTTGACAGCTGCGTCGAATACGCCCGTGTGACCAACCATGTCGCAGTTGGCGAAGTTCAGGACGATAACGTCGTAGGTCTCGTCCAGCGGACAGCCTGCTGACAGATCGGCTCCCAACTCCAGACTGGCGTCGGCTGCGGACTCCGCAGCGGCTCGGACAGCGGAGATTCCATCGTTAACCGCAGTCAGGACCAGTTCCGTAACTTCATACGCGCTCATTGCTGGCTTTTGATCTTCCGGGATCGTGATGCTGTCGACCTGTACGCGGTCTTCGCCGGCATATGGTTCGACCATTTTTCCGTTGAAGAAGCTGGTGACGTGCTTGTATTTCTGGAATTCCGCAATGCGTAGCTGGCGGAGGTTATTCTTGCTGAGGACTTCGCCGAGCAGATTGGCCATGTTCATTGGGGTGACAAGCCCAAACTCGAATTCGTCGTAGTATCTCGTCAGTCCCATGTAGAAGACGTCTGGCAGGGGGCCTCTGGCAAAGCCATACTCATTGAAATCTTCGTCCACGAATGCTCGAGTCAACTGAAGTGCCCGGTCCTGACGATAGTTGAAGTGCAGCACGGCGTCGCCGGGTTCGATCAGGCCTGTAGGTTGACCTGATTCATCCACAATGATTGTTGGCATGATGAATTCGTCGGTCTCGATAATGTCGTCGCCCGCAGCCTTCTGATCTTCCGCCCGCATGTAGGCCTTCTCGATGGCTTCGCGCGGGGAAGATGTTTTGAACTCGGCCTGGCCTTCCAGCAGCGTTCGATACGCTTTTTCCGTACGCTCCCAGTTCTCAGCCCGATCCATGGACCAGTATCTGCCCATGACGGTCGCGACGCTACCCACGCCGTACTCAGCTATCTTGGCTTCCAGTGCGTCAAGAAATGTCAGCGCGCTTTTCGGGGGCGTATCCCTGCCGTCGCTGAAGAAATGGATGCAAACATTTTTCACGCCTTGCTCGCTCAGGAACTTCAGGAATGCGAAAAGATGTTCCTGCGTTGCGTGAACGCCCTGATCCTGAACCAGGCCCATTAGGTGGAATTTTTTGCCCTGGGTTTTGCAACGCTCCACAGCTTGGAGCAGCCGGGGGGCCTTGAACAGCTCGCCGGACTTGATGAGATTATCAACCCGCACGATTTCCTGCTCTACGATTCGACCTGCGCCCATATTAAGGTGTCCAACCTCGCTGGAACCCTGACTGCCTGCCCGCACGCCGACAGCTTCGCCGGAGGCTTCGAGCGTGCACATGGGATATTTCGCCAGCAGCGCATCCATGTTTGGCGTATTCGCAGCTGTTACGGCGTTGGCAGCACCAGCTGGTGCGATCCCCCACCCGTCTCGTATCAATAACATCAATGGCTTGGATATTTTTGACATTTTTTAAAAAGCCTTTCGTATAGCTGAAATCTGGAACGCTCTTATAGCGTATTTTCACTAAAATTTGAGCGGACAGTGTAGCAGCAGAGGTCAAAATAGGCAAGAGAGATTAGGGATTAGGCTGGAGGAAGGGTGGTTCTGAAGAAGTCAGGTTCACTCACGCGGTTGACTCGCAGCCAGGACAGGAGCCCTGGCTGCCAAAAATGCATCTTTTGCTATTCGTTATTGATTCGGAATTTGAGATTGGGCATTTTCTGCTTAAACGTAATTGTCGATGATGGCTTTGAGTTCGGCGAGCGACTGTTTTTCCAGCTGGCGTACTCGTTCCCTGGTCAGCCCGACGATCTGGCCTATTTCCTTGTAAGTTCTCAGCTTGCCTTCTTCCATTTCGTTGGTTGGGTCGGGGTTTGACAGGCCGAATCGCAGGGCGATGATTTCTCTGCAGCGGTCGTCGAGTCGACTGAGGATGCTCTGGATTATCGGGTTTGCCGATTCGTCAAGGAGTCTCTGGTCAGGCTGATGATTCTTTTCATCAGCCAGCATTTCCGAAGCAGCCTGGGTTTCTTCCGACCCGATTTGCGATGGCGCATTGACAGCCTGCAGACCTTGCTGGATCATGTAGGCCTTCTTTCGGCTGAGTCGCATTTTGTGGGCGATTTCGTCCAAAGACGCAGGTCTGCCCAGCTGGGTTTCGAGTTCCCGGGCGGATTTCCGCCAACGATTGATAAGTTTGGCGAGATAAGCGGGGATATGAATTGGCTGACCTGCGTTGATCAGGGCCTTCTTGATGGATTGTTTGACCCACCAGGCTGCATATGTACTGAACCGGACGCCGGCTTCGGGGTCAAATTCCTCGACAGCACGCATCAGCCCAAGGTTGCCCTCCGCGACAAGGTCGCTGAGCGTCATGCCCGGCGTGGAATAATCTTTGGCGATTTTTACGACCAGTCGCAGATTGGCCTGGATCATTTTTTCCCGGGCTATTGGATCGCTATGTTCGCGAATCAGCCTGGCCAGCTGTTTCTCTTCCTTTGCCGTCAGCAGTGGAGTAGATTTGATTCGTTCCAGATACCATCCCAGTCCGGGAGACATTGTGCCTTCAGCCATGATTTTTCCTCACAGTTTATCCAAACGTAACAGCTTGTCCTCTAGATGGATAAGTAAAAGCCACCGCCGGATTCCGGCAGTTTTTTCCACGTATTCCTTCCGTTTTCTCCTGCACTCTGTTGTGCTTCACAGATATTTTCGTCAGGATATTGGGGGTACTTGAACAAGAAGTGTGAGGTTTTTGATCGTAAAATTTCTAGCGCTTAGAGCAATTTTTCATCCCGCATCCAGTTTACAGCTCGTTCCATGGTCTGTTCTGGCGTGAATTTTGGTTTATAGCCTAGTTTGGTTTGTATTTTGGAGATATCGGGGAGCATGTGTTGGAGAAAATGGTAATTTGCGCCGGGATCAGGCAGGATTTTCTGGACATAATCTTCATAGGGGACAAATTCGATGGGGATATCGGTTTCGTATATATCCGCATAGGCTTTGACGAACTCGATGGCTGGCAGCGAATAAGCTGAGCCGACGTTGAAAAAGTTCCCAGCTGCGGCGTCCCGTTTTTCCACAACCAAGGCAAATCCCTGTGCAACGTCAGCTGCGTCGCAAGGGCCGATGAGGGTATTACAACCTGTCGGGAGCTTGACGGGCTGGCCTGCTGCATGAGCTTTATGTACTTGAATGCTCCGTCCGCCATGGGCCTCAAGGGGAATTTTACCCGGGCCGCAAATATTTGGCGGCATTATCGCGGAGAACGCAACGCCATCCAGTGCAGTCTTTTTTTGCAACTCAAGGAGTTCGTCGTAGCGACTTGCGTAGCCCGGGAAACTGCATGCCGATTGCGTGTTTGGCGGAGTCGGTACGACCAGGGGCGAGCCGAACATCCATAGCGATCCGCATGCTATGAAATGTCTGCAAGTCGGCAGGGCAGCTGCGTAAGTTCCGAGTACATCCACGCCCATTATATCGATGACAACTTCGACATGAACTGAGGAGACAAAATCGATCCACCCCTTGTTTTTAAGGGCATAATCAGCCTTGGCTTGTTTAATATTCGGTTTGTCAAAGTCATTAGGCAAAGGGTGCATTCCTCGAGTCGCCAGAATAATTTCATGTCCATGCTCAGCCAGCATTGGGACCAAAAAAGTACCTATATGACCTGTGCCGCCGATGATTAGAATTCTCATTTGATTTTTCCCTTATCAATACCCTACCCGGATTTCTCCGAATCCGATTCTAGGTATTATCAAGGTGACGTCAACTTGATTTCCGTTTTTAAGAAGTTTTCTTTTTGGGCGGCCTTGAAGAAAAAATCTCTTTTAATCTATATTTATAGTTGAAAATGGGTCTGACCTTCGTTACTAATTTCTATAGACCCGGCATGGGAGCCGGGATTGTTAAGGAAAACTAGTTTACGAAAGGAATCTTTACCATGGCAAAGAAAGCAGCAACCAAGGCCGCCGAGAAGAAGCCGTTGACCAAGGCTCAGGTAACAGCCTGCATCGCGGAAACCACAGGCCTGACCAAGAAGGATGTCACAAACGTTATGGACGCACTGACAGCCTTGATCAAGAAGAACGTTGGCAAGACTGGCCCGGGCGTTATCAGCATCAACGGCCTGTGCAAGATCATGGTCCAACGCAAGCCTGCTACCAAGGCACGTAAGGGCATTAACCCATTCACCGGCGAAGAAACCACTTTCGCAGCCAAGCCGGCCCGCAATGTCGTTAAGGTTCGCCCACTGAAGGCCCTGAAAGACATGGTCTGATCCAGAAAACAAGGCCCGGTTGAAAAACTGAGCTAAAACTGGGATACACAAAACTAGCCGAGCTTCGAGTTCCTTCGAAGCCTCGGCTGTTTTTTTTGGGGCGTGTCAAACTCAAACCGCGACTTTCTTCCGCTCCTCTATTTCGTGTCCTGGAACATGCTTGATATCCCCAAGGTGTCTGGGAAAATTTCTGTGGGGACTGGAGCATGGCCGGCGAGGAAGGATCTTTGTCAGGCGGAGAATCTCGTAAAGATATTGGGCCTTGCCAGTAAGGCCAAGCAGTAACAGGTCGCCCCCGGCCTGGATCTGATGTTTTCGCAGAATTATAAGGGCTGCCAAAGCAGCTGTGGTGGTATCCTGAGTGCGTCTCAAATCCAGAACCACAACTTTCCCCGAAAAATCACGCCGAATTACCCTCCCGATGTCCAGAACGTCGGTATGCCCCAGATGGGCTGGCAAAAACGCAATTCTCGCAAGGTTAGTCAGCATTATTCCGTCCCAGATAAGATTATGCGACCGGTAAAATGCAGGGTGATTTAATTCTCACAAAACTATTATATACCTGGTTTATGGATCAGCAAAACCGATATGGAAAAATTGCGTCGCAATTTTCGTTTAAATATGTACGATACTCAAATGCCGGGAGGCATGGAATCATATGGATTTTACGACTTTGTTGGGAATAATACTGATAGCAGCTGCGGTGCTTTCGTTGGTCGTACTTGTACTTTGGAGTCGTCGGACGATCAACCGGATAGCTGCGCATAAGGGGCCTAAGTCAGCCCGTATGATTATTCGTGGGCTGCGGGAGGACAACGTTGGCTGAGAAACCTCCAGTTCATGCCGAGTTGTCTCGCGACCTGAATCTCTTCCACATTACGATGATGGGGCTTGGGATGATGATTGGTGCGGGCGTGTTTGTCGGCATTGGTCTGTGCATGGGCGAAGCCGGGCCTGGCGGGCTTATGCTTACATTTGCCCTCAATGGCCTGATTGCGCTGTTTTCCGCGATGAGTTTTGCCGAGCTGGCATCGGCAATCCCAAAAGCGGGCGGAACTTACAACTTTGCCCGGATTGCATTCGGTAGGCCTGCGAGTTTCGTGGCAGGTTGGATAGAGTGGTTAGCTGCCAGTGCAGCAGGGGGGTTTTATGCTCTGGTGCTCTCGAAATACACGCTCGAATTTTTCGCACAGATGGGCTGGATAGATGAGCCGGGATTTGGACTTGTGCGGGTCTGTGCGGTTTTCGCAGCCTTGGCGTTTGTGTATGTAAACTTCCGCGGCAGTAGCGAGACCGGCAAGCTGGGCGCGATTTTCACGGTAGGGCAGATGGCTTTTGTCCTGGCCATCGGTGCGATTGGTGCGTTTCAGTTTTTCCGAGACCCCGCCAGGATTGAGAATTTTCAGCCTTTTCTCGGAAATGGCAGCTGGCTTAAATTGCTCGGATCGATGGGCCTGATTTATGTCGCGTTTGAAGGTTTTGAGGTTATTGCCCAGGCTGGCGATGAGACAATCGAACCTGGCAAGAACATCCCCAAGGCGATACTTTACTCCGTGTTGATAGTGACGTTCACATACCTGCTGGTGGGATTCGGCGTGGTTGTTGCTATCAAGGCCGGTACGCCTGTCACGGACTCCACAGGCCAGGTTACGGACACGATCAACCCGGTCTGGCAGTGGATCGGAGGCCAGGGAGCCATGGGGTTCCGCGGAGCCGTAAAAATCCTTCTGGGCGGCTGGGGCGGCCTGCTCGTGACACTGGCGGTCATTTTCTCCGCGACCAGCGCACTCAACGCGACTATCTATTCCGCGACACGAACCAGCTACGCCCTGGGCAGGGATCGAATGCTCCCAGCTGTGTTTTCTAAAATCCACCACAAGACACGCACGCCGTGGTTTGCTCTGCTGGTAACCAGCCTGCTTGTGCTAGGCATCATTATTGTCGTCTCGATCAAGGACGGCTCAGCTACCGCCAGTATGATGTTTCTGCTGCTTTTCTTCCTCGTCAACATCTGCGTTATCCGAATCCGCCGGAATATGGGAGATGAACTGGAATATGGCTATCTCATGCCACTTTTCCCGCTGTTCCCCATTCTCGCGATCCTGCTTCAGATGGGGCTGGCGTTTGGCATTCTTGAAGAGAGCATCGTTGCCTGGCTGATAGCTGCCCTATGGATACCAGCTGGGGTTGTGATATATTTCGTCTACTCAACCAAAAACGCTATCATTACAGCGGACGAAATTCATGTATTCCACGACGCCCAGGCAGCCAGGCCTGAAGATATGCCGGAAGCTTCCGGCGGGGAATACCGCGTCATGGTCGCCGTCGCCAATCCAGACAGCGCCCTGCAACTTGTGCAGAATACGTACAACATCTGTCGCGCCCAGGCCAACCCGCATGTCGAGATTATCCACATGGTTCCCGTACCGGATCAGGTGCCGCTCTCCGACGCCGATAAATATATGTCCGAAGGTCGCGAAGCCATAATGGAGACCATGCTATCCCTCGGCCCGATGTTCCCGGTCAGCACAACCCTTAGATACTGTCGAAATTGTGCCCGCGGCATTGTCAGCGCTATTCGTCAGAAGCGGACAAATCTGCTGATAATGGGCTGGCATGGTAGGCATCGCGCGCATGGGTTTCATCTTGGCAGTACGGTCGATCCAATTCTGGAAAACGCGCCGTGTCATGTTGTCATGTTCAAAAACTGCGGCGGCAACAGACGCTACAAAAGAATTCTCGTTCCCCTTGCCGGCGGGCCTAACAGTGCGTTGGCTTTGGAGATGGCGAGTATTTTGGCGGATCCCGAGGAAGGCAGAGTCACTGCTTTGACTGTCACCGGCGGGGATCGCAAATTCGACCTGGCCGGCTTCGTCGAGCAGCATCGCAGCAGAATTGTTCTCCCTGCCGATCGGGTACATTGCAAAACCGTGGCTGGTAAAGATGTTGTCAAAACCATTCTGCGACAGGCTGAGGATTATGACATGGTCGTCATAGGCAATACGCACGAATCCGTTCTTCGCCAGATGACCCATACCCCCATCCCGGAAACCGTCGCCCGCCATTGTGCAAAACCGCTCGTCACCTGTCGCGCAGCGTCAGGCCTGCGAAGCTGGATACGACGGTATCTTTAAAACTTGTCCACAGATGACACAGATTGGGCAGATCGTTTTATTGAAAATCAAAAAATAAAAAACATTGTGTGATCTGCTTTCAATCCGTGAAATTTGTGTTCTCTTTCTTTGGTTTTCTACTGATTTCTGAATCCTGACTACTGAATCCTGATTAAAGACTTCCCTTTGTGGAGGGCACTTCTCCGCGTCGGTCAGGGTCGATGGCCTTGGCTTGGCGGAGTGCTTGTGCGACAGCTTTGAAGATAGCCTCTGCGATGTGATGGTCGTTTGAGCCGTAGGGCACAGCTACGTGCAGATTCATCTTGGCTACCGAAGCGAAGCGTCGCAAGAATTCTTCCACCAGTTGCGTATCGAACGTGCCGATCTTGTTGCCTGTGAAGTTGACGTTCCATACCACCGCAGCCCGGCCTGACAGATCGATCGAAACCTCAGCCAACGCTTCGTCCATAGGTACGCGGGCTGAGCCGTAACGGGTAATGCCCGCCTTGTCGCCCAGGGCTTGTTCCAAGGCCTCGCCTATGCAGATGGCAACGTCTTCGACGGTATGATGGTCGTCCACGTGCAGATCGCCGGTGGCCTTGACGGTGAGGTCGCACAGGCTGTGCTTGCCGAGGTGGTCAAGCATGTGGTCGAGAAATCCCACACCGGTCTGACAGTCAACCTTGCCCGTACCGTCGAGTTTCAACTCCAGCTTGATCTTCGTTTCGTTCGTCTCACGATTTATATTTGCGGTTCGCTTCATTGTTTTCTTTTTTATATTTCTACTGAATCCTGACTACTGTTCTAAAATCTCGTCCCAGGCTTTTAGCAGGCCTGTAACTTCATCGGCAGAGCCGACGGAGATTCGCAACTTATCTTTCATTACGTCCTGCTTGAAATATCGGACGAGAACGTTGCGGGCCTTGAGTTCATCACAGATTCTCCTGCCGTCGCCGCCTGGCAGAGTGACCATTAAAAAATTCCCTTCACTGGGCCAGACAACACAGCCACGGTTTGCCAGCTCGTTTTTCATGCGTTCTCGTTGCTCGAGAATTTTCCGCACGCATTGTTTATGATAGTCCTGATCGGCGATGGCAGCGGCCCCGACAGCAGCGGGTATCGCGCCGACGTTATAGATTGATTTGGTTTTCAATAGGCCTTGCATAAGCTCGGGCCTGGCCACGCCGAACCCAAGCCTAAGCCCAGCCAGCGAATAACCCTTACTCATCGTCCGCAACACGATGACGTTATCGTATTTTTCGACCAGCCCAATCGCGTTATCTCCGGCGAAATCGGCGTAGGCTTCATCGATGATCAATAGGCCATCAAGTTGGCCAGCCAGCCAGTCCAGCTTGTCGGTTTCCACCCATGCTCCGGTCGGGCTGTTCGGATTGGCCAGGAAAGTCACATCGCCGTTAGTCTTGGCGAGTGTGTCGATCGGCAATGCGAAATTTTTATCCTGGCTGGTGGTGATTTCACGAATCTCGCAATCCTCGACCTGCCCTTGTGTGAAATAGTATGGGAACGTCGGCGTGGGATAGACCACACTTCGGCCTGGCCCCAGGGCAGCGCGGGCGACCATGATAATCAGGTCGTCACTGCCGTCACCTGGAAGAATCCAATCCGCGGATACGCCCAGCACTTCAGCGGCTGACCGGCGGAATTTGTTAGCCATCGCGTCTGGGTAAAGCTTGAGCGAATTACAGTCGAAATCTCGTAAAACCTCAGCCACCCTAGGGGAGGGCGGATACGGATTCTCATTTGTGTTCAGCTTGATCACGCCGCTCATATCGCCGGGTTGCTCGCCGGGAACATAGGCAGCCATTTTTTCTATGTTGTCTCTGAAAAAAGTCATGATGTAAAGGTAACAAGTTTCAGGCGTATGAGGAACTAAAAAACGGACTCAACCTGCGTCAGTTTTCAACCTTCAGGCGAAGCGTGTTAGTCATCCCTGAAAAAGTCGGCATTGCTTTTAAAATAGGCTCTAAAATTCCTGTAATGCCAATTGCAAATTGCAAGGTTCTGGGGGATAACTCCTCGCCGCTTTGCAATATGACGTCATCATTTAATATCCAACCGGTGATTTTTCCTCCCGTGTCATACCCGCGAAAGCGGGTATCCAGGGCCGACCAGCCGAGGCGAAAATTTCCATCATGGGCTTTTTTCCCGTCTTGATTATATTCCCTGGATTCCGGGCCGCCAGCGGCGGTGGCATAAGCTTCGCTACGCTCGGAATGACAAGAAAACAACTTTTTCAGGCGAAGCTTGTTAGGCGAAAAAAAGAGGCAAGCCGCGGTTAAGCCGACCTGCCTCTCATATGATTGCATATATGTTCTTTTTATTTTGGACTCGGAACCTTGCCAGGCCAGTTCAGGACAGCGCCGGTATCGGCTGAGGTTGCGTGGACGGCGTATCTGCCGAGGCAGCCATGGGCTATCGGAGCGGGCTGGGGTTTGTATTTTTTCTTTCTTTTGGCGAACTCGGCGTTGGAGACCTTGGCGTTGAGTTTGCCTTTTGGGATATCAATTTCGATGATGTCGCCGTTTTTGAGCAGTCCGATTTCCCCGCCGGCTGCTGCTTCTGGCGCGATGTGTCCGATGCACGCCCCAGCTGTGCCGCCAGAGAATCTGCCATCGGTAATCAGCGCGCACTTGTCGCCGAGGTCCATGCCCTTGATGTAACTCGTAGGAGCGAGCATTTCCTGCATGCCAGGCCCGCCGCGAGGGCCCTCGTTGCGAATGACGACCACGTCGCCGGGCTTGACCTTGCCGCCTAGGATGCCGGCACAGGCGTCTTCCTGGTTTTCAAAAATCACAGCTGGGCCGGAATGGACGTACATTTTCGGATCGACGCCGGCGAGTTTGACCACCGAGCCGTCGCGGGCGATATTGCCCCGCAGCACGACCAGGCCGCCTTTTTGAGTGAAGGCTTTTTCCAGCGTGCGAATGATATCGTTCTTGTTCAAAGAGCCGGTATTAAGTGTCGGCAGTTTCTTGACTTTGCCCGTGCGATACATGGCCTTGACGTCTTCGACGCTTCTGCCGGTCGCCTGCCAGCCCTGTGAGTAGATTTTCTTAGCAGCAGGGCAGAGCTTCTTGCTCCGCAATGACCATTTTTCGAGATTCTTCATCATCGTCTCGCCGGTGACGGTCATGACTTCCGTATGAACCAGGGTTGGCTTGTCCCACCAAAGCTGGCCCAGGATGGTATGTATTCCGCCGGCCCGGTGGCAGTCCTGCATATGATAGATTTTGCCTTCCGGGGTGGATGACGGAGCGATGCGACAGATGTTGGGTGTCTTCCTGCTGATTCGTTCGATATCGGCCAGTGTGAAAGGCACGCCGGCTTCGTTGGCCATGGCCAGCATGTGCAGGACGGTGTTCGTGCTGCCGCCCATAGCCATGTCCAGTGCGAAACCGTTTTCAAACGCTTTCTTCGTCATTATGTTCCGCGGGAGTAGCTTGTAGCTGCTCTTACAGCCGGCCTTGGTCCACTCCTTGGCCATCGTTACTATTCGTTTTGCAGCGGCTTTGTACAGTTCACGACGTATGGGACTGGTAGCAAGAATCGTGCCGTTGCCCGGCAGGGCCATGCCGATAGCTTCGGAAAGACAGTTCATGCTGTTTGCCGTGAACATACCGCTACAACTGCCGCAGGTCGGGCAGGTGTTGTCTTCGTATTCGTTAAATTCCTTTTTGCCCATTTTGCCTATCTTCAGTTGTGCGACGGCATAAAACGAATCGATGAGGTCGACATCACAGCCATGGACTCTGCCGGCTTCCATCGGGCCGCCGGATGCGAAAATGGTCGGAACGTTGCATCGCAGCGCACCGAGGAACATGCCCGGTATGATCTTATCGCAGTTTGGAATGCAGATCATCGCATCAAAGCCGTGCGCGCGGATCATTGTTTCAACGCAGTCAGCTATGGTTTCCCTGCTGGCGAGGGAGTACTTCATGCCGGTATGTCCCATCGCAATACCGTCGCAAACGGCAGGGGTGTTGAAGATGAACGGCGTTCCGCCGGCATCGATTACCTGCTGTTTGACGAACTCGGCTACGGCGTCGAGGTGACAATGACCCGGAACGATGTCGGTGTAGCTGTTGGCGATGGCGATGTAAGGCTTGCGTATATCGCTGTTGTCCAGGCCGACGGCCTTCATCAGGCTGCGGTGGGGGGTTCTCTCAAAACCATCTTTGACCATGTTGCTGCGCATTTTCATATTCAAAATCCTTTCATTTTTTAAAAAGTAGTCAGAACTCAGAATTCAGGATTCAGTAAATGTCACACAAAGAAATCTGCGGATGAATTGAAAAACCGTGCAATTCGTCTTCTGTTTTTCTTTCTGCTGAATCCAGAATCCTGACTACTGATTACTGTTTGTTTTATTTATCTCCGCCGTTTTCGAGGAATTCCGCAGCATCGTCCATGGTTGGGAAATCCTGAATAGCGGTCAGCAGATAATTTTTTGTGGAGTCATCTCGCAATGGCCTGATTTCCTCAAATTCGGGGTCGTGCGAAAACTGTTTCAGATTCCGCAGACTTGGATATTCGATAATACCGCAATATTCCTGCGAGACTCCGCCCTTGTAGATCATTCTGGTCAGGCCATATACCAGCACACGTGCGCGATGGCGGTCGAGCACGGGCTGAACACGTCTGAGATATTGGGCGTAGTTCTTTTCTTTACCGGGTATAATGTCAAACAGGTTAAGTACTATCACAAGGCTGTCTCCTATCCGAATTAAATAAATTGCACAGGAATTTGTATTTACCGACTCCGTATCGAAGTGGAACCTACAAAGTCCGCGTGCAAGACGTAATTAAATATGTTCGCAATAGATTACGCACAGAAAGTGGTTTTGACAACAATTTCTTCCCAACAATTGGTGTGATTGCGTTTTCGGGGAGGGGAGGGCTTAATTTATAAAGCCGGCATTCTGCATTTTTTCTTGACAAAATGGACTCAATACCAGAATTTAAGGCATGTATGCGGCGGGAAGGAGACCAATGCTATGAATGTTACACGAAAAGGATTCGTTGTTGTGACCGGCCTGGTTGTTTTGGCTTGGGCGATTATGGGATTTTCAGGTTGTCAAGCCTCAAAAGGGCCGATGATGGCCCAGGCCCGATCACCCATTCCTGATGTGCCCCTGCCGCTTGGATTCAGTTTAAAAGAACTTCGCAGTCGAAGCTGGTCCAGTGGATCTTTGCGGTTTGTTGACCACCTTTACTACGGCAAAGGTGATCGCGTAGTTACGATGGACTTCTTTGAGAAACAGATGCCAGTCAACGGCTGGACTCCTATTTGCGAGCAGTTCACGCAAGGTCGAAGTACGTTGGATTACGCCAAGGGCAATGAAAACTGTCGTATTACGGTTTACGAGGGCAGTGGACTGTTTAAATCCACCTATGTCCAAATAGCCATCTGGCAGAGTTTAAAGAAAATAACGAAATAGGCATCAGGTAATCGACGAGAAAAATGAAACGCATTACACTGCCAGAGAGGATTGGCTGAATTTGTTTTTGAGTAGCAATTTCGAGAAATCCGTGTTCTCTGAATTGAAAAGCGGAAAAAAATTGTAAACCATATAACATCATTCGCGGATTCGTCCGCGGGGAAGAGGTCAAGAGCACAATATGAAAGCGGAACGACGTCACGATTTACAGCAGAATTCCCTGGATGCCGAACTGAGCAAGGGTCTGGTTTTTCTTCGTAAGTACGCCAACAAGATTCTCACTGTTATCCTGGTTATAGCAGTGATTTTTGCGGGCTGGGTTTATCTTGATCGGCGTGCCAACGCCAATCAGGCTGAAGTCCAGAACACGTATGATCAGTTGAAAAGACGCGGTATGATGGCCCAGCCTGATGTTGATGAACTGATCAGAGGTTATACTTCCCTCAGTGAACAGGAAAGCGTCAAATGGATCGCTGCTGATTCTCTGCTTGAACTGGGATTGATCTACTCGGAAAAATCGCTCCAGGCTGGCGATGATAAAGATCGCAGCCTGGCCTTAGAGCAGGCTACGAGATATTTTGATCGCGTAATTGCGAAATTTGGCGATTTGCCCGTTATGGTGGCCGGGGCCAGGATGGGCCTGGGCAAGCTGGCCGAGGGCAAGGGAGACTTCCAGAAAGCTCGCGAGATGTATAAAGCGGTTATCGATACTGAAGCCTTGGCTGGATATCCGGTTCTTGATCAGGCCCGCCAGGCCGAGGCTGCGTTGGCGAATCTCAATGATAAAATAGTTCTTGCCACAGCCTCGCCAGCATGGGCGCAAAAACCTGAGACTCAGCCTGCCGATGTGACAATCCCAGCTCCAAAAGACGAAAAATAAGCAAATAAACTTCAAACTGAAACAGAAATACCACTTTACTCTCGCGTATGGTGGTATTTTTTTTGGTTGTTTAAAATTTTATTTTTTTTCAGATTTGACTGGAAAAGTAAAAAAAATCTTGCAGAATAAGCGCCGGTTTGATGTTGATGCATATGGGATATGCATCTGATTTTGTATGGTTTTATTTTTTTTGCAAGGAGATTTGGCATGGCAGATTTGGCAGCATTGGCAGAAGCGTTAATTGCGGGTAACCGTAACAAAGTGGCGGAAATGACCCAACAGGCGTTGGATGAGGGTGTTTCCCCGCAGGAAATTCTTAATGACGGTCTGGTAGCCGGCATGGGTGTTATCGGCACGCGGTTTAAAGCTAACGAAATCTACGTTCCCGAAGTTCTGATCGCCGCTCGCGCGATGTCAGCGGGTATGGAGATTCTCGAATCCAAGCTGGCAGCGGCTGGCGTGGAGCCTGTTGGTACAGTCGTGCTTGGAACCGTGAAAGGTGACTTGCATGATATTGGCAAGAATCTGGTTGGCATGATGTTGACTGGTGGCGGCCTGAAGGTCGTCGACGCCGGTATCGACGTTTCGCCTGACAAGTTCATCGAACTTGCACAGTCTTCCGGTGCGGAAGTTATCGCCATGAGCGCACTGTTGACCACCACCATGCCGCAGATGGCTGAGGTGATCAAGGCTATCAAGGCAGCTGGTATCGAAGTCAAGACAATGATCGGCGGTGCTCCGGTTACCCAGAGCTATGCAGATGAAATCGGTGCTGATGGTTATAGCCCAGACGCAGCCAGCGCGGTAGACCTTGCCCGCCAACTCCTCGGCGTCTGATTGTGCAATAGACTGAAAAATTGATATGAAGACGGGCCGTTCGCTGATGCGGGCGGTCCGTTCTTTTTTTACTCTGAAGTTCAGGCCTATAATTTGATCAGCATTTCTGTTATCATACCGCCATGACTGAAGACGAAGTACAAAATTACGACGACATTGATGACGTTGAAGATATCTCATGCGACGATGAGCTTGATGAGATAATCGACGACGATGATTTTGAAGCTGTGGAAACCGCTGTGCCTGCCGATGATGACGGGTTGGCGCATAGCAGGGTGGAGATCCGTCGAGCCAGACATAACCGCCGGCTTGATAAGTATCTTGCGGGCAGACTGGGCAAGGATTGCAGCAGGACATCGCTGCAGCGGTATATCAAGGAAGGCAATGTCACCGTAAACGGCAAGATCGTCAAGCCGAGTTATACCATTCACCTCAATGACGTGATCGACATGATGTTGCCCACGATCAAACCTACGGAAATTCCGCCTGAGCCGATTCCGCTGGATGTCGTTTACGAAGATGATGATCTGATGGCGATTAACAAGCAGGCTGACCTCATCATTCACCCAGCCAGGGGGAATTGGAGCGGTACACTGGTTAATGGACTGGCGCACTACTTCCAGCAGAACTGGCGAAGTATCGGCGAGTTGCCGAACAGCGGCGAAGTGTTCAGACCTGGCATTGTCCACAGGCTTGATCGTGATACGACGGGCATTATTCTGGTCGCTAAAAGCGAGCTGGCTTTATGGAGGCTTGGTAAACAGTTTGAGCATCGTCAGGTGCAGAAAACCTATACTGCCATCGTGCATGGCATTCTTGAACTGGATGAGGATATTATCGATCAACCTATCGGCAAGCATCCGAAGTTTCGCGAGAAATATGCGGTGCACCGCCTGACTGGCAAGCCTCACCCGATGTCGACCAAGTCAGCTGTGACGCGGTATAAGGTGATTGAGAGAATTCGTCCCAAGGGTACGGAGATGGCCTTTACTTTCGTGGAACTTTATCCGAAAACCGGGCGAACGCACCAGCTTCGTGTCCATATGAGTTTCTTGGGGCATCCGATGGTTGGCGACCGCATGTATGGCGGCGGGCCTTTGTATCGAAGTCAGCTTGATGGTCAGGCCCAGCAGGCGGTAGACCCCCTGATTACCCGCCAGGCACTTCATGCTCATACTATTGAATTTACGCATCCCCGAAGCGGTGAGAAAATGAGTCTCACAGCCCCTTGGCCTGCGGATTTTCAAAATACACTTGAGGAATTAAAAAAACGAACTGAAAGTTGACTCAAACGTTGCTTTGGGATATATGGGAATTGTTTGAAAAGGATTTTTAACCGGGAGAAAAACTATGGCAATGCAGAAACACATCATTTTTGGGATTCATATTACGGACAGACTCCAGCATGCCTCGCATGTTCAGGATATTCTGACCGAGTATGGCTGCAGTATTAAGACCCGTCTGGGCCTGCATGAAGCAAGCGAAACAATGTGTTCGCCCAATGGTTTGATGATATTGGAAATCGTTGGCGATGAAGGCAGGAGCAGGGAAATGTTTGAGAAACTAAACTCTGTTGAGGGTGTTGAAGCCCAGCAAATGGTCTTTGATCACCCTTGAATCTGTCGATTTTTTCCACATTAATGTTGACATTTACCGCTTTTTGGGATAAAATTCCCCTTGAAGCATCAGGCTGTCAGTGCGGATGTCAGACATTATGTTTCTCGCCCTTTGCCGTAAAGTGGATGTTGTTTGTCCGAGCTGTTTGCGGAGGAGCAATGGCGTGAAAAAAGACCGTACCTTTGATGAACCTCATTTGTTGGGGGCGTGTGAGGCGGTCTTTTTTGTGCGCTCACGGAATCGCAAACCCAGAAAATTCGGTTCATCCGGTTAATGAATAGGTCTTCTTGTTCGCAAGGAAAATTAGCAGGGATGCAAGGGATAAGAATTTTGGACTTGGTTCAATTGTGGATTCACCACTGGGTTATAATTTGCGTATTTGTCATCCTGAGTAGTCGTCCCTGAAAAAATCGGTGTAACCCTTAAAATAGGCTATAAAATTCCTGTAATGCCGGTTACAAGTTGCAAGGTTCTGCCGAATAACTCCTCGCAGCCTTGCAATACGAAGCTATCATTTAATATCCAACTGGCGATTTTTTCTCCCGTGTCATACCCGCGAAAGCGGGTATCCAGGGCAGGCCCAGCCGAGACGAAAATTTCCCATCATGGGCTTTTTCCCGTCTCGATTACATTCCCTGGATTCCGGGTCTCCGCTGCGATACGCTCAGAATGACACGAAAAAACAGGTTTCGCGAATTAGGATTCAGAATAAAAAAACTCTGTGCCTCAGTGGCCGTTTTCTTCCCGTTGTTCTCTTGCTTTGGGATTCGTAATTCGTCATTGATTCGACATTCGGGCTTCGAACTTCGTCATTATTTCCCACCCACGACCCAAAAATAAGTCTGGCAGAAAAGTGACAGGGAAAACTTAAAGCACTTTACTCAGGCATTTGATCTCTTATGGCCCTGGCAGCGGCTTTAACGTCTTCAGCAGCGCAGATGTCGGCACAGACAGCTACGCATTTTGCGCCTTTTGCGACCAGCTCGCTGACATTTTTCGATGTGATTCCACCAACGGCTACGATGGGCAGGCTGATTTCCCCGACCGCTTCGGCCAGTAATTCCGGGCCTACCGGCGGACGATCTTTTGTAGTAGTTGCGTACATTGGCCCGACTGCAATGTAGTCCGCCCCTTCATTTATCGCAGCTCGGGCTTCCTGGATAGAGTGAGTGCTTCGGCCTATGATTGCGCCGGGTCTTAACAGTCGGCGAGCCTCATTTATCGGCAGATCGTCCTGTCCCAGGTGAATACCGTCCGCGCCGACCAAGGCTGCTATGTCAGGCCTGTCGTTAATTATCAGCAACTTGCCTGTTTCGTCCGTAAGTTCGCGCAGTTCCGCAGCCATGGCCAGGAAAATGTCGTCACTCGTGTTCTTTTCGCGCAACTGCAATGCGTCGGCACCCCCGGCCAGGGCAGAGCGTGCAACTTCCAGCAGCGATTTGTTACGGCATATTTTCGCAGAAATCATCGTGTATAATCTGACATCCGCAAATCTCTCGCCGATCAGGAAACGACTGGTCAGCCTTTGCTCGAGAGTATAGCTGTCGTATCGTATTTTTTCGATTGATTGAGCGACTTTCGCTGAAATGATCTTGCTGTATTCCTCTATGGTTCGCAGGGCTTCGGTCAGCCTTTTGCATGCTGCGGTCGCCACGTCGCGGGCGGTCTGACGGTTGAGTTCAGTTTTGCTGGTAAGTTCTCTGCCCACATCGCCTGATATATCGCGACTGGCGATTAATTCATCGTGTGGCAATTCTTCGAGAAGCTCTTTCAGGTCGCTGCGGAAATGTTTTGCCATTGCAGTTACCGCAGGGTCGTTGAGAACAAATCGGCCGCAGTCTTCGATAACCCGTAGTGCTTCGCGGGCACGATTAAAATTGGCGTCGAGAATCCTGTGAATTTCACGCATTTGAAAGGCTCCTTATTTACCCGAATTTGCTACTCATTTTAATCATTGGCGTAACGGTATGCAAATACTGCGTAAGATTAGTGAAGAATTTTAGTACACTACCCATCTTCTTGAATACGAGATTGCTTCGCTTCGCTCGCAATGACAATCATACCAAATAGCGAGTAGTGGTACCATGCCCACGCTTGCGTGGGCATGCGGGTTGCTCTCTACCACATATAAAAAACATGCCCACGCAAGCGTAGGCATGGCAAGGGACACATGGCAATTGTAATTTTGTTAATTTGGTTTAAAGGTTGTGGTTCGGGACCGGGAATTCTTCGCAGATATCCTGGACGAATTTTTGTGCCTTGGTTATCACAGCCTCATCGCCCTTGGATGTCAGGATTTTGTCGATCCAGTCAGCGATGATGACCATATGCTCATTGCCGAGGCCTCTGCTGGTTATAGCCGGCGTCCCCAGCCTGATACCGGAGGTTTTTATCGGCGGCATGGGGTCGAACGGGATAGCGTTCTTGTTGCAGATAATGCCGGTACTGTTCAGCAGTTCAGCAGCTTCGTGACCTGTCATGTCCGGCATTTTGCTGCGGATATCCACGAGCATAAGGTGGTTTTCCGTGCCGCCTGATACGAGACGCCAGCCTTTACTGGTAAGTTCATTGGCCAGGACACTGGCGTTGCTTATAATCGCCGCTGCGTAGTCCTTGAAATCAGGCTGCATTGCCTCTAGGAAAGAAACAGCCTTGGCTGCGATGGCGTGCATCAAAGGCCCGCCCTGAATGCCGGGGAAAATAGCCTGGTCGACTTTTTTAGCCCATTCGGACTTGCAGAGAATGATTCCGCCGCGAGGGCCACGGAGGGTTTTGTGGTTTGTGGTTGTTACGAAATCGGCGTACGGTGCGGGCGTGGGATGTTGGCCCGCAACTACAAGCCCGGCTATGTGTGCAACGTCAGCCAGCATGAGGCAGCCTGCTTCTTTGGCGATCTGGCCGAAGGCTTCGAAATCGAGCTTGCGAGGATAGGCAGAGGCGCCCACTACGAGCATGTCAGGCCGTTCCTTGAGAACCAGCTCGCGGACGTGATCCATGTCCAGCATTTCCGTATCTTTTTCGACGCCATACCGGGCGGTCTTGTATATCTTGCCGGAGAGGTTGATCGGCAGCCCGTGCGAAAGGTGTCCGCCGTGCGCCAGATCCATGCCCATGATCTTGTCGCCAGGATTGATGGCAGCAAGGTAAACGCCCAGATTTGCATTGGTTCCGCTGTGAGGCTGAACGTTGGCGTGTTCCATGCCGAAGAGAGCTTTGGCGCGATCAATAGCGAGTTGTTCGATCTTGTCGCACTCGCCACAGCCACAATACCAACGCTTGTATGGATAACCCTCGGCATACTTGTCGGTCAATACCGAACCAAGTGCTTTAAGCACCGGAATCGAAACGTGATTCTCAGATGCGATCAGCTCCAGCGTATCGTTCTGCCGTTTGTGTTCCAGCTTGATTAATTGTGCAATTTCCGGGTCCGCTTTTTCCAAACGATCCATGGTACAAGTCTCCTTACTTCCTGGTAAACTTTGAAAAGGAGTACTCTATCGTCGATGCACCCCGGATGCAAGAAACTCTTTTGATGTGATTTGCATATTCTACCCCCGGATATTTAACAATTTCGGGAAAACAAGGGTGAATGTCGCCGTTTTTCTGTGAATTTGTGAATTAATTGGAAAATCTGTGCCGTTTGACGGTATCGGCTTGCCTTTGGGCGAGAAAGTGGGCAAAACACTCATTTCCCCGCTGGTTCTGCGAACTTTTCGGACGCGACGGTTTCGACGAGAAAAGTCTTTCCGATAACAGCCTGTGGTGAGCGAATTCTATCTGGCAGCCTGGAAGTTCTTGGTTTATATCTTGTTGCGTGACGCATGAGCTTCTGGAATTCATCGGATGTGTACATTATATCCGACGTGCTGTCTTTTGTCGCATCGGTTTTGCCCGCGATCATACCAAGAAGTTTGCCTTCTTTTGAGAAGACCGGGCCAGCCGACTCGCCCGGAGCTGTGCCGGGGGATACTTTTGCAATTTTCTCTTCGATTTCCCCAAGTCGTATTGGAAAACTCCTGGGCTGAGAACCCATTTCCTGCATGATATTTGTCGTCCAGGCTGTGGCGAGCAAGCCTGGTTGAATATCGGCCTGTTTCTCGAAGGCCACGGGTGTAAATGAGAAACCGGGCACGGTTATAAGTGTGAAATTATTTTCGCGACGGACAATACTGCAGGGTACGACTCTGCCGTCTGTCAATCGCATCAGGATTTTTTCCGCCCCTGTCAGTGCAGTCTGATCCACCAGCAGAAGTTTTGGGCCAACCGGAACAGCTATGGTCTGTCGAAACGTCAGCCTGTCCATGGGAGGTATGGGCAGCGAGAGGGATGAAACTGTTACGCGCCGGTTAGGAAACAGCCAGGTTGTGCGTTCAGGATTGGGAGTGTCGGTGCGGATTTTCTTGAACTGTCCCAGCAAGGCTTCTGCCGTTTTATATTTCGGAGATCGAATTTCGCTGCCCGGCACAGCCTGGATGGCTCGGCGGAAAATATTCACCGCTGTGATAGAATCAGGCTCCAGTTCCACCATTGCCCCGAAAGATTCCAGCGCGTCGTCATAACGATCAAGTTCCATCAGGCCCATGCCTCTGGCTTGGTGGAACACGGCTATCTCCGGGGCCTGCCTGATGCAATCTCGCAAGAGCATTTCCGCCCGTTCAAGAGATCGGCCTTGAATGGCTGCGACACCCAGAAGGAATCGGCGAATTAAGGGGTCACCCCAAACCTGGGCAGCCTGGGTGAGCTTCTTTCTGCCGTTTTCCAGATACCGCTGACGCTGCTGTCTTTGCGTTCTTCTTGTCAACTTTTTTACCTTGGAGAAATCGTTGTTAGCTTCATCAAGATAAGTCTCGAATGCCTTGCGTCTGCGAACGTAGTCGTCAGGCCCCAGCCAGTCCGATGATGAATCGCTCAGCTTTCGCTTACGATCATGCAGCAGTGCTCGATAATAGCTGATTTGTCTTTCGAGGTTCGTTCTGGTCGAGCCGCTCAGGCCGGGCCTTTTGCGCATCAGGGTAAAGATGTTCGATTCCGGGCAGAGGAGCGATGATTTTTGCGGCTCCACACTCGGGAAGCCCGTTTGAGCTGAAACTAAGGGCTGATTCGGAGTGGGAGTTTTTTCATCAGGCGATGGTGTTGTCGTGACAGTTGGGCTTGAGGCAGGCTGGGTTGCGGGCAGAATGGCAACAAAACCGCTGGCTGGTTTTTCCTCCTTCTTTGGCGGAGCGGAATAATCGACCGGGCCACGGGCTATGTACAGTACGTTGCTTTGGTTTACCGTCACGACCTTGCCGCCACGGGTAACGATATTCACCTTGTCGCCAACTTTCGTAGCCGTGCCGGTGATCTCCGTATTGTCAGAAAGATAAACGACATCCGCATGGATCGCGGAGGATGTTCCGACACATATGAGCATCAGTATCAATCGTATCAATAAAATTTTATGTGATTTCAAATTAGTCATGTCGCTATTGTTTGGCCTGCAGGGATTCCAACATATCTTCGACTTCCTTGACGTTTTCTATTCCGAAGAATCCGACTTCCGTCAATTGCCTTTTATTGTCATTGTCGTATGACACTCTTTTTTCCAGGATAATATCGCCGCTGCCGTCTGAGCGTTGTTTTCTTTCCAGGTTCATTAATTGCTCGGGCCTGAATGATCGGACTTTCATTCCCCAGCCTCCCTCGAAGAGAATGGCTCGCCGGTCGGTGATGATGTAGACGGTTTTACGAGTTTTTCTGATAGTGAATAGCGGCGAACTTAACATCGCCAGACCGATCAGAATAAACGGTATCCCGAAAAGTGGGAAGAAGCTTAAACCGCCCGGCCCACCGTTGTCTTGTGCTTCGCTAACCCCGCCGGCTGCGCCCCATGTCCAGAAAATCGCGAATGCCGTCCATGGAATCCCGAACAGAACTATCGGTAGTGATTTCAAGAGCATCCTGCCAGGCCTGGGCTGGGCGACCCATTGCAGAGTTTCGCCGGGATCAAGTTCGGCATTGACGACCTCGCGTAATTCGTATGATATGTCCTCGAGTAGTATCATCTGCTTTTCTCATTGATGTCAAACCCGTATCTGGGTCGATTGTTTTCTCAATCTGTATGTTTATAATGACAAAAAGGCCTGCTACTTCGCAAGAAAAAACAAAAGTTCCCTCAACTCTCACGTCAATAGGCTATAATTACTCAGCCTCGCGGATGAGGTTTTGATTCTGTGTATGTTATGAATAAGAAAAGAAAGGCTGTGGCATGAAAAGCCGATTTTTTTTAATGACCTGTGTGGCGTTATCTTTGTTCGGTGTAGCCTGGGCGCAGTTCGATCCATTTTTGCTGACAGGGGGGGGGGAGGGAGAATCCGAATCGGCCAACTTGTTCAAGGTGGGGGGGATGTCTGAATTTCTTACCGTTACGCCAGGCCAGGAGTTCCATGTCGCGCTCATCGCAGAAATTTCACCCGACTGGGTCTACTATGGCCCAATACCAGCCGGCCCAGCCAAGGGCGCAAAACTCGATGTCAGTGGCAAGGATATTGTCGTTAAGAAAATCCTTTGGCCAGCCACGACGATAAAACCGACCGATATCGGTACGGGCATGGTGGACATGAACGTCTACAAGAAACATGTGGTTATTTACGCCGCTTTGAAAATATCACCCGACGCTAAACCGGGTCAAATAACAATCTCGCTCTTGCCCATAGGCCAACTTTGTAAAGACAGCTGTATTGAGGTTCAGCCGCCGTTCGGCAAGCCGATTGTCGCAGAATTGAAAATCAATATCGCCGGCCAAGCACAGGCGAACCCCGCATGGACTGGTGATATGAAGTCAGGCCTGGCCCAGGCCAAGACCATAGAACAACTTCGTTCGGAGACTGACGCTGTTGAAAAATCAAAGGCTGAAAAAGCTTCCAGCACTATGGGTTTCTGGACTGCACTGGGCGTGGCGTTGCTGGCTGGTCTTGTCCTGAATATCATGCCCTGCGTACTGCCGGTCATTCCGATTCGGATTTTGAGTATTGTTCAGCTGGCAGGGGAGTCCCGCAGGCGGTTCGTGATGATGGGCCTGAGCTTCTCCGCGGGGATGTTACTTTTCTTCGCAGCTATCGCCGCTTTGAACATTGTGCTGAAACTCACGGTCGGCAGGGGGTTTGACATCAACGAGGGTTTCCAGACTCCGGCTGTCATAATAGTATTGGCAGTGATCGTGGTAGCCCTGGCGGCGAATCTGTTTGGAATATTCAACGTTATCCTGCCGGGCAGGGTCATGGCTATGGGGCAAGGCGTAGGCGAATCGAAAGTTAACCCTCACATCAAATCTTTAGGGATGGGTGTGATGATGGCCATACTGGCTACGCCTTGCAGTTTCGCGTTTCTGGCAGCTGCGATTACGTACGCACAGACGGCGACGCTTGTATCCGGCACGCTGATTATCCTGGCGATAGGGTTGGGCATGAGTGCGCCGCATGCACTGCTGGCTGCGTTTCCGAGCCTGGTGGACAGGCTCCCCAGACCCGGCAGATGGATGGAACTTTTCAAACAGTCCACCGGTTTTGTGCTTTTGCTCGTAGCTGTCTGGCTGATCGGAACGCTGCGAGGCGACGGGCCAAGCTATCCGTTCTGGATTCTCGCCTGGACGGTCATTTTCGTGATGAGTCTCTGGATGTGGGCAAGCTGGCTGAGGTATGACTCTCCGTTTCGCAAAAAAATTATCGTTCGCGGTATAGCGTTGATCCTGGCTGTGGTTTCGGGCTGGTGGATGCTGACCCCGCCGGCTGAGCCGCTGATGAAAGCTGCGAAATTTGATTGGGCCCAGATTCAGCAGGCCCGCAAAGATGGCAGGGCGGTCATGATAAAATTTACCGCTCCCTGGTGTACTAAATGTCTGGAGCAGGATGTGACTATTTTCAATAAACCCGAGGTAGCCCAGGCAGTAAGCGAACTGGGAATCTATTACGTCAAGGCCGACGTCAGCAGGGCGTCTACCCCAGCAGCCAAATGGATGCACGAACAAGGCTATGGCGTAAAGATTCCCATGACGCTCATTTTTCCGCCCACAGGCCAGGCCCTCCCGCCGCTGGGCAGCGAAATGACACAGGATATTCTCATCGAAAAACTCAAAAAAGCAGCTGGGCAAAGCTGAACCTTCTGCCGAGAAAACGTATTGCAAAATGGTGACGAAATAGATTGCTTTCCCAAATTGAAACGGTATATTCTACAGCCAATGAAGGGCCTCTTGAACAAGCCCAACATATCGATGGAATGAAAGTATAATAAGTCGTCTTGAACTGAAGAAGGAGTAGTAGACATGGGTGATGGCGGCAAAAAAGATAAAGGCAGAAAAGAACCGAAAAAAGCGGCATTGCTTAATCCGAAAGAAAAACGGAAGCTGAAAAGGGATAAGAAAAGCAAATAATTTTCACTGCCTCTAGTAGATAACTAAAGTGTGTCATGCCCGACTTGATCGGGCATCCAGGGCAGGCCCATATCAAACGTGGTTGCAAACACAGCAACCACGGCACCTGGAATCGGGTAAGTTTTTTACGCGACTTGATAATGTCCGCATGCCCACGCAAGCGTAGGCATGGCACCAGGCAGATATTTGACGCCGTGTGCCATACCTGCGTTGTTTGCAGGCATGTCGATGTTATTCTTATTGAACGGAAGATTATTACGTAAAAGCTAGCAGTCCGTTGAAAAACTAATGCCTGCCTGCGAGCGAAGCGAAGCAATCTCGATTCTCATTTATTGTGACTCCCGCGGGGAGATTGTGACTCCCGCGGGGAGATTGTGACTCCCGCGGGGAGATTGCCGCGTCGCTGCGCTCCTCGCAATGACAGCGGCCCGGCCGCAGCGATAATTTATTGGGGTAGGGGGGGGGACGAAATCCTGAAAGGATGTAGCCCCACCGGAAATTATGAAAATCCTGAAAGGCGTGACTTTATCCCACCCTACTGGCTACCTCCCCCCGCAATCCCCGCCAATGTTTTTTCCCGGTCGCACCGGTGGCGATTAAAAGACTGCGAGCTGCCCTAATTCCTCTTGCTGCGTTATAGGATCAGTTGTATAACTATGTGATCGGTGGGAAAAGCGGGTTCTCTCAGCCGAGGTTTTTTAGTATAGAGAATAAATCATGGCCGTTTCCTTTTGGTTTTGACCATGAAACCCGCTGGCCTTTTGTCATTATGGAGATATGATGGCTAACTCAAAAAAGTGCTTCGTCATTGCCCCTATTGGTGAGGAAAACTCAGAAACCCGAAAACGTTCTGACCAGATACTGGAACATATTATCAAACCTGCTGTTGTTGAATGTGGATTCAATGATAATGAAATCCAGCGAGCCGACCATATCTCCGAGCCAGGAATCATAACAACTCAGGTCATCGAACGTTTGATCAATGACGATTTGGTTGTTGCGGATTTAACAAACCATAACCCAAATGTTTTCTATGAACTTGCAGTAAGACATGCAATTCGAAAGCCAATTGTCCAGATGATTCATATGGGCGAGAAAATCCCATTTGATGTTGCCGCTTCTCGCACAATCACTTTTGACCATCACGATTTAGATAGTGTAGCTTGTGCAAAAAAACAGATGGTAAAACAAATCAACGCCGCAATGGTTAAACCTGATGACGTGGATACGCCTTTGTCCACGGCAATAGATATCCAAACGATGCGAGGGAGCAGCAATCCGCTAGAAAAAAGCTACGCAGAAATCATTGAAATGCTTCAAGGCATTGGAAATGCCATATCTGATGCTGACTATACCCCCCCCCTTCCAAAAGGTCTCCATCATTATTTAAGCGTTTTGATCCTATGATGATTGATGAACTATTACATTTTTCAGGAAAGCATGGAAAAGGATTAATTAGTATCCAAATGGTTTTATCACTCTTTCGTGATGATTTTCCTTGGATATACGATGCTGGTATTGACACCATTCGCATTTTGAAATCACGATGTTCGGAAGAAGAAAAACACAATGCTATTATTTTCTTTGAAGAACTTTTGGAGTTTTCGTTTGAACATCCCATGTTGCGAAAATTCGCTAGGGAAAAAGATTACATGATCATGCGACATGAATTTCCTCACCTAATCATAAGAGCAATGCATTTGGCTTCGGAAGATTTTTGACGACGGGTGACGGATGGCATGGCTACACTGCGCGTTGTTTGCCCGATGTTATTCTTATTCGAAAAGCTTTGTCATTGCGAGCGAAGCGAAGCAATCTCGATTCTCATTTATTGCGACTCCCGCGGGGAGATTGCTGCGTCGCTTCGCTCCTCGCAATGACAGCGGCCCGGCCGCAGCGATAATAATAGTCTCCCTCTCTGAGGGCTCTGTGTCTCTGAGGCTATTCCCGATTTCGGATTTCGTGCTTCGGAATTTGCCATTCTCTGGATTTCGCATCTCCGCTTAGCTTCGCCCGGGATGACAAGAATAACAAGAAACTCTGTGTCCTCAGTGTCTCTGTGGCAATGTCCATATTCGGGCTTCGGAATTCAAAATTATTTCTACATTTGGGCTTCGGCATTCTGAATTTTTTAATTTTTTTAATTTTTTTTAAAAATTGCCTCCGCCGCGGGCGGGCCGCGGGCGGTCTATAAAGTAACCGTCACTATATTGGTCGCAAAACTTTCGCCGGCGGCGTTGACGGCTTTTACGCGATATTCGAAGCGGACAGCCGTCGGTTCGTTTTCGAGGAGGATTTCGTTTGTCAGACTGGATGCGATCGGACGCCAGATCTCCTCACCGTCTGCCGATCGTCGTTCGATACTGTAAAACCGAACGAACCGGGCACGTTTGAACGCGGACTTCTTCCAGCGAAGATGCAAAACGCCCCTCTTTTCAACAATGCCGTTTCCAACATTTTTTGAACATTCGTTTTCAGATTTGCCATCTGCCGTGCTGTTGTTTATATCGCCTGCGGTGCTGTTGTTTATATCGCCTCTCCCGCCGGGAGTATCCCCGGCATGGCCGGTATGATTTGTATGATTTGAATAAAAATTTTGGAAAATGATTTTCAGATCGCCGGGTTGATGGGGCGGCCGGGTGGCCTGCGAATCGGCACGCGGGGCCCAGCCGATGAAATGAAGTTTCTGCGGCGTCTCGGCTGAATCGACTTGCGAAAGTTTCAATTGAATCTTGGTGACGGCATTAAGTTTTTCGAGCTTATCGGCCTTTGTTTCTGCGGCAAGGGCGGCCTGGGCCTGGGCGGAAACGAGCGCATCGGAGGCGGTCTGGTATTCGTCGCGAGCCGCGCGAAGGGCGGCGACGTCTACGCTGGGAAAATCGTCCGGATGCTCGTCGAACCCGGCTATCATCGACTCGACCAGCGTGGAAACTTTTGATTGCGTTCGCGGATATGCAGCCATGTCTTTGCCCCGTCCCGATCCCGTGAAAATTGTCTGAACGTTAATTCTATTCTCGGTCCGAGGTTTTTATTTCTTTAGGGCCGGAAAACGATCCCGAAGGGCACAAAATCTTTAAAGTGCTACAATAAAGATGTTTATGGCAGTGAAAATTTATAAAAAAGAGAGCGGAAGATATTTGCAATCGCCATTTGTAAACATGCAACCGCAATTTGTAAAAATGCAATCATCATTTGCAGATATGTAAGCGTCAATTGCAAATATGCAAGCGTCAATTGCAGACACGTTTTTGACAGTTGCAGATATGCAATCGATATTTGTAAGTTTGCAATCGCCGGTTGCGTATCTGTAATCGTCGATTGCGGGTATGCATTTTTGATTTCGTGATTCGGAATTGAAAAAGCGGAACACTAATTTAGCGAATTGTTTTTCGATTTCAAAATTCGTTATTCGATATTCGGAATTAAAAAAAGCATAACACGAATTTCATGAACATTTTTGTTTTGAAATTCATTATTCGAAATTGTTTCAACATTCGTGCTTAGAAATTCGCCATTCTCTGGATTCCGTATTTCCGCTTTGCTTCGCGCGGAATGACAATATAAAAAATTCAGTTAAAACTATCGAAACGATTTCGGGTCAATATTATGTTTTCGCAAAAAATCGTCAGCTGCGTTTTCCAAGTCGGCCTCGGCCCGCATCTGACGCTTGTTTTCCCGGCGATCCTGCAGTTCTTTTTTTGCAGCGATGGCCCAGGCGTGCTTGTCCGTATCCAGCAACTTACGGACTATCCAATTTAAAAACTCTTCGCTGACCTCGCACAGCTTGCGACCCTTGCTGCCCGGCGCACCGAAAGGAACTTTCGTACTTCCCGTTATCTTATTCATTAAATCAGACTTTCTTTCTTATTCATTCAAAACAACATACCACGAATTTTGAAAAGTATTCAGTAATCGGTTCTCCGTAGTCAGTATCAAAAAATACTAAATCAATCAGTTTAAATTCGTAATTGGTGTTCTGTTTTGATGTTTTATTTTTCTCCTGAACCCTGAATCCTGACTACTTATTTAAAGCTTCAGTTTCTTGTATTTTCCGCGACGGTGAGCGAGTCTGTCGCCTCCGTTGGCTTTGAGGACTTCTTCTTCGTAGGCCTGGAAGTTACCCTCGAACCATCGCGTCTTGCCGTCGCCCTCGAGAATAAGCAAGTGGGTACAAATCCTGTCCAGGAAGAACCGGTCATGGCTGATGACCATGGCACAGCCTGGGAAGTCAATCAACGCCTGCTCAAGCACTCGCATGGTATTTACATCAAGATCGTTCGTCGGTTCATCCAGCAGGACCAGGTTTCCGCTGCGACGGAGAAGCTTGGCCAGGTGTACGCGGTTGCGTTCGCCGCCGGAGAGTTTACCCACGGACTTCTGCTGTTGCGGGCCTCGGAAATTAAACCGCGAAACATACGCCCGCGAGTTAATCGACATATTTCCCAACTCGATAGAATCTGCTCCGTCGGTGATCTCCTCGAAAATCGTATTGTCGTCCTTCAGTTCGTCGCGATTCTGATCCACATAAGACAGCGCCACCGTCGGCCCGAGTTCGATCTTGCCTGCATCAGGCTGTTCCTGGCCTACGATCATCCGAAACAGCGTCGTCTTGCCAGTACCGTTGGGGCCTATAACTCCGACAATTCCGCCGCGCGGCAGTTCAAACGAGCAATCTTTCAGCAGCGTGAAATCGTCGTAGCCTTTGGTAACGTTTTCAACTTTCAGCACGCGTTCGCCCAGCCTGGGGCCAGGTGCGAGTTGAATGCAATGTTCGCCCTTGGCAGCGGTGAACTCCTGATTGGCAAGCTGGTCGTATTGAGTTATGCGGGCCTTGCTCTTGGTCTGCCTGCCTCGCGCGGAAGCATGAATCCAGTCCAGCTCACGGGCCAGGGCTTTCTGCCGCTGAGTTTCCTTCTTTTCTATCTGCCGGAGAATTTCCGCCTTCTGCTCCAGCCAGGATGTGTAATTGCCCTCGAACGGAATTCCTCTGCCGTTTTCCAATTCGAGAATCCACTTGGTAATATTGTCCAGAAAATATCGGTCGTGAGTCACGATGATTACCGTACCGTGATATTCACGCAGGGTCGCTTCCAGCCAGGCTACGGTTTCGGCGTCAAGGTGGTTCGTAGGCTCATCGAGCAGCAGCAGGTCTGGCTTTTCCAGCAGAGCCTTTGCCAAGGCCACGCGGCGACGTTCACCGCCGGAGAGCGTACGGGCCAGGGCGTCATCTGGCGGCAGCACGAGCGCGTCGGAAGCGATATCCACCATGCGGTCGATCTCCCAGCCGTCCGATGCGTCTATCTTTTCCTGCAACTCGCCCATCTCGTCGCAAAGTTTCTGCATCTCATCGCCGTCAATATCCTCGCCCATCCGCTCGCCGATGGCGTTGTAGCGATCAACCAGCTTCTGGACCGGGCCGAGCGCTTCGAGTACGTTTTCGCGGACGGTTTTGTCCAGGTCGAGTTGCGGCTCCTGGGGCACGAAGCAGACACGCATGTTCTTGGCAAGCTGGGCCTCGCCGTCGATGTCTTTGTCAAGACCAGCCATGATACGCAGCAGCGTGCTCTTGCCGGCTCCGTTTTCGCCGACGATGCCGATCTTCGCACCGTAAAAAAAAGACAGGCTGATGTTCTGCAAGATCACCTTGTCATCATACTGCTTCGAAACATTATCCATGGAAAATACAAATTGTGGTGGCAAAGGCCAACTCCTTTCAGTTTTTGTAATTTGAGCCGGAATTATACAGTTTTCAGTTGAAAATCAAAGGTTTTTCCAAATTCAAGGGCTTGTTTGCAAAAAAAACGACGCATCATCGCTATCCTTATCCTGTTATTAAATGTTAACTTTGGTCAAAAATATTCAAATTTTCACACATATTGATTGCTTTTTTAAAGAAGGCGGTTAATCTTAAGTGTCTGTTTGAATACTAAGTGCTGAGATATTCATTGAAGAAGTTAGGATTTTTGGGAGAGAAAATGAGCGATTTTAAATTCAAGCCAGCTGACTGGATTCCTTTCAAGGATACCGCCGAGATCGAGCGAGTCCGCAAGATCAAACGTGAAGATATCGAAAAGCATCCTAATCCCGATTTCAAAATCCGAGTCATTCCAGACAAGGATGTTGAATGGGTTTTCATCTCCGACATGATTGCCCGTCTGAAGCATTCAGACGAAGCCGACGAACAATGCGTCATGATCCTGCCCAACCCCTGCCACGCCTACGCGCACGCCGCGATGATGATCAATCGGCTGGGAATCAACTGTCGCAATCTCCGCATTTTCGCGATGGATGAGTGGGCCGACCAGGACGGTAATATCGCGCCGGAATCGTGGGAGGCTGGCTTCGGCCATGCTCTGATGAAGTGGTTCTACTACAACATCGATGAAAAACTCCGCCCCGCGCGTGACACGGTGACTCTGTTCACGAATGAAAACATCAACGACTACAGCAAGATGCTTGCCGACCTGGGCGGAGCCGACGCGTGCTACACCGGCCCGGGCTGGGCGGGACACATCGGCTTCGTCGACCCCGACGTCGAAGAATGGTCGAAGGATCTCGAAGAATGGAAGAAACAGGGCGCCCGAGTATGTGGCCTGCATCCGCTGACCATCGCCCAGAATTCACTGCATGGCTGTTTCGGCATGAGCGGCGACCTCGCAGCTGTGCCCCCCAAAGCTGCAACCATAGGCCCAGCTGATGTCATCGGCGCTAAGTATCGAATGGAAGATAATGCACTGACCACTATGGGCACATTCTCAAGCTGGCAGCGAATGACAACCCGCCTGGCAGCCCATGGCCCGGTTACGCCGCAAATCCCGACGTCCCTGCACCAGACGCTGAAAACGGATTTCTATATCTCCGAAACCGCTGCAGCCGATGTCGAACCGCACTGGGATATGGAATATTAGTAATCAACTGTGATCAATACCTCGTCCGGCTGATTTCGATTTTAGGTCTCATGCGGTTGACGAAGAAATATCGAAGTGCGTCTATCTGGTGATCCGGGCCGTCCTTTACGGGCCTGTCCGGATCGCCGGTTGTCTCCGGCGGCGGATAGTGATAGCTGTTGAACGCGTCTATCATCTTGCTGCATCGCGGGTGAACGTACAGCCTGGCCGGCCCGGCTGCGGGAGCCAATGCAGCCCGGATAAGCTCCAGACCGTCTGAAATATTACTTCCTCGCCAGGCACACGGAATACCCGCAGCTGCGAGCAACTCCGTACAAGCCGCCCCGCTTGTAGACTCCTTCTGCCGGCCTGCTGGATCTACATAAGTCATCTGCACCGGCCCGGGATCGCGTTTGAGAATCGCTGCAGCATGTTTACCGAGGGGAAGTTTGCTGCGGACATACTCATCAATAATGTGAACATAACCAGCAGGCGTAACTTGTATCCACAAACACGCCAGCGGACACGTATATCCAAAATCTATCGCGCGAAATAAAGGCCAATCCGAACAATATTCAACCTTACGAACATGGACAGCTGGATCAAATTCCTCAAAGACAAGAAATTGTCGTTGTGGGCCACGACAAAGCATTTCCGCTTCCCATGCAGCCTGACTTGACCTGGCCTTTATGGTGATGGCATCGTCAATTCGGAAAAATCCCTCCGCATGCCTTGCTACGCCTCGACAGTCATCAGCAAGGAGACATTCCTCACATTTTCGCTCAGGTGGACATTTTTCAATAACCTCCCATAAACACCAATTAATCAATTTATATCCAGCCCCAGGCTTCGTTGTCTGACATTTTGCATCGCCTTCAGCCTCAGCTGAAGTTTCATGCCCGCTTCGCTGCTGGGCCTCCTGCACAAGCCGATGCATCAATCCACCCTGCCTATGAAGCGTGGAAAGCACTTCTATTGAACCTCGGACCCGATTGATTGAACGGGTGGCAAACTGAACAGCCTGCCAGACATCACTATCAAAGAGGTCAACTTCGTCACAACGGATTTTCTGGACATGTTGGCCACGGACTGCACGCTGACTTTGTGCGAGCATACGAATTTCAGAACCGCCTATAAGTTTTACACGGTCGCGACGAACATTGCCTTCAAGCAACTCAGGCCTGAGATTTACAAATTCGCGAATATACTCAGCCAGCCTGTCAGACTGATCAAAGCTGCCACCAAGCACACGGATTTTCATGGGCCCACGAAACAATCCGTCGAAAAGGGTAGCCGCTGCTGCCAGCATCGTTTTACCGCCACCACGATTCGCCCATACCAGTAGATCCTCCTGTCTTAGAAAACTGGCAACCATATAATCCAGCGGAGAATCGTGATGTGGACATATCGCCTTCGACGGAAACCGAACACCCAGCAAAAACTCAGCTACCCGGTTAATCTACTCCGCTGTTTTGGGTTCCCAACCTTCAGGTCTACCTGGCTGACCTTCGCCAAAAGCCGGAATTTCACTTTTTTTATTTTTATTTTCTGCCAATACCTTGTTTTTATTTTTTTTTACTGTTTTTCTGACAATCTTTTTTGTGGCAATTGGCTTTGCCGTTTTTTTTATAACCTTTTTATTTACTTTCTTCACAACTGCCTTTTTTCTGGTCTTTTTATTTATTACAGCTTTTGTCTCAGTCATTCCCTTCTCCGAGTTTTTTATTTTTATATTTATATAAAACTAAAAGTCTCATGTTTTTTTAAACTATCACCTCCATGTCTTTTTTAAATATGTAGTAATGATAATACTGGTTAGGGCCCTTGAATATTCCTATCTTTTTCATCCCGGCCCGGACGAAAACAGGATGAATTTTTCCCATGGCTGCGAGGGCTTCTAGAATCGGCATGGGGGACGTTTTAATTGCGTGACGCACAAGTCTGCAAGCCAGGCCACAGCCTCGGAATGCAGGATGAACCACGACACGTGAAATGGTTTCAAGTTCTGAATTCAATCTGGCGATTGCTGCCCGGCGATCGGAATCTACATATCGGCCAAACGTTGCGACATTTCGGCCTCGGACGGAAATAACCGGTGGTGAGACGATCAAGACAGCTGCTATGTCTGAGGCCCCGAGACTTTGAAATTTTTCCGGCGTACGAATAACGTACACGCGTTTATTGCATGCGGGCGGGCCGGTGATGTAATGGTACTGTTCAAGCTTGCGATAGTCAGCAAGCCGACCTTTCACTATGGGCCACTTGCGAGGATCGGGCAATGCGGAATTCTTTACGATTTTATGTTTCTTGCGTGATTGGCCTGGACGTGTTTTTGGGGAGCCTGTTTTTGTCATGAATTTCGCCGGGCTGCCCATGGGTTTGACGATTACAGCATCGGGCCGAAGCGAGTCCAGCAATTCAACTCTTGGCGTTGCAACGAGTAATGCTGCGTTTGAGCGACTGATAAGTTTTCGCATCTGTCTGCAAAGCACAGCTGCTGTCGTAACGTCCAAGGTAGAACAGAACTCGTCAGCCAGGATCAACTTTGGCTTATCTGACAGCGTTGCCTTTTGCAAAGCCATCGCCAATGCCAATCGATATTTCTGGCCTCCCGACAGCAGACCAGCTGGGGTTACAAGAACTGTTGCCTCAGCCAGGCCGCACCGGGCCAGCATGGCCAGGGAACTTTTGATATCATCGCCAGCTATAAGTTCCACCGCTGACTTTTCAGTCTTCAATTTTGAAAATTGACCAAGTGACTCTGCGTTATCAGTCTGGGCTTTCACCTGTTGGAGCAAAACGCTCTTGCCAGCCCCGCTGGGCCCAATGACTGCAAGGATCTGGCCTGGAGAAATATCAAAACAAAAATTTTCATAGAGTTTTTCTCGGTGACCGCTGCTCAGGCCAAACATCGCAGCTACCTGCCCAGCCGAGTTGTCCTCACAAAACTGATGTTCAATTTCCGAACTGATCTTAAATGACCAGCCCGGCCTGTTATCACGATTTTTCCCAGACATTTTTTCCATTCTTGAGTAGCGAGATTTGTCAAAACCATAAAATTTGAAATTAGATTTGAAATTTTGTAGTTGTGGATTTATTGTCAAATTGTGCTCTTCTTAAAAAAGCAATATTTTGATGCCATTCGCGCGGGGACAAAAACCACTACCCTGCGTTATTGGCAGTCGCGACAAGTCAAACCAGGCTCGGTTCACTGGGTCCGTGGCCTGGGCCAACTTCACGTAAAATCTGTACAAATTGTCGAGTTCAACGAACTGACTGACGCTGATGCCCGTCGTGACGGATTTGAAAGTCTCGATGATTTGAAACGGACGCTCGAAGAATATTATCCGACTGAAACTCGCAATGGCAGGGATTTATATCTCCTGGAATTTGAGTACCTTTCAAAGTAGCGCGTCATGACGCGACGGCGAGTTTAGCGTCAGCCATGGCCCCGGCTTTGCGTATTCTGGTGATCATGTCAATTTTGGCACTAAGCCGGTCCAGCCTGCGACGCAACGCGTGAGTAGTCAACTCAAGATCATCGCAAAGCCTCCGCTGCGAAAGTGAACGACAATAATAAAGCTTCGCAAGTTCTGCGTCCTCATCTGACAAGAAAGGCAAAGCCCGCACTGCATTGAGAAATTTGCGACTCGCAATCCGTCGGCCGAGCCGATGAACCCGCTTACGAATTATCCTGGGCCTGACCTTCAACATGCGCCCAATGGACTCGGCAGGCTGACAGCGAATCAGCACAGCCTCTATCAGATCCCTGTCCTCAGGGGCTAAAAACTCAGCCCGCCCCATCAAAACGGAATCCGTTCGCGGCAGCTTGCGAGCACTTAAGATATTCTCCCGGAGTTGAATTGACATAGTAAACCTCCCGTAAAAAACCAAAAAAACTTCATTACCCGTTATCATCCCACCGATAATAATGAATGGGAAACAATTACATGAAATATGATAACTAAAAAACATTCAAAGTCAAGTAATATTTTTAAATATGTTTTCTACATAACAAATTTTGGTTTTTTGTTGTATTTTTTATAAAAAAAGGTCTAAAATACCATTTGGGCTTGGTGGCGTAGCCTTCCGGGCTGAAAAGGGACACTTGGTTTTTGATTGGGAACCACACATGAATCTTGGAGATATAATTCGTCGCAGGCGTGAGGATCTGGGTATAACCCAGGATCAGGTTTCTGTCTTGTCGGGCATATCGAAACCTTACTTATCGAATATTGAGACAGGCCGGGCCAAGAATCCTCCTACCGATGGTGTTCTGGAGTCTTTGGCTGATGCCCTGCGAATGGACCAGGCTGACCTGTTGCGTCTTGCGCATTTGGCCCGCACGCCACCAGATGTTCGTCACGAGCATGAGATGATCACCGCTGAGCTCTCCAAGCTGCGTGGGATAGTCAAGGGCCTGATCGACAGCCGGGGCGCAGGCGGCGAGGTGAATCTTGATGCCCTTGCGGATTCAATAAGCGCAGAGGGTAACGTTTGCAATCTCTCAGCTGGTTCGGTAGTGCCCGTCATTAACAATATGACCGCGGGCTATCCCGCCAATTTCACTGATCTGGATTATCCGCCGGGCGTTGCGGATGAATATGTTCGCTGCCCGGACTTGCACGATCCACAGGCCTTCGCTGTCCGGGTTGTCGGAGATTCGATGGAGCCGGAATTTCACGAAGGCGATATTGTCGTTTTCTCGCCGAACACTCAGCCCAGGCCCGGCGACGACTGTTTCATACGGTTTGTCGAGGATGGCGGGACAACGTTCAAACGGTTTTATCAGGACGATGAGGCGACGATCAGGCTGCAGCCTCGCAATAACGCATACCCAGCTGTGACGTACCCCGCCGAACAAGTCAATGGCCTTTGGCCTGCTATGTTCAGGATCGAACAACTGAGGAAACACTGAGAGAACCAGTCTTAATGACGAATTCCAAAGCTTGAATATTGAAACATCATTCATGGCCAGCGACTTTGTCACTGATCATTCTACCCACCATGGACTATAGTTGTGCTACATTTCAAATTTGTTTTTAATGAGCACTTCGTCAAGTTTCAGTTGGCCCGCGCGTGGCCAGGCTTCCTGGGTGCCCTTGCCGATGGCGACGAACATCGCAATCACATGGTCCTGGGGAAGATTAATAAGCTCAGCCACCTTTTCAAAATCGAAACCGTCCATTGGGCATGAGTCGTATCCCATCGATGTCGCAGCCAGCATTAATGTCTGGGCAGCTATTCCGCAAGATCGCATGGCCTCGTCTCTCTGGACCTGATCTTTGCCCTGATAGTAAATATCGATAGCAGGGAGAATAAATTCCTGAACTTCCTTTGGCGCATTGACCCAGTACCGGCTGGGCTGTTTTTCCCATGACTTTGTGTCGGCACAAAGGATAACGAACAATGACGCATCTGTAACCTGTGCCTGATCCCAGGCGACGGCCCGGATCTGTTTTCTCAGATCCTTGTCGGATACCACGACAAATCGCCAGTTCTGGATATTGAAGGCCGTAGGAGATAGTAAAGCCAATGACAGAAGCTCATTGATTTCTTGCTCAGTCATCGCATGGTTTGGGTCAAAATGCTTAATAGCCCGACGTGAACGTATTGCATCTAATGTCTTCATGTTTTTCTCCTTAATATTTAAAACCCGAAAATAGCATTATGGTGGTGTCACCCGTTTATTACATGCCAATTCCGTTGCCGGGTCAAGAGCTGACCTGCAAACTACCCACCGCTTGTCATTCCGGGCAAAGTGTAGCTGAGCCCCGGAATCTCCGGTGTCATCCCAGCGAAGGCTGGGATCCAGGGGATGGCGGAGAAGTATCAGATATTGGCCGTCGTGGGCGTATGCCTTGGATGCTGAATCAAGCCCCCAACGGGGGCGGCAAAAGCATGACACAGAGGGTCGGGTGTGCCATATTTTGCAATGATGAGTAACACGAATCGAATACACAGTAAACTTTCGATAAACGGTCTTGACATTTTTGGAAGTGGGGTTAGAATTTTTGGTGTTACAGGTTTGGACTTCCTGAATGGGAGGTTCAAGGGAAGGCCGTGCAAATCGGCCGCGGACGCGCCGCTGTAACCGGTGACGACCGCCACGAATACCACTGAGATCGTGTGTTGCGATTTTGGGAAGGTGTGGCGGGAGGTTTTCCGCAGTTGGGCATAAGGGCAAAATTAGTTTTGTCAGACAATGCCACCTGAGGAATGAAGTCGGGAGCCAGAAAACCTGCCTGCGACGTTCTGGATTGGGTCTTCGCGAAAAGGACTGACGTAGATAGTAGCGCTGCTATCTCTCTCACTCTCTTCCCGCATGCCCCTTTACAGTAACGTGTTGCGATTGTCCCGCGCGAGGGATTCACAGATTTTAACTGTTTGAATTATTGTGAATTTTTTGAAAAGTTTTTCGCGTAGGGGTTTTCATTTCCGTTACTTAATCCAGCCAGTCGACACGGTGTCGCGCCGAGGCCGGGGCGTCTGTGGAGAGTATCTCGGTAATAAGGAAGGATGTTGCATCATGATTAATTTTGGAAAAGTAATGCTGGTTTTTGTTGTAGCGTTGATTTTTAGCAGCTCGGCGATGGCTGGAGCCATTGCGACTTTTGACGATTTGTCGTTGGCTGCAGACAGTTATTGGAATGGGAGTGAAAACTGGGAGAATGACGGTTCGCCCGCACCGGGCCAGGCCGGCATACCGAGTGATCCGAACCCAATTGTATATGGTGATTCATTCAGCAGCGGCAGTTTGCTGTCTTTTGCAAATCAGTTTTCCTGTGGCTGGGATGACAACTACGGCGGATATGCATGGACTATATGGGAAGGCTGGGCTTACTCGAACCGCGTGGATAATACGACAGGCGGGTTCGGCCAGCAGTATGACGTTATAACCGGTTCAGCCCACAGCGGTAGCAATTTTGCGATCGCCTATCCTGGTTGGGTATCACCCTCTACGGTGAACCTTTCATCTGCAACTACGTTGGGCACGACGCAGCTGGCGCTGACCAGTTACGTTTATTATTCGCTTCTTGACGGAGACTCCTTTACCGCAGCCATGACTGACGGAGACTGGTTCAAGGTTACCGTTACCGGAAAGAATGGCGGCGTTGAGACAGCTTCTTTCGACGTTTTTCTTGCGGATTATCGCGCCGGAAAAACGTTCCTCTGCGACACATGGCAGGAAGTAGACCTCAGTGTTCTGGGTGTGGTTGATTCCGTTGAATTCGTCGCAATCGCCAGCGACGGCGGGGCCGGCTGGCCTGCATACTTTGCAATGGACACAATGATACCGGAACCTGCAACGGTAAGTCTGCTGTTTCTGGGCGGTATGAGTTTGATTATGCATCGTCGCCAATAAGACGATTTAAACGAAGCCAATCTGCTAGGTGCGATACGGGAAAGATATTTTTCCCGTGTCGCATCAACTTTATCCGCGATTTTATGGCTTGGAATCGAATATTGGAAGATATTTTATTATGAAAACAGCTTTGAACTTTTTTTTCATTTTGATAATTGTGACTGCCTGGCAGGCCTGTCAGTGTCTGGCGGATGAAAACTGGGCCGACGTACTTTGCAGTTATGAGCATGGCCTGTATCCCAATACAGGTTATACGAATCCCGAGGCGGTTTTCTCAGCGGCGGCCGCGGGGGACGATTCAAACGGTCTCGTTTCACTTGGTCAATGGACTGATGACCCGGCACAGGGCAATAATACCAATCCAGTTGGAATAATATTGGGATTTTCCACATCCATTCTGAACGGTGCAGGAAATGATATAAAAATCCAGGGCAATGCCATGTTCGGCTGGTGGGAACCGGGCTACGTTGAAGTGGCTCGCGAGACTTCCGGCTCCGGGGCCACAGCCACCGGCTGGACTGACGAAACATGGTACCTGCTGAAGCCCAGCAATTATGATGAACTGCCTCATGACCCGCGCACCGGGCCTATTGACATTGCATATAGTATTGAAAATCTATATAGCGGAGAGAATCCATATACGGATTCATATTGGTCGAGTAACACCATGACTGGCTATGCGGATGTGGCTGTGGGGGGAGATTACATGGACATCAGTTGGGCAATCGACATGAACGGTGTTGCAGTCGAGTTGACGGATATTGCGTATGTTCGGATTCATTCCGTCAGCAACTCGCTGGCCGGTTCGCCTTTGGATCAGGATACATTCATGGGTGGATTTTCCGCCGATATTAATTATGTCGAATTTCTCAATGGAATTGTCGAATCATCATTTTTGACAGGTGACGCTAATCATGATGGTGTGGTCTCCGCAGGTGATTACGCAAGCGTTCAAGCCAATTTTGGGAATGTAGGCCCGGGTATTATGGGCGATGCAAACGGGGACGGTGTAGTTTCCGCAGGTGATTACGCGAGCGTCCAGGCCAATTTTGGGAATGTAGCCAGCATGTCAATGTCGATTCCTGAACCGTCTACATTACTGCTGTTGTTCGCAGTTGGTATTTTGAGAAAACGTAAATTTATTGCATAGGAATATGTGTTTACTGATCCCGTGTAAAAGTTGAAGCTGCAAAGTCCGGACGAAGGACGTTAATTAAAATGACAAAATGACGATACGATCGAAACATTTTGTGGGATATCGCATCCAAGCCAAGAAGCCTGGACGGGCGTTTACGCTTATAGAATTGTTGGTCGTTATCGCGATTATAGCTTTGCTCGTGTCGATTTTGCTGCCGAGTCTGACTCGTGCAAAAGACCTGGCCAAAAAGGCTGTGTGCAAAACCAGCATCAGATGTCTGTCAATAGGCAATGAACTTTATCAGTTTGATCACACGGGTTTTTATGCTCCCGCCGCAGCTGGGATTTACAGTGGAAATCTGCATCGCTGGTTTGGCAGCAGGCTAACTGCAAGTCCTGACACTACAGCATTTTTGATTAACGACGGACCCTTGATGAAATATCTCCCTGGCGAAACTGTAAAGATCTGCCCCAGCTTCGTGGAATTCAATACCGGATTTGAAAGTGGTTGCGGAGGTTTTGGGTACAATCAGCAATTTGTAGGTTCCTTTGTGAAACTAAAATCCGGCGGAGGATATGAAGCTGCAATTAACGAACCGTCCGTCTCTGGCAATCGGGCGGATGCTTTTGTCTCGCCATCGGATACAGTTGCTTTTACCGATTCTGCTTTTGCCAATGGCGGTTTAACGGAATACAGCTTCTGTGAGCCACCGTGGGGAGCTCTTTTCGCGATGCCATTCCGGCCTTCGATTCATTTTCGGCATATTGGGGTGACAGATGTAGCCTGGCTGGACTCTCACGTCAGTGAAGCGGAAATGGATTTTACAAACAATGCTGCCGGTTTTTCCTATCCAGGCCCCACCCCTAAGGAGCTGAACATAGGCTTTTTCGGTGAGAATAATACCAAACTGTTTGATCTTGAATAATGGTGGGGAAATTTCGTAATTAAATTTTGTTTCAGGAGTAATCATATCTTACTTTTCCGTAGTAGTCGTCTGCGCCGAAAACTAGTACTTCATTTTATGAATAAAGTCGGGTAGATGCGCCGCGCCGGTGAGGCAGATGCAAGGAAGAATTTTTATAAAAGAATTGCATATTTGAAGATATTCTGTCTCTTTTCTAAAAAATTCTGACGCAGCAGATGTCTTATCGCCGCAAGCAGGTATCCGGCATTATTCGTAAAATGGAGTACTAGTTCTCTACGATAGTTTGTGGGAGGATAACAAATGTCTTCGCCTTACGTGATGGTAGCCAATACTCAAGTGGTGCGAGAACCTCGACCGGTGAAAAAAAACAGGATCAACAGGAAAGGGCGGGACATGAAAATGTCTGCGATTGACGAAATATCCGTCCCGGATGCAGCAGTAATGCGGACTGTCGTGGTAACCATGGCGGAGGAAGATGCCAAAACAGGCTCAGAGGAACATCTGCTGGAGAACCAGGAAACAGACTTGGAGTCCATCGATATCCTCGTTTAAATTGAAAAAAAATTCACTCAGGGGCAATATTCTCACAAAAATCACGTTACTCCTTTCAGATCAAGTTTACTGTTGAACCAGATCGCAAACGAATTCCTTATTTGAAAGAAGGAGTAAGAAAATGAAACATCTGCACTTACGACATTTTGTGACCTTGTTGGTCGTCGGTTTACTGGCTGCGTCTGTTTTTGCCCAGCCCGGGGAAGGTCAGGGTCCAGGCCCCAGGGAACCAGGCCAGCGTTTTGAAGGCATTAAAGACAGACTTATCCAGGCTGTGGACGCAACAGAAGAACAGCAGAAGCAGATAGAGCAGATTCTCGACACACACGCCCAGGCCGTGAAAAATTGGCAAGCTGAGAATAAAGATAAAATCAAAGCTGCAATGGATAAATTGAAGGAAGCCAGGCAGGCCGACGACAAGGAAGCCCTTCAGGCTGCCCGTGAAGAACTTAAGAAAGTTCACCAAGGCCGACTTGAACTTAGGGAGACTCTCAAGAAGCAACTGGCAGAGGTACTCAGCAAGGAACAAATGGAAAAGGCCACCCAAACCCTCGAGCCAAAACGTCGCATGCGGGGCAAGATGGACGGTAAAGATCCCAAAGGCCCACGCGGTATGCGGGGCAAGATGGACGGTAAAGGCCCACAAGGTCGGCGCGGTATGAGGGGCAAGATGAAGGGGAAGTGCCCAGATGGCCCGTGCGATATGAAAGGCAAGAAGGATGGTAAAGGTATGCCCCGTCGCCCCGGCGGGCAGTGGGGCAAAGGCCCGGGTATGGGTTTGGGTCAGCTTGATCTGACTGACGCACAGAAAGAACAGATCAAGGGAATCATGAAAGATGCACACGAACAAGCCAAGGCGTCAAAAGACCAAAAGGCTAAACGCGAAATTATGAAAACGGCTCTGAAAAAGGTGCACGATGAAGTTTTCACCGACGCACAGCGAACCAAGGCCAAGGAACTTCGCAGGAAACATCATCCCCTGGCTGGGATAGCTACGGACGAACAGATGGACAAGGCTGACGATATCATGATGGCTGCTGGCGAAGAAATTGTCAAAGCTAAGACGCCTAAAGAACGTCAGGCGATCCTCAAAGCCGCCCGCGACAAGATCAATAACGAAGTCCTCACGGAAGAACAACGTAAAAAACTTGATGAGCAACGTAAGCAGCGTCGGGAAAAAGTACGTGACAAGTTTCTGGCAGGATTGGGCCTGACCGAAGAGCAGCAAGCCAAGGCTGACAAAATTCTGGATGATGCTCACAAGAAGGCAATGTCAACCGACGACCACATTGAACGTCAGATGATCATGTTACAGGCCCATAAGCAGATCAGAGACGAAGTCATGACCGAGCAGCAGCGAAATAAGTTCAAGGAGATGGGAAAACGAGGCCTAGGTCCCAAAGGCCGGCGAGGCCCAAAAGATCGGCCAGAAGGACCTCGGGGTCCCCAAGGCGGCCCCGGCGGACCTGACAGAGGCCCTCAGCCTCAGGACGGCCCACCAGACGAAGATGTAAATGAAGATTAATTAATAATAATTTCGGAATTGCTCCTGTTTTACGCCCATAAGTCGGGCAAGGCTCCCAAGTCCTTGCCCGACTTTTTTTTCGCGCCAGTAAACCAATACCGCCAACAGGTACGGACGAAATCCGGGGTGTTATAGTACTGGTTGACTTCATGATTTTCGCCAGCTATAATTCCTAATTGCTTAGGCGATGAACCCTTAGACTTCGCGGGCTGAATGCTGTGCGTTAGATTCTCATCGCCGTTTTAAGAGCCTTTTCTTTCTAATGAAATTTCAATGAAAAACGAAGCTACGAAATTGTCTGAGCAGACCCTGGTTGATAAAAAGAAACACTCAACCCAACTCTTCAAAGGTCGGCCTGTGTTTCTCATGGTCAGTCTGTTTATGCTCCTGCTGGTCTATCCGTTTTTTGAGCAGACAAGCTTTGGCAGATTCGTATTGAACGGCATTTTTTCGCTGATAATGTTTTCGGCTGCCTGGGCTGTTCACGAGAAACGTATCTGGTTGGTTATCTCGTGCACGCTTGGCATTCCATGGATTGTAATAAACTGGACCTATTCGTTAGTCTTGGCTGGGGTTTGTCCTGCTATTGCCCATGACAGTGTTATGCAGACCGCAGCCATGCTAAGTCACATTTTCTTTACCGGTTTTGTTGAATACTCAATGCTTGTTGCCATTTTGCGTGATCAGAAAGTAACTCTGGATACCCTTTACCGGGCTGTTTCAGGTTATCTGATGTTGGGGCTGCTGTGGGCGGCTGCTTATGCCCTGGTAGGCCATTATGACTCCAATGCGTTCGGAGGCGCTTTTTTACGGGGTGATCGCGACCAGATTTCCTGGAATAATTATCTGTATTTCAGTTATGTTACGCTCAGCACGCTTGGCTATGGCGACATCACGCCGATCTCCGCCCATGCCAGATCCCTCGCGATTCTTGAGATGGTTGTAGGCCCATTATATCTGGCGGTGCTGATTGCAAGACTGGTCGCCATGTACAGCTCAGAACGCAAGAAGTCGAATTAGAGGGGTCTTGACGCTTGCGTTTTACTCAAAAAACTGTATGATTCTAGACCCTATTGGGCGGTTTTTGTTCCCAATACGGAGTTTTGATTATTGATTTTTTTATTCTGAGATGCTTCTGGCCAAGCTGCATCTTGCAAAAAATCCATGCGTTGGGCGTGGGAATAACAAGGAATCCTTTAACTACCAGCCAGGCTGGAGCAGGATGATGCATGAGTATTGTAGTCATGAAATTTGGCGGAACAAGCTTAGCTGACGCTGAGAAAATACGAAACGCAGCCAGGCGTGCGCTTCGGACCAAAAAACAGGGCCATCAGGTTGTCATGGTCGTTTCGGCGATGGGTAAGAGTACGGATAATCTCGAAGACCTCGCTTCGCAGGTAATGAAGGGCAAGCCTGCCCCGAAACGTGAAATGGATCAGTTGTTGGCTACGGGCGAGCAGGTAACGATTTCCCTTATGGCGATGGCAATAGAGGAAATGGGCGAATCGGCTATCAGTTTCACCGCCGGGCAGATAGGCATGGTTACTGATGACAAGCACACCAAGGCCAGGCTGCAATCCATCGCAGCTGAGAAAATACACAAGGAACTCGACGCCGGCAAAGTCGTAATAATCGCCGGTTTCCAGGGCGTTACCGAAGACGGTGCGGTAACTACCCTCGGCAGGGGGGGGAGTAATGTTACCCTCGTTGCAATCGCAGCTGCTATCAAGGCGGATATGTGTGAAAATTATACCGACGTCGACGGCATTTACACGACAGACCCCCGCCTTGTGCCGACAGCGAGGAAGATCGCGACTATCAGTTATGACGAAATGCTCGAACTCAGTTCCCTCGGTGCCAACGTGCTGCATAACCGGGCTGTGGAGTTCGCAAAGAAATACAATGTACCAATTCACGTTCGCAGCAGTTTGAACAATAGCAAAGGAACCCTTATCGTGGCTGAAACAGAATCCATGGAACGTATCGTTGTCAGTGGCGCTGCCCTGAAGGAAAAGCTTGCTCGCATCTCTTTCCGAAAAGTGCCGGATCATCCAGGCGTAGCTGCCAGGATATTTCACACCATGGCAGCAGCTGATATTGTTGTCGATGACATTATTCAGAATATCGATACCGACAGCGCAATGATGGCTTTCACTACGGAAATGAAAGAACTGCCAGACGCCAAAAAAGTCTGCGATAAACTCGCCAAAGACCTGAAATGTAAAGTCACCTACGAAGAAAACATGGCCAAGGTCAGTGTCGTCGGTGTTGGTATGCGGGTGCATACCGGCGTGGCTGAACGCATGTTCGCAGCCTTGGCTAAGGCGGAAGTGAATATACAGAATATCACCACCAGCGAAATCAAAATCTCATGCCTGATCAATCAAAAAGACGGAGTGAAGGCTCTTAATATCGTACATGACGCGTTTGAACTGGGCGGCAAAAAGAAGGCTGTCAAATCGACGCAAAAAAAAGCTGCAAAGAAAAAATAACAAGTTTTTTGAGATTATGAGAATGTGAAGTGTGTCTATGACAAGACCACCATACAAACTCACAGCTGGGCAACGGAAACTTCGCAGGATATTCCACAAACTGGTTGTGCTCCTGCTTCTGGGTGGAGTTGCTGCTGGGCTGATCTCGGCTGACCGGTTCGGCTTTTTCGGCAAACGCAAGCCTGACGACCTGCTGCGATACCACAACAGGGCTTTTTATGTTCCGAAAGTGGTGGATGGCGATACGCTGGATGTAGCTATTGCGGATGAGTGGCAAGCTCACCCGCAAACCAGGCTCAGGCTATGGGGGGTGGACACCCCCGAAACAGTCAAACCAAACTCGCCAGTCCAGCATTTCGGCCCCGAAGCCAGCGCCTTCACAAAGAAGCAAACCCTAGGCCAGGAAGTCAGGCTGGAGCTGCTCGCCCACCAGACCCGCGACAAGTATGGGCGGGTGCTGGCCTATGTGTATCTGCCGGACGGCAGAATGCTTAATCGCGTGCTGATTGCTCAGGGATTCGGTTACGCCGATCCCCGATTTGAGCACCCACACAAGGCTGATTTTACCCGGGCCATGAAAGAAGCTCAAAAAGAAGGCCTGGGCCTGTGGAAAAATCTGAAAAACGAAGATTTGCCCTACTATATGACCCCGCCAAAAAAATCCAAACGGTAATGTATAGCCTTAAATTCTGTAATTCTGAGCCAACATAATTTATACTGTTAGACCAAGTAAAAAATGACCGATAACTTTTTTATGAGAAGTAAAGAGAAACCAGTTTTGCAGATAAATATAATCACTCGATCCGGATTTTACCTGGTATTGACGTTTTTGGTGAATTTTGGCGTTTCATGTCAACCTCAACAGGCTGGCACCAAACAAGCTTCCCCGCCAAAACTCCCCGGTGAAGAATTTAAATGGCAGACAGAGACGTCCCAAATATCCGAGCCGGTTGGCCTGTCATCCCTTCAGCCTACCACCTCGCCGGCATCAGCTGGTGGCGGCAGAATAGTTGAACAGGCTGCCCCGGTAACGTACACCTGGAAAGCTATAGAACTGCCCCAGTCTTCACCAGCCGATTCACTACCGCCAGGAGAAACAACCGAAAAATGGGCGTCAATGCAACCTGTGGTTATCTTTCCTGACAACAGTACAGTCAGGCCTGGTCAGAGGTCAGGTTTAAACGAACCGCCTGTCGAAGTGGAGCAGAGAAGCGTCAAGGCGCTTAACAATGATCAGCTGATACTTTTCGATAAACTGCAGGATAAAATACTGAAACTTATGTTGGCCCTGAGGCAGGCAGAAGAGCGAAACATCAACATGCAGCAGTCTCTGGTCGAGGCCCAGTCAGCTGTTCGTTTGGCGCAGGAGGAATTGAATCGCAAATTGATCCAGATTGATATGGATAAGAGTGAGATAGCCGATCTTAACGAAAGGCTAGCTAAGGTATCCTCAGCCTCTCAAGCCTCGACTCAGCCGGCCTCGGCTACGCAGCCTGTCGATGAAATGGATGCTGCTCAATTGCGCAGGCGGATTGAAAGACTCAAACTCCAGCTTCAGCTTGCCAATATGCAGGGGCCTGACAAAGTGCGTCAGCTCTCTGAGAAGCTGGCTGAGATGGCTGAGCGATTCAGCGATATGGAAGACATTCACGTCAGACTTTCACACCTTGTGGTTGTCCAGGCTGATCAGATAAAAGCCCTGCAAGCGGAACGGCGTGCATTGCAAATTGCCGCCATGACGGAGTTTGACGCAGCCAAAGTCGCTGCAAAAACGGAAGGCCAGGCAGGAGCAAAACCCGGAATTATCATAGGTCAGATTAAGACCGTCAATGGCCAAAAGATCGTGATCGACATGGGCAGTAAAAATGGGCTGGAAAAAGGCATGAGGATGATTGTTTTCAGGGGCGACAAATTCATAGGCTATCTCCGCATGGATGAAATAGGCCAGGCTGAGTCGTCCGGGACGATCGTCAGACAAGTCCTGGAGCCCAAAGTCGGTGACAAAGTGATAGACAAACTGCAATAACAGTTTTTCAAAAAAGCATTTCACATCCGGTTTCGCTGGACTCAAAAGCGATAAACTGGTCTAATGACAAGCTGAAGCTTGAAAAAATTATAAGCCCTTTTGTCATTATCTTGGTCTGGGGCTAAGCTGGCCTGGCTGGGTAAGGAGCACCGTATATGCCCGAAAAGGAAAACGTCAATCAGAACCAAGGCCCGGAAAAGGCTAGGCTGATTCTAGCCAATTCCATGCCCTGGGTAATCAGCCTGCTGTTCCACGTCGGGCTGTTCCTGGTGATGTTCTTTCTTGTATTCATGGTCGTCAAAGAACAGCAGTCCGAGGATATAATCGTTCCAGATGCGGTGATGAGTGAAACCCCCGGCGGAGTGATGAATCCCAGACCAGTCGAGACGAAATCTCCCACCAAGAGTCAATCAAGCCAACGGAAGCAGTTCAAACGCACAACAAAAATGACTTTCGATGCCGGCAAGACACAAAAAGCCCTTTCGATTCTCAGTCCGGGCGGCTCAGCCGGCCAGAGCGCATCGGATCTGGGTATGCGAACCAACGTCAGCAACGGAACGAAGAGCAGCTTCTTCGGCACGGGCGGAAACGCGCATAATATCGTCTATGTAATAGACAGGTCAGGTTCTATGGCTGGCCCGCCGTTGGAATTAGTTGTCCAGGAAGTTCTGAAATCTATTGGGCGACTTAAACCTCAGCAGAATTTTCATATTATACTTTTTTCTGGAAACAAGCCTTTAGAAAAAATGCCCGCAAGACTTGTGCCTGCAAAATTGGAAAACAAACGCAAAGCAGCAATGTTTCTGCGGGATGTTTTGCCTGCGCCATCAACCAATCCCATCCCTGCTTTGGAACGAGCTTTTGAGGTTTTGAAAGAAACTAAGAAGCCAGGTAAACTTATTTATCTCTTAACTGATGGAGATTTTGCACCGGAAGTAGGAGAAGGGCCGGGAAATGATAAAGTTGTTAGAGAAATAAGGAAAATGAATGCCGACAAGAAGGTTTTAATTAATACGTTCCTTATGATGGAGAAGACTGAAAGTGCTATCGAGGTTTTGACTCAAATCGCCAAGGAAAATGGCGGACGTTTCAAGTATGTCAGTTTTGATGATTGATTTTCAATAAGAAAACTCAAAGTGATAAAATATGAATAAATATACAATTTTAATTATCATCGGTTTATTCAGCCTGGCTGGGGTGGGTTTAACCGTCTGGGCGGAAGAATCCGTAACGGAAGAAAATCCTGAAACAATCCCTGCGACGGTTACAGCCAAACCGGTTGCCGGCAAGATTGACCTTGCTGAGTTGGGGGAATTGTTGGAGTCCGGTCAGGCCCGGGCCGTCGCAGCCAGGCTTTCGGGGAATATGGATCGAATTTCTCGTAAAAATCTTCCAGCTGCGTTGCTTATGTTGGGCAAGGCACAGCTCCAGGCCGGGGAGGGGGACAGAAAGATGCTTATCCGGGCCGGGCTGAACTTAATGTGGGTATATGCCGAATTTCCTCTCAGCAGACAGGCACCGGAAGCTTTGTTCAATGCTGCGGAAGTCAATCGTAAACTGGGTCAGTCAGTTGCAGCTGAGTTGGCCTTGCGCCAGATAATACTGCAGTACAGCGATGGACGCTACGACAGTTGGTCGCAGAAAGCAAAAACGGAATTGAGCAAGAGTTATAACTGAAAAAACGAACACGACTGCCGGCTGTGAAGTCGGAAGACTTTTTTTAGACGTCGAAGGAGATTATGATTATGAATCTGGATTTATTGGCGGTTAACTACCTGGAAATTCTTGTCTTTGGCGGCAAGACGATCGGCTTTATTCTTTGGGGTCTGAGTTTTGTTACGGTGGCTTTGGCGGTCAGGTATTTTCTGCAGATTCGCAGACTTAATATTCTTCCCGAAAAGATGAAGCAGAATGTCAGCAGCCTGTTTGAAGGCAAGCAATATCGCGAAGCCATTGATCTGACGGGCAGGCAGTCCGATTTCCTGAGCTATCTCATTCACGCCTCATTGACCGAGGCTCCGCATGGCTATCCTTCAATGGAACGGGCGATGGAGGAAGCTGCCGAGGAGCGGACGACGCAAATGCTCCGCTCTATCGAATGGCTTAATCTTATCGGCAATATCGGCCCAATGCTGGGCCTGCTCGGTACGGTGTGGGGCATGATCGGTGCGTTTTTCAAAATCGTCGAAGCCGGTCAGCCCGAGCCTGCCAAGCTGGCTGGGGATATTGGAGTTGCGCTAGTTACGACCTTGCTGGGCCTGGCGGTATCAATCCCAGCCATCAGCGTATACGCAATCCTTCGCAACAGGATAGACGCACTTACAAGCGAAGCTGTCATGGTATCGCAGGAACTTATCGCGACATTCAGGCCAACGGCGAAGAGATAAAAAGGTACCACGAATGGCGCAAATGAAAACGAATGTCACAAATGTTATTTTGTTTTAGTGAATGAAACCATTTCGTGTAATCCGTTTTTCATTAGTGAAATTCGTGTTCTGGTTTTTTTGGCAGGAGTTGAAAATGGTTAGAATTAAAAAAAAGGTCAGCAGCGCGAATATAGAGATAAACATGACGCCGATGATCGACTGTACTTTCCAGTTGATTATCTTCTTTATTCTTACCGCGCAGATGGCCAGTCAGGATCTTGCCAAGCTCGTCGTTCCCAAGCCCAGTGAATCCATGGCCCTTTCAACTGAGACAAAGCAGGGCATGGAAGTCAATAAGCCCAACCAGGTCACCGTGAATATCGTCAATGAGTATGGCGACCAGAAGGAAAATCGCGACCCCGGCAGAAGCTCTCAGCCTGTCTGTTATAAAATCGGTTCCCAGACGATAGAAATCGGCGACACCGCCGCTTTGCTGGATATTTTCCAGTTGAGGAAATCCAACGCAGAGAAGGCTGGGTATAAGGCTGGGGATTTTTATCTGGAAATCCGGGCAGACAGAGATATTGAGTTTGCCGGCGTTGAGCCTGTAATGCTCACTGCTGCGGAAGCTGGGATATCTAAGATGAATATCACAGCCATAGTGGATGAAAAAATGAAAGTGAACCGGTAATGCCGATTTTGAAGAATCCCAATATTGAAGGCGGCGATTTGCAGCATTACGTATCGCCCCGTAAGCAAAGGCCTGAGGCGAGTGTGAAGCTTCAGCCTCCACTTACGCCCATGATAGATGTGACATTTCAGCTGTTGCTGTACTTCCTGCTTACGTCCACGTTCCGCGAGGACGAAGGCCAAATCCCCGGCTCACTGCCCGCCCAGGGAGGTATCGCAGCCATGCAGGTCACGCCCCTGAAACCAATAAGAATCATGCTGGTTCCCACCACTGGAGCAGACGGCGGATACAATACGGATGCCCGCTATGACGTTGATAATCTTCAGCCTGTCTATAGCCCGGCTGAGCTTTACAGGATTCTCCTCAGCCGAAAGCAGGCAGTAAGATCCGATGAAGTTCCCATCGTGATTCACGCCCCGCCGGCAGTGCGATGGCAGTTTGTGGTGGAAGCCTTCAACGCAGCTGTGCATGCAAAATTCAAAAATATAGGCTTTGCCCCAACCGGGTAAAAGATTGAGATCATGGATTACGCGAACAATAAATTGATGACTTCCAAGCTGGCCTGCATGTTTTTCTCCTTGGTGTTATGCTTCATTTTTGCACCGAGCGTCTCTGCCCAGCAGAACCCAAACAGTCCGTACCGCAAGATGAATCGGGAATCGCTGTCTCTTGCCCTGCAAAAAATGCAGATGGGGGTATTGTTGGAAGCACTGGCTGACGAATCTGGCGACAATGCCTTGAAGATTGAGGCCCTTATCATCCAGGCCAAGACAGCAGACGAAGAAGACCGATACAAACTCCTAACCGCTGCAGCTGAGTTGGTAAAGCAGCAAGGCCAGAGACTGGCCGATGTCATTCGCAACAGCCAAGTTGAAGAGAGAGATGAGTTTGAAAATGCCGTGATCGATTTTTATAAAGCCAGGCTGTTGTATATCAATATTCTCGTGCCATACAGAACCCAGCCTTACGTTGAACGAATGACCTACCTGCTTGGCGGCGATGAAGATCGTAGGGCTCTTGGTGAGCTGACCGCCGAGGCACTTGAGCGAGCAATCAAGATGGAGGCTGCGCTTGATAAAATCCTGGCTGATTCACGCGACCCTTCCAAAGTCACGAGGCAGGTCTATCTTGTGCCTGAACTGGAAAATATCCAGAAAAGGCTGGAATACTGGAGTGCATTTATTCGGTATTATAACGCCATCTCTCAGCCCAGGTATATTCCCGATCCTGGCCAGGCTGCACTTAAGGTTAACCGCAGCAGAATCAATCTGCTGGAAAAGGCTAAAAATACCATCTCACTTTTTGCCTCCGATCCCGATCTGCAGGATATCCACTCCGACGCCAAACTTCTCCAAGGTCAGTGCGATCGCGAACTCGAAGAATTTGACCAGGCTGCGAAATTATTTGAATGGTTGGCCGGCCTCGACGGCAAGGAAGTCTTTTTCGTGGAGGCATCGTTCACCGAGGTTCGCAATCTTATAGAGTGGGGTGCGTTTCTTGTCCGCGATGGAAAGCTGGCGGAAGGGGGGCAGAAGATGACACAGGCCCAGAAAATACTTAACGCTTTTATTGCAAAAGCCCAGGCCAAAAAGTTACAGACTCCGCTGGGAATTGATGTAAAAAAAATGGTGCTGGAATACTACCTGCATCAGGAATGGGCCGACGCTCTGCGAACGGCAAGGAAAGATGATCTAGCCGCTGTTCAGAATAGGGAAATCCAGGACGTTTTCAAAAATTTCCTCGCAAAGTATAAAGACCCAGCCATTCGTGTTGCGGTGGGTGAACTGTTCCGTAAGAAATTTGAAGGAACAAAAGATCTGACCAAACTTGACCCTGGAGTTGTGCTCATGCTGGCTGATCTTGAATTGGCTGAAGCGAAAAAACTCCAAGGTCAGGCAAACCCAGCCGACCTCTCAGCTGATGTTAAAAAGAAAATTGCAGGGCATTGTGACAAGGCTGAGACAATGTATCAGTTCATAATAAATCTCAAGAATACATCGCCGGAAGTGGCTGATATAATTCCCGATGCTCTTTGGGGTATGGGCGAGCTGCACGTTTTAAAACTCGACAATTTCCAGGCTGCGGAGATGTTCCGGGAACTCGTCAGGCAATATACTCAGAATCCACGAGCATACCTGGCTGCTATAAATGCGGTGAAGATCAATAATGAGCTTATAAATTTGCTGGAGCAGGCAGGCCAGGCCGTGCCTAGAAAGCGTCGGCTGGAATATGCCGAGTCTCTCAGAGTAATGTTGGAAAACTGGGGCGATAAGCCCGAGGCTTCGCAATATTATTTTGACCTGGCTTACACGTGCGGAAAACTGGCTGAGGGTGCCGAGTCGGATGAGGCATTTCGAGCGTTTCTTGCGGAGGGGATCAGAAATTATGAGAAGGTACCTTCTGATTCGGAATTGGCTCGATGGGCCATGTATGAGGCCTTGGATCTGAAATATAAGCAACTTATGAACACTCCCAGACCGGACAAAGCTCAAGCTGTAAAATTGATGAACCAGCTCAATCGATACGGCGTAAATATTCATGACTTATGGCGACGTACGAATGATGCAGAAAAAAAACTCGATTGGGGCGTTTGGGGGTCGCAATGTGAATTCCATTCGCAGATTATCGCTGGCGAGTTGCTTGGCAACAGGGATGCCGCACTGGCTGCTATCGAAAAACTTCCCCAGCGTTGGCCCGGCACAGCTGTGCTTGAAGAAGCCCGGGAATATGCAATACGTCAACGCGTGGAGCGGGGCGATGTCGATAAAGCCATTCAACAGCTTAATACTTTTGAAAAGGAATATGGTTCCGCAAAGGCTGAGGGGTTGATGGAACTAGTCATAAGCAAAATTCGCCAGGCCATCAGCCAACGAAGAACATCAAGCCAGGAAACAGGCGATTTGAAAAAATTCAGACAGGCCTATCTGAGATTTGCCGAAACCATATACAGAACCCAGATTAAAAACGCAACCGAAGGCAAAAAAAATCAGATCACCGCCATGCTTGCCGATGCGCTGGTGCAGAGCGGCACGCCCGAAAACGCATCAAGAGCATTGGCTTTATATGACGAACTTCAAAAAATCGACCAAGCCAGTCAAGCCCGTCAGCATCAGGAGATTACCGCGATTATCGATAGGCAATTGGAATTTATTAGCAATTCCAGCCGAAATACAGCAGCTGCGAGAACGCTGAGTTCACAATTACAGGATACCATCAAGACCCTGAAAATGGAAGGATGGCGAAGTTCAAGCCTCCTTGCTGTTAAATACGCCATGCGGAAACTAGAAACAAAACCAGGCCAAACCCCAGAGGAAATCAAAACCAACACCCAGGCAAATGTTCAGTCTGCCTTTGAAGCGATAACGCGAGCATACCAGACTTTGAAATCAGCCATGAAACGCAAGGTCAGCGTCGATGCCAATATTATTCTGGGCATGGCAAGATGCTACAGGATTTTGAAAAAATATCCGCAAGCAATCGCAGAATACCGCAAGCTCGCTGTCGGCCTGACTCCGGAGGCCGGTCATACCATGTACTGGGAAACCCAGCTGGAACTTTGCGAATGTATTTTGGATGCCTATGGTAACAGCCCGAGAGAAATGGAGCGTCTGCGGATATTTATAGGCCAGCTTCGCGATATTGACGATAACCTTGGTGGCAGAGAATATCTGGGCCGATTCGGTAAAATAGAAGCCCAAGCTCAGAAGCTCCGTTAATCACCCCAGAAAAGTGTTTGTCGCAGGAAAATCTGGGTTACGTACCATTTGCCTGTTTGCTCGTCCTTGACCACAGCCAGGCCTGTATCCAGGCAAAGTTCATTGAGCATATTTGCCCGGTCGTCCTGCATACTCAGCCAATCATCTATAATGGTCTTGGCCAGATCGTTGCTCGAACGAAAACGGCCTACATTCTCTGCGCAGACAGTCCAGTGGATACCCTCAGCCTGGAGTCGCCCATCGATTTTCAAACCCGCTGGGGACAGGTGAGAAATTTGCCCTTGAGCGATCATATCTGCTACATGTTGCTGAGCCATTACGCAAAGCTCGGCTTTGAGTTTCAGCGGTCGTAAACCATTTTTCGCGCGGAGTTCATTCACCTGCCAATAAAGCTGCTTGGTCGGCATGGATAACTCGGAAATTATCCCGCCAGTTTCAGGCTCGCTTATCAAGGGTGGCTGGTTGTCCGGTGATGGGGAGGGAGCGGTATGGTTACTGTTGCAACCCCCCAGGCAGGCCAGGAGTACCGCAAGACTGATATATCGTATTTTTGGGGACACGAGTTAGTCTCCTTGTATCATTTGAAAAATTCCCAGTTTTTTATATTATTGCCATCATATTGTAACAGGGTGTGGCTTTGTGCTCAATAAGCCAGTCTCAAATTATGATTTGTCAAGGTCAAAGAGTTTTCTTACGATCTCGGCGTGCACTCCGCCGGGGCCGGTGGTAGCTTCATTTCGCATATTTTCCGCAGCTGGGTGACAAAATTTCCGCAAAGCCCGTCTGAGCGATCTCTGCAGAATTTCCAAATCCTGAGGGGCATCTTCGTGTGTAGAAAACTTGTTGGCAGCTTCGGCGAGTTCTTCCTGTATAATTTTTTCGACCCTGTAATAGAGCGCCTCTATGGTAGGCGCTACAACTTTGGCATTAATGTTTTCCATGAACTCCGCTATGTGATCGGCTATGGTTTTTTCGGCGTGTTGAATGTTTTCCTGCCTGGCCTGGAGTGTGCGGGCTACAATATCTTCCAGCGAGTCGATATCGCAGAGCGTGACATTTGCAATATTTTGTGACTCAGGATCGATATCGTGAGGCACAGCCAGGTCTATCAGCAATAAGGGCTGACTTGGGCGATGATCCATGGCTTGGGCAACCGTTTTCGAAGAGATAATAGGGTCGGATGCACCGGTGGATGTTATTACCACGTCAACCTGGCCAATAGTGTCTGCCAAACTGTCGAAATTGACAACCTCACCGTTACAAATCCCAGCCAATTTCTCAGCCTTGTCCCGTGAGCGGTTGGCGACCATCAACAGGCTGGGTTGCATTTGGCTGATCTGCCGGAGAAGAAGTTCGTTCATCTTACCGGCTCCGATGCTCAGCACGCGACGCCCAGCCAGGTTGCCAAGCTGCTCGACAATATATTCCAACGCAACCGAAGCAACGGAGGCCTTGCCTTGCCCTATTCCTGTTTCACTGCGAATATGCTTGGCTGTGTGTAACGCAGTCTCGACGAGCGATGTGATGACAGGCCCGGAAACGCAGGCTTCCTGGGCGGCAGCAAGGGCGGATTTGATCTGCGAAACGATCTGGGCCTCGCCGATAACGAGACTCTCCAGGCCTGAAGCGACCCGGAGCAATTGGCCCACAGCTTCGGAACCGGAGAGATGATAAGTGAGATTTTTAAGCTGGCTGATATCATGGTTGTGAAATTCGCCCAGCCAATCGTGAAGCTCGGCCTCACGAGGATGACCATGCAATGGCCTGACAACATACAACTCCGTACGATTGCAGGTCGATAGAAGCAGGAACTCCGCCTCACTCCAACGAGCGCGAAGCTGCTGTAATGCACTGTCCAACGAGCCGGGATCAAACGCGATTTTCTCCCGCATCGCAACTGGCGCAGTCTTATGACTTATGCCAAGACAAAGGATTCTCATGAAAAATCCTCCGCGGAGTTCTCGCAAAGCAGCTGCATGTAATTCCGCAAGGCCTGTTGGCCTGAAGCAATGAAAATCTCATATGCCTCCGACTCTGCCAGTTTGCGCATTACCATGCTGCGATGGTCGAGTGTCATATCGGCCTGGCTGAGTTCGTTGCGAATTTCCGCAAGCAAGGCAGCGAACTCGCCTATACGATTTGGGATGGGTTTGCCCGCGAGCAGTTGTTTTTTTATTTCGCCAGCCAAGGCCGGTGCCGAGCCGCCCGTGCCTATCGCAATAAATACGTCGCCGTCCTGAATAGTCGCAGGCATATAGAAATCGCAGTCGGCAGGCTGGTCTGCTGCATTGACAAGTGCTCCAATTTTGCTTGCATCGGCAGCTATTTTCGCGTTGACATCGCGGTCATTGGTGCAGGCAAAGACCAGTTTGGCGTCGTTAAGATGGTCAGGCATATAAGATTCACGCACAATTTCAATATCGCCGGGAATATCCGGCTGTACATCGCACTGACTGGTTACCAGTCTGATTGTTGCACCGGCTTCTTGCAGAGCGTGGACCTTTCGCAGGCCTACTTTACCGGCACCGACGACCACAACCTGCACGCCTGCGAGTTTCAACATGATAGGGAAAGTTTTCACGGATTTCATGATAACCAAAGAAGGAAATTACGCAACGGAGAATAATTTAATTACTTAAACTGACCGATTCGTTGTGTCATACCCGCGGAAGCGGGTATTCAGGGCAGGCCCAGCGGGGGCGAAAATCTCCCGCCACGGACTTATTTTCCAGTCTCTATTACATTCCCTGGATTCCGGGCCGCCAGCGGCGGTGGCATAAGCTTCGCTCGCTCGGAATGACACGAAAACAACTTTTTCAGGGACGGCTAATTAACGTGTTGCACACGGACCTTGTCGATTCGATCTCATTCGTGAATTGCTCTAAAATACAAATTCCTATGCAATTCCATTATTCCAATAGACACTCAGAGACTTATTGAAGCGCCCATTCTTCAGATGTTTCAGCTAGGGCTTCGAGCATGGCCTTTGCCTTGTCCAGGGTTTCCAGATACTCGCCCTCAGGTGTGGAGTCCGCGACAATTCCCCCGCCGACCTGCACCAGGGCTCTGCTGCCGTCGCATACGATTGTACGAATTACAATGTTCCACTCGGCTGAGCCGTCCACGCCGACAATGCCGACGCAACCTGTGTAAACTCCCCGGGCGACAGGCTCCAACTCGTCTATAATTTCCATGGCCCTGATCTTCGGCGCGCCGGTTATCGATCCGCCAGGGAAGGTAGCACGGAGTAATTGGGCCTGACTCACGCCAGGCCTAAGTTCACCCTCGACCGTGCCGACAAGATGAAAAACGGTCGGATGAGTTTCCAGGCAGACAGGATCAGTTACGCGAACCGAGCCGAATCGGCAGACTCTGCCAAGGTCGTTGCGCAGCAAATCGATAATCATTGCAAGCTCGGCGTTGTCTTTTTCACTGGCCAATAATTCGTTGGCTACGGTTTGATCCCTGGCGGTTTCTCCGCAGCGAGGCCTGGTGCCTTTTATAGGACGTGTTATAACATGCCCGCCTCGACATCGAAGGAAAAGTTCAGGAGAACTGCTTAAGATCGCACAGTCTTTCCCAGCTGATTTGAATTGCAGATAGGCTGAGTACCAGGCTGGATTACGACGCCGAAGCCTACGGTAAATTTCAGATGGAGCGGGGGCAGGGGCTATTTCGAATCGCTGCGAGAGGTTAACCTGAAAAATGTCGCCGGCAGCTATGTATTCAACACATTTGGCTACCGCGTTGCGATATTCTGCGGGCGAGAAATTGGAAATCGGTTCTTTTTTAAGTGATTGCCTCTGGTCTGGCATCAGCTGAGGTTCAACTACAAAGTCAGATTCAGCTGCGATGAGAATTTCTCTAAGCGTCTGGCCTGTTTGTGAAGACTCTGCGGAATTCATGAATTCAAGTTCTGCAAGAGTCCACGTTTTTTTTACGGCGTCGAATATGGCAAGAGCGTCATAGAAGGCCAGCCTGAGGTCCGGCAGGGCGGTATCCCTCTGCGCACGGGAAGGCAGAATTTCCACAGCCCGGCCTATTTCATAACCAACATATCCGATCCAGCCCGGAATATAAGGCATGTCTTTGCTGAAATGTTTACCAGACTCATCTGGGGCGTTAAGCAACTCAACGCACTCGAAAGCCTGCTCCAATATCCGCCAGAATGTCTCCGGGTCTTCAGCAAGACATTGGCCTGACCCGTCGAAGAGTTTACCGTCCCTGCCTTCAAGAATTTCACGGGGTTCACAGGCGACAATGTTGTATCGGCCGAAGCTTTCATGCGCAGCTGAGGATTCCAGCAGAACAGGACCTTCATATTTTGCAAGTTGTCTGACAAGACCCTGTAGCCCACATGGCCCGGGTAGTGGCGTCAGATGCAACCGTGCTTTAAGTTTTCCAGACTGCCATTCCATTCTTCATACCTCAAAAATTCCAATCATACGCCTGGCTGATATTGGCTGAGTGATAAGAAAAACTTGTACGATTAATTTCCAACCGACCATGACTGGACTTGCAGCTTCGTACATTCTCTAGCTATTTTGGCAGCTGCACGGATCATCTCGTCCTCGCTCTCATCAGCGGCCTGGATATGTTTTTCTATCGCCTGTCTGTCGCCCCGCGAACCCTTGGCTGTGAATTTCAGTACCCCAAGGGCCAGAACGCCTTCAATCCGCCACGTGCGGTCATTGTCATTATCAATTATATTGAAAATATCGCCGGGTTGCGGCTTGTTGGCCCAGACAATCCGAAACTTATCGCTGAATTTTTGGGATGCCTGTTCCAATGCTGTAATATATCGACGACACGCTTCGGCTTTTGATTTTTCGCCGATTTTCTCATAGCAGATTCTCAAATTTTCACAGGCCTGGAGCTGAATATCCATTCCAGCGTCAACAATAGCAGCCCTGGCCCGCTCATTCATCATATGCCAGCCAAGAATAAATTTCACCTGTCCCGCCTGGATAGCTTCATTAATTTTGCCATCACGATACTGATGTACGCATAACGCACCAAGTGCATTTGACAGACCGTAGAGATCAGCCTGGCCTTCGGCAAAGAGTGATACTTGCAGCTTTTTAGGCGTATGTACGAATGTGAACTGCATATTTTTTTTCTGACCAGCCTGGGCCATCAGCTTGAAAATTTGCTTGCACATAGCCAGCTGATAGGCAGGGAGGGTGGCATTTTTTTCGTCATCAATAAATTCGTTAGCCGCCTGGACGTCGGCCTGGTTTTCGTGAAAGTATTCGATGGCCTTGGCGTAATCGTTAGCGGCATTGCCCTGGCCAGTGGGGATTTTCCCGAGAATATCAAGAATCATATCATTGGCAGGAGCAATAAGCTCCAAGGCGCCTTGCTGAGTTGTTGCGTGCGTCGGCTTTGAAGTCGTGGGGAAAACCAAATACATCAGGACGAAAATAATCAAAGCGAAGGCTAGAAACGCCGAAATAATCCAACTAAGTCTGTTACCCAACATAAACTCCTTCGGAATGCGATGTGTTCAGGCTGCCCAAAACTATTAGTCAACAGGCGGCAGTACGAACATGGTTCCGAGCGTTTCAGGATTGTAAAAATACCTTGCCGCGCCGGACCAACTGGATGCTTCCATTCCCTGGGTTGCGAATCGTGTGAAATTGACGCCCCAGAAATTTTCCAGACCAACTGGGCCAAAGGAAGAACGCCGAATTTTCATTTCTACGACCCACGCATCGGTCTGCCGGCCTACCGCTACTGTTGTGCCCAAGGGGAATGGAACTGCTTTCCCAAGCGGCGGGGTGCTGCGAACGCCTTTTTCCTCGACGATGATGCCGTTGGGCTTGACTATGATATGATAAAGATCTTCAGGACTCTTGGCCCGGACGCCGGGATCCAGAATGATTTCGACGAGATCTTCACCACATGCCAAAAGCTGTTCATATTGCACGGTGTTGCTGTTATTGAAAACCATGCCCTTGAGATTCGGTTCTTCACATCGGATGGCAAAATACAGGTTTTCCTTATCCACCATGGCGAAGGCGACGGTTTGTCGCTTGGCCAGGCCTGTTTTATCTTTATCATTGAGAAGTTCAAGTGAGTTCCCGATTTTTTGTCCGCGTTTGCCTAGCAGTCTGAAATCGCCCGCAGACATTGCGGGTCGCACAGGCCAGTCTTCGAGTTGGCCATCAATACTCGGCGGATGATGAATTTGTGAGGTATGTATAAACGGCACGTCGGTTCGCATGACGGTTTGGCTTGGGGCGTTGGTAGTAAGTTTAAGTTCTATTGGAACCTTACCGTTGGCTGTGACGGGTAACTCCATGCCCTCCACCGTGAGTTTAACAACACGCTGGCTGTCCGGCGGAAAGTTTTGGATGCGCCTGTTGGTGTCCAGGGCTTTCCATTCCTGTGGCAATGAAGTGATCTCCAGCAGGCAATCGAGCGGTCTGTCATATTCGTTGTAGAGATCGACAAAAATGTTCGCTCGCCATGGCTTGGTTTCAGGTTTCCCCGGCTGAGCCTTGTTTGCGAGAGGCTGGCCTTGGCTCATTTGCGACCTCATTCGCTCTACTCTCACCTTGTGAGCCTTGCTGCTGAACTGTTGCCAACGCACCCTGTCAGCGATTTTCTGCTGCTCGGTCTTGGTCTTGTCATGAACGGCGGAGAGCACTTCGTCAGCCAGGAGTTTTCTTACACGTACCCAGGTAGGACCGTGCTGGACCCAGCCTGCAATTCGCGGGTCTAGATAATTATCCCCAGCTGAAGCCAGGCCTGCATATCGAACCATTGAGTTCATAATATTCAGGGCAGTGTCTTCATGTTCCCGTTGTCGAAGAATCCAAATATACGCTATATCCTCCATGCCGCGACGAAGTCTCTTGAGTCTGACGGACGACAATACGCCCTGGATACCCATAGCCTTGCCCGGGTAGAAAAGTCTTGTTTCCGCGCCGGCTGGGGTGTTGAAAACATCGCCAGACCAGTTCAAAACATTCGGCAGAAAAATCCCACTGCATTTGTACTTCATAGCGAACCACGGAATTGCCCGCACATCCGCGGGCGTGGCGATTATGGAAAGGCTCGGCAAATAAGGCGGCATTCCCGGGGATAGCCAGACTCCCATGAGAGGATTCTCAGGTGTGCGGAGTATCTCGGCCTGCGACGGATCAAACCACTGGGCAGGCGGAGCCAGTATATCGACCAGCGTCGTAAAATTCTGAGGCGTTTCCCAGCCTGTCATCGCAGGCGGATTTATAGGAAGCTCACAGAGCACCGGAAGGGCAGGGGCTGATTTTTTGACTATTTCAGCAAGGCGGATATACTGCTCGAAAGCGTCAGCGGAAACTTCGTCGCGGTAAGGCCAGGCGAATACCTGCTCCTGAGATTTTAACTGGTCTTGAAAATGTTTTACGCATTGGCTGATAATTCCCTCAGCTGTTGAGGCATAGTATTCGCTGTCAATTCCGCCATAATATTTCGGCACAGGCCAGGTCTGAGAAAATGGAATAGGCCAGGCTGAGACGCCAATGCGATCTTCAAAGTCTTTGCCCGAAATATAAGGTTCGACGATCTTGTCGAAATCACTCCAGTCCAGAACCAGATTGCCGTACAAATCACGGTGAATTTTGGGATGCAGCTCACGATCGAAAAGGTCCAGCCTATGTTCATGACTGAGACGCATCATCTGGCGAATAATGGCCAGGCCCTGCTGAACTTTGGGATTTTCAGCGTCGAGATACTCCGGGGTATAAGGCTGGTCGGCTTGTGTAATGAATTCGCGGAATAAAGTTTTATGATCAAACGCCCCCATTGCTGCCAAAGGCCTGGTCTCGGGTAAAACGAAATTAAAAACTTTCAACTCGATCCCTATTTCGGTACTCTTACCGGCTCCCGTTGCAACGGAAAAAATTCCACTATACAGTCCCGGCGTTGCAGCCCTCGGTATGTTCACGTCCACCCAGACAGCCAGTCTCTCGTTCGATTTGAGAGTATAAGGCTGACCGCCCTGTGGAGCATCGGTCGGTAGTAGTGCATCGTAAAAACTGGCAGGCTGGGGTTCTGTGTCCACCTGTCGCAGATACCAGGCTGGGAATTTAGTTATCCGAACGGGCAACATGCGAAACGTGCGAATATTCTCCGCGGCAATAGTGGGCGTATCCACATCGCCGGGTTTACCGGCTGACAGTGCGCCAGCCGAAACGCTAACCTGCTTCGCGCCGGATATCGGGGCGTCAATTATTACCTGAAAACTTACGGTCTCATTGCCAGCTGCGAAAAGATTTATCCTGGGCTGGCCTGCGACATTGGCCAGGATTGAATCATCGGAGAATTTTGCGGTCTGGTCCGTCAAGGCAACCATGTCCGAAACCACCCATACGGAAGGTTCCTGCCCCGTGACAGCCGAGCCGTTTGAATTCAGGCTCTCCGGTACACAGCCTGTCAAAAAGAGCAATGAAATCAAACCGCATATTATCCACGACTGGCCTGGGATGAGTCGCGATCTGAATAAACCGATCCTGCAAGATAAAAAACATTCCGCATTCATGCAGGCATTGTATCGACTATTGATTGATTTCGGAAGTCCCAACACCTGGAAAATGGTCATTAAGGCAGGGCGTAAATTGTATAGCTTGGCCAGCTGTTTTTTCGGGCTGGCCGTTCACCGCCCTGATGGGTAAAGCCGATCTGTTTTTCTCTCATCCCAGCTGATACGAGACGCTCCAGCAAGGCCAGGCTGGGCTTTTGGCCTTTTTGTTGTCGAATGAGAAGCCCATCGCTCAGCGAAGCGGGATAGCCGTAAGTTTTTGACAGCCTGACTAGCTCGGGCCAGTTGACAAGAATATGCGTCACGCCCATCTCGCGAAGTCTGGCAATGAGTTCCGCGTCGGAAATCGACAGCCTGGCCAGCTCGTCAAGCGGATGATTATCAAAAGTTGTCGCATAAATCGTACCCGACGGATAATAAAAAGCTGTTGCGTCGCCGACGAGCATGACTTTGGCAGTTGGGCCCAGTTTTGCAACTGCACCGTATGGGTCGACGTGCGTTGCAATATCCAGGCCAGGCCAGGGCGGAATGCTGCGCTGGTTTCGTGTCTCACGCGAATACAGCTGAACGTCTGAGGACAGATTCAAAACTATAATCGCAACGAATATCCCCATTGCCGGTGCAAGGCCCCAATTCATTTTTGCATATTCGCTTGTCGCGGAGAATTTTTTGAATGGATTTAGTGGCTTCATCGGATCGGCAAGTCTGGCAAGTCCGCCGGCTGACAGCAGAATCACCGGCACGAGAGCAGAGACCATGAACCGCCAGGGCATATCGTGAGCGAGCAGATACCACACCAGGGCCTGGATAATAACTATACCCAGCAGGGTGAAATCCCAGGCCTTGCCCCGCAAGTTCGGCCTGATGAGCAGGGCGATCACTGCCCCAGCTGCGACAACCATCAGGGCCTTGCCGAACAGGTCTTCAGTCAGAAAATTTTTGACCAGCATCTGCAGGCGAGTTGGCCGATTTTTATTCGTGTCCTGCCAGCCTGCGGGCTGGGGAACCGGCGGGCAGTTCTCCGGGCCATGCCCGTCCTGCCAGCGTTGCTGCGACTCCGGCGACCAATGCGCCCGGCCTAGCGTGCCCGTAGCCAGCGGAAAAACCGGATTGCCGGTATACGCACAATTTCGGATCAGCCAGGGCGAAAATATTATCAAGATCGCCAGCCCGGCTAGGAGAAGGCTTAGGAATCGTTTTTTACTCCGTACGCTCGCTAACAACATCATCACCAGTACCGGCCCAGCTATGATGCCAATTGAAATATATTTCATTGCGCAAGCCGCCCCGAGCATGATGCCCACGCAAAGAGCTGATCGTAAAGATTTATCCCTCAGCCAGACCCTCAGCCAGAGTACCCCGAGCGTGAGATAACAGACCATGGAAAGTTCCACGAAGGCCAGCCAGCTCAGATATAAAATCGCAGGAGTTGACGCGAGCATCGCTGATGCGAATCGTCCTCTGATACGATCGCGATCATCAGATTTGAATGAAAAAAGAAGGGCTGCCACAGCCAGGCATCCGAAAGCGCCGTGAAGAATCTGGGCCAGGTACATCCCTTCATATGCCCCGCCGAGAAGACACATTGCCAGCAGATAAAGCATCTCCAGCCCCATTGGGAAATAGCTGTACGCATTGTGTTGCAGCTGGCCGATCTGGCCTGCGAGGTAGAACTCACGCGGCACTTGCAGATGATATTCGAGAACGTCGTAAACGTCACCGTAGCAGATGAATCCTGGCGGTCTGAGAGCACCGGCCAGCCAGATCGCCCCAGCTACGCCGAAAACAATCCACACAAGCGACCATCGCGAAACTCTGCTGGGCCATCGAAAGGATTTTATAGCCTCTCGTCCCTGCCAGCAGCCCAGGAATATGCCGAGGAAAATCACAGGCCACCAGACAATTTCTATCAAACTGCCCGGAATAAACGTGCCAACCACGAGCATCGCAGTCGAAAGCATCCACAAGCCAAGTCCGATCGCGCTGACGACAACCAGGCCATGCGGCGAGTCGTTGGGCACAAACCGTTTCAGCAAAGCCATGCCGAACCCGCCAGCTGAGATGAACAGGATCACCGCAAAGGCCAGGCTCTTGAGGGCCTCTTCCCCTGAGAGTGTCCAGACCTTACCCGTAAGATGTATAAAAACTACCGCTGCTGCCAAAACAGCTGCTATTATCGGTACAACGGTGGGAATTGTTCCGCTAGGCAAAGGCTGTTGTAATGTTGGTTGCTTACTTTTCATGCCCGAAGGATACACGATTTCAATGCGAGAATACAGAGGTTGAAAAAAGCAAATATCGAAGAAGGAATTTTAAATATGGAGCTTCAGCCAAACTTTGCCTGAAACGTGTCGGGACAGGAGCCCCGACACGCAATGCGTTTAGAATTCAAACGAACAATTAAATACAACTAAAATACAACCCGCCTAACACTGAATCCTGATTCTAATCCTCGTTCATGAATTGCGTTTTGTAAAGAATTTGGTACAGCTGACAACTTTCGAGCAATTCCTTATGCGTTCCGATAGCTGCGACTTTACCTTCATTCATGACGATAATGGCATCGGCGGAGAGGATGGTCTGGAACCTGTGTGCGATCATCAGGGTGGTTCTGCCTTTAATGAATTCGCTCATTGCAGTCGAGATGCGTTGTTCGCTTTCGGGGTCAACCTGGCTGAGTGCTTCGTCGAAGATCAGGATAGCAGGGTCGCGGAGGATTGCCCGGGCGATAGCGATTCTCTGACGCTGGCCGCCGGAAAGCGTTGCGCCTCTTTGGCCTACCATTGTTTCGTAGCCCAGGGGCATTTCCTTGACGAACTCGTCCACGAACGCTTTTTTCGATGCCTCCAGAACCATGTCCCTGCTGGGCCTTCGCAGACCATAGGAAATATTCTCTTCGATTGTCGCGTTGAACATGACCGTTTCCTGCGTGACAATACCGATCTGCCGGCGTAGGGATCGCAGGGAATGCGTCGAGATATCAAAGCCATCAATAAGAATTTTGCCTTTGGACGGTTCCAGAAGTCTCGGAAGCAGGCTTACGAGAGTGGTCTTGCCGCAGCCGTTCGGCCCAACTATTGCCACCGTCTGCCCAGCCCGGATAGAAAGATCAATACCTTTCAGTGCAGGTTCTTTGGCGTTGGGATATGTATATTCAATTCCCTGGAATTCCAGAATTTTTTTCAGCATGGGCAGCATGGGCGCGCCGGGTGTTCGCTTTTCCTGCTCGCGATCGCGAATCTCGAAAATACGCTCAGCTGCGGCGTCGCCACGTTGAAATCGCGTAGCCACCTTGCTGAGCTTGCGTATCGGATCGAACATCGCAGCCAGGAGAACCATCCATGTTATGAGATCCTCAATGTCCATGTCGATTTTGTGATTCAAAACCAGATATCCTGCCCCGCCAGCAGCCAACATGCCGATTGTAAGGCCCATGGCTTCAATGGCTGGGCTTGTGGCGGAGTCTATCCTGGCCATGCGTCGCTGCTGCTTGTAAAGCTGACGATTGACGCGGTGGAATCTTTTGCGCTCGGCTGCTTCCATGGTATAAGCCTTGACCACGCGAATGCCGGTAAGGGTTTCTTCCAGCACAGCCAACATGTCAGCCCAGTTTTCCAATGCTTTCTTTGTCGATCTGCGAATTATCTTGCCGAATTTGGCGATCAAAAGTCCCGCGAACGGCCCGGCTATCAGAGCGACCAGCGTCATCTCCCAGCTGATTATGAAAGCGCCTATCAGCGATGCTACCGCCTTGGCAGGTTCGACCAGCGTCTTGCCGAAAAGCGTAATATTGGCCTGGCCAAGTTCGGAAGAATCTTGCACAAACCGACTCATCGTATCGGTCGTGCCCTGTTCGGCGAAGAATGTAATGGGCTGACGAAGCGCGACATTATAGCATTCTTCCCGCAAGTCCCACATGCTTTCGAGCACAGCTGTCTGGACGAGGTATTCCTGAACGAAACGCAGAAGATTACGAAGAATCGTCATCACCAGCACAATCCCGATCAGCCACCATAGCATTTTTGCGCGTGAGGAGCTATCTTCGGTTTTTGGCAGGGCGCTGGCAATTCTGCCGAGAATGCGAGACTTCCACTTAAGCTGATTCAGTTTCACTGATGCCCGTTCTGACTTGCCTCCGGTGTCTTTTGCGTAGTCGCAGACAATTAATTCGACGGCACGATCGTCCTGACTCCACAAGGCCAGCTTCTCGCATAGCTCATCGCCTCGCATGTATTCAGGTTTGCCTGTTATCGGATCAACATAGCCCAACAGCCATTCGTGAATTACAAGACCGCCCTCCTGAGCCTGGCCTGCCTTATCGATAGAAACGACATTCAGCACGAGGGAAAGGGGGTGTCCGTCAATTTTCGTATTGGCTGGTACCATTTCAAGGACGATGCGGGCGTCTAGCCTGTCCTGCACCATCGTGGTGTAAGCCCAGCCATGGATTCCCTCCTCGCTTGTGAGAATTTTCATGCCGGGCAGCATCATGCCCAGCCCGCCGCCCCAAAGGGCAGCGATGAATACCACGCAAATCACGGATATTATCAGCCTGGTACGGTAAGGCTTGAGATATTTAATTGATCGGAAAAAATGTTTCATAAAGTAATTGAATCCTTATGCAGAATCCGTCTTTTTACACGGAAAGCATTCTAAAATCAACGGGGAAAGGCGGACAAAACTTCTATACATCCAAAGCAGCAGCCGAGGCGCAGGTGATCACCACGTTGTCCCAGACAATTTTTGCGTTGAGGTTTCGCCATAGAAGTCGCTCATATCGGCTGAGCTGCTCAAGGATTTCAGCTATTTCAGTAGGCTGAAATTTCCCAGCCAGGGTTTCGATAGCCTGTTGCTGATCTGAATTAACCAATGGCCGTTGCGTTTCCGTCGCTACCGCCAGTGCGTCGGTGAAGGCGCTTGCGATAATTTCGAGTGTAGCTCCTGTGGCAAGCCTGGCTGCGAGATTTTTGGAGAGGTTCGCGTCGTCCTTTTTCTTGGCATCGCTGACGGCGTTCTCTGCCAGTTTGTCGGTAATTTTCGCGAGGGTCTCGCCGAGTTTTGCATCGCCCGCCGGGGCCAGCCTGGCGAGGTCTTCCAGGACGCCGCGTTTGATTTCATACATCCCAGCCGAGGCCAACTGCATGGCCCGACCTATCGATCCGCAGGTAAACGCAGACCAGAAAGCAGCTTCCTCTGGGGCTATTTTGGCTTCAGCCAGCTTGGCAGTTACGAAATCGCGGGGTAGGGGCACGAAGCGAATCAGCGAACATCTGCTGCGCGTCGTCGGCAGGAGCTGGTCGGGCTTCTGGCAGAGCAGGATAATCGTTACCCCGGCTGGGGGTTCTTCGAGCGTTTTCAGCAGTGAATTCTGGGCGGCGATGCTCATCAACTCGGCATCCTGAACGATGAATACTTTCCCCTTGCCTCGCGCTGCAGCCCGGTATGCAGGGGCGATCAGAAAACTGCGAATCACGTCAATGCCCAGATCCTGCATGACTCGATTCCGAACCTGAGAGTCGTCATGAAAACGTGCCAGCTCTTTGTATACAAGTTGGAAATCCGGGTGCGAACCCGCAGCCATCATTCGACAGGATTCACATACGCCACATGCACGCCGCTGCGGGGGAACGTCGTCGGTCGCTACGAACAGCCCGCCATCGCCCTCCTGGGGATTCTCACAGAGCAGTACCTTCGCCAGCGCTGTCGCGGTCGTCCGCCTGCCTACCCCCATTGGGCCTGCAAACAGGAACGCGTGAGGCATCCGGTCGGCAGTCATGTTCTGTTGGAGCCTGTCTATCGCCGATTCCTGACCGATTATTTCGTGAAGTTCAATCATTGCTAAATTCCGTCTCCAGCAGTTTCATCAGCCTGTCGAAAACTTCCTCACGCGAGCCGGTTGCGTCCAGATAGGCGATTGGGCGAGGATAAATTTCGTGCAGCCTGCAAAATTTTTCCCGGACAAGGTTATGATATTTTTCCGTTCGCGATTCCATTCGATCCGGGTTCTTACCCACCCGGCCCAGGCCTTGCTGGGTGTCTATGTCTAGGATGATCGTAAGGTCAGGCCAGGTCTGGCCGACCGCCTGGTTTCCAAGTTCGATAATGAATTGGGGATCGATATCCAGGGCGCCTTGATAGGCCAGGGTTGCGGAGATGAACCTGTCGCCGAGGACGACCTTGCCTGTCTGGATAGCAGGGCGGATGACTTCATAGGCCAATTGTGCCCGCGAAGCCATGAAAAGGAACGTCTCGCAATTAGGGCAGATATCCAGATCCTTGGAATGCAGCAGAATTTCCCGAATTTTCCCGCCCGTGTTCGTGCCGCCGGGATCTACAGCAATTTCCACGCCCAAACCCTGAGATTCAAGATAATCCCGCAATAATTGCAGCTGGGTGCTTTTGCCGGCTCCGTCCGGGCCGTCGAATACTATGAATTTTCCGCCAAGTTTTTCAGTCAGGCTGCTCATGGGGACAGTATCGCCATTGCGAGTGGAAATATCAAGAACCAGCTTAAAATGGTGTCCGCTTTATCTGGATTTTTTGCGTGCAGATGTGCAGCAAAAACAATAATATATCCAGTTAACGGCATACATGTAATGTGGTATTAAGAGGCTTTTATTTTGTTACCTGAATCAGAAAGGTCAGCGGACGATGAAACGAAGTTTTATTAACCAAAAAATTTCCGAAGCGATTGAATTCTGCAATTCCATGAATTTTCATCTTCCGAAGTGGGCATACTGGCCTGCGGACAAATGGAAGTCTGTTGGCGTTGAAGCAGAGGAGATTCGCCGATGCGGGCTGGGCTGGGATGTTACCGATTTCGGGAGCGGCGATTATGAAAATCTAGGCCTGCTTGCCTTTACAATCCGCAATGGTGACATAGCCAGGCTCGCTGACCCCCTGGCTAAGGACTATTGCGAAAAACTTCTACTGACCGGTGAAGGACAAGTTACTCCCACGCATTTTCATTGGGCAAAAATGGAAGATATCATAAATCGCGGCGGGGGTAAACTGATTATTCAACTCTGGAACGCAGATAAGGTAACTGAAGAACTCGACGAAGCAAGTGAGGTTAAAGTTAGCGTGGACGGCATTATCAGAACGCTGCCAGCCGGCGGCCAGGTCGTTCTTGCCCCCGGTGAGTCAATCACCATTGAGCCTTATGTTTATCATAATTTCTTCGCTGAGCCTGGAGAGGGCATGGTTCTGTGCGGCGAGGTTTCTCGCGTAAATGATGATTCAAACGACAATCGTTTCCTTGAGCCGTTGCCCAGATTCTCAGAAATCGAAGAAGACGAAGCCCCAGCCTGGCTGTTATGCTCGGAATATCCTGCTGCTTGAGTTTTCGCGCCGGTCAGTTTGATTTTTTTTTGGGTCATACGTGCAGAACGGTTCTTCTGCGAGGTAATCGCCGGTCTGGCCTAGTGCTCGTGCCCGACAGCCTCCGCAGATATTTTTGAAGTCGCATCGGCCACATTTGCCGGTGAGCTTGTCGAAATCTCGCAGGTTAAGCAAAACCTCTGAGTTCAGCCAGATATCTTCGAGTGGCTCGTCGCAAATCGACCCGCATTTAACGGGCAGGTATCCACACGGAAAAACCTCGCCGCGATGCGATACGAAAATCACGGACAACCCCGCCAGACAGCCTCGCCCCGCACGCCGCTCAGGAGCCATTCCCCGCTGGGCGGCGACGCGATAATAGTGAGGCCCGCAGGTTGCCCTTACTTCAACGGTTGGTGTGGTTACGGATGCTTTATTAAAAGCTTCGCGTCGGTCGCATATCCAGTTGAGTACTTCTTCGTATTTCGCGGGGGATATCTGTTGCGTCTCCGCCAGTTCCAGGCCACACCCTACGGGCACGAGCAAAAACAGGTGCATCGCGACAGCCCGGATTTTGTGAGCGAGTTCGTAGAGTTCGTTAAGGTGATCCACGTTCCGCTTGACAACGGTAACATTTAGCTGAGTCGCAACTCCCGTGCTGGCCAGTGCATCCAGCCCAGCCATAGCAGCCTCAAAAGCGCCAACATGACCACGTAACCTGTCATGAATTTCAGGGTCGGGCGAGTCTATGCTTACAGCGACCCTGCTGAAACCGGCCGCTGCTATTCTGCCAGCCATAGCATGGTCGATTAATGTTCCGTTTGTTGCAAGGGCGGTGGGCACAGCCTGTGATTTCGCATAATCAGCCAGCTCTTCCCAGTCATCACGCATCAGTGGCTCACCGCCTGAAAACACGAAAACGGGTGGCCCCATTTTACTTGCGGAATCAATCAGCGACTTAGCCTGGGCGGTGGTCAATTCGTCCTGGGCCTTTGTCAGGTCCAGTCTGCGACAATGGCTGCAGGAGAGATTACACCGGGCGGTTGATTCCCAGAAGAGCATTCGTAGCGGCAGGGGGAATTTACTCTCCGCGTGACTCATGCCGTTATCTCCTCGTCAGTGAGATAACAGCCCGGGTCGTCGCCCCACGTACCATTGCCGGCTGCCTCTGCCCGGGCGCGTAAATTACCATTACAAACGTCAAGAAATCGGCAGCGATTGCAGCGGCAGTCCAGCTGTTCGCGTCGGTTGCGGAGTTGTTGGAGAAATTCGGAATCCTGACCAGCCCAGATTTGGCTGAATGGTTGCCGGCGGACATTGCCCAGTACTTTATCCCGCCAGAATTGATCCGGGTGAACACAGCCATCCCAACTGATACAGCCCAACCCCGTGCCGCTGTTATTGCCGCCATTCATTTGCAGCAATTTGTAAACCTCCGCCGCTCTGGCAGGGTCTTCCTGCATTAGCTTCATGTAAAGATATGGGCCGTCGGCATGATTGCCGACCGTCAAGACTTCAGGCCGATGCCCAGCTGCGTGCAGTGAGCGCGTCTTCTCGCAAATAATGTCCAGCACGTCTCTGGTTTCGTCGCCGGTGAGCGTGCCGTCGGCAAGCTGGCCTCCCCGCCCAGCTGAGACGAGATGATAAAAACAGACCCGCGGGATATTTTCCTGCTCGATCAGCTCGAAAATTTTCGGAATGTCCGCAGCGTTGTAAGCGGTGATAGTGAACCGCAGGCCGACTTTAACGCCGACCGATTTGCAATTGCGAATCCCTGCCAGTGCTTTGTCAAATGCGCCGGGTAGGCCTCGGAATTTGTCGTTGGTTTCGCCCGTCGCGCCGTCCAGGCTTATCCCGACGTAATGCAGTCCGACCTCTGCTAGCGTCTCAGCCATCGCGGGGGTTATCAACGTACCGTTAGTGGACACGACCGTTCGCAGGCCTTTTGCTTTGGCGTATTTCAGAAATTCGGGCAAGTCATTGCGAAGCAGCGGCTCGCCGCCGGAGAACAGGAGAACGGGCACGCCAAAGTTGGCCAGGTCGTCGATCATGGCCCGGGCTTCTGCGTTGGTAAGCTCAGCTGGGCCGGGTGTGTTGTCGCTGGCGGAGTAGCAGTGCACGCACGAAAGATTGCATCGCCTGGTACAGTTCCAGACGACGACCGGTTTTTTGTCTTCGGAGAATTGCAGCAGATGGCTGGGCAATGAGCCGCTACGCCGGCCATACCGCAAAGGGTCGGATGCTTCCACCTGTCCACAATAAAGTTTTGAAATTCCTATCATATTTTACCTGAGCGATTCCATTTATAACTTTACCGCTTTCTTCACTTCTTCGCCAGAGTTATCCTGAATCGACAGCGACCGGTAGCACCGGGGCATTTTTTGTTTGTCATTCCGGGCACAGCGGAGTGGAGACCCGGAATCCAGGTAATATTGTAGCATCGAGGGGCGTAGGGTTGTCGTTGGAAATTGCACTGGATGCTGAATCAAGTTCAGCATGACACAGGGGGCGGCGGAAGATCAATGCAGCATCAATCAGTTCGTGATTGGTTTGAGTTTGGCAGCCTGGGGATTTGCCTGCCAGATATTTTGTGAGTCCACGGTCGATGTTGCGGGCGCGAGTGGGACGGAGGCTGCGGTTGGCTGGGCCTGCTCGGTTGGAGTCGTCGGCAGCGGGGGAACAGGGCCGAACCGTTCGATCAGGCGGATAAGGTCTTGCTGGTTAGGCTGGAGTTTGAGTGAAAAATCCCAGGCCCAGAGCGCCTTGTTTTTCAGATCGGTCAAGCTGTGGTCTGAGACGTACTTGTACATACATATCACGCCATAGCCTCGGTATGCTCCGGGGCTGTGCGGATTTTTCCGAATGGCCTGCTGAAATTCATCGAAAGCTTCATCGAGTTTTTTCAGGCGGAACAGGCAAACGCCCATCTGTTCGTGCGGTGACGCAAGATTCGGAGCTATTCTAGCGGCACTTCGATACGTAGCCAGGGCGGATTTTATTCTGTCCAGCCTGAAGTAAATCGAGCCGAGATTCATTAAAACTTCAGGTTGGTTTGCATCCGCTTCGAGCGAAGCTTTGTAGGCAAGGATTGCTTCCTCGAATTTTCCCTGGGCTTCATACATGATAGCAAGGTTATTGTTGGCGGTGGCGCTGTTGGACTTGATTTTCAACGCCTTGATGGTCTGCTGCTCAGCCAGGTTCGTCTTGCCAAGCTGAAAATAGCACGCGCCGAGATTCAGATTAGCGTCGAAACTCTCAGGCTGGAGAGCCACCGCACGAATATAAACCTGCACTGCCTTGCGGAGAAACTGCCTGGCTTTCTCAAGAGAGTCGGACAACTCAGCCAGGGCCTGGTAAGTTACGCCCAGGTTGTAATGAGGCCTGAAACTGTATGGATCGGTCTTGCAGGCGGTTTTGTAGTTTGTGCTGGCTTTGGTGTAATCGCCTTTCTTCCTGTAGACATCACCTATTGCGCTGTAAGTGTCGGCGAATTTCGGGTTGGCCTGCTGAGCTTTCGTGAGTTCTTTCAGAGCGGCATCTAGATCACCGTCCTGAAGCAGCTTAGTGCCTTTTTTGTAATGATTTTCCCGATTCATGCTGAAATAGCGGCTCATGTCGCCACAGCCCGCCAAAAGCAGACTGGCAGCAAAACCGATCAGAATTATTATCTCATTTTTCCGCATATGCACCTTAGCTTATCGAAGCTTGCCCAAGAAAACAATATTTATGCCGATTTTTTCAAGTTATCGGCCTTTCAGGAAGAGAATGATGAAAAAAAAACAGTCTTTTTTGGTTCGTCGCAATGTACAATATCCGGATATTTTAGTAGTAGATATTAAAAATTGTGAAAAGCTGATAATGAACCAGAACTTCCGAAAATCAGAACGAATGCATCGGCGGGAAGAAATTTCCCACATGTTCCATCGCGCCAGGCGGGCGGGTGATAACCTCCTTATGTTATTAGCCTGGTATAATGAAAACAACGGCCTGGCTGTGCGGGGCGGGGTGACCGTTTCCGTCCGACACGGCAATGCCGTCCAGCGAAACCGTATCAAAAGGCTCTGTCGGGAAGCGTTCAGACTGGAGAAGAAGAATCTCCAGCCTGGCTATGACTTTATCCTTGCCCCGCGAAAAGGAGCCAAGCTGGATGTCCAAGGCTTGCGAGATTCCATTTCCAGACTGGCAGGCAAAATTACGAAGCCCAATGGTAAAAATTACGAAAAAGGCGCGGAATAGATGATAGAAGAACGCAAAAACTCGAAAATTAACCGGGCAGGTCAGCTGGTCGCTCGTTTCCCCGCCAGGTTGTTAATAATGATCGTAAAGCTTTATCAGCTAACGCTTTCACCTTATCTTGGCAGGCAGTGCAGATTTGTTCCAACGTGCAGTGTTTTCTTCATCGAAGCCGTTGAGCGACATGGTGCAGCAAAGGGGAGCTGGCTTGGGATTTGCCGAATCTGCCGGTGTCATCCATTCGCACGCGGCGGATTTGACCCAGTCCCGTAACATCTTTTAGCAGGCTTGTTTAAGTTTATAAGGCTCTACTGCCGAATATAAAAGAACAGGTTGCGTTTTTTTGTGCAGACGCTTAGCAGGAATGATTCCGCGCGTTGACACGGATAAAAGCGGAAAAACCTTTCAGGAGAATCCGGAAGTGGACATAAAGTCAGCTTTTCAGCTAGCCAGGCCTAAGCATTGGGTTAAGAATGTTGTGGTTCTTTTCCCGGTAATTCTGGCCATGCGCATTTATGAGGTCGATGCCTGGCGAGACACTATTCTTACGATGCTGGCTTTTTGTTTCGCGTGCAGTGCTTGCTATATTTTCAACGACATCCTCGACCGCAAGAAGGATCAGGCACATCCGCAGAAGAAGAATAGGCCGTTGGCTGCTGGTCGCGTTACGGTGGGCGCCGCTGGTGTTGAATGCTTGTTTTGCCTGGTTGGGGCGGGGGCAATTGCGATAGCTGTGAATATTCCCGTAGCAGTAGTGCTAATTGCGTATGTATTGCTGCAATTGGCCTATACGCTTAAGCTCAAGAATCTCATGCTGCTGGATGTGATCTGCATCGCAATTGGTTTTGTTTTGCGCGCGGTAGCTGGCGCGGTTGCCATACCTGTAGCCATCAGCCCCTGGCTGTTCATCTGTACATTCACTATCTGCCTTTTCATGGGTTTTTGTAAAAGACGAAGCGAATTGTCCACAATTATCGACGGTAAGGCATCTGAGCATAGGACTGTCCTGGGAGGCTATACGCCGGAACTGCTGACTCATCTGATAACGGTCTCAGCTGGTGTGGCGATCATCGGTTTCCTGCTCTATGCAACCAGCCCGCGTACGATAGGAAATTTTGGCACGAATTATATGATCTATACCTTGCCAGTCATGGTATACGCGGTGTTCAGGTTCTCCATGCTCTCGATTAAAGCTTCATACATGGACCCGACGGAGCTTATCCTGCGCGACAGGGCTTTTCAGTTTGCGGTGATAATTTGGGCTGCGATGATGGTCGGCGTTGTTTTCTGGGGCCATGATCTGCAAATATGGATAAGCAATTGTGTGAAGTAACAGGAACCAGGCAATAGAAAATAGGAAAGATGGAGAAAAGACTGCATGAGTAGATATCTTGTTACAGGCGGAGCCGGGTTTCTCGGGATCAACATGATCAGATTTCTGCTGGATCAAGGCCAGGATGCGACTAGCCTGGATATTGTGGATTTTGACTACCCGGAACGGGATCGCGTACGCGTGATTACCGGCGACATTCGCGATAAGGACAAGGTTGCCGAAGCCCTGGCTGACGTGGATATCGTGATTCACTGTGCAGCTGCGTTGCCTCTGTACAAGAAAGACGAAATTTACTCGATCGACATCGACGGCACACGGAACGTGATCGAAGCCGCTCATGCAAAGGGCATTGAGAGATTCATTCACGTTTCCAGCACAGCTGTTTACGGCATACCGGATCATCATCCGATTTTCGAGGATGACAAGCTCGACGGCGTGGGGCCTTATGGCATAGCGAAGATCGAAGCTGAGAAGGTGTGTCTGGAATATCGCGATAAGGGTATGATCGTGCCCATAGTCAGGCCAAAGTCTTTTATCGGCCCGGAAAGGCTGGGCGTTTTCGCGTTGTTTTACGATTGGGCGAAGGACGGCAAGAATTTTCCGATGATAGGCAGCGGCAGGAATCGGTATCAGTTGTTGGACGTTGAAGATCTCAGCCGGGCCATTTATCTCACCGCCACGATGGACTCGAAAATCACGAACGACACGTTCAACATCGGCGCTCGCGAGTTTACGACGATGCGGGAAGATTTCCAGGCTGTGCTTGACCACGCCGGATTCGGTAAGCGGATTATCGGTTTCCCCGCCTGGCCTATGATATGGACGTTGCGAATCCTGGAATTTTTCAAACTCTCACCTCTGTACAAATGGGTGTACGAGACAGCCTGCACGGATTCATTCGTGGGCACTGAAAAAGCGGAGCAGGTTCTGGGCTTCGTACCGAAATATTCCAACAAGGACGCTCTGGTACGTAACTTTCAGTGGTATCTGGACAATCTGGATTCATTTACCGGACAATCAGGAATATCACACAGAGTGCCCTGGAAACAGGGTATTTTAAAATTTGTTAAATACCTCTTTTAGATGAAATGACATTGTGAATAAAATTTCGCGGACAATCAAAAACAACATATCCTCCATGGAGGCGATAATGCCTGCCGTGTCGGATTTTCTGCGAGAACAAAGGGTAGACCCCAAGGCTGCCTATGCCGTCAGTCTGACCCTTGAAGAAGTCATAACGAATATCGTAAAATATGCATATAGCGAACACGGCGATCATAACATAGATGTCACCCTGGCTGTGGATGACGGAGCCGTTTTGGTTGATTTCCAGGATGACGGAAACGAGTTCGATCCCCGCGATTTTCCTGAACCGGACACGACCCAGCCTGTCGAGAAACGCACCGCCGGCGGACTTGGAATTCACCTTGTACGAAAGATGTCCGAGTCAATGAAATATCGTCGGGAGAACGGGAAAAATGTTTTAGAGATAAAAATTTTGAGGCAAATGGAATAGCACAAAAGGATACGGAGAAATACAAATGGAATATTGTACGGAAAAACAGGGCAGCGTTTTGATTGTGAAAGTTAAGGGACGACTGGATTCCACGACCTCACCTGAATTGGAAAAGCAGTTTGCCGATTTCATTGATCAGGGTGAAACGAGTATGATCGTGGATCTCGGCGGGATGACCTATGTTAGCTCTACGGGTTTGCGATGCATTCTCACCACAGCCAAGAAACTCATGGCTGTGCAGGGTAAATTCGGCCTCTGCAACCTCCAAAAGATGGCTCAGGAAGTATTCGAGCTATCAGGCTTCTCGTCCATACTCCCGATATATGATTCGTTTGAAGAGGCCTTGGCCAAAATTGAAAAGCCGTTATGAATCATGAAGAAGGCTGAGACAGGTTTTTATCAAGGAATATCGCAATGATACTGAGATTACGCAACAAGATCACGTGCCTGACGATTTTGGCGGCATTGCTTCCGCTATTGACCATGCTCATAGCTGTGGCTGTGGAAAGACCAAGGGTCAAAGAGGAAATTTACAACGATATCGTCGAAGGTTACGAGGACTACACCAGGCAGGTTGCGGTGGATATCTATAACATGTGCAAGATAACCGACAAGATGGCTCAGCATCAGTTGGATATTTCCTTGGATACTGGGAGGCATATTTTAGAGACCAAAGGCCAAGCTAACCTGCTGGAAGACGATAAAGTAACCTGGCTGGCAAGTAATCAGTCTTCACCAGGAAGTAAGCCGGAAAAAATAGAACTTCCGAAAATGGTATTCGACAAAAACTGGCTTGGCCAGAATGTTGACCTCAAAAAGCCAACCGCAATTGTGGATGAAATCAAAGAACGCACCGGCGCTACGACCACCATTTTTCAGAAAATGGACGACGGAAGTATGCTCAGGATAGCTACAAACGTTGAAGTTCCAGACCCGGGCAATCCAGGCCAAAAGCTTCGGGCAATCGGAACATATATTCCCCGCATCGAGCCTGACAAAAAGGTCAATGAAGTTATCCAGACTGTCATGGCTGGCGGTATCTACCGCGGCCAGGCCGAGGTTACAGGCATCCCTTTTGTAACTCGTTACGAACCTATCTATGATGCCGGACATGAAATCATCGGCATGTTTTTTGTCGGCATTCCGCTTGATAGCATAACTGCGTTGAAGGAAATCATCGAAAAAACGAAAGTCGGCGATGTCGGCAGGGTATCCGTTATCCGCGGCGTGGGGCCTCATAAGGGTGTATATATCATAAGCGGCAAGGAAAGCTACGTGGGTAAGAATTCGATGCTTGATCCTCAGACGGGAGAGAAGCGGGACTTTGTCGTCAAGCTGATAAATGAAGCACTGGCTGAAGCATCTAATGGTTCCCAGGAACCAAAAGCGTTCAATATGATTTACCCATTTGAAGGCCAGCAGAAACTCTCCGGGATTACCTACTTCAAACCCTGGGACTGGATAATCGTGGCTGGCGTGTATGAGAGCGATTTCGATGACGCTGTGATTTTCGCGGAAAGTTCACTGAATCGACTGACAGCTGTGTTGGCGGGAGGGTTTGGGGTCTTGTTGGCGGTCTCTATTGGCGCGATGATAATGGGACGTCGAATCGCAAGACCGATATCGAAAATAACCACGGTGGCCCAGGCTGTCGCGAGCGGCAATCTTCAATCCGCAGCAGAGATGGTCGGAAAGAAGAATGGCTATATCACCAACGACTCCTGCTGCCGTCTTAAAGACGAAACGGGACAACTTGTACAGGCTGTTTCTGTCATGACGGAGAATCTCAATTCGCTGGTAGGTCGGGTCAAGCAGACATCCGTTCAGTTACTTTCCTCAGCTACGGAAATCGCGGCCACAAGTCGCCAGCAGGAAGGAAACCTCAGCGACCTGGGATCATCGACAAGCGAAATCGCTGCTTCGGTTACGCAGATTTCCTCAACCAGCCAGGAACTTGTCAAGACAATGAACCAGGTAACGGAAGTGGCTGAGGGAACAGTCAAGCTCGCCAATGAGGGCCAGGCCGGCATTGACGGGATGCTTTCCGGCATTCGCGACCTTGGCGGAGCGACCCAGTCGATTTCCTCCAAACTCGCAGCCATTAATGACAAAGCCAACAATATCAACGCGATCGTAACCACGATTAACAAGGTGGCCGACCAGACGAATCTGCTTTCCCTCAACGCCGCCATCGAGGCTGAGAAGGCTGGCGAACATGGATTGGGTTTCAGCGTTGTTGCACGCGAAATTCGCAGACTGGCTGACCAGACAGCTGTGGCTACGTTGGATATCGAAAAAATGGTAAAGGAAATGCAGGCTGCGGTCTCCAGCGGCGTGATGGAAATGGATAAATTCTCCGAAGTCATGCGAGTAGGCCTGGATAGAACGGGCAGCATCGGCGTGCAAATGGAGCAGATCATATCGCAGGTCGCCGACCTCCTGCCGCGTTTCCAGACCGTGCGGGACGGTATGAAATCGCAGTCGCAGGGTGCTCAGCAAATCAACGACGCTATGATGCAACTGACGGAAGGCACGCGAAATGCAATAGATTCTCTGCGGGAGTTTAATAAAACCACCGATTTCATGCGAGACGCAGTTCGAGGCCTGGGCGATGAAATATCACGATTCCAGGTGAGTGAATAAAACTCAAACTGACCGTTTTTGACAACAAGATTAACGCAAATATATTAGAACAAAAAAGTTAAAAACACTTGTCATTCCCTCGCAAGCGGGAATCCAGAGTGTAAAAATAAAGCCCTGGATACCCGCTTTCGCGGGTATGACACAACGAATCGGTCAGTTTGAGATAAAAGTTATCCCAAAAACACGTATTGAATTTATCGAGCGTTTTTTCATATTTAGAATTTAGATATTCGGATCTAAGTCATGCTGATGGTTGTTTTTAATCTTGGTGAAGACCGTTACGCCCTGGATTGCAGCCAGGTCGAGGCGATAATTCCCCAGACTCAGCGACGTCAGCTGCCGCAGACACCAGAATATGTAGCGGGCGTTTTCAATTACCGCGGAACGCTCGTGCCAGTCATTGACATGTGTGAGTTGACCCTTGGCAGGCCTTGCGAAAAACTTTACAGTACGCGAACAATTCTGGTTCGCTATCCCCTGGCTGGGGGCCAGGCCAAACTGCTTGGACTCCTCGCGGAAAAAGTTACCGAAACCATAAAATCCTCGACTGGTGATTTTTCCTCAACCGGGATAGCTGGGCCTGACGGAAGCTATCTTGGCGGAATGCTCGACGATGAGCAGGGGCTTGTCGCATGCGTTCGCATAGAAGGACTGCTAAGCGAGGAAGTTCGTAACACGCTGTTTGTCGACCAGGAGCATGACCGGAGAGCTTGTAATTCGGGAGTTCAGGAATGACTCGCGAAGGCCTGGAAGAACTTTTGCGTCAACGGGTCGGCCTGGATGTTTCGACCATAGGCGCGGGTAGTATGGATCGAGTACTGGCCCGGCGAATCAAAGAAACAGCCTGTAAGAACATCGATGAATATTTCTCCCTTGCAAGCAGGAATAAAGATGAATTTCAGGAACTGACCATGGAGCTGACGATTCCCGAGACATGGTTCTTCAGGGATCGCGACTCGTTTGTGCATCTCAGGACTTTTGTTGAGACAATCTGGCAGCCTGGCCGACATGACCAGCCCTTGCGCATTCTCTCCGTTCCATGCGCCACAGGCGAAGAGCCTTACTCCATAGCCATGACTCTGCTCGAAGCTGGACTATCCAGAGGCGACTTTCATATTGACGGTGTCGATATCAATTCGGAATGTCTTGCCCTGGCGAGAAACGGGATATTCAGGCCCAAGTCTTTCAGAGGTACTGATCTTGCGTTTCGCAGCACGTATTTTTCCCGCAATATTGAGGACAAGACATTCACGCTTTCTCCTGACATTCTGGATACGGTGACATTCAGCCAGGCCAATATTTTATCGGTTTCCTTTCCATTTGAGCGGGCGGCATACGACGTTATATTCTGTCGGAACCTGTTGATTTATATGGATGGCGAATCACGAGTACGTGTTTGGGAAGCAATAACCAGGCTCCTGGCTGAGGGGGGCATAGTTTTCATAGGCCCAGCTGAGACGGCTGAATTTCCGGGTTATGCAAAGATTTTCCCAGGCTATTCATTTGCATTTCAACGAACGGGTAACGATATCGAGAAAAAATCTTCCGTTGTGATGCAGGCTTTGGAAATTAAGAGTCAACCGGCAAGGTCTATTCAAAACGATAATGAAAAAAGTTTTGCTGCTGCTTTTACACCGCAAGTTGAAACTGAAACGAACACTCTTCCACAAGAGAACAGCACTGAAGAGCCTGTCACGCTGGATTATGTACGTGGGCTGGCTGATATGGGCAAACATGATTTAGCTATTGAATCGTGTCAGAAATTTTTGTCGCAGAATGGCCCGACAGCTGAGGCCTATTTCGTATTGGGCATGATTTTGCAGGAAATCGGCGAGCCAAGCCAGGCCGAGGCCAGCTATCACAAGGCCTTGTATCTCGATAGCAGTCATGAACAGGCCTTGATCAACCTTGTTCTTTTGGCTGAGATTAGCGGCGACACTGAGCTGGCTGAAAATCTCAAAAGCAGGCTCCAACGTCTGCGAAAACGTAAACTGGAATCTGCAGGCCTATAGATTATCTACATATGAACTCCGAAATAATAAAACATTGCTGGAAAATGACAGGTACTGATGGCGACGGTTCGTGCAGCCTGCTTTCAGAGCTTGTCCACTGTCGAAACTGTCCGACATATTGCAAGGCAGGCCGGGCTTTGTTCGACCGCGAAGTACCGGAAAATTATACAGCTGAATGGACAAAATTTTTCGCCGCCGAAACGGAAGCCCGAAATCAGACAGGTCTTTTAGTGCTGGTTTTCAGACTGAAACAGGAATGGCTTGCCTTGCCGGTCAGTCTTCTCAAACAGGTTTGCAGTCCTCAAAAACCTCACAGAATACCCCATTCCCGCGGGATTCTCGTCGGTCTGGTCAATGTTGAAGGCCAGCTGAATTTGTGCGTTTCGCTGGAGAAACTTCTACAACTTGAAGAATCGGAAAATGTGACTGAAGAAGCCTCGAAAATGCGGGACAGGATGATCCTGATAGATTCGGCGAATGAAGTATGGGCATTTCATGTCGATGATATTTTCGGCACGTACAGGCTGGGGGACGAAGACTTGCAGGAAGTGCCCGTAACGCTTGCCAAGTCGCCTACGCGGCACACCAGGGGCGTGTTTACCTGCGACGATAAGGTCGTTGCGTTACTTGATGAAGAACTGCTGTTCAGCGGTTTGCGAAGGAGCGTATCGTGAGCGGCGGCATGGGCGACCTTAGCGGATTTTCGATGCTGGACCTGTTTCGTACAGAGGTCGAGAACAACACTGCCATTCTCAACGAAGGTCTGCTTACACTCGAGCAGGGCGGAAATCTTGAAACCGTCGAGCCGCTCATGCGGGCTGCACACTCGATAAAGGGTGCTGCGAGAATAGTAGGTATCGAAGCTGGGGTTCGTATTGCCCACGGCATGGAAGACTGTTTTGTCGCAGCCCAGGAGGGCAGGATTTCACTCCAGCCTGAGGATATCGACACTCTGCTTCGCGGTACGGATATGATTACCAGGCTGTCCAAAGTTCCCGAAAATAAACTGGCCGATTGGCCCGCGGAAAATGCCGAAGAAATCGAAAAACTCACAGCTGAGTTTGAAAATATTCAGAACCCTGCCGCCCCGAAACAAGCCAGGCCTCAACAGCCTGCTGATAATGCACCAATTCAAACTCCTGTCACAAGTCCCCAAGCAGAGCCAACCCCTCAATCGCCCGAAGCTGCTCGTGTCGTGCGAGTCACAGCAGATAACATGAGCAGGCTGTTAGGTATTTCCGGTGAATTCCTGGTTCAGACTAACTGGTTTCAGCCTTTCGCCGATGAGCTTCTGAAAATCCGTAGCGACATGCAGGATGTTGAATCCGACATGAACAGACTGCGTGAACTGATTGGTGACGGCCATATAGACATTGCGAAAATGCTGCTCACCGAAACTCACATGAGATTGGCAGACTCTCTGAATATGCTCGCCGAACGCAGGTTGGATTTTGATTTTGCCCAGCAGCGTATGACCAGACTGGCGGATCGTTTATATCACGAGGTCATCGCCAGTCGAATGAGGCCTTTGAAAGACGGGGCACAAGGTTTTCCCCGTATGATTCGCGACCTCGGCAGAACGCTGGGCAAGAAAATAAAATTTGACATCGTCGGCAGCGAGACGGAAGTTGACCGCGATATTCTGGAAAAACTCGAAGCCCCCCTCACGCACCTTTTGCGAAATGCCGCAGACCATGGCCTGGAATCGCCTGCTGAGCGAACCGCAGCTGGGAAAAATGAGACAGGCCTGATTACTCTTGAAGCGTCTCACAAGGCTGGCATGTTGTACATTTCAGTTTCAGACGACGGCAGGGGGGTGGAGCTGGATCGCGTGAGGGCTCGTATTCTCCAACGCGGGCTTTCAACGCCCGATCTCCTTGAAAAAATGACCGAGGACGAAATTCTGGAATTCATGTTCCTGCCGGGGTTTTCTACACATGATAATGTTTCTGAAATATCAGGCCGGGGTGTGGGGCTGGATGTGCTTCGCAATATGTTGCAGGAAGTGGCTGGGACAGTTCACATTGAAACACGGGCAGGGGAGGGCACGTGTTTCAATCTCCTGCTGCCGCTGACGCTCTCGGTTATCCGATCTTTACTGGTTGAAATCTCCGGCGAACCGTATGCCTTCCCGCTTTTCCGTGTGGATAAATGCCTTCTCGTTCCGATGGATGAACTTCAGCAGGCGGAGGGACGGCAGTACGTCACGGACGGAGAGCGGAACATAGGCCTTGTGCCTGCCCATCAAATTCTGGATCTGCCGGAGGTGGGCCTGACCGGCGAGAACGTGTCCGTCGTTATCGTAAGCGACCGTTCCAGCCAATATGGCCTGCAGGTTGACCGGTTCATTTGCGAGCGTGATGTTGTAGTTCTCCCGCTCGACGCCAGGCTTGGGAAAATCCCCGACGTCAGTGCAGCTGCGGTAATGGAAGACGGCTCGCCGCTTATCATGCTGGACGTGGACGATATTGTCCGCTCAGCGGATTCCATTCTAAGCGCCGGCAGACTTAGAAAACTCAGGCAGGGGGGGCAGGGGGAGGCATCGCGGTCAGCCAGGCGCATTCTCGTGGTAGATGATTCAATCACCGTGCGTGAAGTGCAGCGCAGACTGCTGGAAAGCAAAGGCTACGACGTGGACGTCGCGGTAAACGGCGCTGATGGCTGGAATGCGGTGCGAAGTGAGAAATACGATCTGCTTATCACCGATATCGATATGCCGAGAATGAACGGTATTGAACTGGTAGGCCTGATCAAGCAGGATGAAAATCTGAAAAAATTGCCCGTCATGATCGTGTCATACAAAGATCGCGAGGAAGACAGAATCCGTGGCCTACAGGCAGGTGCGAATTATTATCTTACCAAGAGCAGCTTCCACGATGAGACGCTGATAGACGCCGTCGTTGATCTTATAGGAGAAGCCCGGTAATGCGAATAGGTATCGTCAACGATATGACCCTGGCCGTTCAGGCTCTCCAGCAGGTACTTGCAACCGTACCGGAACATAAAGTTGCCTGGATAGCGTTTGACGGCGCGGAAGCCGTCGAAAAATGCAAACAGGATCGGCCTGACTTGATTCTGATGGATCTTATCATGCCCGTTATGGACGGTGTCGAAGCTACCCGCCTGATAATGCAACAGTGCCCATGCGCCATTCTCGTTGTCACCGCGACTGTGGACGGGAATATTTCCAAAGTATTTGAAGCCATGGGTTGCGGCGCGCTCGACGCTGTCAATACGCCCGTTCTGGGCCAAGCCGGCGGAGCTGCGGATTTGCTCGAAAAGATAGCCATCATAGGTAAGCTTACAGGCAGGCCTCATGCCAGGGGCGCAGTCGAACCTTGCAAACCGTGCACTGAAGATACATCACATGATCAGCCTTTGGTGGTAGCCATCGGCGCGTCTACGGGTGGCCCAAAGGCCCTGAATGAAATAATCAGCAATCTCCCAGCCGATTTAAACGCAGCGGTGGTTGTCATCCAACATGTAGATAAAACTTTTGCAGCTGGGCTTGTTAAATGGCTTCAGGAAAAGTCAACCTTGCCGATTTCAATTGCGGAAGATAATTCGACTCTTCATCCCGGCTCGATTGTCATAGCAGGTACGAATGATCATCTTGTCATGGTTTCCGGGCAAAGGCTGGGCTACCGGGCTGAACCTGTCGATCTGAGTTACCGTCCGAGCGTGAACGTGTTTTTTGAAAGTTTGGTTCTCTGTCGATACAAACCGGGCGTCGCGGTGGTGTTGACGGGGATGGGGCGTGACGGCAGCGATGGATTATTGACGCTGCGAAATGCGGGCTGGCACACGATAGCCCAGGATGAAGGGACTTCTGTGGTTTACGGCATGCCAAGGGCAGCTGCGGAACTCCAGGCAGCAAAAGAAATTCTGCCTATCACGAAAATAGCACCAGCCATAGTCGCAGCAAGCAAAAATTTGCGATGTCATGAAATGTGATACGTTTTGAAATGAAAGGATAGACAATGACAGAGTCCGAAGTGTCTTCAACACATAGCATTGAGCTGAACGATCATCCGGTTACTGTTTTACTGGTTGACGATCAGATGATTATAGGCGAGGCTGTGCGTCGAATGCTTGCGCAATGCCTGGACATTAAATTCCATTTCTGCTCCGAACCAGCCAAGGCCATTGAAATTGCCAATGAAATAAAACCTACCGTGATTCTCCAGGATCTTGTCATGCCAGACATCGATGGCCTGACACTAGTGAAATTCTATCGGGCCAATCCAGCAACGCGAGATGTGCCTTTGATAGTATTATCCACAAAGGAGGAGGCAACCACCAAGGCAGAGGCCTTTGCCGTGGGCGCGAATGATTATCTTGTGAAATTGCCGGACTCAATCGAACTTATTGCACGTATTCGATATCACTCGCAGGGTTACATCAGCCTGCTGCAACGAAATGAAGCCTACCTTGCCCTGGAAGCCAGCGAGAAAGCACTGGCTGACGAACTTTCCAAGGCGGCCCAGTACGTGGTTTCAATGTTGCCTCCGCCGATGGATCAGCCCGTGAAAACAGCTTGGAAATTCATTCCCAGTATGCAATTGGGCGGAGATTCCTTCGGTTATCACTGGCTTGACGATCAACACAGGTTTCTGGCGATATATCTTCTCGACGTATGTGGCCATGGTGTGGGGGCGGCGTTGATGTCCGTCTCGGCTATGAATACACTAACGGAAAAAACGCTTCCGGGAGTGGATTTCACCAAGCCGGGCCAGGTACTCGCAGCTCTGAATGACGCTTTCCAAATGGAACGACATAACGGGATGTTCTTCACGATATGGTACGGCGTTTACGATACCGATACCCGCAAACTTTCTCACGCGAGCGGCGGACATCATGCAGCCATTCTCCTGCGCGGAATACCTGCAACGGTAAATGAACTTCACAGCAATGGCCCGCTCATCGGAGCCATGACCGGACTGGAATACGAAGCTGCGGATTTCCAAATCGAATCAGGAGATAAACTGTATATTTTCTGCGATGGCGTGTTCGAAATTCTCCAGCCTGACGGCATAATGTGGGACATGCACGGCTTCGTTAAAGTTTTGTCTCAGCCCAGCCAGGCCGGTATCGCAGACGTCGACAGAATCCTTGACGCCGTTCGAGAGGTTCGAGGCAAGGCTGAATTCGATGACGATCTGTCACTGCTGGAAGTGGTTTTCTGAAATGCCAAAAATGTAGCACAGTCGCCCCCGGCTGGGGAAAATCGCTAAAATCGTCCGCCGCCAAAAGGCAAGCCATATCCCGCATGGGTGATCCCCTCGTTTATCGAGAACCACCCACCCGCCTTTCTGTGTCATTCGCCCAAAAGCGGGAATTAGAGCAATTAACGTTTAATCTGCAACATGCCTTCTGGTTGCGGCTTCGCCCGGGGGCGTCCGGTTCCATCGACAATGTAATCATTGTCTGCTTCACCGTCCTGGCCGGGCTTGTCCTCACCAACGAATCCACATTGCATCTTAAACGTTAACCACTCTAAAGGCCTGACGAAAGAATCGTGGGATAACCCTTTTTCTCAAAAATCATGAGTCTTTATTCAGCTGGGGCTGTTCAAAAGGGGGGTAATTCACTACAATACCCACCGCATTTAAGGAGATGTGCATGGACGTTTATCCGTTGAAATTTTATCCGGTGTACAAAGAGAAAATATGGGGCGGCCGAAGTCTGAGCAGACTCTTCGGCAGAGCCTTGCCTCCCGAAGTTCCCATCGGCGAAAGCTGGGAGCTGACCGATCTGCCCGAAGGTGTCAGTATTGTAACGAATGGCCCGCTGGCAGGGTATACTCTGACTGATATCACCCGGGACTGGGGCCAGGCCCTGCTTGGCGGCGCCTCAGCCATGGAAAACGGCCGATTCCCACTGCTACTGAAACTTCTCGACGCGAATGATATTCTCTCGCTGCAAGTTCACCCCGACGCCGAAGCTGCCAGGGAAATCGGCGGCAACGCAGCCCTCAAGACCGAGTGCTGGTATGTGGTTGAATCCCGTGATGGCTATATCTACAAGGGCGTTATCGAGGGTACGACACCCAACGATTACAAAAAAGCCATCAAGCACGATAACGCCGAGACGGTCACTCGCAGAATTGACTGCAAGACTGGAGATTTTCATTACATCCCGGCTGGGACTGTTCACGCAATAGGCCCGGGCCTGTTAATAGCTGAGGTGCAGACGCCCTCAGATACGACATATCGAGTGACCGACTGGGGCAGAGGCAGAGAGATTCATATCGAGAAGTCAATGCAGTGCATTCATTTCCAGACTGCCGACGATACGTCCCCCGGCGCAGATGGCGAGACGCTGCTGGTTACGGATTTCTTCACGGTCGCCAAGCGATTTACCCAGGCTGGAATGCCGACGTCCATGCCGGCAGGGCGGTGCGCCGCAATCATGTTGCTGGACGGCGATGGCATTGAGATTCGGCACGCCGGCCTGGTCAAACCCCTCACGCCTGCCCACAAGGGCGATACGGTTTTAATCCCAGCTGGGCTGGAAAATGCAACACTTTCCGCGACAACTGATGTACACTGGCTGGAAATAACGCTGCCGGAAGCATGATTATCATGAACTCCCGGAGTTGTAACATGATTGCATGCGTTAAAAGAGTTTTGATAATTAAGTAGAAATAAGAATGGCAAGACGAATAGACAATAAAAAAAACGCCAGAACTTCTCAGGTGGGCGGCAGGAAAACAGCACGCTCAGCCTCGGCTGGCAAGGCTGAGGTTCCGTCAAAAAGGAAATCAACCGCCAGCTCTAAAAAGCAAGCTGGTAAACCTGCAAGAAAACCAGCTGGGCCGGCGGCGGATAATACCCGAAAAGTTAAGCCGCCGCATTTTCGTAAGCATAAAACGTCAGGCCATGTCGCTAAGCGTTACAGCAAAGCATCCGGCCCGAAAAAATCCACCGCCCCTGAGGGTATGGTTCGTATCCAGAAGTTTTTGTCCGAGACTGGCCTGGCCAGCCGGCGGACGGTGGAAGAAATGATTGTTGAGGGTCGCATTGCTGTCAACGGCAGGGTGGTTGAGGAACTGCCCTGTTTTGTCGACCCCAGGAAAGATGACGTTTTTGTGGACGGCAAGCGGGTACGTCGCAAACAGCACGAAAAGGTTTATCTTCTGGTCAATAAGCCCAAAGGAGTTCTCTGCACGGCCAGTGACCCCCAGGGCAGAAAGTGCCTGGTGGATATGCTTGGAGATTTTCCGGAACGGGTTTACTGCGTTGGCAGACTCGATGCTGACAGTACCGGCTTGATTATCATGACCAACGATGGCGAGCTGACGCAACACCTGACACACCCCAGCCATGAGGTGGACAAGACGTATAACGTGACTGTCGAAGGACGCGTCACAGGCGAGGATCTTGAGAAACTTCGCGGAGGGATATATCTTGATGGGACACGAACCCAGGGCGTTCAGGCAACGAAAATTATCCGTAGAACCCAGACCGGCACAGCTTTGGAGATGACTTTGACCGAAGGACGGAATAGAGAAATCCGTCGGGTTCTTCGCAGAATCGGGCATAAGGTTCGCAAGCTTTCAAGAATTGCCATCGGTCCGATTAAGGACACCACGTTGGCGGTAGGGCACTTCAGGCCATTGACTGATCGGGAAGTTAACTGGTTGCGTCAAACAGGCCTGGGGGGTAAAAAAACTAACTTCTAGTTACACATTGCACCCTGAATTTGTCGAATCCATATAGATACGGAGTCGGTAAATGAAATTCTGTGCAATTAAATTTTATGAGATTAAACTATATTACACATTCTGATCGACATTAATGGAGTATGCCATGCCAGTAAACGAAAAGTTTTTAGCCTTTGACCTCGGTGCCGAAAGCGGCAGGGGCATTATTATCACCCTCAAGGGCGACAAGGTCGAGATGGAGGAAATCCATCGGTTTATTAATCGCCGTGTGGTTATGGGTGGGACAATGTACTGGGATTTCCCTGCCTTGTTCGCGGAAGTTCTTGCAGGCATAAAAATCTGTGTCGAAATGGGTGTTACGCCGGCTGGGATAAGCATAGATACATGGGGTGTTGACTTCGGGCTACTTGGCAAGGATGGAAAATTGCTGGGCAACCCTGTATGCTATCGCGACAGCAGAACCGAAAACATTCACGATTACTCGAATCAAACAATGTCCACGGATAAGATTTTCGAGCTGACAGCCTACGAACCATGGGCAATAAGTTCGCTATTTCAATTGCTTGCAAGTCAGCGTGACAAATCGCCCTTGCTGGATATAGCTGAGACTTTTTTGAATATTCCCGACCTTTTCAATTATTTCCTTACCGGCAGAATTGCTTCGGAGAGGTCTATAATCAACACCAGCAATCTGATGGGCACTGACTGTCAATGGTCTCAGGAAATCATCGATGCTTTCAAGCTGCCTTCGATGTTCGGCGATATTGTAGAGCCGGCTACGATTCTCGGGCCTCTGACGAAGGCTGTGCAGGAAGAAACCGGGATGTCGAAAGACGTACCCGTGATTGCGACCTGCGGCCATGATACTTCCGCAGCCTTGGCAGCTGTGCCGGCTGAGGGCGACAACTGGGCATTTCTCAGCTGTGGCACATGGAGCATTCTTGGCTCGCTTGTTGAAAAACCCGTAGCTACGAAACGCTGTCTGGATCTGCATTTTACTAATGAATACACGATCGGCGGCTGGTATCTCGCACAGAATATCTCAGGCCTTTGGTTGGTACAGGAACTTCGGCGTAAGTGGGACAGGCCGGAAGAACAATGGGATTATAATCGTATCGCCGCGGAAGCACAGGTTGCGAAATCCAGCGCCATCGTCAATGTTGCCGACCCGTCCCTGCTGGCTCCGGCGGATATGGAAGAAGCGATAAAAAATCTCATCAACAAGACAGGCCAGCCCAAACCAAAAACGCGAGGCGAAGTGGTAAGATGCGTCCTTGAGAGCCTGGCACTCCAGTATAATGTTGCTTTGCAGTCAGTCGGCGAGCTTAAAGGCAAGCCTGCTGAAACTCTCTACCTGGTTGGAGGGGGAATCAAGAACAAGCTGCTCTGTCAACTCACAGCTGACGCTTGTGGAATCCCCGTTCATGCCGGTGTGGATCAGTGTACGGCGCTTGGCAATGCGCTGGGACAGGCGTTGGCTTTGGGGATTCTCAAAACTCCCGAAGATATCAGGCGGGTAATGAGAGCTTCGTTTGAAGTGGTTAATTATCAGCCCGAAAACGAAAAGGCCTGGCAGGCAAAGCGCGAATTGTACAAAAAACTTCAACAGGCATGATCCCGATCTGAATAGCAGAGCGTGAACGCAAAAAAAAACACCGGGACAGGCTGCTCAGTTACCTGTCCCGGCTATGTTTTTCGTCTGCTCGCAAGCAGAACTTTTACCGTATGGGCTCTCAACTCCATCTCGGTAGGATGGGCTGCCAACTGACCGTTCCAGGTCAGTCAACGCTCAAGGAAAACTCAAAATATATTAAGGAAATGGCAGGGCAGGCTGCTCAAACACCTGCCCCAACCAATTTTGCGTCTGAACGTTAACCATTATTCATCGGATAAATTCAATTCTCACCGGTTAGGCGGGAAATGCCAGCCGACGGTCAACGAAATTGCGTGAAAACTAGTTATTCTGTTTTAAAAACAATCTCAGCCGAGTTACTGTCAACCAGGCAGGGGGGTGATATCCCGCCAATACCCTTTTCCAGACATTGGCGGGAGTTTTAATTAACGTTAGTTTGATATTGTTGAGTTTACTTCTTGCGACGGACTTGTTTTACAGCAAGTCCCAGGCCACCGATTCCCAACAGGATCATTGTGACTGGCTCGGGCACTACCTGAGCTATATAGATTCTGTTTTCAGGGAACCAAACTCTTCCTTCTAAGGTATCATAGAAAATCTGGCCATGTTCAACGGTCTGGGTTCTGTCGATCCCAAAAATGATTTCACGTATATTAGTCTGGCCTGAACCTGCTCCGTAACCGAAGTCGTAGAAAGCGATCTCCTTGATGGATTCGTCGAATTCACCTGAATCCAGATCGATGTCAATACGGATGACCTGCTGGTCAGCCCAGTTATCAATGGTAGGATCGCCCTCAAGGCCCATGCCACCCAAACCGGCAATCACGCCGCCGTCACTTGAATTCTCAGCATAAGTGCCGCGATCCATAAATGCGTCCTGATATTCATACTGCAGGTTTGCCAGGATCTGAGCAGGTGTCTTGTCGCCAAAGATGGCGTCCCACCGGCTTGCACCACCGGTGATGCCGTAGGATTCAAGTTCCCGAATATCCATACTGTTGACGATGTCAACCAGGTCAGCAGCAGAGAGAGTTTTACTGGCCTTGCCTACGCTGTATTCGTACCAGGCAGTCATGGCTGCATTTGCGGCGGGGGTGTAGGAATCAGCAGCCTCATCAAAGCTGGGTACATGGAAGAGACCATTGTAAGGGTCACGAGCTTTCTCGGAAATATCGTTGGAAGCTGAAAGGTTCGGGTTGGAGATATTTGCTCCAAATCCGCTTGCGTCATTTATGTCGCCAACAAACTTGCCGTTATGAACATAAATATCCATCTTGATCCCACCGCGGGCACTGTTGTCTGTATCAATCAGGCCTGTAATGGGGTCGCGTTTGATAGCGTTGGTTACCCAACCAAACGAGAAGCCATTCTTGTCGCCTTCGGTTTCTGCGTTATACGCGCCAAGAGTTCCGCCGAACTCCGGCATATTGTACCAATCAGACTTCAATTCGTTGTCACGCTGGCTGTAGTTCATGTAGAAACCGATCCGGTCTTCTTTCTGAGGGAACCAGTAGTCTGCTTGAGTGCCTGTCGGATTGTAAGTCGTAGCATAGTTCAGCGGGGCTGTCGGATAGTCCGAACCTTCTGGAAATGTGTAAGTCGGGTTGGTTGAGCCTTGCCCGTATGGGCCTCTGCTGTCATTGTGCATTGTTCCGCTACTGACTGATGTCCAGCAGTTCTGCATGGTTTCAACGTGCGTATCCCCGGGCATAAGCACGCCATCCGTAATCTCATCGGAAAAAATGTACCAGTTACGGACATAATCAGTACGCAAATCACGATAAGCTGGATTTGCGATTGGTTCTGTTGGTGACGCAACTACTGGGCTAATACATACCAGCAAGGCCGCTACGCCGAGAGCCAATAAAAGCATTTTTATTGAGCATTTCATTTGAGCAACTCCTTATTTTAAGTTCGAACTTTCCCAAAAGTCCAATTTCTTTCCTTCGGATGCAACGCGCATCCATTTTCTAAACCGGATTGTTCCTCAGCAATTCGGTAAAAATATTAAAATATTGAAAGAACATTTTTCGTTTGCCAGATCAGACCGACCCTGTAGGTATGCAAAAAGCAAGCACACCCATGTAATCCATTTACATGAGCTATACTACAAATATACATTATCTAGCAAAAGCAGGGGATTGAGTGAGCTTTTCATGCAGCCAAATCAGGTGCATCAAGCACCACGAGCTTTGAGCAATGAGCAAATTCCTCCTCATTCCCACCAAAATTTCAGTCTGGCAAGCCACAAAAGACCTTACCAGATAACCAAACCAGGCTTCTGCCGAAAATCGACCTCCATCACGGCAGAAGCAAGTCAAGTCGTAACGATATACGCGAGCCGTATACCGGCACAATTGTTTTGTATTGCAGGCTTTAAGAGCATTTTACAGCCAGCAACACAATTTTCTCCTGATACATCTTCTCTTTTTAAGCAAGGCGAAGGCGATAAATCCTTCATGGTCAGTACTAAACTCCAAATTACTCCGAAATTGGAAACAACATAATTTAAGTTTAATAACAGACTTACATGAAATTTGCTATTTCAGCTCCCAAGTTCCGTTTTTAATGGCCTAGCGCAATTAATACAAACGGATACTTTTAAAACAGTAGCTTAATAGCGAGAAAGTGAATCGAAAAGCCCCAAGAAAACCAGATGTTGAGCAAAAATCCTACTAATCAACTAAAACAACATGAGCATTTTCCTTGAGCCTAAGCAATAAACTCTCTCGAGCACAAGACATTCTACCCCTAAAGTGTTAAATAGTCAATCCCAAAATTCGAACCTTTTGGCAATAATATGGAACCAAAAGCCTCAAATTAATCTAAATTCTTTTCACAGAATAAGAAGAAAACAAGCCAGGACGACATTATAATTGTGAATAAATAAAAAGTCCTATAATATATGTTATGTTGCATTAAGTGCTTTATTTGCAAGATGTTGCAAAATATGACTTTGAGGATTATTTTTGAGTCTTTGTTGTCTTCCTGGGCTGGAACTCGGTAACTATTGTCAAGCCCAGATCATCGAGCATTTTCAGATCCCGTTCTGGAGTCTGGCCTGCGGTTGTTAGATAATTGCCTATCATAAAGCTGGTGGCGCCTGCAAAAAATATCAAGCTCTGCAAATCCCGGAGGTTTGAATCCCTGCCGCCTGCGATTTTGATGTCCACATTGGGCAATGCCAGCCTGAATATGGCAATCACGAGTAAAATTTCCATTGGAGTCATCGGGACTGACGATGCCAATGGCGTCCCAGCTATGGGAACAAGAAAATTCAAAGGTACGACATCAGGCTGAACTTCATCACGCAACGTCAATGCCAAATCGATACGATCTTCCCACGTTTCGCCCAGGCCAAAAAGACCACCGGAGCAAATGTCAAACCCAGCCTGGCGGGCAGATCGCAATGTTTTGAGCTTGTCGTCGTAAGTGTGAGTTGTGACCAGGGTTGAAAAAAAACGGCGGGAGGTTTCCAGATTATTATGATATCTTTTCACCGGCGAGGCTGCCAATCGCCTGAACTGGTTATCGGACGTTTCACCCAGCGAGGCACAGATGCCGATTTTTCCCCCTTGCTGTGCAGCAATTTTCTCAGCTGCCAGGATGACTTCCTCAATATCTCGATCTGTTGGTTTTTTACCGGAGTTTACGATTCCAATATTAGCGGAACCGAGTTTTTGTGCGTTTGTGGCGGCTTGACATATTTCGTCAGTTGATGTCCGTATCGGTTTTACTGTTCCGTTGGCAGCCTGTGCAGATTGTGCGCACCATTTGCAGTCTTCGCTGCAATTGCCCAGTTTGCCCGGCACGATGGAGCATAGCCTGACCTCCCTGCCGAAATTTTCCTGGCGAACAATGTGCGCCTGATAGAGTATATCCCAAGGCCCCTGCCCTGCCAGATCGATCTTCTCTACCAGGGATAATAAAATCGGACGGCTGAGCAACTGACCTTCCAGCACCCGCCGTCCGATATCTTGTATAGGAAATTCCGTATCCAATTTTAATTCCAAAGCGTCATCTTGAGTCTGTCACTCGGAACCGCCGAAGGCCGTTGCCAGTCTGACATTGCTGTCAACTACCGTTACGGTGTTTTGGATAGGATTAATGCCATAAGCCAGAAGTTTCCTGTTTGGAACATCGATAACGTACAGCAGATCGGTCGAATCGCTGATCGCACCGGTGACCATTATATATTGGCCGTTGGGTGTACGGTCTGCGGAAGCTGCGTATGCTTTGTCCGCATTGTAAGAACCTACCATCATCACGCCAAGAATGCAGGCTGTGGCCAAAAGAAAAACCATCATGATATTATTTGTATTCTTCATTGTTATTCTCCTGACTCAACGTCCCGTTCTTGTTTTAAAGTCTCTTGGCAGATCCCTGCCTGCAATTGTAAAGAGTCTTTTTTTACCCTTGTCCCATTTCCAGACTCCCAATTTCTGCTTCTCAAGATCGATGATACACAGGGCATCCCAGCCCGTGCCGACCTTGGAGGTAACCACGACATAGTCGGTCGTTTTGAATGGTTGGGCGTAGGCCGGGGTCATGTTAAAATGTACCAAAGCCGCCAGCAGCCCTATATTCAGGCATACCAACGCGACAATGATTAACTTCCGTGCGTTTGTCATTTCTTTTCTCCCATGGCGGCTGAATCCAACCGGGCCGAGTGCCGCTTCTCGACGGGGTTTTAGAATAATCGTGTCAGTGAAATTTTACTGCCGATGCAAACCTAGTCTACATGTAATTCCGTTTGTGTACGCTTTGGATTCTTCAAGGTCGCTGCGACAATCCCGACCAAGGTAAGCGCGATAATTGCGATAGCCTTCCACGGAATGTTTACGCCTTCAACCTCTGGGGCCTTGTATCCTTCTTCTGCTCCCAAGGCCATGCAATTCACAACTGTGAGCATGAATGTTGCAATGATAATCTTTTTCATTATGTTACTCCTCAAGTGAGCATATTATACATGCCCGTAATTCAAATGCAACGCCCCATAAATCGGAACATTGCCCGGACTGATTAGAGGAAATATCCAATATCTTTCACTGCTCTGGAAAATTCCGTTGTCGGAGCGTCCAGAGTCTGCCATTTCCTGCTCCGAGGCCTGGCCAGGGCTATGTAGTCATCAAGGCCTATTGCTGCGAAAGCGTATTGTTTCTCCTTGAAAAAATGTACTTCTTCAAATGGCGATCTGCTTGCAGGGCCCTGCAACCAATACGCGAAAACCAGTATTGCACGGAATCCGCCACCGAAAACTTCTTCCCATTTTTTCAGGCTTTCGATATCTTCACGGGTGACCCAGTTTTCCCATGCCCGAGTGGATTTTCTCTTCCCAGCTACAGAATCCGGGAACTTTCTGCCCTTGACATCCACCAGCAGGTTAGCCCCCCTGCCGCTGTAGACAACAAAGTCGAAACTCTTAAGCAATATTTTGCCAAAGGTCGCTTTTTTTGCTTCATCGACGGGGACGTAAGGCAAGGCCAGGGCCCTGAGGTAATTTTCGAAAGCGGCTTCGTAATGTACACTCCGATTGGCCATTGCGTTTCGCTATTTCTTTTTGTTCCCGGGCTTGTTATGCGGTTTTCTCGGCAATAACCCGACTTTCATAAGGTGCTCCTGCATTGCTTTTTTGGTAACTCCGCCGGCCTTGGCACGAAATTTGATCATATCCCGTTCGTATTTCTCCTGACCAAGGGTCCTTCGCGCATAATCGTCAAGCTGTTCCGGTGAAGTGAATTCCTCAACGTATCCATAATCAGATCCGGTAAGTTCGCAGTTTTCACCGCTGTAGTTCCGGCAGATCAAAGGCCTGTCTTCATAGATGCTGCAACGATTATTTTTGTCCAGTTTGTTGCATCTGTTGGCGATCTGAATATACCAGTCCCCATCTTCATCCACATGGACGCTCACGTCGTGATGACAGAGATACCATCGGATATCTTCATAATCGTCGTAATCATCCGGGCTGTCGATTTCAAAACAGAAGTACTGACAGCATAAAGCGTTACACTTGCTACAAGATTGTGCCATTCCGCATCTCCGAAAAAAAACTTAAAAGTGACAGCCAGCCCATAACTTACGGGTCTGTTCAGAACCGGAATTATAGTCAGATTTTTTTAAATAAGCCAGAACCTACTGGAAAACATATCAGCCTGGTGTCTTTCTTGGCAAATAAGGTTTGACCTTCTGCTTGCAGAATTTATAATGAAACCAACATATGGTTCATCCAAGGCAGTGTTTACGGAAACAAGGATATGATGCAAATGCGAAGCGATTATAAGCGAGGCTCCGGTGTGCGGGGACAGCTGCGCGTTTGCGAAGGCATTATTATTGCCATCCTGGCCACAACGTAACGGCCTTGGGGTGTAGCGGATTTATGTTCTTTATTCCGGCCCTGAGGTCAAACCATCCTCAGGGCGTTTTTTTTTAGAATGAAAAATGCCCAATAATAAACTTGATTGCATAGGAATTTGTATTTGTCGACTCCGTATTGAAGCGGAAGCGACTAAGGCCTTATGCGACACGTTAATTAAAAATCAGGATGAACATTGCTGATTTTTTGATAAAAATTCCCCGATCGGAGAAATAATGAATACCCAAAAAAATAGACGAGTGGAAATATACGATACAACTTTGCGGGACGGCACGCAGATGCAGGGCGTAAGCCTTTCCATGAAGGATAAACTGGAAATAGCGGAGAAACTCGACTCGCTCGGTGTGGATTACATCGAGGGAGGTTACCCGCTCAGCAATCCGAAAGACGCGCAGTTTTTCGAGGAAGTCGCAAAGATTGATTTTAAAAAGGCCAAGCTCGCAGCTTTCGGCATGACGCGACGTAAAGATAGCAAAGCGGCAGACGATGTCGGTATGCAGACCCTGCTGCAAAGCGGCGCGCCGGTTATAACCATCGTCGGCAAGACGTGGGATCTGCATGTCCGGGAAGTTCTGCGGGTCAGCGAGGACGAGAATCTGGCAATGATTTTCGATTCCGTAGAGATCATGGCTAAGTCTGACAGGCAGGCCATCTACGACGCTGAACATTTTTTCGACGGCTATCTTGCCAATCCCGAATATGCACTCAAAACACTCAAGGTCGCCTGCGATGCCGGGGCGGAATGCCTCGTGCTTTGCGATACGAACGGCGGGTCAATGCCCGAACAGATCACGAGTATCATACAGACTGTGCGAAAAGCCCTGCCAGATGCAAAGCTCGGTATCCACTGCCACAACGACAGCGACCTGGCGGTGGCCAACTCACTCGCAGCTGTCCAGGCTGGGGCGTCTCAGGTTCAGGGAACCATAAACGGCATCGGCGAGCGGTGCGGCAATGGCGATCTTATCTCTATCGTTGCCAACCTTGTGATGAAATACGACTACGATGTCCTCAGCCCGGAGTCACTGGCGAAGCTCACTGAAACCAGCAGATACGTCTACGAAATAGCCAATCTTAACCTCAGGGACAATCAGCCTTTTGTGGGCAGCAGTGCCTTCGCGCACAAAGGAGGCATGCACGTCCATGCCGTTCAGAGGAACGTCAGTACATACGAACACATCGACCCGGAACTGATCGGCAATGCCCGCAGGATTCTCGTCAGCGAACTGGGCGGCAGAAGCAATATCATCGCAAAGGTTCCCGCAAAGTTTAATGTCGCAGACGACAAAGACGCCCAGGCCAATATCCTTAACAGGGTGATGGAACAGGAAAACGAAGGCTACGAATTTGAAGTCGCCGAAGCCAGCTTCGAGATGCTCGTCCGCAAAGTGCTTGGCGGTAAATGGTATCGCAGCCTTTGGGATCTGGATCATTATCGTTGCGTTATTCTCAAACGCGATGCCGAACCTTCCAATACCGAAGGCGTTGTAAAGTTGCGTATCGACGGCGAGGTCGCACATACGGTTGCTGAGGGCGATGGCCCGGTTGATTCGCTTATGACTGCCCTGCGGTCTGCATTGACGGGTAAATATCCCCAGCTGGCCGATCTGCACCTGATGGATTATCGTGTACGGGTCGTCAACACCCAGGCCGAGTCCGCAGCCAGGGTGCGAGTCATCATCGATTGGCGGGACGCTTCGGACGGACAGTGTTTCGGCTCGGTGGGCGTGAATGAAAATATCATAGACGCATCCTGGCTGGCATTGACGGACGCTATCGAGTACAAATTGCTTAAAGAATAGGCACTGGCCGGAGGGTGGGTGGTTCTGACAAAGTCAGGTTCACCCACGCTGGAAATAATATGGATATAAAAAATGTCGAGTGAACTGGAAAAAATTTACGATCCCAAACAGGTCGAGGTGGACGTTTACAATAAATGGAACCAGGCTGACGCTTTCGGAGCAGACCCTGCCGATCCGCGCAAGAATTTCTGCATGGTCATTCCCCCGCCGAACGTCACAGCTGCTTTGCACCTCGGCCATGCCCTCAATAACACCCTGCAGGATGTACTGATTCGCTACAAGCGGATGGGCCAATACGCGACACTCTGGATGCCCGGTACGGATCACGCGGGCATTGCGACGCAGACTGTTGTCGAGAAGCGAATCCTGGCTGAGGAAGGCAAGCGTCGGATTGACTTCGAGCGTGGGGATTTCGTAGCCCGTATCCAGGAATGGAAAGACGAATACGAAGCGACAATCCTTCAGCAGCTCCAGAAAATGGGGTGCAGCTGTGATTGGAAACGAACTCGATTCACGATGGACGAAGTCTGCGCAAAAGCCGTGAGGGCGACATTCTTCAAACTTTTCTCAGACGGGCTTATTTATCGCGGCAAAAGGCTGGTGAACTGGGACCCTGCGACCCAGACAGTCCTGGCTGATGATGAAGTTGAGCATGAAGACGTCGCGGGCCATTTCTGGTATATGCAATATCCGCTTGTGGATGCGGCGGAACTGGATGGCAAGCATATTACGCATGTTACCGTCGCCACGACCAGGCCTGAGACCATGCTTGGCGACACAGCGGTGGCTATGAATCCGCGTGATCCGCGAGCGGCGGTTCTCGTCGGCAGGAAAGTCAGGCTGCCTATCGTGGGTAGAGAGATTCCGATTATCGCCGACGATCACGTCGTGCTGCCGGACCCGGAGAGCGAGGACGAGAAGGCAAAATTTTCCACAGGCTTCCTGAAGGTCACCCCCGCACATGACCCGGACGATTATCAGATAGGCCAGCGTCACGACCTGCCCATGATTAACGTCATGGCCCCTGATGGATCGATATCCGACAGGCATGGCTGGGATGATTGCAACACGCCCGAAGCGGAAAATCTCGTCGGCATGGATCGCTTCGAAGCCCGGGCGGCGATAGTGGAATTCTTCCGCAGTGAAAATTTACTCGAAGATATTCGGGAATATAATCACTCGGTCGGACACAGCTACCGCAGCCATGTTCCTATCGAGCCGTACCTGTCCGACCAGTGGTACGTCGCCGTCAAAAAGCCCCTGCCGAACATTCCAGACGAAGGGCTGATCGAAGGCACGGACGTGCCGATTCAATCATTGGCTGGCATTGCGCTTACCCCCCTGCTGGACGGCAGACTGAAGTTCACACCGGAACGATACGCCAGCAATTATAAAAACTGGCTTGAGAATCTCCGCGACTGGCCCATCAGCAGACAGCTGTGGTGGGGCCATCAGATTCCGATCTGGTCGAAACCCGGCAAGAGGCCTGCTGAAAATGTGGATGGAATCATTTATCGCGAGATGGAAACCGACGAGGGCGTCATAACCTACGCCTGCGTCGCGCCCAGCCATGACAAACTTGAAAAGCAGATCGAAGCCGACGGCTTCGTTCGCGATCCGGACGTTCTGGACACATGGTTCAGTTCGGCCCTTTGGCCTTTCAGCACGCTGGGCTGGCCTGACGTTACCCCGGAGCTGAAAAAGTTCTACCCCGGCGACGTTCTCTCGACCGCCCGCGAAATCATCACGCTCTGGGTGAGTCGAATGGTCATGATGGGTCAATATTGCGTGGGCGATATTCCGTTCAGCGAGGTTTTCATTCACGCGATGATCCAGGACGGCCAGGGCAGAAAGATGTCGAAAAGCCTCGGCAACGGCGTGGACCCGCTGGAGGTTATCGATAGTCACGGTGCCGACGCGATGCGATTTACGCTGGTGAGCATGACCACGCAGACGCAGGACGTCCGCATGCCGCTGGCAAAGATGACCCTGCCGGATGGACGCGAAGTCAACAGTTCACCCAAGTTCGATATGGGCCGAAACCTCTGCAACAAGCTCTGGAATGCCTCGCGATTTGCGATGATGAACATGCTTCGCTGTCCTTCGTGGAGTCAGATTCGCCCGACGGAAAACCTGGCTGATGTGTGGATACTTAGTCGACTTAACGGCACGATCCGCGATGCCACCCTGGCCTTGGAAAGCTACAGGTTCAACGACCTTTCTGAGAAACTCTACCACTTCCTGTGGGATGATTTTTGTGACTGGTACCTGGAGATCGCCAAGGCCCGCATAGCAGATGGCCAGCGGACGCCTAAAGCGATTATTGCCCATTGTCTTGATACGATACTCAGGCTGCTTCATCCGATCATGCCTTTTATCACCGAAGCGATATGGGAAAAACTCAACGAAATTGCTCCAGTGCGAGGCCCGGGCGATATGCACGCAGAAGAGCTGCTGATCACCGCCCAATGGCCCATGGCTGACGGCGAAACAATAGACCCCCCTGCTGAGGGAGCGTTCGATATGCTGGCCGATCTGATTCGACAGATTCGGAATATCCGCGTTCAACATAACATCGCACCCAGCAGAAAAATCAACGCCATCGCCGAGGCAATCGAAGGGCTTTCCGCTACGGAAATTCTCGTGAAAAATGTCGAGACCGTAAAGGCCCTTGCCAACCTCGGCGAGCTGAAAATATCCTACCAGGAAATCCCGACCCCTGACGGCGCAGCTGCGATTACCGTCGGCGGAGTGAAAGTGTACCTGCTGGATGTCGTTGACAAACAGGCTGAACTCGACAGACTGAAAAAACAGCAGGAAACCCTTACGAAGGGAATCAAAGGCGTGGAAAGCAAACTTGCCAATGAAAAGTTCGTAGCGAACGCGCCGGAAGATGTCGTCAGTCGCGAACGCGACAGGCTCGAAGAAATGCAACGAGACCTGGCAGCTATTGAAAAAACGATTGCAGCACTTAGCTAACTTTCGTGGTGGGGGCTAAGATACAGCTGTACAATAACAATGTGTTTTTAATGCGGAGCTGATTTATGAATATTCCGGTCGAATTATCGCGAATTCTCATTACTGACCTGGGAGACAGTCAGCTTATTTTTCTCAAGGAAATTCACGGCGAGCGAACTTTCCCTATCCTGATCGGCATGTTTGAAGCCCAGGCTATCGATAATCGACTAAAGGGTGTTACGTTTCCCAGGCCCATGACGCACGACTTGTTGGCTGATGTAATTCAAAAATTGGGCGGCTCGTTGGAGACAATTGTGATCTCTGATCTCCGCGAACACACCTTTATCGCGTCACTGATGGTTCGATGTGGCGGCCAGGTTGTCGAAATCGACGCCCGCCCTTCCGATGCCATTGCACTGGCAGCTGGGTTGAATACGCCGATATTCGTAAGTGAAAAGGTTTTCGGGCTGGTAACCAACAATGGGCCAAATACCCGGGCAGGCCGACTCGAGTTGCTTCGCGAGCGACGTGCAATATTGGCTGAGCAGATCGAGCTGCTCAAGGAAATGCTCAACGACAAGAATTTAAACGCCACTACATCCCAGGCAGACATCCAGAGCTATCACCAACAGCTGGCCCAGATGGAAACGGAATTCACCGCCATCGACGAAATTCTCAAACGACTGAAATAGACGAACACCCTATCGCTTAAAAAAGCCATTCGCAGCAACGTCAGGATACGGAGGTTATCTCAGCTGGAATTTACCCAGCGAAACTACCACGCCATCGGGGTTGAAATAATGGGCGGAGAAACTGTTTTTGCTTATTCGCGTTAAAATCAGGCCGTAGAAATCCTGCCCTGCCGCTTCTTTCAATTCCTGTTCCGTCGGGCCTGCGCGATTCTCATTTTCAATCTTCTCGAAATGACCTATGAATCGGCATAGCGAATCCCTGCCATCCGTCGTAAGCCTTAAAGTAGGCTGGTATGTCAGGTCACTGCCGGCTGACTGGGGATCAGGTGGGTACAGGATCGCCTCGGCCTGGCCGTTCTGATAAAACACCAGGCCTCCCCAGGCTCCCCGCGTATCTGCCAGATCACCATCAGCCATCAGCTTCAAAGAAGTCTGAACGCGAGGCCTGGATAGCATCTCGTCGATAAGGTAAATATTCCACAGATCAGCCATGCTCAGCTTGTCAACCTGTAACCAGAAGTTGTCGCTCTTGCCTTGCCCTGTGCTAGAGCGGACATGCCTGCGTGTTCGCAAGGACTGGCCTATATCGAGCACAAGCTGCGTGCGTTTCAGATTTGTCCGCAACGGATCGCGGGCCAACCTGCTTAGCAGATGGAAATCCCGAATTTCAAAGTTGTATTTGTAACTTTTGTTCCACTCAAAGAAAAGTTTGGCGGCGTCGGGCAACATGTCCCGACGAACCCTGTATATCAAAGCACATGTATTCAGCTGCTCGCCTGTTTGCGGCATATACTCAAATGAATCAATAAAATTCTGCAATGCTGCGATAACATCGGTCTGGGATGACATTGCCCTGATCTGGTCGCGGAGGTTTTTCAAATTCTCCCGTTTACGCAGAATCTCGTATGCTTCGCCCTTGGCGGCGAATTCGGGCGAATTAAGCGACTCCAGCAGCGTCGCATTCCAGGGCCGTCCGCTGATCTGCTGAACAGCGTCGCGATAGCCCTGCTCGCTGGAACTTTTCAGATTCGGCTCGGCAGCCCAGGTTCGGACAAGCCCAGCCAGCATTTGTGGCGGAGCGTTGTTCTTCATCCAGTTAACGACGACATCACGCAATTGCGGGTCATTCTTCAATTCGCTCAGTAACGGCAGAACATGGGCCGCGAGGTCGCTGTAATTCTGTTTCAGCAGTAATCGTAGAACCTGTTTGCTGAGGTCAGGCGGACATTTCGGGTCGCGGAGCAACGTAGCCAGATCTGCCAGTGAAGTTTCGTCGTCCACGCCGAGTTTATCCACCACCGCAAGCGATGCGGTACGATCTGCTACGGAAAGTTCGGTGTTGTGGACTCGCGCCAAATTATACTGCACGACGAAATTATCAGGATATCGTCGGCGATCCGCTTTGCCCATTCTGTCATACTCAGCCAGGCTTTTCGGCGCAGGGCTAAGCTGATCCGGCTCACAGCCGATCAGAAACACCAAACCAAACAGGCCAGCTGCCAATATGCATATTGTTTTATTCATGTTTTGGTATACCCGGAATAATTGTAGGGAGTCCAAATCATAAGTTGTTTGCGTGTAAAGATCAAGACTGAAAAAGGCTGTTTTTTAACATTGCGTTATTGGCCCGGCAGGTCCAGGACATACATCCAATGATATTCCGGGACGGTCGGATGGTCCAGCCCCATGTCCACGCTTGCCCGAATTGATAGGCCCAGGTCACGGAAAAACCACTTCCAATCGTCAGGTTTTTTAAAATTATAAGCCAATTCCTCAGCCTGTCCAAGAACCACGTTAAAAAGCCAGTCGAAGAAAATATTGAACTGTCTCTGCGTTTCATTCAGACATATCGATTCTATAACAATTATCCGTTTTTTCGTCACCCTCAGAACCTCTGAAATGGCTGACTCCGGGCTGACGCAATGACTCAGTGAGCAGTGCAGCAATGATACATCAAAGGATTTATCGGGCAAGGGAATTTTAACGCCGTTATGTTTCATGAAGGGTAAATCCGTCTGATTTCGATCTACAACGTCGAGAAGCTGGATTTTATTGAACTCTTGCTTGAATAGTCCCGCGAGTTTTCCGTCTCCGCAGCGTACGTGCAGGAGGCTTTCCATGCCCACAACATAAGGCCTGATTCGGCCATGCATATCGGAGGCCAGGTTTTTCTGACTATCGGCCATGCGTGCAGGGAGTTGCAAACCCGCCAGCAACTTTCGCAATTTTACCGCCTTATCCGGGGTGGGCGTGGGCTTATCACAGATATGAAAAATCCTGTCGATAACCTCGGTTCCAGTATCTGTTTCTACTCCGAGATTTAGCATCATTTCGCCGAGGAACTCTTTGGCGTTTTGCATGGCCCGTTCGCTTATATGGTCCCCCTTCTGAAAGACTTCATCAGCTGATTTCTGAACTTTCAGAATCCTGTCCAGGCCTGTCATGAGAAAAACTTTCCGGACGTTGGGCTGAAGATTACGCAACTCAAGGGTTCTGCCAAGACTTTCAAGCCTTTTGTAAGTTATTATAATCGTACCAAGCCCCAAGCTGGTGATCATGGTAACCTCGCTGAAATCCATGATGATTCGCCCGGCATGTGTTTCCTCAGCCTTGCTCAGTTCCACAGCCAGTTCGTCGGCACCAATACCGTCAACGTCTCCCGAAAGTTTCAGGAGAATTTCGTCGCCAATCGATTCAGTGATAATCTGCATATTATAGTTCCTTGCGTTGCCGAGCGGAAATACGTGAGATTAAACAGGTCTGCCTATTTTACTGATTGCCGGTGAAAGTAGAAACAAAAAAGGCCCGGGAGTCACAATGATTCCCGGGCCTTTGATATTCAGACAAAGCATTATGCCTTGTAAAAATCAACCATTTCGCGGCAGGTTTTGACCTTGATTTTGCCTGCGTTGCCAGCCTGGCCGAAGGCGACCATTCGGGCGATGCAAACATCTTTCATAGCCAGTCGGGCCGGCTTCATGTAATCACGGGGGTCAAATTTTTCTGGGGTTTCAGCAAAGACCTTACGAATCGCGCCGGTAATGGCAAGGCGGTTGTCGGTGTCGACGTTGATCTTGCGAACGCCGTGCTTGATTCCGCGCTGAATTTCTTCGACCGGAACGCCGAAAGTCGGATTCAGCTTGCCGCCGTACTTGTTGATGACGTCCTGGAGTTCCTGCGGAACGCTGCTGCTGCCGTGCATTACGATGTGCGTGTTGGGCAGTCTGCGATGGATTTCCTCAATAAGGTCCATTCGCAGCACGTCGCCGGTAGGTTTTTTCTTGAACTTATACGCACCATGGCTGGTTCCGATTGCAATGGCCAACGCATCCACGCCAGTATCAGCTACGAACTTTTCCGCCTGGTCCGGGTCTGTGAGGTGTTCCTGGGCTTCTTCTTCGCTCAGGCCCGCACCATGGCCGTCTTCGATTCCGCCCAGTGCGCCAATTTCGCCTTCGACACTCACGCCGACCGAGTGGGCTGCTTCGACAACCTTTTTGGTAATCTCAGCATTGTATTCGTATGTTGAGGGCACCTTGCCGTCTTCGCTCAGCGAGCCGTCCATCATAACGGACGTAAAGCCCTGCTGGATCGCGCTTTCGCAGGTGGAGAAAGCATTGCCATGGTCAAGGTGCATACAGATCGGGATGGTCGGGTTCAGCTCAGCGGCAGCGAGAATAAGGTGACGCAGGTAAGCGTCTTCGCTGTAGGCTCTTGCGCCTCGGCTGGCCTGGATGATAACCGGGCTGTCGGTTTCCTGGGCAGCCATCATGATTGCCTGGATCTGCTCCATGTTGTTTACGTTCAACGCCGCGACTCCGTAATCGTTCTCGGCGGCGTGGTCCAGAAGGACTCGCATTGGTACTAAGGGCATTTTATGCTCTCTTTCTAACTAGGGGTTTTAAAAAACAAAATATCGCTCGCCAGCCTCATGCCGGCACCAATTAACAAATCTCAAAAAAAGCCTGATAAGACCCTATTTGCAACAGAATCATCGGGATTTTCACAAAGCTCAAATTCCAACAAGACGAAGTATTATAGAGTTTGCCCCTCTGCTTGAGAAGTTTTTTTCATGCGAAATCGGCAAAACTTCTGGGATTTTTGTAATCAACCCAGGCCAGGTGAATGAACCTGACACCGTCAGATTTACCAATATGGAAATTTAAGGTATTGCTCAGTTATTACAGTGGCAGTATTATATGTATAGGAAAAATAAACAACTTGGGTGCCTCCCGTTCCCAGGGAATCAGTCACCCTTACTTTCAAAAATAGGAGATTTTTTTGAGTATCACAAGAAACGCACTAGAGATTGTTACACACATGGAGGTATGTGTATAACACTCTGCATGATACCTCCCAAAACTTGTATATTGGAGCCGACCTGTTTTTAGAGCCGGCGTAATTCTGGATATATACAATTCGGAGGATTGTAAAATTGAATAATTTAGAAAAATATGGTCTTTGCAAGTTTTTTGCAGATCAGGTTGCGGTGTGCCCTGAACTAAGCGTTGCACGAGTTCTCTCCCAGCATCGCGATCTTTATAAGGTTGTGACCGCAAAGGGTGAATTTTTAGCTGAGGTTTCGGGCAGGTTTAAATTTGAAGCCGGAAATATTTCGGATTTTCCGGTTGTCGGCGATTTTGTAATGGTTGACGACAGTAATGGGAAAGACAGCAATGTAATCGTTCACAGGGTATTGACCAGGAAGAGTACATTTGAGCGTGTATCAGCAGGCGGCGGTAATCAGACTCAAATACTTGCTGCAAATATCGACATCATTTTTCTCTGCATGTCGCTGAACAATGATTACAACCTGAGTCGTCTGGAGCGTTATCTGTCAGCTGCCTGGGGCAGCAGTGCGATGCCGGTAGTTGTGTTGACCAAGTCCGATTTATGTGACGATTTGGCTGAGGTTTTGGCGGAAGTTTCATCTGTAGCCATTGGAGTAGACATTATCACTACTTCAAGCAAAGATGAAAACTCGTATAATCAGCTATTGACGTTTTTGCGAAATGGTCAAACCGCGTCGTTTATCGGGTCATCAGGAGTAGGCAAATCTACGTTGATTAATTGCCTGGCAGGCCAGGATTTGCTTGCTACAGCTGAAATAGGCAACGACGACAAGGGTCGCCACACATCTACGCGACGGGAACTGCTGCTTCTGCCAGGTGGCGGTATTGTGATCGACACGCCAGGACTGCGAGAGTTCGCGCTTGATTCAGCTGATATGTCTCGTTCGTTTGCGGATATTGAAGAGCTGATCAGCCAGTGTCATTTCAATGATTGTTCGCACAACAATGAACCGAAGTGTGCGGTGCGGGCAGCTATAATAGCTGGCGATTTGGATGAACGCAGATTTGAAAACTATCAAAAACTGCAGAAAGAGGCTCGCTATTCAGGACTCAACGCGAAACAGCTTGAAAAAGTAAAGCTAAATGATATGTTCCGCGAAGTTGGCGGTATGAAAAAAGTGAAAAAATACGGCCGATTACGAGACAAGCGGAAGTTTGACTAGAGCTGCTCCGAGTGGGTGGGTCTGAAGAGGTCGGATTCACCCACGATTTTAAAAAACTGTCATTGCGAGGAGCGAAGGACGCGGCAATCTGAAATTGAGATTGCTTCGCGGAGTTTACACCGAGCGAAGCGAAGTGCTCGCAATGACAAAAAAACTTGCCGTGACAAGAGACCGGACACGCAAAAAGATAAACACAAATTCCGCCTATTTTTTTGTCGATCGGAAATTGTAAATTCACTGGTCATTGGGTCTTTTGGGATTGGATTTTCAGGCCCGGCAGTGTTTCCGGGTCGATGCCGATATCCGCCACGATAACCTGGCCCGTGTATTCCAGGCTGGCTGGGTTATCGAAGCCGATTTTTCGGGCGACAAAGGTAACGGTCATATCCGCCCGCACAGCTGGGCCGAGAGGCAAGCCGGTGTCGCAATCCAGACCAGTGGGGATGTCTATGGCAATAACGGGAATTTGGCGGGTCTGAGCAGCTGAGTTTATCTGCTCGACCGCCATCGCGATATCGCCTCGCAAGGCCCCTGCTATCCCAGTCCCGCCAGCTGAATCTATTATGAGGTCGAATTTTTTCAAATCATCGCTCAGGCTAGCAATAGCCTGGCTGGAAATCCGGCGAATATCATGCTCAAGGTTGCAGATGATTTTGAAATTAACCGCTGCATCACCCTGGAGTTTCGCCTCGTAAGCTATTAGAAACGTCACAGGCCTAGCCCTGCGGTTTGCGAGATGTCGCGCTATAACAAAACCATCCCCGCCATTATTGCCAGCTCCCGCAACAATAGCGATTTTCATTCCAACCAAGTTTCCAGACCGGCGTTTTACAAAAAATTCGATCGCGTCAGCTGCGTTTCTGCCTGCGTTTTCCATGAGGATCACGCCTGGAATCCCCAGCTGGTTTATGGCGCAAGCGTCAACGCCCCGAACTTCCTGACGTGTGAGAGATCGCATTTTATACCTTATTGGCAGACACAGAGCCTAAGCTTTGTCTAACCAATAGCTTCGTCTATCGCAGCCTTGAGGTCGGCCTTCTGCTGTAAGCCTACGAATTTCTTGATGACCTCGCCTTTATTGAAAAGGATTACGGTCGGTATCGCACTAATCCCGAATTTCATCGAAATATTACGATTTGAATCGGTATCGACCTTGCCGACCTTGGCTTTGCCGGCATATTCATCTGCCAATTCGTCAAGAGTGGGGGCAAGCATTTTGCAGGGCATGCACCATTCTGCCCAGAAATCCACCAAAGTGGGAACTCCGGCTTCGATTACTTCCTGCTCAAAATTATCGTCCGTGAGTACCAGCGTGTTTTCCGACGCCATGAAGCGTCTCCTTCCTATCAAGTTGTTCGACTAAACTTAAAATTTAACGATACTGAATATTAGGCCTGTTGAGATGCTTTGTCAACTTCTTCGGGGAAAATCTGTCTGAAGAATATGCAACAGCCTGAACGCGGTTTATGTTGACGATAGCGACCTGTTTGTCGTAAGGTAAAGCAAGCATGACAAAGCAGACAATAATTTTCGGAGGATCGTTTGATCCCGTTCACAACGGGCATCTTATTATTGCGCGGGCTGTAGCTGGGGAACTGGGCGCAGAACGGGTGTTGCTTATGCCCACAGGTGTAAATCCCCTGAAATCTACAGGCCCTGTTGCCGGCGAACATCGTCTGGCGATGCTTAAATTAGCTGTCCAGGGGGACAATCTTTTCGAGATCAGCGATATCGAGCTGCGCCGTCAGCCACCCAGTTACACGATAGATACGGTGGAAGAATTGCTACGTCTTGGCACTTTTCCGGGCCAGCTTGGCCTGGTCATCGGAGCGGACATGATCAAGGAACTGCCCAAGTGGCGTAGTGTGAAAGAACTCCTTGGCAAGGTCAGACTGCTCGTTGCATGCAGGCCACCCGAGCAATACGAATCCATCGTCCAGGCTGTGAAAAACTTGGCCGGCCAGCTGCCCGCTGAATATGTTCAGGAAATCGCTGCCTCGGTTGTAAATACGCCCCTGATCGATATTTCCTCAACCGATATCCGCCGCAGAGTCTCAGCTGGGCTGGACATTGACGATATGGTTCCCCCAGCTGTGGCTGATTACATCAAAAGAAACGGGCTTTACCAACAATAGGCTCGTCTCATTCCTTCAGGCTATAATGAAAAGGAAGGAGATGCAAAATGGATAACTTGAATCAAAAAGAATGTCAGGCCTGCCAGGCTGGCGCGCCCCTGGTAACCTCCGAAGAAATCGAAAAATATCACGCCCAGATTCCCGAATGGGACGTCCTGAACATCGATGGCGTAAACAGGCTGCGACGAACCTTCAAATTTCCGAATTTCGTCGAAGCGTTGGCTTTCACCAACAGGGTTGGCGGGATAGCTGAAGCGGTAGGCCATCACCCAGCCATACTTACGGAATGGGGTAAAGTAACCGTCACATGGTGGTCACATAAAATCAAGGGCTTACACCTGAATGATTTCATCATGGCTGCCCGAACGGATAATCTTATCGAAAGCTGACCCTTTTTGCTGGGGTTTTCCGGTTCTTCTGCTATAATTTCCCGATGAATTTTTTACATATTAACGACAAGAACCCGCCATGGTACATAACCGGTCTTGCTTTTGAATGTCTGGAATGTGGCCGATGTTGCGCAGGCCCGGAAGAAGGATATGTCTGGGCTACGGAAGAGGAAATCTCTAAAGCAGCTGAGTTTATGAAACTCAGCGACAGGGAATTTCGCACAAAATACGTCCGCCGTGTCGGGCTGAGGAAAAGCTTCAAGGAAGATAAGAAATCTCACGATTGCATTTTTCTGAAAGACGGCAGCTGTTCCATTTACCCGGTCAGACCAACGCAGTGTAGAACCTGGCCCTTCTGGAAGAGCAATATCGCAACGCCCGATGACTGGGCAGAAGCAGGACAGCGTTGCGTGGGAGTAAACCGAGGCCAGCTTCACCCTATCGATGAAATCGAACGGAAAGCTGGAATTACCGAAGAATGAACTCCGCCACAGTGGATATGCGACAGGCATTGGAAAAACCGGAATTCATGGAGTCATTGCGGGAGATTTTATCCCAGGCCGATGACGCCATTGCCGAAAAAGCCCCGGAGTGTCTGGGGTGCGGCAAATGTTGCGATTTCAAAAAAATGGATCATAGACTGTATGTCTCAACCGGCGAACTGGCCCTGCTTAGCACAGCCCAGCCGTCGAAACCAGCTGAGCTTCTGCAATGCCCCTATCAAGTCGAGAGTAAATGCACCGCCCGAAACAACAGGCCACTCGGATGCCGTGCTTATTTCTGCAAATCAAACCTGCCAGACGATTTCTACGAACATTTCCACAATAAGATCCAAAAACTCCACCAAACCTTCCAGGTCCCCTACCGCTATATGGAACTTACTCAGGCTTTGTTAAACACTGACTGATAATACCTCAAACTGACCATTTTTGACAATAAAATTAACACAAACATATTATAATAAAAAATTTACAGACACTTGTCATTCCCGCGCAAGCGGGAATCCAGAATGTTGCTTTTTAGCCCTGGATACCCGCTTTCGCGGGTATGACACACAACGAATCGGTCAGTTTGAGTAATACCTTGGTTATCCACAGAAAAATCACTTCTCTACTGGCTGGGTGGTCGGAGCCTCGGCGGGAGTTACTTTTACGGTCGTTTTGATATCTGTGGAGGTTACCCGTTTGATTTGCGGTTTCTTCCTGGCAGCTGGCCTTTGTTGCTGCATCAGCCATTCGTAGAGTTTCGGATTGGTGTAAACTGCGTCCCATATGAAATGGCCTTGGTTTGGAAACACCTGAAGCTGTACGTTTCCACCCATTTGTTTCAGACTCCCGCCCATCTTATACGCGTTTTCGATAGGAACGTTTTTGTCCTTAGCACCGTGAAAAATCCAGACAGGAACTTTTTTCAGCCTGTCGTTCAGGAGCATGTTACCACCCCCGCAAACAGGCACTAAAGCAGCGAATCTATCGGGATTCTGTTGAGCCAGACTCCACGTGCCAAACCCGCCCATGCTCAGGCCTGTCAGATAAATTCGCCTTTCGTCCACATTATATTTTTTGCAGACTTCGTCCAGCATAGCGATGACCATTTGCGAGATATCCGGGTCTGACCACCACTTGCCAGCTGGGCACTGCGGAGTGAGTACGATAAACGGAAAATTACCACCCTTCTGGAGCGTCTTCGGCAGCCCGACTTGCGAAAGGTTTGGATGAATTTTACCACCGCCAATTCGCTCGCCGGAACCGTGCAGAAAGAGAATCAAAGGCCAGGATTTATTATCCCTGCCATATTCTTCGGGCAGATAAAGCAGATATTGGCCTTGGTATGACTTGGTTACCTTGGCACTGAACGAATGTTCAGTCTGGCCTGTTCGGATAATTTCACCAGCTTGTCCAGCCTGTTTTGGGTCAACTGCTCCGTCAGATTGACTTTGCTGGGAAAAAGCACCGAAGGAAAACATAGCTATTACGGCTGATGCGAGCAGTGTTCCTGCCAAAATGCGAAATTTCATAAAAAACTCCTTCAAAAAAGCCAATTTACAATATCTATCGACCCTATAATTAATTGAACGGAGTTTTTTCCGAAAAGTACAAAGAAAAATAATAAAAATATCTATTTCCTGTGTGGCTCAGCGTCATGATGCCGATAAGTAAAGGCAGGACATTGACGTTTCATCATTTTGTGAGTGTATAATTTTTTTTTTGCGATTGAATATTTTTTTGAGGAACTTTTCCCCTTTTTCGAGGTTAAGTATATATCAGAAGTTAATATGAGAAGAAACATCCCAGCCGACTCGTTGCAATGCAATAAGGTTGGCTGGATACCGATGCTGGCAGTTGACTCGATGCAACCTGCAAAGGCTTTTTGGAGTTCATCGCCCAAAAGTTTGCTCCGGTCTCCTCCTCCTCCGGAGTTTGTGTGCGAGGCGTCTTGAGAACCTGCCACCGGCGAAGGGTGAACAAAGCGGCTGAGAATATGCCGCTTTTTCACCCGTTTTTTTTATCCAAATTTTAAAACACCCATCAACTTCGTAAAATAAGTTGACATGAATTTGAAATTACGATAAAAAGTTATTATTAGGGCTTTTAGCTCAGTTGGCTAGAGCGCACGGATCACACCCGTGAGGTCACTGGTTCGAGTCCAGTAAGGCCCATCTTCTTATTTTGCAAGGACTTGCGTTGATTCGCATCAAGTCGCAAGTTCTTGTTTTTGGGGCTCTTATCAATTTCCCATTTTTTTCCATGCGAGGCTGTGCGAGCCGAAACGGCTGTGGACTGCACCGGAAAATGCAGCGCTTTTTCGAAGTGATCTTCAGTTACCTGCAGATAATGCCTGGCTGCGACTTTCGGACTGTTGCCAATCCAATCACACACTACCTGAACGGGGTAATTTTCAGCAAGTTCAGTTTCTCTGGAGGATCGACAGTTCTGAAACAATTTTGGCCAAGGCTTCAGCCCGGCTTGCTGTATGATCTGTAGCATGTATTTTCGATACATTTGATTGGCGTTTGAGAATTGGGGGCAACAATACACGGATCCTGGTTCCGCTTCTTCAAAAGCGTCTCTGAAATGAGGATAAAGTTCAGGGAAAATGGGTACGACTCGAATACCGGCATCAGCATGATGCTCGGTTTTGCTTGAGTGAACCGTAAAGCGAGATTTTTCCCAGTTTACGTCTTCCCATTTTAGGCGAAGAATTTCAGATGGGCAACGCAATCCGCCATAACGACACAATGCAAATATTAACCTCCATTCAAGATTTGGACATGCATCCAGTACAGCTTGAGCTTCTTCCCGGCTGACAAAATAGAAACGAGTAGTGTTTTCTCGAACAAGCGTCGACTGGCCTTCAAAGGGATTTTCGTTAATTATTTTTTTACGAACAGCTGCACGGAAGAATTGTTTAGCAATCCCCAGCCTTCTCCGAACAGTATTGTCTGCCAAGTTTTCCTTTGTCTTAAGAAAAATTCTGAAGTCGTCAGCATCCCCTTGAGTAATTTCATCAAGCCGTTTTGATTGCCCGAAGAATGTCAGTAAATTACGCTTCGTATGCCCATAGACTGTTGAAGTACTCCCCTTCACATCCTTCCTGGAATTGACGTAATAATCCAGCCATTTTTTCAGGGTAGGGACTAACAGGCTTTCACATGGCGCAAGCAGGCCAACCCGTTCAAGACGTTTTCGCACAATCACAGGTAATTCAGTAATCCACTCAGCCGTTCTTGGCTGGGGAGTGGACCCCGTGGCCTGGCAACCGAGCAAATCCTCAACATAACCTCTGGCCGATTCGGCTTGTTTTTGGGTTACCTTGCCCAGTCTGATAGTTTTTCGTATTTTATCAAATCCAGTAAACTGAATAGTTCTTCGACCGGTTTTTTTGTCGTGTGATATACTTGCCATAACTTTTGTTCCTTCTAGCTTTCCCTGAATTACCAAGCATTGTACTCAATTTGTGGCCCTTTGATAAGCACCCGTACAACTTCAGGATTACCTATTTATTTTGAGTTGGTTTTGACCCAACACTCCAATTCACCCACAGAATATCTGACCGCTCTACCAATTCGCAGACATGGGATTTCACCACGGTTGGTAAGCTCCCAAAGTTTCCTTGGCGAAATCGCAAGAAGCATGGCGGCTTCGCGTGAATTGACCAAGAACGGTTTCTGTTTCTTTGGCTTACCAAGTAATTGGTTTGCAATTCGTTTATATTCCACACTCATAATAACACACTCCTTATGTTTGCGCAATAGGCAAAGTTATTCGTGATTTTGTTTTGCATATCAGTTTTTGTTTCATAATTCATTCCTCATAACAACAGCCCAGTCAGGACAAAATCAGCCAACATCAACGCTAAGAGGCTGATAAGTAACAGGCATTTTTCAGATATTTTTTTCTGCCATCTGGCCTCAATAAATTTTCCAGTGGAGTTTGTCATGCCGTCAACAAGAGGCCTGCCCACCTTGTAAAGGTGGGCAAGCAAATTAAAAGTTTTCCACGCCAAGATCAACCGAATCACTGTGAAAAATATCGCGATGTTAATTACGAGATGGGCCAGGGAAACAATCGCAGCTATCGGATTAAGTATTGCCATTGCTATCATTTTCTCACTCCTTATGCTCAAAAAGTTCACCGTATTTGTTGACGCGATATATTTTTTGCCGACCGTTATGTTTTATCACAACGTACTTATCCTTGGGTGGCGGGCTGCTTGACTTATTAATGGGTTCAGGTTCCACGAATATTCTTTTAAATTCGTCAAAGATTCCCATGTCATTTTTCCTTTCCGATTTCGGTTTCAAGGTTGTGGTTTTGGCATACGACGCATTTTTTCCTTGGGCCGCTTAATGGCTGATAGAAGATGTCGAACGGTTTGATGAACCTATAAAAACCTTCTGATAACATTCCGCCTATCAGCAGGTAATTACGGCTGGGGTCGATCATTTTAGCCAGTTTGGAAGTGGGACTTTTTCGCAGAAGAATTCCAAGACATATTTGAATTTCTATGCAGGTAACAAAATCCACCGCAGCATGCAGGCCTGGCTGGCCCTGATAATCCTCCGGGCCGCTGGCGGTACTGTAATCAATTTTGTTCTTCCGCTTGGGCTGTTTCACCCCGCCCCGCAGACATGCAAGGCACGGCATGTTTTCACCAGGTAAGGTAAAGAACACTTCACCGCCGAGGGCTTCTTCATAGCATCCACCGAAAACGCAAGGAATTACAAGGTTGTGAGTCAGTTCGTTAATAACCAACTGTACGCCGGTATTGTCAGTAGCTGCGATGACCAAATCAGCCTGTTCGAAGATTTCTTTTACCTGTTCAAAGGGGCGTTCAAAAATATCTTCAAAGTAGGTTTCCACCTTGATTGCCGGATTAATCCTGTAAATCCGTTCAGCGGTGACTTGAACTTTCGGTTTACCAACATCAAGCAGATCACCCTCATGCCGTGAGACATTGGCAAAATTAATCCGGTCAAAGTCACATAGGGTCAAATTCCTAACTCCCGCCCTGGCCAGCTCAAGAGCGATCTTGCTACCACCAGTTCCCATGCCAAATATCAAAACCCTTTTATTCTGCAATATCTTCATTTCAAGTTGATTGAAGGGAGTTCGTTCATAGCTGGCTGCACTGAAAATCACTTCTACAGGAAGTTGCGTAAAACGTTTACCCATAAACCCCGAAGCCGTCATCGAGTCATCTTTAACCGAGAGATTTATCAAATGGGCGTTTTCCGGAGCAACTCTCCCGGTTTTACTGACAACACCAACCTGCGACTGGCAATTATTCGGGGGAAGATAAGGCGACATAAAAATCTTCTTTGTTGATTCCTGAATACAGCCGTAAAGACCGCATCCGGGTCTGAGTAATTTGCGATCACTGGGATCCTTTAGAAATACCCTGCATGAATATTCGTTATTAATCATTGTTCGATTCCTTAAAAGAAGAGGTCATTGTGTTTAGACTGTTATCAAAAAATGCTTTCGACAATACTCACAGTTCACGATTTTTTCCACATGCTGAGCCAGAATCATCAAGCTACATTGTGAATTCCACGCCCGTAGCACTTCCAAACCAACGAGATGATTACCGCCAGTAAAAACGGCTGGGGGATTTATTGGGAATTCCGGGGGAAGTTCGAAGTGCAATTGGATGCTACCCTTTGTAAGCCCAAGAATCATTACCTGATCGCTTTTACGGCGAGTGGTTATAATCTGCCAGCCTGCTTGTTTGAGTGAATTTACTTCCCGGACAATTCTATCGTGGCCGATGGGATTCAAATAAAATTGGAAGTCCGGATTTTTCCAAAACTCTGTTTCGCAAATCTCCGTTTTTTGAGGAGCGTCACTTATAGCCTTCAGAAGTTCCTTGTTTGAACCACAGACACCTTGCCATGAGTGTTGTAAAAGTTGGTTGCCAGAACCAAGAGTGAAAAACCGTAACGATAACTTACTGCTGGCAAAGCCTATACTTTTGTTCACAATCCCCATAAGAACGGGCTTTCCGTCGTTATACTCTTCCGCCAAAAGCTGAACTTGCCGACAATCTCCCATACTTGGGGTTTCCATGCCGGATGGATGCTTATGCCACCACCCAGCTACAACCACGCCATTGCCGTATTTTTTGCGGGCATTTTCTAAACATTCCCTGTCTGCTTGGGAGTCTGAAGTAAAACTTGTTGCATGATGTACCGAATTGTCACCGCTGAATCCGGCAGCAACGATTGTGATCGGATCTCCAAGAGTACCGATGAGTACTCCACCGGTTTCAACGGTGAAATTTTTAGAGTCCTGTACTATTGCTCTGATCGCATCATAAGTAATAAGATGTTTTTTATTGGTGTTGTAATTTATCATTTTATTCATTGTTATTTCCTTATTTTAAAAATTTGATTTCTTATTTTTTTTACAAAACGACTATCTACGGCTGTTTGTCTTTGGCCAAGGTATGCCTTCAAGCCACCTTTCGTATGTGGCTATCCATTGTTTTGTCCAGTCCATATAAATTTTTGCAGTAGTTTCCGGGCCAACGTCATCGTCGTCGTGCAGGCACAATCTGCCTCTACTGTATTGATGGGGCGATGATTTCAAACGAGGTTCACGCACATAAACATCCAATGGTGAATTTGGAAAATCCCTCGGAAAAAATCCTTCGATAAAGTATGTGGCTTTGCGTGCTCGGAATTTCATAATAACTCGCATTTCCCCTTTCTCAATTATGATTTTTACGCCGGGATGAAAGCGTGCCAGTAAGCGTTTTTCCATCTCAAATCTGACTGGGTTTGATTTGTACCATTCCATCGTTAACTCCTTTACATTGTTAGGGACAGGCGGGCGGCCTCCATGCCGCCCGAGTGTCCGGTTGAAATTACCCATGCCAGGTCGTAGGCTTGATCTGATCACGGGGATTATCGAGGTCTATTACCTCGATGTCGCTGTCCATCGGCTTGTTTGCTCTTACCGGATAATTGGCTCGAGTCACATTGACCGACATTGGCGACATTCCTACATTCTGTGTCTTCTGATAATCAGTCATAACGCTTGTTCCTTTCAGCCGTTTTTCGGTTGGCCAGACCAGTTGGTTAAAAAACTGCCTGCCACGCAGGCCTCTAAATGAGAATTCCATTAAGAAATGAATCCGTACGGAGTTTTTTGAAATTTTTTGATTTTTTTTAAATGTTCAAGAAATTTCAAAGGTAACTAAGAGATAAGGGGGTGAGTTGCTGATACTAAAATGCTAATCGAATTATCTGCGCGAAAGGACCTTTGCAACAGCGACTGACCTCTTCCCCGTAAATTAGTCCATGAATTGTGAGAGAATCCATTGGCTGGACGGTGGCGAACGCTTACCATACGGCTGGAAAGGATTCTTTATGAAGAAGCGACACAGTGCGGAACAAATCGTATCGATTTTACGTCAGGCGGATGTTGAGTTGGGCAAAGGGCTCAAAGTTCCGGAAGTCTGCAAGCAGTTAGGTATCAGCGAGCAGACATATTATCGATGGCGGACGAAATATGGCAGCATGGATCCAGAGATGGCCAAGCAGGTGAAGGTTTTAGAGAAGGAGAACGCCAGGCTGAAGCGGCTGGTGGCTGATCTAAGTTTGGACAATCAGATATTGAAGGAGGCCGCCCGCCCAAACTTGTAGACCCCGAGCGGCGTAGGCGTACGGTTGAAAAAGTTCGTCGCCGTTTGGGGCATGATAAAGTTTCGGAGCGTCGGGCATGTAAAGCGTTAGGGCAATGTCGTGCAACGCAGCGGTACAAGCCGAAGCGGCCTGATGCTGATCGCCGGTTGATTGCGGACATGCGTCGGCTGGTGGAGTCATATCCTCGGTATGGCAGCGAGCGTGTTCATCAGTTGTTGGTTGGCACGGGCTGGCGTGTGAACTTCAAGCGAGTGCATCGGCTTTGGAAGGCTGAGCACATGCAAGTACCTAAAAAACAGCGTCGAAAGCGTCGTTTGCCCGGCCTCAGCCAGAACAGTTGCGTTCGCCATAAAGCCGCTCATAGGAACCATGTTTGGAGCTATGACTTTTTGGCTGATCGAACTGAAGATGGTCGACAGCTTAAGCTGTTGGTGGTGCTTGACGAGTTCACGCGCGAGTGTCTGGCAATCGAAACCGGCCGGACTTTTACTGCCAGAGATGTCATATTGACACTGCAATATCTTTTCGCTGTTCGCGGAGCACCGGAGCATATTCGTAGCGACAATGGGCCGGAGTTTGTGGCGAAGGAAATTCAACGCTGGCTGAAGCAGGCTAATGTTGGTACACTTTATATTCGTAAAGCCAGTCCTTGGGAGAATGGATACGTGGAAAGTTTTAACGGAAAACTTAGAGACGAGTTGCTGAATCGGGAGCTGTTCTTGAGCTTGCCTGAAGCCAGGTATGTTCTCGATGAATGGCGGCTGGATTATAATCACCGTCGACCGCATAGCGGCATTGGCTGGAAGACACCAGCAGCTTATGCAGCAAAATTGCATGATGTAACGAAGAGAAAAGACAGAACCGGGCTGTTACCGGTAACGACTCAGGCTGATCCTACGCTCGGGGCTTCGCCCCTCGCTCCGGCTCAGCCTGCAAATACTAACCCGATTCTCCCACATAACATGGTATAAAAAACGGGAAGGGGTCACAGTAAGAACGTGGACATTTGTTTCTGATACACCAGCTGTTAAGATAAGCGGGCAAACCAGGCAGGCTCCCACAAATGCGATGCCATGACTTTTAATCTGTGAAAGTAGAAATTTACTGTCCAACTTTGGGTTTCGAAATGATGCCCAGTAAGGCAATGTTAGAAAAATTACCCAAAACCCAAATGCCGGGACTGCTGCAAGTCCGTACATCTTAAATGGCAAATGAAGGATTTCCACATTGCGTTGGGAATTTTGAGTTAGTCCGGAAAACCAATACCCTCCAAGACCAATGATGACTCCCAGAAGGCCGAAGGTAACTCCTGCCCAGAAACTATCGCCCAACGAAGATACTGGCAGCCGGGGAATAGCTTCCTGAGCACTGATTCTCCTGATGCGTTCAAGGTTCGATGGATGCGATGCATGAAAAAAGTTGAATATCCAAAGCAAAGCTTTCCAAAACCGCTGTTTTGCCGAAAAAAGGGCTTTATCAGCTAGCCATCGTCGAATCCTGTCAGTCAACTTCGGCTTTACGATCCGCTCGGAATTTATGTAAGATTTGGAGGAGTGGATTTCCTGCTGCGAAATCACATCTTTAACATTGCCGGATTTGATAAGTAATGCAGCGGTCATATCCGCCAGCGTCTCCCGCTTCCTGACGACATACCTTAGCATGACAAATAGAATAAAAGAGCAGGCAAGGTAAAGGCTAATAGACGGTATCGCATAGTTATAACCAAAAGCATGACAATAAACAATCAGAGCTGGAAGAAGTACAAATACGAACTTTAAATCTCGCAAGCAGGCATTGGACCATGCAAGAAAACCAATGTCATGATTATGAATATGAGCAAGCTCATGCAAAAGCTGAATATGCTGATGACTGTTATTGATGCCCCGCCAATTTTTTGGAATTGCCAAAACCGCCCTGCTTGAACGACGCCCAAAAACGAAAGGCGAAGTTATTACAGGTGAAGACAATATGCTCGGTGGCTTGATCCCCATTGTTTTACAAAGTGAAGCTAGGCGAGTAACCAATGGATCAACCCCATGGGGTTTTAGCTTAAATCTGGTGGTCAATTTTCTTTGAATTGCAAAATAATCCCAAACAATTTTGCCCGGTATTATGAGAAAAACAGCAGGAACAATAAACTGATCAAGACTAAACGAGGAAGATGTGATTATACGGTATAGTTCGGTTGTCCCCTGCAACAGCAACAACAAACCACAGAGGGATGCATTAACGATGCTGCTGATTATTAGAATTCGGCTGCTGAAATGCTCGATGCCTGTTTTGAATATTCTTCTGCCTATAAAGACCGAAGAAGAAATTGCAAACACCAGTGAAATCGCAAAGCCAATATACCAGACATATTCAGGCATCGGCATCTCATTCAGTTTTTAATACCAGTGGCGGCAGGGTTTCGATTAATCTTATCCGTAGTTCCTTGCCGGCGCCTAACTTTGTGGCAACTTCATTGATAGTTGTCTGAATGTCTTTGGTGGAAGGTTCAATATCTCCGTCCGAAACAGCCTGGGCGACATAAAGCGTCGTTGCCATAATAACAGAAGCTGCTTCTGCTTCCGGGTCTGATGCATCGGCAAAACCCAAAACGCCAGCCAGCCGGGTCTCCTGATTAAATGAGGGCCAATTTTCGACGGCCTTGTCTTTTATCTCCAACACAAACCCCAACGCTGATTGCCAGAGTCTATCTAGCAAATCAATTTTGCCGGGCAACAGCTTGCCGAGAGTTTCCCTCGCGGCATCATAGCCCAACTCTTTGGCTTCAAATTCTTTATATGCCAACTCTTCCTGGGCTTGCCAATTGGCCAATTCCTCTTCAGACGCCTGAAACGCCCATACGTACGATCTGCATCGGCCACAGACATCAATATGTTCTGCAATTTCACCGGCCTGTTCATCTGAACAACTGTTATCAGCATATTTTTCCAGGGTCTCCAGCGAGGGGCATTCGTCTGTATCGACTACATGATTCAAGGTATGGTGGAGCGTCCAGAGTTCTTGCAATTCGGCCTTGCAGGCATCGCACGAGCGGATATGTTCCACTGTCTGTTTAATCTTTGACTCCGACAATTCGCCGTCGACAAAATCCTGGATTGTCTCTTTATCCGGACAGTTCATTTGCATATCCCTTTATTCTTCTTCCGGGTTCGAATTGAGTTTTTTCCTGAGGTCATTTATATCATGCCAATAGACACGCTTGCATTCGTTCAGGCTGGTAGAAAAAATATCAGCCATATCAGGATATGTCGAACCTCTTGTTCTTTGATACACGACCTGTTTTGAAAAATGGTCATGATTCCTGAGCAGATCCTTGGCAAGTTCGACCAATTCGTTGTCCTGTGCCACATATTGTGGTAAAGGATACCTCCTACTACCACACATTACCTTTTGGGACTCATCGATATCGCACTGCTTGAAAAAATCTCTCGTACTGCGTTCACGGATGATTCGGCTTCTTTTTCGGCAGACATCCCTGAAACAGTTGTGAATGCGTATGGAAAATGGAAGCTCGCGTTTTAGCTGGATCGTAATAGCATCAGACACAGCGTCAGCAGCCAGTTCATTTTTGACCTCTTCTGACGAAATACGGAGAAATCCCAACTTTTTTCTCAAGGAATAGAGGTATGGAAGACACATGTTGACGAGTTCATCAAAGAGTTCTTCGTCCTGCTTGAGCCTGATCTGCTCTGCATATTTATTCGCCAGTTCAATGTCCACACCTGATCTCCCAGTAAAAAAACATTGGCGATACAGTACCACCAGGATCGGAACCAATAAAGATAAATCTATGCGTCATCGAGAGTATTCCCTCAACACCCCGATTATCAGATCTTATCTAGCTATCCAGCTAAGCCTATAAAATACAGCGACTAATGCATTATCTATCCCTTTCTATCGTGGCTAATAGTATGATGAATAGACGATAGATAAATAATTCAGCCATCCTCGGCAAATTCATTTTTCGCTGGGAGTTAAGGGTAATTTACGTAGCCGAATCTGCTTTTCAGTCACTGAAACTATTGCCCCAGCAATTATGTCATCCTCGCATTTTTCAAGGACCTTTTGCAGAATATTTGTCAGTCCCTCAGCGCGGAGTCCTTCAATTCGAATACGGATTACCGATGGATTATCCGCCTCAGTCAGAGCCATAATTGCGTGAAAATCAGAATCAAGAGTCACGACTACCCTCTTTTGTTGGCGAGCAAATTCCATTATTTCAGTATCTGAACTGCATGACATGCCGCAATCACCGGTATGCAGAACGTCATGGCCCCGTTCCTGCAGTAACCGAACGGCTGAGCGAGGCAAACCCTGGTCAAGAATTATTTTCATGATTATGCCGTCAAAGGAAGTGTCTTGTCTTCAAGAACCGTGGCTGCATATTCCAAAGCTTGGCGGATATCTTCGTCCTCAAGCTCAGGATATTCTTTTCGGAGTTCGTCACGGTTTGGGTAGATTGCAACTACCTCAAGTACCCTGCGCACCGTAAGCCTGAGGTTACGAATACAAGGCTGCCCGTTCATCCTGGCTGAATCACAAGTTATTCTGTCAAAAGTCATGCTAATATCCTTTGTGCTGTAGGTATTTTAACACTCTTTGAACTTTTGTAAAAGTCTAAATCACGCCAGATGCGTCAAAAAGGTTGGAGCTGTGGCTAGTAAATGAATACCTTTACAGCAAGGCCTACTGAAACGGAGGATGGGTTAATCATTCGGCACGCAACACAAGGTCAATTCTTCCGGGGATCAAAAGTTCGGCTTGGGCCAGTTTCTTTTCGATTTTTTCAAAGGCGGGTTTGTCTGTAGCTACGACAAGAATTTTGTTGTACTTGGCGCCTAAATCCTGTTGGACATTTTTCAGAAAATTGGATTTTCCGGTTTCTATTTCGATGGCTACTTTTTCACCATCTTTTCGGGCGACGACATCGACCCTGCCTGATGGCCGGGAGACTTCGAATTCCACAATATAACCCTTCTCGCGGAACCGCTGGGCGTAAAAACGTTTCCAGTATTCATGTACGATGGAGCCGTGTTGCGGTTCGGAAGTGTCAAGGGAAAGAGCGTCCTTGCTCTGTTTGGTTAGCCTCAATATGACTTTCCTGGTTTGGCCCATATCAACGGTCTGATCTTCCAGCCAACCCTGGGCAATCAGCTGGTCTTTCAGTCTGTTACCTGTGCCGGTACTCAGACCCAATCTTTTATACCTGGCTTTGACGCCATCATCAGGATGTTGCAGGATATCTTGTATAAAAGTGAAAGCTGGTTCTTCCAGGGGTATATCATAGAGTGGAATCCGTGGAACCTGTCCCAAAACAGGCTGGAATACAGAGGAATTATGCTTAAATCCAGAGGTATTCTGGCCTGAACCTGCAAGTTTTGTGTTATTTACGGCGGAATACCTCGCAAGAATATCATCCGTAACTGAACCTTTTTGAATATTAACCAAGGGGAATTGAACATGAATAGGACGCATCCACCGGTCCTGAAGTTTGATTATTCCCTGTCCTACCGGCAGCATACTGAAATACTTTTTTTCATCAGCATCCAGCAGGCAAACCGCAGCAGCTTTGTTTATGTCTGCCGGGTCTTTCTGATTCAGAAAAATGCTTGTGTATGTATTACCCATGGCTGCAGATGAAAGCAGGTGCGGGTGCTGGTCTATCACGACTATCCCTATTCCTAGTTCACGACACTGCCGAAAAAGCATTTCGAGTACGGTTTCATTTGAGGTTTGTGCACGTTTATGCAACACATGATGGGCTTCTTCTATAAAAATAACCAGCTTTAACTTTTCACGATCCGGAGATTTCAGTCTGACATAATACAGCCAGAGGCATAATAAAGGTATAAGGAATTTCTTGCTTTCCTGGGCTAAGGCGTCAAGTTCAATGATTGTGTTTTCATGGAGCATTTTTTCGGCAAGTTGCTCCTGTGAAATCTGATCGTTTGAAGATATATCGGCAAACTCCAGGCTTTCCAGTGCCCGCATTGCGGTGACCTTCCAGCCGCCCGTTCGGCCGGTCTCAGGGACTTTTTCCAGTTCTGTGAGTACATCCTTAGCTGTGGGACAATGATTGCCGCCAGCGTATATGGCAGCTATAGCTTTTCGCAGGATGCTTCGTGAGCCGTCACCCAGCGTAAAAGCCTGACTCATTACGTCAACCAGCTGATTGACGTACACATTAGATTCAATGCCCGGCGGGACAACAAAAGGATTGAATGGGAATTTTATCAGATTCCTGCCGGGGGTGTAGATATTCAGCTTATCCCGAAAATTTGGAATAAGATGCCGAACGGTTCGTTTCCAGTCCATAAAAACGAACGGGATTTTCTTCTCGATTAGTTGACGCAGGATATGGAATGTAACGTTTGTTTTACCAGCTCCGGATCGGCCAAGGATGGCAGTGTTCTGAATCATCTCACCATAGGTCAAACCCAATGGCCATTTTTCCATATCGTAAAGAATTGTGCCGATATTGATAGAACCTTTGGCTTCGTTTTCCGGAGGAAGTGAAAGCAGGATTTTATTATGAAAATCACCAAAACACTGGTAAGCAGTTGAAATTATCTGTTTCTCGATTAGCGTTTTGAGTTCCGGGTCTGCCAGTTCTCTTGCCTTAAGCCAGTGGTTAACCTTCTCCGGATTGATCGGTTTGAGCTTGGAAGCGATTTTATCAATTTCCATTATCAAATCTCCAGCTGCTCATGTTTGTTAATCAGATGCAATAATTTCTCCTCAAGCCCCTGCGTTTTCTCCTCAAGCCTAAGGCTTAGATTTCGGCGTTCTTTTTCGATTTCAAAAAGTCGCTGTTTAAACTTCTCTTTTTCCGGAAAATGATACGGAATATACCGCGGTATACGTTGCTCCAGCTGCATTAAATCAGTGTCCACATAACACTCAATACGGAGCAGACGCAGAAATTGTTCTTCATGCTTTTCTTTCAGGCGTTTGATTTGATCCGTCGCCAGAGCTATTTCTCTTCTAAGTATTGATGGGATTGATTTATCCCACTGTTCCTGCCTTGGTACTGATGATAATTGTTCGGCTTTCTCTTTCAGAGATTTACTAAACTTTGACATGTTGAAAAAATATAGGCGTTAATGTTAAAAAACTTTGAACTGTTTTATTATGCACTCCTCTCAGCCTGGATTAGAAGCTCTCTGAACTTTTTCCCGGAATCAGTCAGTTCGTATCTTGGGTGGACTTTCTTTCTGACGAACACTTTTTGAACAATCCCCTTTTTATACAACAGCTTCATAACATCCCTGATATTATTGGCACTGATCTTCGTTCCCGGCGCCTTTTTTCTTATCGTTAGTTTGATCTCAGAAGGCTGCATCGGAATTGATAATGTTTTAATAACAATTGAACGATGACTGAAACACAGCAAGCCATAAAGGGACCAGTCTATATTTGACAAGTCGTTTTCTTTATGCGGCTGGCCTAAATCCTGATGAAGCCTTTTCCGGCACTGCAACCCCAACTCGGTCAGCCAGTACAGTCGGCTGTTCCTTGCTTCTGGGTTCAGGCAGGTCATCAAGCCTCTGGCTACGAGTTTTGCAGCGACGTAACTACAAGTATCCAGAGGTATACCGGTTCTCATGGCGATCTGCTTGCCCGTTAAAGGCTGAGTTATCGCCAACAGTATTTTCCTTCGACTTTCTTCCTTCTTTATCCATTCGTATACATTGCTAGTCATTATGATAATGCACTAGCCGGCTAATGTCTTCTCAATGCAGAACTGTTTAATCCGCAATGAGCCAATTGGTTATTTTTTGGACGATACTACCCTTTAAAGCAAATGAACTGATTTGCTCTGCATTTTACGGCAGCCAATTTGTCATCACCAAACAGTAGTACCATTCAGGGGTAGTAACACCAAATATGGGGTTATAAAGCTTTCGGTTGGTTTGATTTCTGCCCTATCACAGCCAAAACGGCCAAAATTTGCTATTTTCAGCAAATTTAATGCTTGTAACTGTCCGATAACGACAGTATCTTACAATTATGCAGCAACTAACGGAAATCGCGTTCGAGAAGGCCAACTCCGGCATCTTCACCCGTCCGGAGGTGGCCTGCTGGGTTGGAGGCAGCCCGGATCGCCAATTTAGCCTGTTGAAGCGGGCCATGCAGGCTGGGGAAGTACTGCGTATTAACCGCGGACTCTACTGCCTGGCAGCCAAATACCTGCGTCACAAAATCGATCCCTTAGTACTGGCCCAGCGGATTTTCGGCCCAAGTTATATCAGCCTGGAAACCGCCCTTTCGTATCATAATTGGATCCCCGAAGCTGTGTATTCAATTACCAGTACATCGCTGGATCGCTCGCGTGAATTTCAGACCCCGCTGGGCCACTTCAGCTTCACCCGGGTACCACAGGATACATTTTTCGCTGACGTAGAACGCGTGGAGAACGAGTCGGCTGGCGGAAGTTTCCTGCTAGCATCGCCATTGAAGGCACTGGCAGACTATGTATACGTGCACAAGCTGGACTGGAACTCGGCCCGGCCTGTTGTCGAAAGCTTGCGGGTAGACGAAAGTTCACTAGCCAGCTTGACTACCGACTCATTCGAAACACTTATGGATAATTACCCGTCCCATCGCGTGAGAAGATTTCTGAGAGGTTTACGAAAGGACTTGGCTCTATGAGCGTAAAGATGATTCAGGACAGACTCGACAGCTACGGCTGTCAATCAACCCTCGAAGAAGAACAGTCGCTCCGGGAGATCACGCAGGAGATTGTACTGGCGGCGTTAGGCAGGACTGATTTTTTTCAGCAGGCTGCATTTCAGGGCGGAACTTGCCTTCGCATTTTCCATGGCCTGAACAGATTCTCTGAAGACTTAGACTTTGCCCTGCAAAAATCTGATGCCGCCTTTGAACTTGGCTCGTACCTGGACACACTGGCCAAGGAACTTTCAGCCTACGGATATGAAATTGAGATTGATGATCGGTCCAAGGTTGATCAGGCTGTGCAAATGGCCTTCCTTAAAGATGACTCGCTGGGCAACCTGCTGCAGCTGAACTATAAGTCCCCAACAGGCCCGCTCCGCAAACTTAGAATTAAACTGGAGGTCGATACCAACCCGCCGACAAACGCTGAGTTTGAGACAAAGTACCTTGACTTCCCATTTCCATCGGCGGTATCTGTCTTTGACCTGCCGAGTCTGTTTGCCGGCAAGCTACACGCTTTGCTCTGTCGCGAGTATCTGAAAGGCCGGGATTGGTACGACTTTATCTGGTATACAGCCCGCAAAACCCCGGTTAATTTCCTCCTGCTATCCTCTGCTCTGAATCAAATTGGCCCTTGGAAAAACCAGGAAATCCAGGTTGATAACAAATGGTGCTGCGAACAGCTGCGGATTAAAATCGAAACTACAGACTGGAAACACGCACGGGAAGATGTACGCCGGTTCGTTAAACCCAACGAATTACCGTCGCTGGAACTCTGGAGCAAAGAATTCTTCCTGGCCCAAACAGTTAAACTGGAACAAAAATAATATCTCCCATATGCCCATAGTAAAACTTTTCCAAACTGTTATTTTCGTAACAAATCAGTTCAATTATTTTTAAAGTCGTTCTGCACATCTGATCATGGAAAATAAACAAACATGTGCAAACTGCAGATGCGAACTTGATGTCGGTGTCGACGCTATCCAGGTCGATGAAGGTGTTATCGGCATGAAGGGTTTTGTTCCCTTGGAGAAGACACAGCTCTTTTGCTGCGACAAGTGTATCCGAGAATACTTCGACATCAGTAGCTTGCCAAGCCAACCACCAAGAATACCTTAAAAGTATCTGGCAATCTGGTTTCGCGGGTATACCTGCCTGCAAGCCAGATTATTGATTTATTTTGATTTTTTTAATTTGCTATTTGCATCTTTTCAAGCTGATTCAATTTGTTAATATAGACTTTCATCAGGGTTTTGAGTTGGGTTATGTCATTGCAGTAAGCATTCTGTTTTTCTTTTAGTATTTCGTTTTCCTTCTCAGTTTTTAAAAGTCTTTTTTCGATCTCTGTCTTGGTTAGATCAACAAGCATATCTTCTTCTGATATGGTGTCCTTCATTCCGAGCAATTCAGAATAATAATGAATCTTGTCAGATTTCTTCCAGCCAAAACGATATTTCAAAGCAGATTCGGATTTGTATCGCGGTAGCCAGTAACAGCAGGAACAATGCCGAAAATCATACATGGTAAGATTGGAGTATTTCTCGCCAGCTGGGCTGACTCCATCACCGAGTACCCTTTTTGCCAGGCGTTTCAGATAACGATTAACTACTGGGGGGCATATTCCAAACAGCTGATCATCAGGCTGCAGGCTATTGTCGGTAATATGTTGCTTCAAGAGATTGGAACACAGCATAAGATTGATCTTTCTCCCGAAACTTCCTTTCTTGACTATCTCCTCTCGAATGTGCACCTTCTTGAAATCATCGAATAAATCAGACACTTTCACATTTATAAGTTCAGTGGGGCTACGGATACCGGTATCATACATAAACATTATCAATACCCTCTGTGCTGGTTTTGCGTGATCGCAGAGTTGCCGGACATTTTCTTCGGTCAGATAAACCCACCTAGGCTTCGATTTTGATGTGTCGAGGTAGGCTGTTATATCAGGTATTTCTATATGAGTCTTTTTATTGATTTTCATGTGCCAATGCCAGAAGGCCTTGAAAGGATTTATGTAGTCGACTATTGATCGGTATTGTTTACCATCTATTCTCCTGATTGTTCCATTACGCATATTATTGAAGAATTTCACCACCTGTTCCTCATTAATTTCTTCCAAGGCAGCATTAAAATGAAGTTCAAATTGTTTTGCAAGAAATATGAGTCGTTGTTTTAAGTTATTTAGACGGACATAGCTTCTTGGTCCCTTTACACTTTCTACAGAAACATTCAGGCCATTCTCCATGTCTGAAATATATTGAAGAATAAGGTCTGAATTCTTTTTGCTGATTCCGGTAATTCCATTTCTAACTTTTTCTTTCCAGCTTAAATATCTTTCTTTGTGCTTATATGGGTCTATTTTCATGGTATATTTGACAAATTCAAATGTTTAATAATATTTGAACTGATCTGTAAAAGACACCCATTGAAATGGTCAAAAGGGTGATACGCCCACACCAGACTTGACATCTTTTTGGCATTTCCGGTGGGTGTCTTTTTTGTATTAATTTATTTTTGATACATGGAACAGTAATTACAAGTATTTATATGTTGCGCTGTTTTTTGGCATAATTGACGTATCAGTTCAACGTTTATAAAGACTTGAAAGAAACAAAAAAAGCTTAGCAATAACTGGGAAATTATTGCTAAGCAGATTTATATTAACTCCCATCGCCAACATTAATCTCAGATGCCAGAAGGTTAACCTGGATGTCTGGATAAACTGGTAATAAACGTAAATACTTCGTAAACTGAGCCATCATAAAGCCAGCTGCGATGTTGGCACAATAGATCGTTGTCTTGGCTGTGCATGCGCCAGCGTAGGCATCGCCAGCAGAGAACAATGTTGTCGGATAATGATCCCGACTGGCTGAATCACAGGCAGTAAGGATACGCAATACTTCGGCACTCATTCTGCCATCGCAAAAAAAGGAACATCTATCTTTCACTGACTCCCAGATTAGTCGGCGGATTTCAATCGAATCAACACAAACGAAAACAACATTTCCAATCGCCACACTCCGCCTGAATCTGTCGTTGATCTCATGCACTTCCAGTTGATGATTAATTTCTTGGCAAAGGTCAGCTGTAGCTTGCACCTTGGGTCTCCCAAGATCGTTTTCCAGATAACCCTGACTGGCAATGTTACTTTCCTCAACCATGTCAAAGTCCAGAAGTTGAAGCCAAGGGGCTCCAATAGCAGTTAGCTGGAGTGCTACCTGTCGACCTATTGCCCCAACACCTATGACAGTTGCCTTGCAGGCTGAGAGGCGCTCCGGCGGAACAATGTCACGTTGGCGGGAATATCTTTCTTCAGCAGTGTTCATCAGCCACCTCCTTCTCTTGATCCCAAAGGTCAGGTCTGCTTGCCAACTCATCCAAAATAAGTTGACGTTCCTGCGGTTCCATGGCTTCCAGTTCATCAAGCCAATAATCCGGGCAGGAAGAACCGTAAAGATCATCCCCGGATACAACTTCCATATGCCGGTTTACAGAGTCAGGCCATGTTATAGGTTTGATATTGGATTTGTATTCAAGCTCCCAAGCCTCCAGATCGCTTTGACTGAACGGAGAAGAGTAATCGACTTCGACTGGAATTACCGCCTGGCCACCGGGGCCAACATTGAAACGCAGTCTGGCATAGCTGCTGCCATCCCGGGCGATAATAAACATCACACTCCATTGACAATGTCCGAAAACTCGCTGGAATGTACTTTCATCCGTAGAACTCGGAATGGGCGAATTGCCGGGATGGGAATGTATCCATAATCTGCCGAATTGTTCCGGCTTACGGCCAGCGTCAACCTGATCTTCAAAGTAATTCGCTATTGCCTGGTCCTCCATTGATACGCTGACGACGCTTACCTCTTGCTTGATTGTTACAAAATCCTCTATCAATAACAAATCATCTGCTGCAGATATTCCGAATCCGGTAATCTCGGTTTCATCATAGTCGCGGAAGAAAAGCAGCTTCGCCCAGGCTGTTGGTGTAAACCGCAGCACAGTAGAGTTAGATTCATGCCGCTTCAATATCGACTGCTGCTGATCTTTCGGCGTCATCAAGGTTGATGCTGCTGCTATTTTCACATTTTGTTTCATTTTCTTCGTTAAAAAATTCATTTTCGTTTTCCTCATTATTTTCAGTACATTGACATTCCATGTTTTCCAGACAGTTTTGACACAGTTCCTCCCCGCAATCAGGGCATGTGGTCATACAATGCGAGCAGATCAATTCGCTGCAGATGCGACATTCAGTCAAACAACCAAGACAGGCACTATCGTCACAATTACGACAATAGGAACTGCAGTCGCTGCAAAAGTCATTTTGGCATTGCTCACACCAGAAGACGTTATCCCCACTTGCAACACAGCCACAATCATAGCAGGCTGTTCCAGACCAGTTTTCCAGAGACACATATGGCGATTCGGGGTTATAATTATTCAGTACGGATAGCACCAGCAGAAAGAAATCACATATTCTCCCTGTTTTTAAGGACAGATTGATTGCTGCACCGGCATCTCCGGCACATAAACGTTCATCACTGACATGCGGATGTGTAACCGAACTATTACCGCCGGCCGGATGGGGATCAACTGCAAAAATCCGGTAGATGTTGTTATATTCCATCGCCGCCAGACTTGGCAGATGAAGTTGAATCTCAAACTCACCAAGATAGACATAATCCAACTCTATAGGTTCGGTTGTGACAGCCAGCAGATCACTTTCCTTATAATAGTTAAGTTCTCCGAATTCCTCTTGCGTTTGAATAAGTTCCCGATAAATATCGGAAACAGACGGCATATTCATAGTAGATGCATTAACCGACTGTTGCACCTGCTGGGTGTGAAAAGGAATGTCCTGTAAAGCGGATACAATTTGCCTCAAAACTTTCTTTCTTGCAGCTTGCCATTTGCGAATAACGCAAAGATCCAGTTTTCGGCGAATAGTAACAAACTTGTCCATTTGCTCAATCAGGCCATTTATCCTGTTTTGGACATCTCGCTGCTTGTTGTTTTTAAAATTTAAAAGCTGATTGCGAATAGTATTCGCAATCTTCCAACATTCTTTTTGTGATATACTCATAATTCATTCCTCTCAGGTTTTCTTGAGATATTTTCATATAATTTCCAGATAAAAAAGGGGCGCAATATTGTAAAAAAATAAGAGGCACTCACCGGTTGTATTGGGTAAGTGCCTCTTGCATTTATGCCATTTTTATACTATAAAACACGTGCAAAACGCGCGCCTTCTACTTTGGTTGGAGTGGCGGTTATTCGATCACCATCCTGAAGAACATAGTCTCTAGCCACGGGTTGGCGGTTGACGCGTATCAGGTAATCTTCAGGTTTGAAATGGCGCATGTGTTCCTGCAGAAACGCCTCAACAGTCGTGCCTTCATTTACGTTGACATAATCCGCAAATCCTGCGCCATCATTATTTATAAATAAAATCTTCATAACTTATTTCCTTTCAAAAAAGTGTTTAATATTTGATTTGTTTTATTGCATAGAACCAAAAGTTTTAATTCACGTTTTCAACGGAGGGGGGCTGCGCGCAGAAATGTCATTCTTGTGCATTTTTGAAGTTCCTTTCATATTAGAAAAATAGGGGAGTTTAAAAACAGTAGAGATTTACAAGAGTGCGATTAAGACTTGAAGAGCTCTGGAGCTATTTCACAAAGTGTCTTGGGTTGCCAGTAGAGATCGCGTTCAATGGATAGACCTAAAGGACCTTTGACGGATTGTAGTTCACTCAAACTGAAATAACCTAGTTCTTTTTCATGGCCGTCAACCAAACCAAACATTATGAAGTCATCCCCTTCTGGGCTTCCCTCAGTCACATGCCAAGTCCACGATCCTACTGGAAAAAAGAACTTAACATACGCAATTGCATCACCTCCCTTGTTTTCCTGCTCATATAACTTGGGCAGCTTTCTCTTGATTTCTTCTGTCAGTAGTTTCATTGTCATGGTTCCTTTCTTTAAATGGATAAAAAAAGCACATCCCTGATCAAAGGGACCTGCTTGGATATGTATTTCGCAGGTATTTCAAAAGATAATTTGGGGATATTTCAGTTGTGGAGTGGTATTTCAGGGTGAAAAACCTCTGAAACATGTTAGTTTTAGATACAGTTTCAACTAGAATTAGAATTTAAGGTAGTTCTGTCACAGCGGGTTATTTCCTAACCATTTTTGCTGTTTGTTTGAATCGCAGTTTCTAGAGTGTCGTTAATTTCCCATGTTTCGTGAAACACGGATTTTTGGTGTTTTTGATATGGTTGTCAATGGATCAATAGCACTGAATGTGCTGTGCGATTTTGGCTTATAGCCGGGTTAGTTTTAAATAATAGGATTTCGAGAAAAGACACTATTTAAACGATTGAACTGTTTTGCTCTACGCCGTGTCAATCAGTTGAATTCTTTTAAGGAATATCGCTGAGAATAGCAGATGGAAGAAATGATTAACGAGGAAAGCCTGGGAGAATTGATCAATACAATTAAAGACTTGATAACTAAAGCTGAAGAAAAGCTTAGGCTTCAATCCAAATCAAAATAGAACGGGCGGTTGAAATACAGGTCTAGGGGGGAGCTAGTCTGCATCGGAGGATCAACCGCCCGTCATAGGGGCATATCAACTCAAAGATTTACGCTGCCGCAGCTGCACAAAGGATTCCGATGAGACCCAGTGCTCCCAAGGTGGCAAGAACAACCGTTCCCGTACCAACCGCTCCGCCGGATTGATTCAACGCTCCGGTTTTCTCTGCTTCCACCTGCATGGCGGCATACTGCGACATTTCCGCATCGCTAAAGCTTTGTCCCTGTGAAGTCGGTGAGGCGGCTCCGGCAATTTTCGGCACGGCAATCAAGGTCAAACACATTGCAAGGCACAACCAAACACTCATCAATTTTACGATCATAATTTATCTCCAAAAAATAGAATCCGTTCAAATGTTACCCTTCGAAGCTCCTTTGCTTCGAACTCAAGGTTTCCCACGAGCACTTATCAGTACGGATACGCACGACATCTTTTCCCATTCAACCAAAAACTCTTTCGCAGATATGCGAAGCCGACCTTTGCGGGGATCTTGAATCAAGTATTCCTCCCCAGCCAATCCGATCACGACAACCCAATGCGGGTCAATTATTGATTTCTCCGAAGTTTCCATTGCCCATTCGTAAGAAGGCCAGTTCCCTGTTCTTGGCGGATGTTTAATAAGCGCAATCACAGGCCGACCTTTTTTGATATTTTTCTCAAGATCAGCGAGATTTCCCTGATAAGCAAAACCAATCAGTCCCACAGTCTTAGCCATATTTATCAGTTCTTGGCCTGTAAGCGATTTGCTAATAAACGGTTTTGATATGGAATCCGCGATTAACTTCTCTGACTCTACACCATAATAAAGGGCGACACTGGCAAGACAAGCATAGCCACACTGATATTTATTAGACTGGCAGATCGGAGGAAGCCCGCGAATCAGCGCTGCCTGCGAAAACGTTTCCAGCAGAAAACCCCGATCGTATTTTGCATTTGAACAGCCGCCACACATGCTTATAAATAGCAATGCAATCATTATAATAAATGCAAAACATATTCTGTAATTCATCTTTCTTCCCATTATGAAAGTCAACATTACCTTGTATGTTTGCGTTTTGTTAAAAACAGTGCCTTTTGAAAATGCCGTTTATAAATACGAGTCGTCGTTTCCCACCCTTGCCGTTCCTCACTAACAATGATGAGACGCCGTCTTTCAGAAAAATATCTCCGCATTTCAGCTGGGCTATTTCCATGACACGCAGGCCTGTAGATAATCCCAGGTCAATAATGAAATAGTTCCTCACAGCCTCATGAACTCTCAATGGACACGCGCATTTTGCCTCGTTCGCAGCTGCCGCTAATAACTTTCTTGTATCTCCTTTGCTTAGATACTTGTCAGGATCAAGAGTCCAATTGCCGAATTTCATGGTTTTTCGTCATTACCTTCGCCCCGTTCAGGTTAGGTGTGAAATATGAACTGCCATAGAAAAGATTATGAGACTTAAATGCTTTGCGGTAATGGAATAACAGCCATATTTGGGGTGGCTGATGCAGAAATGCAGACCGTTTTGAAAACTAAAGATTTGGAAAGAAACGAGAGACTCAGAAGCCCAATTGGTTGTTTTTGCAGGCTTTTCTCCCCTTTTCCCCGTCGAGATAGAAATAAAAAAAGTTCATATTTCACACCAAATATGAACTCGCATGTAAGTATTATACCGGATTTGACTTATCCGTCAAGGTTTTTTCACAGACTAACCAATATCTTACATTTCTTGGAAGGTCCAAAGGCGTTGGGGGCTGGGACAAAACCATTGGTCATTTTTCCTGCTCCTTAAATTTTCCCATCGCCAGTTGCGTTTTTGCCCACTGTGTCCAGGCTGGTCTTTGGTCTTTGAGGATGATTTCGTTTAGGAGTTCTCGGGTTCTTTGTGTGAACTGGTTTTGTTTGACGTAAAGTCTGGCGAGGTTGGCGATGATTTCGGGGTTATCCGGCTGGATTTTGAGGGCCTGTTCGTAGTATTCGGTGGCTTGATCGGGTTTGCCGGCTATTTCGAGTACCATGGCGAGGTTGTTTTTTGGTTCAGCCTGGTTTGGCATGAGTTTGGCTGCGTACTGGAATTCCCAGGCTGCGAGGTAGTATTTTTTTTGTTTAAAGTAGACATGGCCAAGGTTATTGTGGGCGGGGCCGAACATGACATCGGCGGCAAGGGCCTGGCGGAGATGGGACTCGGCGTCTTTTAGGTTGTCGCCGTCCATAAGAGAGATGGCTTTCTGGTTCATCTCTTTTGCGTGGTCGGTATCTCTGGTCGGATCGGCAGCGACGGTTTCGTATCTGCTTTGATTTTGGGCTTGCTGGAACTGGCAGCCGCCTAAAATAGCAATAAGCATAATAAAAGTTATATAGATGATATTTTTCATTTTAAAAAATCTTTCTTTTTGGGTTCTATAGGGTCATAGATTAAATATGACAGGACGAGTTCAACGTTCCAGTCCCGGTTGGTGTCTTTGGGATTCGGAGCTATAAGGGTTATTGACTTGAGTTTCAGGTCATCTGTCTTGCTACGGAGTGAGGTCATCATATTAACCAGTTTTTCAAGCGTAATCTGCTTAAGAACTACGGCTGTATTTTTTTCCTTATAGGATGTTTTGGTTATTCGACGTGGCGGCTGGGGTGTTATCCTGACGATACCGGCAGGGTTTATTCCGGCGGAGTTTGCAGCCTGTTCTATAAGGCTGGTCGTTTCGGTATCGTGGTGTTCGCGATCGGCAGCAAGGTGCGGCTGTTGTTGCAGATTTTTCATATTGTCTGCTATCTGCTCACATCTCTGGAGTCCAAGTTTTGCATTATAAGCTGCGTTTTTTTTGCCGGACATAAAGTTATAACTCAGGGCTATTGCCATTACCGGCACCAGTATGCATACCGCGTATTTCAAGAATCGTGGATTCATTTTACACCTCCCCTGGCTGCGAGTTGATCTTTTAACAAGGAAGGATGCGCAGTGATTTTGAAAGCTACATCGCCGGAAGCGATTCTCTCTGTTTTCGGCGGGAGAACGTCAAGGCCTGCTTTTTTGAGAGACTGAACGATAGCTTCTGCGTCACTGTGAGTTTTGACTTCGCCTTCGATAAAAATATCATCAGGGTTTACCTGCAGCTTCAGAATTCGGAAGCGGATTTTTGGCGGCAGGTTCGTAAGGGCAGTATGGAGATCATCGAGCGCCTGCGGCAGCGGCGGGACATCCTGGCCTTGCCCTTTGACGCCTGAGAAGCGGCGGAGTTCGCTTTCAAGCCGGCTGGTGATATTGGCAGGGATTTTCTTCGAATGCGGATACAACTTTCGATAGATTTCCCGCTGGTCTTGGCGGTAGTTCGATGCAAGTGAATCGTATCTCAGGCCACGGGTTATAAAAGCCCCAACCACAGCGATAACAAAAATCACCGCCAGCACGGCAGCGGTTCGCAAGAGGCCTGGAGTGTTACTCCACTGCTTGGCAGGAGCGAGTTTGCCCGTGCGGAAGTTCACCCAACCGGCCTGTTTTCCGGAGGATAATGACTCTCCGGTACGGGCAGCAGCTCGTTCATAAAAATTCTCATCTCCATCTTTTTTAATAACCTCCAACTCATTACCCAAGGCGTCTAGAGTTTTTTGGGGAAGATCGCCTGCAACAAGAATCGTCGCGCCCTGGCTGGGGACAGGATGATCCAGCAGATTTATTCGCAACGAATGCAGCAGGTTGGAATTTTCTAAAAAAGAATACCAGCTGTGCGGAGCACCGCCGGAGATACGGAACAATTCCAGCTGATCTGAGTTGGCCAGTAGCACGTAATTCGGCTGGGTTTCACAATCCTCAAGACAGGCCCACAGCGACAGCAACGCACTGGGACATACCGCCCCGAGGCTAATCCCGACAGACTGCAAGCCTTCTATTATCTCACGTATCTGCTTGGTCTCGACGGCCAGGCCTAGACAACGCCCGCCAAGCGACGGCAAATAAACGGCTGTCAATTCCTCAGCCGGCAGGGGAAGCTGCTCTTCCATGCGATACAACATCATCTCAGTTCGCTGACGACGCGGAAGATCGTCACAGTCAATCTCAACGGCCTGGATGTAACAACTACCAAGACCAAGGCAAACCTCACTGCCGGAATAACCGATTTTTTCAAATTCATCCGCCAGCTCTTCCAATACTGATAACGGATCGCCTGAGTCTTTAAACTCAATAGAACTTATACTCAGCTCATCAGCATTGTGAACAATCCGCCAGCAATCACGCTCCAGCATTAAAAGTGTTTTCACATAAGAACTCATCGGCGGCGCCCCCTGTCTCTAGAGGAACGCCGACTTTCAGGAGGCCGATGACGAGGTGGAGCCGGTGCTGATGACGGAGGAGATTTTATAACTTTCAATAAAATTTCCTTGCCGTTGTAATCAAGAGTGGCAGTACTGTCATCCACACTGAGAACCTTCGCACGGTCAATATTTCCGCCGCTGCGAATCAGCTTCTGCTTGCCATCGGAACCAATGAACAGGCCGTATTCACGCGCAGTTTCGACGACCGTACCAAGCAATTTAATATTGGCTACTTGAACTTGAACAGGTTCAGGCTTTTTTTTAGATTTTTTAACTTGAGTAACCGGGTTTAAAGACTCCCTTAAAGCACGGGCATAAATTTCCGAATATTGTTTTACAGGCTTTTTTTCAACATGCCGTGCCTGAGTTTTTTTTACCGGTTTAACAGAGGGATGGGATTTATCATTTGAGGATGATTTTACAGGTACAAACGCATAAAACACCACAGCAACCACGGCTGAGATAAGAACCGCGTTGAGACCAATCAATAAAATTTTATTGTTCTTTATTCGCATTACCATTCATACACCAAAACACGTGACGAGCCTTCTTCAGTCTGCTCCACATACAACCTGTGCCAGCTGCGCACATCAGACTGACATTTTATCCATACACTCCTGCAGCCAGATGAATCCGTAAGGATTTTTTTAAGGGCCGCTATCTGAAAATCCTTCAATTCGAGCTGCTGGCATAACGCAGCCAAGTTGCCTTCAAAACCATTCGCCCTTAAATCCAGAATTTTCTGTACATCCGTTTCACTCAAAACCCCGGCAGTCACTACGCTGAGAGTCTCCTTGTCGGCCCGCATGTAATTTAGCAACCCGCTGCCCCAACAAGTCAACCTCTCCAGCCCCATCAGCTGATCAGGATTTTCATAATCAAAAACCTCATCAAAACTGCTGATTTTTTTTGCATTTTTTATAGCCAGCATTTTTGGCGGGTTTTCAATGTCCGACAAAAGGCTGTTTATACTGGTGGCGGCCAATTCACCATCTCCAGTGGAAAAAAGCGAATTAATATTGGCCTTGGCCTGTTCATCAGATATTTTTAAATTATACTCCATGCCGCTGAGTTTGATTTCCATATCAACACTGACTGAAGGTTGATCTAAGTCAGATTCCGCAGGATCAAAAAAATCATCAAAACCAGATATCAAAAACTTTTGGCAACTCAAATTGGCCCACTTACGCTGAATGTCCCGCGAATATTCCCCAGCGCGCAAGGCTTCACTACCGCTGCGATAGGCCCAGCTGCCCATCACCACAGATGCGATAACCAGCACAGCCAGTATCACAACCAGAACAAAACCTTTTTTTTCAAACGATTTATTCATATTTTTTATCATTAAAAATTATTTTATAAGACAGTTCACACGCATGGGAGTTTCAGAAGCGTCTGCAAAAATAAGGTTCAACGCAAAGGACTCCGATATCTCTCCCCATGAATCAGGATTCAGCAACTGCTCGGGAATATCCGGAACGTCGGGAATGATTATCCTTATATCAGAGGCTACAAGCTCACTCCAGATATCGCCGCCACGACTCTGCGTTCTGATAAGCCAGAATTTGTCGCCGATTTTATGCGTCTCATAAAGAACTGTCGAGGGAAGATGTTTCATTGCCAGGCTGTCTTTATCAAGACAGGAATGCAGCTGCATCTCAACGCCATCCCTTATCTGGCGGTAGCGATCGGCATGAAGAATGTCGTTCCTCAGCAAACGTCTCAACTGCGTACGAGCAGAAGGATCGTTATCGTCATAATTCTCTGGAGTGTTTCGCGCAGCGGAAGTCGTCACCTGAAGCGCAGCTGCAAGCAACAGGCCAGTTATAGCCAAAGCCAATAATATTTCAACCAGCGTCAGGCCTGGCAATTGTCTCGCTTTATTCCGCATCTTATTCATCTTTTTTAGCTTCTTCGTCTTTTTCCAAAAACAGAACCAACTGAACATTCGCCAATTTAATCTCCTCGGAATCGGCTTGAAGGATTTCCAGGGTCAATATTTCCGCATCGACATTTTTTATTACAGTCTCAGTTGTAACTGTTCGCCAATGCCAATTGTCATGGCTAGGCACAACGCCACTGCCATTGCGAGGAAGTTTTTCCAGATCACTCCACCAGCCGGCCAGCAACTCATCCGCCGCACGATAAGCCTCAACACGACGCGAAGACAGATAACTCTGCCTCCTCAGTCGGCCAGTCGCCATCGCAATCGACACCAGCACAACACCAAGTATCGCAATGCCAGCTATGACCTCAATCAGCGTCAGAGCGCGATAAAGATGCCAGGATTTCCTGCACATTCTCTTCATTTTCTTCATTAGAAAATTCAACAGCCTCACCAGTCAGGCCTGCAAAAACTAGCCACTGCGACCGCGAACCATCCGATAACTCCAACGCATAAGAACGACTCAGGCCATGCCGGCTGTATCTCAATAAAACAGAATCACTCGTTTCTGTATCCGACGTTGTTAAAAAATTCGTAAAATCGAATCCAGATGGTAATCCCAGAGACCTGCCTGCGATTTTCTCATCACTGTCAAAACGCGACATGGAATTTTTTATTAAATCAATTTTCACCTCAAGTGCCTTATTATGCTGTCGCGAAAAACTCCTCGTAAAGTTATCAAAATGTTTTATCTGCCGAACCACATCCTGCATCTTCGCTCGCGATACCGGGCCGGAGACTCTAAGTATCACGGCAGTCATAACAACGCCGAGGATCAGCAGAACCACCGTCAACTCGATCAATGTAAAACCGCCTGCCTTCTTCATCGCTCCGTATCTTTCACGTCGTCACTGCTGATATCACTGTCAGCACCGTCGCCGCCCTCTGCGCCGTCGGCACCATAACAGATAACCTCATAAGGGCCATTCGCGCCCGGCGAATTGTACTGGTACTCACCAGACCATGGATCAACAGGAAGCTTTGTCAGCAAGCCGTCCGGGAACTCGTCACTCGATTCGACAAGAATCTCAAGACCTTCTTCATTCGTCGGATAACAGTCGTGCGCAGCGTAAAAATTCTCCAACGCCGTAACGATCGTAGCTATCTCATGACGGGCTGTGTTCTGCTTGGCCTTGATCAGATAACCACGAACGCTGATCGTAACCACACCAGCCAACATGCCGATGATCACTATCACAACCATGATCTCAAGCAATGAAAAAGCTTTCACACTAACCGGGCCTTTTCTTATAAAACGTCTTTTAAAAAAATTAAAGAACATTACTCACCTCGAGAATAGGTAATATCGTCGCAAAGGCAATCACGCCGACCATGATCGCCATAACCACTATTAATAAAGGTTCAAGCAGCGCCGTCAGCCGCCCCGTTGCAACCTGAACTTCCTTGTCATACGCAGTTGCAAGCTGGGCAAGCATCTGCTCCAGCTGACCACTGCTCTGGCCTACTGCCAGAATCTGAACCACCAAAGGACTGAACACGCCCGAAGCTTCCAAAGACGTCGCGATATCACGACCGGCCCGAACGGCCTGGCCGTAATCGGCCAAGGCGTTTTTAAAAACCCTATTCCGAATCGTTCGTCTCGCAATATCCAACGCATCCAAAAACTGCAACCCACTCTCCAAAAGGCCGCTCATCATCACAGCTATGCGAGACGTGTTTTCTTTCCGAACAAGCTCGCCAATAAGCGGTATTTTCAGTACCAACTTCTGGGCTGTCAGCGCGCCGGCCTGGGTCCGGAGAACCTGGCGGACCGCAAAAACCATAATCAAAAAAACGCCCAATAGCAGCCACCACCAGTTAAGCAGAAGATCGCTGGCAGATTTCACTACCATCGTAACAGCGGGCAATTCCTTGCCAGATTGCAAAAGCGTACTGAGAAGATTCGGCACAACGTAAGTCATCAAAAAAATCGTCACGCCAAGACCCATAACGCTAACAATCAAAGGATACATCAACGCCGTCGCAACTCGATTCCGCAGCCGGCTGGTCTTCTCCTTGAACTCCGCCAGTTTGAAAAGAGCGTCCGCCAACTCGCCGGTATTCTCGCCAACCTGAACGATACTCACCGACAAAGAATCAAAATACAACGGATGACTCGACATCGCCTCAGCCAGACTCGAACCCGATGCGATCTGGTCCGATATCTCCTGAATCACCGTCTTAAAACCGTGTTTGTGCTGACGCTCCAAAGTGCCGATAGCGGCATGAAGCACAATACCTGCTTTTAATAACGTGCCCAACTCGCGAATGAACGTCATGCCCTCTCGCTCGGAAGATGACTTCTTCCGCCACGTGAAGCTCAATCTCGGAGACTCTTTCCGCGATTTTATGCTCATAATCCGCAGCCCGCGCCCGCGCAGCATGTCACGCGCCTGGCGAGGAGAATCAGCCACGATCGTCCCGCCAAGAACGCTCGAATCACCATCTATCGTCTGATATTCAAATACTGCCATTGTCTTTTACACTTTTTGCGTGCCGGGGCTCCTGTCCCGGCACATTTTATTATTTGCTGCCGGGACAGGAGCCCCGGCAGCCTTGAAACACTTATATTTTAGATTGCCGCGTCGCTACGCTCCTCGCAATGACAACTGTTAAAAAATCTAAGTTTCATCCCGGCTGGTTACGCGGGTTACTTCTTCCAATGTCGTCACGCCACGGGCTGCCTTATGCAAACCGTCGACACGCAACGTCTGCATGCCGGCCTCTATCGCAGCCGACTTGATATTCGAAGCCTTCGCATGACGGACTATCAGCTGGCGAATGTTTTCGTCTACCGTCAGCAACTCAAAAATCCCGTCCCGACCGCGATATCCGGTATCCATACATTCATCGCAACCGCAACCTTTGGAAAAATTGAATTCAGACTCAGCCATATCTTCAAGATCAACGCGATCGAATTCAGAAGCGTCCGGCTGATATGACGTTCGGCAGTTATCGCATATCCTCCGAAGCAGCCGCTGGGCAAGTACGCCAAGCAAGCTGCTGGCTACAAGATAAGGCTCAACTTCCAGGTCCAGAAGACGCGCAACAGCACCGGCTGCGTCGTTTGTATGAAGAGTGCTGAAGACAAGGTGGCCGGTAAGCGCTGCCTGGATGGCCATGCTCGCAGTCTCCGCGTCGCGAATCTCACCGACCATTATAATGTCCGGGTCCTGACGCAAAACATTCCGCAGGCCGCTCGCGAACGTCATGCCCTTCTTCGTATTGATCTGAGTCTGAGAGATACCCTCCAGTCGATATTCAATCGGATCCTCAAGCGTCAAAACATTCAGCTGTTTGGAATTTATCTCCTGCAAGGCTGCATATAAGGTAGTGCTCTTGCCGCTGCCCGTCGGGCCGGTAACAAGTATAATCCCGTGATCACGCCCGATAAGTTTTCGGAATTTTTGCAATACGGCCTGGGGCATGCCGAGTTGTTGGAGTTCGAACAGCCGCGCGCTTTTATCCAATAATCGCAGCACCGCACGCTCGCCGTAACACGTCGGCAGACTCGCAATTCGCAGGTCCACAACCTTGCTGCCGACCTCCACCGTGGCCCTGCCGTCCTGGGGCAAACGACGCTCGGCGATATTCATCCCGCCCATGATCTTCACGCGGGAGATGATCTCCTCCTGCAACGCCTTGGGCGGATTGAACATGTCGAACAGAATCCCGTCAACCCGAAAACGCACAACCAGACTGTCCTCGTAAGGCTGAATGTGAACGTCCGATGCGCTGCGTTTGACGGCCTCGAACAAGATAAGATTCACCAGCTTGATCACAGGCGCGCGGGCGGAGACATCCAGCAGGTCTTCATTACGACCGGCCTCGTCAACAACCCGCATCACCTCATCGGAATCCATCTCCTCGATAACCTGCTGGGCCTGGCCGGTCTGCTGCTGATAGGCGGCGTTTATAGCCCGATGAATCTCTGTGCGTGGCGCGAAAATCACGCGCAAAGGAGTATCCAGAATTTTTGACAAAACCTGCAGCTGTGGCCATTGCTGAAAATCACACATCGCCATCGCAACACAGCCGTCCTTATCCCCCAAACATATAAGGCTGTGCTGACGAGCAAAAGCTATCGAAACTTTTTCAATAAACTTGTTACTTACAGGAAGCTCAGCCAGGCTCTCCAAAAAAGGGATACCCAAAGCGTCAGCTGTCGCCTGGTTAATCGTCTCAACTGGTATCTTCGCCTGACGCGCAGAAGCAGGCAAAAAACCGCCCGTCGCCTCCGCGAAGGCAGAGAGATTCTCATTGCCAAGACGACTCTGCAAGGCAGTATTAAAATCGTCATAAATTTTCGGCATAACTGCAGTCATTTTGGTAAACGGTTGACTGGTTAATCAGTAACTAGTAAAAGAATTACAAAATGATTGTTTTAACCTGTTTTGTAAAACATGAAAATAACGCCAGAATTTAAGTTCTAAAAAACTTTGTTTTTTCGCTTCAACCAGTCAACAAGTCCACCAGTTAACCGGCAACTAATTCATGATCATTGTCTCGCTGCTGGGATAATTGCCGTCCAATTTCGCTTTTTCAAGATGAATCTCAGAGATGTACTTCAGGCTCTTGAACTCGTCATCTCGCAAAATGACAGGCCGGATGAACACGAACAGAACACTCTCGGAATCGGAGTTGTCAGTCCGGCTGAACAGCTCGCCAAAATACGGAATGTCGCCCAGCAGCGGTACTTTTGTCTTGGATCGGCTCACATCCTGGCGCTTCAAACCGCCGACGACAACAACGTAACCGTCCGGAACAGTAACCTCACTCGTCAACTCGTTCGTCTGACGAGGAGCCGGTACGCCCTCTGAACCCTCCCCGCTGAAGCTGTTCAGAGTTATCGTATATTTAAGGTTCAAATGCTCGCCCTCGCTTATGTGCGGAGTCACCGTCAGCGTAGAACCGGCAGAGGCATACCCCGCAAAACTCGTCGTCGAGACCGTCTCGGAAGCATTGACGCTCGTATAAGGCTGCTCCTGGATGCTAGTCAATTGAGCCGTCGCGTTGTCGTTCACGAGTATACGCGGTGACGATACTACCTTCGCGTGTGAATTCGTAGACAGCGCGCGAACAACCGCGCTGAATACGCCGGCATTGATAACAGTACCGTTAAAACCCGTTCCCGGATTGAGCGCCAGACTCCCCGTCGTAAGGTCCGGTGTGCTCAGCCCGAACGATGTAAAAGTCAGATACTCCGAAGCGCCCATAGTCCCTGCCTTGAGTAGCTCAACCCCCAGCGACAGACTCTCAGCCTTGTCCATCGTCGCCATCGTTACCTCTACAAGAACCTGCGGCCTCCGCTTATCCAGACCTTCAATCAACTTCGCATACATCGCCTGAAGCGTGGCTGGCGCTATAACTATGATACTATTAGTATTAAGATCGGCCGTGACTACCGTCAGCGGTTTATCTCCGCTGCTTTCTGAAGTTGCCTTGTATGTGGGCGAGGTTTTATTCGATTCTTCCGTCAGTCTAAACGCAGGCGGCCTGGGCAGAGGTTTATCCATGGCCGGAGGAGGATTGTTGGGACCAGTGAAAGATTCCGCAGCCAGCCCGCTCTTGACTGCCTCCTGATTCAAAATCGATTCCTTAAAAACGGCACCTAAATCCAAAGCCTCAATCGTCGCCAAAACATCAGTCGCCATCGCATTCTTGATAACGTAAAACTTTATCTCGCGATGAAGCGGATCGTTCTCCGCAACGTCAAGCTCCTTCTTCAATGCCTCTATCTGAACGTGCAACTTCTCAGGCCCGGATACCAGAAGCAAACCGCTCTCGTCATCAAACGCGCTCTGGTACCGGCCTTTGAACTCCTCGCCGTATACGCTGTCGATAAGCTTCATGATCCGACCCGGCGAAACATACTCAAAACGATACTTCTGCTTCTTGGCGTCCGAAGGCGAATCCAGAATTTTTATAAAATTCATTACCTCAGCCTTGTTCCAAGGCTCAACTATAACCGCTATTCTGTTCGTCTGAGGAAAAGCTACAACACCACTTCCAGAAGCACCGCCGCGAGAACGCCGCCGAGATGTCTTGCTCGCATCGCCAGCCTCCATCGCATCCTTCTTCTGCAATAATGAGGTCAAAGACGTCGCAAGAGCACCAGGTTCAGTGTTTTGCAACGATACGAAAATTACCTCAACCTGACCGCCGGGACGGTCAACCATCGATATGATCTCTGCTATCCGCCGAATGTTGCTCGCGTAATCCGTTACGATCAAAGCATCAGCCGACGCTATCGAAAAACAGTCCCCGCCCGGCTTGCTCAAAAACGGCTTGATGCTCTTTGCCACCTCTTCCGGAATCGCGTGCTTCAGCTGAAATACCTGAGTCAAAACTTCCATACCCTCAGCGTCAGCCAATACCCCAGTGTCGTCCTTGACGTCCTTCGTCGCCTCCAGGAAATCCTTGTTGGCTATAACCTTCAACCAACCTTTTTCTTCAGCGTCAACCAATGAACAACCGGACATCTTCAACGTTATACGAAGAAACCCCATCAATGATTCAGCCGGTACACCAACCGGACACCGTATCGTCACCCGCTTCTGACCCACACCCTCATCATACAATATGTTCTTTCCCAACCGATCACTGACGTAATCTATCAATACCTTGACAGCTACACCCTCTGGAAAATTTAACTTGATAAAGGAAGAATCAGCGTTAGCCTCTGAAGCCTTACCCCCCTGTGAATCCACAATCTGCCCTTGAACAAATACACAACTTAACAACAAAAACACGCTGATAGGAATTGTATATTCACTCATGCTCTAACTACCTTGCAATTAGGATGGAGTTTTATAGGACAATAGTTTTTTGCAATAAAAATTTATAGCCTCACGGAGTAATTTGACTTTACTCCTTCATTTATTTCTTTTTCGGAAGTTTGGCATTTCCTAGAAGATTTGAAATCTTCACGCATTTACCAGTATCGATGCTCTGGCATCCCGCTACGCCGATAAGGATTGAATAGGCTCCGTCAACAACACCGGCTTTTCGCTTCAGCGGGTCTATGGGGGCATTCGGGTCGAAAATATCTGCCAACAAAATCGGGTCGCCTCCGCCATGCCCTCCCGTACCAGTATGTACTTCTATGGCTTCAGGCTGTGAAAATTCAGGAATCAGAGTTATAGATACATTATCCTTCTCCAACTCACCGGGAACAGAACCATCACCACTAAAGTACGTGTTCTCGCAACACCTGTGTTCCAACCTGCCTTTAGTGCCGTTGAAGGCGATGCGATAGCCTTCGTATGGGCTGTAAGCGGTCAGCATGTAATTGAGAATGGCTCCGCGCCTATAGCGAACGTTGACGCCCATGGTATCCCATATATCAATATTGTCCCCAAAAATACATTGGTCGCGGAAATAGCCGTCGTACTTTTCGGGGTTCAGGTACAGATTCTGTAGCTCTTCATTTTCATTAAGATCAAAGTAGAATTTGCATTTGTCTTTTGCAGGACAGCCCAGGCAGCGGACGCCTCGATTCTGTAACCCAAGCTCGTCGCCTCGTTCAGGCGTATAGTATCTCCTAGAGGACTGGCAGAAAACGTCTTCGGGAATATCATTCAGCCACCAGTTTACAAGGTCAAAGTGGTGCGTGGATTTGTGGACAAGAAGCGAGCCGGAGTTTTTTCGCTGGCGATGCCATCTGCGAAAATAGTCGGCGCCATGACGAGTATCGAGCATCCAAGTGAAGTTGACACTCAGAACTTCGCCTATCGCACCACTCATAAGAATTTCTTTAACCTGCGACCTAGGGGGCGAATAGCGATAGTTGAAAGTAACCTGAAGCTGTCGGCCTGTTTTATTGATTGTATCAATGATTTTCTTGCAACGATTTTCGTCGGTGGTCATGGGTTTTTCGGTAACAACATCGCAGCCGAGTTCCATGGCCCGACAGATATAATCGCTGTGTGTGGCGTCAGGGCCTGTCGTTACGATTACGACGTCAGGTTTGTGATCGGCTATCATCTTCTCAAACTGATCTGCGGAATACATTGCCAGCGGAGCGCCGCCAAGTTTTGTTATCTTGTTATCACAGTTCTCTAGCCGGCCCTGGTTTATATCGCAGATAGCTACAAACTCACAAAGATCCTTGGAGTTACCAACCATTTCCTCGGAATACAGATAACTACGCCCACCGACGCCGACTTGTACATATCGCTTCTTTTGAGACATTATAAAAAAACTCCAATTTTTATTTTCATTTTGAAAAACACAAAGTTTAGTTCCCAAAACGATCAGGAAACAAAGAAAACTTCTGTAAAAAAAGTGCTCCAGACTATCACTCTAAATATAAATCGTCGTATTTCAATATTTCAGGCATCACCATTGATGTTAGCTGCTTTGTAAATGCTTTTCAAGTCATATCGTCATACCTTTCACAGTGGGGGCAGTAATTGTATAATTAAGTATAGTCAACGGGGCATTTTGGCCATAACCACGAAAATTTATTTTAAACACCTCAGGCAACCAGAAAATTTATTCCTCAAAAGGTATTGTCATAAAGAATGTCATTGGGCATATCAGTGGTAACTCCTTACAATATAATCTAAACCCTAAGAGTAAAAAAGGCGTAACCATCAAAGCCTTGTAGGCAGGAATCACCTGTTCCTGAAAATTCAATTAACAAAATTTAGTCTTTTTTTGAAACTCCTCATTGTTGAAAAGCCGCTAAATTGTTCAACGAAACATTATGCCCAATATACTACTCCAAATTAAGAGTTATTCACACTCAGTACAAATCGAGTCAAGGCCATCAACATTATCCATAAATGCACTACCACATGGGGTCGTGTTGTGGGCATGGAACTTATAAAGATTGCCCATGCCACCATCAAGAGTAATCACAAGATGATAGAGTGAACCTCCATCACTAACCAGAGGAACTTCATGAACATGTCCAGTTTCACGATCTAATTCCAGTAGTCGGTTTAGTCCAGTTGTACCGAAATCAAAATCAAGTCGAATCGACTGCTGACAATCCTCAGCATCTCCAGTAGGGTCACTTAAACCGTTTACGACCATAAAATAAACTTCCCCCTCATGGCATGGCTGTACAAAGCTGTGATCCAAAACCTCAAAAGTCCCTACGATAACGTCACCATCTTCACCATCATTTTTTGTCCCTAGGTTACTAACGGTAATTGCATTAATGCAGGGTAGTGAACTGGAACTGAAAGCAGTGACACCGGTTGGCAAGGTATTAGTTACCACATTTTGACTACCATCAAGGTGTTGGCCCATCTTCATTTGAACATCAGTACTGATCAAATGAGTCAACGCCAAGCCAAGATTCTTACTCTGACGATTCAATTCTGCATATTGAGAGAACGCCGGCTCAATGGCGGTTTGATTGGCACCTTCAAGAAACATTCCTACCACACCAGTCGTTAGGCTACCCGTAGAATAAACGAACGCATCAACTGATTTATATCCAAAAGCCCAAGAGGCAAACTGGTCTAGATTAGCTTCTGATTCTGAGGGAAACCTACCACTAATTGAACTATCGTCTTCGATCTCATGGAAGGTTCCCAAATACCTTCCAACTGGTATCGGCTGACTACCATCGCCCGTCAAACCCGCAAGCCCTGCATCTCTATACATCTCCAAGAACTCATACATTTTTGTCAGATTTGCCGCTAAGGAACCCGATATCTGAAATGGATAATCACAAAACCAGAGCATATCGGGCTGAACTGCCTGAGTATAAGCATCAAGTATGCTGGGAGTTAGTGCAACAAGCGTCCCGGCCCCATCACTGTGATACCGAGCACTTTGACTAAGATAGATAATACTATCTGGAAATCTTCCCTGAAGAATTGCAACATCCTCAGCCAACTGAGGTAACTCAGATGCTATAATCGACTGCTCATCTTCAAGCTGAACAGCAACCATCCTATTTGTATAGGTACTTGCGCCCAAAGAGTCATTGGGGCCATAAATGAGTTGAGTATACGGCAAGTGGTTTGGAGAGGCTGGAAATCCTCTGGGAACTAAGTTTTGATATATGTTACCCATCATGTTGAGTGTCGTAAAACCTGTATCTGACCACAAATCAGGATCAAAATCTCCGATGAGCCCAGGAAGGCAGGCTCTAATCTGCAAACCGTTTTCCAACAAAACTTCATGTCCGTGAGTTATTCGGGTTTGTACATCCTGCGTAACTACGAGTTCTGGTTCCATTGGATATCCTGCGGGATAATCATTAGATGCAAATGCAAGATATGGAATATAACCAGAATCACCTACAGCTTTTAATAACAACCCATAATTGTTACTGCCTGTTCGCCATGCTTCCACAGCATCAGTTACATCAATTTCAATCCATGTACCAGCAGTCTCACCATTGAGGACAAACTCTCCTACCGGGCTTGAGCCACAATCAACACCTACCACCGGGCCTGCTTCCTGTTGGCTGCTATTACCCCAGTAAGCATAAACCTGGCTCGTGTTAGCGTCATAAGAACGATAAGCCTGTGAGGATTCGCCATTGACGGCAGAACCAGTATGATCGGCTATGGGCGACTCCCGAGTCATCATATACGCCTGAAGTTTTCTATTGTGGCCGATTTGGATGTTGTAGGCAAGATACAATCTCAATTTGGCATCCGAAACTGATAGGTGCTCATCCATTACTCCTTCTCCAAAGATATCTTTAAACGCGATCAGAGTGAAGTAATCCCTTGTGCCATCATATCCAGCCCGAATTTGCTGATAAGCACCATCAACAAAGCCAACGTCGCCGGATAGGGTGTCATACATAGCATCCTCACCACCCACCCATCCATCATGGCCGTGCTGAAATCTTGTTATAATTTTCACCTCTTGCGTGACGACCAGTTGAGGTTCCATTGGATATCCTGCGGGATAATCATTAGATGCAAATGCAAGATATGGAATATAACCAGAATCACCTACAGCTTTTAATAACAACCCATAATTGTTACTGCCTGTTCGCCATGCTTCCACAGCATCAGTTACATCAATTTCAATCCATGTACCAGCAGTCTCACCATTGAGGACAAACTCTCCTACCGGGCTTGAGCCACAATCCACACCTACCACCGGACCTGCTTCCTGTTGGCTGCTATTACCCCAATATGCATAAACCTGGCTCGTGTTAGCGTCATAAGAACGATAAGCCTGGGAGGATTCGCCATTGACGGCAGAACCAGTATGGTCGGCTATGGGCGACTCCCGAGTCATCATATACGCCTGAAGTTTTCTATTGTGGCCGATTTGGATGTTGTAGGCAAGATACAGCCTCAATTTGGCGTTCAAGACCGGCATATTCTCATCCAAGACTCCTTCTCCAAAGATATCTTTAAACGCGATCAGAGTGAAGTAATCCCTTGTGCCATCATATCCAGCCCGAATTTGCTGATACGCACCATCAACAAAACCAACGTCGCCTGATAGTGTGTCATACATAGCATCCTCACCACCCACCCATCCATCATGGCCGTGCTGAATTGTAGTAACAACAGAACCAGAAAAAGCAGAACCGACCAATACCAGTAAAATAAATGTTGACACACACGTTGTAACCATTTTTGTGATCATTTGTTGTCTCCTGTGATTTGTTACTCTTTTTCTAAAACCACTGACGTCTTCCAATGCCCCTGTTAACTACGCTCTCAGGAAAATCAAAAAAAGGATTAACTGTAACATACATTGTGCTAAATATTCAACAATTATTTATTACTGTAAAGTTATAGCGCAACCGCTTGTTCTTGTCAAGTACTATATATCCATTTATTTATTAATTCCGTTTTAAAATACTCCTATTATTTTCATAGATATAATGTCCATTTAATATGCTAATTTCATTCAATCATGTGGTGCAATCGTTTATACAACAGGCCATAGTTCAAATTTGTTATTGTAGCCGTTCACCCCAAAAAAGCCACTTAAAATTCCAACCTAACTTACCTTACTCTAATGACGCAAAAACCGTGAAGGGTAGCAATAACCCATTACGCGATCACACTTCTGAGGAATTTTGAAGTTTCCACGGCATCGCCGAGTTTCACAAGTTCGTCTATTTTGCTGCGATTGGCTTGCAGGATTGCATCGAACTTCACCAGCCACTGAATGCTTTCGCCAATAGCGCAGGCTGCGTCTTCGCGATACGGATACTGGTCCATGCTCAGCCAGCCCGAATAACCGCAGCGATCCAGCCAATACAGCATCTCGATGTAACAAACAGTGTGGATGCTGCCGACGATCATGTCATCGTCCCAGGCGGTGTAATTGTCGTTAAAGTGCATGTGCATAAGTTTGTCGCCGGCCCGCTTGGCAAGCACGATCGATTCGGCAACAACCTCACCGCCATTATAAGCGTGGCCGGTGTCGATCGTCACGCCGACATTCCCGCAACCGGTCTCCTGGGCGAGAAGCAGAGAGTCGGCCATGCGTGCAAGATAGCTGTGCGTGCGTGGCTCTTTAGGCTTGTATTCAAGGGCGAAACGAATCTTCGGGAACTCAGTTGCCAGCGCCGCGACGGCCTCGCACAGCCACTGGCGTTCCTGTTCGTAGTCGGCCGTCAGCAGATAATCATAGCCGTCCTGGCCAGGCCAAATGTTCAAAAGATCACACTCCATAGTTTCGGCCACTTCGCACATCTGCCGAGTATAGTCCATGGAATACTTACGGACAGCTGCATCTTTCGCACTGTAACTGCCCTTCCAGAACCGCCTGTCGGCAAAAAGATCGGGAATAATCGAGACGCATTTAATCTGATTGTCGTCGAAGGCTTTCTTCATTTCCCTGGCGTTTTCCGGCGTGACGTCCCATGTGCCGACGAGCTCGATTCCCTGCACGTGCGGAATTTTTACCGCATTTGCCAGCATCTCCACCGACGAAGGATTATCCTTATATCCGCCGCAAAACCTGTCGCACGTGTTACCCAGATTGCCTAAAATTACCGCGTATTTTCTTTCCACGATTATTTATCCTTATATTAAAGTTTTTTCAGTTTTCCAGTAATAACCATATGCTCGACAAATTCCGCATAGATATGTTCGGTCGTATATGCTGGTGTATATCCCAAAAGTTCATGTGCCTTTTGCGGGCTGGCAATTACAGATTCCTCAAGATGACTTTGAGTAATTGAGAATGGTTTTTCACCCATCTTTTCTTTGAATATTGAAGTTGGCACAAATTCAATATTTGCAGTTAGGCCCAAAACCTTAGCTACCGCTTCACAACATCCTTTCAGTGTCATGCCATAAGGCGAAACCGCGCTGAAAGTCTGGCCTATGGATTTTTTGGGATTTGTGATTGCCAGTTCGAAAACCTGAGCAACATCGTCTGCGTGGACGTGGTGCAGGGCATCCATTCCATTCTCAGGCAAATATACAACCTGCCCGGAACGAAGCTTCTCGTAAATATCCAACCCATTGATGCTGCCTTGCGGATCTATCGGCAGCCAGTATTTGCCGCTAATATGCCCTGGATGTATAATGGTTGCTGGGAACTCTTCATCTTTATTTAGTTTCAGAAGATATTCTTCTATAGCTGTTTTATCTTTACCGTACTGACTTTTAGGATGGTGGGGATATTCCTCAAGATGTGGTATTCGGTTCGAGGGCCCATATGCCCAGATAGACCCGCAATGTAAAAAGTGCTTTATCCGCCCTTTGAAAGCATCAGCAAGAAATTGGTTTTGCTGAGTATTAAATGAAATCAAATCGACAACAGCATCGCACTGAATAGCTGTGAGTCGTTCTGCCCACTTGCCTGTTTGCTCTTCAGCGCGACAGTCTGCAACAATCCATTGAATTTTTCCCCACTCATCCAGACTGAATGGATACTTCGGCTCGGACTTTCGAGCAACACCGACGATCTTATGCCCCAGCCTTATAAGCCTCGGTACGAGATAACTTCCTATATGTCCAGTCGCACCTGTTATCAAAATTTTCATTATAATATTTCCTAATTTCTGTTTTTTTCACAAAATCTATATATTCGAGTTTCATATGGAGCAAATTCATCACTAAAAACATTTTTTCCATTGTAATAATTCTATGCTTAAACGCTATGCTATGGTCGCGACTCTGCTCTCATCAAAGCGACATCCGATATAAAGATTATTTTTATCGTATGTAATATAGCATGTTGTCTGTTCATTTGCCCAAAAGCCTTCGGTTGTAATAAAACCTCCCGCTACCGAAGACCGCTTCCAGCAATCATCTTCCAGCTTGCCATTAATAACAGGGGGCTTCTCGGTTGGAAATATTTTCAAGGCTGGAGTTGGCATACCTATATTTTAGTTGATTTGAAAGGTCAATGAATAATCAACATAACCATCGAGAATATAGAACTTCCAATACCCACAGCAGGATCTTCGTTTGATGGATATTTTTCGCAGTTAATTACAACGCGATGTACTTAAGATAATCTCTATTATGCCGATAGAATCTAAAGAAATAATCGCTCCCTTCAGATTCTATCGGCAAATAAAATTATTACTTGGAATATTATTCTGCCTGATAAAGGCTTTCTATTTCGTAGGCAGTAAGAGTTTTGCTGTAAATTTTTACTTCATCAATTATTCCATTAAACCAATTGCTTGTTCCCTGGTCTGTTCCAATGTAGAAACCATACGCAGTGCTGATAGGATTTCCGGTTAGAGCGGTGTGTTTTGAATAGGTAACTTCTTCACCATTAATATAAAGATGAACTTTTTTGTCACCATTTACATCAAAAGTCATAGCCACATGCTGCCACTCTCCGGTAACAATTGCTTCATTGCTAATGCTGTCTGCATATTCTGAATTTCCCATGACCCATCCGCGGAGGTATCCTCCTGCATAGGTCAAGAAACTGTATGCTCCTCCCTTATTTATAATAGTATTATAATCGTTGTTCTGATCTGGCTTAATCCATGCAGAGACACTACGGCTACCCGTCAATTGCAATATAGTTGGATTTCCAAAGTTGACACCATCATTGGTACCATCAAAATCGAGGGCATTCCCGGATACTCCTCCAACCCAACTCGCACCACTGACCGTACCGTCATTACCATATATGCTACTATCTGCAACACTGCTTCCTGTTCCTTCATCCAGCTCAACACAAAAAATAGTTGCGTAAATACCTGCTAATTCATTAATTTCTTCTGCACTGAATGCACGTGTAAAAACCTTAACTTTATCAATTACCCCATCAAACCAATATCCAATGACAAAATCATTACTAGCGGTGCTGGTAGGAGAACCGCCCATTGCTGTTTGTGTAGAATATGTCACTTCCTGACCATTGATATATAGACGGATTTTTTTGTCCCCATTTACATCAAAAGTCATCGCTACATGCTGCCATTCTCCAATAGTGACAAGATTACTGCTTAAGCTATGAGCTGGGGTACTGGACCCTGCTATATATCCATTTAGATAGCCATTGTTTACATACAGGCTGTATCCAGTGAGAGGTTTACTAACAATTTGATGATAATCTCCATATCTTTCAGGTTTGATCCATGCAGAAATAGTACGACTTCCAGTCATGTTCAAAATGGCCGGATCCCCAAAATTAACACCACGGGTCGCTCGGAACCCCCCAAAATCCAAACCCATACCTGATACCCCCTCAGTCCAGTTTATTACCTCAGTCAACGTGCCGTCATTTCCATAACAGGCGTCATTTACATTGCTTCCATTTCCCGCCTCAAAATCCGCGGAAAAAACCATACCATCGTATGTATCATCTATTTCCTGGGCATTGAGTGCACGTGTGAATATTTTGACTTCGTCAATTACCCCATTAAACCAATAGCGATAACCAAGATCTGAACCAATGTAAAAATTATAACTACTTGAGTCGTTTGCTGGAGAACCGACCATAGCTGTTTGTGTTGCATATGTGACTTCTGCGCCATTGATATATAAATGGACTTTCTTGTCCCCATTAACATCAAAAGTCATTACCACATAACTCCAAACTCCTGTAGCGAGAGTGGCTGTGCTAGAACTAGAGGCATCGGTGGTACTACCATTTGCAAATCCACATAATTGCCCGTTCATGGTATATAATCCGTAGTATCCCCAAATATACTTACCGGCAATAGCGTTATAAGCGTCGTTTTGTTCCGGCTTAACCCATGCGGAAATACTAAAGCTGCCATCCAGATCCAATACCGCCTGGTTTCCAAAATTCACAGTATCATTACTGCCATCAAAATCCAAACCACTGCCAGATTTTCCAGCAACCCATGTAGCACCACTTATGGTACCATTTGAAATACAAGCCATATTATCTGCGACCGCTGTCCCCGTATTTTCATTAAAATCAATATGAATCAGTGCGGTATCCTCGCCACAATACTCATGAGCACCAACATCATAATGGTCCCCATATAAACGATTTAGGTAATTATGATCAACATCAATATCAACCGTTGTTCCTGCATCAATGCATGCAGATTCTTCCCGTAGGTGAAAATCTCCATTCGCGGGATTTTGAAAAAACGGATTTCCTGCAAAATTACCTGTTCCTGTTGGAGTTGAAAAACCATTGCCATAGAAACATGAATAACTAATCGTACAACCTAATGTGTACCCTCCAGCTTTATAATTAGAAACACCATTAACTATGCAATTAGTCATTTCATTTCCAACATTGGTCCGGTCACAATTAAAAAGATACTGTCCATCATAAAAGGTACAATTTATGAATTTATTGTAGGATGCAGCAGAGTCTCTGTCATAACCATTGAATTCTATGCAATTGTAAATTGTGTCTTCAAATATACAATTTTCAAAGGTATTATAGGTCCCCGCAGACTGGGTTCCTTCATCTTCATATGTGTCATAGAAGAACGCTCCATGATCAACACCAATTGTACGACAATTTCTAAAGGTATTATAACTAGCCCCATCAATGGCCGCTAATCCATTTCCGCCATCTCCAATGGCAGTAGAATTTTCAAAAATATTATTCATTACACCACGGTGTCTTCCAGAAAAACCAAAACCTAAATTCACTGTAACGCTATCTTTAATCAGATTATTTTCACAATTGCCTTTGAGTTGGATGCCATGCCCAGGATGCGGCAATTCCCCAACCCGTTCAGCATAGCAACCGATTATGGTATTATAATCCCCATCAACCACTTCAATATAATAATCCATTGCTGCATTTTCACTTCTATTATCGTCACAATAGGCCGCACAATTTTCTATAGTATTATAGGTTCCTAAAACTAATATTCCTTCCGCGCAAGCATTTATGACTATACATCTTTTAATGATGTTATTGTTTGCGTATGTTCCAAAAGTAATGCCTCTCCCGTCATAAGCAGCCGTTGGATCCCCCAGTTCCTTAGCAATAATATTTTCAATAATGCAATTATTTATTACAGCCCCATTTATTCCTCTTTGGTAATTTACTATTTGTAAATTTTTAAGAACTATATAATTTCTATTATGCATGGTAATGGCCGTACCAGCCGTAGCCCTGTTGCCACCATCAAGCATGGGCATGAGGTATTGATTGATAGCATCCCCATAAGAATAATAAAGACTGGGATTATCTCCAGGTGTCGTCGTGTAACCTTCAAATGTAATTGGAGATCCTGATGTTCCACTTGTAGTTAACGTTATATTTCCACTATATGTACCAGCTTTAATGTAAACCGTATCCCCAGGAGCCACCATGGTTGTTGCTTTTTGTATAGTTGCCCATGGTGAACCTGTAGAGGTACCATTATTGGCATCATTGCCATTTGTTGCAACATAATAAGTAGCCGCATCTACAACCGAAAGCCCTACCATCAAAAACAAAACAACAATTACCAGCCATAATTTAGCGTTTTTCATCTGCTTTCTCCTGTTCTCTAAATTTTTCCGAACTCTCAAAAAAACTATGCACGATTAGCTAAACAAAAAACTTCCTGGAAATGGCCCTGGTGCATGTAAAAGTTGAAAATGCTCATTTTTCCTGTCGGTTTTTTTCACGGCAAGGAAGAAACATGAGGAATAGTTAGTCCAATTCCAAAATGTTTCTGAAGCAGCCGCGGGCACAGCAAGCCAGAAAAGATGCACTCTCAAGTTTCATATGCCCTAATACAACAGCTTAAACACCATGAAGATAGTCAAAAAACTTATATAAATATTTGGCTCACCGAAGAGTAATTACAAAATACTTTCAAATAACGAATTCATACGGTAGATTTAAGTAAGATAGAACGCAAGCCAATGGCTTGGTTGCGACTTATCTTATGCGGTTTGTCTTAAATCCAATCAAAAAACTAATATTGGCTAACACAAACGGTTGCTCTATTTAAAACTTTAAAGCACACAATCTGAGGATCATCAATGATGAATAAGCATACGAAGATAACATTCGTGATAGTGCTATTTCTTGATTCTGGCACGCAAGCCCGAGCCAAGAAATAGCTTGCTCCTGGGTATCGAGCTTTCGACCTGCCAACGAAGCACTAGAAACTCTAAGTAAAATTTATTTTTTGTCTTTTTTTTATAACTTCACTTGTGAGCCATTCGGCACTGAACTTTGACTTGTAGATGTAAGTAATATGCACAAAACTGGATTAGGCAAAAATTATTGTTGCAAACTTATACATTAAAAATAATTCAATCTTTTGATACATTCCAATTATATTATTTTGATTCTTTCAACCTATTCAAAACCTCGAAAAAAAACTATTATACTCCGTCCAAAGACTCGGAATCTTTAATGGATACGGAATAACTTTGAACACAACTTTTGGCGTCTTATGCAAATTTATTGTTTTTATTAGAGCATTTTAAATTTGATCTTTCGTATTTCTGCGATTTGTGGCTTTGTTGTGTGTCAAAATATGGGGTAACAATTTCAGATTCGCCTTTCTTCTCAATCTTGTCCTTAATGACACAACAAAAACGACTTCTCAATTTAAAATGCTCTAATATCTGTCGTTTGGTCTATAATCTGCAAAGTCTTTTAAGAGTACCAAATAGTAACTATTTGCGCCTAATCAATGCAATGGTACCCATGAGCAAAAAACTGATGGTTGCAGGCTCAGGAACTAAACCTACACCTGATGTATTGCCAAAGTTAGCCTGCACAGATGCATAGTCACCTGCAGATACAACGCCATCACCATTAGCATCGCCGGCAAGCCCCCCTCCTGCTGTACCTGTATTTCCAAAATTGGCTTGTACAGAGGCATAATCACCGGCAGAAACCACTCCGTCACCATTGGCATCGCCAAGAAGAAATGAGAACTGGATCACTTCAATGGTCGGTACAAGAGTATTCGTATTTAAGAAATCACCACCCGTTTCGTCCAGCAACCCCACAACCGCAACACGAAAATCATCTTCAGTTAAGCCAGTTGGGGTTGTTAGAATTCCAATAAGAGCCTGCGCGTCCAAAACAACGCCTGCCTCATTAACCGCAACCATACCGATACCTTCAATTGCTGCATCACCGGCATTCTGATGGTTACCAACATTGAAGCTTTCGCCAATCTCACCATAAAGCAAGGTGTTTGATGAAAAACCTGTGGTTCCAGAGCCCAAAGTATTCTCAGCAAAGCTCACGGATCCCTCAGCTACATTATCCACCCAAATTTCATATGCCGAAAGCCCAGCTGTATCTTCTCCGGAAATTTCGACAAATACTTTCCACGTGCCTGGTGCAGTTTCCTGAAATGTATAATGAACATCAGCGTTAACAATTTCTGTAACAAGTTCCCAATCCTGAAATTGGCCAGCATTTCCGGATTTACCACCATCAGCATTAATGCCAACCCACCCATAATTGTAAAGTCCTCTGTCTGCAACAATCGCATCAAGACCAACAATATCACCGGCTGTCAATGTTTTGACCTCACCAATGGCCATATTGCTATACGCAGGTAATTTCATCTCGTAGGTGATGGTATTGCCTGTAACGTTTGTCGCATATTCAATATTGGTGTTGGGCCAATTAACCGCGTCTGGCAAGGGGTTTACACTACCCAAATTTGACCAAGCGCCAGCTGGGCTGGCAGGAGTACTACTCAAACCAGTAGCATTATCACCGTTAGCGCCAATAAAATAATGTTGAGCGGTAACCCAATTTATCGAACTATAGTTAACAGGATCATTATTGGATACATTGACATACACTTCAATATCATCCTGGCCATTCCATGAAAGACACCCCTGCGACAACTGCAAGTCGGCATCATCACAGGTTATTGCCATATAAAGATTTGTGGTGTCCCACCTTACTGCCATTTTGGCATTACTGATATTGCTGGGCAAACCATAAGCAATAACATCCATATCTATCCACGGGGAGTCTGCCCAGTCACTCAGATTTGCATCAATAACAGCACTACCCTGAGGAATTTGCCACGTCTGACCAAACACGCTACAGCTTACTGCAAAAATCACCGTGAAAATCAATACTTTGTTCATTGTACTTCCTTCCTTTCGAATTGATTGTGAATTGACCATTGTTCCTACACCATCCTTATAGACTTTTTCAAAACTAACTTCGCAAATCTGTACTGCCAGCATTCAACTTACCTTCATTCAAACTTCTTTCCGTCCCCCGTTGTGTGGAAAATCATTTGCTATGTAAAAGAGAACTAACCACGATTATCAATCCGACGACGGCGAATCAGGTTAAGCCCACCAAGGCTCAGAAGAGCCAACGTCGCTGGTTCCGGAGTTGTCGCACCTTCTGTGACAAGAGTATGGCCAAAATTTGCTTGCACGGCTGCATAATCACCGGCAGAGACAACACCATCACCATTTGCATCCCCCATCAAAAAAGGCCTCTCTGGCTGAGGGGCTGAAATAAATAAACTGCCAGTATCATACTTAAAAAGGTCGCCTGTTCCTCCATCAAGAAGAAGGTCAAGATGGTATAATCCACTGCCATCAGAAACGAGATTAACAATTTCCACTTCTCCGGTATCGCGACTCATGCGTAAAAGTCGGGTAATATCTGTTCCGCTAAAATCAAATTCCAAATGAATATATTGCTGGCACTCATCAGCATCGCCAGCCACATCTGTCAATCCATTTACGACCATGAAATAAACATCATCCTCCGCCCCATCTTCGACCAATGAGGCATCGAGAGGTTTAAAGAACCCGACTATCACATCATCAGCCAAGCCATTATTAAGATCTCCAATATTAAAAGCAGTAATGGATTTTAGATAATCGTCGGCTGTTGAATCCCACGCTGAAACACCCTCAGGAAGCTCGTTCGTCGTACCGTCGCTGTGATATCCCATCTTCATTCGAACATCTGTGGTAATCAACTGAACCAAAGCATCGCCAAGATTCTGACTTTGACGGTTCAGTTCGGCATATTGAAAATATTGTGCTGTAGGAATCTGACTCTGCCCCTCAGTAAACATTCCTATCGTAGTCGACCCAGTTGTATACACAAATGCCTCAACAGATTTGAACCCAAAAGCCCAGGCTGCGAACTGGTCCAAACGAAATTCTGATTCCGAGGGGAATCTTGTATATGGATTTGTAGTCTCATAAAAGGTGCCCACATACTTTCCAACAGGTATCGGTTGAGTTCCATCCCCGGTCAAACCGGCAAGCCCAGCCTTACGATACAACTCCAAATATCCATACAACTTATTCAGGCTATTTTCATTATAAATATCCTGAAACGTGTACTCTGTAAAATGTAGCATGTCTGGCTTAACTACTCGAGTATACAGTTTAAGAATATCGAGAGTTAGCGGAACAAGTGTCCCGTTCCCATCGGTGTGATAACGTGAACTCTGGTTGAGATAAACAATGGCGTGCGGAAATCTTGCCTTCAATGTTGCCACTTCAGCCGAAATACTTGCTAACTGAGAACCCACAATCGATTGCTCATCCTGATATTGAATACAAACAATATTGTCAGTATATTCACTCGTGCCCAGATACATATTCGAATCCGTCACCCAATTGATATACATCGGCAATTGGTTTGGGGCTCCTGGTATTCCTTGCGGGATCAGGTTTTGATATACGTTAGTCGTCACATTTAGCGTTGTGAAATTTGATTCTTCCCACAAAGTCGTATCAAACCCAGCTTGAAGATTAATCAGAGTACCTCTAAGCTGCAAACCTTTGTCCAGCAAAACCTCATGCCCATGAGTTAAAGTTTCTCCAAAAACCGTACCCGCAAAAACTGGCAAAAAGCAAATCGCCAGAAAAATAACCTTCTGTATGTATTTCATAACATTATCTGACTTTAACATAAATAAATCCCTAACTTGTTAAAACTTGATATCAAATACAATCTAAAACACTTTTTACATCCTCTTGCAGAGACACATTGGAATTATTTAAGCTAGCAACACAATTTCGTGGAACAATACAAAAACAGTATGACACAACCGCTTGCTCTTGTCAAGAAGTTTCTATATTCATTTTTCATTTTCACACATTATTAATCTTATTTTTACGAGTTTTCCGTATTTGTTTTATTTTCTTAAAATATAACACAATCGCTTGTTCTAAATATTCATTCTCCAATTTGCCTACAGACTCTGCTTGTATCGGGATCCCACATTTTCAATTTCTTGAAAAGAAGGCGAGCAAAAGCACAATGCCCAAGAGCACCCGGGTGTATTTCATTGTCCATCCATTTAACGCTTAGCGTTGGATCAGCCTTGAACATCTCTTCCCAATATAAGTAGTGATCAATAACAGGTAACTTCCGTTGCGATGCAATCTCACGAATAGCTTCTACATAAAAAGGCAAATCACCACGTAAATTATTCCCTGCAGCCCAAATAGGATTCATTGTATGAAGCAGTACAAGAGAATCGCTCTCCTCCAGTTCATCGAGAATATGGTTATAGTTATCCTTAAAGAGTTGGGTCGCGTCCTTACCGGCAACAGCGTCGTTCATGCCAAGCATGATTGAAACAACATGAGGCCGGAACTGCAAAATGTTCCATTCCAGATTATCTCTTATCATTTGAGTTGTCCAACCCGCAACGCCCGTCTTTATAACAACATCAAGAAGCCTATCCCTCTCAAACCGCACCCGTTCAGAAAAAAGCTCTGTATAATCGCGAGAACCATAAGTGTGCAAAGCTCCATGAGTGATACTGTCACCTGCAAAAACTATTTTGGCTGGCTCAGGAGCCTCCAATCTTCCAATGATCTTTTCCATAATCCGCCTGAAACTCAAGGATTTTATTGCTATCCATTGCTTCTTCAAAGAAGACTTTTCAGCGATTGACCAATTCAAACCCTCTCTCTTTTTTAACCAGCGATATCCGCGGCTGTTCGGTCTCATGACTAAAAACCATTCTTTTTTCAATTATTTCTGAATCAAAAATAACCTTAAGAGATTTATTACAAGACAAAGGCAACATTGCGGATATTCTCATATTATTAATTGGCATTGGATTTGTTTCATATTCTTCAAAACCAAACTTCGCAGGCCTAATTCCCAACAATGTTGCAAATAAATGGTATATCGGATGTCCTCCCCAAGCGTGGCAATCACTTCGGGAGTTACCTGGTTCTTCAAAAGTAGTCTTAAACCCTCTTTTTTTCAAATTGAACCATAATTCCTGACGTTTAAAGAAAGCTTCTACATTCCTAAGTTTATGACATGCTTCAAAATAATAGTGAGTAAAGTAGATTGAAGTTTGAGCGAGATCATTTCTACCAAATAGTGAAACACCTATTTTCTCAGCCATCTGAGACGAAATATTGCGGCTTAACAAAGCCAAAACTTGGGCATGTTCACTGAATGAAGTTTTAGCAAGATCGTCAGCTAGAAGATTATTTTCGGAACACCAGAATTTTTTGATTATTTTATCCAGCAGGATCGCCGCCTTGGAGTTATATAAGTCAGCCAGTACAGAATCTCCACACCAATACTCTATCTGAGAGGCATATTCCAACCCGAGAACCAGCTGTAAATTCAATATGGAACTTATTTGCCCTGGCATTGCTTGCGGTGGAACTCCTCGATTCCAAGTAGGAACCCAATCAACAAAATTCCATCCATTTGGTGCAGCTAGCAACTTTTCATCTGAGTCCACGCTCAGATTGAATGTCTCTAAAACGCACTGTATTTTCGGTCTGAATGACGCGATAAAGTCTTTATCGCCGCGCCATAAACCGAAATCGTAAACCATCCCAATCCACCACAATGAGAATGGTGGAATTATCTGGCGCATTCGTGACGGATAATGTGAGCGGGTAAATCCCGACACATCAATACTGGCCCCGAACATTTTGATCGCCTTACGGGCAAGCCGGTCATCACCAGTCATACAGTACGTCGCAAGAAGCTCAAGGCGGGTATCTCCGGCGTACATAAGCTGTTCGTAGTATGGGCAATCCATAAGCGTTTCATGGCTGCACATCTGTATCGCGCGAACCATGATTGGAAGCATATCATTTATGCGTTGATCTTTGCAGACAAATTCAGATTCCATCTCAAGCGGATAACGTGTCTCACGTAATTTAAAGCTCTTTACGGTTAGTGCGTGCTCGGTTGTTTTGATGAATATCTCAACATATCGCCCTGCCCGCCACCAAAGAGGTTCGAATTCCCTATCATCATTTCCGTCTGGGTAAAAATCATTTCCCACAGCAATGAAATACTTTCCCTCGATTTCGTTGCGATTACCCTTAGGATTGTCGGCATGGTCGCTTCTGGACTGCTCATAAAGCGACTCCGCCCAAGAAATCCTGACAATGGAGTTTTTCCCGCCACAGGTTTCAATAACAGGATATGCACAGTAATAATCTTCGAGATCGATTATCACTCGCATGGTTTGGTTTGGCCCAATACGAATTGGTTCTTTACCCTCGATAGTATTTTGCCATTGGGTAACAAGTTCAGGCTGGTTACTATCTTCCTGCACAATTATCTTCCAGGTATCAATAGTCTCGGCAAAATCCACATACCTTATTTTTCCAACAACGATGTCATCATGCAGCATCTCCGGCAAGGGATCTGGAACGAGCTGATGTCCGTTAACTTCATAGTTCGCAAAATGCAACCCACTTCTGCCAGCTGATTTTTTTTGTGCCAGTTCCCACTTGTCGCCAACACCACTTTCGCAGCCCCAATCATAGTTTTCGCCATGTATTATTGTATCATGACAAGGCCCAAAGCATATTTCATTTTCACGAAAACTGTAACCACCCGCAAGTTTTACCTTCCAAGGAGCAATACCAGTGTTAAGCATCTCAGCCGACCGGCCTTCTGCAGCCAGCAAAAAACCCGGACAAACACTGATCTGTGCCCAAGGGCTTAACTCTCCCAAGGCCCATGCCTGGGCAACAAAAACGTGTTCGCCCTTTTTAAAATCAATATCGTAAGTTTTATAATACCAGTTATACTGATCACCCCGTGAAGGACCTAATGAAACCAGTTTGCCATCCAAAAAAAGTTTGTATCTTTCATCTGCTGATACATGAATACGGATTGTGGTATCCCCATCCAGATTAAATCTTAGCTTGAAATAAACCACTGATTGCTTAAGGGTTTCATCAGGAAACTTTAGCCACCAAGCAGGCCAATTCCCAATTTTGCCGATTTTCTGTGAAGAAAAAACCTCGTCAAAAGGATCTTTATTAAGTATTACTCTTTTTGCTGTGTTCATTAAAATTCTCGCCTGTGGCATTTAAACCATTCGAAACTCAAAATAATTAATCCGTTAAAAATCACAATAAAAGACACATGCATAGCTTTTATTCCAACCTGAAACCGCTTAGGAAAACTACCTGTGATCAAGGAGTATTAAAAAAATCATCTCCCTTAACATCGAAGAAATCATCTTCCATATCAGCGTCAGCTACTTGTTCAACATGTCCATCAAAAAATGAAGCAACAGTATTTCCACCCATTCTGGCTCCTTCTCTGAAGTAGCTCGTCTCACCATGATGAAAACCTACTCCATATAAAGGTCCAGCAGGATAATAAGGCAGTGCCACATTTGAGTGTTCGTCCATTGAGTCAACAGTAAAGCAAGTCTTGGATGAATTAACAATATCATCAATACTATGAGCTATACCTTCTGCCCCTCCCGGTACATTCTTATCTACGTTATTCCAAATATACACATTCATCGCACTACCAAAGTGCATGGTAGGATACAATGTGTCTGTCCAAATTTTACTTGGGCATTCAAAAAGCGGGCCAAGAGGAGCATCGTAGTCTTTGAGCAAACTTTCATCCTCTTCAAAAACAGCACAGGCCAGTTGGTGTCTCCAACTGGGACATTTATAATACCAATAGCCTGCCGGTGCAAACGGGAGTATCCCATCATACAATGACGCATACATCTGCACTCCACCTGCCAGCTGCTTGTGATTGGTCATACAAACCGCAGTCTTGGCCAACTCTTTAGCTTTTTGCAGCGAGGGCAACAGTATACTGACAAGTAGTGATATAATCGCAATTACCACCAACAACTCAATCAAAGTAAAACCTTTTTTTTTCTTCATTTTATATATCTCCAAAATATTCCAGCCAGCCAACAAGGCTAGTCGAGATTAAATGTTCTCTATCAATAAGACACTTTTTGTACGCAATTCTGATAAATCTATTCAAAAAATATGATCATATACTCCCATAGATGCGTATTTCACCAATATTAGTCGATCCACTAATCGTTTCTATTTCAAACTTCACATATCTGGCCTGGCGATGCATAAGGTCTATGATCAACTGACCGTCTTCTGTTTGCCGAACCGTTGTGATGGGAACCATATCTATTTTTTCAACCAGATCCCAACTCTTCTTGTCGTTACTAGTATAAACTGAAATTGTTTTATACAATTTACCCATAGGAAAAAAATCAATATCCACCGATGCCCCAGTGAGAAGGTATTCTTTCTTCAGATCAAATGTGATTGAGCAAAGTTTACCGGAGCTATTGTTCCAACATACCCATGTGTCGGGGTAATAACGTTTAATGTCGGTTAGAGTACCATTGAGCTTGTTGGCTGCCTGTGGGCCGGTCTTGGCGTCCTTACCGTCAAAGAATATTTCTCCACTTTTTACACCACATCGCTCTGCCATTTGGCCGTTTGGATAAATGTTGTATTCATAACTTCCGCCAGTATGATAATTGGGCAGCATTAAACCATTTCCGGTAAGGCAATAATCCTGGGGAGCCAAAATCTTCTTGAAATCGGAAGGTGTGATTTTACCTTCAGCCGTAAGCAGTTTGGCTACCATAACTCGCATTTTGTCGGTATATATGTCGGCGACGGTGTAGTCTTTGCTGCCGAGTGTCTCAGTAACAGCCTGATCAGTCATTTTTTTTGCCTCAGCGGCTAACTTAAGATCTTTAGCATTATCAGCCAGCTGCCTTAACCATTTCACATAGCGATAACTTTGCAGTGTCTGACCCCATGCCTGCCATCTTACACTCGGTAAAGGACCGTCACCGCCTTCATATACAACTGCGTAATCAGATGCTTTGTCCGTGTCAAAATCATCCCACGTAGAACGGCGATGGCCTCGGCCTGCATCATCATAGGACCAGAACCCTATTCCTTCATATCCAGCTTTCAAACATCTAAAACACATTACACGATATATCCATGGATTTGAAGCTCTCGGAAGAACCTGATAGGAAAACATTCGGACTGGCCGGGTGCTTTTAGTGCGCATCGCATTAAGCTGTTCTGGTTTGACTTCATATGTTGGACACCAGATATTTACATACGGACACAATAACTCTATCGCCGCTAGCGGAGTGGCACTGTAAACTGTACAGAAAATTTGCTGTCTTGGATCAGCTTCCAATAAAAGCTTGTCAAACTTAATAGCTTCCTTGGCCCTAGCAACATCCGGTTCGCAAACCGGATACCATGCAATGTTCTGATATGTCAAACCACGGGCTTTTATGTTGGCCATAAGTTTGTCGAGATACCACTTAAAATTCGCCTTCGCCTGTGGTGAAAAATTGTTGTAACCACCCATCTCTTTGGGAAGATACGAGTATAAAATACGAAGTAAATATAGCTGTTTTTTACTTCCAAAGTTATCTATGTATTCGTTCAAGCCTGAAAAATCTGGCTCACCGACCGGTTTGCCGTCTTTATCAAACTTAAGCGTATAAAAACCTAGGCTCTTTCGCTTTATAAGGTGAACATTTGTATCGTGCTCTTTCTGATCAATAAAGGCCGCGTGCCGATTTTTACCACCGCTCGCCATTGCATGATATTCACCCCAATTGTTGGAATAGGGAACGCCTTCAAAAGCAAATTGATATGGAATAACCCTAACCGTAAGAAAGATATCCTTTCGGAATTCCCTGTTCACCAAAGGCTGGAATGATATCTGACTTCTCCAAACTCCACCAACGAGATCATCGGTATTTATGCGTAACCAGATAATCTCATTTTGACACGGAAGCAACTCGATAGAATGTTCCATACCTATCTTCACAAGGGCATCGCGCTGAATAACTCCTCCCTTTATTGCAAGCGTCGCCACTTTGTATATCCTCAGTGCTTTTTCTGAGGCAACTTCTTCACTGTTTTCCATATTCAGAAATTGGCTGGGAACACAGCGAACACGCATCCGCTTGGATGTCGGATTAACAACACTGATCGCCACATCCAGATTCTCACCCCGCATCGCCTGCAAATCGATACTATCAATTTTCTCTGAAACATCTTTCAGCTCTCCTTCCTGGGGAAGCCGCCATGGATTTTCCCTGCACAACAGCAAGCTGTCTTGCGGTAATAAAACTGAGCTGATTTGTGTCTTCAACGCTTCCGCTTTGGCAAAAAAGGCGCCGTAAGCTGGAATGGTTTTGACCAACTTCGCCTCATCCAAAAGGCGTTTTATTTTGCCCTGAACTTTGGTCTTTTCACGGGGGGCCATTGATTCAGGTTTTAAAGCACTTAGCTGCGTATTCATCTCCTGAATCTGATCAGAAATTTTTTGCACAGACTTTGATATGTCACCCACAACAACTCGGCCGAAGCTGTCTCGATCATGAAATCCACCTTTTGTAGGAGACCAAACCTGGTGACGTTCGGAAAATCTATGCGATCCCGTTGTTCGCCCGATATTGAGTGAAAACTCATCCCTATCAACCAAGCCTTTGATGCCTATTTGATCGAGAGGAATCGCCATCTCAACCACCCATCCAGATTTATTTACTGCAACGGCATAATCGATATCGAAATTATAATCCGTTGCAACTGCACTGGCAACATTATCCAAAAAACCACCACCTGGCGTAAACACAAACTGGTAATAAAACCCGGATTCCACCTGAGGGCTTATGAAAATTTCAATTGTTTCTTTCCACTCAATTTTATCTCGTGGGCTCTTTGTTGTTGGAAGTTCCGAGGGTTTCGGGTCATCCGCAATAACCGCGATATAAAGCTTCTTTCCATCACTATACATTAAAAAACACGTTCCCGGTTCACCCTTTTGCTTCCCATCAAGACTCCTGAATTTATTGCAGACAAATGCCTCTCCCCAGACAGGTTCATCTATTTTGCCATCGATTTTGGGGGTTGAATTGACTAGAGGGCACCCTGCAAAAGGAACACCCCCATAAACACTTGTACACAAGACAAAGAAGCTGGCCGATATAAATAAAAAAACTTTTTTCATTATTGCATTCCTTTTTCGAAACATCCATATTTCTTGTCATAAAATCGGGAACAATACTTCTTATGCGGATGGATTCTGCAATAAGTTGTCGAAATACCCGATTCAAAATCATCCTCACACCAATTACACTCACACTTTCGATAACTGACGATAGACAAAATAGGCTCTTTCTTGATTGACTATATCATTGTGACACAAGCGCTTGAGTCTGTCAAGATATATTTCTCCTCTTTTTAAATGTAAATAGCGGAAATTCTTATTTGTTCTGGGAAATGGGCATTTTTCACGGAATTTTGAAGGATTTTCAGCGATAAAAAAAGCGGTGAAATTTCATATTTTCTGCGGCCTTACTGTTTCTATGTGTACACTATTACCCCGGGAATAGTTCTCGTGATATGGCGAAATAGCTAAAACGCAAGAAATTTGGCAAATTAGAGAATTTCAAACCTGAGAGTGCTGTTTTAACTGGCTTGCTTTGCCCGTGGCTGTGCTAGAAACATTTTAGAATTTTAACAAGGAGCTTATCTAAGCGGAATTTCTCTGTATCAATTGACTGGGGTACGATTTGATTATATTGGGCACGTTATTGTCGTCTATTTGTTTCAAAATGGCCTTGGCTGCTGCTTGAGTCATCTTGGCTATTGGTGGATCAAATGTCGTAAGTATAGGTGTATGCTGGTGACTTAACGACAACCCTTCAACATTACCATGGCCGATCACATCAATCTCTTTTCCGACAACCACCCTCCGTTCTTCCAAAATATCGATAATACCTAAAGCCATCATATCGCGTGATGCAATGATGGCAGTTGGAGTTTTCTTTGACGAAAAAATCTGTTTCATTGCCCAACGACCATAATCTCTGTATGAAATAAATTCATCCTGCTCCAAAGGAGCGGATATTACCCAATCATTCTGTATCGTAAGGCCTTCGTTATAAACAATTTCAGCTGCAATTTTTGTATAAGCTCCTTCGACCATTATGTCAGCAGATTCCCACCCCACAATTGCGATATCCTTATGTCCTTTGTCTTTTAAATATTCCACGGCGGTGTGAATATCATGCTCCACATCCACGTGAAAATAATTGGAATTCCAGTCAACAGACTGAAAGTCCCATATTATTGCGCGAGGCACATCGTTTTGAGCGGCAAAATCAATCATTATTTTTGATGCAACTCCAGAAGGGAAAATAACAGCATCAAAAGAACGGGACCCCTGAACCGCATGAATAAAATCCAACTCGGGTTGATCACGAGAAATAAAAATCAAATTCAAACCATATCTATCTTCCTGTAATGCCTTCTGCAGAGACATCATAACATCCATGACAGGGAAAGGATTGACCACACCAAGAACAGAAGACTTATGATGCAAAACAAATGCAACATTCAATGTTTTCTGTTTTGCCAGAGAACGGGCAGCCAGGCTGGGACGGTATCCATACCTGCGTGCGCCTTCGACAACGTATTCACGTTTGGCATCGGAAATCCTCACGCTAGGATGATTATTAAGTACCCGGGAAATCGTCCCAACTGATACATTGAGAATGCCTGATAACTCTTTTAAATTCATATTACCTATTTCCTTCACTATTTCAATACATTTTAGTCGTATCGCTTGTTTCTGTCAAGTTATTCTATGTAAAATCAGTTTTTTTGGGGGGCATCATTGATATTGACAGTCTTTCCAACACTCCTCCCTAAAAGTCTCTAATTGCTTTTGGTACCAGCCTAATCCTGCTGCCTTTCGCAAAAATATCATCTCATAGGTTTCCGAAAAAATGTAGTAATCTTCATCACGATAAAACTCACAATAGAAATACACTCTTAGCTTCAGCCATTTCCAAAGTCATTGAATGACTATGCAAAGCTAAAATTTAACCTTATTCGAAAGAATATTGCACACAAAAATAAAAAAAACTTGACAGACCTAAGCGCTTGTGTCATACTATTGCAGTGCTGTAGACGGGTCCCCAAAAAGTAAGAGTCACCAAAACAACGAAGGAGATTAAAAATGATTACAAACATGTTCACAAAATGTCTGGTAGCTGTAGCGATTCTAGGATTAGCAGGTTCTGCACTGGCCGAACCTGTCGTAACCACCTTCCAGCAAAATCATAATGGATACACAGGAGAGGAGGATGCAACATATAATATCAGGTCTACAGATCTCGGAGATGTCAATGGCAGTTATATGCTCACTCATGTCGGGGTCGCTTCTGCTACAGCAGAGTATTTCACTCTGCTCAAGTTCAATGACCTCTTTGGCCCAACCGCAATGGATTACGACTTGGGCGTCACAAATGCCACTCTAAGATTCTACAACCAATATAACTTACAGACGGGCCACAGCAGGACTCTTGAGGCGTACCAGATGCTTACACCCGCAGCCATCGCCGATCATACCGGATCAGCTGTCGATGGTGAAGCCTCACAAGCCTATCGTGCCTATGATAGTTCAGCAGAACCTGGCAGCGAGGTAATTGCATATTGGGGTTATAGAAATCGACAGGAATCAGGCCCGGTAATCGGCGTTGACTGTAGTGCCATTCCGGTAGGACAATTTGAGTTGAATGGCGAACTTGCCGGTGAATGGATCGAAATAGATGTCACCGCAGCTGTTGAAGCCTGGCGAACAGGAAGCGGCAATTTCGGATTAATGTTAAGAGCGGTAGGTGAACCAGGCTACACACCTTATCTGGCCCTCGGATCGGCTGATTACCCATTAGGATATGACAGGGAACCAAAGTTAACGGTCACGCAAGATGTGATCGTGCCAAACCCACCTTTCCTGATGGGCGACGCAAATGGCGATGGTGTTGTCTCCGCCGGTGACTATGCCGCAGTACAAGCAAATTTTGGGAACACAAATCTCCCTGCAATTAGTTCAACTCCAGAACCTGCAACAGTCAGTCTTTTAGCTGTAGGCTTACTCGGTATCGTGCGTCGTAATAAGCGATAAAACTTCCAAAATAAATCACATTTAAGGCTACTCGGCGTAACCAACACATATGGCTACGTCGAGTAGTTTTTTTTACCTTAGGTAAGTAGTGCCCAGTTAAGGACGGCATGATTTTTTATAACTTAAACTAATATAAATTTTTATCGCAAATAATAATCCGTATCGACTAAAATGGTCTTTAACATTTGACGCACACCACATTAAAGGAGGGTCTGATGCACAATGGCCAAATCGTATTTTCGCAGTTGATGAACTTCCTGCCCATGCGAAGACTTCAAACCTAAGTCAAAAGATACAGCGGCAACGCAAGAATCTGCTGCTTTTCTTGTCACGATAATTTTCTCGCAATGGTCTTCGCACAGCTGGCGTTTCGGCAATATCGGGGGCGTCTAAAATTATCTAAAAATATATTTTCTTTAAAGAAATATTGCAATATAACACAAGCGTTTTACTATTATATGTTTTTTTTGCAAGATTATTTTTTTTATTGCTAACTACATTTATTTAAATAATTTAAATATCTATTAAATTAATTTTAACACAAAATAATTTAATTATACCTTGACAGAAACAACCGATTGTGTCATACTATTGTTGTGCTATCGTAGAGTCCGCGATAGAAAGGCAATAGGATTAACAATTCAGAACAGAAGGAGAGGTAGAAAATGACCACGAAATGTATGGTAGGATTTATGGTTTTGTGCATGGCGGGTATCGCCATGGGTGCTCCAATTGTAACATCATTCCAACACGGCCACAATGGATGGGTTGGGGGGAAGGACGCACTTTACGATACAATGAAAGCTGATAATTATGCGCTTAGTAGTTACATGCTCGACGAAGCTGGGTATAGTGGCACGGGAGATTTTTTCACTCTGATCTCCTTCAACGATATCTTTGGAGTAGGTGTAATGGATCCCGCAGTGCCTGTAACGAATGCAACCCTAGAATTGTATCTCCAGTATAACGTTCAGGCTGGCCATAACAGAGCTCTCCAGGCTTATCAAATGACCAGAGAGGCAATCATTACAAGTGGTTCAGTCGCTGGTGAGGGTGAAGCGTCTCAGGCTTATCGTGCCTATAGTGCTACGCCCGAAAATATTGTCTACTGGGGCGATGACTCCCAGATAGAAGCTGGCCCGGTTATTGGCATAGATTGTGGAGCCACTCCTGTGGGAGAATTCTTTCTAAATGGTGAGCTCGCTGGTAGTTGGATCGCGATTGATGTAACCGCCGCAGTAGAAGCATGGAGAACAGGTAGCGATAATTTCGGTTTACTTCTGAAAGCCGCGTCAGATCCAGGCTATACTCCTTTCATAGCGTGGGGGTCCAATGACTATCCTGTCGGATACACAAGAGAACCCAACTTGATCGTCACCCAAGATGTTCCAGAACCAGCCACAATTTCACTACTTACCTTCGGCACAATTTGCACACTTATCCGTCGGAAAAACAAATAAATAAACGTTTTGTAATGTTGATAAAAATGTATTTTTTTTAACCCAGAAACCGTATCGGTCTTTGCATAATAATACAATGATCGATACGGTTTTCTTCTGTTCTTCCCTATCTGAAACGTCTTTTTTATAAACGTGTTTTCTCGTAATTTAAAAGGTTTTAACTTTCATAATAGCATTTGTCTTGATTATATAGCCCAGTTTGATTTAAAATACAAACGCCGTAAAATTTGGTTTTATTTATTAAAGAATGACCTTAATTGGTTGAAAACTTTTTTGGCCTAATTTTACCGGTTCGTAGGATTGATATAAGTTTTACCCCGTTACTTTGTGATTTCGCGCAGACTATAGTGATTATGGACATTGTGATATCGACTAGGAGTGGGTATACAACGTGGGCTTCGTAGGCAGCACCATGAAGATTGGCAATGCAGACATGGCTCAAATGCATAAAAAAAACCAACGAGCGGCTGGATACGATCGGTGGATTTAACCCTGCCTATGTAATTCTGGAATTACTGAAAGATTACCAGAATTTAAGTTTTTTAAACGGTTCGGAAACCATTGATCTCGATCCGTCAACGTCAATAGGCCCGATTGCATATGCGGACATTCCGGAAGATGCAAAGGAAAGAATCCTGGGCTATAATGCAGTCAAACTCATCAACAAACTTAACTGGAACATACCTGGAGCTGAATTTTAATGTTAAATTATTCCACTATAGACAGTCTTGATTGGGACAGAATCATAAAGACAAACGCATATGACTTGCGTTCGAAACCTCTTACCGTTCATTGCCCGATTCAGCCACCCCATTCACGCGATCTGGTTTATGTTAACAGAGCACTTGTTACTCAGCGGTTAAGGGTTTTGCAGGGACTGGATCAAAGCAAACCCGAGACTTACCCAACAATTCGTAACGAGGAAATATTTGCTGTTCAGTTTGCGTTGGACGAACCGGCTTTTGTACCAGACTACAACTATTCCAAACTTTCGTACTTAGATTCTCTGGCCCCAATAGTTCAGGGAGAATATTTTGCATGGGATTTGTACTATAAGTTTCAATATTCCTGCCGCCGTATAAGCGAATCGCAAAACCTGCTCTGGATAACCTGTGAAGTCAAGAATGAAGCGGACGTTCCGCAGTCGGCAGTAGTACGGGCCAATGTAAATTTTCAAAAAGAGACTGATCTTACCGATTACCATTACGTGCCTTTTTACTGGGATAATTCAAAATGGAAACTGTGCGACAAATTGTCCATGCAAGGTTCGAATCTGATTTACAATCAGAATGTCATCGGTAAAATTGACGCACAGGATTTTGACTGCGAATGGGAAACGGAGACTAAATTTGCCGCTGAAGATTACAATAAAAAGTTCAATTGCAGCAAGCCGTATTTCGTTCACAATCAATTCCAGCTGGAAAAGGTGCAGAATGTTATTAAATTCAGTCGAGAATTGGAACCTCAACAATGCGCAAAATTTCATCTTGCCATTCTTACCGACTACAAGAATGTAAATGCCGACGACCAACAGGAATTGACACAAACAAATCCGAAAAACATTCGCACTTATGTTGTAGCAGATTTTGAAAAATCTTTTGGTGCAGAACCAACTCGTCTGGAATTTCCCAAGAATGATTTAGGCAGAGTTTTCAACGCACTGCAGGTTACGGCCTTGCAAATGCTTATAAAATTCCCGGACAAGGAATATCTGATGCCCATCCAGGGCGGCCGGTCCGAACGACATTTCGTGTGGGTATGGGAGGCGATGTGCATGCTTATCCCTCTGCTGAAATGTGGCCATTTTGAACCGATCAAAAAGGCAATAGATTTCATTTTCAACTTACAGGATGGTGGAAATCCGCCAGCTGGTCGGTTCACTTCTCTTAAAGGTGCCGTTGGCACAACCTCTATAAAATGGGCAAATTCTACGGGTTCCGCATTGGCGCTGGCTGCGGATTACGCGCGATATTCACAGGATGAGAAGTTTATAGACGAGTATCTCCCAAAACTGACCGCCGCTGCGGACTGGATTGTCGGCGAAATAAAGGCTACGCGAAAATTAAACGAAGATGGCACGCGGCCGCTGACTTACGGCCTGATGCCCTTCGCATCAGCTACCGACGGTGACATCGGACACGTCGTTGCCTTTACGGATGCATTCAGCTATTACGGCCTGGATAAATTCACGAAACTTCTCGAAAGTCGAAATAACGAAAACGCCGCAGGCTACCGCAAAGAGGCCTCGCAATATAAAAATGATATCAATCAGACTTTAAAAACCATGGCCCAGCCTAGCGGCTTCATTCCCCGACAAATTGAGACTGGCGACCCTGAAGAAAAAATTTCACGCAAATTTAATAATATCGGAGGCGTAACGCGATGTGCATTTGTGGACCTGTTCGATGATGATAAATCTATGTTTGATCTGTTCCAGAAATATCTGGATTTCTATGAAAAGAATATCGCTCACGGCCCTTTCATGGGACCGATGGACAGGGACATCATGTATATCGCAATGCCGGAGTGGATGATTCATGACGTTTACCTGCGGGCTGGAAAATGGAAAAAGGCGTTCCTTTGCTTCGAAGTCTTCTTCTGCGCTATGACACCCGATACTTTCCAGCTCCAGGAGCGGATTCATCTGCTGAATGGCACTTATACTCCATGGCAGCCGAACGGCAGCAACTGCGGCCGGGCCATCGATGTGATAACAAAAAGCTTTTACTTCCAACAAGGCGATACTGCTACGATTTTCGCAGCGATGCCTTTTGACTGGCTTGTTGAAAACGGAAAAACATCGCTGGAAAATCTGCACGTCCCCAGCGGTAAAATCAGCCTGAATGCCATCGCAAAGGACAAGGAAATTTACCTTAAAATAAACGCCGATTCTCAAGGCGTCTTGCCGAGATTTATAAAATTCCCGGGTTACATGACCGCAAAGGCTGTTGGGATAAATATGGCTGCGAAAGATAACCTGTTCGAAATCGAAAACAATCCGACAGAGTTGGAATTTATCTTACGCAATGGATAAAATAATAGTATGGCCTTTGCAAAGATTCAGCACTCTAGTGATAAATAACTTAACCAGGAAATATTAGAATGCAGTCACTGTTTCCAACCATGTTGCAGGAGAATTTGATACAGCGTGTTCGTTCAATTTTAGCAGAACGTTCGGAAAAGCTGGATAAAATCAAAACAGGTAAGCAGGCACGTGAGTATTGCGATAATGTAAGGCGTAAGATTACACGCTGTTTTGGCCCACTTCCTAAGAAGAACCCCTTGAATATTCGTGTTATCAGCGAAAAAGAATGTGATGGATTTTCGCGTCAAAATCTTTTATTTGAATCTCGACCTGGTTATTTCGTTACGGGGAATCTATATATTCCCTCCGGGAAAGGTAAAGCTCCCGCAATTTTATTTTGTGCCGGGCACAGTCCAGAAGGCAAAGCAGCGCCAATATACCAGACATGCTGCCAAATGCTCGTAAAACAGGGATATCTCGTTTTTTTCCCTGACCCAGTCAGCCAAGGGGAGCGGTGGCATTATGCAAATGATGAATTTCAAGCAAAACTCTGGTCGGGCAAATCAAGCGTAAATGAACATAACGTAATTGGAAAATCACAACGTCTGGTTGGAGATTTTTTGGGCACGTGGAGAGTCTGGGACAAAATCCGCGCACTTGATGTTCTTCTTTCACACCCAAGAGCGGATAAATCAAAAGTCGGCATAACCGGTACCAGCGGTGGCGGGACGCTTAGCTGTTATGTTAATGCGTTGGATTCTAGGCCCACAATGATCGCACCCAGCTGTTATATGACAAGCTACTTGTATAATCTTGAAAACTCGCTTCCCTGTGATGCTGAACAGATGCCTCCAAACATGCTGGCATATGGTTTGGATATGATAGACTTGATTATTGCTCGTGCCCCCAGGCCTACCATTATTCTTGCTCAAAAATATGACTTTTTTGATCCTCGTGGCGCAGAAGAAGCATACATTCAAGCTAAAAAAATCTATCGGTTACTTGGTGCAGAAGAAAATATCCAACTCAAATTTGGTACCGAGAAACACGGGTATGGTGTGGAACATCGAGAATGGATGTATAAGTTCTTCAAAAAATATTCAGGCACAACAGGACCAACAAGCGAAAATAAGTTCCAGATCAAACTTGCTTCTGACTCGGAACTTTTCGCAGCTGGAGGTTGCGTAAATACGCTTGGTAGCAAACCTGTTTGGAAATTTACTGCGGAAAAAGCAAAGGTACTTAAATCGGCTCAGCCAAAATACTCAAAAACAGAAAAATTAAAAAAACTTAAAGAAGCCCTGCATTTGCCGGCACGCAAAAAGATTTGCCATTATCGTAACAGCCAAATTCAAATTCTTGGCCCTCATGACAGTGATTTTAAAACAGCTACTTTCATGACTCAGTATCTTGTTGAAACTGAACCTGGAATATTAGCTGTTTTGAACCGCTTCCTAATGGGTGACCCAAACAAATGCTTCAGACTTGACCCACCAAAGGAATTGGTCCTTTTCATGTCTGACAATCAAGCGATAGATGAATACAACATAGAGAAACATAAAATTATGGGGCGCAAAACTACTGATGCCTGGATTCTGGATGTTAGAGGCTTTGGTGCGACACAAGCAAAGTCCCTGGCAGATTATTCCTTGGAACATCCATACGGCATGGATTACATGTTGGCATCAACATATGACATGCTAAGGGAGTCACTTTTAGGCCTCCGTGTTTATGATACTTTGTGCACCTTGGATTTACTTGTGAAAAATGGAGCTAAAAAGATTACATTAGTAGGAAAGCGAAACGCTGCAATAGTTACCACATTGGCTGGAGCATTACATCCAAATGTCAAAAAGGTCGAATTGGTCAACCCTGTAGAAAGCTTCTTTGAGTTAACACAAAAACCAATTAGTTCAGTCTTATTTTCAAGCGTTGTACCTAATTTTCTAAAACATTTCGATTGGACAGATTTTCTATAACACAGTAAAGCCAAGCCCGGTAGCCGACGCTAGTTGGTCAAATCATTCATGAACAGATTGAACCATGCCATCGGCCCAGGGGGGGCATCTCGACACGAACATTATCTCAAGCTTGAGAGTGCGTTGCTGGTTTTCTTTGCCCATTGCTGCGCCAGAAAAATCATATTACAATTTATTCGTCGCATATGGGTGCTCCGGCCAAGGCGGTCCGGCTGATGGTCGGTGTACTGGTCCAACGGACTTGGAGGCCAACAAAACTCGGTTGTGTTCGGTAAATGATAGGTTAAATCGATACTGAAAACTTCTTGGCGATAGGCTGAGAAGAAGTTTTATTGAAAATTGAATAAGTTTAAGCGGTATTTTTCAATGTCAGCGCATACGGGTAATGGGGAACGTAAGATACTTTTATTCTGCCATCCGTTGCACTTTTCTTCCGACGTTTACACTCTCATAAAAGACGCAAAATAAATTCAACTGCCTCGTTACTGAAACAAGGTGAATCATGATTTCCAGCAGGTATCTCGTGGTATTCAAAATTGCCGCGTCCTTGCATTCGATCCGCAAGTTGACGAGCTTGTTCTACCGGGATAAGTTTGTCATATTCACCATGAGAGAAAAACACCGGCATGTTGAGTTTGTCGCAGTTTTTCAGGGTGGAATGCGAATCAAACAATGATGGATTGTCCTGAGGCTTGCAACCGTATGAATTTTCAATTGCCCGTCCAAGTTCATTGGCAGTCGTTTCATAAGGCTGCTGCATGCACCAACCGTAAAAGCTCGCAAGATCAGTTGCTGCACCAAGGGCAACAACGGCATCGACGTCTTCAGGGTGCCTGGTCGCATAAATCAGGTTGCCCGTCGCCCCCATCGACCCGCTCGATAAAATGAACCGGTTAGTATTATGGACTTTTCGCATATAATTCAGCAGGTTTGCAAGATCGGCAACTGCCGCAGGAGACATCCATGCGTTATCGCGCAAGTTGGGACTGAGAATAGCGGCTTTCATATCCAGGAATTTTTCCAGCCAGAATTCCCGAATATCCACTCGAGTAAAAAGTTGATCGCCGTGACTGCCATGCCCATGCAATTTTACAATACAGACATTGGTTTCGCCAGGGGCCACAATCGCCCAGTCCTTCAGTCCGTCGACTTCGCTTGTATATTCCAGGCGATAGGCGTTACCAGGAGCATATTCCAGATTGGTTGCTGCCCGATATGAATTTTTTATCATTTTGATTCTTCCTTCACAATCAATTCTGAACCGAGTATTCTGATAAGAGCATTTTCCGTTGGGTATCCATTACCAAGATGTTGAACGAATCCTTCCGAAAACTCAATGTCAAACATTTCACCCATTCTTTTGGACTCGCCAATCATCTTCTCAGTATATTCATCCCAACCATTGATATACCTCAGCCACTCACGCTGGGATTCATGACATTGAAGCATCTTTGTTTTATTTTCCAAAACACCGGATATGTCCACACCAAAATGAAATTCAATTGGATCACCGAAATTGTTGATTTGCCCAATCGGGGACCAGTAATATAAAGCAGGAACTTTTTTGGCAGGTTCATCGTCGCTCCCGCAATCATAATTTACAACCGGTGCAATAAAACACGCATTGCGGACTAGAAGTGAAGTTATTTCGTGATCAGCCAGATAATCGACAGGAGGATTTGTCAATACAATATCAGGCTGAACTTTTCGTATAACCGCTGTTGCAAGTTTACGATAGTGCGTATTGTATTCGACTTCCAGATCGCATCCACCTGCATAATGAAACTCGGCTCCGATAATATCTGCGGCCTGCTGTGCTTCGGACAGGCGTTTGGCTCTTATTTCACTGGGGCGAAGCTCAACAGATCCCGCCTCACCGCCAGCCATGACCGCAATATGAATCTCACAGCCTTTCTCAGCCAGCAACGCCAGCGTACCGGCACACATAAACTCTACGTCGTCAGGGTGACAACCAAACGCCAAAATTCTGCACATTGTTTAAATTCCTAGTTGCCCAAGTATTCCAATGTTCTTTTCAATGATTCAGTATCATCCAGTCTCGGGAAATACTCAAGCCCGAAACAGCCGTCGTAACCAAGTTCATCAATTTTTTTGATAATGGCTGGGTAATTGATTTCGGCATCAAAAAGCTCAGCCCTGCCTGGCACGCCAGCGGAATGAAAATGGCCGATAATGTCGATGTTCTTTTCAATAAAGTCCAGAATATTGCCCTGCATTATCTGCATGTGATACACATCAAAAAGCAGTTTCAGGTTCGGACTGTTAATCTGGCGGATAATTTTCACAGCTTCGTCAGTCGTGTCGAGATAATAGCCGCCGTGGTCGACCAGGCTGTTAAGCGGTTCGATGACAAGCGTAATGCCCGCTTTTTCCGCCATTTCCGCAGCCTGGCCAAACGCGGTTCTCAAATTTGCGTTCATCTCATCAACTGTCAAATCGTCCTGAGTCATCCCGGACAGAATAATTCCCCTCGGACAGCCAATCGCCTTTGCAAAATCCAACATCGCCCGGCCCTGCGTCAGCCATTTATCATGATCCTTTGAATTCGTAGCATTACCGCCAATGGAACCATCCCAGGCTCCAAAAGCAAAGTCATTATAACTAACCCCAGCTTGTGCGGCTGCGGCATTCAGCACCGACGCATCCTTGGCCTGGGCAAAATCAATCTCACTGCCGTTGAACGTTCCCTCAGGATGCCAAAACTCGATAAACTTATAACCAATCTCAGCAATTTTTTGCACCCTATCAGCAAAGGGCAAATCCGTGAAAAAACATTCGGCGCATACGCTTATTTTAGCCATTATTGTTCACTCCTTGTTATTTCAGATAAGTGTGAAGAACTTTGTTCATGGCAGCGGATATCTTCGCACAGTCTTCGTCACCTAGATTATAATCTATATCAACTAGAATCGCTTTGGACAGTAAATCAAGGGTATTGGGGCACATGTCCTTTGAGTATTTCGGAAGTTCATTTTCCGGCACGCCAGACCATGGCAACTTATCTCCAGCAACAGACTTATACTGCAGAATATGTTCCCAGAAGTTATAAGTATGCCAATCCCGTACCTTCGAATCGTAAACTCCACCGCACGGAACACCCTCTGCCTGCAAGGCTGGCAGCACTTTTTTAGTAGTTTCCGCATCGGGCAGGAACATAACAAGGCAGATACCGGTATCGCCGTCCTCGTCGGCCAGTCTTCGGAAGCTGAGACCTTTGAAGTTATCAATTGCACTCTTGATTTTCTTCTTGGCTGCGCGATGGCCTGACACTATTTCATCAGCACGGTTGATTTGTGCCAGGGCAACGGCACCTTCAAGCTCACTCATTCTATAATTTTCGCCGCAGAAGAGTTCTTCACCCTCAGCCTCCGGGCCAAACCGGTCAGGCCGCCAGCATGCGGCGCAGTCGTGCCAGTTCAACGCGCGGGTATAAAGACGTTTGTCGTTCGTGGTAAGGAATCCGCCCTCACCCGAGACAATAACCTTATAATAATCGAAGCTGAAGCAGCCCATCGTTCCGATGCTGCCCAACATCTTACCGTCGAACGATCCGCCAGCTGCCTGTGCCGTATCTTCAATGACGGGAATCCCATGCCTGTTTGCAACATCCATGATCGCATCCATCTGGGCCGGCGCACCACGCATGTGCACGGGAACAATGGCCTTGGTGCGCTTGGTTATGGCCTTTTTAATTGCATCGGCGCTCATACAGAGCGTGTCATCACAATCAACAATCACTGGAATTGCATTCGATGAAACGACCGTTGCGGATGTCGCAAAAAACGTATAGGCCGGGACGATAACTTCATCGCCGGCACCTATTCCCAATGCCCGATATGCCGTCACCAGTGCCGATGTGCAGGAATTTGTCGCAAGACAATAGCACGTGCCGATAAGTTTCTTCATCGCATTTTCAGCAGCCTGGACTTTACTGGGGCGGGGATTGTAATATCGAAACAGATGCGGCCCTTTGAGATTGGCTTCTGCCTCTATCAACGTTTTTATCTGTTTCGTCGTCTCCGGAGACATCTCCCACAAATCCAATACTTCCAGCAGTTCACTTTTGCCTATTTTCGTAGGAAAGGGGCCGAGGTTATCCGCTGCCTTCGGGCCACCGTTAATTGCCAATTCTTCACTCATTGTCTTTTACTCCAAACCTTAATCATTTAATATTTGTTATTTAACTTCGCTTAATTTTACCGCACGTTTTTCGGTTGCTGCTACCATTACAGCTTCCAGAACGCGTTGGGTGATGTATGCGTCTTCAAAATTCGGCATGGGGACAGTAGGCTTTTTGCCGCTGAGGACACGCAAAATATCATAGGCCATGTTCGTAAAAGTATGCTCATAGCCGATCGCATGAGCGTCAGGCCACCATGCGTCAGCATACGGATGCGAGCCGGCGTGTGTGCAGTTTATGGTAGTCCAGCCTCGCAGGCCCTCCTCGGCTGTGGCGTCGTAATACTCCAGCTCGCCCATGCGTTCAAAGTTGAACATGATCGAGCCTTTCGTCCCGTTTACCTCAAATCCGTTGCGGTTGTTGTTACCCGTTGCCTGGCGAGCAGCTTCGAAGGTAGCAACGGCTCCGCCGGAGAATCTCGCAAGGAAGAGTACCGTATCATCGACTGTGACTTTACCTTTGGCCTTTGATTTTTGCAGGCCTTCAGCTATGCCGCCAGCCACATTGCCGACCATCTTATTACGCTGCTTGATGAAAGTCTCGGCGATTGCCCCTGAAATTTCAGTAATTTCCTGGCCTGTTACAAAACGCGTCATATCAATGATATGGGCATTCAGATCACCGTGGGCTCCGCTGCCGGCCAGTTTTTTATCGAAACGCCAGGCAAGCGGAACCGATTCATCCGCCCAGCTTTGCAGGTAAAATCCACGAACGTGACGAATCTCGCCGATCTTCCCAGCCTTCACCAGGTTATGGGCAAACGCAATTGCCGGACAACGACGGTAGCTGTACCAAACGAAAGTTCTGGCATTCTTCGCTTTTCGGGCAGCTGTTGCCATCGCTCGTGCATCTTCCAGAGTGCCGGCCAGCGGTTTTTCACACGCAACGTGTTTGCCTGCTTTCAAGGCCTTGATCGCCATCGGCGCGTGCAGATAATTCGGCACGCCAAGGTCGACAAGGTCAACTTCGCCGTCAGCGCAAACCTTTGAAAAATCCTTTTCAAATTTCTTCCAGCCCCACACGCTGAGATATTCTTCCGCACCGTCTACGACCTTGTCGCAGGCTGTGTGTAGAACCGCCTTGGCTGGGGAGTTGAAGAACCGGTTAACCTGACCCCAGGCGTTTGAATGCGTCCGACCCATAAAGCCTCGCCCGACAAGGGCTACATTTATAGCTTTTTTCGCAGCCATGGTGTTATTTCCCGAGAAGGTGATTCATGATCAAAAGGTCAAGTTCTTCATAGTCGCGCTCAGCTGTAAGTTTTTCGACCTGCGTGTTGTCAAGGCTTCTCACAAGTTCCAGAAGACGCAAAAATATTGTTCTACTGTTGGACAAATGCTTGGTCGATACGTCCAGTTTCTGGGTTCGCATAACTTTTACATCCAGGCCGACCCACTCGCCGTTTTTGCCGTAGTCATACTTGTCGAGAATACGAACCTGGTTGAACGCACGTCGAAGATCGACCGAGCCGAACGATTTGTCCTGATCGAACTTCATTCCGTTCTGATCGTTCAGGTGAACCGACCAGAGCTTGTTGTGTGCAAGGGCGTAACCCATTTCGTCCGACGGATCGAGACCGGCCAGGAGTGCGTGGGCACTTTCAATCAGGCTGCCGACCCGGCTGGCGTCGACACTCAAAAGTCCCAGGCCTATAGCGTGGCCGATCGTGGGAATATACGTGTGATCCATAGGCTCGTTGGGCTTGGCTTCGATAGCGACGCGAATTTTCGGATTATGATTGAGCATCGTGTCGATGGCTTCGACGATCTGGTCCACAGCCTTTTTCGAATCCTTAGATTCGCGAATGTACGTGCCCTCACGGGCCAGCCAAAGTACCATCAAATCACAGCCCAGCGCGTCGGCGATATCCACCGCCTGCCTGCTGCGGTCGAGTGCATATTGACGACAGCCTTGATCATTAGATGTGTAACCACCGTCGATCGTGCGAGGATCTTCCCACAAACGCGGGGCTACGAACTCAGCTGTAAGCTCATTATCGTCGAGAACCTTCTTTAACTCCCTGGCCTTGTCAATCACCTGCGACGGCGACAGAGCATTCAGGTCAGGGACAGCATCGTCGTCATGAAACTGCACGCCGTCAAACCCGAGCTTTTTGTACATCGCGATCTTTTTGCCGAACTCAATCGTATCACGAACCACCGGCCCGAACGGATCGGCACCCTCGTGAATATTCCACGGCCCAAACGAAAATCTATACTCACCTGCCATAATTTATTACTCCCATATCATCAGTTTCAGGTTTTTTAAAATTAACCATGGGTTATTTTATTTCTATCAACTGAATATGCGAATGGACAAAACTGCGATTTGTTTGTATAATACTGCAAATTTATTTTTTGCATTTATTACTAATGAAAAGAATAACCCGTGTTTAGATTTCTTGAAATTTATATTTTACTGTACTAAAAGATATGTCAAAAAAAGCCAGAATCTTCGGCCATGTTTTCGACAGCGTTCCTGACGTTACGCCTGCTGTCTTTTCAACTATAGAGTCAATTAGGCCATCCTTTAAAAAAGTTAATAAAGCACAATATCCCAACTGGGTCCTGGATTACAACTTTACTAAGTCGGATTTATATCGCGTGAAAAACCCAACAGGCCCCTGGAAACTCCGCGAACAGAACATAGCTCATTTGTACGCTCCCGGCACACTTTACTGGGAAAAAGATTCCGGCAAAAAAGTCAACGTTCATTGTGCATGGATTATTTTTGACGGCGGTGAACAACTTGGGTTAGACCATATTACCGGTCAAAAAGGATTAGCGAGGTTTATTGATTATGAAAATATTCTCGGACAGCTGCTATTAAAAAGTGCTTCGCTAGGACAGGAAAAAGGCGAAGCTGCTTTCTGGGCTGTACAATCAGTCTTTTATCAAATTGTCGAGATACTTAAGACCGCTCAATTTAAAAGCGACCAGGAATATGTCATATCATCTTCGGAAAGTGAACCTGATTTTGTCCTGCAGGTTCAAAACTATCTTAAAAACAATTTGCCGCAAAAAGTCACCGTAAAGGAAATAGCTGCCCATTTCCAGATGAGCGAATCGTCCCTGGCTCACACATATAAAAATCTGACAGGCCAATCACCCATCGCCACTCTTATCGCCATGCGGATCAACCTTGCTAAAAATCTACTCCAACGAGGCTACCGCCTGAAAACCATCGCCGCACAGGCTGGCTTCAACGACGAATTCCACCTGTCAAAAGCCTTCAAAAAACACGCTGGAATGTCACCAAAACAGTTTGTAAATCACAAATAAATTGGCGCCGCCTTGTGGAATTAATAAATATTATTGCCACCACTACACTGGTATCTTTTTTAAAGAAAACAACAAAAAGACCTGCTCTGCTAAAATGCTACTGCACTGTTATGCTTGCAAATTATTTATTTTTATCTTGCAGATTTTTTAAAAATGCATATAGATTTTCCTTCCTTACTTTCGAATTTTAATAAAATCTAATTTTTATTAATTAACATAAATGTCAGAAAAACTTAGGAGATATTAAATGGCGAGGCCTTTGAGCAAGATTGCACCAGACTGGTGGGACTATACGACTCTCGATCCGGAAATTCTTTCAGACGCGGCGAACCTTTCCGCCAATGATATGCTGCAACTGAGCAGGGAAGGTTTCCAGGTCAAGTTTTACGATACGCTTGAGGATTTCTATCTGGCTGAGGCGTTGGAATATATCGAAGCCTGGAAGCAGTCGACAGCCGATAACCCTGTCGGCATTTGCGGCCCCATCGGCCCGACGGAGCAACTTCCTCTCGTGGCCAGGCTTGTGAACTCGCTGGACATGTCGCTGAAGGATTGTCATTTCTGGGGCATGGACGAATGGTTGGTCGACGGCGTTGCTGCGTCCGAGGATCACCCGCTGAGTTTCGCCAAGGCTGACCGCGAAATGTGCTTCGACAAGATCAGGCCCGAGCTTCTCATGCCCTCCGAGAACATGCATTTTCCCAAGGAAACTCCCGGCGAATACGAAGCCAGCTACGACTCCGTCCGCTGCGCCGTCATGCAGGGCGGCCAGGGCGACATCAAGCACTGGGCCTTCAACGACCCCCTTCGCCGCGAAGGCAAATACGCTGACAACCCGCCGACGCCCGAAGAGTATCTCCAACTCTCAACGCGAATCACCGAGCTGCACCCGGTGACGATTATGCAGAACGCGCGGACCTCCGGCGGCGGCAAGCTGGACCTCGTGCCGACCACCGCGATCACCGTTGGCCCGCTTCAGACGTGGAAGTCGGACAAGGTTTCGATCTGGCAAGCCGGCACGCACGACAATCCGTTCGGCATGCGGCTGACCACGCTGATGATCGGCAAGAAACTCCCCGACAGCGCCTGCCCGATGGGCCTGCTGGCCCTGCATCCGAACGTTCAGTTCAACTTCTACCGACCCGCCATCGGCAGCTGCAACGTCGAAATGCATTAACATATCCAGCATATCAGCCAATAAATTTTTAATAAATGGAGTTCACCTAAAAAGATTATTCCTTTATCCATGTTACCACAATCGCCACTATTCCAGCCTGAACAGATGATGGCAGCTTTGCCCAATTTGCCACTACAGCTTGAAGACCAGGTTCCCCAATAACAAGATTTGCCAAAACTGCAGCGGAATATGCAGCGCCTAAATCTGGGGAATCACATAAACTCTTTTTATTATAGACAGTTACATCGTTATATTCAAGTCCAGTAAGGCCCAGTGGATAAAGGACTTACATCGGAATCCCCCGGAACAGAAGTGAATACAGGGGTTTTTGATGTAGGTACTTTTTCTATTTCCCCCTGTCCATACCGAAAACTCCATCCGTCCGGTTTTTGAGATGCAAGAAAGTAAATTCGAGAGGTAGTCGATGTTGATATTGCTCTTTGGAACGCAGATTTGAGCTGAGAATTCCGGTGAAAATTGCGAATTTTCTTTATTCGGGCAAACGAAGAGCGACAACGGAAGGAGGTTGTTGTTTTTTAGACGGAGCAAAAATGTCGCTAAGCTACACGTCGGTAGCAGTGATGTAAGCCACCGAGGATTGGTGTCGAGACGATCTTGCCATTTGATGGCGGATCAGTTTCAGTAAGCCTTCACAGAAAAATTAAAAAAAAAGTGACAAAATTGTCTGGCGCGATTGTGGTTGATGTGGTACACAATGGTAGATGAGTCATTTGGAACAACAAATCAAGGCATTAACGCAGCAAGTGGAGTTGCTGACGAATCGAATTTTGGAATTGGAAACGGAGAATCGGGAGCTTCGCGACAAGATTGCCCAGCTAGAAAAGAACTCATCCAATTCTTCCAAGCCGCTATCATCTGATATTGTCGATCCCCAGCCAGGCAGGAAGAAAAAGGAGAAGCGTAAAATCGGCGGTCAAAAAGGGCACAAGAAACACACTCGCCAGCCATTCTCGGATGATGAAATAGATCGAATCGTTATCCACAAACTCCCGGATGATGAAGTTCGACGACGCGGTTTGATTCCACTCGACGAGACTGAGCCAGCTCTGCAACAGATTGATTTGCCAGAGCAGTTGTATGATGTGATCCAACATCGCGTTCAGCTATATGCAGATCAAAACGGCAAAATCATCAAAGCCAAATTGCCGAAGGAAATTCGCAAGGCCGGTTTGTTCTCGCCGAGGATGATATCATTGACCGGTTATCTCAAATCACGCGGCCACATGAGTGACTCTACGTTACAGGCATTTTATAGCGACATAATGAATCTTGATGTCTGTCAAGGTTTTCTGTCCAAGACATGTACTGGAAAACTTTCGGCTGCATTGCAGCCTGCTTATTTTGAAGTTGCTGAATTCATCAGAAATTCTCCAATTGTAGGAACTGACGAAAAAGGCCATAAAAATCCAGCCTATAAATCCGCATGGACGTGGTGCCAACAGACGCCGCAGGCGGTGTTTTTCCATATCAGCAATTCTCGTGCATCAAAAGTTCTGATAGACATCCTTGGTGCTGACTTCAGTGGAATTGTGGTTTGCGATTACTACTCAGCCAACAAGAAATTCATAAAAGACCACGGTATTCCAGTTCAATATTGCTGGGCACACCTGGTTCGAGATATAAAGTTTCTGACGACACTAAGCCATAAAACGGTTCAGCGTTGGGCTGAAGGCTTATTGGCAATTTTGCGAAAACTTTTTGAATTGTGGAAAACGCGAAGGCTGCGGCATCATGGACGTTATAAAAAGGCGATTGAAAAACTTCGAAAAACATTTTGTAAAAAGTCCACAAGCCGCCGGACCACAACGATGCATTTAACATCAAAAAACGATTTAACCACTCCGGCAAAAAAGGCTACTTTTTATTCTTGGAGCAAGAGGGAGTGCCGCCGACAAATAACGCTTCTGAACAGGCTATTCGTTTTGTAGTGATAGACCGGCGTGTAACACAAGGCACGCGAAGCTTTGCCGGCATGCGCTGGTGCGAAAGAGCATGAACAGTAGTCGCTACCTGTGCTCGACACAAAAAAAGCGTCTATCAATTCTTCCTAAATGCCATCAACGCCACTTACACCAACACACCATATCCAAACCTTATCCCCGAAATTCTGTGAAGGGATACGGTTCACCGAACGTTCACGTAATATATGCCGAAGAAAGGTAACCGTCACGGTTTTACGCGATGAGCGCAATGTACCCAGTGCCGTTTGTGTGAAAAAGCCTGCCCGACCCAGCTTGAAATATGTAAAACGATAGAAAAAATGGCTGAATTTATAAGTTGATTTTTTTCTCTATTATTGGATAGTGTTTTCCCCACCTATTAACAGGCCAGATGCCATATTAGTCAAGCCAAAACATCTGCCTCCGCCAAAACAACTATCCAACCCGCGTCTGACGAAGCATTTTGGTGAGGGTTTGCATGTCACTTGCGGATAGGTTGGCGACGAGGGATTCCAGGTTGGACGTATTGGTATTTTTTGCATCGCGACTGGGGTTGATATCGATATCTGGTACAGATTGAAGTTCAGCTGCCAGGGGCAGGAGTTTTTCGTCGGTGTATCGCATCAGGGCCTGAGGCGCATGGGCTAACACTGTTGGCTGCGCGCATTGTGCTGAGTTAAACACGCAGGCTATAAAAATCAATATACCGCCCTTCTGCATCCATATAAGGAATCTTCGCCAAAGCAAGATCGGCTCGAAGAACATTCATTCGTGGAATGGTACTGACAATTTTATCAGACGGAACAGCATCGGAAGCTTTCCAGCTGCGAAGTTCCTCGGCTAGCTGCGGATGGATGGGAAGCGAGTCGGCCCGCTTGCTCTTGGTTGTATTGGCTCGCAGGACAATCTTACCTGGCAGGCAATCCAGATGAATATCGCTCCAAACGAGTTGGCGGCTGCGTTCAGCAGCATCGAGCAAACTTGCTATCTCCGACATTTAAAGTGCGCGCCTTGGTTGGGCCGGGGCAATTGCCCGACGTTCGGTTATGATGTTGCCAATTACTCTTCTGCAAAGGGTATTGTCCTGATAATCGCCAATGATACTACCGGTACACCTTAAGATAAAATCCCCCACAAAAAAACTTGACTTTTCTCTAGAGTCGATTATAAATATCTTGGTACACTGAGACAAGTTTGTCTGTGCAGAATGTGTCGGTTTATTGATCTTGGTATTTCTGGTCAGATAGGGTTTTCGCTGGAGGTTGCAATGCTCGCTAATAGGCTTTATCGTTTATGTGAAGTCTGCCTATCCGTTGTTCTTTTTCTAGGTGCCGGCTCGGCATGGGCGCAAACGGTAGTCGCTCCGCAAACGATTGTCCGCGTGCCCGGGTTCCTGCCCGATACCGACAAATATTCGATGTCGCAGGACAATTATGCCTTTGTCTGGGCCAAGGAAACGTTGGTGACTCTCGACGGTGGCCAGCAACAGATCACGTACAATCCCATCGCCCGCGAATGGGCGTTGAGTATTCCCCAGGACACCAACGGGAACAGGATCCAGGACGAAGGCGAGGACTGGAGCGAGGTGAAACCCGAATACGGTGCGGGCGTCTGGCAGTTCCGCAAAGACCTGAGCTGCTGGGCGGCCACCGCCAACAACCTGGCCCAGACGATTACGGGCATCAATTACTACTACCAATGGATGTACGATGACGGCGTGGGCACGCTAATGAGTATCGGGAGGCCCAATTATTGGTACTCCGACGGCGATCAGCCTCATGAGTGTCTGGACGCGGAGGACCTGGCCAACGACACCGAGTACGCCGAGAATATGCTCAACGGTTTCTGGATGAGCAATCCCGAATACTATCTCTGGAGACACCTCGACGGCGGCAAGCCGGTCGCGGCATCGGTGGAATGGGATCTGTTCCAGGGACACGCCTTTACGGTCTACGGGATCGACACCATCGATCACCGCCTCTGGATCGTCAATAGCGACGACGACGCAAACGGCGACGAGCCCTACTGGATGGATTACCGTTGGCATGAGAGCGGATCCGGCGGATTTTTCCAGATCAACTGGGGCGGCGAGTGGTTCGACATGAACACGTTCTGCTCGTTCGAGACCAACAAGTGGGGCGGGTATGACGATAATTTCAGTACGACCAGCAACTGGAACGGCTATCCCGACTGGGACGTCTGGGAGATCAACGGCGGCGGGGAAGTGCACGTACGGGGCAACGAATCCCGGCCCAAGCGGCTGGTCGTGCAGGGCATCGACCAGAACCTGGTGATCGACACGACGGGCACGCTGAACCTCAAGACGTTCATGCTCTCGGGCGAAGCTCAGTTGGATATTTACGGCAGGATGAACGTCATCCACCAGCAGACGATTGACGGTGTCGTGAATATGTACGACGGCGGCGTCTTGGACAACACGGTCGGCACGACGGTTGTCGCGGCCCAGCAGGACGGGTTGGTGGACCAATGGGGCGGCGAGGCGACGATCTGGAAGCTGGTGCTCGCCCACGAACGCAATAACCAATATTTCGAACTGAACCGCGGGTACTATAACGTCCTGGGCGGAACGCTCAACGTTGGAGAAGTGATTGTCGGCTATGAGGGCTGGGGCGAACTGGGCCTCAAGCCCGGCACGCAACTGCTCCGCAACACGGCGGCCTACGCAGGGGAGATGAGGCCGGAATACCTCCCGGACAACTCGTACATCACACTCGGCCTGGGCAAGCAGGCCCATGGCAACCTGTACATGGACCCCAACAGCACCCTGGAAACAAACCGCCTGGTGGTGGGCAGCCTGGGCACGGGGTACTTCGAGCAGCGCGGCGGAGTGGCAACGATTCTGGGCGACCTGATCGTAGGCGAGGACGCGTGGTTCGATAACGATTGGAACCTTCTGCGCAGTTACGGCCAGGTCAAACTGCTGGGCGACAGCCTGTTGTATACGACGCGCACCGTCGTCGGCGAGAGAGGCCGAGGCTGGTTCCTGCAGGACGGCACGAGCGTCCACGATTCCGACGAACTGATCATCGGCCATCTGACGAAAGACGGGCTTGCGTCGATCGGTTTGTACGACATGAAGAGCGGCACGCTGGGAGCGGGGCGGCTGGTGATTGGTAGTATAGGTGACGGCTTATTCCGTCAGACCGGCGGGCAAACGATCGCGGGCGAGGTTATCGTCGGCCAGTGGAGCGGCGAGGGACAATTGGCCCTCTCCGGCGGTTCGCTCTCGGCGGACAGCCTGCACCTCAAACAGGGTACGCTCGAACTTCTCGGCACGGGCGGCGTCATCGTCAACGGCGAGTCGTTGCTGGGGCAGTCGGCCACACAGGACGACGAGTCGGTGTTTGTGACGCAGTCGCTTTCGCTTTCCTCCTATAGTGGGAAATACACCCTCAACGACGGCAGGCTGAGCGTCGTTCAGGACGAAGTGATCGACGACATCGGCGGGTTCAGTCAGTCCGGTGGCGAGCATACGGTGGGTGGTACGTTAAACGTGCAGGGCGGATTAGCATGGTACGATCTCAAAGGAGGCAGCTTGCAGGCCGACCATGCGATCGTCGGCAACGACGGGACGGGAACGTTCACCCAGACCGGGGGAACGGCGGATTTCAGCCAGTCCCTTGTTCTCGGGGAGAATTCCTCCGGCCTCGGCTCCTACGATATCAGTGCCGGAACGATGCACGCCGGGACGCTGGTGATTGGACACCAGGGAACCGGCCATTTCACCCAGACGGGCGGTACCGTACATATCGCCGGCGCGCTGGAGATCGGAATAAACAGCGGAATCACCGGAGACTATTCGTTTGAGGGAGGAACCCTGATCGCCGACACGCTGGACCTCAACACGCGAGGCGATTTTATCACCAACGGACAGGGAACGCTGCGTCTCAACGAGGCCCATCTCAATAACGTCGATGGGATCGCCTTGAGAGGCCTCTCGGTCCAGAAGCTGCAGATCGGGCACGACGGCAGGGACTATGACACTACCTTCGCCCTGGGGATGGGGCAAAATATCACGGCAGAGGAGGTCATGATCGGGTACGACCTTGTCGGACACGTCACGAACGTTCAGATGGACGATTTTAGTAAAATCAATGCAACACGCATGTTTCTGGGGTACGAGCCGGACACCAAAGGGTGCGTTACCATTAATGAAACTGGCAATCAGTTCAATTCCGACGACTTGTATGTCGGGTACAAAGGGGAAGGCGATGTGTTCCAGTCGGCCGGCACGGTTCGCGCCTATGACACGATGCACGTGGGCCATCTGGCCGGCAGCACAGGCTATTATACGCTTTCCGGCGGCGCGATCTTCACGCGCGACCTGACCGTCGGCGGCATGGGCGAGGGTATGATGACCCAGTCGGGCGGAACCAACACCATATCGGGAAGTCTCTCCATTGGCCATGGTTCCTCGGGCAACGGCTGGTATATCTTAGAAGGTGGTACGCTGAATGTGGTCGAGGTTTTCGTCGGCAATAATGGCGGCGAGGGGCACCTTTTGATCGGTCCCACCGGCACCTTCAACGCGGAAAGCATCGTCGTCTCGACCAACGGCAGGATCGACATCAACCGCGACTGGAGCATGTCGAAAACGCTGGAGATCGCCGGCGGCGATCTGGTCATGGATACCGATTGCCTGCTGGAACTGGCCAAGTCCAGCACGACAACCTTCTCCGCGGGCAACATTGTAGCGGATAACCTATCCGTAGGCGGCGGCAGCCCGACCGTGATGACCGCGAAGTTCCAGCAGACCGGTGGCGATGTCTACGTCAGCCACGAGCTGACCGTCGGCCCCACCGGATACAACAATGGTTTGTATACGATGTCCGGCGGGGAGATGACGGCTGAGGATTTTATCGTCGCAAATCGCGCGGTGGCGACGATGGAACAGTCGGGCGGATCGGTTGTAGCGACCCGGCAGGTGGTGGTCGGTCGCTATACGGACGGCGAGGGCGACTATACCTTATCCGGCGGCAGCCTGCAAACGCCGAAGCTTCAGGTCGGCGGCCAAGGTACAGGTGTCTTCCAATGGACCGGCGGAGACCTGTCCGTCGACGAAGTGCAGATTCGGTCCCTCAGCGAAATGAACGTCGGTGTGGACTGGATGTTCAGCGGCTGGCTGAGAGTCCAGGGCGGTAAATTGTCGCTTGGTGAACATACACTGACGCTGCAGACGTCCGATGATGACTTCGAGAATCCCACACGGATGAACGTTGCGACTGGCAGTCAAGTCAGTGGTGAGGAACTCATCATCAATCCGTTGTCAGAATATATCCAGGCCGGCGGGCACGCGACCTTCGGGCGTGTTTCGATCGACACCGGCTTGGCGGACATTCAGGGCGGTACACTGGAGTGTAACGAGTTGGTCGTCGCTCCGGACAATGTCCAGAATGGATTTTGGTTCACTGGAAACTATCGTCAGTCGGGCGGCGTGGCGAATGTGAACGAGTTTGTCATGGCGGCCGGGGCCAACAGGTTCGGGTTGGCGGAATTGGAGGGGACGGGCGTTCTCAATACGACGAACACTCGCATCGGTGTCGAAGGTCTTGGCGATTTTCGGCAGTACGGCGGCAGCCATGTCGTCGCCCAGACGCTCTCGGTGGGCGAATCATACGGCGTTGAGGATACAAACCGCTACGTTCTCTCCGACGGGGAACTGACAACGAACCGGACGAACGTCGGCACGCAAGGCTGGGGGGAGTTTCAGCAGTACGGTGGTGTGCATCGAATTACGACCGCGCTGTACCTTGGCCCGCAGGGCGTGGACCTCGGGCACCAGGCGCGGGGATCGTATCGACTCCTCGACGGCAGGCTCGAAGCGCCGATGATTCATATCGAAGGAAATGTGCAGAGCCATTCCCACGCGGAGCTGGATCTGATGGGTGGTGAGCTGGTGACGCAGGAAATCCGCGTAGGTCAATATGGCGGGCTGTGGATCGGCGACGACCGGACGCTGCAGAACGTTTCGTTGGACGTCTCCGGCGGCGGTTCCGTCAACCACGATTATTCCCTGACCTTGGCTGGTTCAAACGTGTCGTTTCGTGACGGCGAGTGGTATGGCGATACGCTTCGCGTCGAATCGGCTGATTTTGCGGGATATGGATATGTGGAACTGTGGGGAAGCCTGCACAACGCCGGGCAGGTTATCGCCGACGGATACGGCGAGAATCAGATTCTAGATATGTCCTTTGTTGCAGGCGTGACCAGGCCTGAAGAGAACACCGGCCATTTCGGATGGTTCGCACGAAATCAGGGCAGCCTGATCCTGCCTTCCGTCACCCTCGGCGGGGACGGAACCTATACGTTCGGCGACGATCCGTCCGCCGGCTCGCTGACGCTGGTCAACAGTGTGCAGATGACGCTTCACGGACTCAGCCTCGCCGGTGACAACACGTGCCTCGTCACCCTGCTCTCGCCCGACGACGTCTCGCTGCCGGAGACGAATATGCACTTCATCGGCATGTGGGATTTCTCCCTGCCGGAAGGCAGCAGCTTCGATTCGGCGGATCTGCTTTTCCGGTATGACGAGGTCTTGGCAGGCCAATTCGGAATGGTTGAAAGCGACCTAAGGCTGTATCACTACGACGGCCTGGCTTGGGAGGATGTGACGTCGCAGCTGGATGTTCTCAATCACACGATTTTAGCACAAGGCGTCGATTCATTTTCTTACTACGCCTTCGGTACGGTTCCCGAACCGGCGACGTTGGGAGTGTTATCCCTTGGCGGATTGGCGTTGTTGCTACGCAAGCGAAACTAATTTGAATTGAACTATATTGAATTCATTGGGCGGCTCGTAATGAGTCGCCTTTTTTTATTATTTGACCATGGGCTTTGGGCGTAGGGTTTCATTGCTTGAATTATTCAAACTCAGAGAATAATGGCTGAAAAAGGCAAGTAAAGGTTTAAAAAATGTAGGTTTCAAGTGGGGTATCATTGGTGAAGCACCCCTGATTTGAACTATTTTATCCAACAACCTCATCGGATTCTATCAGAATCTGGACATCAGCCAGCCCCCCTGCTACTATCACAGGATGAAGACGAATTGGATAACTTGGCTGACGGTTCTGGCTGGTCTGGCGGATAAGCAGCTTAAATTGCAGATCGAATATCTCAAGGAACAGAATCGTGTCCTTGAAGAATACATTCACAGGCAATGCGGCAAGAAGCGGATACGTTTTACCAACAAGCAGCGAAGCAGGTTGACTGTTAAGGCCAAGGTGATTGGCCAAAAGGTTATGATACATCAAGTTCTTTGGCCATTTCATCGACGGTCAAGAGACCCTGTTCTCTGAGGCGGTCGTTCCTTGGTTTGAGTTTATAGTGTCTACGAATAGAGCTACCGTATGTCTTGAGGTTTCATGTTATGTTTTATTCTGCATTTTCAGTCCTCCTCAACGGAACTTTCCTGTCGTACTAAAACATTTTCGGTAGGGACAGCAGCATAAACATAAAGCTTTAATTTTTTGTATAGCCCAGTCTCATTATTGTTTCGAATCTAGAATTTAAGTTCTTGACAGTCTTGAATTTCTATGTTACACAATTGTCGACAATCGACCAAATTGCAAGATTTTTATTTGCGAGAAAATGTTTTTTCTACTAGTCTGGTGTAAGCTAAAGCCCACAAACGTGGCAATTGTTTGTTTTTTTCATACAAACCGAATAGTCTTAAAAAAAGAAGATTGTTCGCAGGAGCAGAACTTTGGGTAAACAAATTAACAAGGCATTTGTTTCATTTAGAATTAGCACACTTCAATGGTTGGGTGATAAGCAGTTTGAAGGTTTACTAAGTCTTTTTGAGAAATATAAAGGCGTTACCGACGAAATAACTTTTTTCCTTTCGGTGGCACATTCTCCGGCCAATCTGGATTACATACGCACCAGCTGTGAGGTACTTGCAAGGCGAATGGAGCGGTGCAGACAGCTGGGCTACTCGACAGGTATAAATATTCTTTGTACGACAGGTCACCATGAAGAAAATCTGGCCCACATGCACAAGGGAGATTATCACAATCTCACAAACCTGGCAGGTGAGGTTTCCCGCGGAACATACTGTTCACGGGATCAAAAATACCGTGAAGAATACATCAAGCCGCTTTACGAATATATGTCAAAGGCAAGGCCTGACTATATATGGATTGACGACGACGTGCGTCTTATGGGGCATCTACCAATTATGGAAACATGCTTCTGCGACAATTGCATCAAACTCTTTTCTCAGCAGGCTGGCAAAGACTACGCCAGGGAATCGCTCAAAGAGGCGTTCGACAGTTCCGATGAAAGTAAAAAGCTTGAATCGCGCAAAGCCTGGCTGGACTTTAATAGACAAACCATAACGTCACTCCTTGAATTCATCGAGCGAACCGTACACGCGGCAAGCCGGGATATTTCGCTGGGCTTTATGGATGGCGCAAGATTTTACGAAGGTCTCGGGCTGGATGAGTGGGCCCGGGCGTTGGGAAGTGAGACGCGGGATGATGTAATGTGGCGGCCTGGTGCCGGGACATACAGCGAAGATTTTCCATCGGAAATATTTTCCAAGGCGCATACCATGGGGCTTGAAGGTGCGATGCTTCCTCAAAGTGTGTCCGTCATTGAATCCGAACTTGAGAGTTTTCCCTATCCCAGGCTGGCGAAGAGCGAGCAATATACAGCCCTTGAAGCAGATGTTTACACCGCTGCTGGTTGTACGGGAACGGCTTTCAACGTGCTGACAATGGGCGATGAATCTTTGGACGATTATGACGGACTTGTCAAGAAACTCAAAGCCAATCGTCCTTTTCTTGATCTGGTTGCCAAATCATTTGGCCGAAATACGCGGCGGGGAATTTTCGGCGGACACGACAGGTACAGTTTTGCGGTGAAGAATTTTGATAAGGGTTGGTTCGATTCAGGCTGGGCCATTCCTGGATTTGGAAATGCCTTTCAGCTTTACATGGCTGGACTTCCTGTTGCTTATTCGCTCGAAGGGGCAACAGCTACTACCCTCACAGGCGATTGCGTTCTTGCTTTGTCCAAAGATCAGCTACTAAAAATACTGTCCGGTGGAGTTTACATGGATGGTGCTGCTCTAGAACGGCTGAATTCGATGGGATATTCGCACCTGACGGGATTTACCATAAAGTCTGTTCGTGAAAGGGATACAATTGAAAGGCTCAGCAGCCATGCGATTAACGGGGCATCCGAAAACTTCCTTCGGGACGCACGTCAATCGTTCTGGCATATATCAGCCTACAGCCTTGAACCCTCAGCCGGTGCGGAGATTCTTTCTTATCCGGTAGATTACACGTACGAAAAAATTGACGAATGCTGTTCAGGTATATTTGAAAACGAACTGGGCGGCAGGGTCTTTGTCGCGGGTTATTGTCCGTGGGAACACCTGTATTTTGGCCCCAAGATGCTGCAGCTTAAGAATGTTTTCCGCTGGCTGTCCAGAGACACCTTAAATGCGTACATCGCTTCTTATCATCGCATAAGCATGTGGGATTCGCTGGTCGACGGCAAACATGTAACAGCGCTTGTCAACGGTTATCTGGATACGGCTGAAAACGTTGAACTTTTATTGAAAAGTGACTCTGCCGAATTTGAAATCACGAACATGTACAACGAAAGTTTCAGCACCCAGGGAGCTGAACTTGCCAATGGGTATCAACGGATACTGATCCAGGCCATCGCTCCATGGCACATGGTGCTCGTAAAGGAACTCTGAAATGAAGACATCGTTTGATAAAGGCAAAGGGCAATGGGCTATTTCCTGGCCCGGGCGCGTATCCCGGCACGATCTTGTATATTTATCTCCTCCCGATGACCCAATGCAGGGCATACCGTTGGGCAATGGCGATCTCGGCGCGCTGTGCTGGACAGAATGTTCCAAGCTTATTATTGCATTGAACAAATGCGACCTCTGGGAAGACGGCAAGGAAGGGCCTCAGGATAACGTCCTGGGTGAGACGCAGATGTCAGCCTTGCGTCACGGCGGCGCGTTGACGATAGATTTTAATTCCCCGATTTTTGACGTCCTGTACATCGACAGATGCGACGGGCGGCTCGGATTGTCTGATGCCATGATGAAGTTGGCTGTCAAAACACCTTTTGGCACTGTTAGAATCATCGGCAGGGTTGATCTGCACACTGGGGTCTTCTGCCTGGAGATTCAGAAAAACTTCAAGGAAAATGCTCCGGTCGATATGCAACTTGAAAGATTCGGTTCGAGGCATCTTCCGTACTGGTACAGCCAGATTTCAACAAATACTTCTATCGGGCTTGGTGGAACTACATCAAATGCTGATGCAAAAATGATGTCCCTTAGCCATAAGTTAACGAACGGTACGTTCTGCCTGGGTGCAAGCGTCCGCGGATCAAAGACAAATTATTCGCGAGTGAACGGTAATCGTTGTTTGGCCCGAGTAGCCGGGAGCAAATTCACTGTGCTTGCTTCAATCACAAGCCCGCTGAAACGCAACTCTCTGCAACAATGCCGCAAAAACCTCGAGGACTTTGATAAAAGTTCAATTGCAAAACATAAAGCAGGCTGGAAGGAATTCTGGAATCGCTCATTTATGGAGTCTGGAGACGACTACAACGATAACATGTGGCACATGGCGATGTATTATTCGCGCTCGTCTCAGGGCGGGAAATATCCCGGCAGATTCGTCGACGGCTTATGGTCACATTATCATGACTTCCACGCATGGGGATATTATTTCCACTGGAATCAGCAGCAGCTTTACTGGCCCTTGGATGCCGCGGGGCATCACGACCTCACCAAAGCATACCTGGAATACCGTTTTGCCGGCTTGGAAAATGCAAAGAAAGACGGCACCGACAAATTCAACTCCGACGGAGCATTCGTAGCAGACGTATCCGATCATCGTGGGTATAACGTAACTGGAATTTATCACAATCATACCCCCGTGGTTCAGATAGCGATGGATTTCTGGCGCCATTATGAATATACGCAGGATGAGCGATTTTTAAAAACCCGCGTCTTGCCTTATATGTTGGAGGCTGCGAAGTTCTTTGAAACCTGTTTCGCGAAACATTCCGACGGGAAATATCATCCCAGGCCCGCATCGGCGTATGAAGGATGGCAGCTGATAAAGGATGTCACCACCGACATCGCTATGGCCAGGTCTTTTTTCAAGACTCTGCTTAGCGCGATGGAAAAAGCGGGCGTCAGAGATGATCGCCAGGAAAAATGGCGGGACATTCTCGAAAATCTCTGTGATTATGTAATGCTGGATATGGGTAAAGAATACTTCAATAACGGGAAATACGTTATGGGAAGATTCACCGACGACAAAATCAGTTGCAAACGCATAATCGCAACCGGCACCGACGCCGAGAGCGGCAAAATCGTGGTATCCCGCTGGCCTGCTGCCAAGCCGCAAAAATCCGGAAAAGATAATGTACACGACGCTCTCTGCAAACTTGAGAAATGTATCCCGCCCGACCTGGCCACTGAATGGGATACGGACGGTGACGACGGGACATTCCCATGGTCTGAATTGGCGATGGTTTTTCCACACGGACATCTGGGAATCAAAGACAAAAATTCCGACCTTTACAAGGCTGCCGTTACGACTGCCAAAAACTACTCGATTGATGGAACAGGCTGGTCCCCAGTCCCGATCATTCTTGCCAGACTTGGACTTGCACGGGAACTTTCCGCCGTCCTGAAAGATTTTGCCTACCGGTGGCAGATTTCGACCAACGGCTGGGTTCATTGGGGCGTTCGTACCAACATGAAACCCGAAACTGCTCTTAGGTTCCGAAGTGGAAAACTTATTAATGTGGATATCCCGCTTAAGGAACGGCAGAAAGATGAAAATAAACTTGAATGGCCCGGTTGGAACTTCCGGCACACCTGCCTGGAGGCATTGTATGTACTTTCCTGTGCGATGAACGAGTCGCTTCTGCAAAGCTGGGACGGTGTTATCCGAATCGCGCCGGCTGTCTCACAAAAACAGTCCGCCAAGTTCACTCTCCACGCAGCCGGGGGATTCAAAGTTTCCGCCGAAATCAACAACGGCAAAATAAGATGGGTCTCGATCAAAAGTGATACCAGTAACACCGCAGTTATCCAGAACCCGTGGAAAAAAGCCCTGATCTGCGACAAAGACAAAAAACTCGACACAACTACGGATAGAATAATTTCCCTGGAAATGAAAAAGAACCAGAGAATTGTCCTTGTCGAAAAGTTGCAGGATTTGAAGAGCTGGGCAGTGGAAAAGGTAACTTACGAACCCAATACAGCCATTAAGAAAACTTTCAACGGACTTGGACAACTGGGCCTTGGTAGGTGCTTTAAATAGGTAATAATCAAAAATGAGCGGTAACCTTGTATGGTAATCTCCTGCTGATATATGGGCGGAAGGGTATCCGATAGGCAATGGCCGAGTGGGAGCCATGATTCTCGGCAATGTCTATGCTGAGAGGGTTGTTTTTAGAGCATTTTTTAATTAGTCGTCCCTGAAAAAGTTGGTGTAGCCCTTAAAATAGGCTATAAAATTGCTGTAGTGCCGGTTACAAATTGCAAGGTTCTGGCGAATAACTACTCGCAGCCTTGCAATACGAAGCCATCATTCAATGTCCAACTGACGTTTCTCCCCGTGTCATACCCGCGAAAGCGGGTATCCAGGGCCGGCCCAACCGGGGCGATAATTTTCCATTATGGGCTTGTTTTCCAGTCTTGATTACATTCCCTGGATTCCGGGCCGCCAGCGGCGGTGGCATAAGCTCCGCTACGCCCGGAATGACAAGAAAACAACTTTTTCAGGGACGACTAATTAACGTCATTCGGACGGACTTTGTCGAGGCAACTTCAACGCAGAGTCAATAAATACAAATTCCTATACAATAAATTTGAGACACAACATAGCCACATGATTCAAACCACCCGATAGCGTCTTCTTTTGTAACTATTTTCAAAGCTGCGGCAATGGCGTAATAGAGGGTTTCTTGAGTTCGTGCCTTGGCGGCTCGCAGGAACTCTTTGGCTTTGCTCCACATCTTTTGATAGGATTCAAGTCCGGGGGAGTAAGACGGTAAGAATCGAACTCGGGCTCCTGTGGATTCGATCAGGTCGATCGCAGCTTGTCGTTTGTGAGCCGAGAGATTATCCATGACCACAATGTCACCGGGATTTAAGGTGGGATTGAGAATCTCGCGAGCATAGGCTTCGAAAACTTCACCGGTGGTAGCTCCTTCGATAGCCAGGCAGACTGTGCTGCCGTCGTGCGGAATTGAAATCATCGTCGTCTAGGACACCTCTAAAAATTCAATTTTGGCTGAGAGCGAATCTTTCCACATCTGGACTTCGCCAGCAAAACAGAGAGTATTGACAAACCGGAAACACCTTGACTTTGTAGATTCACGCGTTGCTACACTCCTCGCAATAACAAGCAGCCAGCTTTTTATGAACATCTGATAACCCTATCACCAGCTCGAAAATCACCAGTTAACCAGAGAAATACTATTCAACGGTAACGCTTTTGGCTAGGTTTCGTGGTTTGTCCACATTACAGCCTCTGGCGACGGCAGCGTGATAGGCCAACAATTGCAGCGGGATAACCGTAAGTAAAGGCTGAAGCGGCACGGGGGCGTCCGGTACGTAGATGACATGCTCGGCATACTTGCGGATTTCCTCGTCGCCTTCGGTCGCAACCACGATAGTATGACCTTTCCTGGCCCGGATTTCCTCAATATTGCCGATGATCTTGTCATACGTCCCACATCGCGGCGCGATAAACACAGCTGGCATGCCGTCGTTGATCAAAGCGATAGGCCCGTGCTTCATTTCCGCAGCTGGGAGACCTTCAGCGTGAATATAACTGATTTCCTTCAGCTTCAGCGCACCTTCCAACGCTATCGGGTAATGATAACCCCTGCCGAGAAACAGCCAGTTTTCCCGCTCGCAATATTGCTGCGCAATGTCCTTGATCAGATCTGACTGGGTAAGAACCTGCTCGATCTTGTCGGGGATGGCGTTAAGTTCGCGGATATACTGTTCCATCGAACTCTGCGACATCAATCGCTTTCGGCCTAGTTTGATGGCTATGAGAATCTCCGTAATAATATGACTGGTGAAAGCCTTCGTCGAAGCCACGCCTATTTCAGGCCCGGCGTGCAGATACACACCCGCATCGGTTTCGCGTGCTATCGTCGAGCCTACAGCATTGACCAGGCCCAGCGTCATTGCGCCTTTTTCCTTGGCTTCTCGAATGGCTGCCAGCGTGTCGGCGGTTTCGCCGGACTGGCTGACCGCGATAACGCACGTACCTTCTTCAACTATCGGGTTGCGATATCTGAACTCGCTTGCGTATTCCACCTCGGTCGGAATTTTCGCGAGGTCTTCAAACAGAAACTCGCCTACCAGCGCTGCATGCCAAGCTGTGCCGCAGCCCGTAATTATCATCCGTCGCGTCTTGGCAAGATCACGGGCCACCGGCTCCAGGCCGCCGAGGACGACCTGCATTTCTCGCATGTCGAGTCTGCCCGAGAGGGCCTGACGCGCACTTTCAGGCTGTTCCATAATTTCCTTGAGCATGAAATGCTCGTAGTTGTCTTTCGCGATCTGCTCCAGACTCCACTCTATCTGCTGGACTTCCTTGGTGACGGGCACATTGTCGATTGTCATCGTCCGCATGCCGTCCCTGCTGATGATAGCCATCTCGTTGTCATTGAGATAAATCACGTTGGCTGTGTGTTCGATGATAGCCGATGCGTCGGAAGCAACGATATATTCATCCTGGCCCACGCCGATAATCAGCGGACTGCCTCGGCGGGCGACGACGATTTTATTCGGCTCGTCGGCACAGAGCACAGCCAGGCCGTACGCGCCTGTCGCTTCGCTGAGGGCAAGCTGGACTGCATGTTCGATCGTCTCCTGGCCCCCGTCACCGTCGTGATAAAATTCGTCGATAAGATGAACAAGAACTTCCGTATCGGTCTGGCTACGAAATTCATAGCCTTTGTTTTCCAGGTATTTTCGTAGCGTGGAATAATTTTCGATAATGCCGTTATGAACCAGAGCAATTCTACCGTCATTGCTGAAATGCGGATGGGCGTTTTCTTCAGAAGGCCCGCCGTGGGTAGCCCAGCGAGTATGGGCAATGCCTATCGTCCCAGCTGAGATTCCCGCATCCCCGGCTATCTTTTCTTCGAGGTTTACAATCCGACCTGGACATTTGGATATATGCAGCTGGCCGTCGCTTTCAATGCACAGGCCCGAAGAATCGTACCCGCGATATTCCAGCCTTTTGAGTCCCTCGATAAGAACACCAGAAGCTTTTTTCTTTCCGACGTATCCGACAATTCCGCACATTTTGAAAACCTTTCACTGAGTTTATGTCGCAAACAAAAACTTTTTCATTTGCCCGGCTGGGCCAAAAAAACACGGATTACGCAAATTCATGACTAATTCAGATCGGATATTCTACCAGAAAAATGCAACAGGTATCAGCAGAAAGTTTCAAGTTCCGTCGGAAAAGGGTATAATCCTTTTTTATGAAATTTGAATAATGAATATCGAATAATGAATTTTAAAGGGCAAATGGGCAAAACCTCCGATTGCCCCAGCCTTGTCGTTAAAACTTCAATATTCGTGATTCCTTGTTAATTATTCGCTACTCGTATTTATATCATGGATTTATTTCGCGAAAAAGAAGACGCTGCAATAGCGGCAGCAGCCCCGTTGGCGGTTCGGATGCGGCCTCGAACCATAGACGAGATCCTGGGCCAGGACGAATTCCTGGGCCAGGGTAAAATGCTGCGCCGAATGCTAGAAGCCGACAGCCTGTCAAGCCTGGTATTCTATGGCCCGCCCGGCACGGGCAAGACGACGCTCGCTTCGGTCATCGCCAACCACGCCGACTGCGAATTTCACAGCTTAAATGCAGCATCGAGTTCCGTAAAGGAGGTCCGGGAGATCATTCAACAGGCCCGGGCACTGCTGGCCAGCTCCGGCAGGCGGACGGTATTATTCATTGACGAACTTCACCGGTTCAACCGGGCACAGCAGGACGTTCTGCTTGGTGATGTGGAAAACGGCGTGGTTCACCTGATCGGGGCGACGACGGAGAATCCCTTTTTCACGATCAACTCCCCCCTGCTGAGCCGATCTACGATTTTCCAGTTCCAACAGTTGACCGAAAACCACATCAAGGCACTACTGCATCGCGCATTGACGGACAAAGATCGCGGGCTGGGGCAATATAAAATCTCAGCAACGGACGAAGCCCTCGATCATATCGCAAAAATTTCCGACGGCGACGCCCGCCGGGCTTTGACGGCGTTGGAGGTCGGCATAAAAAGTCAGCTCCGCTCGGCAGGTCGGGCTGACGTGAAAATTGTTTTCGACCTGGCTGTCGCGCAGGAATCCATCCAGGCCAAGGCCATCCAATACGACCGGGCCGGCGACCTGCATTACGACGCCGCCAGCGCGTTCATAAAATCCATGCGGGGCAGCGACCCGGACGCGACGGTTTATTGGCTCGCCAAGATGCTGGTTGCCGGCGAAGACCCGCGTTTCATCGCCCGTCGAATAGCGATCCTTGCCAGCGAAGACATCGGCAACGCCGACCCGCGTGCTATTTCCGTCGCAGCCTCAGCCTTTGAAATCACGGATCGAATCGGTATGCCCGAGTGTCGCATTACCCTCGCACAGGCTGCGATATACATGGCCTGCGCTCCGAAATCCAATGCTTCATACTCCGCTATAGACGCCGCCATGGCCGACGTGAAAAATAATCGCACCATCCCCGTACCAAAGCATCTGCGAAATGCCCCGCATCCCGGAATGCGTGAGCAGTTCGGCAATGCAGAGGGGTACCAGTACAGCCACAGCTACGCCAGCGGGGTCAGCCCGGACCAGGACTATCTCGGAGTGGAAAAAACCTACTACAACCCCACAGAACGAGGCTACGAAAAACACATAACCGCATACCTCAAGTGGGTCGAGGAAATACAGAAAAGCAGTAGTCAGGATTCAGGATTAAGTAGTCAGTAGAAAAAACAGAGCACGGATTACACGGATGAAAACAGATTACACTAATTTTTTTTACTGGTAACTGACAACTGAATTCTTAATACTTAAAAAATTGGGTGCCTTGCCTGCGTTTTTTTCCGGCATGTGAGGTTTGCATTGGCTGTTGCTCTAGTTTGACTGTGAATAAATTATTTTTATTGGTGTCTTTCGTGGTAAGTCGTTAAAACGAGAGAACAAAATGTCGAAAAGAAATCTTAGATGTGAGGTTCAGCACAGGTTAGAGGGCATGCCTTCGGCGGAAGTTGCTGCGCGTAGCGAAGCAGCAGCTGAATTGCTTGCCAGCCTGGAAGAATTCAAACAGGCCAAGGTTTTGATGCTGTTTCTGAGCATAGCCGGCGAGATTGATTGTGCGCCGGTTGCCCGCGCAGCATGGTCAGCTGGGAAACAAGTGCTCGCACCCACCGCCTGCGATAACTGCCGAAAAATGAGACCTATCCTCTGCCAGCCAGAAAATGCTGAAATATTCGACATCACCCATGGCCTGCGCCAGCCGGCCCTTCGCGAAATGGAAGTCCCGATAGATCAAATCGATCTGGTCATCGTGCCCGGGTTAGCGTTTGACAGAAATCGCAACCGCCTTGGACGCGGCGGAGGGTTCTATGACAGGTTCCTTAGCTCACCCGAACTACGGGCCAAAAAAATCGCACTGGCCTTTGATGTACAAGTTGTCAATAATGTACCAGTCGATCCGTACGATCAGCCTGTGGATATGATTGTGACAGACAAGGAGATTATTTAATGAAGATGTATACATATTCCCCCCGTCGGAAGAAAAAACCTCGATGGATATGGATTATGGCGGTTCTTTTGGTAGCGGGGGCGTTGCTGATATGGCTTTGGCCTGACGGCGAGAAGGATGCGCCACAAGCCGGCAGTGAAGCTACTGCGGATTATTCCGAGGAGGCAGCCATCGCAGCAGGGGATTTTTCACATGCGCCTGCCGACAAAAAGCATCAAAATAATAACCAGGTCAAGGATTCGGTTAACGGACGAAATCCGATTGCAAAACAGCCCGCCCCGCCAGCACCAAGCCATGCCGGCTCGAAAGTCGTGTTCGGGCCAAAGGGCATGACCGCTGCTCTGGCAGAGGCAATAGGCCCATCGCCGATTACGACACCCAAGCTCTCCAAAGACCAGGCCCAGCAGGCCATGACGGAAGCTATGAAACTTATCGCCGCAGACAAAGACCTGATCAAGGCCCGCAGCCTGCTCAACAGCGCTTATGTTTCCGGCACACTTCCCGATCCACAGGCGGAAAGTGCACGTAAGGCCCTTGAGAGTCTGGCGGATCGGACAGTCCTGGCTGCGGATTCTTACGTGAACGCCCAGGACCCTTATCTGATAAATTACACATTCCGTGCCGGCGACATGCTAAACAGTACCCGCAAGGACGGAGTGATCACGCATAAAGGCATTATCGCCAGGTTCGACCTGAACGTCCCAGCTGACATTCTGCTGAAAGTCAATCGCCTGCCCAGCTCTTCGAGCTTTATCGCGGGTAGAAGTTACAAACTCATCAAAGGGCCGTTCCATCTGGTCGTTTATAAGGACAAGCGAGTTGCGGATGTCTATTTGCAGGATCTTTTCGTCCGTCGGATACCGATCTGCATAGGCGCGCCTGAAACGCCCACGCCCGAGGGCTATTTCCGACTCACGCCATTCGGCAAGACGATGAACTCAGCCTATAATTCCCCTGCCGAGACAGGCCAGCCCAACTACACCCTCCTGCCTCATGACCCGGGATATCCGCTGGACAAGCTGGGCCATAATATGAAGATCGAGGGTATCTCCGAACTCGGTACGACAATCACAGCCAGTCAATCGTACGCGATCCACGGCACGAACAACCAGGCCAGTGTCGGCACCGCCGCCAGCCGAGGTTGTATCCGCGTCGATGACGAAAATATCAAATTCCTGTACGGCATCCTGCAAAGCTACGCAGACCCCAAAAATCCAAGCATCACATGGAAACGCTGGAGCACCGTTACAATCAGGAAATGAACAAATTATTATGAGCATGGAAAGTGATATTTCAGTAAATAAGGAAAAACGCAGGATGCTTGGCCAGGCCATGATTAAATTCATGCGGGCTGATATAAAGGCGCAGGAATTCCGGAACGCCACCGTTGAATGTCACGACAAACTCGATCCGACACTTTTGGAAATTGCTTATAAGTGCATAGGCGACGGGCAGCTCATCTGCGATCATTACATTACGGTGATCAAGGAGGACTGGCATTACTGGGTGCAAATGCTGACTTATCTGCAGTCTGACAGAAATCTCCAGATATTTCGGCAGCACAACCCCAAGTCGCAGACCGCCAAGTATCTCACGGTCGCAATAGTGGGTGTAATTCTGCCGCTCGGATTGAGCGTTCTGCAATGCATACGAGTGCCGGAATTATTTCCCCTGCTTTTCATATCGCTGATGTTTTCCATTTTGCTGTCGATGTTAATTGCAAAGTTGTTCAACCGTAGAGGAAATTATAAACCCGACACTGAGCTGCCGTACTACTGGCCTTATGACTCTAAGGAGGATTTCGAGGTCGATCATGAAAAATATGTAAAAAACAATCCAGCCATAGATATTCCGATGACTCCGCCAGACCTAACCGGGAAAGTCGCCAAAGTCACAAACCTTTTATGGGAATCCCCAAGACCTGACGAATAAAAAGGTCGGCAACAGCCCTCCCCCCTTTACAAACTTAAAAAAAAGACTGGCTACGCTTTCGCACAACCAGTCTTCCTCGCTTACAACATCCGACCAATCACGTCGGCTTGAGGCTGCTCTAATCCTTCATGGCGGCTCGAACATTTATCGCCTTTTTGGGGTAGGCTTTTTTGTCAGCAGGCTTAGTGTTTGCCCAGGGATGTTCACTCATGGCCTGCTTAAGCCGCTTTTGGGTTTCCTGGATCCGTTTCTTTTGCTCACGCGCATCCTTATCAGCTTCGCGTTGTTTGGCTTCCCGCTGAGCCTTCTGCTGGGCAGCCAGGCGTTTTTGATCCTCGAGACGACGCTTTTGTTCGCTACGTTTCCTTGCTTCCTCATCCGCACGCCTTTTCTGCTCAGCCTTTAATCTCAGATCGTTCTGTTGCTTTTGCTGCTTACGAAGCTGGGCCTCCCGTTGGGCCTTCTGCTGGGCAGCAAGGCGTTTTTGATCTTCGATACGTTTTTGTTCATTACGTCTTCTGGCATCGTCGTCACGTTTCTTTTGCTCAGCCTTGGCCCGTTTAATATCTGCCTCTCGCTTTCGCTGACGTTCCTTTTCCAGCTGGGCACGGCGGATGGCTTCCTGACGTTCTTTTTCCTGGCGTCTGCGATATTCCTCGAGTTTGCGGGCCTCTTCCAGCTTTCGCTGACGTTCTTTTTCCAGCTGGGCACGGCGGATGGCTTCCTGACGTTCTTTTTCTCGACGTCTTAATTCTGCCAGACGATTGGCTTCCCGTTCACGTTGCCGTGCGAGTTTCAAGGCTTCTGCCTGTCTTGCCAAACGCAGCAGCGCTTCCTGATGTTCCTGCTGTCGCTTGAATTCCCTTGCCTGCCAGGCCAGCCTGGCAGCTTCCTCTTCCCGCAATTGCTGATATTCCTGATCCCGTCGCAGCTGTTCGATCAAAGCCAACCTGCGTGCCTCTTCGAGTTGGCGGGCGTTTTCTTCTCTCTCCCAGGCCAGCCTCATTTCTTCTTCCTGTAATTCTAACTGGCGAAGAGCTTCTTCCTGCTCGTATTGAGATTCCAGTGCATCCTGTTCAGCTTCGAGTCTGAGGATTCTCTCGGCATCAGCCTGCTGTCTTGTCAAAATCAGTTCATCAGCAAGTTCATCCAATCGGGCCTCTGCCAGGCTGTGCTGATGTTCAATCTCCTGCAAACGCTCAGCTGTGATCCTGTCGTTATGAGTTTGGCTGGTTTGATCCTCGCAACCGGCCAGGCCTAGCGTCAAAAGCAATATTCCTGCACAAACGATTGAAAATATTCTATTGGTTAACATGGCAAGCTCCTTTCGCTTATTCAATTCCATTTTTTTCGGTTTCCATGACCTTAAAGACACGGGCCCAGCGGAAAGGTTGGGCCAAAAGTCCATTGTTTTCAAAACTTTCTGAAATTTCCTGATTCACACAGCCAAATAAAGGTTCAGACCCGCGAAAAGTCGGACTTGTAAGGAAAAATTCGTGTTTCGTTTCAGGCTGATTCCATCTAGAATGCTTTTATGAAAGATAATGTAAAAAAAGACCATGATGTCGTAACCGATCACAGGCGGCAGTGGCGGAATTGTCGATATGTTTATCCCGTCGTATCCAGACGGGCCAGGGGTATAAGTATCGGCGTGAATCTCAACATCGACAAGCGGTGCAGCTTTGCGTGTCTGTACTGCCAGGTCAACCGCAGGCTGCGTCGAGAGCCGATGGAAGTTCAAATCCCCAGGCTCAAGGATGAGTTGGAACTTGCGCTCCGCACCATCGGCAGCGGGGAATTATGGGAAGACGAACGTTTTGCCGAAACCCCTCTCGAGATGCGACGCATAAATGACATCGCCTTCAGCGGCGATGGCGAGCCGACCGCCCTGCCTAATTTCGACCAGGCTGTAAGCGCAGCTGCCGACGCACTGGCCAACTACACTAAGACAAATAAGCCAGCTGACCCTATAAAAATTGTCGTCATCACGAACGCTTCGCATCTCCAGTCGCCGCAGGTTGGCAGGGCCTTGCCGATACTCGACGCGAATAACGGCGAGATATGGGCCAAGCTCGACGCCGGCACTGAGGAGTTTTTCCGAAAAGTCAACAGACCGGCCGGGGGGATTACACTTGAGAACATCCTGGACAATATTCTCGCAGTGTCCACAGATCGGCCTGTGGTTATCCAGACGCTCTTTTTCCTCATCAACGGCCTGGCGCCGACGGAGGCGGAAATCGACGCCTATTGTTCCCGCCTGCTTTGGCTTATCAAAAACAATGGTAATATAAAACTCGTCCAGCTGCACACCATCGCCCGCCCCCCTGCCGCCAGTAACGCAGCTACCCTGCCGGACGAAAAACTAAATGCAATCGCTGAAATCGTCCGAAAAAAAATCTCGCCCGTACCGGTGGAAGTTCACTTCGGCAGGGCTGTGGAACCACAGAAGCCGTAACCCCCACCTACAGGTTTACTATTTACCGTATAAAGCCAAAAAACTTGCTTTTTTAAGGTATTTCGTGTACAATAATTTAAGCTCGTGTAGCAGAAATGTAGAGGACTCGCTCGTGTGAGCTTTTGGCGATAAATTGCTGAATTCTGCAGCTGTATGTTGTATGGAGAATTATTGTTGTGAAGATGTTTCATTACCTCATCAGTACCCTGTCTGCCCTGGTTTTTCTGCTTGGACTCCCTGCTTCTCTGCAAGCTGGTCAGTACATCGAGCTTGGCCCAGCTGATCCTATGACAATAGACCAACCTCGCGTGGCGGTTGAGGTTTACATTCCAGACCCCGAACATACCTTCGGGCCTGATATTGCAAATTATTGGCTTTTGGATACGGGAGCGCAAAGCATACTGGCAGCTCAGACAGCAGCCGGGGAAATGACAGCATTGGGATACGAAACTGAAGGTACGTTCGAGGAACAGGGCATCGGCGGTTCAACAACTTACGATATTTCTAAGATCTACAATTTTGATTTTGCAAATTCCGTCGGCACTCGAAATACCCTCTCCGATGTTCGTATACTTTCGAGCGAATCCGCAAATTTCGGCAGTTTTGGCGGGATTGTCGGAATGCCGGCTATGGTCAACAGGGTTACGACAATTGACCACACCGCAATGCTGACGGCATGGCAGATAGGCGTGGATTTCTCCGCTACAACCCCTGCCGACACGGGGCATCGCTACAGCGTACCACTGCAACTGGTGCATTTCGGACACTCAGGCCTGACTACCCCAGACCCCTCTCTGCCCGTATACAAGCCCCTGCCGCTTGTTACCGTTGAGGGCAGACATTCCGACAACTCGACAAGCGGTAATTTTGTGCTAGATACCGGAGCACAGCTTTCGATGCTTTCTTCCCAATTTGCTTTCGATCTGGGCCTGGATACGGACGGCGACGGTAACTTTGACAACGAAAAGGTCGATGACTTTCCGCTCTCCGGTGCGGGCGGAACCACAATTGCCCCCATTCTATACGTCGAAAAACTTGTGATTCAGACAAACGAAGGAGTCGATTTGATCTGGACAGACATGTATTTGCCCGTGCTGGATATCGACCCGAGCATTAACGGAATATTCGGCAATGATCTTTTAACGAGCGGCTGGTTCGAGCCTGTCTTAAACAGCATGCTTGGCGACCCGAGCACAGAGCATGGCTATATCGATTACGTCCACTTCGACTTCACGGACAGCGATAATCTCAACGGCACGATGCTGCTCGATCTCAATCCGCTTTACGACAATGTCGTTACCGTGCCGGATTTACTACCCGGCGACGCAAACAGGGATGGCGTGGTCTCCGCTGCTGATTATGCCAGCGTGCAAGCCAACTTCGGAAGCGTGGGCATCGCAGGCCTGCTCGGCGACGCAAACTGTGACGGCGTGGTTTCCGCTGCTGACTACGCGAGCGTACAGGCCAACTTCGGCAATATCGCTACGGGCACAACCGTTCCGGAACCGGCCACGCTCTTCATTTCAGCTATGGGGCTGACTATGATACTTCGCAAACGGAAGTAAACATGGATGCCCGATCAAGTACTCCATTTCAGGAATAATGCCGGCTACCTGCTTGCGGCGATAAGGCATCTGCTGCGTCAGAAAAACGACGGAATATCTTCAAATATGCAGTCATTTTTCTTCCTTGCATCTGCCTCACCAGCGCGGCGCATCTATCCGACCTTATTCCTAAAACGAAGTACTAGTCGAGCATGACAAAAACATAGCTGAAATTATTCGCCGGCATATTCTATGAGTGTGGAAACTTCATACTTTCCGAGTTTGGCCCGGCCTGGCAGGAAACTGAGTTCTATCACAAACGAGCAACCTGCGATAATTCCCCCAAGCTCCTCGATAAGTTCACACGCTGCGACCATCGTGCCGCCCGTAGCAAGGAGGTCGTCAACCATCAGAACCTTCTGGCCTGGCTTGATAGCGTCGGTATGAATTTCGATGGTATTCGTGCCGTACTCCAGGCCATATGAACGACTGATCTTTTTGTATGGCAGCTTGCCCGGCTTGCGGACGGGCACAAAGGCTGCGCCTAAGCGTTCAGCGATCAATGGTGCGAAAATCCAGCCTCGGGCTTCTATACCGGCTACGGCGTCTATGCCCTTGCCTTTGAACGGCTCAGCCAGTCTGTCCGCAATTTCCTTCATCGCATCAGGATGCGACAGGACGGGGGTGATGTCCTTGAAAATAATTCCCTCTTTTGGAAAATTCGGTACATCACGGACCAGCTGGGCGATATCGATCATGTAAAGTTACTCCTAGTTTGAGTTTGAAGATATATTGATAAGAAACACTAAAATTCGACGTATAGCATATGCAATTTCACGACTCGAGGCAAGCGGCTGTTTTGCGTATAAACTATTTGCCATCCTTGCGGGAGACTATATGCAAGGGCTTCTCCGGGTGCTTATACTGTCCGGTGACGTAAAGATGGCGAGCCATTTGGTAGAGAGACGACATTTCGTCGTGAAGTCGGCTGGTTATTTTATCGCTCCCAGGCTGGGATGAAGGCGTTGCCTGGTTAATTTTCATGTTAAACATGCCAAGATCGTACAAAATGGGCTTGCTGCGAGGCGGCTGGGTTAAAAGACTCTCGTTGCGAATAAAGGCAAGCCTGTCATCCTCATGCAGCAACGCGAAGCCGTCGCCTGGTTCCACAGCCAGGATATTTCGGCCCAGGAAACAATGCTCATATTGGCCGCCCAGCATTGCCAATAGTGTCGGGGCGATATCGGTCTGGCTGGCAACGGTGTCGAGTTTACCGGGCTTAATAATCCCCGGTGCATAAAACACGCACGGAATGCGGTAATGTACAGCGTCCAGAATGCGGGTTTTGTCAAATGCAAGAACCCTGCCAGTATCAGCAACGAGTACAAAAACGGTGTTTGAGAACCAGGGTTTCGTCCGGGCCTGGCGGAAAAATTCGCCCAAAGCCCAGTCGGAATATCTTGTCGCGTTGATGATCTTGTTTTCGGGAATTTCGGTCGACAGCATCTTCACCCGCCCAGATGGGACGTCAAACGGGTCATGATTGGAAATAGTCAGAAGAACGCTGAAAAAGGCCTGGCCCTTCCGTCCGAGATCATCGAATACTTTTATGGACTTGTTGAAGAGATATTCATCCGGCACGCCCCATGTACTGCTCTCTTTGGCGTTCATGTCATCTTCGTCGAAAATGGTTTCGATACCCCCAGCCGAGAAAAAAGGCCCCATGTTATCGAAGGAAGGCTTACCCCCATAGAGAAAGAGCGTCCTGTATCCACGGTCTTTGAAAATGGCTGGCAGCGTAAGGAAATTGCCCACCGCCAACTGCCTGTCCAGAACCGTTCGCCAACATAAATCAGGATGCCCGCACAGCGTACCAACCATACCCCTGCTTGTTCTCGCGCCGACAGCGTAAAACCGGCTGAAATATAAACCCTGTTTGCAAATGGCGTCCAGATTGGGAGTGAGGCTTTGTTCGTAGCCCAGCGAACCGACATACTTCCCAGCCATGCTCTCCATGATTATGACAACAACGTTATGTTTTTTGACAGGCAAACCCGTATCGGTTCTCCGCCATAGCGGATTACCTTTAACTTGTAATGGAGTGTCCTGCTTCTGATAAAGCATTTGAGTGACTATAGGCTGGGCGTCTTCAATATCGAGCAGACCGAATATACCCTTCTCGTCCTGCCCCTCGTCAAAGAGGTGCTTCGCGCCTGAATACAGGGTCTGGGAGTTATTTTTGGACAGTTCCGCAAGTAACTGGTTAGACGTATTGCTGTATAGCTCGGAACTGTTCAACGGACGATGGCCAAAGCCCCCTCGACATGCAAGAACGCAAACCCCAGCCAGGACGGCTGCCAGCGCCCACTTCTTCCAGCCATGGAGTTCAGCAATCGGCTTACTGCCATGCCAAAGCACCTTGGCATACAATCGATAGACTATCCAATATCCCAGAGGCAGAAGGGGCAACATAGCCCAAAGCGGATATTCGCTCCAGACATGGCCTAGTACTTCGTGCGAGTACCTTATGTAGTATGGCAGCCTCCAGTTAATTCTTGTGCCGGAATACAGAAAATAAATCATTCCCACAATTTCGATCAGCAGGATGTAGGACGTAGCTGCACTGACATAAGCCCCCACCGTTCGCCTGAACCATTTCTTTTCAAACGTCGCTGCCGCTGAGAGACTCAGCAAAGCCACCAACGGAATCAGGAGATACCCGACAGTCATTCCGTCAAAACCGAATGCGACCACCAGACACCTTGCTATCTCGCCAAACGATGAATCAGGGATATACTTCAGCGAAGCCAGCAATAAAGCAATCCGAAACCCGATAAAAAGCAGGTAACTCACGCCTGCCAAAATCAGAAGCGGGCGCAGACGTCGGCTGAAGAGAAAAGTCCGCAGTAAACCAGCAATATGGGACTTCTCTTTTGCGTATGAATCCGCAGTTTTACAGGATGGCGATTGGTTTGGCTCGCTCAACCCTTTTTCTCCATAAAAAGTCCAGTTCACCCCGAGCAACTCGCTGTTCTCTTGTCAAAAATTCTACATCGGGGGTGCGCAGAAATTATAGCACTTACCACAGCGTCATACAAGGTCTCAATGCTGACTCTCTGTCCCGTCTGTCATAAAGAGTTAAGCGGTATTACGATATGAATGCAACTCTTTCCTTTTTTTGAAGTAACGGCAAATTCTCCATTCACAGCTATGGCTCGATCCTTCATATTCTGCAATCCCAATCCCGTTCGCTGATCGGCATCGGAATCGAAGCCGACCCCATCGTCTATCACATCCATTATGATTCTGGAATCCTTCATCGTCAGATTGATATCAATGTTTTTGGCGTGACCATGTCTTTGGGCATTGCTGATGGCTTCCTGACAAATCCTGAAAAGGACAATTTCGATTTCCGGTGAAAATCTGATATCAGGAACGTTAACTTTCACCAGCAGCCCTGCAAATTCATACATCTGGGCCAGGGAGTCCAGAGCAGGACTAAGCCCGAGGGTTTCCAGTGCGGGTGGATACAGGCCATGACAAAGCCTGCGGACATCGCGGATAAGTCTGGTGCAAAGGTTGTTGGCTTCGGTTTGCAGGTTAACTGGGACACTCTCCGGCGATTTCATTACCCGCTGGACCATCAATTGCAAAACAAACAGATCCTGCGCAAAAGAATCATGCAACTCCGACGCCAAGAGCCTTCGTTCCTCTTCGCGTGCACGGAGAAGCTTGGTATGAGCGCTGTGTAATTGCTCCTCTGCCCTTTTGCGATCCGTAATATCAAGAGCCGAAACAAGCGCACCAGGCCTGCCTTCAAATTCTATAATGCCTATCGACGCATCAACCCAGCGTTCCTCGCCGCATTTTGTTACAATTTTAAATTCATACCGGGGAGGGCCAGCCTCGCCCGCCTGCCGGGCCAGGCCTCGCTTTCGGATATAATCCTGGAAATCGGGATGGACAACATGCCAAAACGGCGTTTTGCACAATTCTTCCCGTGAATAGCCACAAAGATCCTCAGTTGCCCGATTGGCGTACACAATGTCAGGCCCCTGAAGTATTATAACCGCAGTGGTAACGGTTTCCGAAAGCGTGCGAAACTTCCTTTCACTGATACGCAACATCTCTTCAGCAATCTTGCGATCTATAATATTATTGAAAACAATCATATCCACTTTTTCGCCCCGCCAGACACTGATGGTAGCTGCGATCTCAAGCGGAATACGAATGCCATCCTTATGCAAAAGCGCCGTCTCATATTGGTGCGGAACATACTCCCCGCTCATACGCTTATTGAAACGTTCATAAATTTTCGGGTATTCATCGGGATAGATGAAATCAGCAAAATCCATTCCCAGCATTTCCTCAATGGTATAGCCAGCTATTTCAGCGGCGCGTCGGTTGGCATACACCAACTTGCCGTTGATATCATGTATGATGATTCCATACATGGAATTTTCCGCCAAGGCCCGGAAGCTTTCCTCCCGTTCCTGCAAAGCCTCGGTTACCCGCTGTCGATCCCGCATTTCGGCTTGCAGTTGTTTATTGACTTTCAGCAAATCGGCGGTACGCTCTTCCACGCGATTCTCAAGCTCCTGATGGATCTTCCGAACTTTTTCCTCCGAATGCAAACGTCCGAAATACGCGCCGATCATTTCCACAGCCGTCTGGAGAAATCGTTTCTCACCGGACGTCCAATGGCGTTCACTCTCGGTATCGCCAAAAGCGACCACCCCGAACAATTGCTCTTCAACCCAGATGGGAATCATCAAAACAGACAAGATACCTCTAAACCGCAAAATATCGGCTTCCGACTGGGACAGTTCGGAAACCCTGGCCTCTGCAAGTCGGCCACTTTCAATCTGCTTCTGCAAACTGGGCCAATGCTTGCGTAATGATAACGGACCTGCAAAATCAGGCTCTTTATCTCTATCGATAGAGGGAATAGTGACTTCGTATAATCTATGGAGACAATCCCCTTCATCTGAATCTTTGTAAGTTTCAAAAATAATAACCCGTGTTGCTGAAGAGGTTTTAAGCAGACTCTTCAATACCCGTGGCACGATTTTCTCAACATCCAGACCGGTCAGTAGCTGCCTGGATATTTCGCCAAGCGTTTCCTCCTGTTTGAGTCTGATTCCAAGCTCCTGCTCGACGTTTTTGGTTTCGGTAATATCTACCGCCATTTCGTATCGAACCCATCTGCCGTCAGGCCAGGGAATGGCCTTGTCCACACATTTGTAACATTTGTTGTTAATATGATTCTGGAATTCCCATATAAAAGTTTCGCCCTCTTTTCCGTTGAAAATCAAATCGTTCTTGCAAAAAGGACATGGTGCATCAAGGCCTTGCAGGGCTTTATGACATTTTTTTCCAATTATGTCTCCAAACAATTTGGTTACGACTTTATTGGCAAAAAGCAGTTCGTAGGTAATCGGATCGGAAATGGTTATTGCCTCGTCAATGCTGTCAAAGATGGAAAATAACTGTTTCTCTGCCAACTCAGCCTTCTGGCGAAGTTTTTTTCTTTCCGATACGTCGCGAATTATGCACAAAAATTCCCCTGACTGGACATTTTCAGTGTCAACTATTTGATGAACCGTGGTTTCCACCCAGAAATATCCCCCATCCTTCCGTCTACAACGATATTCCACGGTTTTCTGTTCGCCAGCCAGCATTTTTTGAATTTCGCCTTGTACCCGAATAAAATCATCTGGATGGATAAATTCCCTGACGTCTCTTCCGACAATTTCATTTGCCTTATAGCCCAGGATTTTCTCACAAGACGGTGAAACGCTAAGACATATTCCGTCATGACTCTGACGCACTATCATATCCGAAGCGTTTTGTGCCAGAAATTGGTACGGATCCTGAAGATATTTGTATTTTTCACACTCAGACCGCAAGGCCTGCAACTCTTCTATCAGTTCTTCCCGACTTTTTTCTGAATCATGCATATCACGCCTCAAACGTAATCAATTCAACCTGGTGTTTTTGTTTTGGGGTTTATTGGCGTTAAGTATACCATATCCAATCAACCTTGTTATATCTTCTCGACAATTATTCCAGTTTGAAAGCAGGATAGTTTTTTCAGGTTTTTTATTAACGCGTACCATACAGGCTTTGTCGATTCCACCTCAATACGGAGTCGACAAATACAAATTCCTATATAGTAAATTCAAAAAAGCTGTCAAAGGCATCACTAAAAAACCGATATTTAAAAAACCAGAGGTGTAATAATGAATCATATGAAAGTGATATCCCGTGAAAAATTCGGATTTGATTTTATACCAGCTGAGTTTATCCCAGCCGGTAAGGATGAATATTACCTGCGTAACCACCAGGCTGCAAAGCCTGTCGATCACTGGCGTAATCTCCAGCCGGACGAAATTGAGATTCTGGTTCAGAATGCCAATACCAGCACAGACTGGGGTCAGATTTTCGTAACCGAAGAATTCAACCCCCGCTACATCAAAAACAATGAGTTCGCAGGGCTTGTACGCATAGGGCGGGTTGGCGAAGTCAGTCTTGCGTATCACGACCTTACCGTACCGGTTGGCATCACGAACAGTCGCGTTGTCTCTTGCGATATTGGTGATGACGTAGCTGTGCATAATGTCCGGTATCTCTCGCATTACATAATCGGCAACCAGGTCATGCTGCTTAACATAGACGAAATGCATACGTCTGATCACGCGAAATTCGGCAATGGTTTCGTCAAGGATGGCGAAGACGAAGCCGTGCGAATCACAATGGACCTGGGAAATGAAGCAGGAGGCCGGGAGGTTTACCCCTTCGACGGCATGACACCGGGAGACGCATTCCTCTGGAGCCGATTCCGCGACGACTCCGATCTCATCAAAAAACTCGAAGAAATTACCCAGTCAGTTTTTGACAGCAAGCGAGGCTACTACGGCACGGTCGCTGAAAACTGCGTCATTAAAAATTGTCGTATTGTTAAAGACGTAGCTGTAGGGCCATGCGCTTACATCAAGGGCGCGAACAAACTGAAAAATCTCACCATAAATTCCACGGAAGATGAGCCTACCCAGATCGGCGAGGGCGTGGAATTGGTAAACGGAATAATTTCCGCAGGCTGTCATATCTTCTATGGCTGCAAGGCTGTGCGGTTCGTCATGGGCCCATGCAGCAACCTGAAATACGGCGCGAGACTCATCCACTCATACCTGGGTGACAATTCGACGGTCAGCTGTTGCGAGATTCTGAACAATTTGATTTTCCCTGCACATGAGCAGCATCACAATAATTCGTTCCTGACTGCTTCCTGCGTACTGGGTCAGAGCAATATCGCTGCCGGCGCCACGATCGGATCGAACCACAACAGTCGCGCGAATGACGGCGAGATACTGGCAGGCCGGGGGTTCTGGCCTGGTTTGTGCACTACGCTCAAACACTCCTGCCGATTTGCTTCATTCGTCCTGCTTGCCAAGGCGGACTACCCAGCTGAGCTGGATATCCCCCTGCCATTCACCCTGTTGAGCAATGACGTTGCCCATGACCGTCTCGTTGTAATGCCCGCTTACTGGTGGCTGTACGATATGTACGCCCTTATGAGAAACAGCTGGAAATTCAAAAATCGTGACAAACGACAGGCTCCGGTTCAGAATATCGAGTATGACTTCCTCGCGCCGGATACGGTCGAGGAAATTTTTAACGCACGCAGACTGCTGGAAATATGGACAGCCAAGGCCCACTTCAGGAAAATCGGCCAGGCTGTTGCTGAGCTTTCGGATGAATCACTCGCAGAAACGGGTCGCAAACTTCTCGCAGGCCCTGGAGAGGCACTTAATGATCTGGAAATCCTCGGCGAGAAGATGGAAAACTCTCGCCGCCCTGTGGTAATCCTCAAGGCCCAGCAGGCCTGGGGAGCCTATCGACAAATGCTGGTCTATTATGCGGTAAACAATCTAATGGATTGGCTTGCGCAACGCGGAACCGAAATTAAAGATAAGAAAGTCGAAATATTTTCCGAGCTGGCTGGGGCTCGCGTTGCAGATTGGGTAAACCTGGGAGGCCAACTGATGCCTCAGGAAACTTTCAACGACCTCTGTGACGACATCAAAAGCGGCAAATTCGCTAACTGGAATGCAATTCATGAAGCCTACAACAAATGCTGGCAAGTCTACCCCCAAGCCAAGCAAGCTCATGCTCTGGCAACCCTGCTGGAAATCATGAATGTCGATGCCCTGACTCCCGATGTCTGGAATGCTGCGTTGGAGCAGGCTCTAGCTGCTCAAAAATACATTTGCGAGCAAACGCGTAGCAGCAGAGAAAAAGATTTTAAAAATCCATTCAGGCAGACAACTTTCCGCAATGACGCGGAAATGCAGGCCGTCGTCGGCACAATCGACGACAACAGCTTCGTCAAACAAGTCCAGCTGGAAACCGACGTTTTTGAAAAACGCATCGCCAACGTCAAAATGTGACAGAGTACTAATATGACAGCGCTAGATTAGCTCAAGATTTTTTGATGTTCTTGTCGATGGGAATAAAAATCCAATTGAAAGGGCATTAAATGACTGGAGAACAGATGATGACATTGCAGCCGGAGCTGCAAAAATTTCTGGAATCGTTTCGACCTTGTTTTCGCAAAGAAGTTACTTTCGGCTACCTGGAGACATACATGCTTGGTCTGATGTCAGACATTCAACGCAAGAGTATTGAGCCGATTGCACTGGCGGCAGAAGTTCCCGTCCGAACTTTGCAGGAATTTTTATCTTCATTTCGCTGGGATCATGATCGTGCTGAAGAGTTGCTGCTTTATCGTGTGGCTGATCGCTCTTCGACGGAAGAGGGCATTGGCGTAATCGACGGCTCCGGCCACGCCAAGCAGGGCGCCAAAACGCCTGGCGTGCAGCGTCAATGGTGTGGTGAAACCGGCAAGATAGACAATTGCATTGTCGGCCAGCATTTGCTGTATACCGACAACCATCCCACAAATCCGTTCGGATGCGTCTTATGTAGCGACCTGTATCTGCCTGAAAAATGGGCAGCTGATCCAAAGAGACGAAGAGAAGCACATATTCCGGATTCATTGTCTTATCGGCCAAAGTGGAAAATTGCGGTAGAGCAGATTCAACGGGCCATAGGCAGTGGTGTAAAGTTTTCGTATTTTACTTTTGATGAGGAATACGGCAGTGTTCCTGGGTTCTGGTTTGAATTGGATCGGCTGGGCCAGCGCGGTATTGGTGAGGTGCGGTCTAACTTTTTATGCTGGGCAACTCCGCCGGCGTATCAGTCCTGCCGGGCTGAATATGCGCCGCATAAAGTTGCCGATCTGGTTCGCCACAGTCCGGTGTTTTACGGACAGGATTGGCAAACGGTGAAGATCAAAAACACGACGCGCGGAATGATGTACTGGAAATATAAAGCCGCACGTGTGCAGTTGACCAATACGGCTGAGGGTGTCAACGTGCCGACAACTCGACAGTATTGGCTGATTTGGGCTCAATCGCCTAAAACCGGCGAGAACAAATATTTTTTGAGTAACGCTCCTGCTTCGGTGAGTGTCAGGAAGCTGCTGGTTGTGGCTTTTGCGCGGTGGCATATTGAGATGTGGTTCGAGCGAGCCAAGCAGGAAACGGGATTTGGTTCGTTTGAGGTTCGGACGTATACCGGACTGATTCGGCATTGGCTGTGTTCGCGATTGGCGATGTTTTTTATATCCGAGCAGACGCAGCGGCTTCGGGGGGAAAAATCCGCGTATTACGCTGGAACAGGTAGCCACGGTGATCAACACCCTGGCCGCCAAGATCTGGCAGACTTGGCCAAGATCATGGGCTGCGATCATAAGAATAAACGAATATTATCAGTGGCGTAACGAGGCGGCCTACAAAAGCCGACAAAAACAAAATCGTAAAACAGAATTCAAGTAGCGCTGTCATACTAAAGGCCGTTTTTCTACTATCACCTGTTGCCTTATGCCTGCGTCTGCTGTTAATCAATACCAGACCATTACGAGCATATTCGGTTCGGATCTTTTGCCTTCCATCGTTCCGATACACTGGCCTACATGTTTGACTTCTATGTCTTCTTCATCAATCCAATCATTGATCATTGTTTCCATGTGCAATAACGGATTTTCCTGGATCTTAGAATGGAAAATTCTGCAACGGGTAGCGCCTTTGCCGTCGTTATTCAACGGACGTTTGAATTCCTTCTTATGGCCATCGTCCACATGAGCAGCTGAGCCGAAGGCCAGTTTTTTCTTCTCGGTTATATCAACCTCTTCAACGATCTCGATTTTTTCGACCGGCAGGTCTTGCCTGTGGGCAAATTCCACCTTTGCAGGCTGTGGCCCGCCGGATTTGGGCGGCACAGGAACCGGCACGGGTACCGGCTCAGGCTCATCATCTGCTTCCAGCGGCAGGGGTTCGTCGTCAGGAATGAGGGGTATTTCGTCGTCTGGGGAAAAATTTGAGTTGGCCGACATGCTTCTGTCCTTTCTTCTAAGGCTGTATTGCACGAAAACGACTCTACAAAAATCACGTAATCCTTATTTTACTTCCTGCATGAAAACCGGTTACGACAATCATTGCTACAGGAACATTATATTGCCATAAACCTGGAGGTCAAGGATGTCTCCAAAACAAAGGGTTGCTTATCAGTGGATAAGCGAATAAAAGATATACACTAATATGAAAAAGAACATGATAATCCTGATCGTCTTCGCCTTCATAATCCTGGCGGTGATATGTTTTCAATATCTGCCCGGCGAGGACCCCGACAGCTCAGCCAACATAGTACCCAATCCAGCCAAGCCTTCAGAGGCGGGTGAGTTTCGCGGCATATCCCTCCAACTGCACAATTCCGACAATGGTCACCCCTATGAGCAGTATATTGATGAAATCGCACAAACCGGAGCCAACACAATCTGTCTCGTGGTCCATGGCTACCAGGAAAATGCCGGCTCGGCGAGTATTTTTATTGATAACAGGAAGACAATAGACAACAGCAGACTTGCAAAACTCATCGCCCACGCCCATGCCAGAAAACTCCGCGTAATGGTCATGCCCGTCGTACTGCTCACCAAACGACGCGGGAATGAATGGCGAGGAAAGATCAAGCCCGACGACTGGGACGAATGGTGGCATGATTACACCGAATTCGTCATGCACTATGCAAAACTCGCAGGTCAGGCCAAGGTGGAAATTTTGGCTGTCGGTTCGGAATTGATCTCTACGGAAATCCAGACGGAGCGCTGGAAGCAACTGATTGCAGAGGTGCGCTCCGTTTACAAAGGCAGGCTGACATACTCCGCTAACTGGGATCACTACCAGGTACCGAAATTCTGGGATGATCTTGATATCATAGGCATGACGACATATTTCACCCTCGCCAAGGGAACGGATCCGAAATTTGAAGAATTACTGGCTTCATGGGCGAAAGCTAAAGGGGAAATACTCGCCTGGCAGAAAACGGTTAACAGACCCATCCTGTTTACTGAGGTGGGTTGGCCTAACCAGATAACCGCAGCTGAGTTTCCGTGGAACTACTACGCCGCTACGGATAAGCCGGCTCCGCAACTACAGGCAGACTGTTTTGAATCCTTCTTCAAAACCTGGATAAATGAGCCAAACGTAGCTGGTTTCCTGGTATGGGAATGGCGAAACCATCCAGGCCAGAAAATCGGCCCAAATGAAGATACCTCCTATTGCCCTTGCGGCAAGCCAGCCTTGGATATAATCCAGAAATTCTTCCTCGCGCCCAGCCCGGCATCGACAACCCGACCCACTTCCAATCCATCTTCGATCAACTGAAAAAGTTTTAGAAAAATCACCATTTTTTTTGGCCTATGTGACATTTCAAATCGTATTATCTATATGAAGATTTCAAAAGGCACCTGAGCCAGCATCAACTTTCTATGCGCTGATGTTTTGAAAGTTTTAATTAACGTGTTGCACACGGACTTTGTCGAGTTTACTTCGATATGAAATAAACAGATACAAATTCCTATGCAATGCTATTAGAGGGATCTCGCCGCTGCCTATTTCTGTAGGCATCAATCCATGTCCCTGGGTGGTTTGCATCGTCTGCCCGCAAAACCTCTGTAACGTTTGAATCAGAGGGTTATTAAGAATTTCGATACAAAGCGTTTAAATTGTTAAAAACGCTGAAAAGCACAAGAACAGGAGGCTTTTATGCAAAAATTAATCATTAACGCGACAGTATGTTTTGTTTTGTTGACTGTGGTCGCCCCGGCATTTTCAGATTACTATGCCGTGGATGACAAGAGTTCACGAGATAGCCAATTGGTTTTCGTGACTCAAAGTGAATTCGGAGACACAATCATGGATATCGGGTCGACGTACAAAAACCTGGATATCGAAGGAATTGATTTTGATCCGAAAACCGGCGTGCTTTATGCCGTGGGCGGCGATAACGGCAAAGCCAATGCGCAAAACCTGTATACATGGGATATTACTACAGGTGAGTTAATCGATCTCGGGACAATCGGCGGCAAAGACAACCCCTTCAACAAGAAGGATTTGATCGGCGCAGCCTTCCGCGATGATTCGAGTTTCTGGGTCAGCGTAAAAAACATGGGTCTGTACACCGTCGACCTGAGCGATCTGTCAGCTACGCTGCAATCCAGCAATTCAATATTCGCAAAGGGCAGCGGGGCCGACGGTATTGCCTGGGCTCCAGACGCGTCTAACATGTACGTAGCCCGCGGTAAGGATCTGTACAGTTGGAATCCGGCATCGCCTGAAGTGTTAACCAAACTTAACGCCGTTAAGGGCAGCAGCTTCGGCGACAACATCGGCGGACTTGGATTCGTTGATGGCCAGCTGGTTGCATCTGGCGGCACAGCCATATATGACGTGTTGTTCGACGAAGCTGGAAACTATTCAGCGACGAAGAAACTTGATGTTCGAGGCAGAGATTTCCAGAGCATCACGGGCGCCAACTCGGGCTCTTCCGTTCCAGAGCCGGCAACAATGGCATTGCTAGCCTTGGGCGGAGTGATGGTCTTTATCCGCAAGGGTGCTCGCAAACGCAAAAAAGTTTAGACACTTTTCAAAGTGAAAAGTAGGATGGCGGGATGCAGCCCATAATGGTTGTGTCCCGCTTGATCCACCAAACTTTTTACATGGTGTTCCACGAGAGTAATTTTCGGTCTGCAAAGAGATTCTCGCAGGAATTATATTTTGTATCTTTCATAATAGAAAAAGAGACCACACAATGAAAAACTTTATCCTTTGCACAACAATCTTGACAGTCATAGGTATTCCGTTTGGTTTGGCACGGGCGGATATTATCCCCATCGTATATCACCGTGATTTATCAGAAGACCTCTTGGATAGTGTTAGTACAAATTTCACTGGGAATGGCCACTTGGACGAAATGTCACCTGAGCTGTTCACCAATGATCCGAATTTACATTTATCCACAGATTCCATTGTTTCACTGACTTTTCTCGACGAAAATGCAGGCTACCATAGCAGCTTGGGATATTTCACATTCGATGACAATGGTCAGATTCTGGAAAAAGGTATAGTCTTCTCGGACTTCTCAGAAGTTGGCGGAGGCGGAACTTTAACAGCTGGAGACACTATAGATATTGGCGAATTCTCAGCTGGGACAAATCTGGGGTTCTACATTATTCCGAGTGGAAATAGGACCCCGCACTACACACTGGACAGCCTGAACCCAAACCAGGATAACTACACAGCCTTCTACACACACGAGTCGTCAGGCTATGGAGTACTCGGCTTTGAGGATCAGAAGGACAAGCCTAGTTGGGGCACTGCTTACAACGACGCTATTGTTGGCGTTAGCGTCTCCTCCGTTCCCGAACCGGCAACAATCGCATTGCTAGCCTTGGGCTCATCGGCCTTGATTTACAGAAAATCCATTAAGAAGAATAAAAATGAAAAATTTAAAAGTACAAATTAACATTGCCCTGTTATCTGGAATGCTTCTTGTAATACAGGCATTTCCAGCATTTGCAGACGTAATATATGATGACGATTATGGCACTGGCTGGACCAAGGGCACATGGGATGTTTCCGTCGATACTGAGACTACGTACAACAACAGCAGCAGTGCTGTCAGAAGGGATAACGGAGTAAGTTTTGCCGTAATAAACCCAGCTGGTCTGGACATAAGTGAAAACCCTATTTTTCAGGCTTATGTTAATTTTATCGTATCGGAATCAGAGCCAGGCCATTCTATCACAAACCTACAGGTAAGTACAATTGACGGCACTCTCTTTGAGTTTGATGACCGCAGCAAAGGGTGGAGCTGTTATGTTGATGGAACGGAGTATGTTGATGCAGACGAGATTGTGTTCGACAACGATCCAAATACATGGCAACTTTTCGAGATAGATCTCAGCCAGACAGACTATTTTGGCTGGCCTTATCAAAGCCGTGAACTCGGCGATTCTCCGATTACATCAATTAAATTCGGAAATTATGGAAACACAACAGGCACAAGTGACATGTACGTGGATAATGCCAAGCTGATTCCCGAGCCAGCTACAATGGCTTTGGTAGCCTTGGGCGGAGTGATGATATGTGTCCGTAAGGGTACACGCAAACGCAAAAAAAATTAGTCACTTTTTTTCAGGTTAAAAAAAGTGAAAAGTAGGATGGCGGGACGCAGCCCATAATGGTTGTGTCCCGTTTTTTTTTAGGTTTATCCGTAAATAGTGGGGAGTCAATAGCGTTAATAGTCCTTCGTGTCATTTTGAGCGAAGTAGCCAAAGGCTACGAAGTCGAAAAATCTCATAGCCTGGATAGTCCACAGATCATAGATGTTTCGATTCCGCTTCGCTCCACTCAACATGACACACTAAAACCAATCTGTCCCACTTTTCACGGATGAACCTTTTTTTACCTCTTGAGAATGCCCCTCCCTGCGATTATCTTGTGTCGTATTATCCAGGAAAGGAACATTCATATGAGAACATGGAAGATTCTTACGTTGTGTTGCCTGATCGCCAGCTGTTTTTCAATGCCAGCCCAGGCTCAGGGAGTTAAATTCGATATCCCCCAGCCTGACGGAACGACAAATTTCGTCACCGACCTCGCTGGGCTTCTCGACCAGCCGACCCAGGCCAAGATCAATGAACAGTGTGCCAAGCTGCTACAAGACACCGCTACGCCTATTATCATCGTGACCATTCCGTCGATGGCGCAAGTAGGAGGCCGGGGTTTTAACATCGAAACTTTCGCCCGGCTGCTATTCGACCAGTGGGGCATAGGGCATCTGAAAGTGTCGGTCAAAAAGCTCCGTTACGGCAATAGTCAGACTGTGGACCATAATCGCGGCATTCTGCTGGTGGTTTCCGAGGGCGACCGCAAAGCCAGGATCGAACTGGGCGCAGGGTGGGGCAGGGAAAAAGACGAACTCTGCCAGACCATTATGAATACGCTGATTATCCCGCAATTCAAGAAGGGCGATTTCGGTGCGGGCGTCGCAGCTGGGGCTGACGCACTGGACAAGATGGCGCGTGGGGAAACAATTCCAACCCCGCCGAGACCGGCGTGGCATTACTTTGCGGTTGTGGGTTTCTTTGGCCTGATGATTTTTACCGTAGTTTCGCTCATCCGCCGGGGTTCCAGCGGCTGGGCCTGGCTGTTCTGGGGCGTAATATTCGCCATTCTCGGTTCGATACTTTATCACGTCCTCACCAGTTCCGCCCGAGGAGGCAGCGGCGGCGGTTTTTCCGGCGGGTCGTTCGGCGGGGGATTCTCAGGCGGCGGAGGAGCGTCAGGATCTTGGTAAACCCCAGCTAACCTTTCACTAACCATTAAAAGGGATTTTAAAAATGATAAAAGCATCGAAACTTTTTAACGATGAGCAAAAAGAGCGGATAAACCAGGCGGTGCAACAGGCAGAGTTGAAAACCTCCGTCGAGATCGTCCCAGCCCTGGCTACGGCGTCAGGCAGATACGACAGACCCGAAGATATCGTGGGCCTGTGGGTAGGAGTAATTGCGATGTTGGTGACGTGGTTCTTCCTGCCGACACCGCAGGCTGCGGACAGTTGGGGAGGCTGGCCGAGCTGGGCTAACCCCCTGCTGATGATTGTCGCGATGGTCGTTGGATTTATCGTCGGCGTTGTTATCGCAATGAACGTGGGCTGGCTGAGGAAACTTTTCACGCCTCGCAAAGAGATGACTGACGAGGTAGCAGCCCGTGCAGTGGAAGTTTTCGCGACCAGCGGCGTGTATCGGACTCGCGACGCGACAGGCCTGCTGATATATGTATCACTTTTTGAGCGCAAGGCCGTGATCGAAGCGGACAAAACCGTGCTCGAAAAAATAGGCCAGCCCGTTCTGGACGAACTCTGCGCAGGCCTGATCGCCAAACTCCGCGCCGGCGACCCCACCGCTGCTTTTTGCGACACCATAGCAGCTGCTGCTGAGAAACTCGCACCCGTCCTGCCCCGCCCCGAAGACGATACCGACGAACTGCCAAACGAACTGATGATTTTTGATTGACCAGTTTTGCTGTCATTGCGAGGAGCGAAGCGACGCGGCAATCTCTCTTGTGTCATCCCAAACTTGATTTGGGATCCAGGGGAATAGTACAGCCGCGATGATTTCCCACATGCCAGCCAGATTGCTACAAGGTTTCACCTTCCACTGGATTCCGGGTCCACGGGCCTTCGGCCCAGCCCGGAATGACACAGGAAAACCGGGGTTGCTTCGCGGAGTTTACACCGAGCGAAGCGAAGTGCTAGCAATGACACCATTTTCCAAAATTCGTTGTTCAAAATTCGTCATTGATTCGACATTCGGGCTTGGGAATTCGTCATTCTCAGGTCATTGGGGAAAGCAGGTCACAAGAGTCGTAGCCCCAAAGGGGCGTCAGAAAAATCGAATGAATTTCACATTTCAAAACTCCTGTCGCCCCGCCGGGGCTTTTTGTCTATAAAACACGTTCCGGGGGTTTCGCTTACGCTACACCCCCGGCTAAATTCTTATCGCCCCGTTGGGGCCAAGCAAAAACAGGATGGTCCAGTGTCGCTGTACCCGACCGCGGCTAAAATTCATTTCCGCCCTTTCAGGGTCGAACAAATAAAACTCTTTTTCGATGCAATTTCTAAAAGGTTATATCATGTAACTGTTTTGCAGTTACGTGACAGTTGGGGCCTGAGCGTGGTTGCAAACACAGCAACCACGGCACCGGCTTCAACCCAAAATTGGAAATTGTTATTTCGTCATTGATTCGACATTCGAGCTTCGGCATTCGTCATTCCCAACTCAGCGTTTCAGTTTCAAAACCCGCTGCCAGTTTACCTGATCGATTGCGAACTGCGTACCCTCGCTGATTTTAGCATTGGCGACACTGTTTTCCGGTTCATCTGGTACCAGGGCCAGGATCGGCACGTCGCCGAGATTGGCTATCTGATCGGGATTGGTCTGCATTGCAATTACCGCGTCGCTGTCTTTCGGCTCGGTCTGATATCTATTGATAATCACGCCCGCGACGCTCAGGCCAGCTGAGCGTGCAGCGTAAACTGTCAGCTGTGTGTGGTTGATCGTACCCAGGCCTGCATGGGCAACGATAACGACCGGCAAGGCCAGCATTTTGGCCAGGTGTATCACCCAGAAATCGTCGGTTATCGGGCAAAGCAGTCCGCCGACGCCTTCAACCACAACAGCATCGCACCCTCCAGCTGCTATAGCAGAATATTCGCAGAAAATCGCGTCCAAATCTATAGGCCTGCCTGATCGCTGGGCAGCTACGTTTGGCGAAAGCGGTTCGGCGTATCGTACGGGCGTAATCTCAGCCAACGAGCGATGCGTATCGACGGCATAGGCCAGGAATTCGGCGTCCTCGCTTATCAGCCCGCCGGGCGTTTTGCGACAGCCACTGGCAACGGGCTTGAAAACTTCCACACGACGGCCAGCCCCACTGCCGCTCCGCAAAAGAGCTCTGCCTATCGCACCGGCTATAAGCGTCTTGCCGACATCCGTATCCGTGCCGATAACGAACACACCTGGCAAAGCAGGCAACGCGGGCCAGGCTGAGATGTCGAAATCGAATTGTCTATCATCTGATTTCATAGATGTAACTTTTCATTCAAGAGATTCTGAACATTTTACACATTCCAACACTTACATGCCTGCAACAAACGCAGGTATGGCACCGGCAGAACACGGATTACACTAATTTAAACTGATTTTACTGATAGAAAACATGGGCCACAGAGGACACAGAGTTTTTTGTTGTATTGGCTAACTCTTTCAGCCTTCTCTGCAATCCTTTTCACTTCAAACTTCAAAATTCCTTGTTCACCATTCAATATTTGCTTTTTCTACACATAACGTTTACATGCCTGCAAAAAGCGCAGGCATGGCACCCATCGCGGGAATTTATGAAGTTTCAATTTTAATTTTTCTATGCAAAATATTCCTTGATGGTTTCGATAGTGATTGTAAGCATTCGGTCGAGGGTATCGAGGTCCATAGCCGGGGCCGGCATTAGGACGATAACATCGCCGAGGGGTCTGATTATCAAGCCCCTTTTCCGGGCTGCCAAACACACAGCTGCGCCTGTCCGCAGGTTAGAATCAAACGCCCAACGCTTGCGAGCATCCGCAACCAGCTCAATGCCTACCATCATGCCGCACTGCCGAATGTCGCCCACGTTGTCATGCCCAGCCAGTTCTTCAAGCCTGTCTCGAATTGTATCGATCTTTATCGGCAGCGTCCTGAGCAGCCCGGACGATTCGATGAGATCTACGCTTGCAATCGCAGCTGCGCATCCAAGGGCGTTGCCCGTAAAAGTATGGCCGTGGTAAAAAGTCCGCCCGTCGGCTATCTCACCGCAGAACCCGTCGAAAATTTCCTGACTGGCCAGCGTCGCAGCTACAGGCAGATAACCGCCCGTCAAGCCCTTGCCGAGGCACATCAAATCCGGGCTGACGTTTTCATGCTCGCAGGCAAAAAGCTTGCCCGTCCTGCAAAATCCGGTCGCAACTTCGTCTGCTATCATCAGCACGCCGTGCTTGCGGGTAATTTCCCGAACACCGGCCAGGAACCCGGCTGGGTGTGTCAGAATTCCCGCAGCGCCCTGAACGAGCGGCTCGATTACCATCGCACAAAACTGGCCTGGATTTTCAGTCAACATTTCGTCCAGCTGCCGAAGCACCACTTGACCAGCCTGCTCGCCGGCTGGGTGATGGTACGGATTCGGCGAATCGATAAAAGTTACGTCGAACAGCAGCGGTTCGAAGATTTTATGGAACGTTTCGATCCCGCCAAGCGAAACCGAGCCGATCGTATCGCCGTGATAGCTGTTGGCCAAGGCAAGGAATCTGTTACGCTTTTTCTCGCCCTTGTTGTAGAAAAACTGGTATGCCATTTTCAGGGCAACCTCTACAGCTGAGGCGCCGCTGTCGCTGTAAAAGACCTTATCCAGGCCTGGCGGGGTAATTCTCACAAGTCTTTCTGCCAGTTCAATACTGGGCGGCGAAGCATGACCAAGCAGCGTCGTATGCGCGACCTTATCAAGCTGGCGGCGGATTGCGGAGTCTATCTGTTCCACACGATGGCCATGCAGGTTGCACCACAGGCTGCCAAAGCCGTCGATAAATCGGCCACCATCTTCATCGATCAGCTCAAAACCCTCAGCTGAGACAATAACCCTGCCGGTGTGGTCAAACTCCTGCAACCACTGACGCATGGGCGTAAACGGATGCCATACAAAACCATTATCCCACTCCACCATCGATCCTGTATTCACAACATTCATATTTTCTGAATTTTCCATTATGTTCTAATTTTTCGCATCGAGACAACTTCTTCATTTTCCGCACGGGGTATGTTTATAATAAATGTATCATGTTCCGCGAAGTAAAAAAACGGAAACTTAATCAAGCCATGATCGCTGATCAGCTCCAGGCCCGCCGCATCACCGCCCCGTCTGTGCTCAAGGCTTTCCAGGCCATTGACCGCTTGCTTTTCGTTCCGCCGGAATATGCCTTGGAGGCTTACTGTGACTGTCCCTTGCCGATTGGATATGGCCAAACCATTTCACAGCCTTATATTGTGGCGCTTACGCTGCAGGAACTGGACCCGCAACCAGGCCAGCGAGTACTCGACGTCGGCGTCGGCAGTGGATATCAGACCGCCCTGCTGTCGTGTATGTGTGGGGAAGTTTTTGGCGTGGAACGGATTGAACAACTTGCCAGGGTCGCAACTGAAACAATTGACAAACTGGAAATTTCAAACGTGCATATTCAGGTCGGCGATGGTTCCCTGGGCTGGCCTGAACATGCGCCGTTCGACCGCATCGTCTGCGGGGCAGCTGCGCCTGATGTCCCGAAGGCATGGCTTGAGCAACTTGCCGACGGCGGAAGAATCGTCATGCCTCTGGGCAATCGGGATACCCAAACCCTGATACGCATGGACAAAATCGGCTCGAAGCTCACCAGGCGTGAAATCTGCGGGGTGCGTTTTGTACCGCTAATCGGGGAGCAGGGATGGCATTGATCTTGACAAGGCCTGAACCTGCGGTAATATAAACGCGCAGGAATTGTCGACGCTTTGTGAAGAAAATCGAAAATTCGCTTTTTGGGAAAGGATAACCATGCGAAATTTTATAATCCCTGAACTACTGATCGCCGCTGCCCTATTGATGTTTGTAGGCTGTAATAAACCTCCGCAACATCAGGTCGAAATGTCACCCCCGCCGATGCCCGAAGATCAGACCGCCAAGCAACAGCCTAGACTCAAGGAAATTCGACCACTCGACGCCGGCGCACCCGATGCCGATCAACCGGACAACGGCGAAACTCCACCTACCATCTCGGAAGTGACAAAGGCTTCCGAAGCCGATAATTCCGCCAGGATTTACCATGTTCAACAAGGCGATACTTTCTGGAAAATATCGCAGACGCAACTGGGCAATGGTCAACGATGGCGGGAAATCGTAAAACTCAACCCGGACGCCAACCCGAATAAATTGAGTGTAGGCCAGCCTATCCGTATCCCGAATAAATAGGATTTTTTCAGTTTTTTTTGAAAACACCCCAAAACAATGGCTGAAATCCAACTCGACACGCCGGTACAATACGTTCAAGGCGTAGGGCCGAAACGGGCTGAGCAATTGGCTGAGCTTGGCGTGCAGACCGTCGAGGATCTTCTGCTGTATTTCCCACGGCGATTTGATTTGCGCAGGCAGTGTCAGCCTATCGACAGTCTCCAGGACGGACAGGACAACGCAACCGTCGCCGGTAAGATCATCAGCGCTGAAATGAAAGGCCCGCGCAACCGGCGGTTTCTGCAATGCAGCATCGAGGACGAGACCGCCTGCATTTCGGTCAAGTGGTTTCACGGCGAGTATCTCATCAACAGGCTTAGGCCTGGTCTTGTCATCGCCGTCAGTGGAAAGGTCAGTTCTTATAACGGCGTAATTCAGCTGGTGAACCCCAGCCATCAGATTATCTACGACCCCGAAGGAGCCAGGCTGGATCAGGACGAACTCCTGCCCGTATACCCAGCCAGCGGGAAACTCTCGAGCAATATCATCTCGCAGATCATAAAAAAAGTCCTGCCTCAAGCCTGTCATTTATTGCAACCCTGGTTTCCGCAGGAATACCTCGCAACACGAGGCCTGCCCACCCGTCCAACTGCCGTGGCTGCAATGCACAGACCTGAAGATAAAGAGCATTGGGGCTCAGCCAGGCGGCGCATGGCCTATGAAGAATGTCTGCTGATGCAACTCGGCATTGCGATTCTCAGAAGTCGTGAAACATCCAGACCTGCTCATCCTGTCCAGAATTCCGAACAGATCGACCAGCGGATTCGGGCACGATTCCCATTCGAGTTGACCGGAGCGCAAAACAAGGCTGTGCTGGAGATAGTTCGGGATATGGGCCAAAGCAGACCCATGAATCGTCTGGTTCAGGGCGATGTCGGAGCCGGCAAAACGGTGGTGGCACTGTACGGCGCACTATTGGCAGTGGCCAACCGAAAGCAGGTCGCCATAATGGCGCCGACGGAAATCCTTGCTTCCCAACACTTCAAGAAAATCCAGCAGTACCTTGCAGACTCGCGGGTAAATGTTTCACTTCTCGTCGGCGGCATGCCGGCCCGGCAGCGGAATCGAATGCTCGCAGAACTCGCAAGCGGAGAAATTCATATTCTTGTCGGCACGCACGCTATTCTCTCCGAGAGCGTGAAATTCAAGGATCTCGCACTGGTGGTAATTGACGAGCAGCACAAGTTCGGCGTGGAGCAGCGGACGAGCATTCGAGGCAAGGGTTTTGCGCCTCATTACCTGGTGATGACAGCTACGCCGATTCCGCGAACGCTGGCATTGACGGTTTTCGGAGATCTGGATGTTTCCACGATAGACGAAGTCCCGCCGGGCCGGGGCAAAACCGAAACCCGCTGTCTTGCGCAAAATGACATGCCGAAAATCATTGATTTTGTGAGCAAAAAACTCCAGGCAGGTCAGCAGGCATATTTTATATATCCGCTTGTCACCGCCAGCCCGCAACTTGAACTTACCGCTGCCCGCGACGCATACGAAGAATTTCAAAACGGCCCACTGGCCAGGTTCGGCGTGGGTTTAATCCATGGCCAAATGCCGGCAGACCAGAAAAACTCCGTCATGGAAGATTTTCATGCCGGCAAAATCAAGGTACTCATCGCATCGGTGGTCGTCGAGGTCGGCGTGGATGTGACCAGCGCGAACATGATGGTGATCATGCACGCCGAGCGGTTCGGCCTGGCCCAGTTGCACCAGCTCCGAGGCCGAATCGGACGCGGCAAGGATGACGCGATGTGCATACTGGTCGCCTCGCCGAATAATCCACTCGCGCAACGCAGGCTGGAGGTGCTCACCGAAACTTCGGACGGCTTTAAGATCGCGGAGGAAGACCTTCGCATACGCGGGCCGGGCGAGTTCTTCGGCACGAAGCAGCATGGCCTGCCCGAGCTGAAGGTGGCTGATCTTATCGAAGATTTTGAACTTCTGCGTCTTGCCCGCCGGGACGCCTTCGCTATTATAGATGAAGACCCGGACCTGGCTTCGCCGCATAATCAACAGCTCCGACGGATGGTCATGAAGATTTACGCCGAAAGACTGGGCCTGCTGGCTGGGGCGTAGGAAAGAGGATAAGACTACGAAAGGTTTACCATGGTTGGATCGAACAGTAAAAAGGATCAGGCAAAAAAAATGCGTCAGAAAAGACGCAGGCCGTTGGCCATGGACCTGGCCAAGAGTAAGAAAAAGGAATCCGCCTCGCCAAAAAGTCAGCCGAATTTGCGACTGCTGAACTCCGGCGGTACAGGCTCAGCTCCGCAGCAGACACAAAATACCACTCAAACCGCTCAGGCTGATGATGCCAACCTCGAGCACGTGCATTTTTACATCCGCCACCATGATCGCGTGGAAATGGACATACTCGTTTCAAACATGCGGTTCAAATGGGGCATTACAGAGGAGCAGACATGGGCTGCGGTGAAAAAACTCGAAGCCCAGCGTGCGGTGAAAGTGCTGTATCCCAATTCGGATCGATCCAACGCAACCGTAAGCGCACTGTGGCTGAGGTAGTTATAAACTGTTTAAATTTGACCCGCAGGCTGGTTGCATGTAAGATATGCGATTCCATTTATCACAAGAAATAAGGAGTATTCAGTGAGCAAACTTGAAGAGACAATCGCGGACATGAAATTCGCAGCTGACGGGCTTATCCCGGCGGTGTGCGTCGACGCCGAAACCAAGCAGGTCCTTATGGTAGCATATATGAATAAGGACTCGCTGAAAGATACCGTCGATACCGGCAAGACGCATTTCTGGTCGCGCAGCAGACAAAAATACTGGATGAAGGGCGAATCGTCAGGCCATACCCAGGAAGTCCAGGCAATCTACACAGATTGCGACAAAGACACCCTCGTAATCGAAGTCAAGCAGAACGGTGCTGCCTGCCATGAGGGATATCTTTCATGCTTCTATCGCAAACTCAACAGCGCAGGCCAATGGGATATCGTGGCAGAAAAACTTTTTAATCCCGACGACGTTTATAAAAAATAGCCAAGCCGACGTTTATAAAAAATGTCTGAACCTTCGCGAAAAAACAGGCCTATTCAGAATCATCCGCGGATCACGCTCGGATTGAACGTGCTGCTCGGAATTTCCGCAGCCTTGGCGGTAGCTACGCTCGTCATGAAATACGGCGGGTTCGATCCTGACGTGATCCCGCTGTCCAGACATGGCCTGGATGTCCTGCAACGATTCATCGTGGGCTATTTCATTCTCGACCGCCTGGCCAGGCTGCTCCTTGCCAAGAACCGGAAAGACTATTTCAAAGCCAACTGGGTCGATTATCTACTGATCGTGCTGTTCTTCCAGGCTTTGTGGATTACTTATCGCTACGAACACGACGTCGTGGGCGCAGGCCTGCTTTTCGTGATTGTCACGCAGATTTATATGCTGGCGATGCTCGTTCTGCGGGCAGCTGGGGCTAATATACGACTGGCGGGAAGCGGTCTGCCGCCAAGCTGGCTGTTGATCGGAAGTTTCGCCGCACTGTGCCTGATAGGCGCAGGCCTGCTGATGCTCCCCGTTGCAGTGCGTCCTGAGTATCACGGCAGCTGGTATTTCGCCGATTCTCTATTCACAGCCGTCAGCGCCACATGCGTAACAGGACTGGTGGTGGTGGATACCGGAACGTATTTCACGCCGTTCGGCCAGGCTGTGATACTGGCGATGATTCAACTAGGTGGGCTGGGCATTATGATTTTCGGTACCGTCCTGGCCATGCTTGCTGGCAAGGCGCTCACGCTCCGCAGCAGTGAAACACTCGGCGAAATGATAGCAACAGACAGACTCGGCGAACTCAGGGGGGTAATTCGTTTCGCCGTGCTGATTACGCTCACACTCGAAGCTGTCGGTGCCCTGCTGCTCCTGAGAGTTTTCCTCAGCCCGGACGTTCGTGACGCGTGGGGTAATGCCTTTACCACTCCGGGTGCGATATGGTACTCGGTATTCCACAGCATTTCCGCCTTTTGCAATGCCGGTTTCAGCCTGTACGACGGCAATCTTGCAGAGGGCATCCGCGAGAGTTGGCCCGTTCCGCTCCGCAGCCATTGGCAGACACTGGGTGTCATGGCGCCGTTGATTATTCTCGGCGGGCTGGGCTTCCCGGTATTGCTGGACTGCTGGAGAGTAATCCGCACAATCCCGAGCAGAATAACGCGGCGATTCAAACAGCGAAACGAAAATTCGATTCCACAGTCGCTGCCGTTCGTGCGATTCTCATTACACTCTCGCATCGTTATCGCCAGCAGCGTATTGCTGATCATAATCGGCGCGATTGGCCTGGGCCTGCTGGAAACTCACCCGGATTCAACGGGCAAGCCCAACCGTTTCGGGCCTACCGTGAAAGATCAGGATACGACCGCCTACGGCGACCGCTGGCAAAAACTCACCGACGGAGAAAAAATTCAGGCAGCGTTATTTCAGTCCGTCTCGGCCCGTACTGCCGGTTTCAACACTATCGACATGGACTCGCTTACCGATGGCTCAAAATTCTGGCTTTGCGTGTTGATGACCATTGGCGGAAGCCCAGCAGGGACTGCTGGGGGAATGAAAACCGTCACCATCACCCTCATGCTATTAGCAGCCTGGTCAATCCTCCGCCGACGCAACCAGGTGGAAGTCTTCCATCGCAGCATATCCGAAGTCCTCTTGCGACGGGCGGTGACTATTATTATCCTGTATTTAGCGCTGCTGTTTCTGGTAACATTCCTGCTTTGTGCGACAATGCAAAACGAAAAATTCATCGACCTCGCTTTTGAAGCCTCCAGCGCTTGCGGAACCGTAGGTCTGAGCACCGGTGTGACGGGCAGACTGGAACTTTTCGGAAAATGTGTCATAATTGCGGGCATGTTCGTCGGCAGGATCGGGCCTTTGACTTTGCTGCTTGCCCTGATGGCTGGCGTTAAGAACGTCGAGTACACCTATCCACAGGAGAACGTGGTCATAGGCTAAGGATCGGGAAAAAACATGGAACAATTTGCAATCATCGGATTGGGTCGGTTTGGAACACGATTGGCGCGTCTCCTGGCTGAGGCTGGGGCCAATGTCATCGCTATCGATAGAATGAAGGACCTCGTCGAAAAAGTTCGCGACGACGTAACCAGGGCTGTCTGCATGGACGCGACTAACGAGGAAGCCCTGCGCAGCCAGGGAATCGAAAACGTTGATGTCGCAATCGTCGGAATCGGAAATGCTTTCGAGAGCGCAGTGCTCACGACGGTCATGCTGAAACAGCTTGGCGTTCCGCGGGTTATCAGTCGGGCGACAAGTTCCATCCGAGGCCAGGTTCTCTCACGCGTCGGCGCCGATGATATTGTAAACCCCGAACGCGAGGCAGCGGACCGCTGGCGATCCCGTCTGCTTGCACCGTCGGTAATGGAGCGTATAGAACTCGCTGCTGACGTCAGCCTGGTTCAGGTGCCGGCTCCGGAAAGTTTCGTGGGCAAGTCACTTGGCGATCTTGATGTCCGCAAAAAGTATCATGTCCAGATCGTAGCTATCCGGCGAAATGTTGAGGACATCGATACCGACGGCGTTAAGCGGACAAGACAGATTCTCATCTCCGTGCCCATGGCTGAGACTGAAATAAAGAAAGCTGACGTCCTGCTTATCATAGGATCTGACGAAGCCGTCAAAAATCTGGTGGAATAAAATTCCAACACACTTGCTTGATTTGATATAAGGAGAACCCAAAAAATTGAAGTAAACTCTTGAAAATCACCATAATTTAAATTTTGTGATCGATGTGGTCTTATTCAATGCAAATGATCAAATCTTTAACTTGTTTTGAATCAGAAAGATACATTTCAAATCCAGGGGTGGCCTCGATCAAAAGCAAATAAAAATACTACTCTGCCTAAAGATATTGGAAAATCTGGCGATAATCATAATAACGCGAAAGTCGCCATATGTTCTCAAGAATGATTTCTGTTTGTTCCTCGGCGGCGAACGAATGGCGGTCACACAAAGCACCATGATGGTCTTGGTCTGCATATAGAAGTGAACCCCTGTTTTCTGAAGGAATCGGGCTCACACAGTTAAAACCTATATTTTTGGAGTTGCAGTAATGAGAAGTAGCAGTAGAAGTATTTCCTCTCGTTTCATTTGTCATTCTTGGCTGTTTTTTGCAGTAATTTTCGTTTTCCCCGCCCTGCTGTCAGCTATCGTGGTAACTGACGATCCTGCGGATCACGAATTCGATTACACATCGGAATTCGCCGGCGTGGGCTATCTGTCCTCTGCTGGCGGGACAACTGGCGTACTGATAAGCCCGAATTGCATATTGACCGCAGCCCATGCGGTTTCCAGCATGGAGGGGCACACATTTACCCTTAATACTGACTCAGGGCCAGAATCTTTTAATATGGTCGAAAAATTCATCAATGAAAGCATTGACTTGGCTATTGTTCAATTGGACAGGAGCACGGGCCTGCCAGGCTACGAGATAAACACTTCACTTTACGAAGTTGGAAATGAAGCCATTATCGTCGGGTTTGGCAACAGTGGTATTGGCGAAACACAGGCCAGCCTGTATCCAAGAGGCGTCGGCCGATATGGAACCAATCTGATCGACCGCACTTACGCAGGGATGCTCGTCTTTGATTTCGACGAGAATACGGACGACGTAATGATATCCAGCGGCGATTCCGGCGGGCCAACATTTATGTATATAGAGGGCAGATTACAGCTTATCGGCATTCACACCGGCACGTCGGATTATGATGGTGACGGAATCCTGGCTGAGTATGGCGACAGGGGTTACGACGCGAGATTGTCAGCCTATTCAGACTGGTTAAACGGCACGATTCCCGAATTACATTTCCTGGAGGGAGATGCCAACGGTGACGGTGTTGTCTCAGCAGCGGACTATGCCTGTGTCCAGGCCAACTTTGGTAAATCAGGTACTCCCTACATTCTCGGTGATGCCAATGGCGACGGTGTTGTCTCTGCTGCCGACTATGCCAGCATACAAGCCAACCTGGGTAATAACACAGTTGCGTCCGCAGCTTCGCCCATCGTGCCTGAACCTGGCACACTTGTACTTATCATTTCCGGAGCGGTTATGTTGATTCGCAGCAGACGATAAGATATCGGCAGAAGAATGGGCGAACTGCCCACCTCGGACAGTTCGCCCGCATTGCCTCTTGGTTTTCACAAGTCTAAAAACTATCTCACATCTACCTTCGTCGCCGGCCAAAAGCCAACATAATGGGAACACCCAAAGTCAGAACAGCCAACGTCATTGGTTCTGGAACATCAACTGTCCCTGTTATCTGATCATCAGGATCTGTACCATTACCATCCAACTGTGCGAAAAAGTCAAAATTCAATGGCCCAAACATCGTCTTTTTAATCTTCATTTCCAGTCCGCCGGTACTGCCTGGGTCGCCAAGCAAGTATTCATAATCGACGTTCTCAGTTAGAAGCAGGCCGTTAAGTTCAACCTCGGCCAGGCCTCCTATATTGAACGTCAGATCCAAAGTCCCCCCAGGGGTGAACTCCGAGAATACCAGGGTCATGTTCCTGAATGATGTCGCATCACCGACAAGTGAAAGTGGTCCTTCCCACACCTCAAGCCCAATGTAAAACCAAGTGTCATCGATGTCAAACCGCACGCTCTTTATATCCAGATTGTCTGGAACAAGGGCTTCGTTCGGATCATCAATTTGCGCAACATAGAAATCCTGGCTTATCCCAGGGGTATCCGTTATGTAGCCATCAAAAACAATTGGTAGCGCTGAAGCACCCGCTGCCACAAGCAGCATTGTTACTACTGATGTCACAATTCTTTTTCCAAACATTTTCCAATCCTTTCTTCCTCCCGTGAGGAATTAAACAGTGCCAACATTATGACAGATAAAGATATCCCACTCTCGGGTATATGTATCCGCCACTCCTATTTCTTTCGACTTAGCAGGGTCAGGCCACCACAGGCCAGCAGTGCTAACGTCATCGGCTCAGGTGTAATCACGAACGCCAGGTCAAGTGAAAACGTCGGTTGTGCGATCGGGTCGAACAATTCCTGATAGGCCTGGCCGTCCCAATAAACGGCATCGTCTTCAAAGTGATCCAGTGAGGTTTTCCAGCCCAGGCCTGATACAGCCGAACCTGCAAGGCTCTGGACATACAGATCAAGCCAATAAATCGTGCCTTTTTCCTGTATAAACGGGGCAATGATATTAACAATATTGACCTGATAGATTTTCTGGTGATTATTTGGCAGTACCAAATCGTTAAGAGGGTCATACCAGCCCTGGTCGCCAACGCCATATTCCCTGATCGTTACCTGACCAAGGGTAAAATACTGGCTCCAGAGTACATCGCCAGGTCTGCTGTAGGAAGGATCTGAACGATCATCCGCGCGAATCACCACGCTAACCCCATCAATCTCTGTGATAATGGATTCATTATCATCTTTTGCGGAAACCCAGAAGTGGATATCTTCAACCGGGCCGGACTGACTGCACATCCAATCGTCAGCCAGGTTGGTGGACCATGCGATATCCCAGCCCAATGGATCGGGCAACTGCGGAAAATGCATCTTGTGCGAATCCCCTGGATCCCAGTCTGCAACAGTCGGAACAGCGAGCAACAGCACAACCAATACCGTTACAAGTTTTCTCATCGTACTCTCTCCTTTCATGTTCATAAGTCCGAATCTAGTACTCCATTTTACAAATAATGCCGGCTACCTGCTTGCGGCGATAAGGCATCTGCGGCGTCAGAAAAACGACGGAATATCTTCAAATATGCAGTCATTTTTCTTACTTGCATCTGTCTCACCGGCGCGGCGCATCTATCCGACCTTATTCCTAAAACGAAGTACTAGAGCACGCCAAGCCAGCCCAGTCACCTTTTGCAAAATCAGATGGGATTGTTTTCAATGTTATGCAAAATATGTGACAGTGCAAACTTACAACGCTCTCATCTCAGACCCGCTGCCGTTTTCACGTACGGCACACCCGCGCGCAAAAAAAGCCACAAACAGCGAATTCGATCACGCTTTGAGAATAAACAACGAAAGAATAAACGAATGACACCCGTAAAAAACCCACAAGCTTCCCTGCTTAAAAAAAACAAGCTCCATAATATCAAGCAGCAAGCAACTACCAATTAGTCTATACACCAAAATTTATCTTGTCAAGGGGCAATCGTATTATTTTCTGTGGGCAAATAGCCTCGACCTGTTAGGCCCTGGCTTTTCAATACCCTACAACCAGAAGAATTTGACCGGCCCATTGACTATCTTGTTGTTGTCACCTAACATATCATAGGATGAAAAAGAAATGTGACAATTGTGACCAGCCTGCCACCATCCACATGACGGAGATTGTCGGCGGGTCAAAGATAGAGAAGCACCTGTGTGAACATTGTGCCGAGGCTGAGGGAATTACCATCAAGGCCAATATCCCCATCAGCCAACTGCTCGAAGATTTCATACTACAGACTGCTGACGAGGTCCAACAGGAGGCTGCGGGTAACCTTACCTGCGATGTGTGCGGCATGAGCTTCGAGGACTTCCAGGAAAAAGGCCAGCTCGGATGTCAAAACGATTACGAAGCTTTCGCGCCTATGCTAAACACTCTTATCGCACGGGCTCATGAGGGAGCAACCCAGCATATCGGAAAAGTACCCCGGCGGGCGGGAGTTGACCAGCAGAAACAGAACACAATTCTCAGATTGCGCGGCGAGCTAAAGCAGGCCATTAAAAGCGAACAATACGAACGGGCAGCCGAGCTGCGCGACGAAATAAAAAGGGTGGAAGAGTAATGACACTTGCGGATCTTACACAACGCTCAAGCGAATGGCTTCGCGGCGTAGGGCCAATGCACGATGTGGTTATCTCATCGCGAATCAGGCTGGCAAGAAACCTAGCCGGCACACCTTTCCTGGCCAAGTGCAATCCTGCGCAACAAAGGGAAGTACTTCAGCGTTTGAAGGACAGATCCCTCGCAGCTGGGATTGCGAGAGAAACGTTCTTCGTGGACATAGAAGCCGCCAGCAAACTTGATCGTCAACTCCTGGTTGAGAGACATCTCATTTCCCGGCAGCACGCCGTGTCCAATCATCCTCGGGGCGTGGTGATCAGCGGCGACGAAACCATCGCCATGATGATAAACGAGGAAGATCATCTCCGCCTGCAGGTTCTCCGCAGTGGAATGCAGCTGCACGAAGCGTTCGACGAAATCAACCGCATAGACGACCTGCTGGAAGAACAGTTGGACTTCGCATATTCGATTCGATTCGGCTATCTCACTGCCTGTCCGACCAACGTCGGAACCGGGCTGCGGGTAAGCGTCATGCTGCATTTGCCTGCTTTGAAACTGACGAAGGAAATCGAAAAAGCCTTCCGGGCGGCACGCGACATGAGGCTGGCAATCCGAGGCCTGTACGGCGAGGGTACCGAAGCCCTGGGAGACTTCTTCCAGGTGTCAAATCAGGTCACTCTCGGCAAGAGCGAAGAGCAGATCGTACAGGAATTCCTGACCGTGATTGTGCCCGAAATTCTGAATTACGAACGCCAGGCCCGCCAGGCCCTGCTCAAATCAAACAGGCTGGAAATCGAAGACAAAATTTCCCGTTCATTGGCTGTGCTTCGGGCGGCAAGGAAGATCAGCTCGAAGGAAACCATGTTTCTCCTGTCCATGGTTAGGCTGGGCATAAACCTCGACTTGGTAAAAGACGTTGACCTGAAAACGACCAATGAGCTGTTCCTGTTGGCACAGCCTGCACATCTGCAAAAAATTACCGGCAAAGAAATGAACCCCGACCAGCGTGCCGAGGCTCGCGCTAATATTTTTCGCAAACGATTATAAAAGGAACTTTAACTCCGAAAAAGAAAGGTCCCGGCATGTCTGTGAAACTGGGTACTGTGGCGCCTATTGGATTTGAAGATTTCGCGACACCGCAATGGATGCAATACATGCGTAAACTGGGCTGCAGCACGGTTCAGGTATATCGCAACCGGAGCGGCAATGACTCCATGCACTCAGGAGGGGTTACGATTGACCAGATTCGGCAGTATCTCTCAGCTGGCTCGCTGCCGTGCGACTCTCTGCACGCATTTTACGGCAATGATCTTGACCTCACCACACCGGATGAAACAGCTCGCAGGACAGCTATCGAGGTAATGAAAGACGAAGGCAAGCTTGCCCTCGAGCTGGGTGGCCCGCTCGTTGTGGTGCACTGCTCGGGAATCTTCACTAAAGGAATCCCAGCTGAGGAACTGCCCGCCCGTCGCGAGCAACTCATGCGGTCAATCCACGAGCTGGGCCAATTCGGCCAGGCTAACTCCGTGCAGTACGCTTTCGAGAATCTACCCCCCTACCATGCCCTGGGTTATGACGTAGCTGAGCTTTCAGCCATGCTGAAAGAGGCTGCCAATCCGTTTGTCGGGATGTGTTTTGATATCGCACATGCCAACCTGGCTGGTGATCCAATCCAGGCCATCAACGACGCAGCAGGCCAGATTATCTACACCCACATCTGCGATAACTTCGGCCTGACCGACGATCACCTCCTGCCATTCTGCGGTAATATCGATTGGCACGCAGCTGGCAGGGCCCTGAGAAAAAATAAATTCTACGGCGTGTTGATGCTCGAGACATTTTATGATGTCAGCGAACTGAGAACACTTATAGACCAGGGTATCGGCGAGAAAATCGCGAATTTCCTGGCCATCGCAAACGGTGAAAAAGAATAACGCATGGCCTGTACATGGCTTGGGCGTCTCGCCCATGAATAATTTCCAATTTTCAATTTCCAAGTTTCAATTTCCAATTGGAAACAGTGGAGCATTGGGAGTTGGGTCGAATTTGCAATTTCAAATTTCGGAACTGCTTCGATTTTCGCATACTTAGTAACTCAAACTGACCGTTTTTGACAACAAGATTAACGCAAATATATTAGAACAAAAAAGTTAAAAACACTTGTCATACCCGCGCAAGCGGGAATCCAGAGTGTAAAAATAAAGCCCTGGATACCCGCTTTCGCGGGTATGACACAACGAATCGGTCAGTTTGAGTAAGGTATGTTTTTGTTTAAGCTCGAAGGGCTGGCCGTACTTTGGCGGTTGTTTTTGTTTAAGCCCGTAGGGCTGGCCGTACTTTTGCGGTTGTTTTTGTTTAAGCTCGAAGGGCTGGCCAGGATTTAGCCGGGGGTGGAGCGAAGCGAAACCCCCGGATAGAGTTTTTTAATAAAAAGCCCCGGAGGGGCGACAGAATCTTTTAATATTTCCAACGTTTCTGCCGCCCAGTTGGGGCTAAAAAAAGACCGTGTTTTCCAATGGACAAGATGTCCTTGCCACGTTAAATTTCCGTCATGTCGGATTTCAGGGATCGAAACCAAAGCACGCAATCAGCCAGGGACGGGGCTTCAACGTCTGAGTTTCTGCTGCAAACGCTGGCTGTCATTCTGCTGCCAGCTGTGGCGTTCACCGCCAATTTCACGCAAGTCTGGAACCCGGACGTCTTATGGCAACTCGCGTCAGGCCAGTGGATGGCTGAGAATCGTCAAATTCTTAGAACCAGCACCTTTTCAACCGACGCGGAGACGCCGTGGGTAAACGTACATTGGCTATTCCAGCTGGGCATTGCGGGGCTGCACGGCATGGGCGGTTTCGCAGCTTTGACGCTACTCAAAGCGGGCCTGGCAGCTGGGACTATGCTCATATTCGGACTATCGTTAAGAAGACACGTTCCCCCTGCCTGGCTGATACTGGCTGGACTTCTCGGAGCAGTCGTAATGGGATTCAGAATCCGCGTGCGCCCCGAGGCGCTGACTTTTCTGCTGCTGATTATCGCGTTGGTACTCACGGACATCGCCCGCCGAGACAAACGAAAAGCAAAACTGCTCTGGCTGTTGCTGCCGATCCAATTACTTTGGGTCAACACGCATGGTCTGTTCATTCTCGGCCCGATCATTTACATCACAGCTGTTCTCGGCGACGCGATAGACGCCAGACTAACCGATCCGAAAAAATTCCGCGACACGTGCGCGAATGAATCCCCAGCTGGGAATTTACTTCGCAAAGCTGCCCTGCTGCCGATGGCTGGGGCCTTGCTGATGTGCTTCATTTCACCCTGGCCGATCCGCACAATTCTGCTTCCATTGAAACTGCTGGGCGAAATTTTTTCACTGACGCAGACGGTAAGTTATTCGCAAAATATCAGCGAACTGCTACCCGCCTGGTCGGACCCGCTGGGTAATCCGCTCGCACTCGTCCTTGTGGTCGCAACCTTCACTGCCATGGCACTTAATTTCAGGCGTGTCTCAGCCAGTCACTGGTTATGGCTTATCGCGTTCGGCGGGGTGGCATTGTTTGCCAGGCGAAACGTGGGACTTCTCGGCCCGGTTTTCGGATTCCTGCTGGGATGGCACGGCTGGCAGGTCATCCGTCAGCTGGGAAAACGCGAGTTTTTCAGATCGAAATGGATCGCCCGGCTGAGCACTGCCGCGGTTTATATCCTGGCTTGCTTGGCTTTTCTGGACTATTCGCAGGGGTGGTTCCCTGCCTGGCTTGGTAATGACGGCGGAGTTCCGGGCGCTGAACTTCAACGGGATCAATACGCTCTTGGCTCAGCTAAGTTTCTTCAGGACAGCGGGGTCGAGGGCGATGTGTTCTGCGAAAACTTCGGCGATGCCGGCGCGTTTATTTATTACAGCGGGCCTAGGACTGGAATTATGCGTCGCGTTTTCATGGATGGCCGGGCCGAGGCACACACGCCCGAACGGTTCGCACGGCAACAGGAACTTCAAAAATGCCTCGCCTCGCCGCAGGCCGTCGCAGACGTCGATCTGCCGGACGATATCCGCTTCGTTTTCGTCAGCAAGCGGAGCGGCGGGGCGATTATGTCCGTTTTGCAGAGTCGCAGGTTCGTACTCCTGTGGGCTGAGCCAGCTGGGGCTTTGTTCGCGCGGAGAGACTGGTCAACAGGCCTGGTTGGGCTTGACACGCAGGCTGGGCTGGAGCATCTCGATCGGCCGCTTCTGCAAGACAACACGCTGGGCAACGCAACTGATGAAAAAACTCGCCAGCCCGTGAATCTTGACCTGGCCCAGGTACTGCTGCATCTGGGGTTGTATAATCCGTCGCCTACTCCCACACTCGTCGACCCCACTGCCAGACGCTGTTGCATGTTGGCTGTCCGATACATGACCGCTGCCAGCAAAGCTGGGTTATTGTCAAATGACCTGAAAATGCCGATGCTCGCACAAACCTGGCTGCAGTGGTCGCTACAGGACTACAAGCCTGCTACGCCGGAACTGCCTTTCGATCTCAATCTCGCGAGAACGTTATACATTTTCAATAAATGCGATCTAGAAAACCAATCCGATACGAGAATCGGGCAGTTCGCCCTTCAGAAATCCCAAGCCCGCCAGCTGGCAGGCGAAATTGTATATCGAGCCATTGACCAGCTGTACGCAAAGGCGAATCTTTCACCGGAAGAATGGCTGATGTTGGGGGATCTTCTGTTACGCACGGGCCAAACCGACCAGGCCAGGCTGGCATACAACAGGCTGGCAGAACTCATGCCCAAGTGGGAAAATGATCTGCAACACAGGTTCAGACTGGCTATGTGCGATTGGGTGACAGGCCAATATTACCAAGCTGTTGAAGAACTGAACCAGCTTACGCAAAAATTTCATTCCAGTTCGGAAAGCCAGGCTGTTCGATTTTACCTGACAAGAATGCTTGAGCAACTTGGTCTGTACAACCAGGCTTGGGAAGTCATTTCAGCTGCGAAGACCGGCTCACTCACCAGCCAATCCGCCCTGCAGATATATCAACTCAAACAACAACTCGACACTCTCGCTATACCACAGCAAGCGGATCGGTAATATTGAAAGAATTTATTTCGAAGCCTCTTTCCAAAGTATCTCTTCAACTTTGTGGAAGCTCTTGAAGGAATCCAACAGCTTTTTGCGGATTTCCGTGACCTGCTTTTCAGCTTCGGGATTTTTTGCGTCGAGTTCCCGTAACGATTTGAGCTTGGTCACGACAATATTAAGTTGCGTGGCGCCTTCGCTGAACGCGGTGGCGGCGTCGTAAATATTTGTCGACCGCATTTTCTTTTCATCGGGCTTGTAGAACAGCCTCCATGGATTGCGGCGAATTTCCTTTGCTGCTGCTTCCAGATTGGCTGAGACGCCGACCATGTTGTCGATCATCTCGTCTAGATTGTCGGAATTGCCGATAACGAACTCTTTTATCCTGCCTGACGTAACGTCAAAATTATTCGCGGTTTTGAGGATGGAATTGGAAATTTCCCGCACAGTCACCAGCAACTCACCAATGTCCTTCTGAACATAGCCATCAATTTTCGCGGTAATCTCAGTAAGATTCTTGGAAGTCGTTTTAATATTGGCCAGGGTCGTGCCAGGCTTGTTCGGGTCCGTTTCGGGAGTGATATTGTTGGTCATCTGGGCTATCTGCTTCGACGCAACAGCCAGCTGGTCGGCAATTATTTTAATCTTGGAAATCAGCGAATCCTTAGCTTTCTCATCAAGCTGTTCCTTCATCGTAATGGAAATATCCTTCAGATTCTTGGAAATCACGGTGAAGTTGTCCATAACTTCCGTCAACCCGCCGGAAATCAGAATGGGATGTTCATCGTCAGCCAGGGGCTTGTCACTCGAACCGATGGAAGTAATCACGAGAAACCCGTCGCCGATCAGGCCTGTGGAAACTTTCGCCTTGCCGTCGGAATACATCTTCAGGCCCTTCTTGTCAAAATCAACAACGTACAGCGTGCGTTTTTTTTCCTCGTCGATGGTAACGGAAGCGATCTTGCCGACTTGTACGTCGTTTATTTTCACTGCAAAGTCCGGGCTTAGGCCCAGCGGACCGCCCGTATTATCCGCGTAAAAAACGGCCCGGCCTGTACATGTATGGAAAATATTAGACGCGCCCAACCAGAGGATCACTCCAAAAAGTATCGCCATCGCTGCGATAACGAAAATGCCGGCTTTGAGTTCGCTACGTTGTTTTCTAGGCATATCAGATTTTCTCCTGTCAGCCTACAGGCTGATCGGTTCTTTCATTAACGTTTATCTTATAAATTCATATCGAGACTTAAGTTCGTAAACGGGCAGTGTTAAACAAAACCGCCAGCTGCGTTTAAAATGTCTTCTTCATATCCGCTATCCTGCCGGCGTTGGGTAATCGGGCCATCCGGGTCGCCTCGCAGGAACTGGCGGATGAGGTCGGTCTTTTCGTCGCCGGTCATTTGGCCGTCGCGGATTCTTTCAAAATCTTCCCGCGGCGCGTTCATGAGAACCTTGCCTTTGTCTAGCATCACCATGCGGTCAGCTATTGCAAAGGCGGAATCCATCTCATGGGTTACAACCACGCTGGCGACGCCGAGTTTTCTTGTCAGGTCAATCATAAGTTGATCGATTTCCGCGCTTGTTACGGGGTCCAAGCCGGCGGAGGGTTCGTCGTAAAAGAGTATTTCCGGGTCCATCGCAATCGCCCGGGCCAGGCCTGCCCGTTTTTTCATTCCGCCGGAAATCTCCGCGGGCATGAGATCCTCAGCAGCCAGCAGATTCACCTGCTCAAGCTTGATCTTGACCATGATGTCTATGGTCGCCGAATCCAGGCCCGTGTGCTCCTGCAGCGGAAGGGCGACATTTTCGCCGACCGTCATGGAATTAAACAACGCCCCGGACTGAAACAGGATTCCGAATCGCTTCCGCAACACATTCAGTTCCTGTTCATTGAGTTGCGAGAGGTTCTTGCCCAGGAGTTCAACCCGGCCACTCGTTGGAAAGATCGATCCGATAATATGTCGCAGCAACGTACTCTTACCACAGCCGCTGCCGCCCATGATCACGACCATCTCGCCTGGATAAACGTCAAAGGTCACGCCGTCCAATACCGTGTGGTCACCGAACTTTTTCACCAGGTCAACCACCCGAATCACAGGCTCAAGTTTTTCTTGTTCTTCTGCCATTTTTTTTAGAACATCTCAAAAACAATCCACGGATTTTACGGAAAAAAACGGATTTCACCGATTATTTTTTAAACTATAAATCTGCGGGTTTGTAAACTTGATTCGCCAAAGTTTAACAGTAACCCTACTTTGCATTTGGTAGCCTTCAAGTAAGCTAATAATTGCGCCTCGTGTTGTTTACAAATTGCATCAGTTGCCTTAAGCTCCAAAATGATTTTTGCGTCAACCAGAATGTCTACTCTGAACTGACCACAAATTAAATTTTCGTATGCAACTTCAAACTCAGCTTCGGATTGAAACGGTATCTTTCTATTCGCTAATTCAAACGTTAAAGCCCTATGATACACACGCTCTGGAAAACCAGGCCCAAGTGAACGATGCACGCATTGCGCACTTCCAATTACAGCGTAACTCAAGTCTTCATGCAATAATTTGGATGTTTGCTCAACATTATTCATCAAAAAACTTTTTTTTCAGTGTAATCCAATCAAATCCGTGAAATCCGTGTTTACAGCTTGAACACATAGAAAATTATCGTGCACATGCAGGCTGCCAGGACTATCGCGACGATGGAATTCACAACCGTCATTGTCGTGGCCCGGCCTACGCCTTCGGCTCCGCCTTTGACCTTCAATCCTTCAAAACACGCTATCAGACCCAGCAGTACGCCGAACACGCCGCCCTGAATCAGGCCTGTCACGTAGTCGGAACACGACATCGCATTTCGCATGTTTTCCCAGAATCCTTGATAAACCGCAGGCCCAAGTGCAACTCGCGCCACAAAATAGCCTCCGATGGCAATCATCATATCCGCGAAGGTCGTCAGCAGCAGCATGACCAGGAACGTCGCCAGGATTCTCGGCAGCACAAGGAACCGCACGGGGTTAAGCGCCATCGCTTCGAGCGCTTCGATTTCCTCAGCCACCACCATCGTGCCAAGCTCAGCCGCTATGGACGCGCCGGCGAAACCGCTGAGCACCACAGCTGTGAAAATCGGGCCAAGCATGCGGAACCCGCCAATGCCGATAATCGAAGCCACCTGCGCCTCCTGCCCGTAATCGGCAAGCGTCGGCACGAGCTGCAATGCAAGTATGGCTCCGATAAAACCCTGCACCAAGGCTACAATCCCAATGCTGCGAACACCAACACGAATAATCTGCTCGCTTAGAGAACGTACGTCCCGCCATTTCGGAGTAACCAGACCACGAAAAAACCAGGTCACAGTCAGGCCCAACAGCAACGACAGCCCGCCGATGTAATCAAACAGGCCAATCGTTCTAGCGCCCAACGTCACTACAGGATTGAATTTCCGTCCGTCAGGCATGGTCAGGCCATCGCTTCCTCTTCGCTGTCGCTTATTGTGAAGACGCTGTCAAGGCGGGTGATTTCGAGAATGCTCAGAACCTTACGAGTGGGAGCAACTAAGGAAAGAGGTACACCGATTTTCTTCGTCCTGCTGAGCAGTTTGACCAGCGACGCAACGCCCGATGAGTCCATATATGGCACGCCGGCAAGATTGATGAGAATCCGGCTGGGTTTTTTGTCAAGAACGCCCAGCAAGCCCTGCTGCAGTTGCGAACTGCGATGCAGGTCAATATCGCCGGTAACGTCGACAATTGCGGTTTTGTCCATCCATCTGATGTTACTAATCGGTGGTTCACTCATTGTTCATGGTCTCAATTTTTTAATTAACGTCCTTAGGACGAACTTTGTCGATTCCGCTTCGATACCGAGTCGAAAAATACAAGTTACTATGCAATTTATTGCAGCAAGGTTATATTCTTTTAATCATAGTCAGCACTGTTCCACCTCCGGACTCCGCGGGGCTGAAGTCCACTTCGTCCATACATTCATGCATGATATGAACACCCAGGCCGCCGGGCCTGACGTCATCGAGATCACGGGAATGAATCGCCGATGGATGCACGACCCTGCCGTAATCTCGAACCACAATCGCCAACTCGCCGTCGAAATATATCAACATGATTTCGATAGGCTGATCCTTGGCGCCTTCGTAAGCGTGACGAATGACATTTGTCAGCGCCTCATCCAGAGCCAGGACTACCCGGCAGACATCAGCTTCGTCCATTCCGATCTGAATGGCAAAAGTTTCAGCTTCCTGCCTGACGCGTTCAAGCTCAGCCGGGTTGGAGAGAATGTTAATCTCCAGGTGCAACGTATTGTCCAATCCTTCACTCATGCCGGCTGGGTCGTCGTAGGCGTCAAAGTGGGTTCCGATGTAGACTCCGAATTCTCGTGTTGTTCTTTGATCCATTGCTGCCACCTCCGTATGGCAAGGTTACGTTTATCCGCGGGGTCATACGCCCGCCAACCGAAATCCATCCCGGTTATCTTACGAAGAGCCATAATCGCGAACAGTCTGACGTCAGGCTGGGTGTCGCTCAAGCGGTCGACAAGAAGGGGCACTGCCTTGGTGTCCTTTCGGTCACCAGCCTGGATAATCGCTTCAATGCGCACAGCTGGGTCTTCATTCTGCAGCCTTTGGTAGATCGTCCCCGTCTGGGGAGTCGAGGCTACACACCCAACAACCATGGCAATCACCACAAAGCACAACCCAGCCAACAAAATATTCCAGCTGTTTTTCACATGCACTCCTGTTGATTCTTATCGAAGCCATTTCCTGCAGTTCAAAGGATTATAAACGCATAAATCCTTATGGCAACGGTTTTTTACAACGTATAAACCATTACCGGCAAGGCCTGGTGTCCCTGGCCTTGTCCGCGATCGTTCCAATATCTCAAAAACTCTACTTTTTTGATCGGCTATTTTGCTGTTTTAACTGTGCTACAAGTTTATCAGATTTACGGGTAGGTTCCGGCAATCGATAGCCTGCCCCTGCCTGCAGTACCCAATCCACCGCTTGTTGAAGCACTATTTCATGCCCAACTGATATGAACAAGGGCTTGACATTATCCCGTGTTCTGAGGACAGAACCGACGATTTTTTCCTGAAATAGCAGGTCTGTCCTTGCCCCCCTGCCAAGGCCAGGCTGTTGGTAATCTCCGACCAACCTGCTCTTTGCAACGCCTATTGTCGGCAAGTCCAGCCAGAGTCCCACATGACATGCCAAGCCAAGCCCCCGCGGATGCGCAATCCCCTGCCCGTCGCACATCAGCAGGTCGGGCCTTGCGGGAAGCTTTTCCACCGCAGCTATTACAGCTGGGGCTTCACGAAAACTCAGCAGACCGGGAATATAGGGAAATTCACATTGCAAGGCGACATCAGCGGTTGAGAGAGTAGTCATGTTCCGAGCGTCGCACAGAACCGCAGCTGCGATAATCCTGCCGTCCTTCGTAAAAGCACAATCGACGCCCGCTATCGTGCGAATCTCGCTGTGAATTGGCTCGATGCGAACCATCTTGGCCAGGTCTCGCTGCAAGGCCACCGCTTGAGTCGACGAAATGCCCCATGGATGAGAAATCATTTTCCAATTTTCACTTTTGCGTACGCAGGATAATCTCTATCCCAGCGATCGTTTTATAGAGTTATCAGCAGCAACCTTTCATTTTCAAAGCCCTGTAGCTCAGCGTTGCGATCTGGGCAAGCGAGAAGACCGAGCAGTCGAAAGTGAGGTTGAAGGGCAGTTTGCGTGAAAATTTTTTCTCGTAGATTTTTCTCAGGTACTCACGTTGTTCGTTTTCTTCCTGCACCCGCAGTTTGGCCTGGGTCTCGGAGAGGCCTTCGCGGAAAGCGATCTGTTTGACTCGCCAGGCTTCGGGGGCTTCGAGTCTGATACTCAGGCCGTTGGGAATATCCTCGGTTGCGCCGGTCGAGCCTTGGCCGATTAGAATGGCCTGGCCTGAGATTGCAAGTTCCCTGATGATTTTGGTGGTTCTGTTACGGATTTCCATTCCGCTTGGTACTCTTCCCTGCTGGCCCGCCACGGTGCGGAAGAAATTTTTGAGCAGTCCGGGTTTGGCCCGTCTTTCTCGCTCTATTATCTCCAGGGCTATCCCGGTATCGTTGGCGAGATTATCAAGTATTTCCTTATGATAGATATGCCAGCTCTTACCTTCTTCGGCATCATCATTGAGAAGGTCAAGCAGCAGCAGGCCCAGGGAGAACCCGCCACAGCCGAACTCGCGAGAAATCGCGATAAAAGGGCCGGCGTTGGAGAGGTCTTCTCCACCGGCATCGACAATGTTCATCTGTTTTGCCAGAGATTCCTTGTCCTTGTCCATGTTATGGTTACCCTTTTTGTCGTGATCTTGTAGGGTCGTCCTCGTTTCCGTCGGCTTTGCCGAAAATCATACGTCCAGCTGAGGTTTGCAGAACGCTCGTGATGGTAATGGTTATTTCCTTGTTCAGGTAGCTTCGTCCTTGGTCGGCGACGATCATCGTACCGTCGTCGAGGTAGCCTACGCCCTGGCCTGGTTCTTCGCCGGGCTTGATAATTTTCACTTTCATCGTTTCGCCTGGCAGAACGACGGGTTTCAGCGCGTTGGCGAGATCGTTTATGTTTATAACCTCAATGCCGCGAAGATGAGCGACCTTGTTAAGATTGTAATCGTTGGTGACGACCCTGCCGTTGAGGTGCTCAGCCAAGGCTACGAGCTTGGCGTCGACATCGGGGGCGTTTTCCACGCTGGGGACGTGCACTTCGAGGATATTGATGTCGCCTTTTTCGTTTTTCTGCAGGGACTGGAGAATATCCAGGCCGCGTCGGCCTCGGTTGCGTTTGAGCTTGTCTTCGGAGTCCGCTATGGTTTGCAGCTCAGCCAGGACGAATCGGGGGACGATAAGTTCGCCCTGGAAAATCGACGTATCCACGATATCGGCGATTCTGCCGTCGATTATAACGGACGTATCCAGCAGCATGGGCTGATTACCCTTGGCCTGCTTGGAGAACTCTACGTACGGGATGATGAAACGGAATTCGTCGCGGGTCTGCATTACGATGGTAACGCAGAGGAATATCGCCATCGCACCCAAAAGCCATTTAATCAGCGGGAGAACCGGGCTGGCTGCCAGTTCAGGGAAGACGCTGGTTACCATGTCGAAAATCAGCGTGATTACGTATGCAATCGCAAGCCCCGCAACGAGTCCGAAGAAAAGTCCGCCCAGGATATTGAGCCTTTTCCTTCGCCAGAACATATCCACCAGTATCAGCAGACAGGCTGCCAAGGCGGGGGCAAGGATGTACAGCGTTACGTATTGCGGGCCACGGTCGATAACTTCATATCGTGTCTCTGGCGTTTTGCCGTCCTCGGCCCGGCCTGCCTTTATTTTTTTCGCTTCAGCAGCAGGCTGGGTTGTAGCGACGTCGGATTCCGCAGGTTCCAGTTTTTTCTCAACTTTCGGCTTGGCTGAATCGTCTGATGTGGTCGACGACTCCGTGGATTGGAATGCGAATGTGATTGTGATAGCCAGCACTACTATGAGAAAAACCGCACGTATGATATGAAGCATAATTGGTCACCTTATAATAAAATGTATGAATGTTATCGGCAAATTATTCCTGTTATAAATAATTTCGTATCCTGCGGCGTTGAAGCACAAACAATTCCGCTTCCCTTTTGTTCGACAACGCATTACCTTATTCATTCGGAAATATAACATTCGTATTTGGGAAATTCCAGACATTAAATAATGTAAATCACAACTGAAGTCGTGTAAGAACAAGGAGCTGCCTGTGTCTTTACGGATTAAACAGCGTAAATTTTTTTTAACATCCATTTCCGTCAATGTCATTAATTCCACGATTTTTTCAAGATTCCTGCTTCTCGTGTTGTGCGGAACCCTTGTACTGGCCTGGTCGGGTGTCGCATTGGCAGAAACATCAAACAGTGGAGCGATTACAAAAGAACAGAACGCCGAGCCAGCCAGGCCTGTCCTCGATGCTACCTGGTATGGGCCAAAACAGGTTCCTAAGACCCATAAAACTCCCACAGCTGTGATACTTGCATCGAAAGATTTCCCCGTCACCAGCAAAGATTACTGGATTCCCACGCTCTGGCAGCTGAATTTCAGTACGCTCGTTTTGAAATGCCCCGGCGACAAATGGAATGACATCAGTGTTTCGCAGATACATGCCCAGCTTGCCCGCTGTCCCAAATCAGTCCCCGCTGAACTCGGCAGAGTGCTTCTGGTCTGTGATCAGGCGTCAGCTGGGCTCGCGATGCGATTCATGGACGGCTACCCGCAGGAAATGATAGGAATCGTCCTGATATCCGTAACCCCGGTGGAGCTTACAAGCAAGGGCCTGAGCCTCTGGTCACCCAGAACGGAGTGCTGGTCCGTACCGATATGGGCTGTGGTGGGAACCAGGCCAAAGGATGCTGCCAAGGTGTTGGAAATGTGGCGAAAGCTGGAAAGTTTCGTCCCAGCTGAGGCTTCGCTGACGATTGATACGCGAATAGGCAGAGGCAACGGGTATCTGCTGCCTGATGAGAGTATCATAACCTGGCTGCAGTCGGCGGGGGCAGGGCAAAAGCCAAAACCGGGACCGGATAGACAAGCCCAGGCTGAGCAGACGCGTTTCGCTCTCACTGCGGATTCCATAGCTGATGCAATGCAGCAAAAACAGAGCATTGCCCAGCCAGGCCCAGTTGCCTTCAAAAACGAAGGGCCGTTTTCGATCTCTGTCGTAATGCCGAAAGGCTGGTTGCGAGATTCAGCTGCTGAGAGAAGATACAACCCCCTGGGCCTGGCGGCGGATAAAGAGGGCTTGCCCCTTGGAGGCCAAAAGAATCCATATTCCGAAATTTATATCACTCCAAAAAAGCAAGGCCTGCTCTTTGCACGAGTCTATGCAATGGAGTGGACAAAAACTTCCGCAGAACTGCTGGCTGACTACCACAAAAAACTGGCCCGGAAAGGATATTCACAGATTCCGCTCAAGAGTTGGCAGCAGAATGACTGGACGTATGAGATTTATTCCATAATGCAGCCTTGGCAGGGAAAATGGTCACGCTGGCTGATCCTGGCTGCTGCCCGGGGCGGATCGCCGAGCAATCCTGCGGGGGCTATGGCGATTGTAATGGATGCTTCCGAAAATCCCTCCGCCGCAACCATGGCTGGTGCACTCCAGCGAATCTGCGAATCCGTCAAAACCTCGAAAAAGACCGAACCATAAAGGATATTTGCAGGATCGTAATACCAATTCAATTAACTTCAGGCCAATATAGCCGCAGCACGGTCGTTTTTTGAACAGTCAGGGTTCTTCCCACCCTTAACCCTAACCCTAACCAGGTAAGCAAAAGCTCAAACCAAATCAGGAAAAGCTCTTACCGAACAAGGGAAAGCACAAACCAAATCGGGAAAAGCTAAAACCGAATCGATATGTCAAAATAAAGCTCCGATATCATATAAAACAGATGCCGGGTGCCATACCTGCGTTGTTTGCAGGCATGTAAATGTAAAAAAAAGCGACGTCTTGGACACTAATCAAGTCCGTAGTCCGTAGGTCATGTAACAGTTTTATCGTTACATGACAATCTGGCTTGACGGTGACAATCGGCACGTAACGAACAGATGTTACATGCCCGCAAAACTTCTACTTTTTCTCTTCCAATCCAAGGGCATTCTTTGAAATAACCTTGTCGTCCTTGAATATGATACTTATTTTTATGTCGTCTTTTTCCCAGACGTAAGTTGTGCCCTGGCCAACCAATTTACCGAACGTGCTGGTGATCGATATGCCCTTCTTTCCCTCGCCGAGGATTTTTTGGACTTCTACGAGGGTCATTCCATTCTTGACCTTGTCGAAATTGGCTTTGCTGACGCCGGGCTTGCTGCAGCCTGCGACGGCAATTGTCAGAATAAATGCAGCCAGACTCAATACAACAAGTGTTCCTTTTCGGGCCATGCCTGTCATCCTTTCCAATAAGCATTTTTCAATGAATAATCGCAGGCCTGGGCCTGCCCCAAGCCAGAAGTAACGATATACCCCCTGCCCTGCCCGGTCAAGTTTTTTTAAGTTTGTATCGCACGTAACCATATGTTCGTTAAGTGCCGATCATGATAGTACTCTGTTCCGGGAATAAGGATGTGTAGATGCGCCGTGCCGATGAGGTAGATGCAAGGAAGAAAAAAGGTTGTATATTAATGGATATTCCGCCTTTTTTCTGACGCTGCAGATACCTTATCGCCACAAGCAGGTACCATTCTTTATTCCTGGGACAGAGTACTAGAGCAATCGACACGAAGCAAACAACGTTTCAATGCTCTAGAACTCTGTTCCGTGTCACTCGTACATTCCCTGGATCCCGGGTCTCCGTTTTACTCCGCCCGGGATGACACCAATTTACCATTCAATATTCATAATTGATTCCTCATCAATTCCTCATTCGGGCTTCGGAATTCTTAATTCGCCCCAACTTACCCAAGGTCTTCCCTGAAGGGATGGGCGAGTCGGCTTTCATGCGGTTTCGGGAGCGTGTTCAGCACAGCTGAGGCGAAGTCCAGGTCTTTTCGGGTGGTGACTTTCACGTTTCGCAGATCGCCTGGGACGAGTTTAACCTGTTGGCCGAGGGCTTCGACGAGGGCAGCGTCGTCGGTTGCATCCTGGCCTGTTTCGTATGCGCGCATAAGAATATCGCGGCGGAAGACCTGTGGGGTCTGAGCTTCCCACAGGCCTTGGAAATTTTCGCGGGGCAGAGTTTCTGCCACCGACTGCTTATCGTCTGCCCGTTTGATGGTACCGTGTATCGGCACAGCCAGGAGTGCAGCGCCGCTTTTTTCCGCTTCGGCGAAAACTGAATCTATCCACGTCTGGGCAACGTAAGGCCTGGCTGCGTCATGCACGCAAATAAGCTCAGCTTCTTCGGAAACCTCCGCCAGTGCGTTTCGGACAGACTGACTTCGCGTCAGGCCTCCCTCGACAAGTGAAATGCCCATAAAGCCGAGATGTCCGCCGAAATTCTCCTTAATTTCTTCCATATCCGCCGGCGAAGCTACGAAAATAGTCTGGCAGACGTCATCTCTGGTGGCGAAGGCTTCGAGCGTGCGCAGGAACATTGCCTTGCCAGCGATTTTGGCAAAAACCTTGTTCTGCTTATCGCCGAACCGAATACCCGATCCGGCGCCTGGTATGATTACCGATACTTTAGCCATTTACAGTTCCTTTTATTACAGTACTTTTCAATAACGTGTCGTACACAAACGTTGTAACATTCACTTTGACAGCAAGTCGACAAATAAAATTCCATCCAAATGAGTTTATCAAAAAAGGCAGCTTCAAAAACTTTACACCGACGATTTATTCTGCTAGACTCTCGGACTTTATTAGTTTTCTTAATTGTCCTGATAAAGGTTTCTTCACGCTGCAAGCGTAGGATATTTGCAGACAATTGTGCAAAATATTGTCCGGCTAGGCAAGGCCGGGCTGAAATAATTTAATTGCATAGGAATTCGTATTTGTTGGCTCTGTATCAAAGCCGAACCGACAAAATCCGTGAAAAGGACGTTAATTAAAAATTGGCTGAGATTTTCGGAAGATTCAGGCGAGATGGATAACTCAGAAAATAAAGGCAAGCCCAGCTGTCCGGGCGAATGTCCGGGCTGCAGCAAAGGCCAGGCCAGCGAGTCAAAGTCCAGCCATAGTCATAAAATGCCCGACCATCAGGTCGAGGGCGGCCTGGTTGGCGGCAAACTTGCCCTGGCGGCGATGATCTCTTTTTTGCTGCCGATAGGCCTAGCGATTGCTGGTTCAGCCTTGGCCGGGCCGGGCCAGGGACGCCGATTTGGCGGAGCGATAGTCGGGCTGGTCGCGGGCGTGATAGTCGCGATTACAGCTGCCCGCGTTTTTTGGAAAGATTCAAAACGGCAGGATAATAACCTGTCAGATAAGGAGCTTTGATGACAACCGTGCAAAACGGTTCTCCAACCAGAGGAAAAGGCACTTTCGCCCGAGGCATACATCCGCCGGAGCGTAAAGGCCTGGCAGCTGATGCTGCGATCGAGGTCCTCCCTACGCCAGCAGAAGTCAAAATCCCGCTTCTGCAGCACGTGGGCGCACCCTGCCAACCTACAGTAACACCAAAACAGGACGTTACCATCGGTGAAACAGTCGGGACAAGCGAAGCCTTCATCTCCGCGCCGGTACATTCTTCAATCAACGGCAAGGTCGCAATGCCTTGTTCCGTTACCTTGCCGAACGGCAGGCGTGTCCCAGCTGTTCACATCAAGGCCGACGGCGAACAACTGGCTGGCGAAGATCTTTATAAGGACGTCTTCGGCGGCGATTGGCCGACCAGCGGATTGGAACAGCATCATTCTGATCAGATCGTTCAGGCAGTCAAGGCTGCGGGGATCGTGGGCCAGGGCGGAGCCGGGTTCCCGACTTACGTCAAACTCACAAAAAACGAAGCCAAGCCTATCGATACTATCCTCGTCAACGGCTGTGAGTGCGAACCTTACCTGACAGCTGACTATAGACTAATGGTTGAAGCACCCGCTCCGGTCATCGTCGGTGCGATACTGGCTGCCCGGGCATGCGGAGCAAGGACTATCGTGGTGGCTGTGGAAGACAACAAGCCCCTGGCTATCGATACTCTCGAAAAAGCAGCCGGCGGAACGGATGTTGAAATCCGCGTCCTACAAACAAAATACCCCCAGGGCGGTGAGAAACAGACCATCAATGCCGCTCTCGGAAGAACCGTGCCCGGCGGAGCTTTGCCTTTGGATGTCGGCGTGGTTGTCATAAACGTCGGAACCGCAGCGGCGATTGCCCGGGCTGTACTTAGAAACAAGGCCCTGACGCATCGCGTGGTTACCGTAAGCGGAGCCGGGATCAGAAATCCGAAAAATCTGCTGGTTCCGGTCGGCGTGAGTTATCGCGAGTTGATCGATCATTGCGGCGGACTGACGGACTCCGCTGCGAGGATCGTCTCGGGCGGCCCGATGATGGGCTTCGCGTTTGGCGATATCGACTCGCCGGTAACCAAGGGAACCAGCGGCCTGACCGTGCTTACCCAAAACGACGTCAAAGAGATGGACGAGACCAATTGCGTTCGTTGCGGCAAATGCGTTACGGCTTGCCCCATGAACCTCGTGCCGACCAGACTTGGACTCGGCAGCAGGGTCAAGGAATGGGATATCCTGAAAAAGTATCACGTTACTTCCTGTATGGAATGCGGCAGTTGCGCTTACGTATGCCCAGCTGGGCTTCCACTGGTACAACTCATACGTATGGGCAAGGCCCAGATGCCGAGAGATTGAAACAGAACACGAATTTCACGAATGTTTTTAAAATAGTGCATAGTAGTGAGATTCGTTTCCATCAGTGCCATTCGTGGTAAGTTGTTAAGACATATTTTGAATATTTGGAAATAATATGACAGAAACTCAAGATAATTTGGAAGTAGCGGACGACAAGCCGGCCCCGGCCATTCATGTCGCCCCAAGCCCGCACCTTCAGGACACATCGCTGACGACAAGACGGATGATGATTGACGTTTTGATCGGCCTGGCTCCGTTGATGGTAGCTGCGGTTATAGTCTTCAGAATGGCAGCTGTGCTTCAGGTGGCGGTGTGCGTATTCGCCTGTATGCTGACCGAGCTGGTCTTCACGACAATGCGACGCAAGCCGTTCTCGCTGGCGGACTGCTCGGCTATTGTTACCGGAATCATACTGGCGTTCAGTCTGCCGTGGAATTCGCCGTGGCATGTAACGATTATCGGCGCGGTGACGGGCATCGGGCTGGGCAAGGTTATCTTCGGCGGGTTGGGATTCAACATCTTTAACCCCGCGATGGTAGGCAGAGCCTTTGTCATGCTCGCGTTTTCAGCAGCATTGGCAGCCCCGGCCTTCGTAGACAACAGCGTAGAACACCTCACGCCAATTTTCAAAGTTTTCGGCGTCAATGCAGACGTTATTACATCGGCTACGCCCATGACGGCCTATAAGGAACAGGGAATGTTCACCAACTGGTTCAGGCTGTTCCTTGGCAATACCAATGGCTGTATCGGCGAGACTTCGGCGTTGGCGTGTATTCTCGGCGGGCTTTATCTGTGCATTCGCAAGGTGGCGTCGTGGGAAATTCCAGTCGGCAGCATTATCGCGGTGACTATCATCGCCGGAATCATGGCTGGCGTTGGAAAAAATGTCAATATCATCAGCCAACACCTCCTCGGCGGAGCTTTCCTGTTCGGTGCGTTCTTTATCGCCACCGACCCGGTAACCAGTCCGCTGACAGCCAAGGGAAAATTCATATTCGGCCTGGCTTTCGGAGCACTGGTAATGTTTATCCGCGAATATAGCGGCTATCCCGAAGGCGTGATGTTCTCCGTCCTTCTGGTAAACGGCATAGCGCCGCTGATCAACCGCTGGACCGTCCCGAAACCGTTCGGCGGACCAGTGCCGGCAAGGAAATAAGAAAAACAGGCAATAGGCAATAGTAGTTAGGCACTAGAGAAAAACAAAACAGCTTAAAGAAGAATAACAGTTCGGGTGCCATGCCTGCGTTGTTTGCAGGCATGTAAAGTAAAGCATTTGAAAAAGCGATAAAACGCGAATTGATTAAAATAAAAAAAGGCAATAGGGATTAGTAGTTAGGTAATAGGAAAAATAACATAAGTACAGAGATATAAAAAATGGAAACACGATATTAGACACACGGCCCACTAATGCCTCTGATTTCTAGTGCCTGTTTTTAGGAACAAATATGACAAAATACATTAAACAAGGTTGGTTGGTAGTTTTGCTGGCGTTGGCGTTCGGGGCTGCCCTGGCTGGCGTTAACAGGGCTTTGGATCCGAAGATCAAACTTAACGAAAAGAACGCCACCTACGATCAGGTGCCGAACGTCGTACCCGGCGCAGACAAGGAAAAAACTCAGCCTGTTGCGAAAAATGTCCTCCAGGCTTTTGATAAGGAAGGCAAACCCATAGGCTGGGTTATCACCGCGACGGGGATGGGATACGCCGACCAGATCAAGGCCCTGATCGGCCTGAATGCCGATGCTTCAAAGATCACCGGCATTTACATTCTCGACCAGAAGGAAACGCCGGGCCTGGGCAGCAAGATCGCAACGTCAAAATGGAACAGCCAATTCATCGGTCAGCCTGCAAACGAACCGCTTTCTGTTCATAAACGTATGACTGAAGCTCAAAAACAGGAAAAGAACGGCAAGATCGACGCCATAAGCGGTGCGACGATTTCTTCCAAGGCCCTTACGGACAAGGTTGTAAACCCGGCTGTGGCAGAATTCCGCACGGCTCTACAGGCTGGCGAAATGACAAAGCCCAAAGAAGTCGAAACGAAATAATACAGACGAAGGATTTTTTGAAAAATGGCAAAAGACGGACCTACATCACTAGAGCGTTTTATAAACGGAATCCTGCCGGAAAACCCGGTTTACAGGCAGATTCTGGGCATGTGTCCTACGCTGGCGGTTACCAGCTGTATGAAAAACGCAATGACCATGGCTGCGGCGGTCGCGTTCGTGCTGATCTGTGCGAACCTTGTCGTCAGTCTCATTCGCAACATACTTCAGCCTCACTTGCGAATCCTCGTTTTCACGCTTACCATCGCGACGTTCGTCACCATCGCCGATAAAGTGCTGGCTGCGTTCATGTACGACACCAGCAAACAGCTTGGCCCGTATATTCCGCTGATTATCGTCAACTGCCTGATCATCTGTCGTTGCGAAGTCTGCGCAAGCAAGCAGGGAGTTGTAACCGCTTTCTTCGACGCAGTGGGTAACTCGCTTGGTTTCGCGTTGGGACTGGCTACCATGGCGACGGTCAGGGAACTGCTGGCAACGGGATCGTGGTTTGATATCCCGCTGTTCTGGAAGGAAGGCACGCCGAGTGAAACTTACCGCTGGTCACTGATGGGCCTGGCGCCGGGAGCGTTCTTCACACTGGGCCTGCTGCTGGGCGTAGCAAACTGGATAGCGGAAAAATTCGCAAAAAAACAAACGGCGTAAAATAGAACACGAGTTACACGATTTTTTTAAAATAGTTTTTATTAGTGCATTTCGTGGTAAGTCGTTAAAGGAAAAAGATATGGAATATGTAGCACAACTAATTTTGATCGCTTTCGGCGCAGCTATCATCAACAACTTCGTGTTGATTTATTTCGTCGGCATTTGTCCGTTCATCGGCGTCAGCCGGCGCGTGGACATGGCCTTCGGCATGGGCTGCGCGGTGACGTTTGTAATCTCCATCGCGGGGTTGTTGAGCTGGTTCTTCACGTATTACTTCCTTCGCGAAGGCGCACCCTGGGCAACTGCAATCTACAACGCATGCGGCGGGGATGGGCCTAGCAATCTGACCATACTAAGCTACATCATTTACATTTTCGTTATCGCTTCGAGCGTTCAGCTGGTCGAAATGTACGTACGGAAATTTTTCCCGACGCTTTACAAAAGTTTCGGCGTGTTCCTGCCGCTGATTACCACGAACTGTGCAATTCTGTTCGCATGTTTGGAAATCATGAAAAATGTTGCAGTCCCAGCTGGTACTGACCCGTCACAGATTTGGGGACTCGGTCAGAGTTTGACGCTGGCCTTCTTTGGCGGGGTCGGCTTTACGATCGCGATCGTAATCATGGCTGGGATTCGCGAAGACCTTGACCTCTGCGATGTGCCGAAACCCTTGAAAGGGCCGGGCATTACGTTGCTCGTAGCTGGGATTCTGGCGATGGCGTTTATGGGGTTCTCCGGCGTGAACGGAAACCTCGAAAAACTGCTCAAACCCGAAACCCCAGCCATGCAGGCCAGTGCGGTTCAGCAGTCAAATAAGGCTACAGATGAAACGGTGGAAGGCAAAGTCCCCGAACCGAAATCAATGAAGGCCCTGCCGCAACAATATCCGCATTAGGAAGTAAAACAAGCAATAGGCATTAGGAAAAACGGAACACGGATTACACGAATGTTTTTTTAATAAACTCAAACTGACCGATTTTGACAACAAGACTAACGCAAATATAATAGAACAAAAAAGTTAAAAACACTTGTCATTCCCGCGCAAGCGGGAATCCAGAGTGTAAAAATAAAGCCCTGGATACCCGCTTTCGCGGGTATGACACAACGAATCGGTCAGTTTGAGTAATAAAGCTGTATAAGTGAGATTAGTTTTCATTAGTGCTATTCGTGTTCGGTTGCTTTGTAAAAATAAGAATGAGAAATAAGAAACGTTTTCAGAAACGGAACGAAGCATGGCGTTGATAATAATTTTGGCAGCTGGCTTGATGCTGGTTTTGGCAATTGTAATGACATTCGTACTTGGTTGGGCGAACGAAGCCTTTCACGTCGAGATCGACCCTCGAATAGAGCGTGTCAACGAAGCCTTGCCGGGCGCGAACTGCGGCGGATGTGGCTACGTGGGCTGCGGCGAATACGCCGAAGCCGTTGTTCTCGGCGGCGGTAAGGTTGCGCTTAATCTCTGTCCTGTCGGGGGTGCGGCTGTGGCTTCGGACATAGCTGAGATACTCGGCATGACAATTGAAGAGAGCTTTCCCTATCGCCCTGTCGTCCACTGTGCCGCCTGCAAAACAGACAGGCTCGGCAAGCATGAATATCGGGGCGAAAAAACATGTGCAACCGTCAATCTGGTAGCGGGTGTGCAGGGTTGCATCTACGGCTGTCTCGCATACGGCGATTGCGTCAAGGCCTGTAAGTTCGACGCAATTCATCTTATCGACGGCAAGATAACAGTCGATTACGAAAAATGCGTAGGCTGCGGCGCGTGCGAAAAGGCCTGTCCCCGAAAAGTCATTTCGATGGTGCCGTTCAAGGCTGAGGAAATGTACGTACTGGAATGCAGCAACCAGGATTTCGGCAAGGACGTCAAAGCCGTATGCAAAGTCGGTTGCATAGGCTGCAAGGCCTGCTCGCGAATCAGCGAAGGACTCGTTGAAATGAAGGGCAATCTTCCGAAAATCGACTACAGCAAATATGAACCCAAGGAAGCTACCGCCCTCATGGAAGCAGCCTTGGAAAAATGCCCTGCCAAAAGTATCAAGAAAATCGGCAAACCGTCAAAGAAAGACCTCGACGCCGTCGCTGACGAAGAAGTGCCCGATCTCATCCAAGCCAAGTTCGAAACCACCGTAGACAAAACCGAATGGCGAGGTTAGCACATCTGTCCTTACCGTTGAAGCAGTTGCGATGCCCGGTTAAGCACGCCCTCCGGGGATGGCAGCTTTAAAACGCCGTCTTTTTTCAACGGCAGTCGGAGTTTATTGATCGCTGGCGGTTTGACGGACAGGCCAAGGGCCGCGGTATATGGAATTTCGCTCTTGCCTCGTACGCCCTTGACTGTCTGGAAAAGCTCCAGGAAGTGAACCTGTACGGGCAGAGTAAGAACCTTGCTTTCCCCAGCTGGGATCATGCTCTGAATGTCAGCTTCGCCGCTCATGAACTGCTGGCCTTCCGTACTGAGTGCGTAATCAGCCCCTGCCAAAGGCAAGGCTACGGTATACGGGTTGTTTATCTCCACATCGAATAGAATCGTCGCGGATTTTACGGAAACATCGCCCATCTTTACGCCAACTATCTTGGCTGTGGGCGTACCGAGCATTCCACACCCGGAAGTGAAACTCAACAAAGCTGCAAATAACGCGAAAAGAACGATAGTTTTTGCGTGCATCTTAAATCTCCCATGTTGAATTTATTTGAAAACAATTTCCAGCGAATTATAGGCCCTGCCAGGCTGCGAAACAACCGATAGTTACATTTTACGCACATGTCATAAAAATTGAAATTGACATTTCAGCAGCAAAAAGCCCTAATAGCCAGCCTATTATACTAACCATCGGAGTTAAAATATTATGTCAGAAAAATTGAAAGATCTTTTCCAAAAATATGAAAACGGATTACTCAAGGATGTCATTCCATTTTGGATGCAACATTCTTTGGATAAGGAGTTTGGCGGATATTTCACCTGTCTTGATCGTGACGGAACGGTTTATGATACCGACAAATTCATGTGGCTGCAGCATCGTCAGGTCTGGATGTTCTCGAAACTCTTCAATGTCATTGACAAACGTTCGGATTGGCTTGATGTCGCCAGGCACGGTGCGGAGTTTTTAAGAGAGCACGGCATGGACGGTGAGGGTAACTGGTATTTTTCCCTGGATCGAAAAGGCGTTCCGCTCACGCAGCCTCACAGTATCTTCTCCGATTGCTTCGCTGCTATGGGTTATGCGCAATATTCCATGGCTTCGGGTGAGGATTGGGCTCGCGATCTTGCTTTGAAAACTTATCAGAACGTCCTCAAAAGGCAGGACAACCCCAAAGGCAAATATGATAAATCATATCCGGGCACTCGCCAGCTGAGAAGTTTTGCCATATCCATGATCCTGTCAAACCTTGCTCTTGAGCTTGAAGATATTCTAGGCCAGGATCGGGCAATGGAAGATGCAGTTAAATGCGCCAATCTGGTCATGGATACTTTTGTTGATGAGGAACTTGGGATAGTTTTTGAACAGGTTGCTCCTGACGGATCGCATGTGGATTGCTTTGATGGCAGACTGATCAACCCGGGCCATGGTATAGAGGCTATGTGGTTTATCATGAGCATTTGCGAACGTAGCGGCCATCGGGAAATGATTGATCGTGCCGTTGAAGTTGTCCTCAATACGCTGGATTTCGGATGGGATAAGGAATGTGAAGGAATTTACTACTTCATGGATTCCAAGGGGTGTCCGCCGCAACAGCTGGAGTGGAACCAGAAGCTATGGTGGGTTCATCTTGAAACACTGATATCGTTGCTGAAGGGCTACCGTTTGACCGGTAACGAAAAATGCTGGAGCTGGTTTGAGAAAGTTCATAATTACTCGTGGAAAAACTTTGCTGACCCTGAATACGGCGAGTGGTTTGGCTATCTGATGCGGGACGGTTCTAAATTGAACACGCTCAAGGGCGGTAAGTGGAAGGGTTGCTTCCATGTACCAAGAGGCCTGATGGTCTGCGCTGATGAGTTGCAAAAACTCATTCAATCAGCTGAAAAGGCATAAAATAGTTGTTCCCAAAATCATAAAAAAAAACGGACGTATCCCGGTGAAAGGATACGTCCGTTAAGTAGGACATCAAAAATTTAATTAACGCATTGCATACGGATTTTGTCGATTCCATTTCGATACGGATTCAACAAATACCCATGCAATTGGTTTTATATTTATCAGTTTGATTCGCCGACAGCGTAGCGGGCAAAAGCCGTGACAGTCTGACCGCCCAGGATTTCCTTGACGGTTTTCTTGTCATCTTTTACGAAGGGCTGTTCCAACAGGGCATTTGCGGCGAGGAACTTCTGGATTTTGCCGACAACCATCTTCTCGGCGATTTCCTCGGGCTTGCCCGACTCCATAGCCTGCTGCTTTGCAATCTCTTTTTCCTTCGCGACAAGATCAGCCGGGATATCGTCGGTGGTAATGCCCATCGGATTCGAGAACGCGATGTGCATGCAAAGATCGGCCAGGATCTCGTCCGAAACGTCGCCGTCAACGCCTACAATCACGCCGACTTTATTGTTGTGATGCAGATATGAACCGATTTTCGCAGCGGAGATCTTAATGCCGCGTGCATAGCTCATATTCTCGCCGATCTTGGCCAGGGTAGCCTGAAGTCTCTCGGTAATTGCGTCGCTGGCGGGGATATCCCCTTCCGGCGAAGCGAAGGCCATGGCTTTGACGTCGGCGACCATGTTCACGAATTCGTCGTTCCGCGAGCAGAAGTCGGTTTCGCACTGAACTTCCACCATGGCTGCTGACTTTTTGTCGTCGGCAACCGCAATGCCAACCAGCCCTTCTTTTGTGGCCCGGCCTGCTTTTTTCTCAGCGGTTACAAGGCCCTTAGTCCGAAGCATGTCCTGGGCAGCTGCGATATCGCCGTTGGTTTCTTCCAGCGCCTTCTTGCAGTCCATCATACCCAAGCCTGTCGCTTCGCGAAGCTCTTTCACCATTCCTGCTGTAATAGCCATTTTTATCTCCAATTCGTTGTATTATTCATTTTAAAATTTTCGGAGCGATTCATCTCACGCTGATTACTCTCGCGTAAGAAAACCGGCTGACGAATTTTGAACCAATCAGCTACAGTAATTATTCCGCAGCTGGTGTTTCCGCAGAAGCGTCTGCTACCGGAGCAGCCTCAGTTGCCAAATCCGAGATATCTTCTGAAGTTTCAATATCATCGGAAGCTCGTGCGGTGGTTTCGCGTCTGCTGCGTCGGCGTGGCTGATCAGTTTCATCGCTGTCAGCGCCTTCCATGCGGGTCTGCTTTCCAGCCTCGGCTGCATCTGCGAGCTCTCGCGTAATAATTTCGATAGCTCTCATGGCATCGTCATTGCCCGGAATCGGAATATCGACGCTATCAGGATCGGCATCGGTATCGATGAGGCTGATGACAGGAACGCCTGCCTTGCGGGCTTCGCGAATGGCAATAAGTTCGCGTGATGCGTCAATGACAACCATAACGCCCGGGAACTTCGTCATATTGCGAATGCCGCCGAGGTTACGCTGGATTTTCCGCATTTCGCGACGCAGCCTGGAACCTTCCTTCTTGGAATATGCGTCCAACATGCCGTCGGCTTCGAGCTGTTCAAGCTCTTCCAGCCTGCCAACTCGCTTGCGTATCTCGCGGAAGTTCGTCAGCGTGCCGCCCAACCAGCGGTCGTTTACCCAGTGCATGCCGACACGCTCTGCATTAGTCGCGACAGACTTGCGGGACTGGCGTTTCGTTCCAACGAACAGAACGTCTTTGCCCTTTGCGACAGTTTGGATGATAAATTTCTTGGCCAGGAGCAAACCGCGAACGGTTTCCTTAACGTCGATGATGTGCAGGCTGTTCCGTTTGCCGTAGATGTACGGCTTCATTTTCGGGTTCCAGCGGCTGGCACGATGGCCAAAGTGAATACCGGCGTCGATCAATTCTTTGATCATTTGTGAAGACATGAAGTCTCTCCATAAATCGGGTTTCTAGCAGGCCAGTCTTAAAGCAGGCTGACGAAACCCGAAATCTAAATTCGAGTTTTTAAAAAAGCGGAATAATCATTCCAACGATTTTAAAAAACCCTAAACAATCGTCCGCAGTGCGATTCCACCCGCCCACACAGACAGGCTGCAATGCGACAAGCGGAATACTTTACGCCCAAATCCTGTGCCAGTCAAGGGTTTTGTGAAAAGCTTTTGTAAAAAACATAAAAACATATTTCCCCGTACAGTCTTTCTGCCAGAAGTGTTTTTTTGGCTGATAGCAGAAATAGAATCTTCCATTATAACAGAACTTACGATAAGATATCTAAACACTGTATCCGTTTGCCCCTGCTGTGAACAATGCTTCTTGCATGTCAATGCGAGCGAAAAAGAGCAATCTCGTTATCTGGATTTTAAGGTTGTCGTATCGCGAGGGCAGATCAGGTTGCGTCACAAAGGGAATAACCATAAGTAGTAAGGACAAAGAATACCATGGAAGAAATACTTTTTGATGTTGAAGAGAAAATGGAAACCGGGCTTGATTATTTGCGTAAGGAATTGCGTGGCATTCGCACAGGCCGAGCCTCAGCTGGGCTTGTCGATCATATAAAAGTGGAATATTTCGGGTCGCCTACGGATCTGCGTCAGCTGGCAACTATCTCCACTCCCGAAGCCAACATGATCATCATCAAACCCTTTGACGTCAGCAGCTTGAAGGATATTGAGCGGGCCATTCACGCCAGCGACCTCGGCATTACCCCCAGCAGCGAGGGCAAAGTCATCCGCCTGACGGTCCCGCCGCTTTCGATTGAACGTCGCAACCAGCTCGCTGCCCGCGTCAAGAAAATGGCAGAGGCTGCGCGGGTAACTATCCGAAACGCCCGACGAGACGGCAACAAGGACGTCGATACAAAACAGAAAGCCTCCGAACTTACCGAAGACGAAGCCAAAAAGGGCAAAGACGATATTCAAAAACTTACAAACGACTACGAAAAGAAAGTCACCGAACTTCTGGATTCCAAAACACGGGAAATCCAGGAAACATGATTTTCGGCAAGTGATATCGCCAAAAAGCAGGTACCAGAAGAATTCCTGTTACAGAGTTCTATGAACCGGGACTGGAAAGCTCTTAAGAATCGCCCTTACGCCGGTGACGCGCGCTTTCGCGTTCATGCTTCCAGTGGAAATGGGCTGCTCGGAGGTCTTTTACCAAACCCCATATAAGGAAAGCCCAGCCTATAATCCCCATGCCGATGGCATACCATTCAAACATCGGCTTGAGGTCTGATATTTTATACACGGCAAACAAAATCACGCTTGCCAGTACCAAAATTGCACCGGTCATCATTCGCATGGCTGTTCCTCTCGATGTTTAATCAAATTAACAATTCTTATAAATCTTATTAATTCCAAAGATCGAATCCATACAGCTTGATAATTAAATTATATCCCAAAATCGCGGATTTTGCAATCCAGGCCGGGAATACCTGGCGATGAAAAAACGTCGGCTTTATCATCTTTAGCCTTGCATTAATATCGTCAATGGATAGACTAACGCCCTTGGAATGGTTGTTTTTTTGCATAAAATGACCGTTTTTTTAAACCATTATATTAGGAGCATTGAAAAAATGTCGGAAGCAAAAGCGGACCTTGGATTAATTGGCCTGGCTGTCATGGGACAGAACCTCGTTTTGAATATGGACGACCACGGCTATACCATTTCGGTATTTAATAGAACCGTCGATAAGGTCGACAGGTTCATGGCAAACGAGGCAAAGGGCACAAAAATCATCGGCTGCCATAGCTTGGAAGAATTCGTCGCGTCACTGAAACGCCCCCGCCGGGTCATGCTGCTCGTCAAGGCAGGCGAGGCGGTGGATAAGTTCATCGACAGCCTGGTCCCGCTGCTGGAAGAAGGCGACATCATTATCGACGGCGGAAACAGCAATTTTCATGATACTGTTTGTCGTTGCAAATACGTTGAAAAGAAAAAGTTATTGTACATCGGCACGGGCGTCTCGGGCGGCGAGGAAGGTGCCCGTCGCGGCCCGAGTATCATGCCCGGCGGAAGCCCCGCTGCTTGGGATCATGTAAAGGATATCTTCCAGGCTGTCTCCGCAAAAGTCGACGGCGAGCCGTGCTGCGACTGGGTCGGCAGGGACGGCGCTGGCCATTTCGTCAAAATGGTGCATAACGGTATCGAATACGGCGACATGCAGCTGATCTGCGAAGCATATCAGATGATGCAGTCGATCGGCATGACCGCAAAGGAAATGCACGCCGTCTTCGCGGATTGGAACAAGGGCGAACTGGACAGCTATCTTATCGAAATCACCCGCGACATTCTCGCAAAGGATGACGATGAAACTGGCAAGCCGATGGTGGATGTCATTCTGGACACCGCGGGGCAAAAGGGAACCGGCAAATGGACGGGCATTACCGCTCTCGACCTCGGCCAGCCTCTGACGCTGATCGGCGAGGCGGTCTTCGCACGTTGTCTCTCTGCCTTGAAAGACGAACGCGTAACCGCAGCCAAGAAACTCCGCGGCCCAAAGGTCAAGCCAATCGAAGACCCGGAAAAACGCGCCAAATTTATCGAAGATCTCCGCCAGGCTCTCTACGCCAGCAAAATCATTTCATACGCACAGGGCTTCCAGCTCATGAGAGAAGCCGCCAAGGAATACGGGTGGAAACTCAATTACGGCAGCATTGCCCTGATGTGGCGAGGAGGCTGTATTATCCGAAGCCAGTTCCTCGGCATGATCAAGGACGCTTTTGAACGCAGAAGAAGACTCGTGAACCTGCTGCTCGATCCATATTTCAAAACAGCTATCCGCAAGGCACAGGGCGGCTGGCGACGCACAATCGCCAAGGCGATCAAGACCGGCGTTCCGGTTCCAGCCTTTTCGGCAGCCTTGTCGTATTATGACGGCTATCGTTGCGGCAGACTGCCTGCAAACCTGCTCCAGGCACAACGTGACTATTTCGGTGCGCATACATACGAGCGTCTCGATAAGCCGCGCGGTGAATTCTTCCACACGAACTGGACCGGGACGGGCGGAAATATCACCGCCAGTACATACGAAGCGTAATTAATGAAGTCCGCCTGGCGGACGTTATTTAATGTTTAATGATGTGAGTTAAAACTTGAAGGTCAGGGTTTGGGAGAAAGTATCTTATGAAGATATTTTCTCCACTCTGGCCCTCTGGTAAAATGGGCACTGGGTATAGGCTACGAAAGAATAGGAGAACTGCAATGCGCAAAACATGCTTCGCGATCGTTCTTTTGGCTGTGATGGTGGGCGGCTGTCAGGATTTCAAACAGAAACACCCCGATTTCCCAAAGTGGGGATGGTGGGAAAAGAAAGCTCCAACGACCCAGCCTGTCACGGCTCCATCTAATGATGCAAGCCAACCCCTAGGCCCCGTGGACAATCCGCAGGATTCCACCGCCCCCTCAGATACTGCCGCCGACATGCCGGCCACCCAACCCGTCGATCAGCCAGCTGTGAAAGGTACGCCAATACCGGAACCGCCAAATCATCGAAGCGAAGTGTGGGAACATGTCAGCAAGCTGCGGGACCTGAACAGCTATCCCGAAGACGAGCAGAAGAAGATGATCGCCTACGCGCAGGAACATGTGCAGGACTGGTACAAGTCCATGGACGTCACCTCGCCGGACATGAACAAGCCCGACTGGGTAATTGTTATGGTCTGGGATTTCATGCCCCCAGCTGACTTCCAAAGGGCTGCTGCCAACTGGAAAAAAATTGCCGAAAACGAAAATGTGGAATTTCCAGAAAATCTCACACGAAGAAAACTAATGAAATTTGTAATAGAAATGCAGGACAGGGACAAATAGATAATGAGCGAGATTACATCGGCCAGGTTGGCAGAAGCGACCGGCCTGGACATTTATGATTCAAGTATTGTTGAAGATGCGAATGGCGTAACGTATTTCTTAGCGAGAAGAGACGGCGAAAAAGTGGTCGGCTCCGTCAGCGAAGGAGTCGTTTCAGGCAAGATAGCCGGCGTGATCGACGATCAGAGTATCGTCATTGGCCCATGCAACACCGTCAATGCGAACGCAATCCGGTTCGCCTTGCCATGGACGGCTCCGGTCTGTCTGGGCCTGGCTACGAGTGCAGGGCTGGGAGATAGACTTGGCTTGGCAACGCCGGGCCATATCCGGGCAATTCGGGCCAAGGGAGGCAATGTCCGTCCAATTCTCGCCCAGCAATCCATCCGCGAAATGACACGCACTCAACGCACGCCGCAGGAAGTTATGGACGCTGCAACATGGGGCGTTCTCCAGGAAGGCTATACTGACGGTTTCGGGTCGGACGCCGATCATCTTCAGACAACTGATGATATCGACGTGACACTTGAAGTAGGTTTTACGTTCTTTACGATTGATCCCGGCAAACATGTGGACGACGAAGCCGACAACCTTGACGCCGCCGCCTTGGCTGAGCGATATGAGAAACTCGACTTCGCTGGCCTGGAAATTTCAGCCGCCGATCTGACAGCTGCTTACAGTGATAAAAAATTCGCTCTCGCAGGTGGTGATTCGGTCGGCTTTACAGGCGACGATTTCCTCCGGGCGGCCGTCAAGTACGGCAATGCAATCGCGCACGTCGCCCGGATGTATCGACATCTCCAGGCCAAGGCAACCTGGCCCGTCGAATTGGAAGTGTCCGTGGACGAAACCGAAAGCCCCACCACCGTGGCGGAGCATTTTTTCTTCGCATCGGAACTCAAAAGACTTGGCGTGGAGTGGGTTTCCATGGCTCCGCGGTTCGTGGGCAGGATGGAAAAGGGCGTGGATTACATAGGTGATCTGGAAGAATTCCGAAAAAGTTTCGCAGGCCATGTTGCCGTAATGCGGACTATCGGGCCTTATAAAATTTCCATTCATTCCGGCAGTGACAAGTTCAGCATTTACCCGGAGACCGCGGAAATGACGGCCGGCCTGGTGCATCTCAAGACCGCCGGCACGAGCTATCTCGAAGCCATCCGGGCCATCGGCAAGATAGACCCCGCCCTGTTCCGCCGCATTTACGACTTCGCCCGCGAGCACTACGACGAAGATAAAAAAACCTATCATGTCTCGGCTGACATGGCAAAAGTCCCGCCGGCATCGGCGTTCGGGGATCACGAACTGGCCGACCGAATTGACGACTTCGACACAAGACAGGCCTTGCACTGTACTTTCGGGTCGGTACTGACAACCGACGGCGGAGAGTTGTTCAAGCGCAGCATGTACGAGGATCTCCTTCGCGAGGAAGAAATCCACTATGAAATGCTCGCCAAACACCTAGGCCGACATGTCGAACCGTTCGCCAAATACGCAAAGAAATAAAGCACAGGATTCAGTAGTCAGGAGAAAAACACGCTTGGCTGGCCTGGCCGACAGCAGATAGCTGTTTATGACGGGACAGTAGCCCCGGCATGCATATGCGTGTCCTCCGTGCCTCCGTGTCCAAGCGATGTGGACGAAAATTCAATGGAACGGGTCAAAGATTCCACGTCAGAATATCCTTGTTTTATGTTGCGGGCAGTAGAATGTATGCGTCAATAATTTGGCTGAAGCCAATTTGAATAGATGATGTTTTTTTTGATAAAGGAATAAAAAATGGTAGATGAAAAACTCTTCGACGTTAAGGGTAAATGCATAGCAATCACCGGCGGAGCGGGCGTCCTGGGTGCCGAAATGGCCCGCAGCCTGGCTAAGCTCGGCGCGAAGGTAGCCGTGCTTGATTTCAATCTCGAAGGTGCGGAAAAACTTTGCGAAGAAATCAAAGCCGCCGGCGGTTCCGCGGTAGCTGTGAAAGTCAACGTGCTGCAAAAGGCAGAGGTCGAAACCGCCTTCACGGAAACCCTCGAAAAGCTGGGCAGAATCGACGTGCTGATTAACGGTGCCGGCGGGAACAAGAAAGACGCCACCTGCATCCCACCAGAATCAACATACTTTGACCTCGACCCCGAAGCCATTCGCTGGGTTTTCGATCTCAACTGCCTCGGCACGATGCTCCCCAGCCAAATCTTCGGCCAATACATGGCTGAGACCGGCAGCGGCGTGATCATCAACATCTCGTCGATGAACGCTTTCCGACCGCTGACCCGCATAGCCGCCTACTCCGCAGCAAAGGCTGCTATCACCAACTTCACGCAATGGCTGAGCACGTACATGTGTCAAAACCATTCGACCGATATCCGAGTCAACGCAATCGCGCCTGGGTTCTTTCTGACGGACCAGAACCGGTTCCTGCTGACCAACGAAGACGGCAGCCCGACCGCCCGCGGCAAGACGATCATTGACCACACCCCCATGGGCCGATACGGCACGCCGGACGAACTCGTCGGCACACTGGTCTGGCTGATCTCAGACGCAGCCAAGTTCGTAACCGGCATCGTTGTCCCGGTCGACGGCGGATTCTCGGCATTCTCGGGAGTGTGACAATTGTCAAGTTCCAATTTTCAATTTCCAATTGTTTTGGGACTTGATATTCGGGAGGATTGGGATGACGTCAGAAGAACTGAAGAAACGAACAAAAGCATTTGCACTTAGATGCGTCAAGCTGGCTGGGACATTTCCTAAAGATAATGCTGGAAATGTTATCAGCAGACAGCTGATCAGATCATCAACAAGTGTTGCTGCTAATTATCGTGCCTCCTGTTCTGCAAGAAGTCACGCGGATTTCCTGAACAAACTTGGAATTGTGGAAGAAGAAGCGGATGAAACTATTTTCTGGATAGATTTCGCTCCTGAAGCGGGACTTGTAAAATTTGAATTAGTAGACCAACTTATAAAAGAAGGTAAAGAAATATTGGCAATTATTATAGCTTCACAGAAAACAGCCAAGGCGAGACGAAAGACTGCGAAAAATCAAACCATACAACCAAAGGCTTAAGTTGCGTCTGTGATGTTTTAACAATTGGAAATTGCAAATTGAAAATTGAAAGGGTTTTTGAAATATGAGTATTGAACTTAAAAAAGATTATCGTTATTCGTTGCTGATCCCGACCAGTATGGGCGTTCGCCTAACCCCAGCCAACGGCCAGCCCATGCACTGCGGAGATCTCTTCCGAATGCAGGCTACAAGTGCAGAGTCAAACGTCGCCAGCGTCGTGTCGTACCTGGGCCTGCCGGTGAAAGTTTTAACGACTTTCGTAAAGGACAGCCCCATCGCTCGATTCATCAAAGACAACCTGGCCAGCAGACACATGGACGTCGAAGGCCCCGAAGTCGAGCAGGGAAACCCGTGGGGTTATCGTCACCAGTTCAACCTGGCTGACAGCGGGTACGGCTCACGAGGCCCACGCGTCTGCAACGACCGGGCCGGGGAAGTCGGCAGAACGCTCAACGTCAAAGATTTCGACCTCGACCGTATCTTCGGTACCGAGGGCGTACAGATCGTCCACCTCTCAGGCCTGATCGGGGCACTGTCGCCGGAGACCAGCAATTTTTGCCTCGAGATCGCAAGGACAGCCAGGAAGCACGGCACGAAAATTTCATTCGACTTGAACCACCGCGCCTCGTTCTGGATCAATCGCGAAAAGGAACTGGCTGAGATTTTCGGTGAGATAGCCGGCATCTCGGACATTCTGATCGGCAATGAAGAAGACTTCCAGCTTTGCCTGGGCGTCCAAGGCCCAGAGGCAGGCGGGAAAGACCTCACCGCCAAAATCGACGGCTTCAAGGAAATGATCAACCGGGCCAAGAAACAATTCCCCAACGCGACAGTCTTCGCGACAACCCTTCGAGAAGTCGTAGATGCGAACTGTCATCGCTGGGGTGCGATCATGGCGGAGGGGGAGAACTGGCATATCGCAGAGCCTCGCGACATTACCGTACTCGACCGTATCGGCGGCGGGGACGGGTTCGTCGGCGGAATGCTCTATGCCATTCTCAAAGGCTGGCAGCCGGAGAAGTGGGCACAGTTCGGCTGGGCTACCGGCGCACTGGCAACGACCATGCTGACAGACTACGGCCAGCCAGCCGACGAAGAACAGGTCTGGAGCATCTGGCAGGGCAACGCCCGCGTAAAACGATAGTTTTTACAAAGAAAAAATAGCCACAGAGGTACAGAAAGCACAGATGTTATATAAGTTCAGTGTGTTTGTCATTGCGAGCACTTCGCTTCGCTCGGTGTAAACTCCGCGAAGCAATCTGGTTTTCGGCGGTTTATTTTGTCCCTCCCGCTGGGAGTTGCCGAGTCGCTACACTCCTCGCAATGACAAACACTCGTGGCATATGGGGATTATAGTTCGTGGCTGCTCTGCTCCGCAGTGTTGCCACCCGGCATCCCAAGGTTTCATCTCTGGATGACTGCTTTTGTCACCATCTGGAATAACTCCTGTGCTCGATTCGTCGAGCCTTGACCACCATGCTCCTCCGCCTCCTTCTTGTGTTCAGGATCGTTTGACCCCGCGTAGATAAAGAAGGGAGTAGTGTCTCCATGTTCACGAAGTGCATCTAAAAGAACATAATTTCATTACTTTTAAAATTCTTATCTATTTCTTCGATGCGTTTCATTGCATGGCGGCTTTCATTAACAATTCAATGGCCTTTCAAATATTCCAGGATCCCACTGGCGATAGCCCGGGCAAGTTGCTGCCGGTAGTTTTCTCGTCTCAGCTGGGCCGCTTCATTCGGATTGGACATAAAACCAAGTTCAATAAGCATGGCGGGGTAATTTGTGTTTTCCAGCACACGCAGCCTAGAGTTATGTTGTTGAACCCCCCTGCTGGTAGCGGTATTTTTCATATGCTTTGCAACATTTTGCCCAGCCCGGTGAGAACGTGATCCATTGGTTTCGCGTTTGGGCACATAAACGGTAAACCCCGTAGCCTGTCTGTTTCGGGAAGCGTCTGCATGAATGCTGACAAACAGATCAGGCCTGGTCTGGTTGCAGATTCTCACTCTCTCGTCAAGATCTATAAAAACGTCATTATCTCGCGTCATTTTCACTATAACGTTATTGTCACGCAACTGCTTGGCAACCATAAGGGAAACCGCAAGATTGACCTGTTTTTCCTGGTCACCCGAATTATTCATGGCTCCGGGATCTTTTCCGCCGTGCCCTGGGTCAACTATAACTACACCAATACTGCGAACTGGTTGAGGGCTGGGCATGGGTGGGACATCGATTTTTGGCCGGGCTATTTTTGGGGAATCTACGACAGGCTTCCAATAAAGTGCATGGCGAATTTCCCCTTCCAATTCAGCCGGCAGCATGATGGTTTCCCTGGCTGATGTAATATCCGCCTTTGTTGCAATCTCCTTGCCGTTGACATAAACACTTCCGCTCGGCTTTGGGAAAATAGTAACTGTACTGCCGTTACTTCCAAGCCTTGCCAAACTTTGATTGCATTCGACGACAGATAAACTCAGTCTCTTTGCCAGTTCATGAACGCTGATATCCTGCTCGATAGGCATGGCCTCCGCCCGTCGATGAAGCTCCGAACTACAACCAGTAACAAATCCAGTCAGACCCATTGCGCATAAACAGAACCAAGAGCGCAAAAGCAGCTGTCTTACATCAAAACCATCCATTTTACATCGCTCCGTTTTCGAGTCTGCCCGTCAGCAGGCAGTAAATCAGAAAACCCGCCCAGCAGGCAAATACCAGCAACACCAGAATCAGCCTCCATCTCGTGGGATTTTCCACGCGATCTGGAATTCCATCGGAAATATTCACAGGCTGCGGTGCCGGGGCTTTATCGGCCTGGGCTTGCACGTTTTCCGTTTCGGGAGAATTAGCGGGGGTATTCCTGCGATTTTTGGGGTTAGCCTTCATCAATCTTCCCTCAGCTTTATATCAGCTGTCGTGTCAAAATCCTTATCGAGGTCGAAATTATCACGAAAATCCTCTATGGAATCTTCATCCGTCTTTCGCATCAAGCCGTGATCGATCAACAGGTAGACCATTTTGCCGAAATCTATACTTTCGTTAACGCCCCAGCGTCTCAGCACAGCCGGGGCCAACAGCCCATAACGCTCCCGGGCGAGATCCCGCAAAGACTCACAAAGAGCCTGGCCTGAAACGTGCCCATTGGGAACCGCTTTGTTACCGTGGGTTTTCTCCACAGCCTGGCCCAGCCCTTCATGAAGAAAGTTGAACGCTTCCGGCGAATATCTGCCATCATCGCGAATAACCGCTTCTATATTTTTCGGGCTATCCAAACCAGACTCGGATTTATCATCATGTTCTGACATTTTTATTAACGTCCTTAGGCCTGACCTTTTTTATTCTACTTCTAACTTACTCAAACTGATCGTTTGAGTTACCGGTTGACTGGTAACTGGTTGATCAGTAAAAAAAATACAAAAACTTCTTCAACTCAAGATTTCATGCTTTTTGCGGGTTTTTATAATTCGGTCAATAAGAGGTTTTTTTGTAATCTTTTACCAGTCAACTGATTAACCAGTCCACCAGTAAACTGACCCACACAAAGGTCAACAAAACCGGTCACTTTGAGTAACTTAATACAAATCTATGCAATTCAATTAACGTCCTTTTACTTTACTGTTTTCTAGGAAATAACGGATCAGTTGCTTGCGTTGGGGTACCGGGCAAGAGCTTGGCCCACTGCCCTGCTGTATCAAACGGCTCGATCCCCTCCTGTCCCAGCAGGGTCAATCCAGCGACGGCCTTCTCCGGCAGGATCGGGCTGAGATACAACAGGACTATTCGGACAGCCTCGGCGCAAGTATACATGATCGTCGCAAGTCTCTCACGCTGCGATTCATCCTTGGCCAGCTGGAAAGGCGCCGTATCGTCAATGAACCGATTCGTCACGTTGACCAGGTTCACTATGGCATCGACATAGCGATGGAATTCACAATTCTCCATCCAACCCACAGCCTGGTCTTTCAGTTCCGTTGCCGCAGTAATGACACTGGCTGCTTCATCAACATCGGCAGTGGGATCTGGCACCAGGCCTTGAAAATACTTGCCGATCATCTTGAGCGTTCTGCTGAGCAGATTACCCACACCATTGGCCAAGTCCACATTATACGTCTGCTTGAACATATCCCTGCTGAAGTCACCGTCGGCTCCGAATGTCATCGCCCGCAAAAGGTAGTAGCGGTAGACGTCGCGGGAATATTCATCACAGAACTCGCCTATTTCCTCACGACTTATGAAATTGCCAAGCGTCTTCTGCATTCTCATGCCCTCGCTCGTCCACCAGCCATGCGCGAAGACACACTTGGGAACCGGAATATCCAGTGCCATCAGAATGCAAGGCCAGTACACCGCATGAAACCACAAAATGTCCTTGCCGATCAGATGCACATCGGCAGGCCAGTATTGACCGGCCTGGTTGTCGAACTCGTCGCCGACTTCCGGCAGACCGAGGGCGTTATAATAATTGCTGAGGGCATCGACCCATACGTATACAACGTGATTGGGATCGTTGGGCATTTCCACGCCCCAGGGAAGTTTTTCCTTGTTGCGAGAAATGCACAGGTCGCCCAGCTCGCCGGACTCCAGGCCCATCTTGATTTTGCTCAATACTTCGTTACGACGGGCCTGGGGCTTAATGCAGCCCGGGTTGGCTTCGATGTGCGCAACGAGTTTCGGCAGCCATTTCGTAAGGCGGAAAAACCAGTTCTCCTCACTATATTTAACCAATGGCTTGCCGCTTATGGCACTTTTGTAATCGTTATCGCGAGCGGTAGATTCGGTAACGTATTCCTCCTGACTCTCATCATACCAGCCTTCGTAACTGCCAAGATATACCTCGTCCTTATCTACAAGGTCCTGGATAATTTTCTGCACACGTTTTTCGTGCCTAGGTTCGGTCGTACGAATGAAATCGTCATTGGAAATATTCAGCTTTTCCCAAAGCTCGCGGAAACCAACCACCACTTTATCAGCCAATTCCTGCGGGCTAAGGCCCTTCTCCTCTGCGGACTTGACTATCTTAATGCCATGCTCATCCGTGCCCGTCAGAAACCGGACATCGCGCCCTGCGGAACGAAAAAATCTCGCGAGCACGTCAGCTGCGATGGTCGTATAAGAATGCCCGATATGCGGAACATCATTTACATAGTAAATGGGCGTCGTTACATAATATTTTTCAGTCATTTTAGGTTCTTTCTACCTGCGGAAAGCTGTTTTTCGTCCTGTTGAAAACTTATCAACAAGGCTGCTTATAGAATGAATACTTCCGGGCCAAAACGCAAGAGCATTTCCACAGATCATGTTCTACTTTTGCTCCGAAACTCGGCGATAAACATGCATCGCCACCCTCGGGGGAGCGTTGCCCTTCCTCTGTTCCGGAAATGTCTTAACACATACAAAACCCTCTTCCCTGATAATCCGGGCGCTTTCCGAAGCCCATGGATCATCAGCAGGCCCCATGTAAGCAACATATGAATAAGGCGCCTCAGCCAGGATTTTTCGGATGAAAGACGAACGTGTAAACTCAGGTTGTTTTCTTAAATACGCAAGCAACATGTCCTCTGAACAAGCCCTGCCCACCCTGTCGCTATAATGAAAAGTCACGGCATGGTCGGCCAAAACAGCCTTGTCCGAAGCACAGTTATTTCTGATCCAAAGACCTGCCTCCTTGGCAAAGGCTTTATTTTCGTGCAACGGTTGAAGCGTATGGATCGCAAGTAACACAGCAATGATCGTGCAGACAATCGTAGCCAAAAGACTGGCCGAAATAATAGGGGCACGCTTTTTGGCGATAAGCGCAGAGAGCATATTAAGCAATGCAAGCAAACCGGCTGGGGCAAAGCCGGCCATCATGGCTGCGGGAAGCATCAGATAGCGATGCGACATTGCACCTGTCGACCAGTATCGCATGATTATTGGCGGGAGGATGAAAAACCATGTAGCTGCAATCAACGCCCACCCAGCGCCGGACACAGCTGGAATTTCCGCCCTGAGCGCCCTGCCCTTTCCCGTTCGGCCTATCAGACAAACCAAAAGATATGCGAAAGTCAGACCAGCCAGGGCTGGATGCTGGGCTTCCGTGAACCTTCCGACGACACGAATGGCTGCGGGAACGTCAGCGGAATATACCGCAGCCAGGCCTGAAGCAGAAAGCACATCGGGCTGACCAGGCCCGGATGTAGAGTCTACAAATTGCTTTATTTTCCATTTCGGAGTCACCCCCCCCACTTTCATCATATACGGCGCCATGCACAACAAGGCCACACAGCCCGCAGCTGTGATTGACAACAGCGTCTGTCGCCAATTTAGACGAAGCTTAACTTTCCCAACCAGCCAGGGCACAAAGGCAACAGGCAAAACAACCAGGCCTTCAGGCCTGACCAGATACGCCCCTGCTGACATGACGCCCACCAGACCGGCGATTGCAACAGCTGACCATCTATTGTTTCTCAACTTGCGCCAGACAATCATTGCAAATACGAGCGCCCAAATCTCAAAAGCCAACATCAGCGAGTCCGTTAGTACATCCGCACCGAGTCCCGCGAATTTCTTTCCCAGCCCGAACAGCATTGCAGCCCAGAATGCTATCCACCAGCTATGGAAAATCAGCCTGGTGAAACAGCAGACGCCAAGAATCGCGACAATGCTGCCTATCAATGCCACATTCACCCCAGCCCGTTCCCACTGTTCCAGCCCAGCTGGGTCGTTGTTTCCGACCATCAAAAAATGCATAGCTGAAACTGCAACAGGATAGCCCGGATGAGCCACAGTGCTTTTCTTGGAACCTACCGGATCAGGCGGAAAATGCCTGGCTATCGGCAGATGAAACGTGCCATCCCGTGAGATGGTTTCAGCATGACTGATCAGCCAGCAACGCGCGCCTATCTGAACAGCCAGCAAAATTGCAATCGACACCAGCAGCCAGGCCTTTCGCCGGCGGGGAGTATCAATACTTTTCATGTCATGTAAATTCATTGGGGATATGATAACCGAAATCAGATTTTTTTTCTGAATGCACCGATAATATTACTTCTCAGCCCAGCCAGCCCAGCTGTGCTGTTAACCAAACGCTCATAAAGCATGAACGTAAAAAATAAAAAGCGACTGCTCATGCCGTAACTCGGTTCCTTTTCTATCGAACGCATTTCGATCCGCTCAAAGCCGTGCCCGGCAAAGAGTTTTTGCAACATTCCTGCAGAATTCATACGATAAAACGTAGGGTAAGGATCGTGCGATTCAGCTGGGAGATTTCGGAGTCTATTGGCAAAGAGTTCGTGGAACCATTGTGGAGTCAGGCGAGATATCAAGCTCACGTAATGGTATTTATTCGGCACACGGAAAAGGAACACCCCGCCAGGCCTGAGTGCCCGCCAAAGTTCAGCAAGCAAATCATCAGGCTTCTCTACATGCTCCAGGACATAATTCGCCACGACGGCATCATAACTCGCGTCTTCCACAGGCCAGGGCCCGCCGTCATAAACATACGCGTTTCGCAGGGCATCGTTATGGCGACAGTCAGCGTCAATATCCAGTCCGTCAAGGGAACCAAAATTGGCTGCGAGGAATTGGGATATATCGTTGCTAGGCCCACAGCCCAGTTCCAGAACCTCAGCCTGATCTGAAATATTTGATCTGATAAATTCAAAAAATTCGCCCGTGCCATCCTGCCACCCGGGTTTGGAGCGATAATATTTATCCAGATATTTTTCCTGCCAACTCATCTCACAGCTCCTTTGAAATGTGAAAGAATCTGACCGGCTGCGTGTTGGACGGAGAAAGTTTTCTCCAGCAAGGCCCGTGCATTTTCACCAACCTCATGGCGAAACTGCGGGTTTCCTAAAAACTTCCGGGCATTTTCCTGCAAGACATGATCATCGCCGTTTATACTGACCAGTCCAGCCTGGCCTTGTTCGATAACGTCCTGCAAATCATTGCCGGGATTGATGCTCGCAAGAATCGGCATTCCGTGATACATATAGCTCAGCATCTTGCCTGGGAAATTATGCGTCTTCAGTTCCTTGTCGAGGGAAATAAGTCCGACGTCAAACTCTCCAACCAGGCCGAGGTATTCCTTCTGAGACACAGCTGGGTGAATCGCGATATTCTTCAAACCTCGCTCATCAATCAACGTTTGGAGTCGCGGCACTTCGCTGCCGGCTCCGACGAGCAGAAAATACGCATCAGGCTCATCAGCCAAAGCCTCAGCCAGGCGGATAATATTATCCATGTCCTGGGCCAGGCCTATATTTCCGCCGTAAAAAAACACGACCTTACCGTCCAGGCCAAGTTTCCTGCGGAAACCGACAGGCTGGGCGTTTTCTTCCAGCGGCGTCCAGTTAAACAGAACATCGAGCGGTTTTTCATTCAACTTATTATCTTCAAAATACGAAAGGTTCGCAGGTGACTGCACACCGATGACATCCGCAACGGAGTATTGCCGGAGTTCTTTTCGTCTGAAATACGAATGAACCAGGCCTGGCTTCAAAACGCCCGCATCCAAAGCCCATTGCGGAAAAATGTCCCGCAAAATCAGATAGCTGGGACAGGCCCATAGTTTCTTCAGCTTGCTAACCAACCTGCCCCAAAAAATGCTCGGAGAATAAAAGACTATCAGATCGCACGGATTTCTGCGGAAAAAATCAGCCCCAGCCTTCCACATTACCGAAGAAAGTCGAATCTCATTTATGGCTCGCAGGATTTTCCCGGCTCCTTTGATCTTGCCCGTCCTCACCCGGAGAATTTTCACTCCATCTTCGCAGGATTCCTCACACGACGCTTTACAAAAAGCGTCGGGAGCGGCGACGATAGCATCATGGCCCAGGCGTACAAACTCCGCAGCAAGATCGTGCATGAGCTTGGCGGAAGATTTGGTACTTGGCAGATAGCAGTCTACGAGACACAAGATTCTCATTAGCTACGCTTCCTCGCGCCAGACTGTACGTTTTATGTAGTCGACGTAGCTTAGGATTATTCGCAGGACTTTTTTTGAAACATTGTCGCTTTGATAATCTTCAACCATCCTAAACTTCCGCTCACCGGACCATTGACTGGCTGCGATATCCACAGCCTGCAGAACTCGATCCCGACTCAACCCGCACATGATCACGCTTGCTTCGTCCATGCCCTCAGGCCGTTCGTGTGCCTGGCGGATAGTCACAGCTGGGAAATTCAGAATGCTCGATTCCTCGGTAATCGTGCCGCTGTCGGAAACAGTGCAATATGCGTCCTTCTGCAGCCTGACGTAATCAAAAAAACCAAGGGGCTTGAGGAAGCGGATAAGCGGATTCGTCTTGATAGACCCGTTAAGCGTGTCCAGCCTTTTGCGAGTGCGCGGATGAGTCGAAACTATGATAGGAAACCCGTACTGATCAGCAAGTGCGTTGAGAGAATCAAGAATGGCAGAGAGATTTTCCTGCGTATCGACGTTCTCTTCGCGATGTGCGCTTACGATAAAAAACTTGTGCGGCTCTAGGCCCAGCCTGTTAATGACATCGGAAGAATTAACGGCATTCTGATGCAATTGAAGCACTTCCCGCATTGGCGACCCGGTTTTGATAACGGTTTCAGGGCGCAGTCCCTCAGCCAGGAGATACCGGCGGGCGTGCTCGGTGTAGGGCATATTGATGTCGCTGAGATGATCGACGATCTTGCGATTGATTTCTTCCGGCACGCGCTGGTCGAAGCAACGATTCCCAGCTTCCATATGGAAGATTGGAATCTTCCGACGCTTGGCTGGGATGACGGAAAGACAGCTGTTGGTATCGCCGAGTAACAGCAGAGCGTCGGGCTTTTTCTGGGCAAGGACTTCGTCAGCCTTGATTATGACCCTGCCGATAGTCTCAGCTGCATTTTCGCCCGCAGCTTCCATGAAAACGTCAGGCTTACGAATGCCGAGTTCCTTAAAGAAAATCTCATTTAGTTCGTAGTCAAAATTCTGGCCTGTATGCACGAAAACATGATTTGTGTGCTTGTCCAGCTCAGCTATGACCGCGCTGAGCTTGATAAGCTCAGGCCTGGTTCCGACGATAGTCATCACTTTGAGTTTTTTCATAGTGCCTGTTTTCCTGGTGCCCATTGTACCTGTTTTATTCTATCTGCGCAATCTGCGTAATCTGTGGACTATTCTTCTAGCGCCTGCTTCACCGAAGCAATTCTCCGCCGGTGCTCAAGTCCACATCGCCAACCATGAGATTGTTCTTCTTCAGAAGTGCAACAGTTTCTTCCAATGTCGCAACATCGTCGTCAGACGAATATTCTTTCGTAAGGCCCGCCAATTCTTCAGGCTCATCGCAGGCCAGTTCCGGCAACATCGGTTTGATAACGTAATTTCCGCCACGCGCTACAACGCGGTAAGCTTCTTCGTCGGAAATCATTATCTCGTGGAGCTTCTCGCCGGGCCTGATGCCGATGACCTTGATCTCGATGTCACGATCGCCGATAAGCGCCTTGGCCAGGTCTTCTATCGTGGTCGCGGGAATGCGGGGAACGTAAATTTCGCCAGGTTTGGCTCCCTGCAACGCTACGAAAACCAGATCCACTGCCTGATTGATGCTCAGCAGGAAACGGGTCATGGTCGGCACGGTAATGGTCACCGGCCCGCCGGCTGATATCTGATCATGGAACATGGGAACCACCGAACCGCGCGAGGCAAGAACATTGCCGTAACGGACACAGATAAACCGCGTACCCTTGGCCAGGACGTTGGCGGAAAGGAAAATCCGCTCCTGAATGGCCTTGGTCATGCCCATAACGTTGACCGGCTTGCACGCCTTGTCCGTGCTGATGCCGATAACCGTCTCGACGGGAATTTTATGTTCGCGGATTGCCCGGACGATATTGCTCGGCCCGAGGCAGTTGGTCTTGACAGCCTGGAGCGGAAAATATTCGCAGGTGGGAACCTGCTTAAGGGCTGCTGCGTTTGCAACAATATCCGCATCCTGCACAGCTGAGCATATCTCGTCGTAATTGTTCACGTCGCCGATACGAAACTCCAGCGTTTCCTGAAAATTGCGATAGATAACTTCATCGGTGGAAACTGTTTTGTGCAGATAGCTCAATCGCATCGAATGCTGCTTGGCTTCGTCACGTGAAAAGACGATAACCTTCTTCGGCGTACCCAGCTCACCCGAAAGAATCCGCCGCACCAGCAGCTTGCCCATCGACCCGGTCCCGCCTGTCACTAATATTCGTTTATTATCGAAATACATTTTTTTCCTCTATTCCTGCAAAAAATTACCACGAATGGCACTAATAAAAACAAATACCACAAATAAATTTCTTATACAAAAAAACATCCGTGTAATTCGTTTTTAATCCGTGTAATTCGTGTTCTCTAATCTTTCAAAAACCCATCGTAGGGTGTTGCCTGACTGTCATCGTACATTTGACGGATCATCGTTTCCCAGCTGGGCGTTACGTAGCCTGTTTTTTCCGTAAATGGGCCCATAATCATACTGCGGTCACAGAAGAATTCGTCTTTCTTTTCGATTTCAACATCCAACTGATAAATGTCGCGAATGAGACATAGCAGATCGAATTTATTGATAGGCTGGCTGGCAACCTGATAAACGCCGCTGAGTTTTTTACCGTCGTCGCCAATAACGTTCGCGATTACATTGGCAAGTTCAAAACTCGTCAGGCCTGTATAAATCGCCCTGCTGAATCCGCCGACAGTCTGGCCCGCCTGTGAAAGGAACCACTCAACCAGGCCATGCGTTGGCCTGTGAATTTCCCTGCCGATAAAAGAAGTCCGCAATGTCACCGCAGCTGTCTCGCCGGGGTCGGTCTCACCGAGGAACTTGCTCTTGCCGTAAAGGTCTTCTGCGTCTGAAGGCGAGGCTTCCGTATAGGCGCCTGTCTTGCCGGAGAAAACGCAGTCAGTGCTGATATGGATAAGTTTCGCCCCTGACTCACGGGCCAGCCTGGCCAGCTTATGGGGCAGATACGAATTTATGCCCACACTCAGCAAGGCATTATGGGCCTCCTTGAGCTGCTTGACGATCCCGATGGCATTGACGATATAGTCAGGCTTAACCCGGTTGACGGTCCCAGCCAAGGCTGAGTCGTCCATAACATCCAGACCACCAATGATTTCAACACCACTGAAAACCTCGGAACAACGCTCCAAATCGGCTGGGGCCTGCCGGATAGTAGCGACAACATCGCAGCCTTTTTCGGGCAGCAGTTGACAGAGCTTGTGCCCCAACATACCGCGAGCTCCCAGAACCAGAACTTTACTCATATTTACACACCTTTCTCTGGGAAAACTCTATCAGGACAGCCCCTCCGGGTCAAGAAGTGATAACCGAATGGCTCACCGGCCCAGCCTGGAATGCCAGACCACACTAGTACTCTGTCCCAGGAATAAAGAATGGTACCTGCTTGTGGCGATAAGGTATCTGCATCGTCAGAAAAACTCACTGAATTACCCAATTCGAAGTCGTTTTTCTTCCTTGCATCTGCCTCATCGGCACGGCGCATCTACACATCCTTATTCCCGGGACAGAGTACTAGAGGAATTCACGGATTTGCATAAAAGAAAAAAAAGGGCGAACTACTCGAAAAAAGTAGCTCGCCAGGATCGCGTTTCAATTATTTGAATTATTCACATCTGCTACTTACGCAGCCGCCTTGCAAGCAGAAGCGGAACACCCATGGCTACAAAAGCCATCGTCAGTGGTTCCGGAACGTAAACCGTACCGGAAATCTGATCATCCTGATACTCGCCATTACCGTCCAACTGGGCGAAAAAGTCAAAATTCAACGGCCCAAATGTTGTCTTTTTGATCCTGAGTTCAAGCCCTGCTGTTGCACCTGCGTTACCAAGCAAATATTCGTAATCAACGTTTTCTACAAGAAGCACCCCGCCAAGTTCCACCTTGGCAAGTCCACCGGAATTTACTACCAGGTCCAACGTACCGCCGGGGGTGAACTCAGAGAAAGCCAACGTCATATTCCTGAAAGAAGTCGGGTCGCCAACAAGGGAAAGTGGTCCTTCCCAAAGCTCAAGACCCATATAAAACCACGTGTCATCAATGTCAAACCTTACACTTTTCAGGTCCAGATTGTCTGGAACACCCGCTTCATTAACATCGTCAAGTTGCGCAATGTAGAAATCCTGATTTAACCCCGCGGCATCGGTTATATAGCCGTCAAAAACAATAGGCAAAGCCGAAGCCATAGATGTCACAAGTACCATTGTTGCCAAAACTACCACACTTTTTGAGCTTAACATTTTTCATTCCCTTCTTTCCAAATAAGCAAAGAATTATCCCGGACCCAATAAACTAAACATGAAAAATGTCTGAATTAACCCCGATGAGCATGAGCAAGTACAACTGAGCACCAGCAAGCACTGCTAACCATCAATGAGCAAATCCAAACAAAATCCAAACAATTACCCCAAAACTCCTTATTCCACCAAAAACCGCTCAAAATAAGGTCTATTTTGGGACAGAAGCTTGAAGAAATCCATAATTCCTTCTAAACTCACCAAACATTCTAAGCCTTTCTTTACACTTTGTCAAGAACCAATTCCGTTTTCCGAATATAGATCGGCCCAAAATGTGGCTGGGTAGCAAAAAAAAGATTATTTCATCATTTTCTTTCTGCTGGCAAGGTAGCTCACCAGCATGCGGTCATAAGATTCCGCAGTTGTCGCTTGAACGTATTCAATGTTCCGGTCGGAGCACTGCTGACGGTAACGGTTGATGAACTCCGCCATCTCCCGGCGGTACGGCTCTTTAACGTCGCGGGGGTCAACCTGCAATTTCTGGCCTGTTTCCATATCCACGAATGAGGTGATCTTGGAGAACGGAAATTCAATCTCAGCGGCGTCCAGCAGATGAAAAATGATGACCTGATGCTTTTTGTAGACGAAATGCTGCAAGGCTCGCATGATCTCAGCCTGGTCGTCGTAGAGATCGGAGATGATTATAACCAGGCCTCGCTTGGCAATGCTGTCAGCCAGCTTATGAAAAGTCTTACCGATGGACGTCAGCCGACCTGGCGTGAGGGCTTCGAGCTTTTTGAACATCCTGTCGAGATGGGCCGGCGTCGAGCCGGGCGGCAGCTGGAAGCGCACATCTTCGTCAAACGCGATCATGCCGACGGCATCTTGTTGGCGGGTCATAAGATAGCTTAAGCAGGCTGCCAGGAAACAGCCGTAGTTAAACTTAGTCCTGGCCTGGCCGTGCTTATAGCCCATCGAACCACTGACGTCCAACAGAATATGAGCTCGCAAGTTCGTTTCCTGCTCATACTGCTTGACGTAATATCTATCGCTCCTGCCCCATGCCACCCAGTCCATATGTCGCAAATCGTCGCCCGGCGAATACTCACGATGATCGGCAAACTCAACGGAAAACCCCTTGTGCGGACTTCGATGCAAGCCTGTTATAAAACCCTCCACCGCCTGACGTGCCAGGATATTGAGGTTCCGAAGATTCGCCAACTTCTCCGGCTCGAAATATTTGTAAGCGTTTTTTGGCATTGTTTTAAAAGCAGGCAATATAAAAAAGAAGATCGAATAATGAACAAGGAATTATGAAGTAAAAAAACGTTTGCCTGCCGTTTTTTTAGCCCTGTCCCGGCACGATTTTTACTTTTCTTTCCTTCAAAATTCAAAATTCCCTGTTCGCTATTCGATCTTCGCCTTCCGTTATCCCAGTTTCTGTTTCCAGAATTTCAGTTGTTTATCGAGCTGCTTTGCTCCGCCAGCCCCGTCGGGAGCGTAGTTTTTCACAACGTTGGCAGGGCCAAGGTATTTTTTCACGTCAGCTGTGATTTCCTTGCAGGCTTTCTGAAGCGTATCGAGCGGCAGTTCGGGCAGGCTCAGGCCCTTGGCGTCAGCCTGGGCTACAATGCGTCCGACAATACCGTGGGCTTTGCGGAACGGGACACCCTTGTTCACAAGATACTCAGCCAGCGCGGTCGCATCGAGGAAACCCGCATCTATATCAGCTGTGATTCGCTCTTCATTGACTTTAACGGTCGAAACTATCCCAGCTGCGACTTCCAGCACAGCCTGGGTGGTCTCGACAGTTTCAAACGCAAACCGCTTGTCGTCCTGCATGTCACGATCATATGCAAGTGGCAAACCCTTCATGAGAGTCAGCATTCCCACCAGCTGGGCGATAGCTCCGGCGCTTTTGCCGCGGATAAGTTCGAGCGTGTCGGCGTTTTTCTTCTGCGGCATCATTGAGCTGCTGGTGCAGAAAGCGTCGTGCAGTTCAAGCAGGCCGAACTCGGTTGAGCTGTAAATGATCCAGTCTTCCGCCCAGCGGGAAAGGTGCACGCCGAGCATGGCACAGGCGAAGCAAACCTCAGCCAGGAAGTCGCGGTCGCTCGTGGCATCGATGCTGTTCCGGGAAAACCTGGGGAACCCCAGCAGCTCAGCTGTCCGGGCACGATTCAACGGCAGAGACGTCCCCGCTACCGCCCCGCTGCCCAGCGGAGAGACGTTGATTCGCTTCCGGGCGTCTGCCAGTCTGTCAACGTCGCGTTGGAGCATTTCGGCATAGGCCAGGAACGCATGACCAGCCAGGATCGGCTGAGCGCGTTGCAGGTGGGTGTAGGCCGGCATGACGATCTTGCCCTGTCTGACAGCCAGGGTAACGAACGCAGCCTGGAGTTTTTCGATAGCCTTGATGATATTATCCACGGCATCGCGAGCCCACAGCCTGAGATCGAGGGCAACCTGATCATTCCGACTTCTGCCGGTGTGCAGCTTGCCGCCGACGGAGCCTATCTTCTGAATCAGTGCCGACTCGATAACCATATGAATATCTTCCAACTCGATCGGCATATCAAGCTGGTCGGCCTCTATGGACTTCCACACAGCCAGGAGTCCCTTTTCGATTTTCTTGAATTCCGCCGGGGTCAGAATGCCCTCTTCACTGAGCATTTGCGCGTGGGCCAAGGAACCGGTGATATCATATCGCCACAAAGCTGTGTCCACATCCAGGCTGGCAAGCAGCCTGGCCGTCGCGGCGTCGGCCTCGGCGGTGAGCCTGCCATGCCAGGATTTCTTTGATTCAACCTTGTCTGCTTTTCGGGCAATAGCCTGCTTACGAGTAGTTTTTTTCGCTGCCATAATTTGGTCTCCATTCCAATAATACGCAGATGTTAGACCCGCCAGCCCCGGATGTCAACGACGCTACCGCTTGAGCCCAAGGCCTTGGGAGGTTATAACACCAGTATGTGCAATCATGAAACAATCAAACGCGGCGTGTTCACAGCTACTGTCTCAGCCAATGAGAAACTGTGCGACGAACATTTTTTGATAACCCTTTTGCTATATCCAGAGGTTAACGAAGGAAAAAAATTCCCCCCCAGCCAGGCAGGTCAATTCGTGCAGGTGCAATGCAGCGAGATTAACCAGCCCGCTGAGGGAGCGGAGATTGAATGGTCTGCCAAAAATCCGCCCCGATTTTTCCAGCCTGAGCTAACAAAAAAACAGGCCCTTTTGCGTCGGCCTTTGAGTCTGGCAGGCAGGGCTGATTCCGGGGAGGAGACCGAGCTGAGCATTATTTATAGAGTGGTCGGTGCGGGCACGGGGTGGCTTGAACATGTCAAACCGGGCCAGGCTGTGAGCGTCATAGGCCCGCTGGGCAATGGCCTGCCCGTTATCGAGGGTAAAACTCATGCCGCCCTCATCGGCGGTGGGGTCGGCATACCGCCCATGCTGTACGCAGCTGAAGCTCTCGGCAGAGCAAACAAGCGGGCGGTGGCGTTCTGCGGGTCGCGAAGTAGAAATCTTTTGCCGCTAAGAATCAAGCCAGGCTACGAAAAGCAACTCACCAGCGGCACGCCCAGCGAGTGCAGCGTGGAGTTTGCAAATCGCGGCGCCAGAACCGTCATTGCCAGCGACGACGGCAGCCTGGGGTCCGTCGGTCTGGTAACCAAACCCTTCGAGAACTGGCTGGACTGTGGCGAGGTCGCTGCCGATCAGCTGGTGGTCTACAGTTGCGGGCCTGAACCCATGATGCGGGCGGTGGGCGAAATCTGCATCGCGCGTGGAATTGAGTGTTATCTCTCGCTGGAGCGACACATGGCCTGCGGGATGGGAACCTGCCAATCGTGTATAGTCAAAATCCGTGATGATTCCGAGCAAGGCTGGGGCTATAAACTCTGCTGCACACACGGGCCTGTCTTCCCAGCAGAAGATATCATTTGGAAGTAAATGTAACCCCAGGCAAGAAAAACGGATTACACGAAAAACTCCAAATATCCTCTCATATATTCCTTAAAGAGCAGTGACCACCTTCCGATTACATAGTGGAAATTGGTAAAAAACTGCTTTGTTGGAAACATGGTCATTCCAACAATACTTTTAAGGACTTGTTTCAGCTTCACGACAATCCCAAACGTAAAAAAGCAGCATGTATTCTATATTATTTACCAAGACGCTGTTTGAAAAGTCACCAAGCGTGGTCATGGGAAAAACAAGCGAGCAAAAAGCGAACTCTACAAGTTTTATAGGCCTGGCATCCTACGGGAGAACAAAAATGAAACGAACAACCGAGGCATTAATTGCAGCCGTCATCTTTGGTTTGGCTGGTTGCGATTCGCAGGATCAAAGTCTGGTCAACCAGAAAGCATCGTCACCTGAGCCAGCAGAAGTTGTTTTAGTAAGCATGGCCGGTTGGACGCAAACGGCTGAGACCATGGAAAGAATCGAACGCGCTATGATACACCGGATCTCAGGCTGCCTGCCGAACTACCGCATTACGGTCAAGCGAAGGCTCCTAGGCCTGCTGCCTGAAGGTGATTCCGAGTTGTTCCTGGCACTCGAGTACGAGGGATGGAAACAGAAAAAGAAAACTCCAGCCGGGCAAAATAACCTGTTTATTGCCGTCGGACACAGCAGCGGCGCTACTGCAATCTACAGTTTGCTCAGGAACGGGAGTTTCGAGAATGGCCCCAATGCACCGGCGTTCCTTGGATTGGTCGACATGGCCCTGCCACTGGGGCCTCACGACCTGACAGGAAAAATCACGCACGACGGCGCACGACAAACGACGATTGTACACTATCATACGCCTGATATGGACCGCATCGCCGGAATAACAAACATCTGCGTCGGTGCAGACCATTTCTCGATAGTAAGGTCTCAAGCCGTCACGCAAGGCCTGGCCTCGTCAGCCAGCAATGCCTGCCTGCAAAACTCCATCAAGAACATGGACACGGAACAAATCGACAAACCTGAAGAAGACAACACGATTCATACAGCGATGACTTCAGGCGAATGGAAATATTCCCAAGGAAATATTGCAACCCTACCTTCAAACGAGTGAGGACACTTGCGTCGGGCGGTGTCAAACGACATATTTGTCACAAAAAAATAACGGCGCAAAAGAAAACCCCGCGACTCATTGCGAATCGCGGGGCTTTTTAATGGTAGCGGCTGGATTCGAACCAGCGTAGGCGTACGCCGTCAGATTTACAGTCTGATGCCTTTGTCCACTCGGCCACACTACCAATCGAGCAGAATACAGTAAAACAAAACGTGCTGCGGGTCAAGCATCTAGCTTGCTTTTTTAGCAAATTTTCAGAATTTTATTAACTCAACTGGCTGATTCTTTGTGTCGTACCACATCCAGCTGACGTTCTGTCAACCACTCGATAGAAAACGCGATCCAGAGCATATCAAACTTTCGCAACTTCGATATTAAAATCCTTCAACAGCTGGGCCAGGGCAGGACGATAACTATCTGCCAGCGTTGTCAGCGGCAGGCGGACATCCTCTTTGCAAAGCCCAGCCATGGCCATCGCAGCCTTGATCGGAATCGGATTCGTCTCCACAAACATTCCCTTGAACAGCGGGAACAGCTTGAGATGTTGCGTACACGCATCGTGCATGTTCTGAGCCTCGATAAGGTCGCAGAGCTTGCGTACTTCCGCCGGCAGGATGTTGGCCAGGACGCTGATAACGCCCGCACCGCCGACCGAGGCAATCGGTAGCGTCAGCGAGTCATCGCCGGAGAGGATAGTGATGTCACAGGAGCTGGCTATGGCGGAGGCCATGTCCAACTTGCCGGTGGCTTCCTTGACAGCTACGATCAACTCGATCTTTTCATACATCTCCGCGATGGTTTCCGCAGCCAGCTCTATGCCGGTCCTGCCCGGGATGTTGTATAAAACTATCGGCAGATCACATTCTGCTATTTTTTCGATATGTCCGAACATGCCGCGTTGCGGAGGCTTGTTGTAGTACGGATTCACGATCAGACAGGCGTCGGCGCCGGCTTCTTTGGCGTGCGTTGTCAGCCTGACAGCTTCAGCTGTGGAATTGCTGCCCGTGCCCGCGATTACCGGAACCCGCCCTGCCACTTTTTCCACCGTGAACTCAATAACCTTATCGTGTTCGGCATGGCTGAGCGTCGGACTCTCGCCAGTCGTGCCGCAGGGAACGATACCCTGCGTACCGCCCTCGATCTGAAACTCTATCAGATTACCCAGGGTTTCATAATCCACGCCCTCGCCGGCAAACGGCGTGACGATGGCAACCATGGAACCTTCCAACTTCATTCTTTCACTCATTGTTATTTATCCTTGTTGTATGTTGTATTTTGTAAATTTCGTTTTTTTATGCAACTTCGTAAAACTTGCCCTTTTGGTGAAACCCTTTGGTTTGATGCTGCTCAAGTTTCTTACGGATTTCATCAAAACGTTGAATATCGTCTTTAGAATATAAACGCTCTCCGCAGTGCGTACATACTTCGGCATGCACTTTCACTACAGCAGTATCTGTTCCACCTCGAAGAATTTTTTCGACTTCTTTTTCTTCCAGGTTGCCACCGCAAACAGGGCATTGCTCGAAGGGCATATTCATTTCGGTATCCTTTTTCTAAAATTAATCCATCTATTCGGGTCTGGACTGTAAACGGTTATTAGTACTGCCCAATTATTTGCTTCATTATAGGCCCAAACGCTGTGAATGGGAAGCCCAGCTGAAGATTGTCCGAAGATCAGGCAACTTGGATACGGTTTGTCATTGGGATAATCTTCGATTATCTCGCCATTGCAAACGGCAAAATAAACATCGCTAACAATCAGATCAGCTGCTTGCGCTTCTTCAACAGCGTGATCCGTTATTCGGATTCGACTTTTTTGGATTGCATCTATGATCTGTTCGATTTTCATTTGTGCCTGCAATGAACGTTTATGCGTTTGATTCGCCTTCTCGTATTGCGTCTTTCATCTCAGCAACGGCTTCGCGCATTCCGACGAACATCGCCCTGGCCACGATGGTATGACCTATGTTAAATTCGCCGAAATCGGCCAAGGCTGCGACGGGCGCTACATTAAGATACGTCAGCCCATGGCCTGCGTGGACTTCCAGGCCGCATTCAAGCCCGCAATCCAGACCGTGGGCGATCTTTTTAAGTTCCCGCTGGATAGCTTCGGGGTCTGACCTCGAGCCGTCCGGCGGCAGCACCTCATTTGCATAACAGCCCGTATGAAGCTCGATAGCATCACAGCCTGCTTTTTTCGCAGCTTCGATTTGCTCAGCTACGGGATCTATAAACGCACTGACTGTCATGCCCGCAGCGACCAGCCTGGCTGTGACTTCCGCGAGCCTGTCATAATTTGCAATACAATCCAGGCCGCCCTCGGTGGTCAGCTCTTCGCGTTTTTCAGGCACGAGCGTCACCTGGGCTGGGCAAAGATCGAGTGCGATCTGAACGATTTCCTCGTCCATCGACATTTCCATGTTCAGCTTGCACCGCACGGTCTGGCGAAGCAGTCTCGCGTCGCGGTCGTTAATATGTCTGCGGTCTTTGCGCAGGTGAAAGGTTATGCAGTCGGCTCCGCCTAGCTCGGATTCCACTGCTGCCCAGACCGGGTCAGGCTCAACAGTCTTGCGAGCCTGGCGAACAGTCGCTACGTGATCAATATTTACGCCTAAACCAATCATGGTAAAAACTCCTTATAACCGCTTTGCTATTTTATGGCCCCAGCTGAAGATTACCAGTCAAAATGATTGAACCTGACAATATTCCCGTTGAATTCCCGGGAGCGGCTGGTGTCTACCGAACGAGCCTATGCGCAAAAAAAAGCCCCGGCCGAAAGCCCGACGGTAGGGGGAGACCGTCAAAGCTAAGTCCGACCGGGACTAAAGAATTATAGCAACCGTTATTCACGATTTCAAGTCAGATGGAAATTTTGGAAGAATCTACAGTACCCAAAAAAAAATGCAACACTTTTTTTACTAAAAAATGCACAACACTCCCCCTACGCCCGGTTACCAACCATAAAACCCTGCCCGTTTTATCTGGATATGTTCACAGAACACCCGAAACGTTCGTGTTATGGTCGAGAATCAGCCTGGCCCGTCGTTGCAGCCTGGACAGTTGCTCAATCCGCGCCTCATACATCGCAATATACCGCTTTAATTTGGGATTTGCGGTAATAAAAAATTGAGTATCTGCGGTTCCAGAGCGTATGGCCTGCTCTACTGTGTGTAGAAAAGGCTCACCATCCCGCGGCGGCAAAGGTAATGTCCTATACTCGTGCATCTCATCACCTTCCTTATCCTCATGATAACTCTGCCAGCCAAAAACTCCAGCAGAAATTACTATTTTCAAGAAATGCTTTTGTGCCGTTGAGACAGGCGTGAACGAAGTCTTGTCCACCAGGAATTAATGCCCAACCTTTTGCCGAGACGAGTGATATTTTCGTCTTTCGGATCGATATTCATCGCCAGGCCTGCATATTTCCGGGCGTGATCGTCCTGGCCCTTATGCATGTGAGCCAAGGCAAGGTTATACAGGGCCAGGGAATATTCGGGATTGATCTTCAACGCCTTTCTACAGTGTTGAATCCCTTCATCCAACCTGTCCATCATAAAGCAACTCACAGCCAGGTTGTGCCTCGCATGAGCGTCCTTGGGCAAAAGCTGGACAACCTTCGATAATACCTTATGCGCTTTTTTAGTCAGCTGAGCCTCGATAAGAAGCTCGCCGATCTCCTGCAAAATCGTCGGGTCATCTCCGCATCGACTAAGTTCGGCATGGAGATGTTTGACAGCCTGGCGCCTGGCACCGTTTTTGAATAGCAGCCTGGCAAGCCTGGTTTCAGCACCGGGATATTTCTCATCCAGCGTGATCACCTTCTCATAACAACACTCAGCTGTAACATTATCGCCACGTCTCTCTGCCAATTCACCAAGGCAGAAATAAGCAGCTGCACTGTTGGGATTTTCTTTTACAACGTTGCGGAAATATGCTTCAGATTCGTCAACTTTTCCCATTTCCAGCAGTACTTCGCCGATATCCAACAACGTTTCTGAATCTTCGCCGTTGATTTCCTGCTCAGCCCGGTAATGCTCCAGCGCCTTTTCGAGATTGCCCTTGGCCCAATACGCGTCACCAATTCTGCTATGCGTTTGCGGATGCTTATCTTCCAATCTCAGCGTTTGGCGCCAGCAGTCTATTGCGTGGTCGTAGTTACCCCGCATGTAATGGCTGTTGCCCATATTGAAATAACACAACGGACAATCTTCCACCAACTGCCTGGCCAGGTAGAACATTACCTCAGCTTCGTCATGCTCACCGAACTCCGTATAAGTAACAATCCGGTTACAATATGCAGGTTCGTAATTCGGATCTAACTCCTGGATTTTTTCAAAGCATTCCAGACTTTCCGCATACCGGCCCAGCCTGGTAAGACAAACGCCCAGAGAATTAAGAGTCTCGATATCTTTCGGCATCAATATCCTGGCTGATTGGTATGCCTCGCAGGCAGCTGGGTAATCTTCCATCGCCTCGAGCGTCAGGGCCAGATTGAAATACCAAGAAGCATTATGCGGATTGGCCTTGATAGCAGCCCGCAGCATGGACGCAGCCTCCTGCCATCGGCCTTTCTCGTAAAGGTCGTGCGCCTTCTCAACCCGGGACTCCGCATCCATCCATTCGTTCATTAATTCACCACTTAAGATCGTATTCTTCACTTATGTACAAAGTACTTAATGAGAAACACTTATACCTTTCCTCACCGAAAAAAAGCGTAAAAGATTCAGCGGCGAGGCCTGCCTTCTTTCGATAGACCCATTGTATCACTAACCCTAAATTTCGACAACCCCACTTTTTTACAAGGTGTTTTCTGGGTGGAGTTAAAGAAAAATGCGTTATTTTGTGAAAACCAGGCCCAAAACCATCAGCAAAGCCCCTGCTGAGTTAATTTTGAATTCCGCTTTGATAAAATATTTTTTTATCACCTGCCAGGCGTTATCATGGGGCGATGTGCACTATGTCCGCCCATGAAATTCTTACCCAGACAGACGAGGATATCCTCGCCCAGTGTGACATCCACATCTACAAGGCTTCCGGGCCTGGCGGCCAGCATCGCAACAAGGTCAGCTCAGCGGTTAGGCTGAAACACAAAACCACCAATATCACAGCTACCGCCAACGATTCAAGATCACAACACGACAATCGCAAACTCGCGATACAAAGGCTGAGGATGAACCTGGCAATCAGGCTGCGTGATCCGATTCCCCCTCATGGCGGAGAGACTCCCCTGCCTGCTATCCTGGTCGAGTGTATCAATGTTGCCACCAAAGGGCCAAAAGTCGGCATAGGCAGACTGACAATAAGTCGAAAAAATCCAAGGTTCTGGGAAGTCGCTGCCTACCTGCTGGACTACCTGGCTGGGGCAAATGGCAAAATCGGCGAAGTCTCCGCCAGCCTGGGAATAACCACCGGTAATCTCACTTCGGTCTTCAAAGCCGACAGACACCTCCTTGCTGCAGTGCAGGAAATCCGCAGAAACCATGAAATGCGACCGATATCATAGACCCAACTAGAGGGCGTTATCTCCCGGCTTTTCGGTCCCGGGAAGGAGGCATACCGATAATCTTGCTGTATTCCCGCGAAAATTCATTAACGCGCGAATACCCCATAAGTTTCGATATCAGGCTGACGGAAAGAGAAGAATATCTCAGCAAACCCCGGGCATGATTCATGCGAAGTTGAATTACCCTTTGTCGCGGCGATAGCCCTGTGGCTGAGTTGCAAATACGATTCAATGTAGACCTGCTGACCAGGGCTATACCCGTCATATCGTCAATGGAGGCATGAAAATTACGATTTCGAATCAGGGTGTTTTCGACCTCCCACCAGAGTGAATGGTTTGTCTTTCCAAGCGGCTCGATCTTGTCGCGTCGATTTTCAACTAGTTCCAGCAACCTGTACAGATTTGCTGATAATCTGGCCTGGTTAACAAGCTGGCCTGAATTGCTGAAAGCGTCATACGCAGCGGAGAAGAGCTTCCTGAACACCCCGCCGCCATGAAAAACCCGCATGGACAAGGGAAGCGTAGGCCAATCAGGAGCCGAAAAACCGATCGAATAAAACTCAATAGGCTCATCGCCGCATTCAACGGTCACCTCCTCAACTTCATGATAATAGATAACCTGGCCTGGCTTGATGTCATATTCCCGGCCGTTCGTTTGGAGATGATAACTCCCTGAAATCATGTAATGGAAAAGATGGCCCGGCGGCGAGTACGCATAGATACGCTCATCCGACCAGTTGTGAAACTTCCATACCCCAGTTACGCTCTCTATAAGGCAAGGCATGGACGCCTGCTCGTTCCGAATGACGTGTTGAGTCATTGAGTTGGCCATCTTTTTATCCTGAACCGATTTGCGAACTTTTTTAGATATTTTACTAACGATAACTCAGGGGAGCAACAATATAATTGATCTTTTACAAGATGGAGATAATGACGATGAACCGTAGAGAAAGACTTCTTGCCACATTGCAAGGCCAGCCGGTAGACCGCCCAGCAGTGAGTTTCTATGAAATCGGAATGTGGACATTCGATACCCAAAACCAAGATAAATTCAATGTTTACAATGACCCATCATGGAAACCGTTAATCGAGCTGGCAGAAGAAAAGACTGACATAATTCGCGAAATATCACCAACGCTTACACCGAAACATCCTGACATCAGGGCAAAGTACATCAAAGAGGAAAGTTGGCAGGAGGAACACTCCAAATTTTTCCGTACAACTGTAAATATCGAGAATCGAACGCTTACGCAGACCACCCGACGAGATGCCGATGTGGATACGCTCTGGACGACCGAGCATTTACTTAAAAATGAAGATGATCTCAAAGCCTATCTTGAAGTTCCAAGTGAAGCCTTCGAGTGCAATGCTGATTGCAGCTCAATGCAATCACAAATACAGGCCATCGGCGATTCCGGCATTGCCATGATTAATTCCAGCGACCCTCTTTGCACCGCAGCTGCCTTATTTGAAATGGGCACTTATACCGTCATTGCGTATACCGAGCAGGATCTGTTTCATAAACTGTTGCAGAAAATCTCCGCCATTGATTTGCCGAAATATCAGGCAATCGCCCGTCAATGCCCGGGCCAGCTCTGGCGGATATGTGGCCCGGAGTACGCAAGCGAACCTTATCTCTCGCCGTCGCTATTCGACGAATACGTAATTCAGTATGACAAACCCATGGTCGATGTGATAAAGGCCGACGGTGGTTTTGCGAGATTGCATTCGCATGGCAGATTGAAAAATATTCTCCCGCTTATCGACAAACTTGATATCGACGGACTGGACCCAATCGAGCCACCACATCAGGGCGATGTCAATCTCATTGACGTGCGACGGGAATTCGGCCTGAAATGGGTGCTGTTCGGCAACATTGAAATCACCGATATCGAGAATCTGGAACCCCTGGCCTTTGAAGCGAAGGTATCTCAGGCCTTGGAGGAAGGCACCGCCGGGCCAGGCCGGGGGTTCGTACTCATGCCGACCGCATCTCCATACGGCAGAACCATCAGCAAAACAACGCTCCAGAATTATTCCACAATGGTCCGCCTGGCCAATCGCATGGATTAATCAGCCTTGAATTTTGTCGGAGCTTGAAAGATACTTAACGTATGGAAACGTTGGAAGAGAAAATCGCCCGGGTCGTCGCGGAGCATGTCGAGGTTGTGTCATACAGGCCAGACTGGCCTGTGATGTTTCAACAGGAGAAGGAACATCTTCGAGATTGTCTGCCGAAGGATTTGATTGGCAGAATCGAGCATTTCGGCAGCACCGCTGTGCCGGGCCTGGCTGCCAAGCCTATCGTCGATATGCTCGTGGAAGTTACCTCGCTGGAACGCACCAAACGGGAAGTCCCGCCGATTCTGGAAACCCAGGGCTATGACTATTTCTGGAGGCCAAGCTGGGGAGACGACACCCCACCATACTACGCATGGTTCATCAAACGAAATGAGCAAGGCCAACGGACGCACCACATCCATATGGTCGAAGCAGACTTTGAACACTGGAACAGACTGAAATTCCGCGATTTTCTAATTGCCCATCCAGAGACAGCCCGGGAATACAGCCAACTCAAAATCAAACTCTCAACCGAATTTCACAATGACCGAGTAGCCTACACAAAAGCCAAGACAGATTTCATTCTGCGTATAAACCAACTTGCGCGTGCTGCTGGCTAACAGCTGTGACTTTCTTTATTTGTCATCCCAGACCCCGATCGGGGATCCATTTTTTTCGCATGAGCATGTTTTCATACGCGTCATGCTAATTCCGCATGCCCGCGCAAGCGTAGGCACCAGGCCTATTTCCCGTTGTTATATGTTGTTCCTTTCCAGGTCAGTGTGGAACCCGGAAGGTGTTTGAGCATAGCTCGGATTATCGTGTAGGCCGTCAGCAGTGAACCGAGGGGATATGTCCAGAACAATTCCCAGCGGACATGGATTAGTTTGTAGAACCTGGCCATGAGAGTCAATTGAAGTCCAATTGCGATGCAACCAAGCAGGCCACATACCCGCCACCACTTATCCGTGTTTGCGAGGCTTAGTCCCACCCCAGCTGTCACATATGGAAGCAGGCCCACCACCAGAATCACCATCAGCGAGAGCACAAGTCTGCGCATATTGGGAAATGAGCCGTAAAAAATCCGCGTCCAGCCTTTCATGGTCTGGCTGAATGAAGAATACATCCGCACGTTATACAGCCCCCAGCTGCGTGCGACGCTCAGGCCAAGCTTTTTCTCCTTCGCGATTTTTCCCATCGTCATATCTTCCTGCATGACGTCGCGCACGGCAGCATGACCGCCAATGGTATTGTACACTTCCCGACTCATCAACATGAATGCGCCGTTTGCGTAGGCGTGCTTCTTGCGAGGATTATTAACCTTACGCGGATCGAACCAGACCATCAGAATTCCGCTTCCGACGGGCTGGACCACATTTTCCCAGAAACTTTTCATTTCCAGGTTCGGCAGCAGGCAGAGGAACCCGCCCTTTCGGTCATGGAGCAGTTGCATCGCGACGGACAGGCATCGCGGAGAAAGCTGACGGCAGTCTGCGTCGATGAAGAGCAGGAAATCGCCCGTCGCCAATTCAAAGGCCTTGTGCATGGCGTGATTTTTCCCCATCCATCCTTCGGGCAGTTCCTCCACATGAATGGCCCGAATGCGTGAATCCTCCTCAGCCAGCCTGTCGATTATTTCGCCGGTGGCGTCTTCACTGCGGTCGTCGCAAACGATGATTTCAAGATCAGGATATTCCTGCATCATCAAGCTGCGCAGGCAGGTTTCGATATTATTTTCCTCATCCTTGCCAGCTACCAATACGCTGAGTTTCGGCGCGGGCGATGGCGGGCCAGGGTAGTCGGGTGTCAATTGGAATCCGACTCTGCGTTCGACTTCCAGCTGGACGTGGCGGGACAGCCAGATCAGGCAAACCAGGCCAGCCAAGACAGTCAGAATAACTGCGATCATTTGCCTGCCCTTTGACTGTAGGCTCTCTGGGCGTCAACGATAACTTCGCGTATTGGAACATGGTGAGACTCGGCAGCAGCCTGGCAGTCGGCAAATTCGGGCGATGCTGTCACGACCCTGCCCGCGAGTATACCGAGCTTTATGCGGATCGGGCCGAATGACGTTTCGACAGTCTCGATTGTCCTCTCCAGCTTGGCCCTGCTGCACTGACGCTTGCGGATACCCAGGGTTGTCGTCTCGGTGAAGATTATCCGCTCAGCCTCCGCTACGTTGGCTGGGCTGGACAGGGCGGAGAGCATCCAGGCCGGTCGGGATTTCTTCGTGAAGGCTGGCGTGGCCCACGCGTCAACGCAGCCTGCCGTTATAAGTTTTTCGATCACGGCTCCGAGAATTTCGCCCGTACAATCATCAATATTAGCAGCCAGTTCAATAACCGTATCCGCCGTGCCGGCCTGGCTTGGCTGACCGATGAGCACGCGAAGCACGTTGGGCAACGGGCCGAACTCACGCGTGCCGGCTCCGTAGCCTATGGTTTCAATTTTCATCTCAGGAGGCTGGCCAAACCCGTCAGCCAAGGCTGTGAAAAAAGCAGCTGCGGTCGGCGTGGTCAGTTCCCCTTCACACTCCGCCGGTCCGGGACAGGTTTCCGCGCCGATAAGTAACTCAGCAGTGGCTGGGGCTGGAACCGGCAATATGCCGTGCTCGCATTTGACAGTCCCCCTGCCAAGCGGAACAGGCGAACAGAAAACCTTATCAATGCCCAGCTGTTCCATCGCAATCGCGCTACCAATGATATCCACAATGCTGTCCACCGCCCCGACCTCATGAAAGTGAACTTTCCCAATATCTATATTGTGGACTTTCGCTTCAGCCTCTGCCAGGCGGTTGAACGCCCGCTTCGCCCGATCAGCTACGCGCGGGGCCAGGCCTGCAGAGTCTATTATTTCTATAATGTTGCTCAGGTGTCGATGGGGCTTCTCGCCAGGCTGAACGTCCACACAGAACTGACTGCATGTAATCCCGCGACGAGAAAGCGTTTCTGAGCGAATTTCAAACCCACCGACCTTTAACTTGCCTAACTCCGTGCGAAGGTTCTCGAAATCCGCGCCCGCAGCTAGCAAGGCCCCGACGATCATGTCGCCAGCAGCACCTGTGAAACAGTCAAAATATGCAATCGCCATCTTCTGTACCTTATTTTGTAATCAAGGAGGGATATATCTAAAGTAAAAATTGCCGCCAGTCAACTATAACCACAGCAGTGTAAAAAGGGCTTGGACGTAATGCAAGCCATTGCCATAAAGAATCAACAGAACATGGCGAGAAAATGCAACAAAACTTAAACAATTCAAAACCAAAAAATGAACACGCCAAATCACACAGGGCAAACCTGAACCAATAAAAAAAACATTTTTTTTTGAAAAACCACTAAAGTTTTTTAACTTCTTTCTCCGATGTAAGTTAAAAATTAGGAATAATAGGAAAGATTGTATTACCTTTTTTTCTTTTAATACATGGACACTTTGGTTTGTTAGAATAAGGTTTGAGAGCGAGATTAAATTTTCAAAGTTTTAATCTTTAAAGTTTTTTGGAGCTGCCTCGAACCGTTTTTTCTACTCTTTAAGTTCTTGTTTTTTCAGTGTGTTACGTACTTTATTCTAAATAAAGTCCAAAACCAGTACTAAATGGAGTTATTAAAATGGTTACAATAGAAGATGAATGGATCGTTTTTTCGTTTTATCGCCCTGGTGCTTCCAGCGTTTGTGTAGCTGGGGATTTCAATGGCTGGAAAACGGGCGATATGGAAATGACCTCACTCGGGAACGGAAACTGGAAGGCGAAATTCCGTCTGCCAGCAGGTGAATTCAAATTCCGTTACTGTGCCGATGGCGAATGGTTCACTGATTATGCCGCCTGTGGCGTCGAGCCTGGCAGGTTCGGCATGGACAGCATAGTCATTGTTCCGAACGTACCTCTGCGAGTCGCGACCGAGGCCTTGCCTGGGAAGTCCGTATTCGCTGCATAAAATAAGCAGAATAAGCACGATTTGATAATCGTCTATGCGAAACACTTACACATAAAATTCATATTTTTTAAACTCAACTTACATTTTCAATCGATGCCGAACACCAGGTTCCCTCCAGAGCCTGATTGTTCGGCGTTTTTTTTGGGGGATAAGGTCAGGGGATAGACGTATCTGAGAGACTGTCAAAACGGGTTGGAGTTTCCAGCTGACTGTCAGAGCTGCAGCTTGGCATATTCCTAAGCCGCCGCAGCCATTAGAGATAAAACCTTTTAAAACAATGGTTTACGTATTACATTTCTTTTCTGGCACGCTGATTGCTGTAAGATAACAGATTATGGTGCGCTTGCAGTGTTTGCAGGCTGAGAATCCTGAAAATAGGCAACAGGCGTAAGGCCTGTATTAATGGAACTTTATGAAAGGAGATGTCGATGGCAGCTAAACAACTGACATTTGACACTGAAGCCCGCGAGGCACTTCTAACGGGCGTCAAGAAGTTAGCCCGTGCAGTCAAAAGTACTCTTGGGCCGCGTGGCCGATGTGCAATTCTCGACAAGGGCTGGGGTGCACCCACCATCACGAAGGATGGCGTGACCGTAGCTGAGGAAATCGAACTTGCTGACAAAACTGAAAATATGGGCGCCAAGCTCGTCAAGGAAGCAGCCAGCAAGACTTCCGACACCGCCGGCGACGGCACGACGACGGCGACGGTTCTGGCGGAGGCCATTTTCGCAGAAGGTTATCGCAATCTCGCAGCCGGTGCTGACGCAATGGCTTTGGCACGCGGCATCCGCAAGGCAGTAGCTGCGGTTGTGGAAGAACTCGCGAAGATGTCCACCCCGATCAAGGGTGACGATGACATTCGCAACATTGCTGCGATCAGCGCCAACAACGATGCTGCGGTCGGCAAGATGCTGGCTGACGCCATGGAAAAAGTAGGCCGGGACGGCGTGATTACCGTCGAAGAAGGCAAGAGCGTCGACACCGACGTGACTGTCGTCGAAGGCATGCAATTCGACCGAGGCTATCTCAGCCCACACTTCGTGACCGACCAGGAAGCCATGGAATGCGTCATGGACAAGGCTTTGATCCTGATCAACGAAGAAAAAATCTCGAATATCGCCAAGATCGTTCCGCTGCTGGAGAAGGCTGCGAAAGCAAAAAGGCCTTTGGTCATCATCAGCGAAGACGTCGAAGGCGAGGCACTGGCGACGCTGGTTGTCAACAAGCTCCGCGGCATTCTCAATGTCTGTGCGATCAAGGCGCCGGGTTACGGCGACCGTCGCAAAGCAATGCTCCAGGATATCGCCATCCTGACCGGCGCGAAGGTTTTCACCAAGGATCTGGGCATTGACCTGGAGACGGTTGAACTGGCTGACCTCGGCACAGCCAAGCGTATCCGCATCAATAATGACACCACAACCATCGTTGAAGGTGCTGGCAAGACCTCTGATATCCAAGGCAGAATCGCTCAGATTCGCAGAGAAATCGAATCGACCACAAGCGATTATGATCGCGAAAAGCTTCAGGAGCGTTTGGCTAAACTCGCCGGCGGAGTTGCACAGATCAACGTCGGTGCCGCTACCGAAAGCGAGATGAAGGAAATCAAGGCCCGCATCGAAGACGCACTGCACGCGACCCGTGCTGCAATTGAAGAAGGCGTTCTGCCTGGCGGTGGAGTTGCACTTGTTCGCGCACGTAAGGTCATCAAGAACATCAAGGCGGTTGGCGACGAAGCTACAGGCTTGGAGATCGTTTTCAAGGCACTGGCTGCTCCTCTGAAGCAGATCGCGCACAATGCAGGCGAAGCTGCCACAGTTGTCCTGCACAAGGTCGAAACCGCCAAGGGCAACGAAGGTTTTAACGCAGATACTCTCATATTTGAAGACCTCGTCAAAGCCGGCGTTATCGACCCGACCAAAGTTACCCGTTCAGCTTTGCAGAATGCATCTTCTGTTGCAACTCTGCTGTTGACCTGTGACGCATCCATCACTGAAAAGCCCGGCAAGAAGGCCCCTGCTGGTATGCCTGGCGGCGGAATGCCCGGCGGCATGGGTGGTATGGGCGGCATGGGTGGTATGGGCGGTATGGGCGGTATGGGCGGCATGGGTGGTATGGGCGGCATGCCGATGATGTAATTTCCAATTTCCCATTTGCAATTTCCAATTGATGGAATTGCAAAGCCTATTGAAAATTGAATAAAACTGTAAGCTGGATAATGACCGGCTAATGACAAAAGACGCCTAGTGCCTCGTGCCTAGTGCCTAACGATAAAAAATCAAGGAGTATTAAAATGGCAACAAAGTTGAAACCATTGGATGACAGAATAGTAGTAAAGCAGTGCGATGCGGAGCAGGTCACAGCTGGCGGAATCGTCCTGCCGGACAGCGCCAAGGAAAAACCCCAGCGCGGCAAGGTCGTCGCGACGGGCCCGGGCAAGCTGCTCGATAGCGGCAAGCGTGGAACACTCGGCGTCAAGGTCGGCGACGAAGTTTTCTACGGCAAATATGCCGGCACGGAAGTCAAAGTCAGCGGTGAGGAACTTGTAATTCTCCGCGAGTCTGACATCCTGGCTATCATTGAATAGAACCCTTTGATTAGTTGACCGGTTGACTGGTTGACTGGGAAAAGAAAAAAAGCGAACACGAATGGCATGGATTAAAAACGGATTTCACTATTTTTATTGTTAAAAATTTATTTAAAAATTATTTAAAAATAAAAAATTAGTGTCAGTGGTTTTAATCGGTGTAATTAATGTTCAGAAAACTCTAAGGAGAATACAATGGCTGCAAAGCAAATGCTATATGATGCCGACGCCAAGGGCGCTATTTTGGCAGGCGTCTCTAAGTTGGCTGGGGCGGTGAAGGTAACGCTCGGCCCCACAGGACGAAACGTCCTGCTGCAAAAATCCTTCGGTAGCCCGAAGGTCACAAAGGACGGCGTTTCCGTCTCGAAAGAGATCGAGCTGTCGAATCCTTTTGAAAACATGGGCGCGAAGATGGCCAATCAGGTCGCAAGCAAGACCAGCGACGTTGCCGGCGACGGCACGACCACAGCTGTGGTTTTGGCAGAGGCTATCATGATCGAAGGTCTCAAGATCGTAGCTGCCGGTGCCAATCCGATGAGCGTCAAGCGTGGAATCGACCAGGCAGTGAAGGCTGCGGTGGAGAATATCGCTGCCATCAGCAAGAAGGTCAAAGGTACCGACGACCTCCGCAAGATCGCGACTGTTTCCTCCAACTGGAATGAAGAAATCGGCAACCTTATTGCCCAGGCCTTCGATGCCGTCGGAACGGACGGCGTTATCAGCGTTGAAGAGGGCAAGAGCACGAGCACAGAACTGGAAGTCGTTGAAGGCATGCAGTTCGATAAGGGTTACATCTCGGCTTACTTCATGACCAACCCCACCACTCTCGATGCCGTTCTCGAAGACGCATACATTCTCATTCACGAGAAGAAGCTCTCGAGTCTGCGTGAGATGGTTCCGCTTCTGGAGAAGGTCGCGACAAGCGGCAGGCCTTTGATGATCATCGCTGAAGATATCGAAGGTGACGCGTTGGCAGCCTTGGTAGTCAACAAGCTTCGCGGCACGTTGAATGTCTGTGCCGTCAAGGCCCCTGCCTTCGGCGACCGCCGCAAGGCTATCCTCGGTGACATCGCTGCCCTGACCGGCGCAGAAGTTATCACCGAAGATCTTGGTGTCAAGCTCGAAGACGTCACACTGGACCAGCTGGGCACAGCCAAGCGTATCGTAGTCACCAAGGAAAACACGACCGTCATTGAAGGCGCCGGTACGAAGAAGGCCGTCCAAGGCCGAATCGATACGATCCGCAAGCAGATCGAGTCTACCACCAGCGATTACGACCGCGAAAAGCTTCAGGAACGCCTGGCCAAGTTAACCGGCGGCGTAGCAGTTATCCGCGCAGGTGCAGCTACAGAAGTCGAAATGAAGGAACGCAAGGACCTCATCGACGACGCAGTGCATGCCACGCGTGCAGCTGCGGAAGAAGGCGTTGTCCCCGGCGGCGGGACGACCTTCCTGTCCTGCATCCCAGCTGTGGAAGCTGTCCGCGCCAAAGCCAAGGGCGATGAAAAAATCGGCGTCGATATCGTCCTCCGTGCTCTGCAGGCTCCGACGTGTCAGATAGCTGACAACGCCGGCGAAGACGGAGAAGTTATCGTGGCGACGATCCTGGAAAACGGCAGCAAGAAGGGCTACAACGCCCGTACCGGCGTGTACGAAGACCTCGTCAAAGCCGGCGTTATCGACCCTGCCAAGGTTTCAAGATCAGCTCTGCAGAACGCCGCAAGCGTAGCAGGCCTGCTGCTCACAACCGACCTGATGGTCACGGACTACGATGCCGAAGATGAAGACGCTGAAGTTACACCCGGCGCGATTAACTAGTGCGATTGGCAATGAGTTGTTGAAGTAAAGAACATGAGCTTCAAGTCATGAGCTTTATTTCGATTAGTCTTGATTGACAACAGAATACAGGGACGTCGATATTTCTCGGCGTCCCTGTTATTGTTCTATCCGAGCAAAAGCCCGGAGGCAAATTAAAACGATGTCGGAAAAAAGATGTTATTACGAAGTGTTGGGCATCAGCCGGTCTGCTGACGGGACGGAAATTAAACGCGCATATCGCAAGCTGGCGTTGAAGTTTCATCCTGACAACTATCAGGGCGACAAGACTGAGGGCGAGAAAAAATTCAAAGAGCTGGCAGAGGCTTATGAGGTACTTTCCGACGACCAGAAGCGTCAGCGATACGATCAGTACGGGCACGCCGGCCTGAGGGGTGCGGGCCTGCACGATTTTTCGTCGATGGGATTCGGCGATATTTTTTCGATGTTCAACGATATTTTTGGCGGCATGGGAGGCCGATCTGCGGGCCAACATGGGCTGGATCTGGAAACTGAAGTCGAGATGACTCTTGAGCAGGTAGCTCTCGGCACGGAGCAGACGCTGGAATTTCAGCGGATGGATTTGTGCGACACCTGCAAAGGCTCCGGTGCCAAGCCCGGTACGACCCCGGATAAATGCAAGACCTGTGGCGGATATGGCCAGGTTCAACAGCAGGTTTCGGGCTTCTTTGGCATGAGCGTGCGTGTGGTGGCCTGTCCCGATTGTCAGGGAAGAGGCAGCATTGTTCGCGACAAATGTACCGACTGCCACGGTTCTGGCCGGGCTCATAAGAAGCGGACTTTGAACCTGAAAATCCCAGCTGGGATTCACGACGGCCAGGTTGTGCGTGTTCGCGGTGAGGGCGAACCGGCACGGGTCGGCACAGCCAGGGGCGATCTGCACGTGTATGTGAAAGTCAGGCCCCATCCGCTTCTGACGCGACGTAATAACGATCTGCTCTGCCAGGTGCCGGTCTCGTTTTCCACCGCAGCCTTGGGAGGAAAAATTTCAATACCCACCCTTACCGGCGCAGAAGAAATAGACATACCTTCCGGTGCGCAGAACGGACAGGTAATTTCGCTTCGCAAGCGAGGCCTGCCGCAGGTCGGCGGCGGGAGATGCGGCGATCAGCACGTTCAGCTTTATATTGAAGTGCCGAAAAAACTCTCCAAAAAGCAGAAAGAACTGCTCGAAGCATACGCCGAAACCGAACAGGACGACATTACTCCGAATCGGAAGAGTTTTCTAGATACGCTGAAAGAATATTTCACAGATACGAAAAAAAAGTAGTCCAATGAGCAAAAAGAAAAAAGACAAAGACGTTCAGCCACCGGCTGAGGAACAGGTCGAAACCCAAGCTGCTGATGAAACTCAGCAGGCAGAGGCTGTCGCCAAGCCCATGACCGTTGAGGAAGAACGCGACGACTTGTTGGCCCGCTTGCAAAGGCTCGCAGCTGACTATCAGAACTACCAGAAACGGGCTGCCAAGGATATGGACCAGGCCCGCCAGTATGCCAATGAATCCCTGATGAAAGAACTGCTGCCGGTTCTGGACGATATGGAACGGGCGCTTGCATCGGCCAGGGAAAACAGCAAAGCTGATGATCCGCTGCTTACGGGTATGCAAATGGTCAGTGACAAGATGCTCTCAACGCTGGGCAGATTCGGACTCAAGGCCCTCGATGCCCAAGGCCAGCCCTTCGACCCCGCCAAACACGCTGCCCTTATGCAACAGCCTTCCAGCGACGTGCCACCAATGACAGTGCTCCAGGAATTGCAGAAGGGTTACGAACTTAAAGAACGAACCCTCAGACCCGCCAGCGTGATTGTTTCCAAGGAACCTGAAGAAGAAACCCCAGCTGAGAATTCAGCTGAGTGAATGAATATCTCAAAGGATCAGTAAAAAAAATGCCAACTTACGATTATGAATGTCAGGCCTGCGGGCATAAATTTGAAAAATTCCATTCCATCACAGCCAAGCCCATTCGGAAATGTCCTTCCTGCGCGAAGCTGAGGGTCAAAAGGCTCATCGGCACGGGGGCGGGAATAATTTTCAAAGGCAGCGGTTTTTATCAGACCGACTATCGAAGTTCGTCCTATAGAGAGGCTGCGAAAAAGGACTCATCTTCCGGCGAGACCAAGTCTGCGGACACCGCGTCAGCCAAGTCATCAGAGGGGTCATCAACCAAATCTTCTGACAAATCGTCTGACAGTTCCGCAAAAACTTCATCGAAAAACGGGGCAGCCGGCTCGTCTGCCAAAAAAAAATAATCGTTATTAATTGAAAACTGATCAGGAAAACGACTTGAAGCTGACTTTCAGGGGCGTATAATTTGCGCAGTGCTACTGCTTGGGGCAGGCACTGCATAAGGATGTGTGTTCGTTTAGCCAGAGGTTATCACAAGGCCGGCGGCACGGTTTAAAAAGCGTCAAGGAAAGGACCTAATCATGGCGGATGATCAAAACGTTGTCAAACGAATCGTATGGGGTGAAATCTTCAGCTTCCCGCACATTTTCAAAAGTTTCAGGATGGCAACACAGCCTCACAAGATGGCGTTGGCTTTCGTGGCCCTAGTGTTGCTTATCGGCGGCGGGTTGATTATGGACTCCATCTGGAAAATCTCCGATACAGGCACAGCTATGGAGGGCGAAATTCTCCTTCATATCTCCAGCAGTCCTGACAGATTTGACGCGCAGATCGAACAGTGGCAGGATGGCAGGCTTCTCCAGGCTGCTTCGCTGCTGGCTGCGACAAAGAACGATCGCAGGGATCTCTCCACATGGCGAGGCCTGGCTGGGGCAAAAAGCCGACATTTCAGCGAAGCCTTCGAAACGCTCCGCAAGGATTATGTCGCCACCAAAGAACAGGGCGACGAATTTGCCTCCGTCCAGCGAAACAAGATTCTCGAAGACGCCGAGAAGAACGACCAGGACTGGGCAGACCTCATTGACCAGGCTGAGGAAGCTTACGAATACGAGCTGGATAAGATCAACGACCTGCTTGAAGACGTTGAAGACAAAGCTGACGAACTCATCGAAAAGGATGAAAGCCTGAAAAATGCCGACAAGGACAAGCAGGACGAAAATATTGAAAAGGCGGAGGAGAATCTTGCTCTTGCCCTGATCGATGCTCAAAAGGCTCTGACGCTTCGCAAACTGAAATTCCAGAAGGATGTCAACGCCATTACAGGTAACGGGCTTTTTGAGTCGTTTATCACATTCGAGCGAGATTGTGTGTACCATGGCATAATGGCGGTTCGGTATCTGAACTTCACGGGCGGCCTGGCTGAGTACCAGAAGATGCTTGCCAAGCGCACTGCCCCTTCGGTTTCGCTGGCTGTGGAATCAGGTTTGCCTGACATAGCGACCGTTGGCCCGCAGGACGATCAGCCCGGCTTGCTGTTCTTCGTACTCCTGGCCGTTGAAGGTGTGCGATGGATGATTATTCAGAATTGGGTATTCGCCGCCATCTTCCTGCTGTGGGCATTGATCGTCTGGTCGCTGTTTGGCGGAGCCATGTACCGCGTAGCTGCGATCCGGTTCGCACGGGAAGAAAAAATATCGTTCTTCCAGGCTTTGCAGTTCAGCAAGCAGAAATTCTTCAGTTTCTTCAGCGCGCCCCTTGTGCCGATAATCGTCATTCTCGGTACGGGTGTCCTTTTGATGATCGGCGGGCTTATCGGTTCGATACCGTATGTCGGGCCATTGCTGATGGGAATTCTGTTTGGCATTGCGATACTTATGGGTGTTGGAATCGCGTTTATGTCCATTGGTCTGGTGGCTGGCGGGTCGTTGCTGTACCCGACCATCGCAGCTGAGGGTTCCGACTGCTTTGACGCAATCAGCAGAAGCTTTACGTACGTTTTCTCCAAGCCGTTCCGTGCGGTCTTTTATGGCATAATTGCTTGCATATACGGCATGGCGACGTATCTGTTCGTTCGCCTCTTCGCGTATATCGCCCTTTGCTCCGTTCATTGCTTCGTCAAGTGGGGCGTTTTCACCGGCGGAAGCCCGATGGGTGCAAATGCCGATCAGCTCGACGTACTCTGGCAGAAGCCTACGTTTTGGAACCTTCACCAGTTCAACTGGGCTGCAATGGGAGGCTGGGACAGCATTTGTGCGATTCTCGTAGCTGTCTGGGTCCTGATCCTGGTGGGCCTGGTTGCGTCCTACATCCTGACATTCTTCGTCAGTGCCTCCACAAGCATCTACTTCATCCTGAGAAGACGAGTTGACGCGACCGACTTCGATGAAGTTTATATCGAAGAGGCAGACGAACTTCTGCCCGAGCCTGAACAGGCCAACCAAACGCCGGATGAAGCGAAGGCTGAGGAAAAAGCCGACGAAGAAGAGCAAGCTGAATAAACTTCAGCTACTCTCGTGCGGGCACGAAAACCCGTTCACGTAAAATATGTTGAATAAAAAAACCCCGGACTCTTGCCCGGGGTTTTTTATTATCTACTGTTTCAGAAATTGTAAACTATTCAGCGTCGGCAACGGTTTTTGCGACCATATCGCCGACTGCGTCTGTGCCCATGCCCATTTTGCCAGCTGACTGACTTTGCATTTTCGGTGTACATGCGATGATAGCTGCTTCAACTCTGTTACCGGCTTCGACGAGTTTTTCGTTGCCGGTGTTGTTGCCGGTTTCACGCAGCAGCATGGCCAGCGCACCGATGGCTGCTATCGGGTTGATGACGTTCATGCCCGTATACTTCGGAGCACTGCCGCCGATAGGCTCGAACATACTCGTGCCGCCCTTGTCCGGGTTGATGTTACCGCCAGCTGCGACGCCCATGCCGCCCTGAATCATCGCGCCAAGGTCTGTAATGATGTCGCCGAAGATATTGTCCGTCACTAGTACGTCGTAGAATTCCGGGTTCTTAACGAACCACATACAGGCTGCGTCGACGTGGTTGTAATCCGTCTCGATGTCCGGGTATTCCTTGGCGACGTCCTGGAAGGCGTTGAACCAGGTCGAACCGACGAACGTCAGCACGTTTGTCTTGTGAACCAGGGTAAGACGTTTTTTCTTATTGCGTTTACGGCAGAGTTCAAAAGCGTACCGGATGGCCCGCTCGGCTCCAAATCGCGTGGTGCAGTTGACCTGCGTGGAAACTTCCTGCGGTGTTCCTTGGTACTGCACGCCGCCCATGCCCGTATAGATGCCTTCGGTGTTCTCGCGAACGACTACGAAATCCACATCTTCGGGTTTCTTGTCAGCCAGCGGGGTCGCGACGTTCGGATAGAGCGTCACCGGGCGAAGATTGATGTATTGATCCAGTGCGAACCGTGCGCGAAGCAGCAATCCTTTTTCGAGAATGCCCGGAGCCACGTCAGGATGGCCTACCGCACCGAGATAGATAGCGTCAAAGCTTCGGAGTTCTTCGAGTTCCTCGTCGCTGATAACTTCGATGCTGGGTGCTTCGGGGTTTCCGCCGCGCTCGAGATATCGGTCACCGCTGACGTTGAAGTCTTTGGTGGAATATTCAAAACCCACTTTTTCACTGACAGCCTTGAGTACCTTCAGGCCTTCCGCCACTACTTCCGGTCCGGTTCCGTCGCCGCCGATAACAGCTATTCTCAACATATCATTTTCCTTTCAGGAGAGATTCGTAAAAACAATCCTTCTTAAACAGCCAGCTTGGAACATACTGTGAATTCTGAGGCGCTGGCCCATGCGAAACGAAAGATTCTAGCGGATTAATTACAAAAAACAAGCCTTATATTAGGATTTATTCGATCATATCCCGGATTTCCGGCGGGATGAATTGGTCGCATAATTCTTCCCTGTCTCTCAGTGCGTTGGCAGCAGCTGATATCTGGTCCGAAGTCGAGGCAGTGGGATCAAGGAACAACATTTCACTGCCTTTGAGCCTAATCAGCGACCCGCCGGGGTGTTCACCTCCGTCGCCCGCTCCGGGGGCCCGACGAATGGTAATGCCCACCTGCTCAACCAGTTCTAGCAGTTTGCTAAGTTTTGTCAATTCTTCCATTTTACTCCTCAAATCGCAAATTTAACTCAAAAGTCTCACATACCAGCCGCCGATTATTATATGTAATCCGACTTGACAAGATAGTGTACATATATTTCCAGGGCATAAATCTATGTTGAAAACCCGAAAATCCCCTGAAAAAAATAAAAAATTGGCTGTTATACAATCCAGGCAGGAGATTGTGACTCTCCGCCAGGAAGTGGAAACTCTACGTAAAGAGCTTCGCCGTTCTCAAAAGCTTGCGTCGATAGGTACGCTGGCTACGATGGTGGCCCACGAATACAACAATATTCTTACGCCTGTTATAAACTATGCACAAATGGCTCAAAAACGCCCTGAATTCACGGAAAAAGCCCTTTCCAAGGCTGTTTCCGGCGGACTAAGGGCAGCGGGGATAACCAGAGCCCTGCTAGGCCTGGCTGGGGATTCAGCGGAATCGAACCAGCCCTTTTCCATTGTCGAACTTGTCAATGACACACTTTCCGCCATGGCTCGCGAACCACAAAGAGACTCTATCGAGTTTAATTGCCTGGTACCTAACGATTTAAAACTATCTTGTCCCAGAATCGAATTGCAACAGGTTTTGTTGAATCTGCTTTTGAACGCCCGCCACGCCGTGATGCAGAAAAAAGCAGGCCGGCGTATAGAAGTCAGTGCTCAAGTCGAACCGAAAGCTGTTCACCTGATGGTTTCGGATAACGGCGGGGGCATTTCCAGGGCGCATTTGCCCCGTATTTTCGAGCCGTTCTTCACCACGAAAAAGGGCTCGCCAGGCCATGAAGAAGGCAACGGTCTTGGACTGGCTGTTTGCCGTGAGATCATGCATTCGATGAATGGCGAGATTTCTGTCCAAAGCAAAGTAGGCCGGGGTACTACCTTCACTCTCAAATTGATCCAGGCTGCCTGAGACAGCTTGATCTTTTCTCCTTTTCCACGGAAATTTCCAAATACTACCAAAATCATCTTCCATCACTTCGTCAAAAAAATGACTCGTGCGTATAATTGACTTAGTGGCCAAAAAATGTTAGTCTTTTCCCAAACTGATCTTGCTAATCTTATGCAGGATCAGGCGGGCCTTGGGATTTTGTGCATGGTTTGAAAACCTGCTTTGAGATTTCAGGCCGAAAAAATCTGAAAATTACAGATACCCAAAGAAAGCCATGTGCGTCTAACTCTAACGGATAAATCTGTTAGAAGGAGCAAAAATAATGAATATTAATGCAAAGATTCTTACGCTGCTGGTTTGTTCGATAGCAGTGTTCGGAAGGTTCCTTAGCCCCGCTGCCCTTGCTGAGGATTATGAAGGCGTCGTGGTTGGCCAGGATGTTTACGTTCGTGCAGCTCCGAGCATGAATTCGGATCGGCTGACGAAGCTCAATGAGCCTCAGCGTGTTACTGTCACGGATACTGTTGACGATTGGCTGGCTATCCTGCCTGCGCCGGGTTGCTATAGCGTTATCAGCAAACAATATGTTGATCTCAATCCTGAAACCAAGATCGGTACGGTTACCGGCGACGGCGTGAACGTGCGTGCAGCCGGTACGCTGAAGACGAATAATTTTTTCGTAAGCCAGGGCAGACTCAATCGCGGCGATACCGTAAGGGTAATTGGCAATGCTCGTGACGCCAACGGGGAGTGGTACGTAATCAAGCCACCATCAATGGTGAAATTTTATATTTCCTCACGTTACGTCAAAAACGCAGCTGACTATGATCGCGACAAGCAGGCCCAGCCTGAAGAAACCGCTACCACTCAGCCTGAGCAAACCCCGTCTGAAGTGACTGAGTCAGTTACGATTGAGGAAACACCCGCCCCAGCGGCGCCGAAAGAAATTCAGCCTGTCCGCAAGGAAATGCAAACGCTCCAAAGTATTCGCAAGCTCGAAAAGGACATGATGGCTGAGTCCAAGAAGCCCGTAAACGAACGGGATTTCCAGAAAATAATGGAAGAGGCTGAGAAACTTGACGTTCCCCAAAGCAGCCGATTCAGGCCCGTGTATGATTCACTGTTGAGCTTTGCAAAAGAAGAAGTTGAATTGGCCAGGCAACGCCAGGCTGCAAGCATGCTTGTAAGCGAAGCGCTGAACCCGACTGCCCCTGTAGTGGCTGAGGAACCCCAAGCCAAAAAGACGCCTGCAGGATACGATCTCCAGGGAATTCTGGAAGTCAGCGAACTGTACTCAGCTGGGCCGGGCGGACAACGATTCGTCGTGCGAGATCCATCCACATTCCGCATCCATGGCTATGCCCAGAATACCACAGGTTCCGTAAATCTCCGTCGATACGTAGGCAAAAATGTCGGACTTCGCGGCAAAGCCGTTCTGGATAAAAAACTCTCGCTTTCAATTTTTGAGATCGATAATGTTGATGTGATCGGCGAAACAGAGTCCGCAGTGGTTGAAACAATACAGCCTGAACCGGAACCCGCAACACCACAACCAACCCCTGAGCTTGTTATCGAACCTGCGCCTGCAGTGTCAAAACCTGCTCCAGTTACGCCCCAGCCTTGGTCGTCAGACATGATCGAGCCAACGCCGCTCGTGGCCCCGATGCCGGTTGAACCAGCTCCGGTAGAGATCGAGCCAGCTCCTGTCGAACCCCCGCTCGAGCCGGTTGTCACTCCCGAGCCGGTGAAGCCCGTTATGCCCGAACCGATTGAACCAGCTCCGATAGAGCTTGAGCCGACTCCAATAGAAAAACCAATCGAACCCGTGGTTCCCGAACCTGTCAAGCCAGTAATGCCCGAGCCGATCGAGCCGGCTCCGGTAGAGCTTGAGCCTACTCCGATAGAAAAACCAATCGAACCCGTGGTTCCCGAGCCGGTGAAGCCCGTTATGCCCGAACCGACAGAGCCGGCTCCGATAGAGCTTGAGCCGACTCCGATAGAAAAACCTATCGAGCCAGTGGTTCCAGAACCGGTAAAGCCCGTTATGCCCGAACCGACCGAGCCTGTTATACCAGCTCCGGTCGAAAAGCCCGAGCCGATCGCGCCGGCTCCGATAGAATTGGAGCCGACACCTGTCAAACCGATCGCGCCCGTTGCCAAGCCGGCAGAACCAGGCAGTGTCGAACCCCCAAGACCTGAGCCGATCAAGATCAGTCCAATTCCGGTCAAACCCGAACCAATGGAATTTCCCGCAGGCAAGCCCCAGCCGATTCGACCAGCGCCGATCAAGATCGATCAGCCTACGTCGCCGGCAGAGGTTTCGCCGGCGAGTAAACCCGCTCCTGTCAAGATTGCCCCTATGGCCCCAGCCATAATCAAGCCGGCTGCAGCAACACCGACAGAGCAACCTGTGAAGGAGCAACTGATAGAAGTCGAATGGGATTAATCCCCGATAATAAAGGCATATTGTCGTGCCGGTGTTTTGGCACGACACGCCATAGATAAGCTACTTATAGGTGACAGAATATTGAGACACTGCTGGCCTTCCTGCTTTTAACCAGGACAAGCAGGCTGGCCTTTAAAAAAAATCAAAGCCCCGTCCTTTAATGGGCGGGGCTTTTTTTGTCTAGAGCATTGAAAAGTTGAGAGTTCAGGTTTTTGCGTAGCGGGTTTGTTCGTGGCAAGGAAGAAACGTAAGGCATATTTGTAAATATTCCGCAATGTTTCTGAAGCAGCCACGGGCAAAGCAAGCCAGCAAAAAGGGAACTATCAAGTTTGATATGCTCTTGAGCACCTTGATTATCTAGTCGCCCCTGAAAAGTTGTTTTCTTGTCATTCCGGGCGCAGCGAAGCTTCTGCCACCGCCGCTGGCGGCCCGGAATCCAGGGAATGTAATCAAGACGAGAAAAAAGTCCATGATGGGAAATTATCACCCCGGCTGACCGGCCCTGGATACCCGCTTTCGCGGGTATGACACGGAAGGAAAATCGCCAGTTGAATATTAAATGATGGCGCCGTATTGCAAGGCCCTGGGAGTTAATCATAAGAACCTTGCAATTTATAAATGGCATTACGGAAATAGCCTATTTCAAAGACTATGGCGACTTTTTCAGGGACGACTAATCTAGAGCACCTTCCTCATATTCAATCCTACTTTTCTATCACGATGTTTACGCCGGCATATCCTGTATTTTCGTAAACGTCCGTCGCCCTTATTGAGATTCTGTGGGGGCCTGGCTTTAGTTGGTCGGTCTCAAAGCGGAAGGCTTCGGTAGTCGAATCACAAATGCCATCGGTAGGGAGAATTGTTTTCCACTCATCAACGCTATCCACGGAATACTGCATGGATACGATTCTGCTTATTGCATCGATAGCCTGGCCTGTGACGATGGCCTGGTCTGAATTGACCATAGCGACAAGTTTTTGCAGGGCAGGCGGAGTGTTATCGACGGTAACGGGTTCGGAAACTCTGCTTGCCTCGCGTGCAGCTGTCTGGATATTGGATGGTTCATCGCTGGCGGTTATGCGAAGCTCGTACAGGCCATCCGCTGCGGTTCGCGTGTCCCAGACGTACTTGGGCGTTTTGAGCGAGTCGGTCATTTCAACCCACGCATCCGTGCCTATCAGACGATAATCGACCGTATAAACCAACGTGTCTTTATTCGGGTCGAATGCCTGTATGGCTACGAGTCTGTAAGTCTTTGTCAGAGCCTTGTCGGTTGGCTTGAGGCCCTGGTTGCTCGCCTGAACAGCCACGCCCAGCACAGCCGGAGCCAGGTTGCCGACCTGATAAATGATCTCAACCTTACCAAGCGAAGGAGTTACCTTGCCGTCGGAACTGAAAGTTACCCGGTACTGCAAAAAACGCCCAGCTGGGCTGCCGATGGGGAGATAATCAGCTTCGAGGGGCATTTCCTTCGACCAGCTGCTCCATGTGGAGTCGCTGGCTTCTTCAAGATTACCGCTGCGCGTAGCGACGGTGATTTTAGTGTCGTCGGGCATAACACCTCGGAGCTTTATGGTTCCCCATTGTGCTATCTGCTTGGCGTCGGAGGGTTTGCTGGTAAGCGTTCCGCTAGTGGCGAAGCTGCTGCCGATCAGGCCTACCGATCCCTTGTTACTTGTCGCAAAAATCAGGTCGCCGTGTGGCGTTTCGATAACAGCTGTGACCTGTTTTGCGTCGGTGTCGATAAGCTCACCGCTGAGAGTACCGTCTTTCGTAACGTAATATATTTGCCCTTCCTGACCTGTTGCGAGAATGAGCCTGTCGTCCTGGGCAATCATAGCCAGAATCGTAACCGGCTTGCGAAAGATAGTACGCACCATGCCTTGAGAATCAATGCTATAGACAGCATTACCCTTGCCGTTAGGTTGGATGGTTGTGGCGCTTTTACTTTTCAACGCAGCAGCCAGGGCTGCCTTTGCAGCCTCCGACACATTAATAGCAGCTGGTTTGGGGGCAGCGGTTTTGAGGGAGTTATTGGATTTTTTTATCGCACCGCTTTTCAGCAAAGCTATCAACTCTGCCTTTGTCGCCATCTTGCGAGGCGTTGCAGCTGAGGGCTGGGCGGGTTTCACAGCCTGGTCTGTCGGCAGACCTATCAGCCTGAACTTACCCGGTTTTTCCGTTTCAGCCGGTTCGGCAGATGATGTTTTTTTCTTTTCAATGACGGGCTGAGTCGTGGGTGTTTTTTTCTTCGCGTCTTTTTTGTCTTCGGGTTTTTCAGCTGGCTTTTCAGCGGGTTTTGTCGCCGGTTGCGACTCAGCCTTGCCGTTCTTGCTGTCTGTGGGTTGAGATGTGGCGCCAGCCTTGGCTGCATCGCTCGTAGCTGCGAAGAGTCCTCCATCGTTATCGATGACAATGGAGGAAATTTCCTTCTCCGCGGCGTCGAAAACCACTCGTCCGATCTTTGTAGCGGGATTGATTTCTATAACAAGCCCGCTCTGATCCGTGCCGGCAAGAAGTTTGCCGTCTTCCCGCAAGGCCAGGCAGAGAATGTTCTTCGCGAGTTTCTTGTCTATGTGGTAGAGAACCTCGCCCTTGCCGCTTTCGTCAATACTGTAGACGATCCCTTCCGGCCCCGTGGCTGCGTATAGCTCACCCTTTGGCCCGGCGACTATTGCCCATACGTATTTGACTACGTCTTCGGCGAATACTTTCTTAATCTTGCCGTCGGGTGCAATAGCATAGATTCCTGCGTCGGTTCCCCCGCCGCCTGCCAGAATGGTTTCCCCCTTTTTTACCATGCAGGTAACCATGGCTGAGGGAAGTTTCGCAAATTTTTTAAATACGTATTTGACATCTTTGTCATCGGTTTTGTTTTCCGTCGCTGGGGTGATTTTGTAAACCCAGCCGTCCGTTCCGGAGGCTGCGTAGACCCTCTCGCCGTCAATAACCACCGCAGCTACAACAGCTGGGGCGTCGGCAGAGGAAAGGAGAATTTCGATCTTGCGGGCGAGTGTAACATCGCCGTGAGAATTAACGACCGTCGATTCCCGCTCGCATTTCGTGAAGTCCGACTCGCTGTTAAACTCCCAGACCTCCGGCGAAACCGCCAATACCGGGCCAGCCAGAACCAGTAACATTAGTACAACAAGACTTTTGCTAAAAATATGGAACTTTATCACAGTAATTTCCTCTCGTTACTTCAAAAGGGTCTCGTTCGTTTGTTTCTGAACAATGACTTTAACACTCTTGTCACCGCGGATGACGTATTGGGTTTTCATGCTCTGGATCAGTGACGTTCTGAATATGGTTGTGTCGGGGACATCCGCTTCCATGATAACCATAGCTTTGCTGGCTGGGAGGTCGGGCAATTCTTTTTGACCAAGTGCGATCCCCCCCCGCGGTAAGGGCATGTGAAGATAGACGTTGTCAGCCCTTGGGAGAACCACATCCTGCAGAGCCTTGAACAGTTCCTCGACGGTGAGAGGCTTGAACAGTTGAGGCTGCTCTGCCTGTTTCTGCTGGCCCGCGTATAGCGAATCCCCTGCTGTCAGCGTGTATGTGCCATCGGGCAATTCCTTTGGCAAGTCAAATGATACCGGCAAGGTAAACCTTTCCTGACGATATCGGCTAAGCAGCAGTTGACCTGTAACAGTCTCGCCTGGTATGTAGATTTGCGCATCGAGCTTGAAGTCTATTATCTCCGCCTCGATATCGCCATTCTGAATTGTAATTTTGACGTCGATATCTTTCACAGCCGGCGGCGGGCCGAAGGGATTGTTCATCAGTGCTGCTATAGGCCTGGCTGTGTCCGAAGCCGCGGATTGCAACCCATCGGAGGTCGGCCCGAACCAGCCGCTCTCTGACCCCGTGCCTACGTTTGAGACGGCATATTTACCGAGGTCTCCAAAGTCTATCGTAATTTCGTATTCCACATGGTGTCTCAGCGGCGGGTTTCGCAGTGCCGTGGCTGACGCCTGCACCAGCGTAGATGCCAGCCTGGCTGTGTAGTACCACTCGTTGACGATTTTATACGAAAAATCCTGCTGGCGGTGGTCCTGAACCTGGTTCATGGATACTCTGATCGGGATCATTTTGACTTCAGGCCCGACCAGGCCGACGACTCCGACCTGCTGGTCATAATTCAGCGAACCCACCTGCCTGAGGGATGAACCAAGCTTGAAGCTGTCTACCAGATTAGCAACGATGGTATGTACATAGCCTGTGCTCATTGGCAGTGTTACCTTGCCGTCGCCATTGAGCTGATGCCCCAGAGCCAGCACTGTATTGCCTACTACGTCTGTGACCGTCCCCAGGGCAGTCATGTCAACGTCGCCGGTTATCAACGGCAATGCAACCGACGAGCCGGGCGCGAGTTTGACCTTATCCAGGTCTTTTTCATCGATTCCGCCTGCTCCGCCGCCCTGGAATGGTGTAAGGCCCATTTGGCTGAACTGATCGGTGGACTGTTTAATGAAATCGGGCGTACAACCTGATATCAGCAGAGGCGTACCAAGCGGCAAGAGTTGGCCTCGATTGGACTTGCCTGCTGCAATTTGGGCGGTCTTTCTGTAGAGTCCCGCGAAATCGCCCTTGGCTGGGTTCAGCACGATTTGCAGAAATTCAGTGGTATCCCGGCCTGCCTGGCTGGTTCCGCCAGCTGGGGCTGATCGGGTCGCCGCATCTGAGGTCGGCTGGGTCTCAGCAGGCTGGGTAGTCGATGAGTCAGCCTGCTTCAAAGCTTCGAGCACGCCGGGCATGGCTATCATCTGCGCGATGGGCTGAATGCCGCATAAAGGCTCCTTCGACAAAGACCAGCCAAATGCATAAGCGCCGATGAGCTTGAACTTGCCGTCGGCAGGGTCCTGCATGTAAACCGGCGAGCCGCTCATGCCCTGGATATTGCCCGTCTTTTCCAGGCCCTGACCTGATACCATAACAAGAATTGCGTTCTGCTGGGGGGTGAAGTTTTCGATGACCGAAATTATCTCGACATCGAACTTTTCGATTTTTGTCCCCGCAAAGACGGTCAGGCCGTAGCCTTTCATTCCGCGCTTAAGTTTGCTATGGTGGAGGTAGCGATCCGATTTTTCGACGTACTCCCTGGCAGCTGACAGGGTAGCGTCGGCTGGGTTGGCAGCGACCTGGGCCTGGGCTTGTGAGGTTTCTCCCGGCAGTTGCCCGCAGACGGCGAGTATTGCCAGGACACAAAACAAAGAATAAAAACCATAACGTAGCATATTGCATCTCCTTTTTAGGATGCCAAGCCAGTATCCTACGGATAAGTGCGAGCCGTCTCAAGCTAAATCATCCGCCAGCTGGGCGGTTATATGGTTGACCAACGCCGACGAATCATTAATCTCTTATGGGAGAGATAAGTTGCGAAATTTTTTACAGGTTTCGGAAGGTACTGTGAAATGATAGATGTTAAACATCTTACGAAATGGTATAGCCACGTGCTGGCGGTAGATAATATCAGCTTTAATGTGAAAAAGGGTTCCGTTGTAGGGTTTCTAGGCCCCAACGGAGCCGGCAAGAGCACGACGCTGAAGATTATGACCTGTTTCCTCCCGGCTTCGCGCGGGAAGGTAACCATCAACGGCCTGGACGTTCTGGCGGACTCCCTGGCTGTGCGCAGACAGATCGGCTATATGCCCGAATCCGTGCCCGTCTACCCGGAGATGCGGGTAAAAGAATATCTGATGTTCCGTGCTGCATTACGGGACATTCCTCGTCGGCAGCGCAAGGCTGCGGTTCAGCGCGTAGCTGAGCGATGCGGGCTAAGTCAGCCTGAGAATATGATGAATCGCAGGCTTGAAGAACTAAGCCGAGGTTACAAGCAGCGCATGGGCCTGGCTGAGGTGTTGTTGCACAATCCGCCCGTGCTGATTCTTGACGAGCCGACGATCGGCCTGGACCCTACGCAGATTCGTTCCATGCGAGGTTTGATAGGAGAATTGGCCGATGAGCATACGGTTATTCTGTCCAGCCATATTCTGGCGGAGGTCGAACAGACCTGTAGTGAAATCATCATTATCACGGGCGGCAAACTCGTCGCCAGCGGCACGCCCGCGGAGTTAAGGCAGCGAGTCGCAGGGCCCAGCCATGTCGTAGCAGAGCTTCAGGGCGCCGAGCCGGGCGAGCTTGTCAGAGCTGTCGGATGTCTCGACGGCGTAACAGAGGTGCAGCACAGTCAGGACGGGAAATGGACCAGGCTTGAAATCCGAGGCCGGGGTGACAAAGAGTTGCGAAGCTCGGTGTTTGAACTGGTCAGACAGAAAAACTGGGACTTGCGGGAACTTCGCCGGGCAACGGCATCGCTGGAGGATTTCTTCGTGCAGATAACCTATGAACAGTCTGTCAAACAGGAAAAGACAGCTGGGTGACACTGATAAGGATATAACGGATGAGTATGAAAACCATATCGATAGCCCGCAAAGAATTGGCGGGATACTTTTACAGCCCGCTTGCCTACGTGGTCGGCACGCTGTTCCTGTGCGTTTGCGCGTTCAAGTTTGTCTCGCCGCCCGGATTCTGGACGGGTTCACGCGACTTTTTCATTCTCGTGCCGCATCAGACAGCTTCGCTAAGGTCGCTGTTTGAGATGATGGCGATGTCTATGACTATCGTAGCGCCGTTGCTTACAATGAGGCTGGCAAGCGAAGAATTCCGAAGCGGAACTATCGAAACGCTCATGACCGCACCGGTAACGGATACCCAGGTGATTATGGGAAAATTCCTGGGCGTTTTCATTTTTTATATAACACTCCTTGCAAGCACAGCGATTTTCCTGGTGTTGATGTACATTTTCGCCCAGCCTGACCTTGGTGTGGTTTTGATGGGATATGTGGGAATGATTCTTCTGGGACTGGCTTTCCTGGCGGTGGGCGTTTTCGCATCCACCCTCAGCCGATACCAGCTCATGGCTGCGGTGGCAGCTATCATATTGCTGTCGATATTTACCGTTCTTATGGAACCCGTCTCGATCCACACGCCCGAACCTTTCAATCGCATGGCTGCGAACTTGAACGCGATGACATATCTCCGCAGATTCGCGCGAGGGCAATTCGACAGCTGTGGTCTGGTGTTTTTTGTAACGATGACGGGCGGTTTCCTTTTCCTTAGCGTAAAGACGTTGGAGTCAAGACGATGGCGATAATTTTCGAAGACGAGACGAACAAGGGTAACCCGGCTAGGCGATTTTCCAGGCCTTTCCGCGCCCCAGCCGGGTCGCTGTCCATGATATTGAGTATCCTGGCGGGCATAGGGATTGTCCTGCATCTGTTGCAGCAAGATCCGCAGACGCTCCCGGCGGAGTCGCTCGGGCTGCACCTGGCATGGACAGCTGCGTTTGCGGTAATGGCCCTGCTGGGGTTTTTCGTAATTCTCGGCAAAAAACAGGCATTCTGGATAACCCTGGCGTTTTGGCTGGTGATGACGGGCAGCCTGGTTGCCCAGGCATTCGGCGGATTGCTCTGGGGGATGAAGTCAATCCTGCCCTCCGATCAGCCCGTGTGGGCCGTGATTATTCTCATCGGCGGGATATCGGCTGGGTTTGTGATCATAGCTTTACAGGTACTTGCGACGGCTCACGGGTCAAGGAACAGGTTCGGCGCGATGGTTGGCGTTTCGGTCGCAGCTGCGATTACGGTCGTGATCGTGATAAACATGATCGCGTTCCGATATCCGTACAGGCAGGATTTTGAAACGTTGGGAAGGTTCGGCCTGAGCGAACGAACAGTCAGAATACTCGAAAAGGTAAATCAGCCAATTGAGATATCTGTGATATACGCAGCTGCGAAAGGCCCAGCCGATACCGAACCGGCCCGGGAAAAACGCCGTGAAACACAAAAGTATCTGCAACGCATCACCGAACTTTTCGAGGATATCCATGCTGCCAATCCCAAAATCACCGCCGTAGATGCCTCTGGCGATGCCGCCCGTTCAATGCTACTTAGCAGACTGCGGGAAAGACAACACGCCGCAACGCACCCGCATGAAGCACTGCTCGAAAAAATCCGGGCCATGCTGCCCGAACTTGAAAGGCAACTTCAGGCTGAAAAAGACAAATGGGCAAATATTCCGTCGGATTCGTATCTTGGCCTTTGGAACACCGGCCCAGCTGTGCAGGAAACGCTGGTAAAACTCATCCGCGATGTTGAACAAACAGCCAGGGAAGTTTCCCAGGAATTAAACTCCAAACAACTGCCCGATTACGTCGGCCTGCTCAAGAAACTCACTGACGAATTGCAAACCATCCGGCAGACGCTTGAGGCTTACGATGATTTTCTTCTCAGAGTTTCCAAACTGCCGGGCAAAGTCAAAGCCAACTCCCCCCTGCTCATCAATGCAATGGATAAATGCGTTCTGGCAGTAACGCAGATAAGCACTCTCGCGGGCGAGTCGGGGGCAGCGTTGCCTGAAGACCCAGGCCCGATACTCAAGGAGCTTGCCGTCGCGATAGGCCAGGCCAGTACCCGCGTTCGCGATGCAGCCTACCGTCTTGACACCCTGGCTGGGAAAGATACCGAAGACATTCAATTGCTCTCCGTATGCAAGGCCTGGGAAGTCGACATCCAACGTCGGGATGGCGAGACTGTCCGCTCCAGCAGAGGCAGATTGCTGGATGAGTTGGCCCGTCAGCTCGAAACGCTAAGGGCGCAGATAGCCCTGCAGATCAGCGACGCAAACGTCCCAGCCCAGCAGCGGGCGATAAAGCAGTTAAGGCTGGCAGGGTTCCAACTCAGCCGGGTAATCAAGAGCAATCAGGACTCCGTAGCCGAGGGTATTGCAAGGCTGATGGATGTTGATAAGGAAACCGGAAAAATTTTCGCCAGCCTGGAAAAAGGCGACCAGTTCGACAAGATATTACAGCGGATATCCCCCCTGCTGGCGGAGGCTGGGAAACTCCAGGCCCCTGCCAAGGATTCCCTGCTGCCTGATATATCGGGCGAAAATATAATCGTTATAGAAACCCCCGAGAAGGTGGACGTGATCCCGTTTGATGAAGTCTGGCCTGCGGAAATGAAGGCTGATTTCTTCCTCCGTAGCGGTGAAGAACCGAACAGATTTTTCAATGGCGACGCGGTTATAGCTTCGCGCATTCTGGCGTTGACGGAGGATAGACCCTTCGGCAGAGTTCTGTTGACGTACTATCGACCACCCTTGCCGCAAGGCGTAGACCCCATGAGATTCCGCCCGCCGCCCGGGCCGATCCCGTATGAGATGTTGCAGGAAATCCGAAGAAATCTGCAAGAGGCGAACTTCCTGGTTGATACATGGAACCTTGCCGATCCCATGCCCCCCCTGGCCAACGCTACCACTACGCCCGCAACGGAACAGACGGAAATGCCAACCGTACTCCTGATTCTTCCGCCGGCGGAGCCTGTAATCGTTCCGGGGGCGAACACCCCGCCCGCCAGGTTCGGCCAGGCCCAGTTGACAAAGGTCAGCAAAGCCATCGACAGCGGAGTCACCGCCGTTTTCCTCGCCAAGACGCTTATTCCCAGAATTCTGGACGGCCAGGCCCTGGTGACGAAGTACGACTACAACGACTACCTCATAAAAAATTGGGGTATCGATGTGCGGGCGGAAGCTGTCCTGCTATTCGGCCTGCCTGATGAGGAATCTGGCAAGTTTCTGCTGGACATCAACAAGCTGGCCTACATGCCGCTGAACAGTTTTTCCGATCATCCGGTCGGCAAGTCATTGAGAGGGCGTCGACTGGCGTGGAAACATATTTGCCCCATAATAATTGAGCCAAAAGACAAACGCCCAGCCGGCGTGGATATCCAGGATGTCCTGACCGTGCCGGAAACCATGACGAATATCTGGGCGACGGACGATCTTGTCGCACTCGGCAAGGAACTGCATTTTTCCGGCGGGAACCTTATAAGCCCGCACTACGACAAGGGCGACATGAAAGTTCCGCTCGTGGTCGCAGCTGCCGCTACCCGGGCCGGCGAGCCGTCCGAAGATATCGCCCCCTCGCGAATTGTAGTGCTGGGCCTGGGCGGCGGTCTGGACGACGCGTATCTGACAGCGCCTCGCGAATCCGTCGAGGGAGGCTATCGCACTGCCCAGCCTCCACGCGGAAATGTTGATCTGATCGTCAATAGCGTTTATTGGCTGACAGGCAGAGAGAGTTTCATCGCAGCTGGGCCGTTGAGGTTCAAACCTGTGGGCGATATGTCGCAAACCACTCAGAATATACTTTGGTCCGCCTGCGTTATCGCCCTGCCGCTGACAGTCCTTGCCATCGGCGGAGTCGTTATGCTCATCAGAAGACGATAACGCTAATTTTATTTACGATAGTTAACGAGATTTTAATGAAGCCCAGAACATTATTGATATTACTGCTGCTCCTTGTCGCCTGTGGACTTTTCGTAGCCATATCGCGGACTGATCTGTTCAAGCCCAGGCCGGCCTCCGTTGAGAGCCGCAAAATTTTCGCCAGGCCGATCATTGATCCGGTGAAACTGACCATAAGTGACGGCCTGGGTGTGGAGATGGTCTTCAGCAAATCGACCGGGGTATGGCAGATGACCTCGCCCATGAACTCAGCGGTGAAAACAGATCGGCTGGAAAATATAATTCGCATGATGGAGGGCTTGGAATACAGCAGATATTTTTCGCCCGAGGGCGAGGACGGTCTGGCTGATTCCATGACCGGGCTGGATAAGCCGATTTGGACTATCGAATTGACTGGCCAGGCTGGTGAGAAGGCGAAGTTGCTGGTAGGCAGACAGGTTCCCAGGCTTGGCAGTGCGAAACCGGAAACTTTCGTCAGGCCGGCCGGGGCGAAAAGGACATTTATTGTCGGGCTGGATATCTCCGCCGGGCTGGGGGGGGATATGAATGACTATCGCGACATGACGGTATTGAAGTTTGATCCTGATAAATTTCTCATGTTGAAATTCACAGGCCGGGACAGTTATACCCTGGCCAATGGTGACGCGAAGACAAAAACTTACGACGGACGATGGCGGATCGTTGGACCTGTCCAGGCCGATTGCGATCCGGCAAAAATCAAGGCCTTGATAGAAAGACTGCGAAAGATCGAAGCTGAGCGTTTTCTCGATGCCGGGCCAGGCGGGGTTGATTTTGTCAAGCTGGGCCTGGACAAGCCGCAATTGATGATCGAATTCATCGGACAGGATGAAAACACACTCAAGCTTGGAAATAATCTCGGCCAGAGTGTTGTAGCTGCGTTGAACGATGAAACCGTCTTCACCCTACCCGTCGAGGCGCTCGATGAATTACAGCCTGCCATGGACAATCTCCGCATACGAACTCTCTTGCCGTTCAACCAGGCCGACGTTGAAAAGATCATCATCCAACACAGCCAGGCCAAGACGGTACTCGTAAAAATTTCCACGGGTTGGAAGAGAACACTGCCCAGCCCCGGAAATGTCGAACAGAAAGAAATCCTCGCGCTGTTGCAAAGTCTCTCGACCTTGCGGGCAGAACGATGGATTACTTCCTCTGCCGGCGAGCCGATGGATATTATCAACCCGGCTGTGGTAATTTCACTGACCGTGAAAAATCAGGACAGGGATGAACTGCTGACCCTTCGTATAGGCCAGGCCGGCGAGGATGAGAAGGTTTTGTATTGTCGCAGCTCTGCCAGCCCGACAGTCACCGCCGTCAAAGCAAGTGACATCGATCGCGTAATGAAATCGGAGGAGATGCTGCTTTCCGAGAATCCCCCAGCTACCCAGCCTGCCACACAACCTACGACCCAACCGGAGCAAAAATGAGCGAAATGAAGTGCAAAACGAAGTTGATCTGTCCCCTGACCAGCCGGACTGTCGAAGCGATGCGAACCGACATGATAGCAGCTGCTGCCGACGGCGCGGATATGGTTGAGTGTCGCCTGGATTTTCTGACGAACCTCCCGGACGATGAACAACTCCACGACCTGCTTGCCTGCCCGCCCGTACCGGTGATAGTGACGTGCAGGCCGACGCGTCAGGGAGGACTATACGAGGGGGAAGAACGACATCGTCTTTCGATCCTGGCCAGGGCAGACCTGATCGGCAAGGTGGCTGCTATTGATATCGAGGAGGATGTTCCCCGGGCTGAGCGTCCCAGATTTTCCCATAGCCAGACCATTCTCAGCCATCATAATTTCAAACGTTGCCCCGACAATCTGGACGAAATAGCAGCTTCTATGGAAGCTTCCGCAGCCGACGTGAACAAGATAGCCTTCACACCGGCTGGGCCCGATGAAGCGCTGCGAGCTTTTGATATTATTCGCAAATGCAACAAGCCGACGCTTGTGCTTGCGATGGGCGAAGCCGGCCTGATCAGCAGAATTCTCGCGAAAAAATTCGCAGGCTGGGGCACGTTCGCCTCGCTGCACGCCGGGGCAGAGTCCGCGCCGGGCCAGCCAAGCCTCGCTGAGATCAGGCATCTTTATCGCTGGGATGACCTGAACGGGGAGACGGAAGTTTACGGCGTGATAGGTTGTCCCATCGCCCATTCAATGAGTCCCGCGATTCATAACGCAGCCTTCACTACCGCCCGTCGCAATGCGGTCTATGTGCCGCTACGAATCGAACCGGGTGCGGAAAATTTCAACCGTTTCATGGATGCCGTCGCAGCGAGGCCCTGGCTGGGGCTGAGGGGCCTGAGCGTGACGATACCGCACAAGGAAAACGCACTGGCGTATGTCGGGCCTGAGAATTGTGATGAATTGGCGGTTCGGATCGGCGCGGTCAATACGATCACGATTTCGCAGGCCGGCCAACTCCGCGGCGACAATACCGACTACGCCGGCGCCATTGACGCGCTATGTGCCAAAATGAAAATCGGGCGTGAAGGATTGGCTTCTCGTCGCGTAACTGTTCTCGGCGCTGGCGGAGCAGGCCGGGCCATCGTGGCAGCCTTTTCGCATTACGGGGCAGCTGTTACGCTTTGCAATCGCACACTAAGCCGGGCCGAAGCGCTGGCTGATGAGTTCGGCTGTGACGCCCTGCCGCTGGAACAGGCCGATCAAACCCAACCCGAGATTATCATTAACTGCACGGCGATAGGTATGCATCCGAATGTGGACGACTGTCCGCTTGCCGCCATCCCAGCAGGCACGAAGGTGGTTTTTGACACCGTTTACAATCCGCTGCATACGAAATTACTGACCCTGGCCCAGGCGAGCGGTGCTCAGATCGTTACCGGTCTGGATATGTTCGTAAACCAGGCTGCCGCCCAGTACGAACTATGGACGCAATCTCGCCCGCCCGTGGAAGTCATGAGAAACGTGGTTGCCAATTGTCTGGAGCATTGAAACCATAGATTTTATTTCGGATTGCGGATTCCGACGCGGGACGATAAAATCCACGGTTTAATAAGTTTCAGGAGAAACAGCATGGCTAAAAGCGAAAAAATTAAAAAGATCGTGTTGGCATATTCCGGCGGATTGGATACCTCGGTAATTCTGCCCTGGCTGAAGGAAAAGTACAACTGCGATGTAGTCGCCTATGTGGCTGACGTCGGGCAGGGTATTGAAGAACTCGACGGCATCAAGGCCAAGGCCCTTGCCACCGGCGCCTGTGCCGTGGAAGTGGCGGACCTCCGCAAGGAATTTGCCGAGGACTATTGCTTCAAGATGCTCCAGTCCGGCGCAATCTATGAAAAGAATTATCTTCTCGGAACCAGCATAGCCAGGCCTTTGATCGCCAAAGGTCAGGTCGAATGCGCCCGTAAACATAAAGCCGACGCCGTTTCGCACGGCGCGACGGGCAAAGGCAATGACCAGGTACGTTTCGAGCTTACCTTCATGGCGCTTAATCCGAAGCTGAAGATTATCGCGCCATGGAAAGATCCAAGTTTTGAGCTGACCAGCCGGGAAGCAGCCGTCGAGTACGCCAAGGCCAGGGGAATTCCCATCGCCCAGAGCAAGAAGAAGATTTATTCGCGGGATCGAAACCTGTGGCACATCAGCCATGAAGGCGCGGACCTGGAAGACCCAGCCAACGAGCCGAAGGACGACCTGTTCGTGATGAGCAATCCGATAAGCAAGGCCCCTGCCCAGGCCAGCTATGTGCAGATCGATTTCGTCCGGGGCAAGCCCGTCGCGATTGACGGCGTGAAATTGGCAGGCCATGAGCTGATCGAGAAGTTGAACATAATCGGCGGCAAGCACGGCGTGGGCCAGGATGATCTTGTTGAGAACAGGCTGGTTGGAATCAAGAGTCGCGGCGTGTACGAAACGCCCGGCGGGACTATCCTGTATCGCGCGCATCAGGCTCTTGAGACGATCACGCTCGATAAGGACACGCTGCATTACAAGCAGAAGGTTGCCCTTGAATACGCCCAGCTGATATACGACGGCAAATGGTTCTGCCCGTTGCGGGAGTGCCTCGACGCCTTCATAGCCAAGACCCAGCAGAACGTCACGGGCAGTGTGCGGATCAAGTGTTTCAAGGGCCATGCTCTGCTGGCTGGGGTGGAGTCCAAGAACAGTCTTTACTCCAACGCACTTGCCAGCTTCACGATGGGCGAAGAATACACGCCCTCCGACGCGACGGGTTTTATCAAACTCTTCGGCCTGCAAATGAAGGGCCGAGGCAAGGCGTAATCTATTTCAGATTTAGGAATTCGGATTGCGTTTTTTTGAAATTGGAAATTGCCAATTGAAATTTGGAAATTAAAAAATGCACTTGATATGGATAATATTCATCTTTGCCATGGGTGCCTGTGTCGGCAGTTTTTTGAATGTCGTCATATGGCGCATGCCGCGAGGCCAGAGCATCGTGTTTCCGGGAAGCCATTGCCCTTCGTGCGGCAGAGCTATCAAGTGGTATGATAACGTACCCCTGCTGAGCTGGCTGATGCTTCGCGGAAAGTGCAGGTTCTGTGGGGTTTCAATTTCGCCGAGATATCTGATCGTCGAGGCTGTCACAGCCTTGATGGTAATCGGACTTTATGTCTGCATGTATATCCTTGATGTCAGGCTAGGCCTGAACGTATTTGAAAAATCCTGGCCTATGTTCGTGTCACACGCCGCCCTGCTGTGTGGCCTGCTGGCCTGTTCGCTGATTGACATCGAAACGTTTACCGTGCCGCTTGAACTCTGCTGGTTCGTATCGCTGGTGGGCATTATCGCAGCTACGGTCTGGCCTGGTGAGGTAATGCTGCCCCACGTGTCGCCAACCTTGGGCGCTGCCTGTCTTGGTGCTGCTATCGGATTGGCATTGGCCATTCTGCTGCTCAGGCGAGGCCTGATTCAACCGAGCTTTGTCGATGCCGATTATCGAGGCGACGGAAACGAAGATTCTGAAGCAGTTCAAGGCGATGAGAAGAAAAAGGCTGGGCATAACGTAGCCATTACTTCTGCAAGCGGAGTGAACCCCAGGGTGGAGATTTTGCGCGAGTTGATTTTCCTGGCTCCGGTGTTTATCGGGGCAATCGCGGGCGGGCTGCTGGTTACGAAGGTGGATTCGATAGCTTCCGCATGGCAAAGTCTTTATGGCCTGGCTGACGGCAGGGTCGGCCTGCATCTGGACGGCCTGTTCGCTGCGATGTTCGGCTATTTCATCGGCGCGATCTGGATATGGGGCATAAGGATACTCGGCACGCTCGCTTTCGGGAAGGAAGCGATGGGCCTGGGCGATGTTCATATTCTCGCAGCTGTGGGCGCGGTCACGGGGTGGGTAATCCCGTCGCTGGCGTTCTTCCTGGCTCCGGTGTTCGGCCTGCTGTGGGCGCTTTTCCTGCTGATGAGGAAAGGACAACGTGAGTTGCCCTACGGCCCATGGCTGTCCGCGGGCACAGTTGCAGCTATGATATTTCACGATAAAATATTGGCCTACTTCTTCGGCCCGAACTGGATATCACTTGTGAAATGAAAGCGCGGTGAATTATGAACTGGAATTACATTAAAGGATATGTTCTGACGGTTATCGGCGGGCTGTATCTGGTAGCGGTGGGTTTGATGGTCGCGATGAACTGGGGGAATGCCTGCGAATGGACTTTATTCGGGGCAATCCAGAAAGGCCAGAGTATTGGCATAATCATGTTATGTTCGGCAGTGGCGGGCGTTTTGACCGTTTTTGTCATAAAAATGTTCTTCTGGGGGCTGAAAGACATCCGAAATGGCCGACGTGATCAGGCCCTGCGGAAGGTCAGCCAGATGGAGAAGGCCCAGAAACAGCACGAAAAAGACACGCCTGAACAGAAATAAGAACATTTGATTGTCTTTTTTTAAAAACTTTTCAAAAACAGTTTGATGAATTACTTTTTTCCATCGTATAGGCAGTGTATAATCCTGCCAAGGCAAGGTTGCCCTTCATTCTGGGAATTTTGGTTAATGCGTGGACTGCGCATATTCGTCTCGAAGCTTAATCGGCTTGCTTCGGTCGGGTTGGATTTAACGAACAAGGAGATTGTGAAATGAAACGATCTGCAACAATTGGTTTGGTGTTAGTGGTTGTTCTGGCCTCAGCCATGCTGGGAGGCTGTACCGATGACAAGGCTAAGATCGCGGCGTTGACGAGTAAGAACGATAGCCTGATGATGCAGAACAAAGATTATCGCGATCAAATAGCCGAGCTTGAAGAGTTCAATCGTCAGTTGAAGGACGAGAGCGACGGCAAGGACAGAATCATCGCTGATAAGGATCAGGAAATTGCCCGCCTGAAGAGCACTCCGGTACAGGTTACCGCTGTCGAGACGGTCACTGCAGGAGGCTGGGAGCGCGGCAAGTTCGGCGATCGGGTAACCGTCGGCAGTGACATTCTTTTCAAGCCGGGCCAGGCGACGTTGCAGCCGTCCGGCAAGCGGGCACTGGATAGAATTATTTCCGAGCTTAACAACAGCTACGCAGGCCTGCCTGTTCGCGTGTATGGCTATACAGATAGCGATCCGATTAAACGAAGTAAAAAATTATGGCAGGACAATCTCGATCTATCGAGTAACCGCGCCATGGCTGTGGTGCGATACCTAATACAGCGCGGAGTACCAAAAGAAAATATCGAGTCCATCGGCATGGGCGATTCAAACCCCGTAGCCAGTAATTCATCCAGAGACGGCAAGGCTAAAAACCGACGTGTCGAAATTGTCGTGGTGAAATAAGGTAACAGTTTTTTTCGTCTGAATAGAGACCTGGCTGTTTTATCAACGGCCTGTCATGGATCGTTGAAAAGTGGCTTGGATGCCCCGGTAACGTGTCTCGGCAGGTGTTGTCGAGGCCAGGAAAAACAGCAAAAACGCAGGCCGGGCTTGGCTTGTTGAATAATCCGCTAAATACAGAGAATATATGATCGCAGTTGTAGATTACGGCATGGGGAATCTTCGAAGTGTACAGAAAGCGCTGCAGCACGTCGGTGCCGATGCGCAGATTGTGAATTCCCCCATTGAGGTTGCCCAGGCAGAAAAGGTAGTCCTGCCCGGCGTGGGAGCTTTCAAGGATGCCATAGACAAACTGCGTGAAACCAAACTCGATCAGGCGGTGATACAGGCTGTCAAAAAAGGCAGGCCTTTTCTCGGCATATGCCTTGGCTTTCAACTGCTCTTCGACGTATCCTACGAGGACGGCCAGCATACGGGCCTGGGTTTGCTGCCTGGAAAAGTGGTGCGTTTCGACTTCCCTACCAGCCTGGTCAGCCAGCCCTTGAAAATTCCGCATATAGGCTGGAATCAGATTTGCCCCAAGCCGGGCTGTCCGCTATTCCAAGGGGTGGAAAACGGCTCATACGTATATTTTGTGCACAGCTATCACGCCGTGGCCCTGAATGAAGACGTAATAGCAGCCACTACGGAATATGGCTATGCTTTTCCTTCCGCAGTCTGGTCTGGAAACATCTTCGGAACACAATTCCATCCGGAAAAAAGTCAGGCGGCAGGTCAGCTTATGCTGAAAAATTTCGTGGATATGTAACGCAACAGGCAATCGGCAATAAAAAAAGATTGCACAGATTTCGCAGAGGGTTTTGTGTGATTTTTACTGAGAACTGACAACTTAATTCTAAAGACTTCACATGGATATTCTTCCCGCAATTGATTTAAGAGCAGGCCAGGTCGTTCGACTTGCCAAAGGCGATTATGACCGGCAGACAACGTATGGCGATGATCCGTCAGCGGTGGCTGGTGAATTTATCGAAGCTGGGACCAGCTGGATTCATATGGTCGATCTCGACGCCGCCCGCAGCGGTGAGTTAACGAATACCAAGGTTATAACTGAGGTTTGCAGCCTGGCCGGCCAAGCCGGCGTGAAAGTGCAGAACGGCGGTGGCATTCGAGACTGCCAGCGAATACAAATGCTTATATCTCTTGGCGTTAGCAGGGTTGTCATCGGCTCGGCTGCGATGAAGGATTGGCATTGGTTTGAGTCCGTCCTGGCTGATAATGACATACCAAACGAGAAGATTGCACTTGGGCTTGATGCACGCAATGGTTACGTCGCAGCTGAGGGCTGGACAGAGCAGACGGATATTTCAGCTGTGGAGCTGGCCAGGCGGGTCAACGGATCGGGGCTTGGAGCGATTGTCTATACCGACATTGCCCGTGACGGCATGCTGACGGGCGTAAATATTAACGCCACCGCCGAGATCATAGCTGCTTCCGATGTCCCTGTCGTGGCCTCTGGAGGCGTGGGAAGCCTGGAAGATATTCGCCATTGCCGGGCCATAAATTGCAGTGGCGTGATACTGGGCAAGGCCTTGTATGAAAAAAAAATTGACCTGAAAGAGGTTCTTAAGTTAGCTCAATAAATGCCCTTCCAGGCGATTTATGTAAAAAAAAGATGATTAAAGATTAAAAAAGTCTTGGATTTTTTCATTAATGTAGGCTATAAATAGAGTATTGAAGAGGGCGGGACTTCGGGACCTCTTTTACTCGTTTTACTCGGTGTGGCTTCGAGGGTTATTGCTTAAGCAATCTCAGTGAAGCGTTAAACTCATTTTTTCGTTCCAATAAATTGGATGGAAGATGACGTCGGAATGCTCAGCGTTCTATTTTTGCTAGTGGCGTCACAATAAGGTTCTCTAGAATAAAGGCATGTTGCTATGACTCGCTCTGAAACGGAAGCAAGCGGATCAACGGAAACTTCGGAACAAGCTCCATTGATGGGGTCTGGTGTTCTTGAAGTAACGGATAAGGGTTACGGTTTTCTTCGCCAGGAGAAAAATAATTTCTGTGCCCAGCCCGGAGACGTATTTGTCGGTAAAGATTTCATACGCTTCAAGGGTTTTCGCACAGGGTTGCATATTGAAGGCAAGGTTCTTCCCCCGCATAAAAAAAAGGGAGGCCCGAAGCTGGAGGAAGTAATCTCCATCAACGGAAAACCAGCTGACGAATACAAGGATATCCTTCCATTCCAGGAACTGACAGTAGTTGATCCTCACCCGATGCTGAAGCTGGAAGTCCCTGATGGCCCAATAGAGATGCGGGTTCTGGACTTGGTCTGTCCTATCGGCAAAGGCCAGAGAGGCCTGATCGTTGCCCCGCCGCGCTCCGGCAAGACGATCTTGCTGCAACAGATGGCCAATTCGATTGCGGAAAATAATCCGGAATGCAAACTGATGATCCTGCTTGTCGACGAAAGACCTGAAGAGGTCACGGATTTCCGTCGCAAGTGCCCCAAGGCTGAGGTAATAGCTTCTAACAATGACCAGGACGTATCCAGCCATGTTCGAGTTGCAGAGTTTACTATTGAACGAGCCAAGCGAATGGCTGAGTTTAATCAGGACGTCGTGATCCTGCTGGACAGCCTGACACGTCTTGGACGGGCTTATAACCGCGCTGTCGAAAACTCAGGCCGGACAATGACCGGCGGTGTTGACATTCGTGCATTGGAAATTCCCAAGCGTCAGTTCGGTGCCGCCAGGAAAGTTGAGAACGGCGGTAGCGTAACCATTCTTGCGACAGCTCTAGTTGAAACCGGCAGCCGAATGGATGATCTGATCTTTGAAGAATTCAAGGGCACGGGTAACATGGAGCTTCAGCTGGATCGCAAATTGGCTGAACGACGAGTCTGGCCTGCGTTGGATATTCCAAAGTCAGGCACCAGAAAAGAAGAATTGCTCGTCGAGCCGTGGGTTCTGCCCAAGATGCACGCATTGAGACGCACATTATCCAGCCTGAGCGTACAGGAAGAAATTCCTCAGCTGCTCAAGGCTCTGGAGCGTCACAAAACCAACGAGGACTTCCTTCGTTCACTCGACGCCAAAAAGTATTAGAAACGGTTTCACCTTCAATAGGCGAGAAACCATTCAGGAAATACATTAAAAAAAACCCAGAGTTTTTTCTCTGGGTTTTTTTATGCGTATTTTGCATAGGACGCTCTAAAGCGTTTACTACAGAATCGCGTCCTTGGCAGCCTTTGCTAGACGGAATTTCAAGACCCTCTTTGCAGGAATTTCAAGCTGTTCGCCTGTGGCTGGGTTTCTGCCCATTCGCGCCTTGCGGTCGACAACGACAAGTTTGCCCAGACCTGGGATTGTGAATCCATTCCCAGCCTCTTTGTAGGCCATTTCCACCAACGACTCCACAAACTCTGTTGCCGCCTTTTTGGTTAATCCGTTTGCCTCGGCCAATTGTGCCATGATCTGCGATTTTGTCAATGCACTCATTTTCATGCTCCTTGATATATACCAACAAATTATCCGTTACACTAAGACGACAACGCAGTCCGTCTCCACGAGCCACTCAACAGGCCCGGCCGGGCAACGCCGCCCGAAATTTATTGCTGAGAAAACCCAAAAAACTAACTCATGACCTTATCTGATATGCTACCAGTTTTCCGGTTTTTCGTCAGGCGGACTATATATTCAAGTCTTGAATATTCACAGTCAAGTTGAAAAGTTCAGAAAAAATGGGAACAAACAGGAAAAATAGGATTAAAAAAACCTGTTCAGACAAAAAAGGTTCATTATTGTCATATCCATTTCTTGTTTGTTGTGGAAAAAATGGTATAGTATTCACCTTGTAACTCTGGAGAGGTGACAGAGTGGCCGAATGTGCGGCACTGGAAATGCCGTGTGCCCGGAAGGGTACCGTGGGTTCGAATCCCACCCTCTCCGATGCTTCAAAAGTGGGCCTCGTAAGCCCTTTTTACTAAGGTGCTTGCGAAATCCACTTTTCTTTTTTTACCCCTGTTGCCCTCAAATTGCCCTTAAACGCCCCATTTTTGGTTGCCCTTAAGTTGCTGGTAGGGAAAATCGAAAAGGGAGCCAGGTGGATGGGGTTTCGCGCATTGAAAAGGGGACCACTGTTTAATTGAAAATTCTGTATGATGTCGGCTTGTGATTTTGTTGCAGGGATCGGCATATGCGGAGTTTGGAGATGCTTACAGTGGAAGATTATGAAAAAATACGTAAAGCTGTTTTAGTTGAAGGTTTGTCTGAGCGGCAGGCGGCTCGTAAGTTTCATCATTCGTGCAAGACCATCAAAAAGGCTTTGACGCATTCCGTTCCGCCGGGATACAAAAAGCGAAGTTCGCCGGCAGGTGCTGTTGTACTCACGGAGCGGCTGCGTTTTGTCATCGACACCCTTCTCGAAAAGAACAAAACGATTCGTCGCAAGCAAAAGATGACCGGCACTAAGATTCATGATATTCTTGTTTCTGATTACGAATTCTGCGGCTGTGCTCAGACGGTTCGGCGTTACATTGCGACTAAAAAGTTACAAGCCAAGGAGGTCTTTTTCAAGTTGGAGTTTCAGCCCGGCCAGGAGGGTCAGGTCGACTGGGGAGAAGCTGATGTTATCATAAACGGCAAAGACACGAAGGTGCATTTATTCTGCCTACGGCTGGCATATTCCCGCGCCTCTTTTGTTAGAGCATATCCGTCGCAAAAGATGGAATGTTTTCTCGACGGCCATGTTCATGCGTTTGATTTTTTTGGAGGTGTAGCGCGGAGCAATGCGTATGATAACTTAAAATCAGCGGTAATTCAGGTCGGCAAAGGCAAGGAGCGCAAACTCAACTCTAAGTTTATAGAGCTTCGTAGTCATTATCTATTTAATAGTCGTTTTTGCAATATAGCAAGCGGCAATGAAAAAGGCCATGCTGAAAATCTTGTCAAAGATTCCCAGCGAGATTTAATGTCTCCGCCGCCGCATGTTGTCGACATTGATGAGCTGAATGAATTGCTTTTGCGACAATGCACTAAGCGGTTGGATATAGTCGTTAAAGACAAGGGTAAAACGCGCGGTCAGCTGCTCGAAGAAGAACGTCAGTTCTTTCTACCCCTGCCAAAGCACCAGTATAACGCTTGCGTCGGGGGCAGCACTTATGCAACAAAGCAGGCCTTGGTCGAGCATGATAATAACTTCTATTCTGTGCCAACACAATGGGCACATCATGACATCACTATCAAAGCTTTTGTAAGTCGCGTAGAGTTGTATCACGATGACAATCTCGTCGCCAGCCATGAACGTTGCTGGGATTCATCGAAATATATCCTGAATTATATGCACTATATCCCGCTGCTGAAGACCAAGCCTGGCGGGATTCATAACGCAGCCGCTTTCATCGGCCAGCCCTGGGGCAGTGACTTTGAAAAGCTTAAAATAGAGTTGGAATATCGTTACGATGGCGAAGGAACAAAGAAGTTTATAAACGTGCTTTTACTGTTTTGCGAATACGAAGCTTCTCAGGTTAAGGCTGCCGTAAAAACCTGCATCTCGCGAAGAGCATTCAACGACGAAGCCGTTCGAAATATACTTGAATATCAGCCTGATGCGATCCGCAAAAGCATTGATCTTACGCATAAGCCTGAATTGCAGATTAAAACGAACGGCATTCGCCAAGCCAGCGAATATGACGAGTTTTTATTAACGAATTTTAAAACTACTAATGAAGGAAGTGTACAATATGGAAAACAATATATTGCTTGAAAATTATCTTAAGCAGCTCAAGCTGCCGACGTTTATTAAAGAGTATCGGCGGGCTGCCAGACAGTGTGCCCAGGAAAAACGCGGTTTTGAGCCTTTTTTACAGCAGTTAACGGAACTGGAGATTCAACAGCGAAGAATTCGAACGATGCAGCGACGGATAAAGGAGGCTTCGTTCCCAGCCGAGAAGGAACTTGCAGACTTCGACTTCACAGCCGTTCCAACTTTGAACAAAAAACGAATCATCGATTTAGCCAAAGGCGATTATATTCGAAAGCGCGAATGCGTTGTAATGATTGGCCCGCCCGGAACAGGCAAAACTCATCTTGCCATATCGCTGGGCCGTGAAGCTTGCCGCCAGGGCAAACGAGTGAAATTCTTCACCGCCACAGGCCTGGCTACCGCATATGCCGAAGCCAGAGATGAACGGACCGTCCAAAGACTCGAACGGTTTATAGAGCAGCGAGATTTGATTATAGTCGATGAGCTTGGCTACATTCCCCTCGGCCGGCTTGGAGCGGAAAATCTATTTGGATTTTTCTCGAAATGTTATGAACGCACCAGCGTGGTTGTTACGTCAAACCTGCCTTTCTCCGCCTGGCCGGAAGTCTTCGGCGATGAACGATTGACCGGAGCACTGCTAGATCGGCTGACGCATCGCGTGCATGTGATAGAAGCCGCCGGCGAAAGCTACCGACTGCAAAACCATAACAATAGGCCAACCACAAAAAATACCGACGAAAATAACCTGGAAAATCAAGAAAAGGAGGCCATATGATTTGACCCCAACATCCTGAACATCAGATCGCTGATACACCCCATGTCAGCCGTTGACAAACCCCTTGCAAAGGGGTATTCTTAGGCCCTAGGTGGTACCCATTTCGATGCTCCACCTGGCTCCCTTTTCAATTTTCCCTACCATCTGGCTGTCGCGACAGACATGGCCAGCAGCTACATGGCGGCGGTCCTGAAACATCTCCCCAAAGCCGATCTCGTGCTGGATCATTTTCATCTGGTCAAATGGTTCAATGACAAGTTGTCTTTGCTGCGACGTCAGCTTTACCGGCAGGCAAGCCAGCAGGAAAAGGATGTGCTCAAGGGCAGCCGCTGGCTGCTGCTGAAGGCTCCGGAAAATCTTAAGGAGCATCGGAATCGAAAAAAGGATGAGCGTGTTAGGCTGCAGGCGGCGCTGGAACTGAATCAGCCGCTGGCGATGTGCTACTACATGAAGGAACGATTCCGGCTGCTGTTTCAGTGTGCCGACAAAACCAAAGCCGCCTCCGAATTCACCGCCTGGATTCAAGAAGCCGAATCAAGCGGCATCCGAATTCTTCAGGAAGCTGCCCGGAGGCTGATGATGTGGAAGCCGTTTATTCTGAACTGGTACAACCATCCGATCAGCACCGCCAAACTCGAAGCCACCAACCGAAAGATTGGCTCCCTACAACGAAACGCCTATGGCTATCGCGACGAACAATACCTGAAACTCAGAATCTACAACATCCATACCGCCAACTATGCATTAACCGGATGAACCCATTTTTTTGCCGTCTTTGATTCAATTTTCTGAATATAACATCACTTAAACAAAAGTATTAAGATTTATTCATGCCAATTATCCATCTTAAGGTTCGGGATGCGGCTGAAGTGTTTTGTATTGTTAGTGACCAGAGTATAATTAAGGATAATCGCGGTTGAAGCTATGAGGAGATCGAAATCATCCACGCGATTCCCATCAAGTTCCAAGTTGGCTTTAAGAAGGGAAAATATTTCCATGACTACAATGTCAACGTCGATCACAGGTACCACTTGCGTAAGCCGCTGAACCCTGGCTTTGTTTTCGATGGGTTTGGCGGATTTTTCTGCGCCATAGAGCAGTTCACCGTATGAAATGATCGAGATGGCTTTGGGGTCGGTTTCATGAGCTTTGATGGCTTCTGTTACAGCCTGGTCACCTCGCAGAAGAAACACCAAGGTATCGGTATCAAGCAAATACATCGTCACCTCCGAAGCGATTGGTGCTGCTGCGGGCTTTCCTCAAATCATCTATAATTTCTTCGGGGCTGCGGGAGTCTTCCCACCCGCCGGATAAGTCAGCCAGCCCTTTGGAGGCCTTAGCAGTATCTGCTGGTGGGGTGGCCAGGAATTGGCGGATTAAGGCAATCACTTCCTGGCTGATGGAGCGATTGTCCATTTTCGCTCGAGCACCGAGAGCTTCATATAACCTATCATCCATTCCTTTCACCTGTAACGTAGCCATGATTTGCTCCTATGAAGTTTACTTCCGTTCCATCAATTATAGCAACTATTCATTAAAAAGCAATATGATTTCCTGAAAAAACAAAGCTCTCAGCTAAAGTAGCTGTCAAAAAACTTATGAGAAGCTCGAATCTAAAAGTGAATGTCAAATTTTCTGAAATTCGTAAGTGCTTGAAAAAAAAGAAGGACGGAATATTCGGTAGTCACAGGGAAATTCAAGCCAAATCATGAGGAAAACTTCGATTTCTGAATTGTTGTCATGTCTTTTTCGTTCTGTTTTTTAAAAGCAAGTATATTTTTGGTTGATTTGAAGGCGGATGGAATAAATTCCTAAGACAGGTACACGCGGGCTGGCCATTGAGCCACGAAATCAACGAATCTGGAAGGCTGACGCTGTTAGCCGACGTAAGTTGGGCCGGAGATGCCAGTCGCCAGTGATATGGCGATTGGATGAAAGTGGGCTGCCCTTCAAACTCAAATTTGGAGAGCGGAGGAAGATTTGTTTTGACTTTTCGCTCTTCGTAGGTGAGCGGGGGGCCGTCCGAAAGGGCGGTCCCTAACGCGACCTTGGTGGGGGCAGGATATAAAAAATGGACGGAGCCTTTTGTCAAAAGACTCCGCCCAGTATAGTTGTTCGCGTAACTAGTACTCTGTCCCTAGAATAAAGTTGGATAGGTTTTCTTGCCGATAGGGTTGATAGAACCCTTAACTCGGCAAGGAGGTCGACTATGCCAAAGAAGAAGTACATTGTTGAATTGACAAGTGAAGAACGTTCCCAACTCAAAGAGATCGTCAACGCCAATCGCATGGCGGCTCATAAGCGACGCAAATCGCGTATTCTTTTGAAAATCGATCAAGGGCCGGAAGGTCCCGGCTGGACGGACGATCAGGCGGCAGCAGCGTTTGATTGTCGTCGTCAAACCGTTGAACGGTTACGGCAAAGGCTGGTGGAGAGAGGTTTCGCTAATATTTTGGAGCACAGCAATGTCGGAGCACCTCGCGTTAAAGCATTAGATGGTGTTGCTGAGGCGCACGCAATTGCATTGGCTTGCGGCGATGCGCCTCAGGGCTGCAATCGTTGGACGGTTCGTCTGCTGGCCGACAGGCTGGTCGAATTGCAGCTGGTAGACTCGTGCAGCAAATCCTCTGTTCACCGGACCCTAAAAAAAATGAACTTAAGCCTCACCTGAACAAATACTGGTGCATACCACCCGAGGCCAGCGCTGAATTCGTAGCCTGCATGGAAGATATTTTAAAGGTTTATCATAGGCCTTTCGATCCTCTTCGGCCGCAAGTCTGTTTGGATGAAGCGTCGAAGCAATTGATATCTGAAACGCGGCTGGCGATTCCGCCCAAGCCCGGCTCGGTGAAAAAAATTGATGCGGAATATCATCGCAATGGCACAGCCAGTGTCTTTATGTTGAACGCTCCGCTTTTGGGCGAACGCCATGTACGGGTTCGCTCGCGCCGTACCAAACAGGATTTTGCGGAAATCATCCGCGAGTTATGCGATGAAATTTATCCTGATGCCGAGCAGATTGTTTTGGTTATGGACAATCTCAATACGCATAAAATTGGCTCGTTGTATGATACTTTTGATCCTGCAATAGCCAGCCGTTTGGCCGACAAACTTGAAATTCATTATACTCCGAAACATGGTAGCTGGCTGAATATGGCCGAAATTGAATTGAGTGTTTTGAGCCGCCAGTGTATGAAAGATTATTTTGAAACACAGGAGCAATTGGCTGATGCCATTGCTGCTTGGGAACGTCCGAGAAACAAAAACAAGTCTGGCATTAACTGGCGTTTCACGACAGCTGATGCCCGAATAAAACTAAAGAAACTTTATCCCACATTTTAAACGGGACAGAGTACTAGTAAGCTATTGTCTATTTCCGCTTATACCGAAGCATCCCCAATCCGCCAAGAACCAGTAACGAAAGCGTGGCTGGTTCAGGAGTAACAACGGACGCCTTAGTGTTACCAAAGTTCGCCTGCACAGCCGCATAGTCGCCTGCAGAGACTACACCATCGCCATTCGCATCACCGGGCAGCCCCCCTCCAGCAAGTCCAGTATTACCAAAGTTGGCCTGTACGGAGGCATAGTCACCTGCCGAAACAACACCATCGCCATTGGCGTCGCCCAAGAGGAAAACAAACTGAATAACGTCATACGTCGCTATGAGGTCTCTCGAATCGTAAAATCCGTCACCTGTCGAATTAAGTAACCCTGCAATCGTCGCACGGAAATTACTTTCTGTCAGACCAGCTTCGGTACTCAAAATTCCAAGAAGAACCTGTGCGTCTAAATCAACAGTAACACTGCCCACTACTTCAATATCAATCATTCCGGTACCTTGAATCGCTGCATCACCACTACCTTGATAATTGCCGGCATTGAAGCTTCCACCAACATCACCCTGAATCAGGGAGAAAAAGCCCACGGCCTTAGAGCCAACAACTGTTCCCAAGACATTCTCATCAAAGCTTACTGTTGCAGGGTCTACACCATCTACCCAAATTTCATAGGCAGAAAGCCCAGCAGTGTCCATTCCAGTGACTTCAACCAGCACTTCCCATGTTCCAGGTGCTGTTTCCTTGAATGTATAGTGAACTGCGGGTGGTGATGGTGGTTCTGTCATTAGTAATAAATGATCTCCAGCACTAACGGATAGACCACTCCCAAGACCCAGGTTATCCAGACATTTTTGGGACATTCCTGCCGTTTGCAATTCAGAGGATGCGAAATATATTGAGGAATTACCAAGATTACTCAACAACACTGCACCACCGCGATTTGTTTCCACAGCAGACCATTGGAAACCCGATGTCTTGTTGGTGTCCAGGTTCAATATACTCTTGCTCGTAGCTCCGTCGAATAACCAGTCGAGACTTGTCCAAGCTTCGAGCATGTCATCGCGATACAGGTAGTTCCCTTCTAGACCGTAATCGTATGTGCATACGCTTCCGTCTTCCATTTCATGGCGTGAATACGTCTCCCACACGTAGTATCCGTCGGCTCCACGAAGACGGTAGTGTTGCAAAGAGGCTGCATTGTCTTCTTTTGTCGGAGGATCTGCGTGGTAGTTGTCGTCGATGTACTGAACCATATCGTTAACATATGGGATAAGCTCATGCCCGGCTGGTAATTGCCTCTTCGTTTCGGATAACTTTTCCAAAGGAGCCCAGAACAAGGCGGATCGTTCGTTGGGTGCCACATTGCTCCCCCATTTGTTGCTGTCCGTGTGTACCTCGTACCATTCCCATGGATAAAGGGCCGGCATAGCAACGTTCACTCCTGTGCTACTGTACGAACTGTTGGCCTTCTGTTGACGAAGAACATTGTCAGTCGGACTTTTCCCCCAAGATACCGTACTGCACGGGAAATAGTCGTAGTTGCCTACTTTGGCCTGGTTAATGCTAGGGTTGGCATGCGAGCGAACTTGGTTAACGGTTTCGGCTACATTGTCGTTAACGGTGGAGGTCCAGACTGGCTCGAAATCCATGAACACATAGTCCAGCCTACCGGGTTCACCAGTTGGTGATATCAGATTGCTGAGATAATTCATGCTTTTCGAAAGAGCCTGCGGATCTTTATTTTCATACTCACTATTATTGCCCAGCGGCCAAGTGAAGGGGCCCAAATAAATCGCCAATGGGCGTCGTGACGCAAGCACCCTGTCGTAAAGCGTGGTAATTCGCGAATCATCCCAATCCGTATATGACCCAGGACGCGGGACGGGGGTGATTAGGTTCCGCAACGGATCCTGAACTGGATCATAAAACCCATATTCATCAAGCCCTGGCGATAACCAAGTCCCGTAATGATCTGGGGAAACACAAAAATCAAAAATCTTTGGCGATGGCCCATCGTAAGCGTAAGCCCCACTTGAACAAAAAACCAGCACTGAAAACACCATCAATAATAACGTACAAAACCTACTAATATCATTCTTTTGCATCTGCGTGTCATTTCGTTGAATGTCGCATCTCATTTTAATCCACCTTTCGTCGAAATTATTCAAAAGTTTTTTTACTTGTTGCATCAAGTTTGGTGTGACTGTTTAGAACATCAAACAATCAATGACCACCAGTATAACTGTTAGTGTGAGGAAGGCCCCAAAAGGGAGCCTTTGGTCTTAGTTGTTCATTTCGTCCTTATCGTGTTTTTTTGTTCTTGGAGATACCGGCGAATTTTCTGCTCATCAAGGCTAACGGTACTGACAATAGCCTGCGACCAAAAACTTTGTCCAAATAACGTTCCAGTAACACGCTCCATTACGCGATAAATACGAACTCCGTTTTTGCCTTTGTGATAGCCAGTCGCCATAGCAATATTGTATTTAGGAGGCACACTCAACAACATATGAATGTGGTCTGATGCAGCATTGCCTTCCAATATCTCAATACCTTTTTGACGGCACGACTAGCGAATAATGGTGTCTACTCTTCTACGAGGCTCTTTGAAATTTCATTTCTTGCGATACTTCGGTATAATAACCACATGATATTTACATTTCCATTTCACATGGGACTGACTCTGCCAACTTTTCATGTTATGGTTCTCAAAGTCCTTCCGAGGTCTTTCTCTGGGAACCATAATATTTCCAGTACTGCTTACTTTCAGTGGTAGGTGCTGAAAAACTCGTTTTTCGACATCCTACCGCTGAAAGTATCATGAAACAAAAAGAACACACTCATCACGGCAGAGCTTTTTCAATTCTCACCGGCATAACCGGTGGATTAACTGTTAATTTAGCTGTAAAAAAACCAAAGTGCTGCGCAGGGAAATTTTTTAACTCAACAACGCTTCTTATTGCGAAAAAGCAACAAACCACCCAGACCCAACAGCGACATAGTTGCCGGTTCGGGAGTTGCAGTACTAGTAGAATAATAAGTGTTCCCGAAGGCCGACTGCACAGCGGCATAATCAGCAGCCGAAACGACACCGTCACCGTTGGCATCACCGTACAGGAAAACTGATGGTGTCGACGAAACCACACCAATGTTATCCACGAAGAACTCAGGCGTCTCTGTGGTTGTGCTGTTAAGAAGACCAAGCACTAAAGTACTACCACCGGTCATATCCACACCTGTATCCGCATAACCAAAGCTGGTAACGGTGCCGCCGACGTCAGTCAAAGGGGCGCCATTTAACGTCCCGGTAAATGTATCCGTGCTATCGTTCATATTTATGACTAAAGTATAATTTGTGCCCGTTGTAATGGTGTTGTCTAAAATCAACTGACCAGTATTATCACCAGCATCAAGAATGAAATTACCGTCACTCTGCACCCTGATCCTGAAAACCTGATCGGCGTCATTATCACGCAACTGAATATAGGCGCGGTTGATGTCACTGCTCGGTGCAGATAAATTAAAATTCATAGAGAAAGATATGCCGGCTGTGCCAATCTCACCAAGATCATAATACGCAAAAACGCTAGTAGCGGCTGTGCTTGCGTGAAGGCGTAGGCTCTGGTTTCCTGTTCCGCCGAACGGATCTGCCGGGGTCGAACCGCTGTCCACAATATCACCACGCATGTCATATGTCCAAAGCCACGCACCGATATCGGTTGCACTATCTCCCCCGGCACCACTGTAAGCTCCAACCGTCTCATCCTCGAAGTCTTCGAAGTCTTGGAAATAGGAGGCCGCCTGAACAGACATAGCCATAACCCCTAACAATAAAAACCCTATCATTACCAAATTTCTCACATTTTTTGCCAACATTTTTCAGCTCCTTTTTTTTAACATTCACTATTTTTTCCGACAGACAATCCGTCGGAGTAACCACAAAGTCATCAATCTAAAATCCCCTTGGTCTTCTCTGCATCTTGGCGGTTCAATTCATGGCAACATCACCAGTGTGTCTACATCGTATTGTTGGGTATGTTCCTCTTTTTCTATATCCTCTAAAATATTCTTAGCTTCCGGAGGAGTCGTGTTGCGAAGAACTATGGGTGTTGAAATGATTTTAGCGGGCAGTGTATGCTGATTTGTTTCAAGCATCCGCCGAACCATCTCCACTGTTGTTTCTCCCGTTTTTTCCATAGGCAGTTCGACTGTGCTTATGGGTGGGTCGCAATCAACTAGGTTAGGAAGACCGGTCGAACTGATTATGCTGACATCCCTCCCGGGTTCAAGGCTATGGGCGCGAACAACTTCAACTGCTGACTTGGCAAGATCATCTCCGCCAGTATAAATAAAATCGGGAACTTCAGGATACTTCCTAAAGGCATTGAACATACTTTTAAAACCATCATAGTAACCTGCCTCTTTGGCCACGATGATATTCATTTCGCCAAAGCGACCACCTTCAAACATGAGTCCATCACGAAGACCGCGAATACGCTGACGATTTGAAGGCCAATTCGGCCATGTTGTCAGCATCCAGATGTGTTTGGCGCCAAGCCTCGCCGCCAACTGACCAACGACCACAGAAGCACCATAATGATCCGGACTCACATAGTTCGTCGTACTCATATCATCAGGCGGATTTACCAATACCCAGGGCAGACCCAAACTTTCCATCGCATCAATTAATACATGTCGTTTCATGGGGAAACTGATAAGTCCGTCAATACCATTCAATTGAGGCTTGACAGCGTTTGTCAAACTTTTAACAGAAGGATTGTTCCATACATCCCGTGGTATTCCCACTGTTTTGATTCTGATTTTACGCGTTTTACCCGCCTTATATATCCCGCGAAGTATCCTGTATCCCCAATTCTCGCTGTTCAGAATCTCAGGCTGAAACTCAAGCCGATTGGCAAGGCCTGCTTCCACCACCAACCCTACGGTCCAGACTCTTCCTTCATAATCAAGATCAAACTTGTCAACTGAACGCATCAGAAAAGTTCCGCTTCCAACCCCTGAAGCAAGAACTCCATGCTTCGCAAGATGACGGACGGCAGAATGTAGCGTATTGACACTCACCTCAAACTTCTTGCTTAACTTGGACATGCTTGGAATTTTATCGTGCACTGCAACATCGTTCTCTGCTATCCAATCAAGGAGCTTCGAAGTGGTCGCTTTGACTTGTCGAGATAACTTCACTTTTTCCATGGGTGTAAATATACCATAAGGTCACGGTAAGATCAATGATTATCTTAATATATTTCAAAATATATCAATGCCAAAACACTAATTTATTACGGTACTAATCGTAACTTATGTAATTTTCAGATTTTATCTAAAATTGTACTGTTCGAGGTTTTCAGGAAACATCTTGAGCTTACAGGCCATTTGTAGAATTCGTTATAATGCCAGTTCAACCAATATTACAGCGTAAGCTGATCTAGAAAACGCTGTTTTTTGCTCAAAATCGGGGAAATTAGTTGCTATATTCATCAAGGCTTCGTAACTGTTACACCCAAACCATCATTTTTGAACCAGGCCTGAAATGGTTACGGGAATCTCCTTATAATTATTAATTTTCCACGTAAACGTCGATTTTAAAAGTGTTTATGCTATCATGCGAATTGGTTTAATATGTTTTAATATATTTTAATATTATTCTTGACACTATCGTGATTTTTTTGTATACTTGCGTCTCATGAATAGGGCTAATCCATCTTGGCAAGTGAAAATTGCTGCATTCAAACTTTTTGATTGGATAGCAGAGAAGGCCTCTGGTTTTTGATTGATGACTTAATGGTTACTCCGATGGATTGTCTGTCGGAGGAAATGGTGAGTTATTTAAAAAAAAGGAGCTGGAAAATGTTGGAAAGAAATGTGAGAAATTTAGTAATGGTAGGGTTGGTATTGGTAGGTGTTATGGCCATGTCTGTTCAGGCGGCCTACTATCTCGAAGACTTCGAGGATGAGACCGTTGGCGCTTACAGTGGTGTCGGGGGAGACAGTGCAACCGATATTGGTGCGTGGCTTTGGATATATGACATGCGTGGTGATATTGTGGACAGCGGTTCGACTCCGGCAGATCCGTTCGGCGGAACGGGAAACCAGAGCCTGAGGCTTCATGTAAGCGAAGCCGCTACGACTGTTTATGCATATTACAATCCTGGTGAGATTGAAGCAGACAGCACGTTCTCTATGAATTTTAATTTATCGGCACCGGCCAATGACGTCAACCGCGCCTATATTCAGTTGCGTGACAAAGACTCCGATCAGGCTTTCAGGATCAGGGTGCAGAGCGACGGTACTTTCATTCTTGATGCTGGCGATAATACTGGTCAGTTGGTTTTAGACAACACCATTATGACGGGCACAAATTATACTTTAGTCATCAATATGAACGATAGCACGGATACATTTACCGGGACGTTAAATGGCGCCCCTTTGACTGACGCCGGCGGCACCGTTACCAGCTTTGGTTATGCGGATAAAGGTGTGGATATGACCAGTGGCAGTACTTTATTGCTTGGTCTTCTTAACAGCACAACCACAGAGACACCTGAGTTCTTCGTGGATAATATTAGTGTCCCTGAACCAGCCACAATTAGTTTGCTGGGTATTGCTAGTCTGATGACGCTGATTCGTAAGCGTAGCTAGCGAATCCTCTTGCCAAAGAGAGATATTGCAGAGATGCGGATTTACAAAGGGTGGGGCGGTTATTTTATGTGGCCTCCACCCTTTGTATTTTCAGTTGGGTCGATTTTGCAAAATCGGTTTGTTTGAGCTTGTGCGTTTCAATTATTCCGTAGTCGGGATAGTTGAAACTTTTCGCGGCTTTTAACGGAACTCTGGATTTAACACCTGAGTGTTATGAATGTAATCAGAAGGTTATAGTTCGTTGGTACCACGGAGAAAAAAATGAAAAAAACGTCAAAATTGGCAAAGCAAATGTTTGTGTACAAAAATAGTCAATATAAGTGTCTTCGAGCCAGAAAAGCATTTACTTTAATAGAGCTTTTGGTGGTAATTGCCATTATCTCTCTGTTGGTAAGTATTCTTCTTCCCTCACTTAACAGGGCCAAGGAACTGGCGAAGCAAGTCCTGTGTGCGACCAATGAAAGGAGTATAGGCCAGGCTATCGCCCTGTATGCCAATGATTATGATGGTTGGTTGGTTGCTCATATTGCAGACTACAATGGATATGACACTTGGAACAGGGTGCTGGCGAAAGAAAATTATGTAGACGCGATTGTTGCTCCTGATGGGGGTACTGATTTCTTGCTTGCTCCAGCTCCTGGTAGCGTATTTGCCTGCCCGTCAGAGACGGATCCTATGCCAGCCATTGGTTGGTGGTTTGAGTGTAATTATGGTATGAATTGCTTCGCCAGTTTTGGTCCATCGAGATTTCAGGTAGAGAATTTCCCGTTAGATTTTTACTATATTGCAGATAGTGGGGACGGGGGTTGGAATCCCATAACTTTGGGACCACCAGTTTCTTCTACTGTCAGATCAAGGCATTATGACGGCTGGAATGTGATGTTTATAGATAGCAGGGTGGAGTACCGAACTGATGATCCCATTGAAGCGTCATATCCTGCTGATGGCGAAGCTCCTTGGAATCTACCGGATTTTCCGGGATGCTGGGATGGAACATCGCTACGATTTTAGACTGAGTACTCCTCCCTATAATTACCGAGAGATAGCCCGCAAAAGTATGATGATGGTTTTAATATCTTTTCAGCGATTGTTATGTAGCATGGAAGGTTGGGGGGTGTGAATGTTTTAGTACCTTCTGTTTCTAAGTGGAGGGGGGTAAGAATAGGTTGGCTCCTACTTTTCCATAATTTACGAAAAACAGAGTTAATTGCAACAAAAGGTAAGATTAGTGTCGTAAAAAGTGATGTTTTGTGGAGAAAATCTTTATGAGGAATGTATATAGAATAGGTATGATCGGGCTGGACACTTCGCACGTTGAGGCCTTCACCAAGCTATTGAATGATCAGAATGACCCGAATCATATTCCTGGCGGGCAGGTTGTGGCTGCCTATCCAGGTGGTTCTGCAGACTTTGGATTGAGCATATCTCGTGTAGATAATTTTACTCAAAAATTGCATGATGAATTCAACGTAAATATTCTCGAAAGTCCTGAGGCCGTGGCCGAGTGTTGCGACTTGGTGTTTATCGAAACCATAGATGGCCGCCAGCACTATGATATATTTAAGCAGATTGCTAAATACGGTAAACCAATATTTATCGATAAGCCTTTTACCACCAGTATACAAGATGCTAAGGCGATCCTGCAATTGGCCGACGCATCAGGTATACCAGTGATGAGTTGCTCATCTTTGCGATACGTCGATAATCTCCAGGCTGCTTTGGTTGACAATGACGGGCTTGGTCCCATAATGGGCTGTGATGTTTTTGGACCTATGGAAATGATGCCGCCACTCCCCGGTTTTTACTGGTATGGGATTCATTCTGTCGAGGTTCTCGTCGCGGTGATGGGTGTAGGTTGTAAACAAGTGCAGGTTATAAAAAACCAAAATAACGATATGCTTATTTGCGAAATGGAAGATGGCCGACTGGCATCAATTCACGGACTGCGAAAGGCCCACTACAAATTCGGCATTACTTTACATCACGAGAAAGGCATTCAGCCAGTCGATTTTTACGCCAGCAATATCCGGCCTTACTATGCTAGTTTGCTGGAAGCAATACTTCGTAGCTTGCCTCAGGGGCATAGCGATATCCCAGAGGATCAAATGCTGGAAGTAATTCGTATTATAGGGGCTGCCAACCAAAGCCGCAAAACTAATAAGCCTGTAATACTTGAGAGATAGTAGTTCGTCAAATATATGTATCTAAGATTCTGGAGTAAGTATTGTGCAAAATATAGCTTCACCACAAATAGTTGTTCCACAGCGGGATGTTCGGCAAGGCCCCGGTTTGTTACCAGTAAGTGAAAAGGTGGACACGCTAGCTTTTAGCATTCCCTGGTTTAAGAAGAATAACCCCGAGATCATTGAACAATATGCTACCGCCTACTGCAAAGTGGCAGCCCCGTCTTATAAGCTGTTGTGATATGTATTGAATAGCATTAAAGTTAGTACTGTAATTTCTTATAATAGATATGTTAATTTGAAGGAGTTGTAAAAATGTCAATGCAGGAAAATATCTTAGCAATCAATGGTGGCAACGCAATACGCACGGAACCGTTTCCACTCCGTAAACTTTTCGGGCAGGAAGAAAAGGCTGCCGCTTTGGCGTTGTTTGATGAGGCTATGGAGAAAGGACATCAAGTTCTGGGTTATAACGGGCCACAGGAAGAGGCCTATTGTAAGGAATTTTCGGAGTTCATGGGCGGCGGTTTTGCTGATGGTGTAAACTCCGGGACAAACGCTGTTTATGTTGCATTGCGGGCACTTGAACTTGAGCCGTTTACGGAAGTCATTGTGCCGGCCATTTCGGATCCAGGCGGCGTGATGCCCGTAGCATTATGCAACTGTATACCTATACCAGCCGATTGCGCGCCGGGTTCGTACAATCTCGGGGCTAGAGAAATTGAGGCTCGAATCACAGATCGAACTTCCGCAATTATTGTTGCACATATTGCAGGGTTGCCGGTTGATATGGATCCCATAATGGAACTCGCTTCCGGCCGGGGGATACCTGTGATAGAGGATTCTGCCCAGGCGCACGGCGCGGTTTATAAGGGAAAAAAAGTTGGTACTATAGGCGATATAGCTGCTTTTTCAACAATGTTTGGTAAGCATCATGCCAGCCTTGGGCAAGGTGGCATTGTGTTCACTAAGAAAGAAGATATTTACTGGCGTATTCGTCGTTATGCTGACCGTGGTAAGCCTTTCGGATTGGAGGGCGCAGATGGCAATGTTGTTGCTGCCCTTAATTGCAATATGGATGAAATGCATGCCGCGATTGGGCGTGTACAGCTCCGAAAATTATCACAAATGCTTGAACGCCGTCGCCAACTGGCTAAGTCTATCGTGGCGGGTTGTAAGAGGCTAAAAACAATTAAACTGGTTCAGGAACAACCTGATTGTGAGAGTGCTTACTGGTTCCTGTTTTTCAAGATTGACACGAGCAAATTGAGAGTGGATAAGCAGACCTTTGTCGAAGCTGTTCAGGCTGAAGGTATTCCGATGGATCCAAGTTATTTTTCGGCGCCTTCCAAAATGCCATGGTATTCAAATCGTTCTGTATTTGGCACGAGCGAGCTACCATGGTCCAGCCCACAATATAAGGGTGACGCAAATAAACAATTCGACCTGCCCAATATTGAAGCGACAGATGCCGAGCATTTTCGTACTGCAGTGTTCCATGAAGACTGCACCGAAAAGGAAGTAGCTAATATTCTGGCGGCATTGAGCAAAGTTGAGAAAGCGTACATCAAATATGAAACCGCAGAAGTTTGTACAATGGAATCTATAGCATGATTATCGACACGCACCAACATGCCTTCTGGCATGGCAAGGATGACAATGCTCTGATTGCCAACATGGACGAACAAGGAATAGACGTGGCCTGGCTTTTGACGTGGGAGATTCCACCTACTGAAGATGCACCGTTTTTCCATCATGTTCTCAACCCGGCTTATATGCGTCCTGATGGAACACATCCCGGTTTGCCGTTTTGTGATATGCTTATGGCTAAACGACATTACCCAGACCGGTTTATCCTGGGGTACTGCCCGAGTACAGTACAGAGAGACGCCACTGCGTGTTTTGAAGCGGCATATCATATGTACGGTGTTCGCGTCTGTGGCGAATGGAAACTGCGAATGCTTATCGATGACCCTCGTAGCATTGAGCTTTTCCGCAAGGCGGGTGAGTTGAAGTGCCCTGTCGTGATCCATCTTGACGTTCCATATCTGCCTGACGTTAAGACAGGGAGGCCTCAATATCAACCTCAATGGTATGGCGGAACGGTATTAAATCTAGAAAGAGCATTAGAAGCATGCCCGGATACCATTTTTGTCGGCCATGCTCCGGGTTTCTGGCGTGAGCTTAGTGGCGATGCAAATACAAATCCTGATATTTATCCCAGGGAGACATTGGTGGAGGGGGGGCGACTCCCTGGCCTATTTGACAGATATCCGAATCTATATGCTGACCTGTCAGCTGGTTCGGCACTTTTTGCGATAAAGCGAGATTCGAAATATACGAGGGAATTCTTATGCCGCTATGCTGATCGAGTATTATTTGCCCGCGATTACTACGACAACAACTTGCATGATTTTTTACAAACGTTGGATTTACCGAGAGACGTTCAGGACAAAATATATTTCCAAAACGCTCTTAGATTGGTAGGACCAGTCTAATCAAGGACTGATCTGTTAGGAGAAGGCTGCATTATAAGGTGCATTTTTATTATTCCTTTGTAACACTATATCGCAGCCTATTTGCAGGGCCAAGCAGTAATTCCTTGCTTTGAAGATAGTTATGCAAAATTTGTTAAGCGATAAAATCGAATATCGAAATTCCAAACAAATACGAAACTCATAATTCCAAAGAAGGAAACGGCCATGGATGGCAAATCAGCATGTTTGTTTTGAAAATTGGTTTTTTTGGACATTAAAATTGTTTTGTTTTAAGATTTTCGTGCTTTGTATGTCAGCAGCCATCGGCAAAGAGATTTTACTACCATTGGATAAGCAAGAAGCAAAGATCTTTTTTTGCAGTTTTCAGAAGAATAAGCGAGATGCATAAGTATATAAAAATTGGATCTAGCCTTTAAATTATACCGGCTTGGTTTGTAACATTTCAATATCGATTAGAAAAGATGGCCTATATAAAACGGGAACAAAGGTATCTACCTGCCGGGGTGAAGTTATCTCGTCGAATCAACAAATTATTAGATATGTCCTAGGAAAAAGATAAAGCAAGGGACGGAAAATAATGAAATTAAAAAAACCATTACTGGGATTATGTCCGATTGGAAAATTTGTTTTTAGTAATCAAGATGCCATAAAATATAAAAGTCTTCTTCAGGAAAAGCTTCGAGATTGGAACATTGATTTTGTCGATCTAAACACTATGTTGGAAGATGGTTTGGTAAAGGATCAAAGCCATGTTGATTCTGTGGTTGAACATTTCAGAACTGCCGGTGTTGACTCTCTCTTTATGCCGCACTGTAACTTTGGTACAGAAGGGGCAGCGGCAATGATTGCAAAAAAGCTTGGTGTGCCCACTCTTTTGTGGGGGCCGCGTGATGAAGCTCCGCTGGCTGATGGAACAAGACTTCGTGATTCACTTTGCGGCATGTTTGCAACCAGCAAAGTATTGCATAAACTTGGCATGCCATTTACTTACATAGAAAACTGTCGCATTGATGATCCGCAACTGGCTGAGGGGATTGACACTTTTCTTCGTGCAGTGAATGTTGTAGATTTATTCCGAAAAGGATGTCGTATCGGCCACATCGGGCAACGCATAGACTTTTTTTGGACAACTATTATCAACGAAAGTGAGCTACTTGAACGGTTTAACGTTGAGGTATTGCCGCTTGATATGGTTGATTTTATTAAATATACGAAAGACCGTGCGGAAAAAGGCAGATTAAATTATACAAGGGAGGTCAAACAATTGAGACAGAATTGTTTTATAGAAGACTTTCCCGACGACCAGCCACTGGTAAATGTATTGGCTGTCCGTGATCAAATAATGGCTTTGGGGGAAGAGCATGGTCTGGAAGGCTTTGCAATTCAGGATTTTATGTCGCTGATCAATGAAATGGGCGCATACTGCATGTACGCGGACAGTGCTGTAGCGGATCATTACGCTTTGGGGTATGAATCTGATATTCATGGTGCAATCAGTGATATAATCATCCGTCGCGCCACTTTTAATTCACAGGCTGGATTTTTGGCAGACATAACAGCTAGGCACCCTGAAAACGACAATAGCGTATTGCTTTGGCATTGCGGAGCCGCTTTGTCAATGCGGCATCCTGATGAAAAACTGCGTTTGGGACAACATTGGATACTACCAAGTCACCTTTCCGGTATGACACATTTCAAGCTGAAAGACGGACCAATAACCATTGTCCGGTTTGATGGTGACCGCGGTGAATACAAATTGGCTGTCGGGGAGGGAAGAAGTATAGATGGCCCTAAAACATTGAATAATTATACTTGGATGGAAGTGAATGATTGGCCAAAATGGGAACGTACGCTTATGGAGGGGCCGTTTATACATCATGCCGCCATGGCATATGGTCATTATGCCAAAGCAATAATAGAAGCAGGTAAGTATATACCCGGACTGGAACCAATTTCACTGGGAGAATAAACCCGTATGGCTGGATTTTTTATACTCCTATTTTTGCGATTGTAAATACAGATATACCTAAAACGAAAAAGTTAAAACCATGCAACTTGTGCCATTTAATTAATGTCCTTCGAACGGGCTTCGTTTATATTGGATCGCATGGAAAGCGATCATTGGAGCCTACCTCGCATGGAGCAGGCACTAAACCTGGGATGAGATGGCCTCATGCCAAGTTGCATATCTTCGGTGATAACTTTAAACTAATTCAAAGCGGAGAATGGTGATGAAAAAAAAACTGTTGTTTATTGTTGTCGTAGTAATCACACTAACATCTACTCTGTATGGAATTTCTACAGGTGATAAAGAAACTCAGGCAGCAAAAATATTTACCGTAAATAATGCGAAAAATATGAATGTAACGTATAGAGGGAAGATTCTTATTGAGCGAGATGAGATAGTCGGCCTTGAGAATATGGCCGCGACTCAATTAATAGGGCCGGAAAAAGTTGGAAGTTCTTCAGTAATCAATCTCATTCAGAATAATACCCCAATTGTGAATTTCAGGAAAGAGGTTGTAAAACATAGTAATGGTATCCTGGAGCTCACCATCAAAGCCAATTATGAGTCCTATACAGACGCAAAACGCGGTTATTCATTCTATGTGCCGATTGATTTTTTAGAAGGAGCTTCATATAAGGCGGTCATGGCTAAAAGCGGTCCCAACTTCGCAAACGGCATAATAAGTAAAAACATGAAAGAAGGTTCTTTTACAAAATATCCTTCAATTCGCTATATCAGTTTCAAAAAAAAGGATATGCAGTTGGTCTTCGACTTAAATCCTAGAGGGATGTTGTGTTATCCCTCAACTCATTACCATGGTGAGTTAGTTCCTTGGGGGGAAGTTGAAAAGTGCGGCAAATATCTTAAATTTTCTTTTTTTCCCTATCCCTCACGTTCATATGGAACGCTAAACGTAGCAAAAATTCTTATTTACGAGGGTGAGTTTGACTATGAGGCAAAACATCCATTCTATAGCTGGAGTTACGGCACAGGAATTTACCCCTCGCAATTCTTTACTTTTGGAACAAAAGTAATACCTGATGGAATCTATCCTTATCCCGATGTAAAATCGCTATCGTGTGACGTGATAAAAGGTGATACAAAACCTTTTGATAAAACCAGTAAATTCGGATGGAAAAGAAATACAAAACAACTTATTGCTACAAAAAGTGATAATGCAGATATATTTAAAAATTGCGTTTCTGTAAAAGGCGACATTTCAAATACTTTCCAGATTGTAATTCAACCCGGCCTTTTCATAACTACCGTTAATGTGGGGAACCCCGAACGTGACAGCGGGCCATTTTCCATCGCTATTAACGGAGAGGTCAAGGAAAAGAATATCTCCATTCCCGCCGGCCAAAACCGGCAATTTATTCTAAGCAAATACCTTGAAGATGACACGATATTAAAAGTCACTTTTTCAGGCTATGATTGGGCGGTTAATTCCATTGCAGTCCAACCGGTAATATATTCGTATGAGGATTTCAATATTAAGCGAAAGTTATGGGTAAAACAAAACCTGTATGAATCAGACACTTTTGTGGCACCATACAAGTCGTCAGCTAAGCCTGCCAAACTATCAAACGACTGGAAACAGGACATGAAGGCTGTTTCATGGACGTGGAGCAATGCAAACACAGATTTTGAATTCAATACGCCTGAGTTGGTGGAAAAACGTGTCTTGGAGATAAAAGCACAAGGTTATAATACTATAATGGAAGGCGTATTTTTCTGGCACAACACAAGATTACATCGCTGGAATGAAGGCATCAGAATGGTCAGAATGCTCACCGATATTGCTCATAAACATGATATGAGAGTAGTTCACCATATTGACACAACAATATTGACAAATTTCGGAAGCGGTCTGGATTATATGTTGAACAATCTGTCTGAATTGCAACAGCACGTTCAGTATAAATTTTCATTTCTCACCGGAATTTGTGTAAATAATCCAACTTTCCAGAAAAAATTTCTTGACCGCTTTGAGGATTTTGCAAAAAAAACAAATTGTGATGGATATATGTTTGATGAGAGAATGTTTTTACGAAACGCTTGTGGCTGTAAGCATTGTCGAAAACTTTTTTCTAAAGCGTATTCAGGAATGAAACTTCCTGAAAGCAGTGACTCCAAGGTGTTCTATAATTTTAACAGTCCAACTTGGCGTGCATGGACAATGCGGCGTCAGCAATCACAGGGGGATTTTGCTGTGAAAATCAGGGAGATGCTTGATTCGGTAGACCCGAACATTGTCTTAATGTCATATACTGTTGCTGAGTCTTTTACAGCAAATGCGTGTTGGGGATCTTCAGGAAATGTTGCTGTTTCTTTTGCAATGTCTTTATTTGAAGATGCGCGAGGGGTTGACTATCTGGGTCTTGAGAATTTGGTGTACAATAATATTGCCAACTACCGTTTTAGTTATGCCTATCGCAAAGCAGCGACTGCTGTACGTGCTCATTACAACCCAGCATCCTGTATGTATGCGCATGAACCGCACGGTTTTAAACCTTATCTAGCCTATTTTACCTGGGCGATAGATCAAATGACAAAGATTGCGGTTAAAACCGAGCCTCTTCCTGATGTTGACACGGGAAAGTATCTGAATTGGTCGTATCGAATGAACTGGTCCAAAACAAAAACTGTCGCAGATGTAGGAATTCTGTTTTCACATACAACAAGAGATGTCGGCAAACAATATAAAAATGTCTTTGAATCGACCAACATCAGTGATGCCTTAGGAACGGCGGAATGTCTTTCAGATGCTCATATCCAGTATGACTTCCTAATAGAATCGGCGATTACTCTCGATAAACTCAAGCAGTACAAAGTAATTATACTGCCGTCAGTTGCCTGCATGAGCAATGAACAAGTGAATGTTGTACGAGAATACATCAAACAAGGCGGAACCATTATTATTTCCGGTAATACATCTATTCAGAATGAAACCGGGAACATACTGCCTGATTTTGCTCTGTCCGATGTAATGGGTGTAAGCTATAACCCGAACAATCCAGTTATTGCGCCGCCTCATAAAATCAGGTTGCTCAAATCCGGAGAGACGGTTGATTATGGAGAAAATTCATTAAAGGTGAAACTTAACAAAGGCAATACGGCACGGATTACCGCGCAGGTGATTGACGAGAAAGACGCAATTGTATCTCCCGCGATAGTAGAAAATAAATTCGGGACTGGAAAATGCATTTACCTTGCCCCTCGACTTGGCATGGCGGTTTGTCAGCGAATTCCTCCTGTTGATGATTCCTTCAATAGAGAGCGTAGATGGGACTATGTGCCGAACAGCGGAATTGCCAACTTGCTGATAAAAACAGTGAACCAGGCAATCGGTGAAGACAATCTGACCGTTCGTGCAATACAGGTTCCTCAAGCGGTAATTATGGCCCTTTTTGAACAGCAGTCTGCTTCCGGCAAAAAGAGCTATCTGATGAATTTGTTAAATGCGACCGGTGGCCCCGCCTTAAACCTCAAGAAAGGCGATAGGATTCCCGGATGGACGACCAAGATGGAAATACCATTTCCTCCTATTAAGGAGAATATTGTTTTTGACATCAAATTGAATGGACTTAATTATGCCTACATCGTTTCGCCGGACTACGAAGGCAAAAGATCTGTCGAGGTTAAAACAATGAAGAATGGCTATAGCAGGATTACTGTCAAGAAAGAGGACCTTAAAGTATATTCCATAATATACTTTGAACGCGGAAATAATAACAAATAGAATAATACGGATAATTTGTTGAGGCAGTCATATTAAGGATGAAGGATATTGATTAATCATGAAAAAGAGTATTTCGATCGAAATGTTAAAAAGTAAAACGGCTATCGATGAATGGCATGTTGAGATTGAAGCCAATGGTAGGAATGTAAAATCAAGCAGAAAAGAAGTTACAGGAAATACCGTTTCTTTTTATTTTGATCATGAAAACCTGAAAATGGACGGTGTATTTAAAACAATTGATAATCGGTTGATTCTTGATTTCACGCTGAAAAATAATGGAAGTGTGCCGCTTGCTATGGGAAAAGTATATCCTTTTATTGCTCAGAATATTTCTGACTGGATGTCTCAAGATGATATTGTTGTTCTAGCTTCTGATTCACATCAAACCCCTCGAGTAGTCATGAGTGTAGATTCTTCGGATGTCCTGCGTGTAGGCCAAGTTACGCTTCAGTTTTTTAACAGAACAAAAGCTAAGGCTCTACAATTTGGATTTCTTGGATTTAGAAAATGTGACAGCAAAGCGTCGTATGAATATGCCCCTGAAGCTGGCATTCATAATTTTAAGGCTTATTGTGATTTTGCCGGTTGGAAACTTGAACCAGGAAAGACAGTTGATTTAGAAACATTCATTCTGGCTCTAGGTGAAGACCCACATGCTCAGCTTACTGAATGGGCAGAATTAGTTGAAAAAAAATATTCTCCCAAGTTTATTTCAGAACCTGTGAGCGGTTGGCTCGGAATGTCATGGGTCGATTTTTATAATGGCAAGGAAAACGCTGAAAAAGGGACAATGGCAAATCTTGATGCGATAAATCAGCGATTGAATAATTTCGGTGTGAATTTTTTATGGATATCCATTGCTAATTTAATGAACGGAATGCCGGGAGACTGGCTAAATTGGAATAACAGTAACTTCCCAACGCCGCCCAAACAATTAATAGCAAACTTGGAAGCTAAAAGCTTTAGATTGGGTCTTTGGTGCGCCCCTTTTTATATCAGTTCTGCACTTAAAGAATTAGTTAGTGAACTCTATGATGCTTTATTGAAGCACGCTGACGGATCACTTGTAGTAGCTGTTGAAAAATGGCGCCATGGAGATGTTGGTCTTCTCCCGGTGGAACAGTGGCCCAGTATGTACGTACTTGACCCAACTCACCCAAAATCGCTAGCTTATATCAAGAAAGTATTTGAGGTTTATCGTAGTTGGGGTGTGCGATATTGTATGGTTGATTTTCTCAATGCCGGAGCTGGAAATTTTGGATATGGGCAAATTACGGGAAAAAATTATGATGATAAAATCACCTCCGCAGAGGCGTACAGTAAATGTATGTCTGTTATTCGGGAAGCGGCAGGCCCAGACTTTTATCTTCTGGCAAGCAGTGGTCCAACTATTCACAATACAGGTTATGTTGATGCAGTTCGTACGGGGTGTGATTTTGGCGAAGGGCGCCCATTACATAAAAACGTGTATTTTTACCCCGCCACTTATGCGATAAACAGTATGTCATTTTCTATGGGGGCTCAACGCGCACTGGCAAATCAGGCTGGGTATTATTACACACATAGGAGGCTTTACCAGAATGACTCTGGGAATGTATTAAGTGTAGATAAGCCAATATCTTTGGAACATGCAAGGATTGCTGCCACTATTCATGCTATGAGCGGTTCCTCCACAATGCTTGGCGACGACATAAGAAGAATTGATGAATCACGACTTGATTTGATAAAAAAAACGCTCCCAAGGCCAACAGAAGTGGCATATCCTGTCGATCTTTTTGAGGTTGGTTCAGAGGCCAACCCTCATGTATTTATGCGTAAGGTTGTCAAGAAATGGGGTTCCTGGCATGTTGTTGCTTTCTACAATTTCACAAAAGAATCAGTCACATATTTACAGAGCATTTCAGCATTAGGGCTTTCTGACAATTGTAAACACCTTGTGTGGGAGTTCTGGAATGATGAATATTTAGGTTGTTTTTCTGAAAAATTGACTATCACTGTTCCTCCTTATTCAGTAAGGGTGGTACGATTGACTGAGGCCTGTAACCACCCAGTAGTATTGAGTACCGATATGCATATACTGATGGGTGAGATGGAACTTGATGATGTCTGCTGGAATCCAGAATCGCTTGTTCTTTCAGGCCAATCTGTTCGGCCAATCGGAGAACGTGGAAGTATTTTTGTCCATGCTCCAAGTGGTTTTATGGTGAAGAATTTTGACGACTGCTACGTCAGTAAAGACGCAAGAGATAACAGTTTGATAATTCGCATTCAAGTGGAAGGCAGACATCGCTGGCAATTACGATTTGCCTTAACTGACAAATCATCTGATATGCACAATACAAGGCTGGCTTAGTACTACAGCGCCATAAAAGCTCAAGAAAATGAATATATTTGGTCAAAAAGTCTACCAGGTGCCGTAACTTGGAGACTTAACGCTTTGAATGAAAAGACATCAAAAACATCGGTGAAAACTTGAACACTTTTCTTAAACCATTTCACGATTGTTTTTGGGAAGTTTTTCATTGATTGTTAAAAATGACGATGGTCTCCGGTAGTAGCCGATACGGCTATTATCGTTTTTTTAATTTTTTTGAAGGAGACCATCGTTATGGACAACAGTAATGTACTTGAGGTGCTTGGGCAAGCTGATTTCGGGTCGGCAGGCGAAATTTTTCGAGATTATATCCGAACGGCTACCCGAGATATGATTATGGATGTCATGGCTTCGGAGCTTGAGCAGTTGTGCGGCCCGCGTTATCGGCCAGACGCCGATTCGGATTTTGTCCGAGCTGGCACTGCTGAGGGTTACGTTTATATTGAGGCTGAGCGTGAACAGATCACACGGCCTCGGGTTCGGCGGGAAAATCCCGACGGCACGACCAGTGAGGCGGAGCTTGAGAGCTATACCGCCGCCCAGGATCGCGGCGAATTGCGTCGTCAAATATTGGCATCGATTCTGGCAGCTGGTTCGCAGAGCAAGACCGGCAAAGTGGTGAAAAACAAACGTGGCAGCAGCGCATCGCAGATATCGCGTATTTTTCAGCAGCACGGCAGGGAGCGTTTCACGGAGCTTCGCAGGCGGCGACTTGGCTGCGACGACAACGGCGAATTGTACGACTGGCTGGCGTTGATGGTTGATGGCGTGGTGCTCTCGAAGGACATAACGGCCATCGTTGCAGTCGGTATTACGACCGCAGGCGACAAGATAGTTTTGGACTTCGAGATTGGTTCCAGCGAGAACTACGAAGTGGCTTTGGCCCTTATAAAACGCGTACAAATTCGCGGTTTCGCTCCGCCGGAACGCAGGCCTCTGCTGGCGGTGCTTGATGGCAGTGAAGCGTTGCGGAAGGCTGTGAAAGCAATTTTTGCGACGGCAGTTGTGCAGCGGTGCCTGATTCACAAGGAACGAAATCTCAGGCGATATTTGGCGAAAAAAGATTGGGCAACGATGACGGAGTTGATGGACAGGCTACGCAAGGCACAAGGCCCTGAGGCGGGCATTTTGGCGTTGTGTGAACTTGACGACTTCCTGGCTGGCAAGAACTCCGCCGCCCGCGACAGCCTTCACGAAGGCGGGCTTGACCTGATAACGCTGCATCTTCTGGAGGTCCCGGCGACGCTGAACCGCAGCCTGATGAACACGAATATGATCGAGAATGTGATATTGAATTTTCGGCGGACAAGCAGCCGGGTTTGTCGCTGGCAGACGCAGACCGACCAGGCTGCGCGTTGGCTCGCTACGGGCCTGACGGAGGCAGAAAGAGGCTTCCGCAAAGTTTCGCATAGCCAAGACCTGTCAAGGCTGGCGGAGGCCCTGGAGAGCGGCAGCTACTATGCGGCGTTGAAAGAATATCATGCCGACCTGCCCGAGGCGTTTCGTGCCGCTGCTACTGCTTCGCTCCGGGCTGCGCCCTCCGCTTCGCACCAGCAGCCTTTGACAACAACCAATACGTAAGATAAGATAAAGTGAATACTGGAGACCAAAGAGTTTTAACAATTAAAGAAACATCCCCTGTTTTTGCCGCGTGCAGCCGCGAGAACGTACGAGAAGTTACGTTTTCGGCCAGGCATTTTCCCTACAGCGAAAGAGCGTCGAACCCATCGCATTGATGGTCAAAACGCCGCCTATAACGTTGCGACGATTCGTCTCTTATGTGCACTGGGATGAAGAGTTGTTTAGTGATCACATTCAATGGAGTACCGCAAAAGACTACTACCATCCTGAGGCTATCGGAAAGGTTGACGATACCGGCCATCCCAAAAAGGGAACGCAAACAGCCTGCGTTCAGCGGAAATGGTGCCGCAACACTGGCAAGGACGACAACATTTTTCCGCCCCCAAAAAACAGCATCGCCTTTCCGCCTATAAACAAAGATATCATCATTGAATTCAAGGAGCCTGTGAGAAGCGGTTATGTTGTATCTCCTGATTATATGGGAAAACACGCCGTTAAGATTGAAAAACAAGCTAAATGGGTATATCAGAATGACTCTCAATAAAAATGCTTTATATGCATTTTCCATAATATATCTGACAGATGAGGTAAAATAATGAAAGTTTTTATTATGACAGACTTGGAAGGGCCAAGCGGCGTAAATGGACGTAGCGATGGCCTTGGTAATAAAATAGTTAATGAAACGACAGCATGTGAGCTTTTGCTCGAAGAACTTAATGCCGTGGTTGAAGGTTTAGTGCGCGGCGGCGCCACTGAAATTGTTGTCTGGGATGGACATGGAGGCAGCAATTCTTTGGAGATCACAAAATTACATGAAGCCG
>CAXXMC010000003.1:0-219785 GCA_963664745.2 Phycisphaerae bacterium
GCCTCAACATGGAGCGGTAAACGCGACCGGGTTTTGTTGGCAACACTCTATAATACCGGTGCCAGAGTATCTGAAATTATCGCTTTGAAGCCGTCAGATATCGATACTTCACGATCAATGACAGTAAAAATTACGGGAAAAGGACGCAAACAACGAGTCGTACCCATTTGGAAAAGTACTGCCAAACAAATACAATCATGGCTCAGGCTTCTTAATACCTCATCAAACTCACCTTTGTTCCCAAATGCACGCGGCCAATTCCTGACTCGCTCCGGTGTAGAAAGTAGAATCAAAAAAGCTGTTACAATTGCATCGGCAAATAATCTGAGTTGCATTACACCACATACCTTTCGACATACGACTGCTATGCACCTGCTTCAATCCGGTGTTGACATTACCGTAATAGCCTTGTGGTTAGGCCATGAGAGTATAGCAACAACACACATGTATGTTGAAGCCGATCTCAAAATGAAAGAAAATGCTCTCAGAAAAATGCAGGAACCAACACTTTCGAGGGTGCGGTACAAGGCTGATGATAAACTTCTGAATTTTTTGCAGGGCCTATAATATTATGCTGACCAAACTTCAGATCAATTTTGCTTATCGCGGACCTCCTGCCAAATAAAATGAATATGCCGATTGTTGAACTCCGCATAATCGAGAAGTCAGCATAATTGCGGCCGACTGTAAGAGGGCGAAGGGCACGCTCGGCGGCATTATTGTCGATATCGAGTCGGCCATCGTCGGCGTAGCGGTTCAGTGCGTCCCATTGATTCAGCGTGTAGGTGAAGGCTTTGCCGATAGGGCTTTTCGGCAACACGGGCGAAGCCGAATCGTTCAGCTGCTCCTCGAGCCATTTTTTGAACTCGGCGAGAATAGGCTTGGACTTTTGATCGCGAATGTTCGTTTTAGCACATATTTTTAAGTCTTTTATCTCGCGCTCGATCATATAAAGTCGACGAATGAAACCCAGGGCTATTTCGGCGCGCAGCTGATCGTTGTCCTGCGAATCAAAGAATTTTCTCCGCGCATGCGCCCAACAGCCAGATTCTACGGCTCCGTTGGTTTCGTAAATATTGTCGTATCCCGCATAAGCATCGGCATGGATACGACCTGCGTAATCGCCCAAAAACTTCTCAGGTCCTTCGCGACATCGATTCGATGTATAGTCATAAACAGTATACGGATGGTCATCATCGCCTCGATAAACCCAGAACCGGCCTTCGGACTTCTCTTTCAGCTGGGCATCACGGAGTTTTATTGGCGTATCGTCAGTATGAATGCTGTATGATTTCAAAACATCTTCAATCATAAGTTTATAAAGTGGGGCTGTCAGTTCTGCAACGGCCTGCATCCAGCCACACATTGTCGAGCGATTGAGCTTCACACCATGGCGATTGAAAATATTCTCAAGCCGATTCAGCGGTAAGTGATCCCCGTATTTGCTGACGGCTACATGTGACAAAAGTCCCGGGCCTGGCAAACCTTTTTCAATAGGCTGAGACGGTTTATCAGCCGTCGTGATCGATTCTTCACAATTTTTGCAGGCATATTTGATTCTGATATGTTCGAGAATCAAAAGTGAGGCTGGGATATATTCAAGCTGCTCGGATTTATCCTCACCAATCTTCACAAGATCATTTCCGCAGCATTTACAGGTCTTTTCGTCATCAGGCAGATCATGAATGATCTTTTTTCGCGGAAGATTTCGAGGAAGTTTTTGCCGGCCATGACCTTGGGGCTTCGCTTTCGGCTCGATCTGCTCCTGCTCCTGTGGCTGGGCTTGTTTTACATCTTCCAGTAATTCTGCAAACAAGGCCAACTGATTGGGATCAATTTTCTCAGATTTGGTTCCGTAAGAATTGCGTAGCAATGTATGAAGCCGATTCTTCAAAACCGTCATTTCGCTGCCGAGATTGTCTATCTTACCAAGCAACTCAAAAATAATCTGCTTGAGTACTTCAATGTTATCCGGCAGGTTTTTAGTGTCAACTTCCATGTCTTAATACAATATATATTAGGACATGATGTTTTACAAGTTTTAATCATCAATTTAATAATAATTTCAAAACTTATAATCAACTTTTGTTTATTTTGTATCTCCGCCGTTTGTGGACCTTTGAAAAATCAATGCCTTCGAGCATCATAGATAAATCGCGAGGGTCAATTGTCCCGTCAGCCTCAGCCTTCGGCACGGAAAAAGTTCCTTTCTCCAGCCGCTTGTACCATATCGCAAATCCGTCGCCGTCCCAGTACAAAAGCTTCACGCAGTTGCCGCGGCGATTGCGGAATACAAAAAGATGGCCTGATGTTGGGTTCTGCTCGATTATGTTTACAACCATCCCGGCCAGCCCGTCAAAACTCTTTCGCATGTCTGCCGGCTCAACGCAAAAGTAAACCCGAATCGCGCTGGGCAACTTCAGCACAACCCAGCCTCAAGTATCGAAACTACTTCCTTAAAAGTGTCGGTGTCAAAACCCTTCCTGATATTTACAGAAACGCCCGACGAAAATCGTACCTCAATGCCTGCCGCAGAACCTGCACCTCCATCAATAAGCCCAGCCGATACAAACTTCACCTGGTCAGATTTATCCTCATCACACCTGACAACTTGTCCATACTTGCCGTTGTCACCACATTTATTACCATCATCTTCAATAGAATTTCCCGTAGAAGCTTTTTGGGATTTAGTCAAAGTTGCGGTCTTGCAATGTCGATCCGTTAAATTTTCCTGCTGAGACATTAACTTATCCCGCCATCTACAAAACGTCGAGTATGATAAACCTTCGCAATTACAAAATTCCGTACAACTCAACTGACTTTCCTGAAACAGCTCAACCGCCGCCGTCCAAAACTCCACCTTACTCGATGAACCTGAATTCTTACTCATGAAATAATACTCCCTTAAAAACAGGCCACCATTATCTCACAAAAAAATCCCCTCGCAAGGTGAGGTTCACCGAACGTTCACGCATGTTCTACGCTCTGAAGGTCTATCGGTTTTATATTTTTCTATTCGATATTTATAAGTTTCCAGAATGTCTTTATAGCCTTTGGGTAAAATTAGCTTATACTTGAATCGGTTAGAAAATATTGGAATTAAAATTTTTCCTTAAAATTGTGTATGGGCCGTTGGGAATGACTCCAATTTTTGTCGAAGGTTTATTTGATGTGAAATTGTCGATAAAATTTTGTGCGCGTTTTTGAGCGATTCCCACCCCACCAACAGGGGTAATAGAAAGTAGGCTTTGTATATTCAGGGGGATTCCGTCACTGGCAAAAAAAAGCTTCTCTGTTCCGATAAGTTCCAGAATACGTGTTTGCATTTGGTATTGCCATTGATCCAGCCTAGTTTTATCACGATGTTCTTTTATGTCTTCCAGGAAAAGTTTCCAATTATTATTGTATTTCAGCATTATTCCAGTGTATGCATCGGAACCGATATTTTGTGAGCAGTCACTAACCAGAACCAAGGTTGAATTTTTATTCAAGGCAGGCAATGCCCCGCACATGCCCTTGACGGACTGGTAGAAAGTTTGGTCCAGTGGATAGCCGCCACCAGAAGTAATAACCAGGTCATAATCATTTTCAATTTCAGTGGTCATCCATTTTGCGACCTCACGACAGCCCGCCAGATGAGCATCGACAAGACTGCCGCAATAAATTCCTGCAAGTTCTTTATTATCGGTAAGAGACACATTAAACAGGAAATCCACCCCTACAGTTTTAGCCACTTTCAACGCAATTTTATGACACGGGTTATCATCCAGGTTTCCAATATTCGCTGTCGATTGGGCAAGCGTGTCATACCCGTGGAAAATTTGCACTGTTTCCAGGTCTACCAGGGCGGGACAAACACCCTTCCTTCCTCCGGAAAAACCAGCCATGAAATGAGGCTCAATAAAACCGGTGACGATTTTAAAATCAGCCTCGACAAACTTTCTACACACTCTTACAGGCGGATCATTACAAATTTTGACAAGGGTATCTGCATTATCAGCCCGGTGATCGATTACTTCAATATTGTCAAGAATATACTGGCCTACAAGCTCAAGATGTTCTGCAGGTGTGCTGGGCCTGTGCATTCCTGTTCCGACAATAATCGTGATTTGTGAATTATCGATTCCACAGGCATTGAGAATTTTAACCATAGGAGGCAAAAACAGTTTGTTTGGAACAGGCCGCGTTATATCTGAAATAGTTATTACAACCGTTTTGGGATTCTTACTACCTACTAATTTTGACAACGAAACGGTTCCTATCGGATTCTCAAGAGCTGCCATTACAGCTTTTTCGGAGTCTGCCAAAGCTGTTATTGCTTGCCCTGTGAGAATATCCGTAGAACTAGGGACATTGAGTTTCATTCCTTCCCGGCCATAAGATAAGCAGATTGTTTTGGTATTATTCATTGTTGGCTAGACTTCAAAAAGCTTTTGGTCGAGTGCGTCAATTGCCTCGTTAATTTGACGCTCTTCTTCCAACCCGAGTTTTACAAAAGGTGCGGTTGACATGCTTGTTCGAATAATTCCGAGTTTTTTTAGTACATATTTTTGTGCAGCCGGCCAGAGTTGATCATTTTGCCCATAAATTGTGTAGATGGAGTTTAAAGCTATCTGAAGTTCATTTGCTTTATTTTCCTGTCCACTTTTGGAAGTTGCAAACACTTCTCTGCAAATTTTTGGAGCCAGACATGCGATACCTGCTATTGCACCGAAACTACCAATGGCACCCGCATAGGCAATGTCGCTGACGTTCCCTGTCATCACAGGTACTGCCAGTTCTTTGACGCAGTGAGTAAAAAGTTCCCTGTCGTTGCCGCTGTATTTGATTCCATGTACATTATTTAACTCGGAAATTCTTTTTAACATTTCAAAAGAATTGACAACAGAGGTGGTAACTGGGTTGTCGTAAAAGACCACAGGAATTTTAGAAGCAGACGCTACCGCATTAACGTGTCGATATGTTTCTTCTGTCATTCTCTGTGGAAATCCAAGCCTGGGGGTTAGAACGGCGTAATCTACTTTGGCGTCAATGACCATTTTTAACTGATCGATGGAACGCATTGTGCCCATATCAGAGATGTTAACCATAACTGGAATGCGTCCATTCACAATACGTACGGTTTCACGATAGAGATAGTATCTTTCCATGTCTCGCAAGGCTGGACCTTCCCCCATTGTTCCTCCGGAAAAAATACCTACTATTCCCCCTGAAATAACTCTTTCTACAAGCTTTTCCAGGCTATCGGTATCGATAGTTTCATCTTCATTCAGGGGCGTTACCATTGCTGCGATAATTCCAGATTGCATCACTTAATTCTCCTATCTAACAGATTTCATATGCTCGGATAACTTTTCGGATAGCCTTGGCGATCAGTTCAACGTGCTGGCTGGTTAGTCCTTCGTTCCATGGCAGAATTAAGGTACGCTTACACAAGTCCTCCGCAATGGGGCAGAGGCCAAGTTCATAGTTCCATTTTCTCCTTGCGACGGGAGAATTGAAAGGCCAACCGGAGTTGCCAAAGGTTTGATTATCATTAATGAGAGGATACATGTAAAGTGGAATTGGTCCAGGATACCCAAGTTCACAATTCAAACCTTCAGCAATAAGTGCAGAAACTACTTTTTCTGCATCCACGCGAATTTTGTGTAATTCTAGAGTTAAAGCATAATAAAAATATGTATGCTTGCAATCAGGTAAAATACCCACTGGTTCAATTACTCTCTCATCGGCAAGTCTTTCGGTAAGCACCCTGGCTGAATTTCTTCGCGATGCGATGCATTGTTCATATTTGCCGATCTGGGCGATCCCAATTGCGGCTTGCAATTCTGTCATATGGTAATTGGGAGCTAGAAAATAATGATCTCTTCCAGGAAGATGACGAGGCCAACCTTTGTCGAAGCACATTCTCATCTCTCGGCCAAAACGTTTGTCTTCATTATAAACCACCATGCCACCGTCACCGGTAGTTATGTGCTTGCTTTGCTGAAAACTGAAACATCCCACGTCGCCTATTGTGCCGACAAATTGGCCATTGTGTTCTGTTAAATGCGCCTGTGCACAATCTTCGATAACGCACAAGTTATGCTTTTGTGCGATCTTTAGTATTTCATTCATATCGGCTGGGCTTCCATAGATATGTGTTACCAGAATCGCCTTTGTTTTTGAGGAGATGTGCTGTTCTATAAGTGAGGGGTCCATGTTTTGATTTAACGGATCAACATCCACAAATACTGGAATAGCCTGCTGATAAAGTATAGGTATTACACTTCCCATATCAGTTATTGGCGATACTAGGATTTCATCGCCCGGTTCTGGGTTCAGGTAAATCAAAGCTGTATGAAGAGCGGCCGTGCCACTGCTTACAGCAACGGCATGATTGGCACCTAGCAGTTCTGCAAATTTATTTTCAAATTCTTTGACCTTGTGCCCGTAAATATAGGCAAGGTTTCCAGTGTCAAGAACTTCCATGACTTCGCGTTTTTCTTCTTCGCCAATCAGTCGGCCGGAACTGTTTTGTATGGTCGGCAATGGTGAGTCTATTAGGCGCTCTCCGCCATCTATCGCTAATTTGTCTGAAGTTGATGCTGATTCCATATATTACATGTCCTTTCGAGTATCTTTCGCTTTAATCTCGTTGTCATAATTTGCCAATCTGGCCAGCTCGGAAATGTCCTTGGTTTCCATGCATAGGGAACGGGCGTTTTCAAATAATTTAATGCCGGAATTGAGCATTAAGCTGGACATTTCTTCCTGTTCAAATAGTTTTTTAGCATAGCTGAGATCTTTTTCTCCCAATGCCATCCTAAAAGACATTTCAAAAGTTTTATTAACAATCTTTGGTGCTACAGCCTGAAATATTGGACTGTTTGCACCGCTGACCTTTATTAATTCGATAAATTTATTGCAGTCAATACCCAATTTTTCAAGAAGGGGTAAGATTTCAGAATAAAGGACGCAATAGAGAATAGATAGGTAATTACCTGCGAGTTTGGCAGTATGGCCTGAACCTGTTGGGCCCATATGAATAATATTTTTTGCAAAGCTTTCAAATAACGGTTTACATTCCTGAAATTTTTCTGTATCTCCACCAACCATAGTCGTCAGAGTGCCATCTGAGGCATTGAGAGGTCCGCCGGCAAGCGGGGCATCCAAAAGAAAACATTCGAAATTTTTCAGTTCTCGATACAGTGCCTGGGTTGATGTGGGAAAACTTGTACTCAGATCAATAACAATTTTTCCATGTGGTTTTGAATTCATAAATTCATACAAAGTTTTTTTCACTTCAGGAGAACCGGGTAGCGAAAGCAAGAACACGTCTCCGAAGTTATATAATTCTTCGGCTTTGGAAGCGATCTGAGAAGTTTTTGCAAAATTTCTCGCTAATTCGGGGTTAATATCATAGACCATCAATGGAAAACCGGCTTTTGCGATATTCATTGCAATGCCGCTGCCCATTGCACCAAGTCCTATAAAGCCTATATGTGTCTGTTTTGTCAGAGTCATTTTTATATTTTCTGTCGTGTTGATATTTTATCTAAGGGGAAAATTGGTCTACGCAACCGTTGGAAAGGCAATTCGTCAATTCGTATCGACGTAATGCCTGGTGTATCTACGGTAATAACTGAATGTGCAATATCCTGGTATGCCGGTTTGAAAAGTTTGTGAGACTTCTGTACTATCAAGTCGAATTCTGAAGGTTCAACCCCAATAGAACGCAGGAATTGCGGATCATGTGTCAGTGTTTTGAATTCTGATACAATGATATCCAACCCTTGTTTGGTCGTCAACCTTGCCCTCCTACCCGGGTTGATCTCTAATCCCGCAAAAGATGGCCCGGTAAGTTTTATTTTTTTATTATCCAGGTTTGTAACTGTTGCATTGATTTCTAAATAATGGTTATACCCAGTTTGTTCTGTTTGACGGCCTATTATAAAGCTGGCGTTGTTTCCACGGCCAATTTCAAATGCTTTTGTGACATTAGTGGGGTCAACGATTGTCAATACTCCCTTAATATCAGCGTGGGATTTTATTATCGCACGTAGGATTTCAGTGCTGTCGCCTGGGGCTCCCGCGCTGGTAATGTCCCCGGAATCAATAACGATCATCGGTTTGGCATATTCGTCAATAGATTTCAGTACAAATTCTATCGAAGGGTATTCCGTAAAAAACTCTTTTCGATGAAGCCAGAGTGAATCAAGTATGTCATCAAGAAAGGTTTTACAGGAATAAATGACGCTAGCATTGGAGTAACTCAACAGCGTAATATAAGTGGATTCTATATCAAGCCAGGGATGTGGACAAAATAATGAGCAACTCATAATATCATTGTCAGTCTCCAGTTGCTTGAGTTTCGAGATGGCTTCTGCCATGGGACCGGAATCAGTTTCAGTATTATTTACGGGTAGAATCATGGGGAGCTTACGAACCGCCAACCTAGGACGGGAGCTATTTTTAAGCAGTTTGAGCAAAAGTTTAGCAGCGCGTTGGCCGGTTTGCTTGAAGTCGACATGGGGATAGGTTTGATATCCGACAAGAACATCTGAATCCTCAAGCATCTTGTTGGTGATGACTGCGTGATAATCCAATGTGCAAACAATTGGGATATCAGGGCCTAAAACTTTTCGGATTATTTCTAAAAAGTAACCTTCACAATCGTCACTGTTTTCAGAAACCATGGCTCCATGCAAAGCAAGAAGCAGACCATCTATTGGCAAACTTTTTTTCAGATCGGTTAAAAGTTCTCTAATAATTCTTTCGATGGTTTCCGTTGTAACCTTGCCTGAAGCAGTGGCCCAAGCAGCAAGCCCGGGAATTGCCTCAACATTTTCAGTACTGTTACAAATATCTAAAAAACCCTCAATCTCAGTATTTGTATTTTTCAGGTAATTTAAAACCTTATTACGCTTTAAGTAGTATCCTTGCTTAAAATTTTCTAGTGTGGTCAGGTGAGGACAAAACGTGTTTGTTTCCTGGTATATTCCAGCAATATATATTTTTCTCATACCAGCCACCTATAAAATTGAAGTGGATCATTAACAGAGCAGGTAAGTAGGATAAAAGGGAAACTCCATTTTATTTTGTCAATCAAAACAACAACATTCCAATTACGCATTGTTTTTCACCGACTTATTGGATAATGCTTCCTTTAAAATAACTGTCTTGCCGGAGGAAATTATTATGCTTTCTCCTTGGTTATATTTCTTGCCAGAAATCAATTCACTTGCAGAATTGGTTATTGGTAAAGAAAACTCTTGCGAATTTCGGTTAAATATTAAACTTATTTGTTCATCCTCAGTTTTCAAGCTACGTGCATAAATGCCTTTCGGGAAAGTGTTAACATAGGTTTCCAAACCTGCCCAGGTGGAAGTTATGTGGCAAATCCACTCAAGCCAGGCTTCATTGGGTTCTAATAAAAACGCAAGGCCCGGTGAGAATCCGGTCATCATAACTTTTCCCTGACCGAAGGGATTTTCCACGATTGCGGGGGAACCGTTTTCATATTTTGCGATGGCATTAGCACCCTGAAGCTCAAAGGAAGCATTCATAAAACCGGAGACTGCATCTATGCCTGTGGGCAAGTGAACTCGGCGTTTAATTTCCGGATCAACTACTCTCTCGGTTTCCATAACCCCGAAAAGTTTTGTAAGTTCTACGCCCGGCCTGGTTATATGCAGCCAGGTGTTGGCGTCCCGTTGCGCCGTTCCTCCCTCAGCCAGAAGTTTACCGCCTTGCGATACGTAGTCTGTCAGGACTTTTGCCTGATTCAAATCCACGATAAACATCGCCGGAAGATATACCATTTCATATTCAGAAATTTGCTCCAATTCGTGACTGGATAGTAAATCTACTTGTATCCCCGCTTCCCAGAACAGGTGATAAGCACCCTGTAAGGCGGTTTTGTAGGTATAACCGGTGGGCAGATTGAATTTAAGGGATAAGTCTTCCTGATGCTTCGACTCCTCGATTCGGCTAACCAGATCACTGTTGAAATCATATACCAAGGCTATTTTTGCTTTGGGTACTCGGGCAGATCGGAAAAGTGATTCATTCTTGCGAATGACCTCAAAGACTTTACGTACTTCCAAGCAGGTTGGGTTTTCCCGTCCATCAGTTTCAACCAGGCCTGCCTCGTTTGTCTCAAGCCCAACGCGTTCCTTTTTAAACTGCCACAGTATTATACCTTTAGCTCCGCATGCCAAGGCTGCCCAATGCCAATATGCGACGACATCAGGTGAAGCTTCCGGTTCCCATCTGCCACGGGAGGGATAAAGTTCATTGACCCAATAATAACCATCCCTGGATATAGAGCGAATCCAATCTGCAACAAGGAAAGGCCAACTTTGATCCAAGGGAGAAGGGGTGTAGCGAATCTCGAAAGAACAGCCATAGAAGTCGACACTCTTGCGCGTCAGATAGTCATCCGATGTGTCATCCAACACATCCTGGAGTACGCTTGGAAAACCGACGTGTGAAATAACTTCGCGAGTAGGATCAACCTGTTGAATCGTTTTTTTCACTTCCGCAAGCCGCCAAGCCACGCGAGAAGCTGCCCACTGCCGCCAAAGATGCATTTCCGCGAAGTCAGCAGTGTCGCGCGGAATGTCAATGTCCTCAAAATCTCCCCAGCACTTGCCCAGAAAATCATTCAGATGTTCAACCGTCTTAAATTTATCTCTCAGCCAGTAATGATAACTCTCGCGAGAATGTTGACATGCACATTCTCCCATAGGGCGAGAACGCGCCTCGTTCCACGCATGCCATATACAAATGACGTCCCTGTTTTTATAACGTTCCACAGCTTCCCGGACAAAATTTCTTGCTCCAGCCATTACCTTTGGATTGTCAAAACACGGAAGCCAGCCGCCAGGATAAAAAGCGCCATGTGCAATAGGCCAAATGTTTTCACCCTTCAGGCCAACGCGGTATCCATTGTACTTTCGGTATATGTAGTCTGGTGCTGTTTCCAGCATGAATTTAAAAATGATCTTAAGGTTTGCCTGTTCAGCTAGTTCTAGCAAGCAATCGATATCATCCCAGCAATATTTTCCTTCTTGTCGCTCGTGCCACCGCCATTGCGGCCGAAGTTGAACGTACTCCATACCCATTTCACTAATTTTGGCGAGATCGTCTTTCCATTCACTCTGGGTAGGAGTTGGCTGACGATAATACTGCGTTCCCAATGCCACTTTGGATCTATAAATTTCCTTGCGATTTTCCAAATCCATCAATATTGCTCCAAGTGTATGTTGTTGCAAACCAATGTGTCTTTAAACACGCGGCTACTGAAAAAACATTCATTGGCATATAAGCATTCAAATGGCATAGGGAAATGGCCTCCATTTTTTGATGCGAATACCATACTTAAATATATTCGCAGAATCTTAAGAAATATTCAAGTTAAAATTTATAATATTCGAAAATAAAATACAGTTATTTAAAATTAAAAAATATTATTAAACCCTTTTTTAAAGGTATTTACAAAAAAAAGGATAAAAATATTCGAATATTTCATTGACATAAATCCAATTTTGGAGTACAACATATTCAGTAGATAGGAGAAAAGGATTTATGCCCGTCATCAAAGAAACTCAGACTAGATTTCGCAAAAGATCGCAGTTGCCCAATAATGGCAAAGTTGCAAGACATAAAGTCAGAGAAATCATTCAAAACCAGATTCTTGACGGCAAATATGTTCCTGGCACTAGGCTCAATCAGGCTAGGGTGGCGAAGAATTTGAATGTTTCAATAGGTTTAGTGAGAGAGGCTCTTTTTGAACTTAAAGCCAGTGGTTTGGTAAAGACAATAGATAACAGAGGTGTTTTTGTGGCCAAATTGACTTTGGATGTGCTTAGAGAGCTTTATGAGGTTCGAGAGATTCATGAAGGGCTTGCAGCAAGGCGTTGCTGTGGAAGGGTTGATAGTAAGCAACTTGCAACTCTTGTAGATATGGTTGAAGAAATTCGCGCGATAGCCAAAACCGGTAATCAGAAAAAGGCTTCTGAGTTGGATAAGGGGTTTCATATGAAACTTATCAAATTATCTGGCAACGAGACTTTGAAGAGACTTTTTGAGACGCATCAGATTGCGGGTAAGGTAGTTTGGTCAAAAGTTGATCCTGACGATACTTATTCTACGCACATGGCTATTCTTGAAAGTATCAGAAAAAATCTGCCTGACGAGGCGGAACGCCTGATGCGGGAGCATATAAGAAATGGTTTTGCTGGTGTAGAAAAATTTGTACAGAAAGAGGGTATTGTTTTTCACTGGATTGGCTAGGTTAAAAGTGTTTTGTGTGAAGTGGTAAAATTGTATCAGGCTGGTTTGTCAATAGTTGTTTTAAAAAGTGAGTTGGAAAATCAATGCCATGTAAAATGTAGCTTGTAGTGGTTACGAGCAGAAACATGGCCAGATAAGCTGAATTTTAAAGCTAGGAGAGGAGTCAATGATGACTGGAAGAAAAATGTCGAAAGTTTGTGTTGTGTTGGCGATGGGATTGTTAGTTGTAAGTACTGCAGGAGCATCTGTTCTGATTAACAACGGTTCATTTGAAGATCCCGTGATATCGGGAAGTATCGATTACAATGTTACGGCCACTGGCTGGAATAAATCTGGCTCCGTTGCCATTTATAAGCCAGCCGATGGGATGAGTTTTTTCGGTCAGACTGAAGGAGACCAGGCTGTTCTAATTCCTATCAATGGTTTTGTTGAATCTCAAAGCAGCGGCATAATAATGACAGAAGGTGTTGATGTAACCTTGGAATTTGATGCTGCATGGTTTGGGAATAATGGCGCAGATGATGGCAATTTTATCGATAGATTCCGGCTGTATTACCCGAATTATTCTGGCGCTGTTCCCGCCGGGTACAATTTTGCGTCATTTAGCCCCTATTCAAAAAATGTCGGCATGACCACTTTTTCTTATACTTATACGCCTGTAGCAGCGGATGAAGGACAAGTTTGGAATCCAAAGTTTCTGCCATTATCTGGGACTGATGTAATTATTCTGGATAATGTTCAAGTTGTTCCAGAGCCAGCGACTTTGTCATTGTTCGTACTTGGCGGAATTGCTGCTGTTCTGCGACGTAAAAAATAAAAAGAGTGGCTTCTTAGACTGAAGCGGATTTAACCAGCCAAAATTGCGTGTTTTCTTTGGGTGGGCCGGAGAAAAAAACTGGCTCACCCAAAGCACAAATATGTTTTCTAGGATATAATATTAGTATCAGTAATTTAGTGAGGATTTTTTCATTCGTAAATGAATTATAGTGGATTCTAAAAACTCCTTTTTATAAGGAGAGGAGACAAAATGATGATTAAGGCAAACTGGACAAAACTTTGCATACTTTCCATTCTGGTTCTGGCAGGTATAACAAATGCTGCTGACCTGATTAATTATGGTTCTTTCGAAGATCCTGCGATTGAAGCGGGGTGGACACAGTATAATTATGGGGCAACTGCGCCGACAGGCTGGGTGAAGACTTTTGGTGGATTGAATCCGTGTGCGCTATATTATCCTGTAGAAGAATGGGCATTCTATGGACAGTTGGATGGTAACCAGGCTGTATTGTTGGATATAAACAACAAGATTGACGCTGTGGACAGCGGGATCGTAATGCAGGAAGGCGTTGATGTAACGTTATATTTTGATGCGGCATGGTTTGGTGGCCAAGGGTATGATACTGGCGATTTTATTGATAGATTCAGATTATATTATCCAAATTACTCAGGAGCTGTTGCTGAGGGATACAATTTTATATCATTTAGCCCTTATTCCAACAATGTGGGAATGACGACATTTTCCTATACTTATACGCCTGTTGCTGCTGATGAGGGGGAGGTATGGAATCCTGCATTTCTTCCATTGTCCAGCACGGATGTGATTATTCTCGACAATATCAGGTATGAAGTGGCCGGTGGAGAACTTCTTGATGGTGATGCCAATCGTGATGGTGTTGTTTCTGCGGGTGATTATGCCAGTGTTCAGGCTAATTTTGGCAGTACAGGGGATCCAGGTATTCTTGGTGATGCTAATGGTGACGGGGTTGTATCGGCTGGTGATTATGCCAGTGTTCAAGCCAATTTTGGAAATACCGCTCCTACAGCATCAACAGTTCCGGAACCGTTAACAATAAGCCTCTTTACTATAAGTAGTTTGGTTTTGCTGAAACGTAGAAAATAAGAGCTCCATTGCATTTGATTATGCGGTGGTTCGCATGAAACGAGCCACCGCAAATGCAAGGCATAGTAATGACAATTTAAAAGTGCGGAGAACACAAAGATGAAACATCGACATGGCTTTACGCTTATTGAATTGCTGGTAGTAATTGCAATTATTTCTTTATTGGTAAGCATATTATTACCTTCACTCAATGCAGCCAAAGAACTGGCAAAAACGGCGGTTTGTAGCAGTAACATGCGTTCAATTGGCGTGACACACCAGTTCTGGATCAATGATCATGAATATATGATTTGCAGTGAAATTCCATTGGAATTTACTGGGCCAGGTGCGTATTGGCCAAGCTCGCCCTGGCCAACAAGATGGGTGGCTTTGGATTATGTTGATATTCCAGACGAAACCCCTGGAGTGGACGATGCCAGTGGAAGTATTTTTGAGTGTCCCACATATGTAAAGGGTACTCCGTCCAGTGGTATAGCAGCTCCGGTCAATTTTTGTAGAGGTCCTAATTATGGGTTTAATTATGGCGCTCTAGGCTGGTTGAATTATAACACAAGTTATCATTATTTCAGGAGCGTTGATGGTGTGGAGATGCCCGCTGAGACGATAGCCTTTGCTGACAGCGATCCAATGCCCCCAGGATATGGAGGAATACCTAACAGAGGTTGGGTAATTCAACATTTGACGAGTTATTTCCCCGATATAAGACATAAGAATAACGAGGAAACAAATATTCTCTGGGTGGATGGCCACGTAAGTTCATTGGATGAATATAGTCTCTATTATGGTGGTGGTTCTGATTATTATTATTGGAAAGCCAAAAAAAATAAAGATGTATGGGAGCTGTGGCCAGGAGAACGCTGATAATAGTTGTATAAATTTTATCGCTTAAAATATTTTTTCCTAAGTATTTTATAAATTCTCCAGCCTGAATATATCAGATCAATTATATCTATTACTTTTAGTTAGATGTGATTGGGGTGCTCATTCAATGAGGTATAGATGTATAATAAAATTAAATTTGCCGTCGCGACGTCTGCTTTCTTGATTTTTCTTTTAGGCTCCAACGTTTTTTGCCAGGACTTGCGCTTTATAACACTCCTTTCCGATTTTGAATCCAAGGAAGATTTGGCAAGGTGGAAATCTCGAAGCGCTTCCTTCGAACTGAATAAATCTCATGCAATGCATGGTAAAGCGTGTGCGGAATTAACCGTAGCTGCTTATGATAATAAAAAGCAAAAACAGCGCTGGCCTGCTATGTGTTTACTTGGAAAGAATCTTCCGGTAACTAACTGGGGAGAATATGCATATATTGTTTTTGAGGCAAATAATACGACCAATCATGTTGTACCTCTACGTGTGGCTATTATGGGGCAAAACAGATGTGTCATGCCAGCCAATGTTCCGCCTGGTAGGCATACCATTCGCAGAAAAATTCTGGATTCGGCAAAATGCGAACCTGTATCCCAAATAAATCTGGACTTTGACAGACCTATACGAAATTATTCTGTGTATATTGATAACCTGCGACTTGAAAGCGAGGACTCTGCGAATGAGCTATCAAAGTTAAAGCATCAATTCAATTCTCTGAGAAACAAAATCAACGCTTCGACTCATCATCCTACGCAATTAGATAACGATATGCTGGCTGTGGAGACGCAGATTGAACTCCTGTCCAAGAAACTTGATAACTTGAAGAGAGGCGATTCCGTAAGTAAAAAATCATTGGCAAAGTGGTATAAAGAAAGTGTCCAACTTGCAACTAAGCTTAATGACATAAATAAAAAAGTTGTTGGAAATATTTTCGATGAACAGAAATTGAATCCTGTATTAAGTTATGGTTGGACTGATGGCCTTGAGAAAGTAATGAGAGATAATTATGTTTTCAAAGGTGAGGTCGGTGGCAAAATTGAAATTGAAGTGGCAGCGAATGAATATGAGGGTGCGCAACTTGTATTGAGAGCGTCTAGGCCGATTAGTAATATTTCCGTTACAGTTTCTGACTTGTTGAGCGAAAATGGTACGAAAATTTCACGCAACAACATTGAAATTCTTCCAGTTGGATATGTAAAAACCAAGCAACCCCCTTATTATGTTTCACGAACAGGTTGGTGGCCTGACCCTCTCCTGAATTATCTTTCGAAGTTAAATCTAGAAGCCGATGTGCTACAACCAGTGTGGATTGACGTTTATTCTATGCCGAATCAGATTGCAGGATCTTACAAAGGAATTGTTACTGTAAAAGCTGATGGAATTCCAAGTTTGAAAGTTCCCCTTGAGGTGACAGTTTGGGATTTTGCGGTTCCAGAGGAACACCATTTTCCCACGGCAGTTTCATTTGATGAAAAACATTTAAAGAATATGTATAGCAAAAATCCGAAACAATGGGAGAAATTTGAGAAGTATAGCCGTGGTGAAATTAATGCGAAAGATCTTGGTGCTGGTGAAGCCAGGAGGTTATGTAAGATTCGCCGAAAATGTCAGGATATGCTTTTAGAACATCGCATAACACCTGATGATATATATCGAAATGATCCTCCCAGGGTGGATGATATTAAACGATGGGTGAAACACGGGGTTCGATCATTTAATATTTGTACAATTTGTGATGGGACTGACAGAACAATTGAAAAAATAGAAAAGTTATTTCCATCACTTGAAGATGCCGGCTGTCCTAATATGGGGTATATTTATTCATGGGATGAAACGGAACCTGAGGCTTTTTATGGTATTGTAAAATCCTATGGTGCGATCAAAAAAAAGTATCCTAAAATTCCTTTAATAACAACGGCCCATGATCCGTCGCTGGGGACAAAGTCTGGATTGGATAAATATGTCGACGTGTGGGTGCCGGGATTAACGGCTTTTGAAACTTATATCGAAGATGTACGCGCCGCTCAAAAAAGAGGCCGAAAGGTTTATTGGTATACTTGCACTTTTCCACATCCGCCTGCTCCAAATTGGTTTATTGAGGGCAGCGCTGTAGGAACTCGCTTATTATTTGGTTTTATGCCATACAAGTATAAATGTGATGGTTTCTTGCATTATGGACTGAATCGGTGGGAGGCGCCACCGGAAGGAAAAAATAGCGGCAAACATATTCCTTGGCCCCATCTACTCCAGAAAGGGCCTTTAACAAATTCTGATGGAAGGTCACATAACAGTTATAATGGTGATGGTTACCTTTTCTATCCTGGGGAAGCCGGACCTGTTCCAAGTATAAGGTTGAAATGTACACGAGATGGCTTAGAGGATTATGAGTATCTATGGATGCTCTCACGGGCAGTGGAAGATGTAAAACGCAATAAGTTACAAGTTAATCAAGATTGGCTTAAACAGGCAGAAGCAGCTTTGGTTGTTGATTCATCGTTAGTAAAAACAGTAACGAATTATTCCCGAGAAGGTAAAGATTTGCTTGATGCCAGAAGGCAAGTAGCAAAATTATTGGAGGAATATAATACAATAAGTAAGAATGGAAAATAAGTTATTTTGTTATTTAAGTATAGGTTTAAGTGGCAAAAGGTTCTTTTGCTTGCAATCTTAAGGATTGTCGATGGTTAATACTTTACAATTGGAAGGTTTGTGGCTTACTTCACTTTCTCAAGAAAGACAAAAAGAACTCTTGGAGAAACATAAAGCTTTTTGGCGACAAGCCAAAGGTAGTAGTCCTATTATAGGATATGCGCCATCTGGAAGAATGTTCCCACTAAATAATCTTTCACTCCAGCATGAAGGTATTTTAGTCCCCGGGGATATTACAGATGAGATAATTGTAAAAGATGCGAAATATAGACCGGTTTATCTCGAGGAATCTGATTTATTTCCTGCAAAGATACCCCTTGAGCCGATGGCGTGGAGTGAGGCTTATTGTGGAACAAAAATATACGCTTCTACAAAATCCCAGACGATATGGTCGGATGAAGTAGAGAAGATACCAGAGAGCTTGGAAGATTTAAAAAATCTGATTCAAGAAACCTGGCGTGATAAATTGCTTGATGGTCTTAATACTAATGTTCGTTATAACGAAGGAAATTCCCTTATATCAGAAACTCTAGTTAGAGGACCTGCTGATGTGCTGGCAGCCTTGGTTGGAGTGCAACAATTCTGTTTCATGTTGGCAGATCGCCCTGTTGTTGTTTTGGAAATGCTCAATTGGCTGGCTGATAGGGTGATAGAGCTTTATGAAGCGCAGTTTTCCGTTTTACCACGTTTTTGCGGCGGAACAGTAAACCGGTATGGTCTATGGGCTGAAGGCAAAAATATAGTTACTCAAGCGGATGTGTCGAGCCTTGTCTCTCCAGATTGTTTCAGGGAAGTTTTTGTCCCAGCATATCGTCGTATTGTGCACGCTTTTGATAACGTAAGTATCCATTTTCATTCCTGTGCCGCTCAGCACGTAGAAGCGCTGCTGGAAATTGATGAACTCGCGGCAATTGAATGGGCTATGGACCCTAATGGGCCAACATTAAAGGAAATGATACCTGTTTTTGCCAGAATAATGGAATCCAAGCCAATCATAATAATGAATATTCATACAGATGATGAACAAAAAATGCTTTTGGATGAACTTCCGCAGGAGGGTTTATGCGTAATACGTCGAACACAAAATTCATAAAACAGCCAAGTGACATTCATAGTGAAGATATTTCCCGGCCTTTTGAATTATCAGGATCGGTTGTGCCTCTTGTTTCGCCGTTGCTGGCGAATGAGGATATCGACACGGCAGCTGTTAAAAGGCTGGTCAAATTTCATAAAGTAAATGGAACAGATGCAATTTTCGTTCTTGGTACCTGTGGTGAAGGGGCATGCCTGAAGGATTCTGCCAAAATACAAATGGTTGAGGCATCCCTTGATGCTGCGGAAGATATCCCAATAGTTGTTGGTGTGGCTGAAACTTCTACGCAAAGAGCCATCCATTGGGTTGAGCTTGTTACAACGAAAAGGCCTACGGCATTAGTAGTGCTTCCTCCGCTTTTTCAATTTGCTTCGAGCGTTGATGAGCATGTACGCCATGTCCAGGAAATCTTCAAGGCTACTGAATTGCCACTTATTCTTTACAATCTTCCGAAAAAAACGGGTGGCCATGCTATTCCGATGGAAGCTGTTCGGATTTTACTAGAAAAGGAAATTGTGGTGGGAATTAAGGATAGTAGTGGAGATATTGATTACTTTCGTAGCCTGATTTCGCTAAGAAAAGAGTTTCCCAGTTTTCGAATCATGAATGGCGAGTTGACTTGCGCAGCCATTGCAATGACATTTGGAGCCGATGGTCTTGTTATGTCATATACAAATGTGGATCCGGTAGGATGCAGCCAGATTATAGCAGCCTCAAAAACAGACGACGCAGAAAAGGTTCAAAGTCTTCAGGCAGAATTTCTGGAAGTCTGGGGGAGTCTCTCGGATGCAGTACCTGCAGCGAAGGCCAAATCTATTTTGACAGCAATGGGTTTGTGTGCACCAATATGTTGCAAGCCTGTTAAAGATCTCAAACCATATTTGCCCAATATTCTAAGGAAAAAATACGGATGATACGCCCCAAAATAGGATTATTGGTCTTCAGTGAGTCTGCTCAGCGGGAAGACGTTTATCTGAAACGAAAGCCAATTTCCGATCGGGAAATAACCAGGTTTGTGGAGCGACTTTCACCTGGAGTAGACATTGTCTGGCCGAAATCAAGGGAATTGCGAAACCGCAGACAGGCTTTGTCGGCATTACGCGAACTGCAGGCAGCCTCAGTTGAAGCTATAGTTTTATATATTCCTATTTTTGTATCACCAGCTTTAGTGGCTCATACTGCAAATCAGTCAAAAGTTCCATTAGCATTGGTTTGCAACGATGCTGAAGATTCGCTAAGTGAACTCGCATTTCTTGCCACTGCTGGAGCCATGGATCAGATCGGACTATCTTATCTTAGGCAGGCAGGAGATATTAGGGATAATGACAATCTTGAAAAACTCTTACGTTTTCTTCGAGCTTCGGCAGCGGCTAATTTACTTCGTGGCCAAACATTTGGCTGTATCGGCGGCAGGGCATTGGGAATCAGTTCAGGTACGGCAGACCTGTCTTTGTGGGAACGCACCTTCGGAGTTGATATTGAACATGTTGACCAGTTTGAGTTGGTAAGGCGTGCGGACAATATTGATGCTGACGAAGTTAAAAGACATGTGTGTTGGATAGAGAAACAAGCCGGTTCGGTACAATTTAACGAGACAAACTTTACTCGAAAGCATCTTGAAAAACAGATTCGCAGCTATCTGGCTACACGTGCGATTACTAAAGAATATGAATTAGACTTTATTGGTGTTAAGTGCCAACCTGATCTGAGTAACTCATATTGTCTTCAGTGTTTGAATGTGTGTTTGTGCAATGATGCTTATGATGCAGAGGGCCCTAAAGAAACTGTCGCTTGCAGTTGTGAAGCAGATGCAGATGGCGCTCTGACGATGCAGGTTCTGAAGTTACTGAGTGGTGGAAAACCGACATGTTTAAATGATATTGCAGCAATATCAGAAACTGAAATGACAGGGGCAAACTGTGGAGCGATGGCATCTTATTTTGCGAGTCTGTCGGATTCTTATGAAAAGAATCTAGGTAATATGAATCTTGTACCTCATAGTTTTGGTGCCGCTGGTGGTGCTGCAACCAGTTTCACGGTTCCCAAAGATCAGGAAATGACTTTCGCCCGGTTCTTCCGAAAGAAAGACCGCTATTTTCTTGGCGTATTGACAGGAACCACAATGAAAAAGGATTTAAGGACGCAAAGTGAAACAATCCGAATCAGACCTCTTCTTTTTGCAAAAATAAATATCGACAAAAACCATTTTATGGAAACTTTTGGATCTAACCACATTTTGGCAGTGCCTGGAAACTATAAAGGTGAATTGGGGGAGTTGTGTAAATTATTGGATATTCATTTTTTGGATTATGATATCCAGGAGGATCTAAGTGTCTATTCGCAATAGACAAAAAGGAGGTTTCTTAATGAAGCTTTTATTACGTAGTATTAGTGGCGTCCTTGTTATATTAATACTGTTTTCCTTGACGACTTTATCTAGAGCAGAGATAAACGATCTATCACGAGGCCAACAAATTATGCTTGAAAGGGGCTTGCAAATTCAGGCTCAGGTTTATCCTCGTAAACTGAATGCCCCATATGATGTTACTGGTCTTGATATGACCAGATTTGCTGAATCAAATTTCACCACGGCAAATTTTGCATGGTCATTATGGCCTGATTCTTTTGGTTCTCCGGAAACCTGTGTGAACTGGGGGCGACACACCGGTTTATATCCTGAGATTAAATCCTACGAAGAGCCTTATTTGGATAAATTAGTCAATATACAGGTTCTGGACGAAAAGGATATCAGTGATCCTTTTTGGGTAACAACATTGGCGAATGATATTTCGGCACTTAAGGCACAATATCCTAATGTGCTTATACATACAAACCTTCAAGGGAATATATGGTCAGCCAGTCAGATACGGAATTTTATGCAGCAGGCCCAGCCTGATATGCTCCTATCCTCTTCCTATGCTTTTTATCCATCACCATGGGATGGTGGAAGTCCGAAAATACTTTATGAAGATTTAGAACTATATCGCAAGCTTGGCCTTGAGGGTTACGATGGAACTGGAAATCAACCAATTCCCACAGGAATATACACACAGGCATTTGTTCATTCCCCTTGGAGTCGAGTTGTTTCCGAGTCTGAAATAAGGCTGAATAATTTTGCAGCCTGGGCGTTCGGCTGTAAGTTTGTTGATAGCTTTACTTATGACAGCATTTACAGTCCCGTTCAGACCCCACAGCCTATCATGTTTACTGGTGTGGATGACAGTAACCCGACCAGCAAGTTCTCTGAAGTTGCTGAAACCAACCGACAAAGTAAGAACTTAGGAGATGCATTAGTGAGGTTGGTGAGTACTAATACAAGTATGGTAATGGGGCAGTATCAGGTTTTAGGAATTCCGGTGTCTACACCACGACCTAACGGTGTAGCAGCCTGGAGCCCCGGAGTTGATGATCCGTTCATTACGAATATTACTGCTAATAATTATCGTGGAATTGTGAATAATGGACTTCGTGGTGATGTTGTCGTAGGTTATTTCAAACCGCTTGACGAATCCTTAACGACCCCGGGCTATGCTGATGATCCTTATTTTATGATTGTTAACGGCTTGTCTGATCCAAACGGTTCTGCAGATGATTGCTTGCAGGAAATTAGAATTGATTTTGATTTTGGACAAACAGGTTATGATCATTTATTGAAGATGAGTCGCGATACAGGTGAGGTGGAAGCAGTACAGTTGGTTCACGACGGTGGTTCCAATTATCACTTATATGCGTATCTTGAAGGGGGAACCGGTGATCTATACAAATATCCGACCGGTGGTTTGTTTGTTTCAGCGCCTGAACCGGAACCCCCTGCAGTCCATTATACATTCCGGGAAACCTTGCCAGGAAATTGGGAGGTTTTAGTGGAGGTAACCGGCGATGGCACAGCTGGGCTTTCCGCATACGAAATATGGGTAGACGGTGTGGATCCGGCAACGATAAGCTTTGATGAGAATGTTTTGGCGACAGTAGTAGGAGAATCCTTATGGCCAGTTGGCTTTTCGCCAGCGACATTGGTTCAAGGTGATGCTGGTGGTAGTTTCAATGCTGGTAATTATCAGGGTTGTGGCGAATCAGCGATTAAAGGAATAGGTGTTTCTGGAATTGATGAATCTGGAAGTATCCCAGGAATCACCCCTCATGTTCAATTAGATGTTCCAGCATTGCTTGGAATTTTAAATACTGAACCTGGTCTCACAGAGAAGAATTTCCGGGTTTTAGTTGCAGGTTTACTTGATGAACTTGGTAGTGATTTTCTTCAAGATCTGGTAGTGCCGACACTTGAAGTAATACCCTTGTTATTTTTGCAAGGTGATGCCAATGGTGATGGCGTAGTATCGGCTGGTGACTATGCGGCTGTTCAAGCCAATTTTGGCAATACCGGACAAGCTGGTGGTGGGCTACCCGGTGATGCAAACGGTGACGGTGTTGTTTCAGCTGGCGATTATGCTGCAGTGCAAGCCAATTTCGGAAATACTTCAACAGCAACTGTTCCAGAGCCTGCGACCTTATGCCTATCTCCAGTATTTTTTTTGATAATGGTAATGCAACGCAGAAAAAAGTGATACCCAGGAAGAAAGTCTACGATATTCATTCATTGTAGCGATTCATCTATTTTTAGTCGAAGGTTTTTTCTAGATTTGATCGTTTTATATTTTTTGACAAGGATGCTGTATTTGTTTTGCTAAAGTTTTAATTCTTTTATCAATACTTAATACGGAAAGGAAAACAAGATCATGACAGTGAAACCAAGTTTTAAAATTATGGCTATATTATTTACAGCTGGATTTATGCCATACACAGCTATGGCAACCTATCAAGTAGAAAACGGTTCTTTTGAATATCCTGTCGTACCATCAGGTAACACATATACCGTAACTGCCCCTACGGACTGGTCAAATACATTTGGGGATGGTTATGTAACAATGTATTCCCCATCAGTAAACGATCCGTTTTATGGTCAGCTGAAAAGTGACCAGGCTGTTCTTCTGGGAATAAATGATCAAATTAGCCTGAATGACGCTGAAATAACGATGAAAGAAGGTGAAGAAATAAAAGTGCATTTCTACGCTGCCTGGTATGGGAATCAGACTTTTGCGGATAAGTTTCGTGTGTATCATCCCGGTGGTTATACAACAGTGAATATTGGTTGCAGAACCGGCGGGATGGCAAGATACTCTATTACCTACATTCCAGATGCGGATGATGAAGGAGAGGAATTCACACTTGGTTTTATGCCTATCAGCGGCAGTGACATTGTTATCTTAGACAATGTAATGATTAATTGCATGACGCGTGGGCATAAAGTTTTGCTTCAGAGAGGCTTACAGATTGAAGCGATGGTTTTTCCGAGAAAAAAAGATTATCCTTATACTTTTACCGGCCTGGATGAGGATACCTGGGAAGATTCAAAGCATACAACTGTCACACTTGACTGGGCTTATTGGAATGAAGCATCTTGTCCTGAGTATTGGGATACCGAACCCCTTTGGAGTCGAATACTTGGCATATATGACGAGCTTCAGGCGGCTGAAGAAGATGATGTAGATAGGCTTGTTCGCCTCCAATACAAGGATGAACCGGATCTTACTTCTGAAACAGTTCTTCAAGACCATGAGGATGCCTATGGACCTGATTCTACCCGTAGCAATTTGCCATATCAGTACACTAATGCAATTCTTTGTACAAATGTTCAGGGTGGCGTTCACACGCAGGCACAAATGGAAAATTATATGGAAAGATGCCAGCCACATATGCTAATGTATGATACATATTTATGGCATAATGGGGTTGGTGGCAGTAATCCTGGTTGGTATCGGGATCTTGAGACATATCGTTTTTTAGGTTTGGAAGGCAATGATGGTGATAGCAAAAAACCGATTCCGGTTGGGGCGTATATGCAAACATATGTTTTGTTAGATTGGTCCAATAATCCTCCAGCGTGGTCGCATACTGTCTCAGAATCGCAGTTAAGATGTAATTTCTTTACATCATGGGCATTTGGGCATAAATTGGTAAGTTCATTTACATATGATGCAGCTTATAGTGGGTGCACAAATCCTACACCAGTACTTTTTAGTACTAACGACGACTCTTCTCCAACCACACTTTTTTCTCAACTTGCTACTGTTAACCAGTGGAGCCAGAATATCGGAGATTCTCTTGTTCGCCTAATAAGTACCGATGGCCGTATTATAATGGGGAAGTGGTTAGATTATTTTCTTGGTTTTCCAATTCAGAAGAATACTCCGCTTCCTGATAACATTCAGGCCTGGAACAGTTCCTGTGACCCATATATTACCTCGATTACAGCGGTAAATTATAGGGGGATAGTAAATGATGATTTACGCGGGGATGTAATCATCGGTTATTTTAAGCCTCTTGATCCATCTTTTACCAATGATTATCACGAGGATGATATATATTTTATGATAGTTAATGGACTAACTGATGAAACAGGTTCTGGTGATGATTGTTTGCAGGAAATTCGTATTAATTTTGATTTTGGAAATAGTGGTATTACCCAGTTGAAGCGTAAAAGCAGGACAACAGGCAATGTTGAGACAGTTCCCTTGGTGCATGATGGTGGTACTACCTATCACCTTTATCTTTATCTGGACGGTGGAACTGGCGATTTATTCAAATTTGATAATGGTGGCACTTTTGTAAGTGAATAGTTAGCTATGTGAAGTATAAGTCCTGAGCTTCAAATAGCATCAATTGCCTCTAACTTATTTGTTAATGCTGTGTATTCCTTTTTATTGCTGGCCTGCTCCTTTGATATTAGTATTATTTTGGAAGATATTTTTTAACAGCTAAAATGGCCAATGTCTTTGGAGTAGGTCAGTCGTTACAAATTATCTTCTTGCTGGAATTCATCTGGCAAGATTTCTTAAAGAGGTTGACAATATAATATTTTATGACATTGTTTTTAGAAGCAGGGAGACAAAATGCTAATGAGGATTCAGTTGGCTGCTGGAGATTTGTTTGGCTACAGTATTTGAGTTTAATAGATGAAAAAAAGAAATAAAAATCTAGCATTTTCAGCGAACAAACTGCGGCTTGATGTTTTAGAGATGGCTTATAAGGCAGGGTCTGGACACCTTGGAGGTTCCTTCTCTTGTGCTGAAATTTTAACCTGTCTTTATCGTTCATTTTTACAAGTCAAGCCTGAGCAACCCGATTGGCCAGAGAGAGATCGCTTTATACTTTCAAAAGGACATGCTGCACCCATACTTTATGCAATGCTGTCAACACTTGGTTTTTTCTCAAAAGATGATCTCATGACACTGAGGAAATTCGGCAGTCATTTGCAGGGCCATCCTGATATGCGAAAGACTCCAGGAATTGACTTATCAAGCGGATCGCTTGGAATGGGGCTTTCCACTGGAATTGGTATGGCTTGGACAGCAAGACAAATCAAGCAAAACTGGCGGGTATTCGTGCTGGCCGGAGATGGCGAGCTTGATGAAGGGCAGAATTGGGAAGCGGCTATGTTAGCGGCGAAACTTAATCTCCCCAATTTGATTCTTATTGTAGATTGTAATGGTGTCCAGCTTGATGGTACTACTGATGACATAATGCCGCTTGGTAATTTGGAAGAAAAGTTCCAGGCATTTGGCTGGCGAAGTGAAATTGTCGATGGGCATGATTGTGCGGCACTGTCGTCTGGAATTGAAGTTGGCTTGGAGCATAATGGGCCCTTTGTTCTCTTAGCCAGAACTGTAAAAGGCAAAGGAGTGGCATTTATGGAGGGGAATCATGAGTGGCATGGGAAGGCGTTATCTGAAGAAGAGTACCTTATTGCTAAAAGAATGCTTGAGCAGATATGTTGACAGAAATCGAAAAACCAAAACCAATGAGACAAATCTTTGGTGAGCATCTGGTAAAACTAAGCAAAACAAATCCCGAAATGGTTGTTTTGGATGCGGATGTATCATGTTCAACACAGACCTGTTTATTTGGCAAGGCGTTTCCGGACAGATTCATTAACTGTGGTATTGCAGAGGCAAATATGGTTTCTGTGGCGGCGGGAATTGCAGCTGCTGGATTGAGGCCTGTTATTTCCAGCTTTGCCTATCTGCTTGCTACAAGAGCGTTGGATCAGATTCGAAGTCAAATTGCTTATAATTCTCTTCCGGTTATTATAGCTGGTGGCTATGCAGGATTGAGCGACTTTGCGGACGGTGGTAGCCATCAGTCTATTGAAGACTTGGCGATCTTTTCTTCAATGCCTAACATGACAGTGATTTGCCCCGGAGATGCAAATGAGGTGGAATTAGCTTTGGAAATGGCAATGCGACATGAAGGTCCTGTTTATATAAGATTATCACGTGCGGAAACTCCAAGGCTTGCAAGTGAGCAGCCATTTGAAATTGGTAAAGCTATTACATATAAACATGGAGAAGACATCGCTTTATTAAGTACCGGGCAAATGTTACCAAGAGTGTTAGAAGCGGCAGAATTACTTTCCAAAGCGGAAATTAAAGCAGAAGTACTTCATCTGCATACCGTCAAGCCGATTGATGAACAAGCTGTTTTAGGGGTAGCGAGAAAATGTAAAGCTGTAGTTACATGCGAGGAAAATAGCGTTAAAGGAGGACTTGGCAGTATAGTGGCCAGCTTGCTTTCTCAGAAACAACCCACGGATATGCGGATGATAGGTATTTCTGATGCCTTTGGACAATCAGGTTCATATGATGATTTACTGGAACACTACGGTCTTTCGCCCAGCCATATTACTATGGTTGTTAAAAAAATGCTGTCCCAAGAGCTGCGACGACAAACAGGCTTGCAAGCCCGCAATGTTATGTAGGAATGTGTGCGATGCGTTTTCTTACATGTCAACAATGGTGCATACAAAAACGAGCGAAGCTTTATACTTGGCTTATGAAAAGGGATTTTGCCTGTATTGGCAAAAAAAGCCTGATTTTTCCTCCTTTTAACACTAATAATGCTACAGGCATTCACATTGGCAATAAGTGTATAATCTGTTCTTATAGCTGGCTTGAAACGGTTATGCGTTATGGAAGTCAAAAATTTAATGCACAGCTTCATATTGACGATGGAACTTATCTGGGGTTTAATTCACATGTGATAGCTTGTAAAAAAGTGCAGCTAGGAAAAAATGTGGTATTTGGAAACGGGGTTTATGTGACAGATAATCTGCATGGATTCGAGGATGTTAATCTGCCGATATTGCAGCAACCACTTGTGGATCGTGGCTCTGTTATAATCGAGGATGAAGCTTGGTTGGGAGAAGGGGTTGTTGTGCTTCCTGGAGTCAGGATTGGAAAGCACTATGTTATCGGGAGTAACTCCGTAGTTTGTAGTGATATTCCTGAATATAGCGTTGCTGTAGGAGTGCCAGCCAAGATAATAAAACACTATAATCAAGCCACATGTAAATGGGAAAGAAAATAATTATTGCTGATTTTGTCTAAGGATAAGGTTAATAATGTTCAAACAAAAAAAACAATCCGATAAATCATCATTGTATGTGTCAGACAAAAAACAGCTTTTCATAGATGAGATGTTTATCGCTGAAAAGCAAGGGGTAAAAATATCGATGAATCGACCGGAGCTAATTGAGCCAGTATTAGAGCCAGGGCCTCCCGGAGCATGGGATGACAGTACCGCAGGGCACTATGGCCAGGTGATGGAAGATGCTGGAAAATACAGAATGTGGACCATTGGCACTTCTGCCAAGGCTAGGTTGAATAAAACAAGCATGAATTCAAGTTCTATCATTCCGCTTGGATATGCAGAGTCAAAGGATGGGATAAAATGGACAAAACCTGACTTGGGACTTATCGAATTTCAAGGTTCTAAAAACAATAATATTGTCTGTTTGGATTATGGGTTCGTATTTATAGACCCCAAAGCAGGGAAAGAGGAGAAGTACAAACTGGTTTGTTTTGGGCTTCATTGCATTGGCGGGCGAAGCAATGCTGATTCAGTGAATCCGGAAAAAGGTGGAATGTATCTCTATACATCGCCGGATGGCCTTCACTGGAAATGGCATCCAAAACGGTTGTTTCCGTTTATGCCTGATACGCTTAATCAGATGTTCTATGATAAAAGGATCGATAAATATGTAGCATATCTGAGAACCTGGCCTAAAGGTTTTGTACACGGCTCCGAGCATTACTATGGCAGGGGTATTGGCCGCATTGAAATGGATGATCCCATGCAACCCTGGCCATATGAGAAGCAGGACAAACCTATTTATCTCTGGGGAGAAGATTGTTTGCCAACCGTTGGTTTGGAAGTGCCAACAGTATTGTCATACCCGGATTATTTGGAAGAGGTGCATTGGACTGATATATATAATCCGTCTATTTCTCCATATCCATGGGCGGAGAATGTATATTTAGCTTTTCCTTCGATTAATTATTTTTTTCCGGATTCTGAAATTGGAAATCATAGTAAATTGGATATTGGGATGGCGGTAAGCAGGGACGGTATTGATTGGTCCTGGCCAACCCTTGATCCATATATCCCTCTTGGAGCGAAGGGATCTGGATATTCTGGAATAATGTTTATGCTTGGGGGATTGATAAGAAAAGGGAATTTACTCTACCAGTACTACGGTGCATCCGAGGTAGAACACGGTATCAGGGGGAAAGATTTAACAATAAAACAGTGGTACAATTGCGGCAGAATCTTTAGAACTCAGCAGAGACTGGATGGATTTGTCAGCGTTGATTTTTCTGGCGATTTGGGTTGTTTTACGACTCCAAAGCTTCAGTTTTCAGGTTCTACACTTAATCTGAATGTGGATGCTTCAGCCGGGGAAGGTAGAGTTGAAATTTTGGATGAAAGGGGAGAAATTATTCCAGGATTTACTGCGGAAGAATGTGATCCAATAAATAAAGATTTAGTATCTTTTAAAGTCACATGGAAAAACAAAGCCAATTTGGATGTGATTCAAACAAACAAAATCAAGCTGCGTTTTCAAATGCGGAACGCAAAATTATACGCATTTCAATTTATTTAAACGGATTTATTTCCACTCATAACGTAAATTACAAAGTACCATAAATAACTAGAAATTTTGATTAGCTCTATGCAGGAGTTTTATAAATGAAGTGGCACGCAAAATGGATTTGGTTGCCTGGTGAAGGACGAGAAATAAATACTCGCATGTTGGCGAGAAAAGGTTTTAGTGTAAATCGTATTGCCGATGCCCGTCTTTTAATTTCTGCAGACAGTCGCTATCGCTGCTACATTAATGGTCAGTGGGTGAATGATGGCCCGGCACGGGCATTTCCATCGGAATATTCATATGATGTGATCGATGTTGGGCGCTATCTTCACATAGGGCCAAATGTTATTGCCGTAGAAGTCCTACATTTTGGAGAAGGTAATTTTCAACACCTTGTTACCCGCGGAGGACTTCTTGTGCAGCTCGAGATTGCATCTGCGGGTGGAAAGACGCGATTTGTTAATTCTGATAAGTCCTGGAAAGTCGTGATCGATCCTGCCTACAACAGTCAGAGTCCTCGGATAAGTTGTCAGATGTGGCATGAAGAACAGTTTAATGCTGCCAAGGCTATTTCTGGATGGCGATGCAAGGGTTTCAATGATCGGTGCTGGTTGAATGCTGTAGAGATATGTGAGGCTAGGCAAGGTCCATGGGAAAAACTCACAGCAAGGGATATTCCACTCTTGAGTAGAGAGGAAATAACTCCTAGCTCACTTATTTCTGCGAGATACGTAAAACCGCCATGTCTTGCTGAGACATTGAATTTGAAACGCCTTTTCTGGCCTGATCGAACAGATTCAAATGCCCGATATTTTAGAGGTGTCATTATAACAGATATAAAAAGTCCCTGCGAACAAAAGGTATCTATCAACCTGCAACCTACGATTGCAAGCGTTCAGCTTGAACAGATGTTTCTTAATGGTAGGCAGGTAAAGCGATCCGAAATTCACTTGAAAAAGGGCTCAAATCCATTCCTTGTACGTTACGATAGTGAGAATCATTTTGATGAACTTACTTTAACAATTCATGCGGAGAACACACTTAAGCTAAAAAATCCATTTGGGCTGGGAAAATGGGGCGCTATTGGACCTTGTGAAGAAAGGGATGAAATATGGAACAAGATTAAAGGGGCAAAATCGTTATTTAAGATCAAACCGTTCACTCAAGAAATAAAAAAAACTGACAGTTCCACTGAAACAAACTATGATGTCAGTTCCAGGACTTGTTTTCAAAAAACGGTTAAGGGCACACCAGAGATTATCAGTCCTGAGGGTATGTTTTCGGATAATGATGAATATACTGTGATTAAGAAAAGTCAACAAGATGTGGAAATCGTTGTCGATCTGGGGAAAGAGTATAATACGCATATCGGTTTTGAGATATATGCTGACCAGGGGGTGATTATAGATGGCAATATATTTGAAGAATATTGGAAGGGAAAGCCAAGATATCCCTGGTCTAACAGATCGACATTTGGATATGTGACAAGAAAGGGATGGCAGAAATATCTTACTTTTCGACACTTGGGTGGCAGATATATTGCTCTTACCTTCAGGAATTTGAAAAGCTCCCTGAAAATCCGAAGGGTCTATGGTGTTTTTGTTCATTATCAGGTGCAGAATCGAGGTGAATTTCACTGCAGTAATAGCATGCTAAATAGGCTTTGGGATTTGGGAAAACATACATTGCTTTGTTGTATGGAAGATACTTTTACCGATTGTCCTACATTTGAACAGACTCTCTGGATTCTTGATGCTCGTAATGAAGCGCTTATATGCGAAGCTGCTTTTGGTGAAAGCGAGATTACTCGAAGGTCGATTAGAATGGCAGCTTTGTCGTTGAAAAGATCAGATATGGTTGAATCACAGGTTCCAAGTGCCTGGCAGGATATTATTCCTTCATTCAGTCTGATCTGGGTACAAATGATATGGGAATATTTCTGGTTTTCAAGTGATCGAATTTTTCTTGATGAACTTTATCCGTTTGTGTCAAAGATGCTTAATTCTATTTTGGATAAATATATTGATGCTAAAACCAACCTCTTTTGTATTAATAAATGGAATTTTTTGGATTGGAGTCATATCGATAGTAACCACAAGTGTGTAACGCATAATAATATTCTTTTGGCGGCGGCACTTGATTATGCTTCTAAAATTGCTGGTGCCCTTGGCAAACGTTCAGATAAGCGACGTTGGTTGAACGCAGCAGGTATTGTGAGAACTGCAATTAATAAAGAAATGTGGTCTGAGACTAAAAATGCCTATATTGACAGCATTCATAACGATGGAGAAAAAAGTACGACTGTTTCTCATCCGGTCAATACACTGGCGATGCTTTATAATATTGCCCCTAAAAACCGAAAAAAACATATTGCGGAAATCGTAATGGGAAAAAGGAAAAAGGGTATAGTTCCCTTTGGTGCTCCAGGAATTATGTTTTTTCTGTTAGAACAATATGCTGAAAGTGGAAAAATAAAAGAACTTCTAAAATTCATGCATGGTCCTTGGCGGGAAATGCTCGATGCCGGGGCAACGACATTATGGGAGATGTATAAGAGCTTTGCCAGCGAGGAATATCCAACTCGCAGTTATTGCCATGGTTGGTCAGCTGGCCCCACTTATTTTATGTCACGATATATACTCGGTGTCCACGCATTAAAACCAGGTTTTACTCAGGTTTTAATTCAACCGGAATTGGATAATCTAAAATTTGCAAGAGGAAAAGTGCCGGCGAATAAATATGATATTTGTGCCGATTGGAGGCGGAAGAATAATCATTTTTATGGTAGCATAAAATTACCGAAAGAGATTAAGGCAAGTTTTAAATTACCATCAAATATTAAGGCGTCTAGGTTAACTATTAACAACAGGACAATAACTGGCGATTTGAGCAGAACAATACCTCTTCCCAGAGTTTCACAAATACGAATAGAAGCTTATATTGCGAAAAAGAAAAATTAACCATGTATTATTTGAGTCGATTTCTAAAGTTTGAAAAACTTATTCAATTACAAATAATTGAGTTCCGCATGGAACTTTTTAGAAAGGACAGTTTTAAATGAATCTGAATCAACCTCAGCTGTTTCTGGATGATGAGCTCATTGGTTCTGCATTTCGTTTGCAAAGGAAAATTCATCCACCCTTAATGATGCCAGAACCTATATTAAAACCCGAAAAACCATGGGAACTAAATGCCGTAACTTTATACGGAACAGTAGTTCAGGATCCCGAATCCGGCCTCTATAGGATGTACTATAACTCATTTGCAAAATCTGCCGGAAGAACAATTCGCAATTGTGTTTGCATGGCCGTTAGTAAGGACGGCCTGCACTGGGATCGTCCAAATTTAGGAATAATATCCTATGAAGGAAGCAGAGATAATAACATTATCCTCGAACCTCCGGAAGGCTATGTTTTTATCGACAGTCCAACCATAATATATGAGATTGAGGAACCTAATCCGAAAAAACGTTACAAACTCTCAGCTTGTGTGGCGATGCAGGACAAAATGTTTTGTGCATTCTCGGAGGACGGTATCCACTGGAAATGGCATAAAACTGACTTGGATGCTTTTGGCGACAGGCGGAATCTGTGCCCTGTAAAAATCGACGGGAAATATGTTCTTTATTGTCGGCATTGGGATATGTTTGAACCCGATAAAGGGACATGGGGAAGGAGTTGCTGGGTTTCGACCAGTGAAGATTTTATAAATTGGACGGAGCCTGAACTTGTTTTATCTCCTGATCTGACCGATTCCGTGGAAACTCAGTTTTATGCTATGGCTGGTTTTTCATATCAGGATCAGTACCTTGGTTGGGTGCAGCGCTTATGGTCGGATACCGATACGCTGGATTTAGAGCTAATCAGTAGTCGTGATGGGTTTAATTGGCAGCGTATTGGTTCGCGTGAACCATTTATTCCACTTGGACCTAAAGGTTCCTGGTATTCCACTTGGGTGGATTTGCCTTCCAGTGCTCCTATTCAAATTAATAATTCACTTTACTGGTATGTTGGAGGTAGGGCACATAGCCATATTCAAGACCAGCCTATGCCATCTGCTGCCATCGGTTTGGCAGTTCAGCCGGTTGATACAATGGTTAGTCTCCATGCGGGTTCATCTACAGGCCAGCTTACAACCAAGGCAATAACATGGCCAGGCGAAGATCTCTGGTTGCATATTCGTAAGCCCAGGCATGCTTCATTTACAGGCGGCCCTTCTTTTTTCAGCCATGAATTATCTGTACGAGTTCTTGATGAGAACAATCTGCCGATTAAGGGTTTTGAAAATTCGATAACACAAAAGCCGAAAGGTGACGACTATGTCGGGTGGCATTGGCACAGAATTTTATGGCAGGATGGAAGAATTAGCTTAAGTCAATTGGCTGGAAAAAAAGTAAAAATACAAATACGATGGTCTAATGCAGACTTATATGGATTTCGATCTGCTCCGGAAAACTTGCCATCGCGCGAAATCAAAAAAACGTAGTGGAGAAAATAGATATGAGTACATATATGGGTTTGGCCAGGGAACTCTTAACAGAATTTAAGAATAATAATTATGCCTTTGGTTCAGGAGCATTAAATGAACTTGGGCCTATGGCAAAGGAACTTGGCAAAACGGCACTTGTGGCTGGGCCAATGGCGGAATCATGGTTCCAACCGATTTTGGAAACCGTGAAGTCGGAGCTTGAGGCCTCGGGCGTAAAAGTCATTGGTATAGCTAAAGGTGGTAGACCCAACGCACCCCGCGAAGATGTCTATCGTCTGGAAGCTCAGATTTTGCATTCCAATCCTGATATGGTAATTGCAGTTGACTCCGGTTCCGGAATCGATGTATGTAAAGCTGCAGCGATTCTTACAACTTTTGGAGATATTCATCCTGAAATAGATCATTATTTTGGGGCAGGTCAAGTGAGTAAACTGTGTAAAGAAACTGGGCGCAGTGTATTACCCGTCTTGGCATGTATGACCGCTGCAAGCTCTGCGGCTCATTTGACCAAATATTCAAACATTACCGATCCTGCAAACGGACAGAAAAAGCTTATAATTGACGATGCAATGGTTCCACCGAAGGCTGTGTTTGACTATGATCTTACTGCGAGCCAACCTCAATCTCTAACTTTGGATGGTGGGCTTGATGGGATAAGTCATTGTATGGAAGTTTATCTAGGCGCCAAGGAAGAAAATCTGACTAAGATAGAAGAAGTGTGTTTGTGTGGCATAGATCTTATTATATCAGGTTTTGCGGAAATGGCTGATGATGAGAAAAACTTAGAAGCACGTGAAAAAATTGCAATTGGAACAGATCTTGGCGGATACGCTATTATGCTTGGAGGCACTAATGGTCCACATTTAAATAGCTTTTCCCTCGTAAAGTATTTAACACACGGCCGTGCCTGTGCGATCTTGTTACCCTATTATACTGTATTTTTCTCGCCTGCTGTGGAGGATCGGGTTCGAAAAACGGGTAGTGTTTATAAGAAATTCGGTTTTATTGATGAGGACCTTGGCTTACTTTCAGGAAGTGAGCTTGGCAAAGTTGTTGCCAAAGGAATGATGGCTTTTAATGAGAGCATAGGATTTCCTACTAGACTCAGCGAAGTAAATGGAATTGAAAAGTCTGCTCTGACAAAAACTCTCCAGGCTGCCCAGGACCCTCAACTGGAAAGCAAACTTCAGAATATGCCCATTCCTTTAAAGGCGGATTCCGTTGAAAAATTAATGGGTTCCGTCCTGAACGCAGCCTGGGATGGTGATTTATCCAAGATAATTGTCTAACCCTACCAAACTGACTATGATCAGTTTATTCAATAAAGGTTTTAACGTGACTTCACGCAATCGTATGTTAAGTGCTATCGAGTTTAGAAATCCAGACATGATTCCGGTTGTGTATCATCCGTCCCCGGCAGGGCTTTACACGCATGGAAAAAAACTTTTAAGTCTTTTCCAATATTATCCTCCTGATAACCCAATTTCTTTTGATGTGATAACAACTCCAACTGGTGCCACTTTTGATAATTACGGTAATTATAACGAAATTCGCAAGGATGAATGGGGGGTAGAATGGGAATATCGAATATTTGGAATTCAAGGACATCCTGTAAAGTATCCTTTTCATGGCTGGGAGTTAGCAAAAAGTTATAAATTTCCAGCTTTGCCGTCGATTGATTCCGAGAAAATTGCAAAACAAAGAGAAGGTTACCTCGTTTGTTCCGAGGTGATATCGATATGGGAAAGGTTATATGCTATCCAACCAATGGAACAAATATTGATGGATACTTTAACTGAAGATCCCGGGCTTTTGTCGTTTCTGGACCGGTTAGTTGAATACTGGTTGTCAGCAATTTACAATATGCTTGATGCCGGTATTGATGTTGTAATGTTTGGGGATGACTGGGGGACTCAGCAGGCACCGCTTATTTCACCAAAATTATTGTAAGCGTTCGGTAAAACCATCTGATGGGGCGCGGATGGATGTCAATCTTTTTGAATTTAAAAAATTGCGGCAGGTTCAATTGCCAAAGGATCATTGGGGTTGATTTGTGTGGTTGGTGGTAGGGAAAATCGAAAAGGGAGCCAGGTGGATGGGGTTTCGCGCATTGAAAAGGGGACCACTGTTTAATTGAAAATTCTGTATGATGTCGGCTTGTGATTTTGTTGCAGGGATCGGCATATGCGGAGTTTGGAGATGCTTACAGTGGAAGATTACGAAAAAATACGTAAAGCTGTTTTAGTTGAAGGTTTGTCTGAGCGGCAGGCGGCTCGTAAGTTTCATCATTCGCGCAAGACCATCAAAAAGGCTTTGACGCATTCCGTTCCGCAGGGATACAAAAAGCGAAGTTCGCCGGCAGGTGCTGTTGTACTCACGGAGCGGCTGCGTTTTGTCATCGACACCCTTCTCGAAAAGAACAAAACGATTCGTCGCAAGCAAAAGATGACCGGCACTAAGATTCATGATATTCTTGTTTCTGATTACGAATTCTGCGGCTGTGTTCAGACGGTTCGGCGTTACATTGCGACTAAAAAGTTACAAGCCAAGGAGGTCTTTTTCGGAAGTTTTTCATTGATTGTTAAAAATGACGATGGTCTCCGGTAGTAGCCGATACGGCTATTATCGTTTTTTTAATTTTTTTGAAGGAGACCATCGTTATGGACAACAGTAATGTACTTGAGGTGCTTGGGCAAGCTGATTTCGGGTCGGCAGGCGAAATTTTTCGAGATTATATCCGAACGGCTACCCGAGATATGATTATGGATGTCATGGCTTCGGAGCTTGAGCAGTTGTGCGGCCCGCGTTATCGGCCAGACGCCGATTCGGATTTTGTCCGAGCTGGCACTGCTGAGGGTTACGTTTATATTGAGGCTGAGCGTGAACAGATCACACGGCCTCGGGTTCGGCGGGAAAATCCCGACGGCACGACCAGTGAGGCGGAGCTTGAGAGCTATACCGCCGCCCAGGATCGCGGCGAATTGCGTCGTCAAATATTGGCATCGATTCTGGCAGCTGGTTCGCAGAGCAAGACCGGCAAAGTGGTGAAAAACAAACGTGGCAGCAGCGCATCGCAGATATCGCGTATTTTTCAGCAGCACGGCAGGGAGCGTTTCACGGAGCTTCGCAGGCGGCGACTTGGCTGCGACGACAACGGCGAATTGTACGACTGGCTGGCGTTGATGGTTGATGGCGTGGTGCTCTCGAAGGACATAACGGCCATCGTTGCAGTCGGTATTACGACCGCAGGCGACAAGATAGTTTTGGACTTCGAGATTGGTTCCAGCGAGAACTACGAAGTGGCTTTGGCCCTTATAAAACGCGTACAAATTCGCGGTTTCGCTCCGCCGGAACGCAGGCCTCTGCTGGCGGTGCTTGATGGCAGTGAAGCGTTGCGGAAGGCTGTGAAAGCAATTTTTGCGACGGCAGTTGTGCAGCGGTGCCTGATTCACAAGGAACGAAATCTCAGGCGATATTTGGCGAAAAAAGATTGGGCAACGATGACGGAGTTGATGGACAGGCTACGCAAGGCACAAGGCCCTGAGGCGGGCATTTTGGCGTTGTGTGAACTTGACGACTTCCTGGCTGGCAAGAACTCCGCCGCCCGCGACAGCCTTCACGAAGGCGGGCTTGACCTGATAACGCTGCATCTTCTGGAGGTCCCGGCGACGCTGAACCGCAGCCTGATGAACACGAATATGATCGAGAATGTGATATTGAATTTTCGGCGGACAAGCAGCCGGGTTTGTCGCTGGCAGACGCAGACCGACCAGGCTGCGCGTTGGCTCGCTACGGGCCTGACGGAGGCAGAAAGAGGCTTCCGCAAAGTTTCGCATAGCCAAGACCTGTCAAGGCTGGCGGAGGCCCTGGAGAGCGGCAGCTACTATGCGGCGTTGAAAGAATATCATGCCGACCTGCCCGAGGCGTTTCGTGCCGCTGCTACTGCTTCGCTCCGGGCTGCGCCCTCCGCTTCGCACCAGCAGCCTTTGACAACAACCAATACGTAAGATAAGATAAAGTGAATACTGGAGACCAAAGAGTTTTAACAATTAAAGAAACATCCCCTCTTTTTCAAGTTGGAGTTTCAGCCCGGCCAGGAGGGTCAGGTCGACTGGGGAGAAGCTGATGTTATCATAAACGGCAAAGACACGAAGGTGCATTTATTCTGCCTACGGCTGGCATATTCCCGCGCCTCTTTTGTTAGAGCATATCCGTCGCAAAAGATGGAATGTTTTCTCGACGGCCATGTTCATGCGTTTGATTTTTTTGGAGGTGTAGCGCGGAGCAATGCGTATGATAACTTAAAATCAGCGGTAATTCAGGTCGGCAAAGGCAAGGAGCGCAAACTCAACTCTAAGTTTATAGAGCTTCGTAGTCATTATCTATTTAATAGTCGTTTTTGCAATATAGCAAGCGGCAATGAAAAAGGCCATGCTGAAAATCTTGTCAAAGATTCCCAGCGAGATTTAATGTCTCCGCCGCCGCATGTTGTCGACATTGATGAGCTGAATGAATTGCTTTTGCGACAATGCACTAAGCGGTTGGATATAGTCGTTAAAGACAAGGGTAAAACGCGCGGTCAGCTGCTCGAAGAAGAACGTCAGTTCTTTCTACCCCTGCCAAAGCACCAGTATAACGCTTGCGTCGGGGGCAGCACTTATGCAACAAAGCAGGCCTTGGTCGAGCATGATAATAACTTCTATTCTGTGCCAACACAATGGGCACATCATGACATCACTATCAAAGCTTTTGTAAGTCGCGTAGAGTTGTATCACGATGACAATCTCGTCGCCAGCCATGAACGTTGCTGGGATTCATCGAAATATATCCTGAATTATATGCACTATATCCCGCTGCTGAAGACCAAGCCTGGCGGGATTCATAACGCAGCCGCTTTCATCGGCCAGCCCTGGGGCAGTGACTTTGAAAAGCTTAAAATAGAGTTGGAATATCGTTACGATGGCGAAGGAACAAAGAAGTTTATAAACGTGCTTTTACTGTTTTGCGAATACGAAGCTTCTCAGGTTAAGGCTGCCGTAAAAACCTGCATCTCGCGAAGAGCATTCAACGACGAAGCCGTTCGAAATATACTTGAATATCAGCCTGATGCGATCCGCAAAAGCATTGATCTTACGCATAAGCCTGAATTGCAGATTAAAACGAACGGCATTCGCCAAGCCAGCGAATATGACGAGTTTTTATTAACGAATTTTAAAACTACTAATGAAGGAAGTGTACAATATGGAAAACAATATATTGCTTGAAAATTATCTTAAGCAGCTCAAGCTGCCGACGTTTATTAAAGAGTATCGGCGGGCTGCCAGACAGTGTGCCCAGGAAAAACGCGGTTTTGAGCCTTTTTTACAGCAGTTAACGGAACTGGAGATTCAACAGCGAAGAATTCGAACGATGCAGCGACGGATAAAGGAGGCTTCGTTCCCAGCCGAGAAGGAACTTGCAGACTTCGACTTCACAGCCGTTCCAACTTTGAACAAAAAACGAATCATCGATTTAGCCAAAGGCGATTATATTCGAAAGCGCGAATGCGTTGTAATGATTGGCCCGCCCGGAACAGGCAAAACTCATCTTGCCATATCGCTGGGCCGTGAAGCTTGCCGCCAGGGCAAACGAGTGAAATTCTTCACCGCCACAGGCCTGGCTACCGCATATGCCGAAGCCAGAGATGAACGGACCGTCCAAAGACTCGAACGGTTTATAGAGCAGCGAGATTTGATTATAGTCGATGAGCTTGGCTACATTCCCCTCGGCCGGCTTGGAGCGGAAAATCTATTTGGATTTTTCTCGAAATGTTATGAACGCACCAGCGTGGTTGTTACGTCAAACCTGCCTTTCTCCGCCTGGCCGGAAGTCTTCGGCGATGAACGATTGACCGGAGCACTGCTAGATCGGCTGACGCATCGCGTGCATGTGATAGAAGCCGCCGGCGAAAGCTACCGACTGCAAAACCATAACAATAGGCCAACCACAAAAAATACCGACGAAAATAACCTGGAAAATCAAGAAAAGGAGGCCATATGATTTGACCCCAACATCCTGAACATCAGATCGCTGATACACCCCATGTCAGCCGTTGACAAACCCCTTGCAAAGGGGTATTCTTAGGCCCTAGGTGGTACCCATTTCGATGCTCCACCTGGCTCCCTTTTCAATTTTCCCTACCAAATGCGCGAAACCCCATCCACCTGGCTCCCTTTTCGATTTTCCCTACCACAAGGCTGACTTTTCCTTGCTGAAAACTGCTTCTGGAGGTAGCATTCACTCTCGAAAGGTTAAATTTGATGAGCGAATATGAATTTGGAGTTATCGGCGGGGGGAACATGGCTGAGGCTATAATCGGCTCGGCAGTACGAAGCGGCTTTATTACACCAGCCAAGATCGTGGTATCCGAGCCTGTGGCGGAGCGTCGCGAAGCCCTTGGCAAGACATTGGGCGTAACCTGTGTGGACGACAACGCCATCCCGGGGGCATGTTCTCGAGTCATGCTGGCGGTCAAACCCCAGATAATGGGTGACGTGCTGACGACGGGCTTGGCTGGGGTCATTACCGAACAGACGCTCGTGATTTCCATCGCAGCTGGCCTGCCCGCAGCCTTTCTGGACGAAAAACTCCAAGGGCAGGGCAGAATAGTCCGCGTCATGCCAAACACCCCAATCATGGTCGGAGCTGGCGCATCTGCTGTTTGCCCCGGGCCAAGAGCATTAGCCGATGATATTGAGTGGGTAAAGAAACTTTTCGCAGCCGGCGGGGTGGTGGTCGAGGTCGATGAGAAACTGATCGACGCGGTTATCGCGGTTTCCGGGTCCGGGCCTGCCTATTTCTTCTATCTGCTCGAAGCTATGGTCGAAGCGGGCCAGGCTGAGGGACTGGATCGCGAGACGGCGACCATGTTGGCGGTGGCGACTTGTGGCGGGGCTGCGAAACTCCAGGCCCAAACCGGCGAAGAGCCATCAGAACTCCGGCGACGAGTAACCAGCCCCGGCGGAACGACCCAGCGGGCAATCGAAACCCTCGACGCTGATGATGTGAAAGCCTCGATGGTAAAAGCATTCCGGGCCTGTGCACAACGAAGCAGAGAGCTGGCAGGAAAATAGCAAAACGAGATTAGTGCAAACACAAAATCACAACGTGCCTGGACAGGAGCCACTGCACGCAAAAGCGGACATTTTCAAACTGAGGTATTTCAAAAAATGTTGACTGATAATATTCTGGATTTGATCGGCAATACGCCGTTGCTGAAGTTGAAGGGTGAGAATATTTTCGCCAAGGCTGAGTTTTTGAACCCCGGCGGGAGCATTAAGGATCGTGTGGCCCTGGCTATGCTGGAAGGTGCGGAGCGCGACGGCAAACTCACGCCCGATTCGATTATCTGCGAGCCGACGAGTGGCAATACCGGGATTGGTTTGGCGCTGGTGGGCAGGCTAAAGGGTTACAAGGTTCGCATCGTCATGCCGGAGGGCATGAGCGAAGAACGCAAGAAGCTGATTCTCGCTCTCGGTGCCGAGTTGATTCTGACACCGGATGAAGAGTCTATTCCAGGCGCGGTTCGCAAGGCTGAGGAAATCGCAGCTTCTGATCCTAATGTTTTCATACCCCAGCAGTTTGAGAACCCGGACAATCCCCGGATTCATTATGAGGAGACCGCACGTGAGTTGTGGCGGCAGATGGGGGGCGATGTAGCAGTTTTCGTCGCGGGCGTCGGCAGTGGCGGAACTTTGCAGGGAATCGGCAAGTTTCTCAAGGAGCATAGGCCCGACGTGAAGCTCATCGCTGTTGAGCCGAAGAACGTCGCTGCGCTGCTTGGCCATGAGCCGGGCCTGCACCATATTCAGGGAATCGGCGATGGTTTTGTCCCAGCCATTCTGGATGTGGATATGATTGATGATGTGCTTGAGGTGACCGATAAGGATGCTATTGAAACAACGCGCCAGCTGGGCAGGGACAGCGGTCTGCTGGTTGGGATCAGTTCAGGCGCGAATATATGGGCAGCGAGGCAGTTGGCGAAGAAGTATGACGGCAATATCGCCACCATACTCCCGGATAGAGCGGAGCGGTATTTCAGCACGGCATTGCTGTAAAATGACAAGGCGAGAATTATGCAGGTGGAAGTTCGACTTTTCGCGACCCTTAGGCTGGGACGATTCAAGAAGCGGCAAATGGATCTGCCCGAAGGGTCTGATCTGCGCCTGGTGCTCAAGCGTTTGGATATTTCCGAAGATGAGGTTTCATTGCCTCTCGTCAACGGCAGATATTCACCGCTGGAGCATGTTCTTGTGGACGGTGACGTGTTTTCGATTTTCCCAGCTGTGGGCGGCGGATGATTTTTTGACCTTGGCAAATCAGGTGACCTGAAATGTTGCGGGATGAACAGATAAATCAACTGGCTGACGGTATCGTACCGGATGCTTACGCGCGAAATATCGGCACGATCGGCAGGGGGGGGCAGCGCAAGCTCCTGGCCAGTCGCGTTGGGGTCATCGGCCTGGGCGGGTTGGGAGGCTACGTTTGCGAAGCCCTTGCCAGGCTGGGCGTGGGGAATATTATCGGGGTTGACGACGACGTTTTCGATGAGACGAACCTGAATCGGCAGATTGTCTGTACGACGGAAAATATCGGGCAATCCAAGGCTGAGCAGACCCAGTTTCATATCGGCAGGGTGAACCAGGCTGTGAATTTTCAGGCGTATGATGTGAAAGCCGAGGCCTTGAGCGACGAGACGCTTGGAGAGTGCGAAGTTATTTTCGACTGCCTGGACAGCATATCCGCCCGCCTGGAGCTGATGGCCAGGGTTTCGTCAAAAAATGTCCCGCTTATTCACGGCGCGGTTGCGGGCTGGTGCGGACAGGTTTGCTTATGTCAGCCAGGCTGTGACAGTATGGAAAAAATCTACGCCCGTTGCGATCACGGGATAGAAGAGACTCTCGGCACGCTCGTACCAGCTGTGGCTGTTGCTGCGAACATCATGGCTGCTTTAGGCGCCCAGTTATTACTCGGAACCATCACCGACAAAGACCGCCCGCCGATGCTTTTTTTCGATCTCCAGGCCGGTCAATGGGAAACAATATCACTGTGACGGATTTATGGCGATAGGGTAAGGGTCTGTTCGAGATCCCGCCATTTCAGCACGGCTGAGTCTTTGCGGATTTCCTTGACGGTCCATGGTCCGATTTTTCCGCCCACGCAGGCTGAGATTCCGTCGATTACAACCTTTGGATTTGCACCCCAGAAAACCATCTGCAGTTTGTTGGGTAGATGGGGAATACTGCCTGCCTGTTTGCCGCTCGGCTGGGGAGAGGTTTTCCTATTTTTATTCCGGTTATTTTTTTTCGACGGGCGCTGATCAAAGGGCGTTTTGCGGGGCGGGGGCAGTTCCAGCCAACGTTTTGTCTCAGCTAGTTCCCGTTTGAATTCAGGTGAGTCTGATAGGATTTTCTGCATCTCCAGCAGGTCAACGTTTTCACCGATAATACGAAGAATAACGGCTCCGGCGCATCGCGTTTCGAGGTCTTTGTCGCTGAGCATAGCGATGGCCTGCTCCCTGGCCCGGGGCAGGTTTAGGTTTTTATGCCTTTGCATCTCCCGGCTGATTGTTTCGCGGTCTTTGCTTACGATTTTATTGAGATCGCGGGTGCGTTCTGCCAGCATTTGCCCTGCCAGCCAGGTAACCCACTGTTTGCCGTCGGTGGAATAGTACGGGCATATCGAACCGAGGCTGCTTGCCATTTCCAGACTGTTCTGCTGATGTCGCATGGCTGTGATGATCGGGATCAGGGCTGAGATGTCTTTCTGGTTCCCCAACGCCTCAGCTGCGAGCACGCGGATTTGTGCTTCCGGGTCTGCGAGCGTATTCATCAAGGGCTGAGCTATCGCGGGGGTGGGTTTGGCGTTGCGAAGCAGCGTCAGAGTTGATTGCCTTATGACGGGGTTGTTATCGGCAAGCAGTTTCGAGGTCTGTTCAGGGTCGGCTGGGGTTCTGAACCGCAGAATGGAAGTTGCGGATTGGGCAAGGTTGTTATTTTCGTCAAGGGTTGCGCGAATTATCAGCTCATCGGCGTTGGCGGAAGAGACGTCCTTGAGGGATTCCAGAGTCGAGAAACGCACAGCCAGGTCGGGGTCATGCATCAGCCGTTGAAGCGTGCGCGAATTTTGTGTGTTGTTTTCTCTTGCTATTGCAGCCGCAGCCAGGCTTCGCAATTTCGGGTGCTCACTGGTTATCAGTTGTTTCAGTCTGGGGGTTGCATTTGGGTCTGTTATGGCAGCGATGGCGTTTATGGCACTTTCACCGTGTTTTGGGTGGTCTGCCAGCCTCAGGAGTTTCTCCAACGCCGATGCCGGTGCAGGAACCCTGGACAACGCATACAGCGCGTTGGAGACGACCAGTTCGTCTTTGTTGTCCAGAGCGTTCAGCAGGGCCTGTCTTGCGATGGTCATTCTGCAAATGCCCGCCAGGTTAATGGCTGTGCTTTTCGAGCGGTTGTTTGGATCGGCGATCATGCCTAGAATGTACGGTTCGATTACGACTCGGGCTTTTTCCTTATCGCGAGAGTCATCAAGACTGACCAACGATTGGGCGGCTCGGAGTTTGAGAATGTTTTTTTGGCGTTGCTTTAAAATTCTGCACAAGGCATCCCAGCCTTCCTGTCCGCCGATAGCCCGTAGCGCGTTGATCGTGGTTGTTGCGTATGGCTGATTGGGATCGAGGGCGATTTTTTCCAGTACGCCGACAGCCTGCGGGTTTTGCATTTCTCCGAGAGTTTCGATGGAGAGTTCGTCGCCCAGCTTTTTGCTGCCTCGTTGATTTTTTTTCACTCTCGAAATGACAGCTGGTAATGCGTCTTTGCCGATGGCGACCAGAGCGTCTTTGGCGGCATGACCAACGTATCTTTTGGCCATGGTTCCACCGCTTATTTCCAGAACCGGTCTTGCGTCGTCGAGGTGTTCCACCAGCTGGCCGATGGCTATGCTGCAATCCACGCCCCCTCGCGCAAGGTCCCGTATTTTCCAGCCCGCCTTGAAAGCCTGGACTTCACCGGGCTGATTCATTGTTTCCAGTGCCTTGCGGATGTCGTCCACAGTGCCGGCGGATTTTTTCTGTGCCGATGCCGAAAGGCATATGCCGCATAATACCGCTATGACCAGAACTTTTTGATGTTTCATGTTCACACCCCTGGCGATAACCCGATTGCCACGTTTTCCGTATGCCTGCGTTAAAGCACATCTCATTAAATGTCTATCGGAGGGGGCGGGGAGATATTTTCAGCTTTTTTCAGTTGTTTTGCGTGAGGTTTGTGACGGCTTTGATGTCTATCATGCGTTGCAATGCCACTTTCGCAAGCTCGGCAATTTTTGCGTCCACCCGTATGACGTTTACCGGCTGGCCTGCCAAAATACTTTCCAGCGACCATAGCAGGTGTGGCATATCCACCTGGGCCATCTGGACGCACGTAGCAGGTGTGCGTGAAGACTCTGACAACGGGAAAATTTTCTTATCGGGGTACATCACAGCCAGGCGGCGAACGAGATTTTCTTCCGTGCCGATGGCAAACACAGCCCCGGCTGGGGCGTCAGCTACGGCGTCTATGATCTGTGACGTACTCCCAGCTGCGTCCGAGGCAGAGACGACTTCGCGTGGGCATTCGGGATGCACGATGACAGAAACATTCGGGAAATTCTTCCTGGCCCATTCGATCTGCGAAACCGTGAAAAGCTGATGCACATAACAATGGCCTTTCCAGAGGATGAACGTCGCAGCCTGGACCTGTTTTGGAGAGAGTCCGCCAGCTGGCAGATGCGGATCATAGACCAGACAATCGTCTTCTGAATATCCCATGGCGATTGCGGTATTTCTGGCGAGGTGTTGATCCGGCACGGCGAAGATTTTTTCGCCATTGGCCCCGCCGTTTTTCGCGCCGGCCAACGCCCATTCAAATACGTTGCGCACGTTTGAGCTGGTGCAGCAGGCTCCGCCGAACTGGGCAGTCACAGCCTTGATGGCTGCGGTGGAATTTACGTAGGAAATGGGAATGATTTTCCCGCCAGACTCTCCCCCAGCCAAGTCGATCAGTTCATCCATCGCCGAAGCCACGCCCTGTTCGTCCGCCATGTCCGCCATCGAACAGCCCGCCCGCATATTCGGCAGACAGACTATCTGTTCGTCGGATGAAAGAATGTCCGCAGACTCCGCCATGAAGTGCACGCCGCAAAAGACTATGAATTTAGCGTCCTGCTGGGCAGCTGCCAGTTGCGAGAGCTTGAGACTGTCGCCCCGGAAGTCTGCGAACTGAATTACCTCATCCCGCTGATAATGATGGCCGAGGATGCAGAGGCTCTTGCCCAGCTCATGCTTTGCAGCGGTAATGCGGGACTGTAATTCAGCCCGGCTAAGCTCGTTATATTTTGATGGCAATATTTCCATGACGATACCCATGTAAACAGGGAACAAAAACAGCCTAAGTCATTCATTGACAAAGGCTGGCATAAAGCGGGCGATGAGAGTCGAACTCACAACATTCAGCTTGGAAGGCTGGATGGTATATCGCCTAACTACTTGGAAATTATAGCTGATACAAATCATAAAGTCAACGGGGTGTCCCAATTGGTGCCCATCGAAAATAAACAGTCAAAGCCTACGACGGAGTGACTGGATGAGGGAAAAAATCCAAGTTCCCTCAGGAACTCCTTGATAATTTATGCGGGTATTTGCGATAAAAAAGAAATCCCCGCGACTCCTTGCGAAATCGCGGGGATGACCCCACGGAGACTCGAACTCCGGTTGCCGGGATGAAAACCCGGTGTCCTAGGCCACTAGACGATGGGGCCGAATGGCGCCCAGCCGAAAATGTCTCGGCTATTAAGCGGGTCGGATAGTCTATCCGATTCAGGCAAAAGGTCAATACCAGATTCAAATTTTATTGGGATTTTTTTCAACTTTTTATTGCCGATGTCGCAAAATTCGTGATCTGACATGTCAGCCTGGCTACGAATTATGTTTTTCAATGCAGTGACAACAGAATCGTCGGCATCTTGAGCATCGGGCGAGCGTAAACTTTCGACCAGCAGCCCATTTGCGAATACCGTACTTGCCCCAATGTTCGGTAAATCCACACTTTAGGCATCGCACCTGCCAGCCCGGCGCTCGTTGTTCATATTTTTCCAGCATAACAGGGCCGGATTGCCCGTTCTCTGTATCCATGGTTCAACAAACTCCTGAAATAAGCTATTTCACTCAAGTCCATCTCAGCAGCATTAAGTTGATCAGTAGCTTGTGCCTTGGCCGTTGAGGCTGTTGACGCCTGAGCGGTCGGCGGAAATGGAGGCTTTCATGCTTTCCCAGTCGTCTAGGGTTATCATGCACTCGCGGGCCTGTGAGCCTTTATGGCTGCCCAGGATCCCTGCCTCTGCCATCTGGTCTATTATTCTGCTGGCCCGGCCGTAGCCTATGCCCATGCGCCTTTGAAGCAGCGAAACGCTCCCGCGTTCCGTCGCGAGTACGATTTCCACTGCCTGATCAAAGGCCTCATCGCGATCACCGCTGAGTTCGCCAGTGGAGTTGGATTGCAGCTTCATTAGTTCTGTGTCAAAATTCTGCTGATTCTTTGATTCCAGCTCGCTGACGACTGCATGAATCTCGCCGTCGTCGACATACGTTCCCTGCGCCCTTTCCAGCGTGCTCGTGCCCGGTTTGAGCACCAGCATATCGCCTTGGCCTAGCAGTACCTCGCCGCCTTTCTGGTCGAGTACGATTCGACTCTCCTGGCCTGATGCCACGCGGAAGGAAACCCGGCAGGGCATGTTTGATTTAATCAGGCCTGTCACGACATTCGCGCTGGGCCTTTGCGTTGCAAGTACCAAATGAATGCCGACCGCACGGGCCTTCTGGGCGATGCGAATGATGAAGCCCTCGACCTCCTTGCTGGATGTCATCATAAGGTCAGCCAGCTCGTCGATGATGATAACGTAGGCAGGGAGATGAGTTACGATACGGTTTCTCTCTTCTTCCGACTCGGCGCCGAACTTCTGGTAAATCTGATCTTTGGTAAGTTTGTTAAACCCGTCGATATTACGCACGCCTGCTTCGCGGAGCAGCTCGTAACGCTCATCCATTTTGACCGTGGCCCATTCCAGAATGTCCTCAGCCTTTTTCATATCATTAATGGTTGGACACAGTAGGTGGGGCAGTTTTTCAAAGGCTGCCATTTCGACCATCTTGGGATCAACGAGGATGAGTTTTACGTCTTCCGGCTTGCGGGTCATGAGCAATGACATGATAATGGTGTTGATGCAGACGCTCTTGCCCGAGCCGGTCGTACCTGCGATGAGCATGTGCGGACAGGTGGCCAGGTCGAGTACGATTGCATCGCCGCCGGCGTCTTTGCCGAGGTACATCGGCAGTCGCATTTTCTTCTCAGCCTTTTCCTGCATCCGCATCAGTTCTTTCAGCCGAACTGTTTCCTTGTCCAGATTCGGCACTTCAATGCCGACCGTGTCCTTGCCGAAGCGAGGCGGGACAATACGTACTCCGGGCACCGCGAGAGAACGGGCGATGTCCGTTGCAAGACCGCCCACCATTGCGACTTTTACACCCGGCGCCAGCGATACTTCAAACAGCGTGATAACCGGGCCTGTCATGTAGCCTACTACTTTCGCCTCGACGCTGAAATCATCCAGCGTCTGTTGTAAAACGAGTTTCCGCTGGGCAGCCTGGATTTCTGCGACTTCGTTGTAGCCGCCAACAGGTTCCTCCAGCAGATCGATTGAAGGCAGTTCGTAGTCTCGCTGAATCTTGGCTGGTTTTTTTTCGGATTTATTTGCAGCTGGTTCGGATTGGCTGGCTTTTTTTGCTGGCTTTTTGTCGCCCCATCCGAAAAGTCCGAGGGATTTTGAGCTTTTTTTACCTTCCTTGTCGTCGTTTTTCGTAGGCCTGCTAGATATGTAATTTTGGTCCGAATCATCGGGGCGGTCGACGGTTTTGGCCTTGATTGGCTGAATGCCGGGCACAGGTACGCGGGCGGCTTTTTCAGAGTTAATGTTTTGGGCCACCTCAGCTGCAGCTTTGGACGTTGCACCGGCAGGGGCGGGGCCTTTGCCGCCAAATAATCCGAACGCACTGCCGGCTTCTTTTTTCCTACGCCAAAGTTTTGCGATCTGAATTGCGAGGTATTTCAACATGCTGTCAGCGGTGTAAAGCAGACTGATGCAAAACGCGATTGCCAGAATCACGACGCTCCCGACCCTGCCTGCTTTTTCAAAAAGAATGCTCCCAGCTGCGGAACCAAGGATACCGGCCTGCCCCTCGACGATCTCGCCGACATAGCTGGGGTTTTGAAGATACGCGCCGACACTGCAGGATGTAATCAGCAGGCCCAGGCCGACAAGCCTCCACGGCAGATCGGTAATTTTTCGACCCACGAGCATCATTATTGACCAGAACGTAAGCATGGCCAATGCGGCATACGCGCCGATTACGCCAACCCAGTAACGAAGTCCGTAGGCAAGGTAGCAACCCACAGTGCCGACCCGATTGTCAACCGGAGACTTCGGAGGATATCGAAGAGTGCTTGGGGGATCGGTGGGATTAAAACTCAGCAGACTCAGCCAGGCCAGGACAACCACCCCCAACAGAAGCAACGTCAAACTGTATCGCCAGAACAGGCTGCCGCGAGCAGCTGACGTTTCTGGATTTGTTGAAGATTCTTTCGTCCGTTTCGGTTCAGTTGTCTTTGCCATCCTGGCCTCTTTCCGTCCGTGTTTTTTACCACTAATGCCGCTAATAAAAACGAATGACACGAATTTTCATATTTTTAAAAATCGAATCTCGCTATTTGTTTCACACGCCTGTATGTCCAAAACCGCCCTCGCCGCGCTGAGTCTCGTCGAGTTCATCGACCTCGAGAATCTCAGCCCGCGTGACCGGTGCAATAACCATCTGCGCGATTCTCATGCCGCGTTTAACTACAAAATCTTCCCGGCCCATGTTGCCCATGATCACGCAAACCTCGCCGCGATAATCGGCATCAATGGTTCCAGGCGCGTTCGGCAGGGTAATGCCATGCTTTATCGCCAGTCCGCTTCGCGGACGAATTTGGGCCTCGCAGCCTACCGGCACAGCCATGTAAAAACCGCACGGCACTAGCTTTATGTCGCCAGGCGAAATCGTTATGTCTTCGTCGCAAGCGGCACAGATATCCATACCCGCTGCGTGTTCGGACATATACTGTGGCGGGGGGACATCATCACAGCCTGCTTTTCGACGTATCTCTACTGTTATCGGACGTTCCATGTCATTTTCTCCATTACAAAACAGGTTTCCAGTGTTACATTTACGCAAAATTCCCGATTTTTATCCAAGATCACGCTTGATGGCTGCGGATAAAAACCAGAAAGGTCAATATTGACACACCGTAGGCTTGGGGTCAAGGGTAAGTTCAGGCTGTTGCTATTGTGCGGAGATCAGCTGGATGAGTTCGCGGGCCAGGTCTGTTTTTGGGCGCTTGGCCCAGGGCAGGAGAGTATCGTCAGCGGAGAGGATGCAGGCCAGGCTGGCGGTGGAGGTAAATGCTTCGGGGGTGTTGACGACGGAGATATCGGCGTGTTTAGTGACAAGTTCGTGTCTGGCCTTGGTTTCGATGGCCTGGGGCTGGCCGTCTTCTACAGCGAAGGCGACGACGGTTTGGCCTGGTTTTTTGCGGGCAGCGATATTGGCCAGGATGTCCGGCGTGGGCTGGAGTGTCAATGTGATCGGCCCAGCCTTGCGCGAGAGTTTTTTATCCAGTTTTTCCTTGATCATAAAGTCGCCCACAGCTGCAGCCATGACCAGAACGTCACAGGAATCGAAATGCTCATCCAACGCAGCCTGGAGATCTGCGACGCTGACGAAGGGGACTACCTTGACGTGCTCCGGCAGCTGGGCTGAAACGGGACCGGTCAGCAGGGTGACATCATGGCCTGCCCGGATCGCAGCCTCTGCCACGGCGAAGCCCATCCGTCCGCTCGATGCATTTGAAATGAATCGAACCGTGTCGATGTATTCCCGTGTAGGCCCAGCTGTGATCAGGAATCGCATTTTTTCAATCACTCATCTTTATCGTTTCAATCATACCAGATAAAAAAGGAACGTGCCGGGACTCCAAGCCCCGGCACGCGTGTATGTATTTTGCCTGGTGCCTAATGCCTAGTGCCTGTTTTAAAACAGTTTTGCAAGTGTCGGCATATCGCCGATCAGCGGCGTGGCGTACTTGACATATTCTGCAGTAATGCCGTTGCCAGCTTCGTTGATAAACTCTTTTGGCAGGTCTTTCGTGTGCCTTGCGACGTCTGACAGTTCAGCCCGTTCGTAGGTGACTTTGTATTCCTTACCGGCGGCTCGTTTCATGACAACCGTGCCGTCCAGATCGCCGCTGAGAGCGAGCCTGGCTGCGGTTCTGCCGCATTCGCGAGCTTCCGCCCGGTCGATATCCGAGGCGAAGCCTGAGAAGCTGCGTTGCAGATAGCCATATGTGTCGGCCCGGACACGCAGTTTTTGACGCGGGAAAGTTACTTTCTGCTTGATGATTTCGCTGAGGAAATCGCCCAAAGCGCCGCTGCCTGAGAGCTGTGCATTACCATGGCTGTCACGTTCGACGGTGTGGCCCAGACGTTCTGCCAGATTAACTGCCATCGGTGTGCCGGTCTCGTCCTTGATACCCTCGGAAACTGCTATGAGGCATCGGCCATGTTTGGTGTAGACTTCTTTGACGTCCTCACAGAACTTGTCGACGTGGAACGGGATTTCCGGCACGTACACGAGATGCGGGCCACAGGAGTCATCCATCTTGCCCAAAACGCTCGCAGCGGTCAGCCAGCCTGCGTCGCGACCCATGACAACACTGACCTTAATGCCGGGCAGCGAGGCGTTGTCGCGATCTTCGCCCGCAAAGGCCGATGCGACGAACTTCGCAGCTGAGCCGTAGCCCGGCGTGTGATCCGTTACGCGCAGGTCGTTGTCGATGGTCTTGGGGACATGGAAGCATCGCAGTTCGTAGCCTGATGACTTGGCCATTTCATTGACGATCCTGGCAGCGTCTGCAGAGTCGTTACCGCCGATGTAGAAGAAGTAGCGAACGTCGTTCTTCTTGAAAACCTCGAAAATTTTCTCACAGTATGCTTCGTCCGGTTTATCCCGGCTGGATCCCAGTGCCGATGCGGGCGTAATTGCGATACGTTCCAGTGTTTCCTGGTCCAGCTTGCGCAGGTCGAAAAACTTTTCGTCGATAATGCCACGAACGCCGTGGTTTGCGCCCATGATCTTCGGTATCGACTCGCAGGGCATGAGGGTTTCGATCACGCCTACCAGGGATTGGTTGATTACCGCCGTCGGGCCGCCCGATTGGCCTATTACTGCATTGCCTACGATCATTTCACTCATTTCTGAACATCTCCTTATCAATGTTGCTTGATACTTTTGGTTTTTTGTAAAATTATGGAAAAACGGTTTAACTGTTTAGCATATCCCGCTCAATCATTTTCGTGTCCCACTGGCCTTGTACGAATTTGTCGTGGGAGAGAATTTTCCTGCATAGCGGGATGGTGGTTTTCGTGGGCTGGATTACGAATTCATCCAGGGCGCGTTTCATTACTGCGATGGCTTCGGCTCGCGTGGGTCGGTGTGTGATGAGCTTGCCGACCATGCTGTCGTATGTCGGCGGGATGGTGTAGCCCTGGTAGACGTGGGAATCCCACCGAACGCCCAGGCCGCCCGGCGCTACGAAAGTGTCCACCCTGCCCGGCGAGGGCATGAAGTTTTTATCGGGATTTTCGGCATTGATGCGACACTCGATAGCTGTGCCCTCCTGCTTGACGTCTTCCTGTTTGATATCGAGCTTCTCGCCCATCGCAATGCGCAGCTGATATTTTACAAGGTCAATACCAGTCACCATCTCTGTGATGCAGTGTTCCACCTGGATTCGCGTATTGACTTCGAGGAAGTAGAAGTTCTCATCGTTATCGAGCATGTATTCGACAGTGCCAGCGTTACGATAGCCAGCTTCCCGGGCCAGCCTGGCTGAGGCTTCGCAGATACTTTCCCGCAGTTTCTGGGACAGTCCCGGCGCGGGCGTCTGTTCTATGACTTTCTGATTACGACGCTGGACGGAGCATTCGCGTTCCCACAGGTGAACGACATTGCCGTAGTTGTCGCCGAGTACCTGAACTTCGATGTGTCGGAAATTCTCGACGCATTTTTCCATGAAAACCCTGCCGTCGTTGAATGCAATCTGTGCTTCGGTCTTGGCCTGGTTGAACATGCTCTGCAGAGTTGCTGCGTTGTGGGCGAAACGTATGCCCCTGCCTCCTCCGCCGGCAGCAGCCTTCAGCGCGATGGGATAACCTATCTCGTGGGCGATGCGGAGAGCGTCATCGATGGTTTCGACTGCGCCTTCGCTGTCCGGCGTGGTGGGGACGTTTGCGCGCTTAGCGAGGGCCTTGGCCTGGATCTTGTCGCCGAGGACGCGCATGTTTTCCACCGTCGGGCCGATGAACGTGATGTTGCAGTCGCTGCAGACTTCGGCGAAATGGGCGTTTTCCGCCAGGAATCCGTACCCCGGATGGATGGCGTCAACGTCCGCGATTTCCGCAGCTGCAATTATGCGGGGAATGTTCAGATAGCTTTCAACCGAAGGCCCGGGACCGATGCAGATTCGGTCATCTGCCAGGTGCAGGTAGCTCGCACCGCGGTCGGCTTCGCTGTAAACGGCGACCGTTTCGAGTCCGAGTTCTTTGCAGGCCCGGATAATACGCAGTGCGATCTCGCCTCGATTGGCGATCAGTACACGAGAAATCATTCAAATCTCCTTGGCCTGGTTATAAGGGCTTTACACGGAAGATTACCTGCCCGAATTCCACAGGCTCAGCATTCTTGACGCAAATTTCCACGATTGTGCCGCTGCACTCAGCCTTGATTTCGTTCATGACCTTCATGGCTTCGAGGATGCAGACGACGGTGTTGTCCGTTACGCTGGCTCCGGTGGTAACGAAGGGATCGGAATCCGGGCTTGGAGCGGCGTAGAACGTGCCCACCATCGGACTGGTGATTTCGATCAGATTACTCTTGTCCTCTGCCGGCGGGGCAGCTGCTGCGGCAGGGGCAGCTGCTGCGGCAGGGGCTGCTGTTGCGGGGGGCTGTTGAACGGCCAGTGGGGCAGCTGAGTGAGTCACCGCCTGCGGGGCTATGAAACAGCCTCTTTTGAGAATGATCTTACGCGGACCGTCTTCGATATCTATTTCAGTTACGTCGTGGGTAACCATCATTTCCATGAGATTTTCCACGTCGCCGATGATAGCAGAGGCTTGTGCGTTCGCCAGCGACGGAGCCTTGATCGGCTTACTGTCGGCCTTTTTCGCTGCCGACTTCTTGGCGGTCTTTTTCGCTGCTGTTTTCTTTGCCATTTTTCTTGCCTTCCTTGATTTTTTAAATTGGCCCGAGGCCTGGGCAACTCCTGTTGTCCTGTTATTCTGTTTTTCTTGTCATTCCCGACTTGATCGGGAATCCAGTTTTTAGTTTTTACTGAATCCTGATTACTTCAAAATCATGTCATCCAGCGACCTGCTAAGCGTGCTTAGCCTTTGTCGCCCTGTTTTCGTTACCAACACATCATCTTCTATTCGCACACCGCCAAGGCCCGGCAGGTAAATGCCCGGCTCGACAGTCACAACCATCCCAGCCCGCAGGGGCGTCTTGTTACGACCAGCCAGGGCGGGAGCTTCGTGAATGTCCCGTCCAAAGCCATGACCTAAACTATGGCTGAACTGCTCGCCGTAACCGGCCTGGGTTATTATCTTACGTGCTGCTGAGTCCGGCGTGTTGCATTTCACTCCGGCTTTGACGGCCCGTATGCCCGCCTGCTGGGCCTGGCTGACAATTTCGTAAATCTCACGGATTTTCGGAGGGATTTTACCTGTGAAGACCACCCGAGTCAAGTCACTGCAATAGCTTGAGACCTTCGCACCCCAGTCAAACAGCACGGGCTGGCCTGGTTTTATCCTGGCCTGGCTTGGCATGTGGTGGGGCTTGGAGCCGTTGGCACCGGCGGCGACGATAGTGGGAAACGCAACTCCGTCAGCTCCGCCGAGCCTCATTAGATAGTCCAATTCAGCGGCGATTTGGCTTTCTGTTCGACCTATCATATAGGTTTTACCGCGACTTATGAGTTCCAGAAACGCATTTTGAGCGATACGAACAGCCTGGCGGATGATTTTTATTTCAGAGGCGTCTTTCACAGCCCGGAGCTTTGTAGTAACGCCGGAGACCGGAAAAATCTTTCTGTTGCCCAGGGACTCGACCAAGACTTTTTGCATGGCGAGGGTGGCATGATCGGCCTGGATGCCGATTTTTCTCACAGCCTTGCCTTTCAGGAGGGGGGCGAAAGTTTTGGAGATCGGCCCGCTGCGAGTGTGGATTTCTATGCCTTTGCACTCGATTTCGGCCTGTTCGGTAAATCGGCCATCGGTTATCAGAATTGCCCAGGAATCGGAAATAAGCAGAAAACTGTCCTCGCCGGTAAACCCCGAAAGATAACCCACGTCAACGGGATTGCTGATGAACATTGCATCGAGCTTACCGCCGGCGGAGGCTTGGCGCATTACCCCGCGACGCCTGGCTGAGAAACATTGCTCTGCCGGAGCAGGGGATTTCCTGATTTTTTTGCCCTTGTGCATATGGGCAAAATCATAACCTATTACACCCCCATAAGCCAGCAGAACCTAATATGACAGCGCTACTTGAATTCTGTTTTACGATTTTGTTTTTGTCGGCTTTTGTAGGCCGCCTCGTTACGCCACTGATAATATTCGTTTATTCTTATGATCGCAGCCCATGATCTTGGCCAAGTCTGCCAGATCTTGGCGGCCAGGGTGTTGATCACCGTGGCTACCTGTTCCAGCGTAATACGCGGATTTTTCCCCCCGAAGCCGCTGCGTCTGCTCGGATATAAAAAACATCGCCAATCGCGAACACAGCCAATGCCGAATCAGTCCGGTATACGTCCGAACCTCAAACGAACCAAATCCCGTTTCCTGCTTGGCTCGCTCGAACCACATCTCAATATGCCACCGCGCAAAAGCCACAACCAGCAGCTTCCTGACACTCACCGAAGCAGGAGCGTTACTCAAAAAATATTTGTTCTCGCCGGTTTTAGGCGATTGAGCCCAAATCAGCCAATACTGTCGAGTTGTCGGCACGTTGACACCCTCAGCCGTATTGGTCAACTGCACACGTGCGGCTTTATATTTCCAGTACATCATTCCGCGCGTCGTGTTTTTGATCTTCACCGTTTGCCAATCCTGTCCGTAAAACACCGGACTGTGGCGAACCAGATCGGCAACTTTATGCGGCGCATATTCAGCCCGGCAGGACTGATACGCCGGCGGAGTTGCCCAGCATAAAAAGTTAGACCGCACCTCACCAATACCGCGCTGGCCCAGCCGATCCAATTCAAACCAGAACCCAGGAACACTGCCGTATTCCTCATCAAAAGTAAAATACGAAAACTTTACACCACTGCCTATGGCCCGTTGAATCTGCTCTACCGCAATTTTCCACTTTGGCCGATAAGACAATGAATCCGGAATATGTGCTTCTCTTCGTCTCTTTGGATCAGCTGCCCATTTTTCAGGCAGATACAGGTCGCTACATAAGACGCATCCGAACGGATTTGTGGGATGGTTGTCGGTATACAGCAAATGCTGGCCGACAATGCAATTGTCTATCTTGCCGGTTTCACCACACCATTGACGCTGCACGCCAGGCGTTTTGGCGCCCTGCTTGGCGTGGCCGGAGCCGTCGATTACGCCAATGCCCTCTTCCGTCGAAGAGCGATCAGCCACACGATAAAGCAGCAACTCTTCAGCACGATCATGATCCCAGCGAAATGAAGATAAAAATTCCTGCAAAGTTCGGACGGGAACTTCTGCCGCCAGTGCAATCGGCTCAATACTCTTGCGTTGAATGTCTGACATCAGACCAAGCATGTATGTCTCCAGGTAGCCGAAAGTAACTTCTTTGCGAAAACAAGGTCGAAACGATTCCAGAAATTTTTGCAGCTCCGGCTGCAATGTCATCATCTGTTCTCCAGTCATTTAATGCCCTTTCAATTGGATTTTTATTCCCATCGACAAGAACATCAAAAAATCTTGAGCTAATCTAGCGCTGTCATACTAATCAGCAGTCTGAGTCATGGGGGTGATTATTTCGCCAATCATCGTGGCCATATTCTGATGACCTGCGGGAGAGAGGTGAATGGTATCGATAGTTGCGCCAGGTGTGGTGATAATTTTGGCGAAATAACGTTTCGGGATTAGATAAACGCTGTATTTCAAAGCCAGTCTGCGCTGAATCAGGCCGAAGCTGCGATGCATGAAATCGAGCGGCAATTCCATCATTACAAGCTGTTTTTCCTGGGCTTGCAGCTTGCCCAAGAGGGTATCGAGGTCTTTTGCGAATTTGTCAGGTGGAGTTCCGCCTAGCATGTCATTGCCGCCAATCTCCAGCAGTATCAAGGCTGGGCCAGGTGGAACTTCCTTGGCCTGTTTCATTGCGGTCTCCGCAACGGCTCCGGCGATGGCGAGATTTTTGATTTTCAGATTTTGCTGTCTGCCCAAGATATCAGGCCAGGGTTCCCTGTCGTTGTTGACGCCTGCGCTGACGGAATCTCCTATGATGAAAACTTGTTTGAAATTTCCCGTTGGCGCCGCGGGGCAAAAGTGCCAGCTCAATTCCAGCCCAGCAAGTGTTATCGAGTAGATTATGAAGATTATGGTTGTGGCGATGGTTAGCTTTCGACCTGACTTGACACGGCTTTGCCTTGCCCCGGTTATTAAAAACGCAAGCCCCAAGATACACCATAGAACCTCTACCCAAAAATTCATCGGCGTTGATGACAACCAAATCAAGATCGCAGCTAATATGGTTAGAATAAGTGATGTAATAAACCACTTTGGCTTGATGATGACAACTAAAGCTGCCAGGGTCAATAAGAGCAAGCCGGAAAATAATGACTGCCCCGAAATGAAATGATAAATGAGTCCATTCATGCAGGGTAGGATTGCAGAATTTCCTTAAAGAGGCAAGTGATAGATGGAAACGCCGGAAAACACCGCTGAGGGCAGCTATGCTATATGCCTAATCAATTTCTGTGTCTTCCATTGGTTCAAAACACTGGAGAAGTTCAAGTATGTTGGTGGTCAGCTTAAGACTGAACGGGTCCGGTTGCCGCTGGACAAAACTCAGCTGTCTTTCCCACTCTTCGATGAAATCGCGAGGTCTGTCCGGGTCGGCCTGCATCAGCCTGTATGTCTCGTCGTCAGGATTAAACTCAATATGCAGTTCAGGCTGGAATGACAAGGCTGCGTACTCAGCCAGGCCAATAACGCCGGCTTCATGAAGTTTAGTGCTGAGTTCGATCAGTTCGTTGGGGGAAATATAGCGGATGTTGTAATCCTTGATGATTTCCATCATGGCAGTGGCCATGCTTAAAGCCTCAGCCATGACCGGCGTTGTCTCAAGCTCTGGATCGCTTGAGTTATTTCGGTCATCCGCGGTGGAAAGGTAAGTACCTTCAAGGTTTATATCTGGTTGCATCAAGCTGTTCCCTAAAATCGGCGTACTTTCACATCGGATTCAAAGGACCGATAATTTACGATTTTCAAAACCGGCGTGGGAGTTTTTAAAGAAAAAGGAACGAGGCGGAAAAATTTCACCTCGTTCCTGTTCCATTTAAAACGCCCCAGCCCCCGCCGGCGTTTCCCCCCCCCCGAATACCGCGTCTGGCCTTGTCCAGCTGTTCCAGGATGTAGATAACATCGCGGGTTTTGCCTGTGAAATAACTGTACTTGTTAAAATTTATCTGAGTATCAAGGATATTTTTCCATTCCTCAATTGCATCTCTGGGTTGGTCAGGATCGGGTCTTTTAATTCCGTTTGCGCCAACCTGGTCATAGGCGTTGCTCAACTCAGGCTGAAATGAGAGCATGGCGAAGATTTCCCGGTCGATGCGGTCTGCCTGAAGAAGTTCCTGGCTCATTTGGATCAGACTGCGTGAAGAAATATTCCGAACGTCATATTTTCTTGCGATAGGATCGGTACATGAATCCGCAGCCGGCCTGGCCGGCATTGCTGCGGCGATATGTTCCTGGGCGGACGAATCAGTCTCAGCCAGTTTCGTAAAAAAATCCATTTTGCAGTTTCGTGTTCCAGGCATGGTTTATCCTTGTGACCAGATAAAAAATTCCCACAAAAAAAACACCTTCAATTTCATTTCGGAATGTCTCGTATCCAAGCGCAAAAAAAAGTTATTTTTTTTTATCTTTTTGTCAGGACAAATTTCATGGCGTTTTTAATTTGGCGGGGGCGGGGTTTCGACATATCCTTTTAGAGATTAGAAAGGACTATCAAATGTCGAATTTTCTGTTTATTGCGTTGGGCGGGGCTTTGGGGGCGATGTCTCGATATGGACTCTCCAACGTCGTCCAGCGATGGTGCGGAGTGGGTTTTGCATGGGGAACACTGACGGTGAATCTGCTGGGTTGTTTTTTGATAGGCTTGGCTTATCACTTGGCTGCGAGCACGTTCGTACCGTCCGGGGTGCGGTTTTTCATTGTCGTTGGATTTCTCGGTGCGTTTACGACCTTCTCAACGTTCAGCCTGGAGAATGTGGAATTTCTGCGCGACGGCGATTTGACCATATCTGCCGTCTATATTCTCGCAAGCAATCTCTTGGGGGTAGTCCTGACTTTTGCGGGCTTGCTTCTTGGACACAGAATACACAGCCTGCTTTGCTCGTGATGAATAAAGCCTGCCGTTTTTTATTTGCTGTTCCGTAAATTGCGGATTTCCCCAAACTCTTTTTCGCTGAATTGGCTTGCGTTTTCCGGGTCGAATTGCAGGAGTAGGCCGTTGAGTTCCTCAGCGGTGTCGATTTGCTGATTTGCCTGTTGAACTTCCCCAGCCTGAACAAGCACTCTCGCGTACTCCAGTCTTAGCCTTGCGTTTGCGGGATCAAGCTCTACCGCCCGGGCGAAAAAATCCGCCGCCTGCGACCTGGCCTGGATATCCGAATACTCCTGGGCGATTCTGTCTGCTATCTGCCCAGCCAGCCTGGCTGAGGCAGAGTTCTTCGGGTCGATTTCCATAGCTCGTCTCGCCTGGGCCAGCGCATCTTGGAGGTCGGTTTGCGCAGCCTGGCCTGTCGGGGCAAGCGACAGAATTTTTGCACAGTTCATCCTGGCAAGAGCGTCAAGCGGGTCGGCGTCGACAGCCTGCCCGGCAGCGACGCGTGCACGGGGGAGGTTTTTGGCGGAAATGGCTTGGGCCAGTTCCTCCGTGTGCATTGATCGCCTATACACGGGCCCAGCGATGACAATCCCCGCGACTATAACGCCCAGAACGCCCGCACCTGCGATTGGCCAACGCATTCTCGCAGTTTGCCACACCTTGCCCCCGCCTGCTCCCGCAGTTGCTCCTACGACAATCCAAAACGCCGTCGCAGGCCCAGCTGACCACAAACCGTAACTCACGAGATTATGAATTACGAACCCCACAGCCCCAGCTGTCAGTGCTACCCGCATCACCGCGATGGTGCGATCCGGTAAATTTTCGAGTTTTCCCAGCCCGCCGAACCAGGCTGACATTGCAAGCATGATAGCCAGTAAAATCGCTGGGATCAGGCAGTCGAAAATCACGAAAAAAACGTCCGCATCAAAGCCGCCCGCGATAATGAACCATCGCGTCAGAAAAGCTGCTGCCACCACTAGTGCAAACGTCCATATAACGTCAGTTGGAATTTTTTGAGATTTTTCAGCTACGGTTCTGGAGTTGTCGTTTCCTTTTGCGCGCAGATTTGCTGAATCTGGCAGGGGTTCATTTTCAAAAAATCCCAGGCCAGGCCTGGCTGACAGGACGAGGAAAACCATCAGAAGCGTTATATAAACCCCTCCGCCGGGCAGGCCGAACTGCGTGAATGCGTGGGCGATGAAATTGTGGGGCGTTTTGACTTCTTCCTCAGCCTGCGCCCGACGCACAGCCATGTATGCTTGGGCGAAATTGCCAGGCCCCACGCCCAGCCAGGGTTGATCAGCTATGATTTTCGCCGAGCCAGTCCAATAAAACCAACGCACTGTCATGGTCTTGCTCGGCAGCCTATCCTTACTCAGCCCCACCCCTGCAACCCCCGCCAGGCCCAGCAGGAAGAGGGCGAAGATTACTATCATCGTCGCCCGCCAACGCTTTGCCAGAAATTTTCGGAATAAGATCAGCACGACGGTAACAATCGTCACCAGACAGGCTGCTCCTATGCCGCCCCGGCTTTTCGTCATTGCGAGAGCTACCGCCATCCCAGCTGCTGCTAACACAGCCAGGCATGCGGAAATTGAGGCCGGCGAAATCTCACCCGGTTTTTTCTCAGCCTTGGATGAATTTGCATGTTTTACGTTTTTTGCATATAAAATTTTGGCCCCCGCCAGGCCTATACCCGCAGCCAGCATCAATATAAGCTCAGCTGCGAAGAGATTGGCCATTCCCAAAAAGCCCGTCACCGTCGTGTCGCGAAGTCGGTTTTCAAGCATCTTCTCTTTCGGGTCGCCGGGTTCTATGCCCATGTCAGCTAAATGCTTTTCTCGATTGGCTTCGAAAAAAGCGATTCGGCTTGGCACTTCGTCTACTCGCTGATAGATGGCTTTGATTGCCAGCGTTGCCCCCAGCGCAGCTACGACGATCACGAGCAGGATAAACCGCCGGCGACATCGACAGAGTTGGATGGCTGTGAAGGCTGCGGAGAGCAGGGCGGTTTGTTCCAGCCAGGTGTCCCAGGCAGAGCGTTTGTCAGACGCGACGAAGACGCTCAGCATTGAAAGGGCGGTGAATAGCAGGACAGCTACGCCCAGCCAGGGATATTTTATTTTCAAATTGCTTTCAATCCCCTCAGCCCAAAGCCAAATCGCAGCTGCTGCCAACAACAGCAGGGCAAAAGTCATGCGGGCAATTTCCGTGCGATCCGCAGCTGGGCCTACAGACGTCTCAGCCTGGCCTTGCGACTGGGCCATCAAGGTCGCGAGGTTTATCGGATTTGCGCGGAACGGAAGCTCCGCGATGAATGCCCGCCCTACCAGACACGCCAGCAGAATCGCAAAGGCAATGCGACGGAGAAGTTCAGCAGTTTGATTGTGATCGGCCTTTTTCTTCATGTTTTTTACCACGAATGTAACGAATAGAAACAAATCTCACAAATTTTAGTTGATTCATTACGGATGAAAAGAGAAGTTTTTAAATAACAATTCATTCGTGTAATCTATGGTTGTTAATTCGTGTCATTAGTGTTCGGCCTTTCCGCCGATTCCAGCAGTGCGATAATCATGAGTATGCACAGCGTCTGGCCCAGCAGCATTACAGCTGGTACGTAGCCTACCGTATGCGGCAATACCGAAGCTGCTATGGCAGTGCCAGCTGTGCACAGGTAGATCGTCAGCAGGGCGGTGCGTTTGCTCATGCCTCGCTGGAGCAGTCTGTGCGAAAAATGTCGATTATCGCCGATCATCGGGTGTCTGCCTTCGCGGATACGGATAATCATTACGCTGAATGTGTCGTATATCGGGATGGCCATGGCCATGACCGGCACGAGCAGACCATAGAGGATCGTAGTCTGGTCCGGCTTGACGTACGTGGTCAGACAACTCAACACCGCCAGCATGAATCCGAGCACGAGCGAGCCGGCGTCGCCCATGAAAATTTTGGCAGGCGGGAAATTGTGAACCAGAAATCCCAGTGACGCTCCGAGTATCAGGCAAAGCCACCCCGAAACGAACCACTGTCCCATGCCTATCGAAGCTCCCAGCAAGGCTCCGGCACAGATCGCAGCGACGCCAGAACATAAACCATCCATATTATCAAGGAAGTTGAAAGAATTCGTCAGCAGCACCAGCCAGAGTATCGTGGCGATTACGCTCCACACCGGCCCGACAAGCGTGACGACCCGAACGTTGCAAAAAATCGCCACAAAACCCGAAGCCAATATCTGTACCACCAACTTTACCCACGGGCCGAGATGCTTTTTGTCGTCGATCAGGCCCATGATGTGCAGGCCGGTCGCAGCTGCGAGTATGCCAAGAGCTTGAGGGATTCTTGACGACGCGCCGGAAATATGAACAGACAATTCCTCCGGCAGCCAGCCTGGGACGCCCGTGACCGACCAGATTTTCGCCAAGGCCAGAACGAGTACGCTCGGCAGCAGAATGGCGGCGAAAATTCCCGTTCCGCCAAGCAGGGGGGTAGCCAGGCTGTGGGCTTTATGATTGCCCGGCACGTCCAACATGCCGAATCGGAAAGCCAGCCTTTTGCACGCTCCCGTTGCGAGGATCGACAATAGGAACGAAAGTACGACGACACCGGCGATGGCTGAGAAGATCACGATTTTTTCTCCTGAAGATTACGAATATTCTTGGATTCCTGTTGTCGGAGCTTTGCCCTGGCTTCGTTCAGGAACGGAAAATATCTGCCCGAGCCGTAGTCCGGGAATGTCCAGGGCAAGCTCTGCCAGCCTTGGCGATACTGGAGCGTGACCTCGCCAAACACTCCACCATTGAGATAAATCCTGTGCGAAAAATCCTTCATGCTTGCGAGTATCAGTTTAGACTGCGCGACGTAGCCTGGGTCGAGATTTATAGGTCTGCGAATTTGACTGGCTGGGCCAAGTGTTTTCGCAAATTCATCCTCCAGCAGATTTGTCGCACGCTTGATGTCCGCGAGTTGGCCTGGGTCTATGAGTTTATCGAAGGCTATGAATTTCCTCAGCCGCGGCTGGCCCATTTCCTCATCGTAGTATGTGGTGAAGTCGAACGGAATGATTTCGCTGCAAACGTCAACAGGGCCCAGGGTTTCTTCCAGCCTGGCCTGGGCCAGGTCGAACAGTTCAGCGCTGGCTGAGATCATCCCGCAGATCAGCTTGACCGCGTCTGGTTGTGTAATTGCTGCCATAGCCAGATTCTCGCCTCAGCGGACAACTATGTCAATGCTGAGGGTTTAGGCAATAAATATTTTAGGGGAGTAGAAAAATGAAAATTGAAAAATGGAATTTTTGTGGCAAAACGTGTAATCTGTTGAGCTTGTTTTTGGAATTTGAACAACATGAGATAGTTGAGGAAATATAAAACATGATAGACATTAAATTGATTCGTGAAAATCCCGACGCATACAGGCAGGCTGCGAAGCTCAAGAAATGCAGGGTCGATATTGACGAACTCCTGGCTGTGGACAGTCAGCTGTTGGATGCGAAGCGAGAGTTGCAGGATCTCAAGACCGCCCAGAACGCAGCTGGGAAGGATATCGCCAAGTTGCCGAAGGACGAAAAGCCCGCTGCTATCGCGCGAATGGCGGAGCTAAAGGCCCAGGCTCAGAAACTCGACGAAGATATCGAAGCACTCGAGCCGAAATTCAATAATCTCATGCTTCTTGTGCCGCAGATCCCCGCGCCGGAAGTGCCCGTCGGTGAAGACGATTCCTGCAACGTGGAGGTTCGCAAGGTAGGTCAGGTTCGCGAATTTGACTTCGAGCCGAAGGATCATGTCACGCTTGGTGAGGCGTTGGATATCATTGACATTCCGCGGGCGGTCAAGCTGGCTGGGACGCGAAACTTCATTCTCAAGGGTGCAGGTGCCATGTTGCACCAGGCTGTGCTGCGACTGGCTATGGATCAGATGGTCGCCAAGGGCTATCAGCCCATGACCGTGCCAGTACTGGTGAACGAAAACGTCATGGAAGGCACGGGCTATTTTCCCGTAGGGCGGGACGACGCGTATCTTTGCGAACGCGATGGCCAGGCTTTGGTCGGCACAGCGGAAGTGCCCACGACGGCTTACTACTCGGATGAAATTCTCGAAGAAGCTGATCTGCCGATAAAATTCGCAGCTATGAGTACGTGTTTTCGTCGCGAAGCAGGCTCAGCCGGCAAGGACACCAAGGGCCTGTATCGCATTCACTTTTTCGACAAGGTCGAGCAGGTGATTTTGTGCAAGGCCGATGCTGAAGAATCAGCCAGGCTGCACGAGGAGATTATCAAAAACGCCGAGGACTGCCTCCAGGCCCTCGAGCTGCCGTATCGGATTATCGAATGCTGCACCGGCGACATGGGCCAGGGCAAGGTGCGCATGTTTGATATCGAAACGTGGATGCCCAGCCGAGGTTGCTACAGCGAGACGCACTCAGCCAGCCGATTTCACGACTTCCAGTCACGCCGGCTTAATATCAGATACCGCGACGCCAACGGCAAACTGCAGTTCGTCCATACGATGAACAATACCGTCATCGCCAGCCCGCGGATTCTCATCCCGCTGCTGGAACTCAACCAGAATGCAGACGGCAGCGTGAATGTCCCCGCCGCCCTCCAGCCTTACATGCACGGTATGACTAAAATCGAAGCGAAAAAATAGTTTGTGGTTTGTAGGTCAAGTTTTATCGTTACACGAAAATTGATATCAGGACATGCGGCATTTAACGAACAGATGTTACATGTCGCATGGCTTTTTTGATTTTTTGGGTGCGTTAGCAGGTATGAAAATAATGAATAATGACAGTTTGTGAAATTTCGTAACCTGGCTGTGTTACCCTTAGCCTGCGATATTGAATGTATATATCAGCGAAAGATAAATTCCGGCGATGATGAAAACCCCAGCTGCGATTCGCCTCGACCATTTTTCGATTTTTGTCAGCACATGAAAAGTCTTGCCCACGTAGTTTGTCGCCAGGGCTATCAGGAGTGCAAAGATCAGTACGGGCAGGCCCGTGCCCAGGCCGTAGACTAACGGCAGCAGGACGGGGGACTTCTGTTCCACCGCCAGCGGAACCAATTGCAGGAAGAACAATGCTGCGGATATCGGACAGAACGAAAGTGCGAAGAGAATCCCCAGCAAGGCCGATGAAACAATGCCCCCAGCAGCCAGTCGCTTGTGAAGTTTCTCACCCCCCACTGAAAATGAAATTTTTCCGCCCAACCAGCCCAGCAGGAACAGGCCTACGAATATGAGCACCGGGCCGAGGAACAGGTTCAGATACTTTTGCAGAAACTCCGAGACGATCGGTGTGGACAGCAACCCGGTCGTCAGTATAGAAGCCAGCCCGACATACGCCACCACTCGACCCAGTGAATAAAACAGGCCCGAGAGAATCGCGAGTTTACGCGTCGAAACCTGTTTGCCGATGTAGGAAACGGCAGCGATGTTCGTCGCCATCGGACACGGACTGATCGACGTGTAAACGCCATATAACGCCGCTGCCCATATCGCAGCTGCGAAAGACATTACTTTGACTCCTGCAGATTCTTGATTTCGGATTTGACGTAATTCAAGAAGGCGGGCTTGTTGCGAACGAGTTTCCAGACATCAGCCAGGTTTTTCCACTGAACGACCTGGCCTGCCTGCACTTTTGCGATAACGACCGATGCGGATGCTAGCTGAAATTTTTCGATATAATGTCGATTCTCAGGCTGTTCGTAGTTTTCAACTTTCCATTCCATTTTATCATCAGCCAGGTCCGACGCGAAATCAGTCTGGACAACTTCGTGCGCGAAGGCTTCTATAGTGCGACATGTTCTGCAACGCTGATTGCGATGGAAGTAGTAGACCACAATTTTCTCAGCCGGGGCTGAGGCTGGCTGAGTGACGGGGGATTTTTCGGCCTGCTCGGTTGGGGCGACATTGTCGTTTGCGGTTTTAACGATCGCGACAACAACCGCAGCCAGGGCAAAAAGTACAAGTATGACAGTTAGAATGGTTTTAAATTTCATGTTTTTTCTCACATTTAAAAAAGTTTTGCCACAGAGGCCTCAGAGGATTCTAAGTGTGTCATACTGAGCGTAGCCTATCAGACGGAGTCGAAGGATCTCGCAACCTTTATAGACCTTTCGACGTTGCTCAGGGTGACACAAATTATCAAAAAAACTATTCAGCCAGACTCTGTGTTCTCACCATCTCTGTGGCCGATGTTTTTTCTTTTTGGTTTCAGGCCAGCATCGCTGCGATTTCATCCGGCGAGGGCACTTTGCCGGTGATCTTGACTTCGCCATCTATAGCCAGTGCCGGTGTCATCATCACGCCGAAAGCCATGATGTCATTTATGTCTGTGACCTTTTCGAGTTCGAATTCCACGCCTGCCTGCGTTGCTCCCAGTTTTGCGTTCTCCGCCAGCGTTTCACATTTCGGACAGCCCGTGCCCAGGATTTGAATTTTGATCATTTTGTATGCCTTTCAAAGTTAGAATCTATAACAAAGTTTGGAAAACTCAAACAGCCGTGTTACAAAAATTTCCGAAGATTATACCGCTTATTGTAGCCATGATTATTACGAGTGTGACGTAGACGATGGTTTTTTTCGTGCCCATGACACTACGAATAACCAGCATGTTCGGCAGTGAAAGTGCAGGCCCAGCCAGCAGCAGCGCTAAGGCAGGCCCCTTGCCCATGCCAGAATCCAGCAGGCCTCGGAGGATCGGCACTTCCGTCAATGTCGCGAAGTACATGAACGCGCCGGCGACGGATGCGAAAAGATTCGACCTGATCGAATTACCGCCTACCGCTGATTCGATCCATCGGCTTGGCATGACGCCTTCCTGGCCTGGCCTGCCCAGCAGGAAGCCCGCGATCAATACGCCAAACAGCAGCAGGGGGAGGATCTGTTTCGCAAACCCCCAAGACGACGTGAACCACTCGCCGGCTTCGTCCTTGTCCGTGCTGAGGATTGAAGACAGCCCGATGATTCCCGCACCGAATGCGAGCATTGGAATCTTGGGATAAAGCAGGGCCAGGATGACTGTGGGTATGGCAGCGAGCAGGATTTTCCACCACTTGACCTTGAACCACGCGATCATGATTATAGCGAAGGCAATGGCAAAGCCGCTCGTGATCAGCCATTTTGCGGAATATATCGCCAGCCAGGCCCCGGTGGCGTTTTCGGATTTTCCGAAATTCGCAAAGACCAGCACGCCAACCATGCTCGCGAAATAAAGCACGTTCTGCCACAAAGGACGGGTGACTTCCGGGGTGGGCATGACAGCCTGACTTTGTGCTTTTGCGAGTTCCTCCTTGCGGAAGATCAGGTGCATCAGCAAGCCTATGACGACGCTGAATAAAATGGCTCCGACCGCGCGGGCGACGCCTAGTTCCATGCCCAGTACCTTGGCTGTGAGTACGATGGCCAGGACGTTAATGGCTGGGCCGGAATACAGGAATGCCGTAGCTGGGCCCAGGCCAGCGCCCATTCGATATATTCCCGCGAACAGGGGTAGTACCGTGCAGGAACAGACCGCCAGGATAGTGCCCGAAACGCTCGCCACACCATAGGCCAGGAACTTGTTTGTCTTCGCGCCGAGATACTTCATCACCGAAGCCTGGCTGATGAAAACGGCAATCGCACCGGCTATGAAGAAGGCTGGGATTAGACACAGCAAAACATGCTCCTGAGCATACCACTTGGCCAACGCAAGCGACTCTATCACGCCATTGCGAAACCGTTCGCTGCTGATCGGCAGATAAAAAAACGCCAAAAAAGCCCCCACGATCAGGAGGAGCGGCTTGTATTCTTTTTTCCAGTTCATATTTTCTTGCCTTTTGTTGAAACAGCTTTGACATGTTAAAAAAAGTTAGCCAAACTTTGGATTACTTGTCATTGCGAGGAGCGTAGCGACGCGGCAATCTAAAATTCTAATAGATGAGATTGCTTTGCTTTGCTCGCAATGACAAACAAACATGTTTTCAGGGAAGCAAAATAGTTTCCAGTTGTACTGAATCCTGACTTTGGACTGCTTCCCTAAAGATCCTTCAGAACTTTTGCGTCTTCTTCTATCCTGTTGCGGACTACATCCGAGACGCAGGAAAGAAAATTAAGCAGGCAGGGGGTCTTGAGTTCGTAGATCATCTTCAGGCCTTCCTTGCGAACGCCCAGAACCCCAGCCTTGAGCATTACGCTCAGATGACGCGAAACGTTCGACCGCTCATGGCCGACTTTCCTGGCTATATCGCAGACACACATTTCGCCATTCTTCAGAAAATCCAGAATCGCCAGCCTGACCGGATGGCCTATCGCCTGGATTATCTCAGACTGGTACTCGTAAAGTTTCTGATTGCTGCCGTTCATAATAAACCTCTAAGTGAATATGTGATTATACACTCACATATGCACTGAGTCAAGGCGGAGAAAAATAAATTTGAAGGATTTTGATGTATTCGTTCTTACTGTTGCTTCCTGGTGCTTGCAGCGGTAGCATATTGACATTATGAGTACTACAAAATTACAGGTTGCGTTGGATTTTCTTGATTTGGACCGGGCCATGGCTGTGGCTGTTGATGCCGTCGCAGGCGGAGCGGAGTTTATCGAAGCCGGTACTCCGCTGATAAAAAGCGAAGGGCTGGACTCCGTTCGTGCGCTTCGTGCGAAATTTCCTGACAAGACGATCATAGCTGATACGAAGACGATGGACGCCGGCAAGATCGAAGCCGAAGCTTCTGCCAAGGCTGGCGCTAATATCATGACCGTCCTGGCAGCGGCCCCGGAGTCGACCATTCGCGAATGTGTCGAAGCGGGTAAGCATTACGGCATACAGATAGCTGTCGATTTGCTGGGCATTGATGACCCGGTCGGCTTTGCGAAGCAGGCTGCGGGTCTTGGCGTGGCCTGGCTTGACGTGCATTGCGCCATCGATCAGCAGATGCAGGGCGCCGATCCGCTTGAATTGCTCCGGCAGGTGCGAGCTGTGACTGATCTCACCTTAGCTGTGGCTGGGGGGATAAATTCCGAGACCGCCGCTGCAGCACTGGCTGCGGGCGCGGATGTCGTAATCGTCGGCGGGGCCATAACCAAGGCTATCGACGTCAAAAAGGCGACAGCTGATATTCGCAAGGCCCTCGATACGGGCCAGGCCGTCGCCAGCGAACATTTCAAACGAACAGGCCAGGCCAATCTCCGCGAAATTCTGCAAAAAGTGACTACGAGCAATATTTCCGACGGCTCGCATCGCCAGCCTTGCCTGGAAGGCATCAGGCCGATCTCAGTGGGACAGTTTGCCTGTGGCCCAGCTGTGACTGTTAAATGTTTTCCCGGCGACTGGGCAAAGCCCGTCGAAGCTATCGACATCGCAAAGCCCGGCGACATCATAGTTGTCGATACCTCAGGCCAGCCGCCCGCGATCTGGGGCGAACTTGCGACCGAAAGCGCGAAAAATAAAGGCATAGCAGGGCTGGTCGTCAACGGGGCTGTGCGCGACACCGCTGCGATACGCGAGCTGGGGTTCCCGGTCTGGAGCAGACATATCACCAGTCATGCCGGTAACCCGCATGGGCTGGGCGAAATAAACGTGCCGATTGAAATTTCGCACCAGGCTGTCAATCCCGGCGATTGGATCGTAGCTGACGACGACGGCGTCATTATTCTCCCCTCAGCCAAGGCTGTGGAAATGGCCAATCGCGGCGCGGATATCCTGGAAGCGGAAAATCGGATTCGGACGGAAATTCGTGATAAAAAGAGTACGCTGGCTGAGGTCGTGAGCCTGAAACGATGGGAAAAGAAAGGGGCAGGCCATGCCGTTATCGGGTAGGGCAGATCGCGACGCCGTCAAGGTTGCCAATAAGGAACTGATCAATCGCATCGAGATGGTGATGGAAAGGATTGACTGGGAGAGTTTCCTAAAACTGGCTGATATGCTGCCGGCATTCAAACGTACCTTCCTGACCGGGGCAGGGCGTAGCGGCCTTGTTGCGCGTATGTTCGGCATGAGACTAATGCATGCAGGCCTGACCGCATACGTTACAGGCGAGACGATAACGCCAGCTGCGGGAAAGGGCGATCTGCTGGTCGCGATCAGCTGTACGGGCAGCACGGGCTATACGGAGTATCTCATCCGCAGGGCGAAAGAATTCGGCGCTAAGGTTGTAGTGTTGACCAGCGTCGCTGAGTCTCCGCTGGCAGTGCTTGCTGATGAAGTTGTCATGATCCCCGCCACAGCTGAGGATATCGTCACCCGGGCAGCTGTTTTCGAGCACAGCTGCAGTTTGTGTCTGGACGCCGTTTTCAATGTTCTCTCAGAACGGCTGAAGGTAGACGCCGAAGCCTTCAAATCCCGTCATGCCAACCTGGAATAAAAAGGGTGCCCGGAAGTTAGAGCTTGGAGAATCCATTTACTTTAGAGCATATCAAACTTGATAGTTCCCTTTTTGCTGGCTTGCTTTGCCCTTGGCTGCTTCAGAAACGTTGCGGAATATCTACAAATATGCCTTACGTTTCTTACTTGCCACGAACAAACCCGCTACGCAAAAATCGGAACTCTCAACTTTTCAATGCTTTAGAGCATATCAAAAGGCTCTACACGTCTTTTTCGTTATCATGGCTTGGGGGGTGGTTTTTTGTTGAATGGTCCTGTTTATTTTCAAGATAGGGATTTTCGGTATCGTCTTTATTGTTGGAGTCATCGTCTTCGAATTCTTTTTTGACGTCTTTAAGTTCGCTCTTGAAGGCCTTCAGGCCGCGTGCCAGACCTTTTGCCAGTTCGGGCAGTTTCTTGCCGCCGAATAGCAGAAGAACCACGATCAGGATAAGTACTACCTCCTGCGGGCCTACCGACCATGCCAACATTTCCGTCGTTGTGTTTACGAGAGCTATCATGTTTTAGTTCCAGACCCAGCCTGGCTGAGTGTTTTAGTCGAGATCGATTTTTATACAAATACGATAGTTCCTTTATTTTACTCGACCAAATGGACAAATTACATCAGAAAAGTCGGTTAAGTTCCCCTTAGTGCGTTCGTAAATGGATTTTTGGCCGGTTTTTGGAGACATTTTGGCTGAATGGCACGAATTTGAAGATTTGCTGATCTTTTGGGCACAAAATTCTCTTGCGAGACGGTTGTAAAACAGTATCATCTACGGTTCGCGAATTAGCTGCGAGGCAGCCATTTTTGTGTGTGAAAAGGTTGTCGATCTCAGAAACCAGTGGATTGCACATCAGTTTGGTGCGGTTCATAAAGTACACTTTTTGGCCTTATGGGCCTGTATTTGCAGGAGAAATGGATCTATGCCAGCATCAAAACCTTCGGATATTCGCAATATTGTACTTCTTGGTCATGGCGGAGCGGGCAAGACTTCCCTCGGGGAAGCGATGCTTTTTGCAAAAAAGGTGACCACCAGGTTAGGTTCCGTAACGGAAGGCTCGAGCATTCTCGATTTTACCGATATTGAGAAGGAGCGTCAGCATTCGGTGGACCCGGCTTTGGCATTTATCGAGCACGCAGGCAAGACGATAAACATTATCGACGCCCCAGGCTATCCTGATTTCATCGGTGGTGCGATAACGTCCATTGGCGGTGCTGATACCGCGGTGATTGTGATTTCAGCCACAGCTGGTATCGAGGTCAACACTCGCAGGTTGTACAAGGCTGCCAAGGCAGCTGGCCTGCCGATCGCCTTCGTTATTACCAAGATTCACGGCGAAAATATCGACCTCCAGGAACTCATGCATTCCATTCACGAAACGTTCGGTTCGAATTGTCAGGACATGAATCTGCCCGCGAACGGCGGAAAGGTTGTAATTGACTGCTTCGCCAATACAGAAGGTGACAGTGACTGGGGAAGCGTTGCAAAGGCCCATGAGAAACTCATCGAGAGCGTCATAGAAGCCGACGAGGAAATGATGGAGGCCTACCTGAGCGGCGAGGAAATTCCCCCAGCCAAACTTGCCAACGCCTTCGGAGCGGCTATGGTGGTGGGCACGATCGTGCCCGTATTCTTCACATCTGCCCGGGATAATGTGGGCATTACGGAGTTCATGGATTCCGTAGCCAAGTATTTCCCAGCTCCAGGTATGGTAGCTGGCACACCGGTCAAGAACGGCATCGGTGAGGATGCAGAGGAAATTACTCTTGAAGCTGATCCCGCCAAGCCTTTCGTAGGCCAGGCGTTTAAAATCACGACCGACCCGTTTGTCGGCAAGCTGGCGTGGATTCGTATTCTCCAGGGCACGGTCAAGGGCGAAACCGTCTATCATTTGAAGGACGAAAAGAAGACCGCGAAAGTCGGCCATCTGTTCAAGGTTCAGGGCGGCAGCACGGTTGAAACCCCCCAGGCCGTTGCCGGTGATATCATCGCACTGGCGAAGGTTGAGGAAATCGGAGCCGGCGACGTGTTACATGCCGACGCTACCCCGATGTTCCGGGATGTTCCCGCTACCCCAACCCCCATGTATTCATTGGCTGTTACGCCGAAGAGTCGTGGCGATGAGCAGAAAATTTCCGAAGCTCTCCACCGGCTGACTTCCGAAGATCCGACCTTCGTCTCAAGCAGGGACACGCAAACGAATGAAACCGTCATCAGCGGTATCGGCGATCTTCATCTGCGAATGATCCTGACGAAGATGAAGACCCGATTCAATATCGAAGTCGACACCAAGCCGCCGAAGATTCCGTACAAGGAAACCATTCTGGACAAGGCTGAGGGTCATCACCGTCACAAAAAGCAGACCGGCGGCGCAGGCCAGTTCGGCGAGGTCTATCTCCGGGTGGAACCGCTAGAACGCGGAGCTGGCTTTGAGTTTGTGAATGACCTGTTTGGCGAGTCGATTCCCAGGCAGTATCTACCAGCTATCGAAAAGGGCATTCACGATGTTCTTGGAGTTGGTGCCATCGCGGGCTATCCCATGCAGGACATCAAGGTCAGCGTTTACGACGGAAAACATCATCCGGTTGACTCGAAGGAAGTCGCTTTCCGGTCAGCTGGCAAGTTTGCGTTCATTGACGCCGTCCAAAAGGCCAAGCCGGCCCTGCTGGAACCTATCGTAGATATGGAAATTACGGTTCCCGCCAACTTTATGGGCGATATTACCAGTGACCTCGCCGGCAGGCGGGGCAGAATCCATGGCCAGGACATGATGCCGGGCAATATCGCCATCATAAAAGCCCAAGCCCCGCTGGCGGAAGTTATGCAATACAACAGCCAGCTTCGCAGCATAACGGGTGGCCAGGGCAGCTATGCAATGGAACTCAGCCATTACGAACCGGTTCCCAGCAACGTGCAACAGCAGATTGTTGCTGCCAGCGAGAAGGCCAAGGAAGAAGATAAGTAGTCGAATTTAAGGGTACCTCTAATAATTGCTTTTGAGTTGAGAGTAGAAGATTTACTCAGCTGGCAAGGAACGTAAAACAGGGCATATTTGTCGATATTCTCTGTTTTGCGTGACGCAGTCCAGCTGGGGGAAGATTCGCTCTCAGCCAAAATTGAATTTTTAAAGGTGCCCTTAAATAAATTCGATAAAAAAAGCTTGCCAGAACCTTTTAAAACATTACAATACCCGACTCGCTTTTTTTGAGAAGGCGTTAATTGTTATTTTATGAATCAGGCCGAGATTTTATGGTTTCGGCTGAATAGAAACAGATATGCCGGCCCAGGCCGGCTTGGAGCTAAAAATGCCACGTGTATGTCCATTAACAGGAAGGCGTACCTCATCCGGTGGATCAATCAGCCGGCGCGGTAAAGCCAAACGTCTCGGCGGTGTAGGTAAAAAAATCACCGGACGAACGAAACGTATGTTCAAAGCCAACATCCAACGCGTTCGTGCTGTCGTAGACGGCGAGGTGGTTCGTATCAATGTCTCAGCCAAGGCGATCAGGGGCGGTATGATTCAAAAACCCGTCAAACGTACCTGGAAGGCTGAAGTCGAAGCATAACAGCTCCCGCGAGAAGGAATTACAGCTGAATAAATGTCAGAGCTGGCTGGCGGTTTTTGGGACAGCTTTGAACTGCTGAAATTTTTTCAAACAGATATTAAAAAATCCCGTCGATTCGTTCGATGGGATTTTTTTTATTTTATATGGGAGGCTTGTCGAGGCTGTGTAAAACCGTTGATTCCCAGAATAAGTCCTGTGAATTTTCCGGCATTCATGCAAAACCGGAAATACACGTCTGCCAGGCGATTACTCTTCGTCAAGTGATGTCGGGTCTATGCCCTTTTCGATACAGCCTATTTTCTCGACCCTGCGAGCATGTCGGCCTGCCGATTCGAATTCCGTCTTCAGCCAGGTCGTGACGATTCGCCGCATCAGTTCTTCGCCGAGCACATCGCTGGCCAGGCAGAGGACATTCGCGTTATTGTGCCTGCGGGAAAGCTCAGCTGTGAGTTCGTCATGGCAGAGAGCTGCCCGGACGCCTGGGACCTTATTGCCGCAGATGCTCATTCCTATTCCGCTGCCGCAGATCAGAATTCCCCGTTGGGCCTTTCCCTCAGCTACGCTCTTGGCTGCAGGGTATGCGGTATCGGGATAGTCGCAACTCTTGGTGCTGTCGGTTCCCATGTCGATGGTTTCATGGCCCAGTTCACTCAGGAACAGGGCTACCCTGTTTTTAGCAGCGTGACCGCGATGGTCTGAAGCAATTGCGACTTTCATGTCTCGTACCTTTTCTTAAAGTAGCACATACAGAACCGGCGTTTACGCAACGCCAGTCAAAATTTCTCAAACAAACCTACAGTACTCCTTGAGCGATTCTTTCCGTAAGCGCCCGTTCAATGTGTTCTGCGGTTTCATCATACACATTGATATTGCCGCCTATCGGATCGGGTATATCCTGCTGCTCATCAAGCATACAGATAAGCGGCGAGGAACTCCCAGCCAATTGTTTCGTCTCTTCCAGATGAAACTTAGTCATACAGAATATCAGATCACAGGATTTAATCAACTCGGAGGTTAATTTTTTACTGCGATGTCGAGAAATATCTGCACTTTTTGCCGTGGCGGCGTGGATAGCTTCAGGCGTGGCTTTGCTGCCCGGGCCTGCGAAAAGACCTGCGGAGATCACATCCACTCCATTTTCGTGTAACTCACTTGCCTGACAGCCCATACGTTCAGCTATGAGTTTTTTTGCAAGCCCAGCTGCCAGGGGGCTTCTACAGGTATTCCCCGTACAAACGAAGGCGATTTTACGTTTCATACATTTCGTGAGCATTCTTTCGTCCCAAACTCCTTTTCTGACAAGTTCCCATTCATTGCCCCGGAATCTGACGATACTGCTGTTTTTGCTGAACTTGGCCTGGCCGCTGTCGATCAGCAGATCGATCTTGCCGTTGAGGGCATGGAGAACCTCATCGCCGGTATGCGGGGCAGGCTCGCCTGCCAGGTTTGCGCTGGGGGCTACGACTGGGCCCTTCACCTGGGCGAGCATGGCACGGGCGACGGGTTCGTCGGGGCATCGCAGGCCTATGACGTTATCGAGCGTCAGCTCATCGTGTAATTCATTGAGGGCTTTGGTGGGGAATTCTCCGCAGGTTTCCAGGAGCAGCGTCACCGGCCCAGGCCAGATGCGATCCATCAGCCATTTCGCCCGCAGGGGGATATCGGCGACATATTCCGCGACCTGTTCGGAATCTGAAATATGTACGCTGAACGGAGCTGCCGGGCGGGACTTGAGTTCGCGCAACCTGTCCATGGTGTCCTTGTTGGTTGCAAGGGCAGCTATGCCGTAAACGGTTTCCGTGGCAAAACCCACCAGTTTGCCGGCCTGGAGCGCAGCGGCGCCCTCCGCAGCTGCTTCTGCTACCGACGGCGAAGAGTCGCTTGCTTCACGGACTGTTATTACTCTTGTATTCATGCCTGTTGTCCATTGCCTGGTTTTTCTACTGCCTCACAGGCCTGGTTTATCGTGGCTACTTCAACCTGCTCGCCTGTCTGCATGTCGCGGATTACGATTGCTTCAGGGTCCATAATAGTCACGAGTGTGGGGATATTTTTCCGTCCGGCGTATGAGAACTGTTTTTTAACCGCCCCCGTGCCGGAATACAGGTCGACATTATGACCTGCCTTGCGCAGCCTGGCAGCCAGCTGTTGAGCAGAGGCTTTTAGCTCCGGTTCGCGAAAACCGACGAAAACGTCCGACTCCGATTTGCGTTCGAGCTTGATCAGGCCTTTTTTGCACGCGATGTCGAACAGGCGAGTCACGCCGATCGAGCCGCCCACGCCGGGCAGCTTGAGCTTGGAAAAAGTCGAGACAAGGTCGTCATACCTTCCGCCGCTGGCGATACTGCCGAAAGATTCATACCCGGTCAGAAAAGTCTCGAAAACCACGCCCGAATAGTAGTCCAGCCCACGCACAATGCCAGGCTGAAATGACAGAAATTCCTCAGGAATCCCCAGATTGACCAGCGATCGCCAGGTTTCTTTGAGTTCCTCGAAAAATAGCAAGGCCTCTTCGTCATTGCCAACTATTTCAGCGAAACCTTCGGGCTGACCCGAGTATTGGAAGAGAGCTAGGATGGATTCCGCAGTGGAGTCATCGCCTCCAAGGACTTCCGCCAGCTCTGCCTGCGTAGCCTTTTGACCTATCTTGGTAAGTTTGTCGATAACGCGGAGAACGTCAGCTGTCTTTTCGCCGGCCACGCCCATCCGGGCCAGGAGAGTCTTGGCCAGGCGTATGTGGTTGATGTTGATGGTGAACTCGCCGATATCAAGTCTGCCCAGTGCGTCATAGAGTACTGCTATACATTCCGCGTCGGCGTGAATGTCCAGACTGTCCTGGCCTACTATATCGATATCAGCCTGGAAAAATCCCTGGAACCGCCCAGCCTGTGCACGCTCGCCGCGGAAACTGTAACCCACGTCGTATCGTTTGTATGGGAAAACGAGTTCACCAGCCTTCATCGCCACCCAATGGGCCAGCGAAACCGTGCGGTCGAAAGGCAAGGCCATGTCCGTCGGGGCGTCTTCCTGAAGCCTGCTTACGCCGAAAATCTGTTTGGCGATTCCGCCCTGGGCAAGCAGGACTTCTCGCAGCTCGAGTGGACGCGGAATGAGATTTGAGAACCCGTATTGCCGGAAGGCTGAGACAATCACGTCAAGCCAGCCCGAGAGGGCAACGTTCTCGGCTTCTGAATAATCCGCAAAGCCGCTAATGGCTCGCGGTTTGGTAATTTTCCTGATCGTCGTCATAATAAAAACTCCTAAGGCGGAAAGTATACGCTAGAAAATTGCTAATTTCCAATTTTCAATTTCCAATTTCCAAATCACAGAATACGAATTGTACGGATTCTTTTAATTTTGAAGACGGCAAAAAAGCAATCTGCCTGATCTGCAAAATCTGTAGAATACCCTTGAGGCATTTACTTCAAACTTCCCTCGTTAATTGAAATGAGTTTCCCTCGTGGCCTAATTCTCAAACTCATCCACGAGCGTCTGCAGGGCCTTGCGATGTCCCATTTTTGAGACGGTTCCCATGCGGTCGACGAGCAGTTTGCCTTCCAGGTGATCGCTTTCATGCTGGCAGAGACGTGCGTGCAGGCCTTGACAGGTTTGAGTGAAGACCAGGCCGTCCAGGCCCGTTGCTTCGATGGTCACTTTAGCGTAACGTTTGATTTTGGAAAAAATACCGGGAAAACTCAGACAGCCTTCTTCGCAGACATCAGCGCCTTCCATCTCTATGATCTTCGGATTGATGTAAACGTGCAGGTCTTCCCGCTCGAAGGTCGGGCTGCCGATGAAGAGTCTGACCGTAATGCCCACCTGAGGGGCAGCCAGACCTACGCCGTTGGATTCAAACATAAGATCAGCCATCTTTTCCACCAGTGCCCGGACCTTTTCGTCGACCGTGTCAACGGGCGTGCAAATTTCCATCAGCCTGGGGTCGGGATACCTGATGACCTTTAGAGTTTCGATATCAGCTGAGATAATTTTTTCGTTAGATTTCATACATATCATAATAGCTGACCGGGGCTGGTTAAATCAAGTATTGACCTTGCCATTGGCGAAGATTGACAAATATTCTTTTCATTTTCCGTCTTTTTTCCCTATAATATGACATAATATGCCGATGCATATTAACAGTCCGTTGAAAAAGTAGGCCGTCGCCGAGATCGAGAGATTTTTTGTTCTGACAAGGAAGAAAACCAAGGTATATTTTGCGATATTCCGCAGGTTTTTTGACGCGGTCAGGGCAAAAAAGATCCGCTCGCAGGCAGGCATTAGTTTTTCAACGGACTGTTAAGTAATGACGGAACTTATGATCCGGGCCGTTGACGAAAAACGCCTCTGAACCTTGCGTGGTATTTTTGAGACGATTTTCGACACCGGCCTGTGTGGAGTTTTTATGGAAAAACAAGCCATTGTCGATTTGTGTCAGAATATACTCAACTATGAATTCAAAGATGTATCCCTGCTTCACAAGGCCTTGACTCACGCATCGGTGGCTTCCACGCGACAGGACAGTAACGAAAGGCTGGAATTCCTCGGCGACGCGGTTCTGGGCATGTGTATATGCTCAGCCTTGTATGAAGCCCACGACGATATGCTCGAAGGCGAGATGACCAAGATAAAATCAACCGTCGTTTCGCGTAAAACCTGTGCCCTGATCGTGCGGGAGCTGAAACTCGAGGAACTGCTCTTTCTCAGCGGCGACATGGCCAATCCAGCCATGATCCCGGAATCGATCTGCGCAGGCCTGCTCGAATCGCTCATCGGTGCGATTTATATCGACGGCGGATACGAACCCGCTACGGAATTCATCATGCGGGTAATGCAGCCTTTCATAGACGAAGCCCTGGGCAACAGTCATCAGCAGAATTTCAAATCTGTTTTGCAGCAGCACGCGCAGAAGTTATCCTCCGCCACGCCGGAATATGTCCTGCTGGATGAGCAGGGGCCTGATCACAGCAAATGTTTCGAGATAGCCATTCGGATGGAAGGGCGGGATTTCCCCAGTGCGTGGGGCCGAAGCAAAAAGGAAGCCGAACAGGCTGCTGCCAAACGGGCACTCCAGGAATTGGGCCTGCTCGCTGAAGAACCGGATGAATTCGATGGCTACGATGAAGTTGGCCAGGATGAGTAGTTGCTATCCATTATTGGAATTGATAAGAAATGTTAACTTTACTCAAACTGACCGTTTTTGATAACAAGATTAACGCAAATATAGTAGAATAAAAAAGTTAAAAATACTTGTCATACCCGCGCAAGCGGGAATCCAGAGTGTAAAAATAAAGCCCTGGATACCCGCTTTCGCGGGTATGACACAACGAATCGGTCAGTTTGAGTACTTTATTTAACTGATAGGTATTATTTTAAATGGGCATGCATAACAGGACATACTGGAGAGACGACAACTCAGGCCGATTCGGCGGGGGTGGTGGAAGTTACGGTGGTGGGGGAATGAGTATGGGTTTACCCAAACCGGGCCCAGCTGTGGGTGGTTTGCTGATAACCAATATCGTGATGTTTGTTATCCAGCATATTGTCCCAGCCACGGATGTCTGGCTTACTGTTATTCCGGCTTACTGGTGGGAAGCCTGGCGGTATATCACTTTCCAGTTTCTCCACGGCAGTGTTTTTCACATTCTATTTAACATGATAGGCCTGTATTTTCTCGGCAATTACCTTGAACGGGCATGGGGCGCCAAGCGTTTCCTGACGTTTTATCTTGTTTGCGGCGCGTTTGCAGGGCTGACGCACGTTGTACTGACTTTCCTGTTCAATTGGAACCCGGATATCCCGTTGCTTGGTGCGTCTGGCGGAGTATATGCGGTAATTATAGCGTGTGCCATTCTGTTTCCTGGCATTCAACTCATACTCATGTTTTTTCCCGTACCGATACGTTTTGCCGCGTTGCTGTTTTTTATTATATCTTTTCTGAGCCTGCTTTCCGGCGACGGAGGAGGGGTTTCGCACGCTGCCCACTTTGGCGGGATGGTTTTGGGCGGTGCGTGGGTCTGGCTGACGCCGAAAATTAAACAAGCCTCAGCCGACGCCCAGGCCAAGGTTCAGCAGGGCGTCTGGGAAAAGAAAATGCGCAATGAGCAAGCCACCCGGGCTGAGATCGATAAAATCCTCGATAAGATCAAACAAAAGGGTATCGGCAGCCTGTCCAATAAAGAGAAAAAAATCCTCCAGGACGCCACCGAACAACAACGACGCGAAGACGCGAGGATAAACAAGCTCTAAAAAAAGCATTAGGCATTAGAGGCAAGGCGTTAGGCAATAGGCAAACACGAGAACACTGATTCCACGGATTAAAGCGGATTGCTCGGATGTTTTTTTGATTTGTCACTCCCGTGAAAACGGGAATCCAAGTGATAGCATAGCATCGAAGGATATTGATTGTCGCGGGAGATAATTTCGCTGCGGTCGTACTGCCCTGGATGCCCGATCGAGTCGAGCATGACAAAAAACGCAACGGCGTTATATAGCAGGGAGGCCTTTTTCTTCATTCTGAATCCCGACTTCTGAATTCTGATTTCGTCATTCCTCATTTTTTGTTAAGATGTCCGTCTATTTTTTAGAGGAATTTTAAAATGAATTATATTTCGACAAGAGGCCAGGTTTCGCCAATCGGTTTTCAGGACGCTGTGCTTATGGGCCTGGCGGACGACGGCGGACTAATTATCCCGGAGTCCATTCCGGATGTCTCAGCCAAGTTGGCAGCCTGGCGGGAACTGTCGTACCCCCAGCTGGCCTATGAAATCATCAGCCTGTTTGCCACCGATATCCCCAAAGACGATCTGCGCGAGATTATCGAAAAAACATACAGCCATGCTTTCGAGGGCGGAGTTGCTCCGGTAGTGCCCGTGGGTGATCTGTTCATTCAGGAGTTGTGGCATGGGCCGACGCTCGCCTTCAAAGACGTAGCCCTGCAATTGTTGGGCAATCTGTTTGAGTACATCCTTGGGCTGCGAGGCGGCAGGCTGAACATTCTCGGCGCGACCAGCGGCGACACCGGCAGTGCCGCGATTTACGGATGCCGAGGCCGATCTGGGCTCGATATTTTTGTCATGCATCCCGACGGTAGAGTCTCGCCGATTCAGGAACGTCAGATGACGACCGTCCTGGACGATAACGTTCACAATATGGCAATCAAGGGCAGCTTTGACGACTGTCAGAATATAATGAAAACCCTCGCAGCCGATCTGGAGTTCAAACGTCAGTATTCTCTCGGTGCGGTCAACAGCGTGAACTGGGCGCGTGTGCTGGCCCAGGTCGTTTACTATTTTTCCGGCGCGTTCGACGTCTGCAAACTCACCGGCGCGGAGAAAATTCGCGTTAGTGTGCCGACGGGTAACTTCGGCGACGTGCTGGCAGGGTGGTTCGCCATGAAAATGGGTGCTCCGATCGACCAGCTTATCCTGGCTACGAACGAAAACGACATTCTGTGTCGGTTCTTCAACACGGGCGAATATTCGCTGGGCAAAGTATTCTATACGCTCAGTCCGTCGATGGATATCCAGGTAGCCAGTAATTTCGAGCGGTACCTTTACTATAAACTTGGCAGCAATCCTGTGAAACTGCGCGAAAAGATGGCTGGTTTTGCGAAGACCGGTTCACTTCGCGTGGAACTCGACGACGATGGCCCGGTCGACGCGGATTTCGTTTCCGCCAAGGCTGATCGTCAGCAGGTGATCAATACGATCAGCCGGTATTATCAGGAGTATAATTACGTGCTCGATCCGCACACAGCTGTGGGCGTCTTCGCAGCAGAGCAGGCAGGCCCGAAAAAAGCCGGCCCGGCTGGTGCGGGAAAAGAGGGTGTCAAAAAGACGCCCGTGCTTTGTCTTGCCACCGCGCACCCTGCCAAGTTCCCAGCTGCGATAGAAGAAGCAGCCGGCAACAAAAACCTCGCCCATCATCCTAAGATCGACGCCCTGATGGAAATGGAAACCCGCTGCGAAAAACTGCCAAACGACAAAGAAGCCGTCCGAGAATTCATGAAAAAGACATTGGACTAAGAAATCCTTACGAAAGGATAGCGGCACGTAACGAACAGATGTTACGTGCCCTACGTTGAAGCGTGGGTCATCCTTTTGGAATTTGCCAGCCAGGGCTCCTGTCCTGGCTGTGAGCCTGCGAAGCAGGCTATTTCTTGTAGCAAAGGTTTTGACTTTTAAACCAGATGTTATCAGTTAATTCCAGCAGGGCCGTTTTACAAAAGCGTCCCCGCACGTGCCGGGACAGGAACCCCGGCACGCAAAAAGAAAAATTGTGTATTAAGTTGGCCAGCCAAGGTTTTGATTCTGTTAAGAATATGTATTCTGTCATTGCGAGCAATTCGCTTCGCTCGGTGTAAACTCCACGAAGCTATCTTGCTTCTAGTCACCGCAGATTGCCGCGTCGCTACGCTCCTCGCAATGACAAGTGTTCAACGTTGGAAATGAATATCGAATAATGAATATCGAATAATGAATATCGAGCAGGGAAGTTTGAAGTAGAAAAATAACATAAAAAATCAATTCGTGAAATTTGCAGTCAATCCGTGTAATCTGTGGTCTGGATTTTTGCTGGCTTGGCTTTTTGGAAATTGGAACATTAAAATTAAGGTTATTTGAAAATGATAAAATTAGCGATTATCGGAGCATCTGGTCGTATGGGTCGGCGGATAGCAGCGTTGGCCATGGAATCTGAGAAGTTTGACATCGTAGCCGGCACGGAATATTCGGGTTCGCCTGATCTTGGCAAGGACGTCGGCGAGCTGGCTGGGGTGGGCAAGTTCGGCGTAGCTGTGACGGACAATCTCGATCACATCGACGCGGACACCTGGCCTGACGTGGCGATAGATTTTTCATTGCCTGAGGGCACGATGCACTGGCTGCCGATCTTGCGACAGAAGGGTATTCCGATTATTCTCGGCACGACCGGTCTGACGGAGAGTCAGCAGGCTGAGGTGGCAGACACAGCTGGTACTATTCCAGTCGTTTATGCGGGCAATTATTCGCTGGGCATAAACCTGTTGACGAAGCTCCTAGGCCAGGCTGCCCAGGTACTCGGCGATAGTTACGACGTCGAGATTTCTGAGACGCATCACCGCTTCAAGAAGGACGCTCCCAGCGGCACAGCTATAATGTTGGCCAAGGCTGTCTGCGAAGCCACCGGCAGGAATTACGGCGAGAGCGTAACGCATGGCCGGGGCGGACATCAGCCGAGGAAACCCGGCGAAATCGGCATGCACGCACTGAGGATGGGCAACGTTGTGGGCGAACATTCGGTTTCGTTCGGCAGTCTGGGCGAGATAATTACCTTCAGCCATTCCGCGATATCGCGCGATACTTTCGTATACGGCGCACTCAGGGCAGCCCAGTGGATTATGGGAAAACGACCCTGTCTGTATGATATGTGCGACGTCCTGGGATTATAAAAGCCGTCAAAAAGCGACTTTATCCGGGATAGGGCAGAATATATCGAGGAAAATAGAAAACTACTTGCTTTCCAGGAAGGGTTCGCATAGAATACTCTGCTATATAGAGTATTCTATATTGTTTCTGGATTGTCTTGGCGGAAAATTATTCAGATAGAATTTTTTAAGGGAGAGCGAGTAATGGAAATTACGACTCAGCAGGCGGGCGAAGCGATGCGGGCTGTGGAGCAGGCCGGTCGCCAGATGCGAAGCAAGATGATTTATCATGGTGTAGGGCAAATTCTGATCTTGTGGGGTATCATTTGGGCGATCTGTTTTTCAATAGGCCAGTTCGTGCCGAAATTTACCAACTGGGGTTGGATTATCGGAAACATAATCGGGATTTCAGGCACTGCCTGGCTTGGTTGGTTATCGCAGCGGAGCGGGCCTGTGGTGGGGGAGTCGGAGAAAAAGCTAGGCCGACGTTTGGCATGGTTCTGGTTTAGCCTTTTCATTTTTGCCGATATCTGGCTGATTCTGCTTTTCCCGTGGCATGGCAGGCAGTTGCAAATATTCATCGTGACGCTGATAATGTTCGCTTACGTTGTTATGGGGTTATGGCTTGAAATGAGGTTGATGCTCTGGCTGGGGATTGTAGTAACCGCCTTTTCTGTCGGTGGTTATATTGGCCTGTCGTATGTCTTGCCAGGCTACCTTGACCTCTGGATGGCCTGCATGGGCGGCGGGGCGTTTCTGGTCAGCGGCGTTTATCTCGTGCGGAAGTGGGGCTAATAATGCCCTCCATAAACAAACTCATCCATGAACCAGCCAGGCTGAAGATCGCAGCTTCACTGGCAACGTTGAAAAATGATATGGAAGTTGATTTCACCTTCCTGCAAAGCCAACTCAAGCTCACGCCCGGTAATCTCGGCGCACACATAGACAGGCTGGAACAGGCAGGTTATGTACGTTCGCGAAAAACTTTCATAGGTCGCAGGCCAAAAACCTTCCTCCAATTAACCGTAAAGGGCAGGCGGGCATATGAAGATCATGTAGAGGCTCTGAAAGAAATCATTGAAACATGACGTCAGCAGAATAAAAAAAATCCCCGAGCCTACACCTCTACCTCAATCCCCTATGGTTTCAGATTCATCGGCCTTTCTGTTGCAAGCTAAACCTCGATAGCTTCTTCTTCCAGAAGGGTTTCGGGCACAAAGTTGCTCACTGCTGCGAGATAACCCTTGATAGCGTCATCCAGCCGTTCCCGAGCCTGATCCTTTGAACTGCCCCTGCTCATACAGCCTGGCAGGGTTGGACAAAAGGCGGTGAATCCTCCATGATCATTTCTCACAATTCTTATACTCAGTTTCATCCGTCACCTCTGATATCTGAATAGCCCTTACGGAAACCAATTCAAAAAGCGAAACCGGGACTTTTCCCTGAAATCCGGGAAACACCGAAAAAGTACTGCAATAAACCGTTCCGATTACCGAATATCCCGGTACACACCGAAAACCTATCAAGAATACATTTACATAGGATTTGGGCTTTACGAAATTTCAATAAAACTTAATTTATCGCAAAAAAAAAACTGCCCCGAAAACAACCTACATTCCTCAGAACAGGCTGCGCGAAAATTACCGCCACATTCACTATTTGATTTTAGGTGACTATTTTGCGAATAGCAAGTTGAAAAAACACTATTATTTCGGCTTAAAAGTAATATTTACGCCAGCGAAGGGCGGCTCGTGTAACCATCAATATAATAAGGGTGTTACGAGCTAAGCCTATTGCGTATTTTTTTTAAGTCGCCTGGTTACGCTCTGTTAATGTCTAAAAAAAATCACAAACCTCTTGGCCATTTTAATATATTGGGAACAAGAGATTTGGACGGGGGGCAATTATTGTGACATTTTGCGAAGACAGGCCTTCGATGTTCTGAATGCTCAAGCAAAAAAAACACTGCCGATTTTAATGCCATTAGTGACATTTCTTATAAATAGCGTACAATTGCATGTAAGGATAACGGTGAAAGTTTATGGCTCGTAAAAATAATAATGCGAAAAATATGAACCTGAAAAAGTTGACCACAGCGGTTTTGCGGAGTTACAGCAGACAGAGTGGCCTGCAGCGAATCGGCGAGACGTTTCTGCCTTCCCGCTCAAGGATAGTCGAAGTTCTTGACCAGATTCGTCAGCTATTGTTCCCCGGCTTTTTCGGACACAAAAAGCTCGAAGCCGAGAATGTAGCCTACCACGTAGGCAATCTGATATCCAAGATAGCCGCTGAGCTCTCAGCTGAGATTCTCCACTGCATGTGTTCAGATCAGTGTTGTGAGTTCTGTCACCAAGCCGACCGCTGCAAGGCAGAGGCTGACAGGATATCGCAGGACTTCCTTAGCAAAATTCCGGAAATGCGTAAAATGCTGGCTTTGGATGCCCAGGCAGCCTATGACGGCGACCCAGCTGCCAAGAGTATCGACGAAGTAATCTACTGCTATCCCGGTTTTTATGCCGTGTGCGTTTACCGTATAGCACATGAACTGCTGACCATCGGCGTGCCGTTGATGCCCCGGATTATGTCTGAGCACGCCCACAGCCTGACCGGCGCGGACATTCATCCTGGCGCGACAATCGGCAAGAGGTTTTTTATTGATCATGCGACGGGTGTCGTAATCGGCGAGACAACACATATCGGCAATAACGTCAAGGTTTATCAGGGAGTTACGCTTGGAGCCCTGAGTTTCCCCAAGGATGAGCGAGGCAGGGTCATCAAGGGCCTGCAACGACACCCAACCCTTCAGGACGACGTGACAATCTATGCAAACGCGACGATCCTTGGCGGGAAAACCGTTATCGGCAAAGGTGTAACGGTGGGCGGCAACACATTTGTAACTCAGTCGATCATAGCCAAGAGTACGGTAACGCATAAACCAGCCGAGTTGGAAGTCCGCCGTAAGAAACGCAAATGATTGGATGATTTCATGGACATGCCTCGTTTTTGAGTGTATAGTACGCCGTTTCGCTCGGCTGGGCCGAGAATAAGCAGGAGTATAAGAAGATGGATTACTCAGGTGTCTCAGACGATTTCTTCGTGAATCTGAATGTGCAGACGACAATGACCCTGCCAAAAAGCAGGGAGACCATTCTGCATTTCTTTGAAGCGATGCAGAAAGAGTTTCCGACAATGACCAGTTTCTATCAGCGGGATACCGGAGAGTTTACACTCGAAGGTGATCGTGAGGGCGGAAGCTATAGCTGGGCGGAAATTCATTCGCATAGAATATGCGCAGGTTTCTTCAACCCGCCTAGCCTGTCCGATGCCTACCATCTTCACCGCTGGCTGCTCGAGCGAAGCATTTATTACCTGGGCCTGGGCGGACTGGATGTCGATGCGCTGGATGTTCTCTTTGGATTCAACCTTGATTTCACGGGCAACCGTGACGGCATTGTTGCCAATGCGCTTCTCGGCGATGCCCCGCTGTCTCATTTCGCGTCCGACCCGGATATCAAGCCCGTGGAATTTGAGCCGAATATCGTTTTTGCGCTGGATGAGGATTGCTATCTGCAAGGCAGGGTTTCTGTCGAGACCCGGTGCAACAGCTATCAGGTACGCACCGGAGAATTTGACGAGGAACCGATCAGCGTTTATTTCACGATCCGACAATACCCGGCTCCGGGCAAAATAATTGACATGCAGGAATCGTTCCAGAAGCAATGCGAACTGTGCGAGGAATACACAGGCAGGCTTGTTGTGCCCCAGATAATCAAGCCCATCGCCCAGGCAATCTCCACAGCTCAGTAGAAATTCGCCGGGATTATAAGCAAGCTCCAGGCGGGCGAAAAAAAACGCCATCCAAAGGATGGCGTAGATAACTTATTTTAAATAATCTTTTTGTTCAGGCTTATGCCTTCTTTACGTTGGTAGCCTTGGGGCCTTTTTCGCCTGAGACGATATCACAAGTTACAGCTTCGCCTTCAGACAGCGACTTGAACCCGTCGCCGATGATATCGCTATGATGCACGAAAGCTTCCGTACCATCCGCCATCGAGATGAACCCAAATCCTTTGTCGTCCTTGAACCATTTTACATTTCCGTTTGCCATTTTTTGGCTCCTTATTAAATCGGCGCGTCGGGTTTGTCTTGAACAAACATGGTCGGACGCCACTCGAGCCATTTTGGCTGGACGGGAAACACTTCCACTATTAACTAACCAACCGAACCTGAAATACTAACTTCTGCTGCACTTCTGCCGCGTATTCTGCGAAAGTTCAGCATTGCTGTCAAGCTTCTTCTGGTTTTGTAAGGCTTAATAAAAAGTAATGTTCCCGTAATAACCGTTTTTTTGCAGGCTGTAACTGATTAATCGGGACAATTCTCCGCCCAGGAAGTCTTTCGGATTTCATCAAAGAATGGTGTTGTTTTCGTTTCGACGCAGGCTGCGGCGTAGAGGAACATCGCTGCAGACCATGTCTGCCAGTCCTGTCCCCTGGGCTGACCATCCTGGGCCTTGATCCATTCATTAAAACCGAAGTTGACAGGCTCAAACCTGGCCGGGCGAACAAGCTCAGCCAGAGACTGCAATTTTTCCTCAGCCAGCTTGTATCGACCAGCTGCGACGAGGGCTGCGATATAAAAGCCGCAAATGAAAGGCCAAACCCCGCCGTTGTGGTAATCGCCAGGTTTATTGAACCGCTCATACCTTGGTAACCAGTCCGGATCAGTATGCCTGATGAAAGGAAAAAAATTCGGCGGGAGATCAATTGACAGATCGCCGGATTTTCGCATTGCTTCGCACTCGGCTTCCACCCATGAGACGATGGCTTTGGCACGCGACGCCGGCGCCAGCCCGAAAAGTATGGCCAGGCTGTTTCCGAGCAGGTCAAACCTTTCACTGCTGTAGACCTTGTAGGACCATAAAGCATAGTAGGGCTTATGCTTGACGACCAAACCTTCATGAACGTGCCGATGCTGACTCTCGTCCGTAATCGTAAAATGACTCATAAGCTGGCCAAGTCTGTCAGCTTTTTCGTTCTGGCCGAAGATACGCAGATAACCGTAGACCAGCGTATTTACGAACAGCCCGAAGCACGGAACCCACTGCTCATCCCGCCAGTCGCTGGTCGGCAATTGAGCTACCATGATCCGGTCGGAAGGACTTTGGTAGCTCATCCATGTCATCGCTTTTTCCGCAGCCTCTGCCAGGAAATCCGGTTCACCCATCGCATTGCGAAAGCATCCCAAAGTAAGCAGGAACAATGGCGTCGTGTCGCTGGCTCCGCGATCTTCCGGGTCGTGAACCAATGACGGAATATGGCCATGTGGACTTTGATTTTTCGCAAGGGTCTCCAGAACCCTCCTTAGTTTTTTGATGAGCTGTTTGTTACCGGAAACAAGCGTTCCCAGACCTGCTATCATCAAATCTCGCGTGTAAGGTTCTGGATACCCCCAGCCTGCCGTTCTGGGCAGATGCTGATAAGGCCCGTTCATGTTATGGAGCAATATTTCCAGGGCAGCTGACTTTGCCTGCTCAATCGAGTCCATGCTTTTTTTTGCCATTTCAGGAAATTCCCATTCGTTCGGATACAAGTTTTACGAATTTCTTGGCTACGACGCGGTAATCAAAAAGTTCGACAACTCTTTCCCTGCCTGCGTCGCCAAGCTTCTGTCGCAATTCGGCATCGGAGGTAAGATCCATCATGTATTTAGCGATATCGTGTATGCTTGCCCGATAGTCAGCTGTGCGAGGTTTTTTAAATACGACACGATGGCCCGGCTCATATCCCTGGTCTTCTCCGAGCGTGGTTTCTCGCAGACGCACTTCCTGGGCTACCCCAGCCAGCAGGGCGGTCTTTCCGTGCACGAGGGTATCGAGCATTCCCATGGCCTTTACGCTGAGAACCGGCTTGCCGCAGGCACCGGCTTCGACCTGGCCCATTCCGAAACCTTCGAGTCTGGAGGGAGCGGCGTAGATATCGCAGGCAGCCATGAGATAAGGCATGAAATTACGGGAGTTCTTGCCTATCGAGAAGGTAACGTTTTTCTCGATCCCCAGATTCGTAGCCAGCTGGAGGTCGGAAAGGTTCTGATGTTCAGTCCTAGGCTGAGGCCAGACCTTGCAGACGTATTTCCAGTCCGGCGCCTTTGAATCAATAAGGGCCATGGCCTGCATTACCTCCTGCGCGCCCTTGGAAGCTGCGTCACCGCCTACGGTGAGAATCATAATCTGGTCTTCTGATACGCCAAGCGCCTCGCGAACAGCCTTGACTTTGGGATCTGTTTTCTCTCTGGGAATAAACGCGTCGGTATCACAGCCTACCGGGAGAACCTCGATCCTGTCGGGGTTCAATCCGTCTCGCACATAAACCTTTTTCACCCATTCGGAAGTAACCAGCATTAACGGCAGATCATTTAGAACTTCCATGTAGTTTGCAAGGTAGCCGTCCACAACCAGCCAGGGTACGGGTTGAACTCCGTATCGCTTGGGATGAATCACCAGGTCAGGCGTATGGCCCCAGTATCCTATGCCGACAACAACGTCAGGCTCAAACCACCGATAGTACCATTCCTTTTCCTGGGCAGACTCAAAATTTACAGGGTGTACGTCCACGCCGATTTCCTGTAGCCCTCTGTAAAGCAGATCACCCTGAGTTGCCAGCCCTCCCGGTGAAGGAGGATAATCATAAAGCACAAGTACTTTCATAACATTTACTCCTCTTCTGGAAATTTCCATCTGCGCAGCCCTTCGGGCGAAATGCAGACGGAAAACTCAAATGAATCCTCGCCGTATCCGTACATGTCCCGGATAATCCGGCGCTTCTCTTGTAAATCATTTTCGCTCAGTTCGACTATGATGTCAGCCTGGGCTGAGGCCTCGCAGATCTTGGCCTGGGCGTCGCAGTCGTATGCAAAAGTCCACAGTTCCCCGCATTCCAGTATTCCGTCTCGAATGAGATCGAGTATTTCGATGTGTGTTTCCTTATGCCTCTGATGGCCATACTCCCCGTTGGCGCCGTGGGTGATACAGATATCCCATGGAATACTGGCCAGGTGTTCCGCAACCCGATCCCCGATTTCTCTGCGGGTGTTAATAGGCTCAAGCTCACTGCTGTCGTTCAGATCGGAGATGAAACCCTTTACGCCCAGATGCTCGCAGACGCGATAAAATTTCGGACATCGATCAGCGTCGTCGGCCCTGGAGAGACTAAGAACCGTCCAGTCCCACCGGGGATGCTGCAGGATAAGACCACCACACCATATTATCTCATCGTCAGGATGAGCTACGACAATCGCCACATTCATTGAGACTCATCTCCCACATAAACCAGCCTCAGGACACACTACACGCAACCGGGGTATCTTCGGTCAACTCGGGCGTAAACATATCGCATTCACCGTAATTGTAACCTGCCGAATGGGTCTGGCAAGGTCAAAAGTATTATAAACCGTTATTTATGCACAACGTCAAAATTTAGGTGTTCCAGAAACAAAAACTATTTAACGTTGTCGTAGGCTTCGTTTTGGAGTTCTTCTGCGCCGCAGTAGAGGCACTTGCGATGCTTGGGCGACATAGTCCTGCTACATTTGTGACACTTCTTGACCAGTTTTGTCACTTTGCCGTCAGCTACGCCATCGCGAAGATCAACTTCTTGAACCTTGGCGAGAAGGTCTTCCTCGGTCAGGCTGGTGCGTTCTTTCAACAGTTCCCACACCGCCATGTTCACGAGCAGGAGTTTGTCGATGCGCTCTTCGAGCGATATCACAGCCCGCTCGGCCCGATTGGCGCCGGCTTCGCTTCTGGCAGATGCTCTGGCTGAGGCTGTCGCGTCGGCTATGACTTCCTGTATCTTCATGGAATTAAACATCCCGCCAAATCCAGCCATGGTCTTTTATCCTTGTTCAAAATTCTGGAGTAGATTGCAGGCCAAAAGTGAGACCTGTCATTCATTCACCCATTCGCCGGAAAATACTTCCGTAGCCGGGCCTGTCATGAAGACGTGATTGTCACTCTCTCGCCATTCGATGTTCAGATCTCCCCCAGCCAAATGTACCAGCACGGCCCGGCTGGACTTGCCGGTCAATACACCAGCGACGCAAACGGCTGACGCACCGGTTCCGCAGGCCCAGGTTATCCCGCTGCCACGCTCCCATGTCCGCATCTTCAACTCGCCATCGCCGATGACCTGAACGAAATGAGCATTGATCCTGTTCGGAAAAATCTTTGCGTTCTCTATGATCGGCCCGACCGTCTCAAGTGGTACGGCGTCGACGTCCTTGCAGAACAGAACGGCGTGCGGATTGCCCATCGAAACGCATGTAAAGGCAGGCTCGAGTCCTGCTGCTTCCATCCAGCCGGTTGAGTTGTCCAGCACGCAGCAAGCCTCGATAGGCATATTGACTATAGGCTCGGCCTGTTCGTTCGGCAGGGCGACTGGAACGTCCGCAGGGACAAGAATCGGTTCACCCATGTCGACCGTCGCAGCTGAGACTTTTTTATCATTGTTATTAGCGCAATCGCCATTGGTGAAAATTTTGTCGATAGTTTTTATCCCGCTGGCTGTTTCCACTTTGACGGGGTTCATTTCAGCCAGGCCTCGCTCGTGGGAGAACTTCGCTACGCATCTGATCGCGTTTCCGCACATCATTCCCTCAGAACCATCGGCATTGAACATTCGCATCCGAACATCCGCGGTGTCGCTGGGCAGGATCAGCACCAGCCCATCGCCCCCAATGCCGAAGTGACGGTCACTGACCGCCCTGGCCAGGCTGGCTGGGTCCGTGACAGATTCCTCAAAACCATTAACGTATATGTAATCGTTGCCGATACCGTGCATCTTCGTAAACTGCATTTTCAAAAATCCTTTCTATTTAGGAATTTATTATAGCAGCCTGGTATCGGCGGGCAAGGCTTGGCGAGATTTATTGACTGGTGTTGACAAAAAAAACCGTGACGGGGATGAAGCCGTCACGGCTGGGGCAAATTCTATGTACTGAAATTATATAAATTCGTTTTTTGCTAATGTATTAGCAAGGCCGGCCTGCGGTTCTACGCAGGCTGGAGTTCCCTTTGTCGCTGGTCGAGTTGCAGACGAAGCCTGTCCATGATAGCCGAGTGCATCTGGCTGACCCGGCTTTCTGAAAGATCCAGCGTCTCGCCGATTTCTTTCATTGTCATCTCTTCAAAATAGTAAAGGATGACGATCAGGCGCTCGGCCCGGCTTAGGCCTCGGGTTAACAATTCCTTCAAATCCTTCTGTTGAGCGGAATGTACTGGGTTCTCGCTGGCAGGGTCTTCAAAAACGTCAATTTCGCAAACGTCCTTGCTGGAGTCCGTCTCAAACCACTTTCGGGAAAGGGACACGAAATTGGTTGCACTGGAATCACGCTGAATTTTACGGAACTCTTTGAGCGAGAGTTTCATTCTCGCGGCAAGTTCCTTTTCGTTTGGTTTACGACCCAGTTGGGCTTCCAGTGCACCGGTGGCTTCGTTGACCTTGCTGGCCCGGCTGCGTACAAGTCGCGGTACCCAATCCAAGGAACGTAATTCATCCAGAATGGCTCCGCGAATCCGCTGCGCGCAATACGTCTCAAATTTCACGCCTCGATTGACGTCAAACGCTTTTACGGCATCAAGCAAACCGAAGACGCCTGACGAAATCAGATCGTCAACGTCAACTTCATCAGGCAGCTTGGTGTGCAACCGCTCAGCTGTGTACTTAACGATCGGCAAATAATGCTCAAGAAGACGGTTGCGAGATTCTTCGTCTCCGTCCTTCTTAAAGGTTGCCCACCAGGTTTTCACCTGATCCGCCGTTGCTCTTTCCTTATTGAATTTCATCCCTGTCTCCTTCCAGTACATTGCCACGCCAGATCATCCGTGATCTGACAATCATACATATGGACATATAAAACTTTATTATTAAAGAAGTTATCAATTTGCAAAGCCAGCGAATCCGCCTCTGGCATTGCATGATGACACAAATTATCTATAGCTCTTATCTTTCCTATCTTATTTTCTTGATATATCCGGTTTTCTTTAGCGATTTGTTTGGACTTTTTTCCAAAAGTATCCATTTTGCATGGGAACGGTCTCTGGATTGATAAGGCAGGGGGGTAATGAATTGCTTGATTCTGGTTTTTGGAAATATCCCTTGGTTCAGTTGCAGTGCTCCATGCCGCGACAAGCAACAACACCAGTACGATGAATTCCCAACGGATTCTCATAGCCTGGCCCCCTTAAATTCAAAACGGGTGGGAATAGAGGCCCCCTGTAGACAGACGCGAAGTATCGCCCAGCCAAATTGACGAGCAATCATTCCTTCGGCCAGCGTGAACGGTCGAACGTGTTTCTTTACAGCGTAATTCACGAGCGGTCCTCCATGACCGTCGTAACAAGTCCGTCAGAGCTCAGGCATCCTTGCCGGAATCCAACTGGACAAAATATTCTTTTATAAAATCAAGCCCCTTTCGCTGATTCCTGAAAAAGGCAATGGTGTCAAGGCGTTCAAAAACTTTTTCATCGTACAAACGGTGACCTCCACGAGTCCAGTCGCTCTCGTAGATCAGCCCCATAGTGGTGTAGTTATGAATTGTCTGCCTGCTTACGCCGGAATAATCTACAACTTCACCAATCCTGTAAAATTTGGGGGGGCGATCACGTCTTGGAAGTTTCCCGCCGGGCAGTTCGCCACTGGTTCTGCCGTTCTTCTGCGAGTCTGACGAAGCTACTCTTCCTGATGTCTCAGAAAAGCTATGTGCAAAATTGTCATGACTCACAGAATGAAAATTTTCCATCGAAATTCCTTACATGAACGTTTGACTCGATTCTATTTTTACATTTTGCAAAATGTAAAATGCCATTAAAGGGAAAAAAAGTCAAACGAAATTCGAGTTTTTTTATTTTTTTATTTCTCGCAAGGTTTGGATGAGGCGATTGCGATGTCATTTTTTTTCGGTGAGGTATCTTTTGGAGGGGGATCGGGTAAATCTTAAATCATTGAAAAGTTGAGAGTTCACAATTTTGTGGAGCGGGTTTGTTCGTGGCAAGGAAGAAACATCAAGCATAGTAAGTCCTATTCCGAAATGTTTCTGAAGCAGCCAAGGGTAAAGCAAGCCACCAAAAAGCGAACTCTCAAGGTTGAATTGCTCTAAGCAGCGCATAGGACTTTCACCGCTGAGTATACAAAAAACATGCCCACGCAAGTGTGGGCATGTCGTCATTTTGTTCATATCAATTTATTCCGCCCGTTTTATGCGCGTCTGCGGCTGCGGAACAGAGCAACGGCTCCGAATGCCATCAGGCCGTCGCCGGTTCCGGCACAGCCGTGACGGTCAACATCGTATCACCAGCCAGGTCGCCTTCAGTGATATAATCTAGCGTGTAATCTTCACCGTATGTCGCGCCGGTAATATTAGCCCATTCGCCGATGGAATCATCCCAATACCGAATCGCATCCGCACCCTCGACCAGCCCGAGAAATTCACCAATCGCCCCGGAGGCATCAAAAGCCCCAGTCAATGCCAAAATCCCACCAGTTGACATGTTAATGAAACCTTTTCCGTTATTATACACGTCGATAGTCAGAGTTCCATTAACACTTACCAACCCCCCGTCAGTGATATTCAGCCTGCCGTTGCCGTTGTTGGCAACATTCAGGTCACCACTATTCGTCCATGTCGAGCCTGTCCCAGAGACTGTAACCTGGCCAGTAGAACCCGCTTCCCCGCCGATGGTGGTGGAGTGGCAACACTGCGTTTTTTGCAGGGTAGCCATGGCTGGGGTATCAAAAATGTCTTGGTTATAATTTCACGCGCCAGCTGCGAGCGGGTGGGCGTGGTTGTAGACTTTTTTGAGTCGTTTTGTGGTCAGGTGCGTATAGATTTGTGTGGTCGAGAGGTTCTCATGGCCTAGCATTTCCTGCACGCTCCTCAAGTCAGCTCCGGCGTTGAGCATGTGCGTCGCGAAACTGTGCCGCAACGTGTGCGGGCTGATGTGGGCGGGAATACCAGCCAGGATCATGTATTTGTTCAACTTCCGGCGAATGGAACGGTCTGAAATTCTCTTCCCTGCCCGGTTTACGAACAGCGGGCCCTTTTGGGGCTTACTTGCAGCCTGGCCTCGCATGGCAAGGTAGTGGGTGATGGCGCGGATGGCGGCTCGTCCGAGCGGGGTGAGACGCTCTTTTTTGCCCTTGCCGCGGATTTTCACAGCTTCTTCAAATTCGTTTAGGTCTTCGATATTCAGGCCCACCAGTTCGCTGATTCTCAGCCCGGCTGAGTAAATTGTCTCGAGAATGGCCTTGTCGCGTGCGCCGAGCATGGTGGTCGTGTCTGGCGCATCCAGCAGGGTGTTTATTTGCTGGACGTCCAGGAATTTCGGCAGGCGTTTATCCAGCCTGGGCGTGCGGATAACACTCACCGGTGAAGATTCAACCTCGCCGGAGCGTACGAGATACTTGTAAAAACTTCTCAGTGTTGCCAGCTTGCGCGCGGTTGTGGATTTGCTGTAGTCGCTGCCGCGTAGCAGGGCCAGGTATGAACGAACCTCCAGCGGATTGACAGCCAGTAGTCGCTGGGAAAGTTTCTCGGGCGGAAGGTCTTCGATGTCAGCCAGTTTTTCAACCGTCAGATCGGGCAGTCCGCCGAGTGAGGCCAGGTCATCCGTAGCTGCGAGAAATTGGCAGAATTGAACCATGTCAGCTGAGTATGAGCGGATTGTGTGGGCCGAAAAATTCCGCTCTATTTCGAGGTAGTCCAGGAAATTTTGTATGAGTGGGAGCTCTCCCATTTATTTTCCTTATGCTAACGGTTTCGGGGATCGGCTGGGCCAGTTGGGTTTAGTCCAAGGCCAGCTTGTCTTCTTGTGACTCTTCGCAGCAGTCATCCGCGGCGAACTGAGTCACCTGGAAGCTCAAAGCCGCGGCGTCCATCCAGTCAAAATCCGATTCCCGGTCGTCTGCCAGCCGCATAAGTTCTTCTACGACTTCGTCCTCTAGGCCTGGTGCATACTTTACCATATAAGTATGGCCTGCTTTTTCCAGGTGCAGCGTTCTGGTGTCCATTACTGTATTCCTTCTGTGAACATCCATTTTGTTACAAACTTCTTCCAATCTAGTTATCGGTCTTTTGTGCTGTTCCGCTTAAATCCGAGTATTTCGATTGGATGTTTTTCTCCGTCGGGTTGGTGTGGTATACTTAGTTGGGCGTTTTTGTGCTCATTTGGAAGGATGAATTTTGACAGCTGAAGATTCCGGCGAAGTAAGAATGGCCATCGGCGAGCATCTCGAGGAGTTGCGTCGGCGGGTGCTTTACGCGCTGGGCGGGCTGATCGTGGGTATGGTGGTGGCGTTTTTTTTCGGGGGGAAAATCCTGGCTGTGCTGGAATATCCGTATCGACAGGTGATGACTGAACTGGGTCAGGATCCGTCGTTATGGGTTTTCAACGCATCAGCCGGTTTCATGATCTACATGAAAGTTTCGCTTATCGGCGGCCTGATACTCAGTGCGCCCTGGATTTTCTATCAGTTCTGGGCGTTCGCCTCAGCGGGCCTGTATTGGCGGGAGCGACGATACGTACTCATAGCAGTGCCGCTTTCCGCGCTGCTTTTCGTGACGGGATCGATGTTCTTCCTGCTGGTCGCTGCCTTGCCGCTGTTGAGGTTTTTCCTGCAATTCAACCAGTCGCTCGGAATTGAAACCCGCCTAACGCTGAACAATCATATCAGTATGATGACGGGGATGATGCTGGCCTTCGGATTGGGGTTTCAGCTGCCGCTCGTAGTTGCATTACTGGGCGCCATGGGCCTGGTCTCGCCGAAAACACTGAGCAGATATCGACGACACGTTATCGTAATTCTGCTGATTTTCGCTGCGCTGGTAACTTCGCCCAGCCCGGTGGATCAGGTCATGCTGGCCCTGCCGATGTGGCTGCTTTACGAACTGGGAATCTTGCTGGTCTGGCTGATGAAAAGAACCAAAGCCGACCACCCGGGGAATTCTTTGTAAACTTTTTTTACGAACTTTTTTTGATGAAAAGATCGTGGGTTTTTTTACCTGGGGGGGCACTATTATAGTGTTAGTTAGCTGGGCGGTTTTCAGCCTGGGCATTGAAAACAAATTATTATCCAGTCCGAAAGGATATTTTCATGAGTCGTATATTTGGGTTACATCGAAGTTTGATATTAATTTCGCTTGTATTGGCGAGCACATTGGCTTGGGCTGGTGAAACTGAGCCGAAACTCCTTAAGGAGTGTCCCAACGGGAAACTGTATCAGGTCGGGCAGCAGAAGCTTATGCTTCTGACCGGCACGCCGTATCAGATGGGTTATGCGCACGGAACGCTCATGAAGGATGAAGTTCAGTCTATGACAAAGCGCGTCTTGGCGTTCTGTCGTATTTCAGACCTTGCCCGGGAAAAGAATTTATTTGCAGGCAGCATCGAGGAAGCCTATCGGCGGACAGCTCCGTTTATTCCGAAACGATATCAGCAGGAGATGGCAGGCCTGGCCAAGGCGTCGGGCGTTTCGCTGCGAGATGTGCGGTTTGCGAATATTTTCCCAGCCTTGTTTCATTGCAGCGGCTTTGCCATGTTCGGCAAGGCTACGAAAGACGGTCAACTGCTCCATGGTCGCGTTCTGGATTATATGACGCAACTTGGCCTGCAGGAAAACGCCGTGACGATCATCGCAAAACCCAAGGGCTATAACGCCTTTGTGAACGTCAGCTATTCCGGCTTTATTGGCTCGGTTACGGGCATGAACGAAAAGCAGATCGCAATTGGTGAAATGGGAGGCAGGGGGGAAGGCCAATGGGACGGCGTGCCCATGCCGATGCTTTTCCGCATGGTACTTGAAGAAGCTGACACGCTCAATGAGGCTGTGGAAGTTTTCAAGAATACCCCGCGGACGTGCGAATATTATTATGTTATTTCCGACGGTAAGATTCCCGATGCCCGTGGTCTGCATTGCACCCCGGAAGAAGTCCTTGTCCTGGAGCCAGGCGAGAAGAATCCCCAACTCAGCGAAGTGATCGACGACGTTGTCGCTTTCAGCGGGCCTGACAGGCTCAAAGCCCTGATGAAAAGGATTCGCGCCGAATACGGGAAAATCACCCCAGCCAAGGCAATCAGGCTGATGGATCGCCCGGTTTGTATGGAGTCGAATCTGCATAACGCGCTCTTTGCCCCGGAAACGTTGGAATTATGGGTCGCGCATGCTATTTCGCCGGCTGAGCCAAAGTATATCGCATGCTGGCAGAAGTATGAGCACTATGACATGGGCAAGCTGATGAAGCTTATGCCCAAGCCTCAGCCTGTAGTAATTTCCGGTGTTGTCCCTGCTACAGTCGTCAGGCCGATCCGACCGGCAAACGATCCTGAAATGGCAGAGCGGCTTAAGACTTTTGAGGTCAAGCCCGAGGCCTTCAAATGGACAATGGCGCCGATGCGCAAAGCCGGTAATCTGCAGGTTTATAGTCTGAAATTTCCCTCGCCGGTCGTTTCACCAGACCCGGAAAACAATACCGTCCACTGTGAATACTTCCCAGCCTTGGGCAAAGGAAAGAAAACCAGCATTATTGTGCTGCACGGAATGGACGGTACGTTCCTCCTAGAACGTCTGATCTGCCGAACTCTCGCATCCAACGGTGTGAACGCCTTGCTGCTCAAGATGCCGTACTATGGAGAACGTAGACCGGCAAATAAAAGTGCTCACTACTCATTAACAAATCCGAAAACCCTGGCCTTTGCTGTAACACAGACCGTGAAAGATACTCGTCGGGCTGCCCGTTGGTTGGCCAGCAGACCTGAGACTGATTCTTCCCGCATTGGATTGGTGGGAATAAGTCTCGGCGGTTTGATCGGGTCGCTGACAACCAGTGTGGACGGCGGATTTCCGCGAGTGGCACTTATAGTCGCGGGTGGCAATATAGCGCAAATCATCACTAATCCCTCGCGCGAGACCAGGGGATTGCGGAAAGGCCTGGCTGATCAGGGTATTACGGCTGAGGCACTTGTCGGTATGCTCATGCCGATCGAGCCGTTGAATTTTGCGTCCCGACTGCGGCAGGCGAGTGTGCTTATGCTCAATGCAACCTCTGATAATGTAATTCCGCCGGCGTGTTCAATTGAGCTGCAAAAAGCGAGCAATGCACAAATTTTCTGGTATGATGCAAATCATTATACGATGCTGAAATACCTGCCGATAGCACTTACAAAAGTACTTGCATATTTCAAAGAAGATAAATGGGACTGAAGGTTCGGCGTTTACTACTCTGCAAAATTATCCATCGCCAAAAGGCAAGCCGAACTCAGATTCGTATGCAACTTTTCAATGCTCTAAATTTTCAATTTCGCCATTCGACATTGGCTCGTTATTGGTTCGATATTCAGGTTTCGGAATTTCAAACAGAACCGCAGGTTTATTACTCCCATTCTATTGTCGCCGGCGGTTTGGACGAGATGTCGTAGACCACTCGATTCACGCCGCGGACTTCGTTGATTATGCGGTTTGAAATCGTAGCCAGGACTGCGTAGGGAATTCTCGACCAGTCAGCTGTCATGAAGTCGCTGGTGTCAACCGAGCGGATGGCGATAACGTTTTCGTACGTTCTGCCGTCGCCCATAACGCCGACTGATTGCACCGGCAGCAGTACGGCGAAGGTCTGGGCGGTCTTGCGATACAGATTGTTCGCCTTTATCTCCTCCAGCAGGATATTATCAGCCTTGCGGAGCACTTCGAGTTTATCCCTGGTGATGTCGCTTATGCATCGCACAGCCAGGCCTGGCCCGGGGAACGGATGTCGCCAGACCAATTCTTCCGGCAGTCCGAGCAGCTCGCCGGCATGACGCACTTCGTCCTTGAACAGGTCACGCAACGGTTCGATCAGGTCGAAGCCCAGCTCGGCAGGCAGGCCTCCGACATTGTGGTGCAGCTTGATATTCGCAGCCTGGCCTGCCAGCGAATGGCCTGACTCCACGACATCTGGATAAAGCGTGCCCTGGGCGAGGAATTTTGCGTTCGGGATCTTCTTTGCAGCGGTTTTGAAGGCGTCTATAAACGTATGGCCTATGATTTTCCGCTTTTCCTGCGGGTCAGTCACCCCCGCCAGTTTGGCCAGGAACTCGTCAGCTGCGGGTATGGTCGTAAGATTAATCTTGAAGTGATCGCGGAACGTCTGTTCGACGAGTTCGACCTCGTTCATTCGCAGCAGGCCGTTGTCCACGAAGATGCACGCCAAGCGGTCGCCGATGGCTTTGTGGAGCATCGCCGCGACGACTGAAGAATCGACCCCGCCGCTCAGGCCACAGATAACACGGTCATTCGGCCCGACCTGCTTCTGAACGTTTGCGACGACTTCGTCGATAAACGTGCTCATCTGCCACAGGCCCTGACAGCCACAGATGTCGTAAAGGAAATTTTCGAAAATTTCCGAGCCGTGCGGCGTGTGCGTTACTTCCGGGTGAAACTGCACGCCGAAGAATGGCTTGCTCTTGTGGCGTACAGCTGCGAACGGGCAGGTGGGGGTCTTGGCGAGGGGAATAAAATCGCCGCCGATGTCGTTTATCTGGTCGCCGTGGCTCATCCAGACGCTGGTTTCGGCGGGGACGTTTTTGAGTAGGCTGTTCGGTTCGATGATCTGCATATTGGCCCGGCCGAACTCTCTGCTGTGGGCGGGCTTTATCTCCGCGCCGAGCGTCTGGCAGGCGATCTGCATGCCGTAGCAAATGCCAAGAGTCGGTACGCCCAGATCGAAGAGTTCTTCGCGGAATTTCGGGGCGTTTTCTTCATATACGCTGCTGGGCCCGCCGGTGAAAATCAGGCCTTTTGGGTTCAGATCGCGAATTTCGTCTATCGTAACGTCAGGCCTGGCCAGGATGCTGTAGACCTTCTTCTCTCGCACACGGCGGGCGATGAGCTGGGCGTACTGTGAGCCGAAATCCAGGATGATGATAGTTTCAGATTGTCCTGCCGATTTATTCATTGCGATACCTCAAGTTCCAGTTCATCTCAGCCCAAACGCAGGGCGAAGGGAACATGATAACGACACCGGGGCTTAAAGACAATGGCGCAGTTTGGGGTTGCATCGTGAAACGTCGATTTTATTGTGCCAGCTCGGAAAATTGGTCGGCGAACCAGTCGTCCCCTAGAGCGAGAATTGTTGAATGACCAGCCAGCGGCAGGGCGACCATTTTTTTAGGCTGAGGGGCGGCATTGTAAAGATTTTGTCCCTGCCGGAAGGGCACGACGTTGTCGAGTTGGCCGTGGACGATCAACAATGGTCCTTGGATTTTCCTTGCTGCCGAGAGCACATTGGTATCGGCTGGGTCGAAATTTGCGATTTCACCCGCCCGGGCCCAGGCCTCCTGAAATTTCTCCTCGCTCATCAGCGGGACGTATCTTCGCGTGACGCTTCTGCCGTCCTCGTATGGCGCGATTGCCATTACAGCCTGACAACGTGGGTCGATACCGGCATAGAGAATGGCAGTGGCGGCGCCCATGGAAAAACCTATGGCATTGACGGGTTTGTGGATTTCCCGCTCCGCCAGCAGGATATCAATGACAGCTTTGATGTCAAATTTTTCCTTGGCTCCGAAGGTGACGTATTTTCCGTCGCTTCTGCCATGGCTGCGCAGGTCTGGCAGGATAACATCGAAGCCTTTGCCAGCCAGTTTATTGCCCAAAGGCAGCAGGCGGGTCTTGCTGTCCATGATGCCGTGAATTATTACCACCGATCCCCGCGACTTTTGGGTTTTGGCGCGGATGATCCAGACATCAAGTTTCGTTCCGTCAGAGGCCGAGATGCGTCTGTGGTCGTCGATTTGCCCCATATTCAGCATGGCTTGCGGATCGGCTGCGTAGGCAGCGAGTTTGCCGGGCGTGGTGTCCACTTCGACAATACGGTGGGCGTAATAGTCCGCACTGCAGCCTGTTATCAGCCCCAAGCCGAGTGAAAACACAAAAACCGAAACCGGAAAAATTTTACTCCCCATATTTTCTTTTCCTGTATCTTCCACTGCCAACAGGCAAGCCAATATCAGGCGTCGGCTTGCCGTTTGGCGAGGTGTCATATTTGTGATTGAAAAAATTAATCCTCAGCTGGTGCTTCCTGTGTTGTAGTTTGGGCTTGTTTGATCTTCAAAGGCTGGGGTTTTTCAGCGTCAGAGCTGTCCTTTACGCTGTCGAGTTTTCCCTTGGCGACAAGATCGATCTGATCAGGCACCCATTGTTCCCAGCCTATGCCCACAGCAGCCTGTTCCGGGCCTGGCATGATGATCTTGAGTTTCTTCGGGCCTTTTACATTCGCGATAATTGCTTCGCTGTCGCTGACGGGCACAGCCAGGTCGAGCAGGCCATGGATAATGTAAACGGGACAGTTCAATTTTGCAGCGTCATTCACAGCAGAGGTCGTCTGCGGATCGAAGTCCGCGAGTTTGCCGGCATTGGAGAGGGTTTGCTGGAAATCCTGCTCTTTCATAGCGACATCGGCCATGAAAATCTTACGTCTTGCAGCTGAGGGGGTGTCTTTCCACGGCGCTACTACGACAACGCCCTCGACGTTTGGTTCGATGGCTGCGTACTGTATCGCGGTCGCACCGCCGAAGGTTACGCCGAAAACGTAAATAGGCTTGGCTGGGATCTTTTTCTCGCTGATGAGCGAATCGACGATGTTTTTGACGTCCTGTTTTTCCTTGGCACCGTAGGTGATGTATTTGCCGGTACTTCTGCCATGGCTTCGCAGGTCGATGAGGACAACGTCATAGCCCATCTTCGCGAGGTTCCCGCCGATGCCGATATAGTTTGCCTTGGACTGTTCCGTCCCGTGCAGCAACACAACTGTGCCCAGGGCAGGCTGGGTTTTGGCGTTGATTACCCATGTATCGATCTCGACGGCATCGGGCATTGCGAAAGTCCGGTGCATATCGATCAGGTTGCGTTTAAGCAGTTGTTCGCCGGTACCCACCAGCTCCATCGTTATTATGTTTCGCGGAGCGGTCTTGGATTCGACAAGAGATTTCGTGTAAAAGTCCTGGTTACAGCCAATGCAGGCTGTAATTAATACCATACAAAACAGGCCGATAGTTCGTTTCATGGTTCCGTCTCCATACGGTTCGGGTTTAGAAGTCAAATTCGACTGTCATATATTTAACGTAATCGCCTGATGGAAAGAAAGTAGAATTTTTCAAAACAGTTGGAATTCATTCTCAGTATCAGGCAAGAGTCTTTACTCTATAAATTTCATAAAAATTTCGACCGGTCCAGCCTGGCGTCGAGGACGGTCAGATTGCCAGCCTGGTTTAACGTGTGGACGCATCTGATTTTGCGAGGCTGACCGGGTTCGATTTTCGCGACTTGACGTTCGACGTATTCGGTCTCGGTCAGGGTGGTGATTTCGTACAGGCCGACGGCGTAGCCGTATTCGCGAGAGCAGTCCTGCCCAGGCCTATAGAGTTTGTCGTTACGCAAGAAAATTCTGCCCCCTGGCCTGGCCCGGCGGATATCGGAAACGATGGGGTTCATCGGATGACTCTGCCAGGTCTCGCTCAGCGGGCTATCGGCTGAGAACAGGAAAAGTTCATTGCTGATAGCTGAGCCAGGGTTTTCCTGAATGCTCGTGAACAGCCAATACTTGCCCGCGTGGTGCAGCAGGGTGGAGTCGAAGGCTACGATATTGCTCATCAGCGTCTTGCAGAGTTCCCAGCGTGTTGGAAATTGCGCACAGCGATAAACCTCGATCGTGCGATTTTCGAACGTTTCGGGGATCATGTACAGCTGACCTTCGTGTTCGAATGCGAACGGATACGACATATGGTAAGGCTGCTTGATGATAGGTTGAGCCTGGGTGCAGTTGCCGGCCTGGTCGATGGTCATCCACGAAATATGGCCTCGCCCGGCCTGACGGTCGAACTCCTCAAGAAAAACGTGATACAATCCGTCCCGCTCAATTACGAACGGGTCTGCTTGGAATTTATCCTTCGACGGCAGAAGGAGTTTGAAATTTTTCAAGTCTATCCCAGGCAGGTCGGCCTTGTCGTCCTGGGCGGAGTCGAATGGCCCGGTCTCAGCCAGCCTGTACATTATCGCCCATTGCTCTCTGCTGAGAAGGTTGCGGATTTTTCGTTTGATTACCCGCCTGCCAAGCCCAGCCAGGAGCTTGAGAGTCCGCAAATTGCCAGGCTCGCGATATATCTCCGAGCCGCTTGTGTCCACATTCTTATTCTGCATTCCGGCTTGTGCAAAAAACTCGGCTAGGCCAAGTGTGTGCAATTTTTTCAACGTGCGGGGCAACATGGAAAGCGCACCCCAGAACAGCCCATTCTGCGTCCGCCGCACAGACTCAAAATCCGTCGCGCAGAAAATCCGGTCGAGTACAACTCCGTCATCCAGTGACTCGTCGAGCTTTTGCAAGACGGCCCCGGTTACTTGACATTTTTCAAAAATTTCCCAGACAGCGGGCGGCCCGCCTCTAAATTGCGTGTTATCGCCGTGATGAAACGACCAGACCCCACCCGGCGCGAGCGTAAGAATGTTGCCCCGAAGAATCCGAAAACCGAAACGGACGAAAACGTCAATTTCATGCTCAGCTATTTTTTCCAGATCCGGCGATTCTATGTAGTCCGAAAATTTCGTCCGCCGGGGCGTGACGTTGATTACGGGAACCCCAGCTAGGAGTTTTTGGGCGTTTTTGATCTCGAATGCGTCGGGATCAGCCTTGGCGAATCGCTTTTCAAGCCTGCACAGACCATGCCATGCCAGCTGACCTCGATTTTCTATCAGCCGACGTGCCAGCGGTTTTCTGACAATCTTGGAATCCACGCCAGGCTGTACCACCAAGGTGATTTCCGTGTGATCAGCCCCGGCGATTCGCTCAAGACACCGCAGCACCCAGGCTGGGACGTCCAGCGAATCCACCAGCAGGCCAAGCCTAAGTTTTCTGGAGTATCGTTCCATTTTTTTAGAGTAACAGGTCGGCTGTGTGCTGTAAAACTTTTTCCAGCTGTGCCCAAAAGCTTCTAATAGGGATACTACAGAGTTTTATTTATTGCTGACGTCTAATCCGGCGATCCTATATTCCGTTGGTGAGCAATGGTAATATTTTTTCAGGCAGCGATGAATATGGCTGGTGTCGGTGAAGCCCCATTCTGATGCGATTGCCTTAATTGGTTTATTGGTACTGCGTAATAATTCCGCAGCTGCGCTTATGCGATATCGCAGACCGAATTCCGAGAATGTGATTCCCATGGTTTCCCGGAAAAACTTTCCGAACGCATTTCGATTCATTCCGCTTATCCTGGCTGCCTGCTGGGTGGAGACGAAACCTTTGTTCTCGAATACGAGTTTTATGGCTTTGGATATTTTTGCGGTAGGGTAGGAATATTTCTCGCCCGTGATTTTCGGAGCATCCCAATTGTCCATCAGGATAAGGAGAGTTTCCACCAGTTTCAAATTCAACCAGACGTCATTGTTTCTAGGCTGATCTTTTATCAGTGATTTTATGTCTTTGGCAAGCCTGAGAGTTTTTTTTCTGAGGGACATCGGCACGGCTGGTCTGTCGTTTGGCGTTGCGTCAAATGGGGCCAGTAAGTTCAGACTGTGGTTTGAATCCAGCGGAGTTTTTGTGAGCACCGGCGGAAATATTATCAGGACAACCGCTTCGCATGGAGGTTGGGTGATCTGGTATCCATGTGGTTCCCACATGCCGCACAGCCAGGTCTTGCCGGGTGTGACGTCAAAACTGCCCGTCCTGAAATGACGTCGCATTTTCCCCTTGAGCATAATTCCCAGCTCCAGGCCATAGTGCATGTCATACCGTAAGTCCTGCCTCTCTTGCCACTGATAGTGCAAAGCACTGATGGGCTGATGTTCCGAGATATTGAAGACCGGCTTTTCAAGCGAGGCCGTCCAGTTCTTCTGTTTTGCATTTGTTTTCGGCATAATAATTGGAGGCGTTCTATTGCAAACGTGTTGCAATTATACATCATTTAATTGCCGGAATACAACACATAAAACTTGAGTTAAATGTCAAAGCGCGTGATGATGTACAAATAATCTATCGCATTTGTACAACAAATGAATGGGCATGCATGCAGACTTCAGATGATAAATTTGAGCAAGATAAGATTTCGCGGGCGGCGTTTCCTGTTGTAGACGCGCATAACCACCTGTGGGGTAACTGGGACTTGGCGCGGATTGATGAAGTGATGACCCGGATGGGTGTTGTTTCATACTGCGATCTGACTGCCAATGTGCATGTCTCCTGGGTTGAGGGCGGATACGGCATAGGCCAGGGAAAGATTGAGGATTTTTTCGCAAATTGCGAAGCGAATTATCCGGGGAAGTTTTATTGTTTCACTACCGCTAAATTCGCTCAGCCTACGGACAAACCGCTTTTTGACGACCCAGCCAGGTTTGTTGACGAAACAATTCAAATGCTGCAAGAACACGTTGCCCTGGGCGCCCGCGGCCTGAAGATACTCAAAGAACTCGGCCTGCATTATAAAGACGCTGACGGAAAACTGATCAGCGTTGATGACGAACGGCTGGGGCCGATTTTTGAAGAAGCTGGCAGATTGGGGATCCCCGTTTTGACGCACCAGTCGGACCCGGCAGCCTTTTTCGATCCCGTAACGCCAGAGAACGAGCACTATGATTCTCTTTTGAAGTATCCTTCATGGAGTTTTGCCGACCCCAAATTCCCCCGCAAGGATGAGCTGATAAAAAGACGCGACAATCTTGTACGTTGTCATCCGAACACAACGTTCATTTTGCCTCATGTAGCTAATTATGCCGAAAGGCTGGATTATGTTTCGCAACTGATTGACGAAAATCCGAATGTGTATATCGACTTCTCTGCCCGCATGGATGAGCTTGGCAGAGTGCCGGAAAAGGCTCGGGAATTCTTCATCCGGCATCAGGACAGGATTCTGTTTGGTACGGATATGCCCGTCTCTGCTGAGATGTATCAAAGTTATTTCCGTTTCCTCGAAACATTCGACGAGGGTATTGTCCCGCCGGATTATGACGGCACTTTTGATCGTTATCGTTGGAAAATTTCCGGGATAGGCCTGCCGTCTGAGGTACTTAAAAAAATCTATCACCAGAACGCGTTGAAAATAATTCCAGGACTGAAAAAAGACCTGCAAGATTCTCTATCGAAGGAGTAAAAAAGATGATTAAACCGAAAGTTGGATTTATTGTTTACGGTGTGCATAAAGATGGCTTGAAGGATCCTATGGGCACCCCGTTTATTGATGCCGGGTTGATTTCCAATGCCAAAAAAGCCCTCAAGGACGCAGGCCTGCAACTGGTTACGCACGATGTCGTCCTGGCTACCAAAGAAGAAGCCAAAGAATGTTTCGCCAAGTTCAAGAAAATGGATGACCTTGACGCTGTAGTTCTGTTTTCCGGGACATGGGTGTGGGCATCTCACATGATAGCAGCCATTCGAGACTTCGCAGGCTCGGGTAAGGGCATCGTCGTTTGGACAAATCCGGGCAGCCAGGGTTGGAGACCTGTCGGCGGACTCGTAATGCAAGGCGCGATGAAAGAGATCGGCCTGAAGCATCGCTTTGTTTATGGCAGTTATACCGACCCGAAGGAAGTAGAAAAGATCACGTCATACTGCCGGGCCAGTGCGATGAAGAACAGCTTGAATATGTCAACCATCGGCACTTTCGGCGGCAGGGGTATGGGACAGACCTGCGGCGTGGCTGATCCGTCGCAATGGATGAAAATGTTCGGCGTCGATATAGATTCACGCGATACCACCGAATTGCTCGAAACCGCCCAGGCTGTGACGACAAGCCAGATCACAGCGGCAAGGAAGAAAATCCAGAAGCTCTTCGCGGAGAAAATCCCCGAAGACGAGATGTCGGAGAAATCAATTCGTCTCTACCTGGCTATCAAGCAGCTTATCAAGAAAAACGGGTGGGATTTTTACACCATTCAGTCATTCCCAGGCCTGGGCGATCAATACAGCGCGACCTGCTTCGCGCAAAGCATGATTCTCGAAGAAGGGATAGGCGCTTCGACGCTTGGCGATTTCAATACCGCGATGACGGTAAAATGCCTTACCGATCTCAGCAGCGAGCCGGTTTACTACGGTGACCTGCAACATATCGATAAGTCCAATAACGAGATTAAGATTATTGGCGACGGTGCGTGTCCTCCTTCGTTGGCGGGCAAGCTTGGGCCTGCGGGTTTCGCGGAGCACGGCATTCCGACCGAAGGCGAAGCCGGCGGAATTTCCGTCAAACTTGTCTGCAAGGTTGGCGAGGGCGTCCTGGCCCGGCTTGGCAGAAACGATGGCCAATTTGAAATGGTCATAACCCGTTGCAGCATTTTTGAGCCCCCAGCCAAGACGCTCGATGCTCGTAAGAATGAATGCGGTATACCGTTCTGGCCTCACGGTTTTGTGAAGGCGCATTGTGATATCGATGCCTTATTGCAGGCCTGGAATAACGAATACGCCTGCCTGGGCTACGGCGAGCATCTGTATGAAGAACTGAAGTCATTCTGCGAACTGACCGGAATCAAAGCCATCGCACTGTAATAATACATCGCAATCTATTAAGGATGATAAGTAACAACTGTTTGTTGTGTGAATAGTTATGTTGAAGGAGTTAAATTCGAAAGTCGAATGTCGAAATTCTAAACAAATACGAAATCCAAATTAACAACAACGAAATCACCGCGGCTGGAAAATAGAGGTTTTTGTTTTGAAATTTAGATTTTGAATATTTGAAATTGTTTAGGATTTAGGATTTAGTACTTCGGATTTTAAGGAAAAAAGAGGATTTGCAATGCTACTTTGCGCTGTAGTAATGATATGAATGGCATACGGTTACAATCAGGCCGATGGAACGTTGAATGCTTGCCAGAAGACGGAGCAAGGATATCGCGTCTGCAATTTGCGGGCCTGGATATCCTGACCAGAGCGCCAGAGTCATTTCAGCTGCCCGCCACAGATTTTGGCCTGTATGAAACCAGGCCAGTCTACGGATACGACGATTGCTTTCCGACCGTCGATAGCTGTCGGTTTCCCGTCGGGGATAATTTTGAAATTCCCGACCACGGCGAGTTATGCTGGCTGCCTTGGAAAGTCACGGCTGAAGGTAATTGTCTTGACTGTTCCGTGCGGAGTGCGATCCTGCCTGTGACTTTCAGGCGGAAGATGGTTTTCGGGGAATCGTCGTTGCGGTGGGAATTTGAGGTGGTGAATGAATCAGGCTGTGAAATTCCCATTTTCCACGTAATGCACGGGTTAATGTCATTGGATCAGGTCATCATAATCGAGCTTCCTGAGTGTGAAGGGATTTCAGACGAGATAAACGACAAACAGTTACCGCATCGAAGCGGTGAAGAATTGTCGCAATGGCTGTTGGGCCGGGATCAAGGTGTTGCTGAGATGCTGCTGTTACGCAAGATTAAATCCGGCATGGCTTGCATTGGTTTTCAGAATGGTTTATTCTTGCAAATGGAGTTTTCTGCGGAGTTGTTTCCGACGTTTGGTATCTGGTGGAACAACGCGGGCTATCCTGATGAGGCTGGCTGTCGGCGGACGGAATGTGCGTTTGAGCCGATACCGGGAACTAAGAGTTCGTTTGAGGCTTCTTATGCAGATGGAGTTCATCTGTCAGTGCCGGCTGAGGGTCAGCTGGGTTGGACTATAAACTGGAATATTTTTAATTAACTAAAACTGACCCTTTTTGACAACAAGATTAACGCAAATATAGTAGAAAAAAAAGTTAAAAACACTTGTCATTCCCGCGCAAGCGGGAATCCAGAGTCTAAAAATAAAGCCCTGGATACCCGCTTTCGCGGGTATGACACAACGAATCGGTCAGTTTGAGTAATTAACGCGTTGCACACGGAATTTGCCGATTTTACTTCGATACGGAGTAACAAATACAAATTCCTATGCGATCAATTTTATTTTTTGGAGACTTTGTAATGCCCTTGGTTTTGGAACGTCAACACGTATTGGATGTCTACGCACAGGCAGCTGCGGATAAATGGGTTGTTCCGACATTCTGTAGTGAGAATCTCACGACGACCGAAGCGATTCTTGCTGCTGCCAGGGAATACGGCGAGCAGATAGGCCGGGCCGATGTTCCGGTCACCATCGCCATTACGAACCAGTATTCGCATCGCAGCCAGTCTGTTTATTACACGCATACGCGCAAGTGGGATATCGGGCTTAAGCTGTTCCTGGCTGATCTGAAAGTGCTGACGGATAAGGATTCGCCATTCGCCGGGCTGAACGTAATGGTTCATCTCGATCATACCCAGTGGGACAGCGATCAGCCCTTGTTGCAATGGGACATGAACCAGTTCTCCATGATAATGTATGACGCTTCAACTCTCCCGTTTGAGCAGAATATCGAAAAGACAGCCGAGTTTGTAGCCAAGCATGGCAAGGATATTGTCATCGAAGGCGCGTGCGATGAAATCGTGGATGCGACCGGCGAGGATAAGAGTCAGCTCACCACGCCCCAGGCCGCTGAGGAATATTTCAGCAAGACCGGCGCTGATTACATCGTAGCCAATCTCGGCACAGAGCATCGAGCCAGTGCAGCTGATCTGAAATATCACGGCGATCTTGCGCGTGAGGTAAGCAAAGTCACCGGGCCTAGGCTGGTGCTTCACGGCACGTCTTCGGTGGGGTCTGACCAGGTGAAGAATCTCTTTGCCGACGGTATTGCCAAGGTGAACATATGGACCTGTCTGGAGCGAGACAGTTCCCCAGCATTGCTTGAGGACATGATCAAAAACGCCGCCAAAATCGTGGGTCAGAAAAAAGCCCAGCAACTTCTATCAGCCGGCCTGCTTGGCGAAAATGCCGATCTTGACAGCAATCCTTCATTATCGCATTACACGACGACATATCGGCAGGCGATTGTTTTCGAGGGCATGAAAAAGATAGCATTGGACTATTTCAAGCTCTGGTATGTGTGAGTGAAGGTATCAGAGTATCGCTGAGCTTGGCCTAATGTTCAGGCACGTCGTAAAAAAAGCACGAAGAATCGAAACCCTGTGAAATTTTCGTATCTCCCGTTCCGATGGAATGATAATAAGGTTTTGTCATGCGCATAGGGCGTTGCTGGCATATCCGAGCAGGAGATTTGCGATGAAAGATGCGAAATATGGAATTTTTAAAAAAAGTTGCATGGAAGTAGTTGTCTTTTATCTGATCCTGGCAGGGGGATTGGCTGTGATTTGCGTGACCGATAGTCCGGCCAGGGCAGGGGGGGCGGAGAGCAGAACTGTTTTATATCAGGTGACTTATGCCGACCGCAGGATAGTGAATCTAACGACTCCGCCGACGACGGATCGGGGGATTTTGCTGGTAACGAGAATAACATCCACCAACTCAGCCCTGCCTGGATACGAGACGGTAAGTACGGGTAATACACCCATCGAGGAGCTTAATCCTCAGCGGACAGTTGAGCAGCAGCTTAGTTGGAACGGCTCAGCCTGGGTGGCTGAGGGCGATCAAAACGCTCAAAAGCCCACAATGCCATTACAAGGCTCACAGGGCAGGACGGCAGTGCGTGTTCAGAATGTTCTGCATTGGGTTACGGAATCCGGGAACCAGCTGAAAACCGCCCAGGCCAGGCTGGAAACCGCAAAAAAACAGGATGACATAATCCTTGCGTTGCGAGATATCGAACGGGCCAGCCAGGCGTTGAAGTTGGCGACCCTGGCAGTGGGCGAGTTGCAAACCACACTCCTGAAAGGCGGAATATCGACGGGAAGCATGCCCCCACCGACAGCTGATCAGGTTCTGCCCGACAATGCAGTGGATACGCTGGCGACTTCACCGGATGGCTATCCGCCGAATCAGCCTGTGTTAAAATCACACGTTAATGTCAGCGGTTACGTTGGAGGTTTGGGTACTTGGGGCGGCTGGTCTCCGCGAGGCCGAGATGCCTGGCCCATAGCTGGCGATGTTGACGTCTATCAGGAAACCCCCAACCCTGACTACGATACAGGCCCGCGCGTCATTATTCGTGAACAGAAGTAAACCCAGCCGCCGTTAAAATGTTGGAAAGAGCGAGAGTGTTCTTTTGCTGGAAAAAAAGAAAAACTTGAATTGCTCTAAGATTGTTTAATCTCAAGCTCCTTGCGGCTTTTTGCCGGATATGACTAACTCGTGAATGGCCTGTGCGACGCCGTCTTCATCGTTGTGTGCTGCGATATGATCTGCCACCTGAATGGAAGAAAGATGGCCGTTGGCCATCGCAACGCCCACACCGGCCCAGGCGATCATGTCCGTGTCGTTGATGTTGTCTCCGATGGTCATTACGTTTTCACGTTGAATGCCCAGTTCTCCCGCGACGGTTTGCACAGCAGAGAGTTTGGATACCGAAGCATGCATGATCTGCAGCAGGAATCCTTCGGTTTGAATGGTGGTCACCTCGCTGGGCAGGTCTTCGATAATGGCCTGGTTGACAGCACTCAGCCATTCGTCCTGACCGAGCAGCAGGAGTTTCGTGACCGGCTCGGTCAGCCAGGTCTCTATCGGCGCGATCAGATCCGGTTCGTGCAGCCTGGCTGTTTCCGTGAGGTAAGTGTCATCGAAAAAGTCCGTGTACCATTTGTCATGAACCTCAGCTGAGATTCGGATTTTCGGAAACCGCTCCCGCGACCACTTGACAATGCCGCGGGCGATGTTGACCGGGATGGTGTAATGCGTGATAACCCTACTGGTGGGCGGCTCCCATACCAGCGCGCCGTTGTAGTTTATCATCGCCCCGGACAATTCAAGCGTTTCGTAGAAGGGCATTGTCGTTCTGGGAGGCCTGGCTGTGGCGATGACGACTTCAACAGCACCGCTGCTGCGGGCGTCACGAATGACGTCCACCGTCTGTTGCGAAATCGTCTTCCTGGAAGTCAGCAGCGTGCCGTCCAGATCGATCGCTATCAGCTCGATGCTCATGGGATTATTATATCAGCAACAGCGGGATTTCGCCAGTGTCGTCTCAGATACAATCCTGGAAACAGACAAGACTTGACAGAAAGGACTTATTGTCGTAGAAGAAAACTTTCGGGCGCCTTGTGAATCCGTCGAGTTCAGCGCCTGATGTGTCATTACAATTTCGTTACGAGGTTTTTCATGAAGATTTTTGTCGTTAATTGTGGCAGCAGTTCCATCAAGTATCAGCTTTTCAGCATGGCCAATGAGGAAGTCCTGGCCAAGGGACTCGTAGAGAGGGTAGGCACGAACGAGGCCGTGTTCCAGCTCGAAGCCGGGGAGACGCGTCTCAAAACGTCTGTCAAGGCTCCCGATCATACCGTTGCGCTGCAGATAATTCTCAGCAAGCTGGTTGATCCTGACATCGGCGTATTGAGCAGTATTAACGAAATTGAGGGAGTGGGCCATCGCGTGGTTCACGGCGGTGAGGACGCAACCGATTCCGCCCGGATTGATGATGAAATGATCGCGATTATTCAGAAGAACGCCCAGCTGGCTCCGCTGCACAATCCCGCGAATATCATGGGCATTGAGGCAGCCATGGCTGCGATGCCCAACGTGACTCAGGTAGCCGTTTTCGATACAGCCTATCTTTCGACCCTACCGCCCAAGGCATACCGTTACGCCGTCCCTGCCGAGTGGTACACCAAACATGGTGTCCGGCGGTATGGATTCCACGGCACGAGTCACCGCTACATTACCCGCCGGGCTGCGAGTCTGCTGGGCAAGAGTGTTGATACGATAAACCTGATAACGTGTCACCTGGGCAATGGCTGTTCGATGACAGCTGTGCATAACGGCAAGGCTATCGACCATTCGATGGGCATGACCCCGCTGGAGGGGTTGGTCATGGGTACGCGCAGCGGTGATATAGACCCAGCTGTGCCATTGTATATGATAGGCCGGGGCATGACGGCGCAGGAAGTTGATACCGCTTTGAACAAAGAATCTGGTTTGCAGGGTGTCAGCAGTTTGAGCAACGACATGCGTGATCTTCTGAGCTATTGCGAGAAGGGTGAGGAGAGCGCAAAACTGGCAGTGGAAATGTTCGTATATCGAATTGTAAAATACATCGGCTCGTATTACACGATTTTGCCGGATCTCGACGCGGTTGTGCTTACGGGCGGTGTTGGCGAAAATTCTTTGGTCATTCGTAAAAAGATTTGCGAGCAGCTCAACAGGCTTGGCGCAATAGCAGACGAGCATCGAAACCAGGCCACAGTAGGCGGTAAACAAGGCCCAATCACGGCAAATGGCTCACGCTTGCCCGTCTGGGTGATTCCAACCAACGAGGAATTGATGATCGCCAGGGATACGCAACGTATTGTTGCGGCAGGCCAGTAAATTCCTTGTACTTCGCTCCCGTTATTGGGATAATGCTGTGGAATGTCTGACATGAACTGAACGGACATCGGAGACTACTATGAACAAGGATTACAAAATAGGCATTGTGGTTGGTTTGGTCGTTCTGGCTCTGGGCGTTGTTTATTACACGGTCACGAACAAACCCGCACCGCCAGCCGAGCCGGTAGCAGTACCGGCAGAAGCGGACAATCAGCCTATGCTGGGCACTACTGCTCCACCGGCGGATACTGTTGTAGTGCCGGTCGAAGTGCCCGCCCCCGTCGAGATCACGCTCCCCGAAGCCATAGTCCCGCCAGCTGATGAAAAGGCTGACGTCAAACCGCTGGCCAATGATTGGGGACTGCCCTCTCCAGCCGATAAAACCAAGTCGACCACCGCTGGCGAGGTTGCTCCGATCAAATTCGCCGCCGATAAACCCGCCTCAGTCGAGCCCGGCGCAGGCGAAACCGGATACGCCTCACCGGACGAAGGGTCCGGCGACACGGGCGGCGAATATTTCAGGTTGGATGAAGGGGCCAGCGTGGTCGCAGGAACGATAGAACCGGAAGTGATCAGGCCCGAAACTGCCGATCAGCCCGCCCCCGTAGCCTATCGGGGGAAGGATTCCTACGTAGTCCAAACGGGCGATGATCTTTGGACTATCGCTGAACGCGTTTATGGGACTGGCAACGGCAAGTATTACAAGTTGATCGAAAAAGCCAATCCGGAAATTGACCCGGACGCCTTGAAAGTCGGAAAAAAGCTCAGGATCCCGCCCATGCCCTCAGCCTCGGTTACCGCTGAGACTCCGATGGCCATGGATACTACCAGAACAACCAGGCCTGGCAGCAGCGGTGTGACTGATCCAACCAAGCCGCAGACTTATGTAGTTACAGGTGCCGATGCAGCTGGTTATTGGGGAATCGCGAAAAAAGTTTACGGCGAAGGCAACGCCAGCAAATATGTATTAATCCAGCAGGCCAATCCGAAAATAGACCCCCAGAAACTCAGGGTCGGTACCAAGCTGATAATTCCGCCTCTGCCCAAGGAAACGCCCGCAACAAGATCGGTCGAGTCAATTTATCGCAGCGGAACTTCAACAACATCCGCTGTGCCGGGTCAGACTTACATCATCAAAAAAGGTGATACCGTCTGGGCGATAGCTGAGAGAGTGTATGGCAATGGTACGTACTCAAGTATTATCGTAAAAGCCAATCCGCAAATGGATCCTGAGAATCTCAAGCTGGGCCAAAAGATTACCCTGCCGCCCAAGCCAATGACGACCCGAACCCCCAGCAGGAGCAGAACCGTTACCTCGCCGCCCCGAACCAGAGTTGCACCCGGCGAGCCTGACTTTGGGCCATGATTACTGATGTATAAGGATGTATAAGACAGTAAAAAATAGAATATTTTGAATAAAAAAACTCCAGAAGCCCGGTTTAATACATATCATTCACTCTACTGCGGGCAAAGGCTGGAGCCATCTCTCTGAGTTGGACTTTTTTTGCGAAGGCTTGGATTCTCTCCTGAACAGGCAGGCAGAAACTTACGGAATTGGTTTAATCAAATTCCGCGGAAAGGTCCGATAATTTTAAAGATATCCGGGTTGTGTAAGAAACGGTGCGGAGCCTTGAAGTTTGTTAGATAGGCATTTGTATTCAGTTGGCTTCGTGTTGAAGTGGAATTGACAAGGTCCGTCCGCAGGAAGTAAAAAAAATCCCAGGCCTGCCAAGCCAGGCTGTAAAATCTAACGGAGATGTGAATGAAATCTCTTGTGAAACGTAAATTTAAGACGTGTGTGATAGTTACGATGCTGTTGGGATTGACGCTGTTGTCTGTCTCGCCAGGCTGTACCAAAGACGAAGACGGCAAACTTGTCGTAAAGAAGAATATCTTCAAAAAAGAAGAAAAGCCCCGCAATAAAATTGTGATATCACCAGAAATCGCAGGCACGGTTGCTGAAGTCGCGCTTCTTGTCAGCGGGGGAGATGCGCCGATTACCGGTACGGGTATTGTTGTAGGTCTGGATACAAAAGGCTCATCGGAAGTGCCCGCCAGCGTGAAAAGCACTCTAACGAAGTATCTCGTCAACGAGATCAAACTCGGCAGGGCTTCTGAAGATATGCAGAATGTAACGCCCGATACATTTCTGGACGATCATGACACCGCTGTAGTTCGGGTCGATGCGATAATTCCGCCCGGAGCCCCCGAAGGGACCTTGATCGACGTTGCCGTCTCAGCCTTGCCCCGTACGCAAACGACCAGCCTGGAAGGCGGCATGCTGCTGCCCACGAAAATGCACTGGGAGGCAGGGAAGACATCAGAGAACAAGTATCTCAAATCCCTGGGCGTCGCTGAGGGGACTGTGTTCGTTAATCCTTTCCTGGATCCTACAAAACCGTCCGACACTCCGCGTTATCGTGAAGGCGTAGTCCTCAACGGCGCTGAGGTAGTCGAGGATATGCCGATTCGCCTTGAGCTTCGCAAGCCCAATTATCACACGTGTCAGATACTGGAAAAAAGAATCAATGAGCGTTTTTCTGTACCTGGCAAAAAGATTGCCACCGCAAAAAACCGCTATAACATTGAAATCAAAATTCCGCCGGAATATGTAGGGAATTACCAATATTTTCTCAAGCTCCTCCTGCACCTGCCGCGGGCCAGCGGTCCATCAGCCTATGAGACCCAGGCAAAACGCATAGCCCGGGCCATGATGCAGCCTGATGCCAACCACGATGGATTGGCTTTGGTATGGGAGGCAATGGGAAAGAGCATTCTCCCGACTGTACAGAAAGTTTACTCATCCACCAATCCCACAGCTGCGTTTTTTGCAGCCCGGGCAGGGTTAAGGCTAAATGACACGTACCTGGCAGCTCCGATCATACTGGCAGCTGCGAAAAAGGCTGGGGCACCGCAGCAACTTCTTGCTATACAAGAGCTTGGCTATCATCCTGACGTTCGTCAGGCAGGCCCGGTACTTCGGGAACTGCTCAATGACTCCAATGAGCTTGTCCGCATTCATGCGTACGAGGCTTTATTGCGAAGGGGAGACAACGCAGCTGTGACCCGACACGACGTAGACGGCGAATTTCTCGTGGATATAGTGAAATCAACCGGGCAACACGTTGTTTACGCAACCAGAAGCGGCAAGCCTAAGATCGTGCTTTTCGGGGATATTGTGCCCATTGCAAACCCCGTTTTTTATTCCACTTCTGACAATAATGTGACCATTTTCAGCAAAAAAGGCGATCCAAAAGCAGAGAATCCGGAAGATCAGAAGGATCATCTGGTGGTCTACCGAAAACTGCCCCGCAGGGAAAGAACGAGCAAAAAATTTACTGTTGAGTTCAACACCTGGCCTATGATAAAGGTTCTTGGCTCTCCGCCAAGACCAAGCCAGGCCACATGGAAAATCCAGGGCCTGGGCCTGACATACAGCCAGGTGGTGGGCATTCTCTGCCAAATGTGTAAACAAAATTTAATTGAGGCAAAATTCGTCTTGCAACAGCCTACCGAATTGCAGAGAATCTATCGCCATACCCCTACTATGGGTAGACCTGACAGGCCAGACCGCTAGATATTGTGGTTTATGGCTTGCAGGCAACGAGTTATCATTGTATAACTATGTGAACTGTAAGCCGGCAGGGTCAGGAGATGCCGGTGAGGAAATAATCGGCATGAAATTAAGAAAACTTATCGTATCTGGCTTTAAGAGCTTCGCGGACAAGACGGAGTTTGAATTCGATGATGGCATCAGTTGCGTGGTCGGCCCGAACGGGTGCGGCAAGAGCAACGTTGTAGACGCTATTAAATGGGTTCTCGGCGAACAGTCAGCCAAGAGTCTTCGCGGCACTGAAATGATGGACGTTATCTTCAACGGCTCAGTTGCCCGTAGGCCCAGTGGCCAGGCTTCCGTAACGCTTCAATTCGAAGGCTGTGCGGGCCAGCTTCAGCCTGTGGTCAACGGCGAGGTCCAGGCCTCGGATTCCGTGTCGATTACCCGTCGACTTTTCCGTTCAGGCCAAAGCGAATATCTCATCAATAAACAGCCTGCCCGTCTGCGCGATATCAAGGAAATGTTCCTGGACACCGGTCTTGGTGCCAATGCGTACAGTATCATCGAGCAGGGTCGGGTCAGCCAGTTTCTCCAGGCGTCGCAGGAAGAGCGTCGCGCGTTTTTTGACGAGGCAGCCGGTATCAGCAGGTACAAACGTCGCAAAAAAGAAGCTGCCAGCAAACTCGGGCGGGTTGAGCAGAATCTGCTCAGACTTCAGGACATTCTCTCCGAGGTCGAGAAGCGATTACGGTCGATCAAGATCCAGGCCGGCAAGGCGAGGAACTATCAGACTTATGCTGAAAGTCTCCGCGAGCTTCGCGGCATTTATTTCCTCAGCCAGTATCACCTGATGAAGCTCACCAGGCAGGAACAGCAGGGCGGGTTGGACGTCAGCACGGACAGGCTTGCATCCATCACATCTCGAATTGGTCAACTGGAGTCGTCCCAGGCAGCTGCCCAGGCAGAAGCAGCCGAGCTGGAACAGGCCTCGCGTCAACTCCAGGCCAAGCTCTCCACGCTGTCGGCACAGATTACGACCCTGCAGGAACGGGCGGATATGCAGGCCAATCGCGTTGAGGAGCTTTCCGAAGCCATTCTGATGAACGTATCGCGTTGCGAAGAGCTAGAAGCCAAGATAGACGACTGCGCCAAAGACGCAGCTGCCCGTGAAGTGGAAATCGCACAGGTTCTTAGCGCGGTCGAAGAACTTCAGCAGCAGAGCCAGGCCGTTGCGGAGTCTTACGCAGCTGGGGAAATGACGATAACGGAACTTAAAATCCAGCTCGATGAAGAGAAGGCCGGCGTGGTCGACCTGCTCCGCCGGACTACTCAGCTGCACAATGACGTCCATGCAATCGGGATGCGTCGTCAGAGTCTGGAGGGCGACAAGGTTCGACTCACAGGCCGGGCCGAGGAAGTGGCCGAAGACCTCAAAGCCTTGCTCATTGAGCACGCGCAGGTCGCTGCCAAGCGAAAAGATTCCGAAGAAATCATCAATGAAGCCCAGGCCAAGCTCGAAGAAGTGCAAGGCGTTGCGGAAAAACTCTCCACCACCGAGCAGGAGCTTGTAGCCAAGCTTTCCGCTGATCGGGAACAGCGTTCGACCCTGGCAGGCCGGGCCCATTCGCTGCAAGAGATGCAGCAACGGCTAGAGGGCGTTGCAGAGGGCACAAAACGTGTTCTGAATGCATGTCGGGAAGGTCGGCTGCCCGTAATTCACGGCATGTTGGGCGATTATCTGGAAACCGATATTGAACACGCACCGCTCGTGGAAGCTGCACTCTCTGGAGCTGACCAGCGTTTGCTTGGCGCTCATTTCAGCGAGGTACACGCAGCTGCAGCTGAACTGGAAGAAGTACTGGGCCAGGGCGGTAGTGTCGAAGTGATTTGCCTGGATCGCGTCGGTGCCTTGCCGGAAGAAGATGTTTCGATTGCCTGTCCGCAGTCGATTGGAAGGGTGCTGGACTGGGTGAGGTTCGAGCCTTGGCTGGAGCCTTTGATGTGGCATTTACTGGGACATACCCTGCTTGTCCGCGATCTTGACGCCGCAGCGTTGGCTGCGCGGGTAACGCCAGAGGGTTATCGCTTCGTTACGCTGGCTGGGGAGGTATTCGAAGCTGACGGCAGGATTAGATTGGGCGCCGCAAATCAGGCTCCGGGCGTTATCGCACGCGGCAGTGAGCTTGCCGAGCTTCAGCAGCAGATAGCTGTCCTGGATGAGCAGATCGAAAACCTTCAGCTGCAAAGCACAGAGACCCGAACCGAACGGGAAAATCTTGAGCATCAGCTTGAGACCCTCCGCAAAGCCATCTACGAAGCTAATTTTGAACGTGGCGAGTGCGACAAACAGCTCGCCGGGCTTGATTCGCGAATCGATCAACGCAAACGCGAAGAGCCTTTGCTACATCAGAATATTTCCAGCATTGAAGCTGAAATTGACGCAGCTATTCAGAAAGAACACGAAACGAAAGAGAAGGCTGCGGATCTGGAATACCGCAAAGTCCAGCACGATGAAACGCTGGCCTTGCTTGAGGAGCAGCTTGATGTCGCCCGAACGGGCCAGGACGAACTCAACGAACAGCGAACCGCGTTGAAGGTCGCCCTTGCTTCACAGGAGCAGAAGGCTCTTGCTCTCCGCGAGACAATCGCTACCCTTACCCGTCAGCGAGGCGAGATGGAAGAGGCCCGCGCCAAAGCGCAGGCAGATATCGAACTGGATAAGGATCGACGCACTGCTGCCCAGAACGAAATCGAAAAATCCCGTACGCAGGTCGAACAGCTCTATGCCGACAAGCAGGCGCTGGATGTCGAATTCCAGGACATTGAAGAGAGTCGCACAGGCCTTGCTGAGATGCTCGATACGATCCGGACGCAAATGACGGAAAAGCGTCGCGAAGCTGAGCAGGCCAACGAAGAGGTCGGAAACCTGCGAGTCAAACTGAGCGAAATAGATGCGCATATCGGCGATATGATTAACCGGGCTGCGGACGAGATGCACATGAATCTCACCGAGCTGCACAAAACCTATGAGCATGACGATGACAGGGATTGGGAAGCCCTTGAACTGGAAATGAACGATCTCCGCGGCAAGATCGACAGGCTCGGCAATGTAAATCTCGATGCGATAGGTGAACAGGAAGAACTGGAGCAGCGACATGAATATCTTGGCGCACAGATGCAGGATATTGTCGAGTCGCAGAAGCAGCTTGAGGAACTTATTCGCAAACTCAATAAGGAGTGTCGTGACAGATTTGTCGAGACGTTTGCACAGGTTCGCGAAAACTTCCAGTCGCTGTTCCGCAAGTTATTTGGCGGTGGCAAGGCTGACGTGCTGCTTACCGATCCTGAAGACGTGCTGGAAAGCGGCATCGAAATCGTGGCCCGGCCTCCCGGCAAGGAGCTTCGCTCTATCAGCCTGCTCTCCGGCGGTGAGAAAACCATGGCTGCCCTGGCGATGATCTTCAGCTTCTTCCAGGCCAAGCCCTCGCCGTTCTGCCTGCTGGACGAAGTGGACGCTGCACTCGACGAAGCCAACAACGAACGTTACAACGCGATCGTTCAGGAATTCACCGATACCCAGTTTATCATGATCTCGCACAGTAAGCGAACCATGGCTATCGCCAAGGTACTCTACGGCGTGACGATGCAGGAACTGGGCGTCTCGAAACGTATCAGCGTCAAGTTCGAAGAGGCTGACCAACTCGACGAAACCCTTCAGCCGGTAATGGCCTAGTACTTCGTTTTAGGAATAAGGTCGGATAGATGCGCCGCGCCGGTGAGGCAGATGCAAGGAAGAAAAAGACTGCATATTTGAAGATATTCCGTCGTTTTTCTGACGCAGCAGATGCCTTATCGCCGCAAGCAGGTATCCGGCATTATTCCTGAAATGGAGTACTAGCGAAGGGGCCATTCTTTATGTCACAGATGAAGAAGATTTTTGGATAAAACAGCGGGCTACAGAGGCACAGAGGACACAGAGTTTCTTTATTGTGTCATTGCGAGAGTAGCGAAGCAATCTCGATTTTTGAATTTTAGATTGCCGCGTCGCCATGCTCCTCGCAATGACAAATCATGGCTACCCTGCAAACAATGCAGTGTTGCCATGCCACTCGCCAGAAAGAATATGATTCCCTCGTGTAATCCCAGCGAAAGCTGGATTCCAGAGGAAATTCCCGTATCGTCCATACATCCACTAGATTCCGGGTCAAGCCCGAAATGACTAGCGCAATTAACGTTTAATCTGCAACATGCCTTCTGGTTGCGGCTTCGCCCGGTGGCGTCCGGTTCCATCGACAATGTAATCATATTTTCTGCTTCACTGTCCTGGCTGGGCTTGTCCTCACCAACGAATCCACGTTGCATCTTAATCGTTAGCGGCTCTAAACAAACCGAACGGGGTGAGACCCCAGCCAATGAAATGTCTGCAGCTGGTTACTCTTTTCTTGCCAAGCCATACTTGAAGATGCAACGAATGGCTTGCAGACCGTCGCGCCAGCCAATTTTTTTGCCCTCTTCATGCTTGCGAGGATCGTAAGAGATCGGAAGTTCCAGAATTTTCACGCCGCGCTTGGCCAGCTTGGCTGTGACTTCCGGCTCGAAGCCGAAACGGTTCTGCTGAAGGGGGATGGCTTGGATGATTTCCCGGCGGAAGACTTTGTAGCAGGTTTCCATGTCGGTCAGGCCATGGCCTGTCGTGAGATTGCTCAAACCCGTCAGGAAACGGTTGGCGAGATAATTTTTCAGGTATCCCTTCCTGCTGCGCTGGGCGAGGAATCTGCTGCCGTAGACGACGTCTGCTTTGCCTGCTGCTATCGGGGCCAGCAGGGCGGGGTAGTCTTTGGGGTCATATTCCAGGTCGGCGTCCTGAATTATAACTACGTCGCCGGTCGCAGCTGCGAAGCCAGTCCGCAGACCAGCGCCTTTGCCCTGGTTCTGCTCGTGGAAGATTACCTGGAAATCAGTCCCAGCTGGTGTATTGTCTGGCGGATTATCTTTGAATTGCCGCAATTGATCCCGCGTGCCGTCGGTAGAGCCGTCATCGACGAGAATGATCTCCCGAGTCCAGCTGGGCAGGTCTACCTCCAGAACTCTTGCAAGCAGGTCTTTCCATGTGTTCAACTCGTTATAAACCGGTATGACAATTGATAGTTTCATATTAGTCATTAGTTTTTAGGCACTAGGCATTAGTTATTGGTTTTCAATATTTCGACACGTCTTTACACAGCTGGGGTGTTGTTAGTCGGTGGTCTGTATCTGGACATATCCAGTTTTTTGAAGTACTCGATAGTCTTGGCCAGGCCTTCTCTTACGGGGACTTTCGGTTCCCAGTCCAGCTTTTCTTTTGCTAATGTAATATCAGGTCGACGTTGTGTCGGGTCGTCAGCCGGCAGGGGTTTGTAGACCAGCTTGGACTTTGAGCCGGTCAGTTCGATGATGATCTGGGCCAGTTGCTTGATCGAATATTCTTCGGGGTTGCCCAGGTTGACAGGGCCATGGAAATTTTCGGTATTGTTCATCATTCCGACCATTCCGCGGATAAGGTCTTCGACATAGCAGAAAGACCGCGTCTGCGAACCGTCGCCATATATGGTAATATCCTGATTATTCAAGGCCTGGAGAATGAAATTACTTACGACCCTGCCGTCGTATGGATGCTGCCCCGGCCCATAGGTGTTAAATATCCTGACGACGCGGATATTTACGCGATGCATACGATGGTAGTCGAAGAAGAGAGTTTCGGCACATCGTTTGCCTTCGTCGTAGCAGGCGCGAGGCCCGATGGTATTGACTTGGCCTCGATAGCTCTCAGGCTGGGGTGATATATCAGGGTCGCCATAGACTTCGCTGGTGGAGGCTTGGAGGATTTTTGCCTTTGTCCGATTGGCCATGCCTAGCATGTTCATTGCGCCTGCGATGGAAGTCTGCAGTGTTTGGATGGGGTTGAATTGGTAGTGTATTGGCGAGGCAGGGCAGGCGAGGTTGTATATTTCGTCTACTTCCAGCATAACCGGTTGCGTTATGTCATGTCGGATCAGTTCGAAGTTGTGATAGTCCAGCAGATGATCAATGTCGCGCTTTTGGCTGGTGAAGAAGTTGTCCATGCAAATAACGTCATGGTCTTCGTCGAGGAGTTTTTTGCACAGATGTGCCCCCAGTAGCCCAGCTCCGCCGGTCACAAGTATTCGTTTCAACATTTTTTGGCCTCTGACAAAAGGATTCCAGGAAACAGAAAAGGAATAGTCTGCATTTCTGCCAAACTTTTGCAACTTTTTTATTATTGGCTTTGGCGACAGATATTGCTCCATGGGCAATTTTCCCGGGAATTTTATCGAAAAAGCTTTCTGTTTGCCAGATTTCTCTTTTGAATTATCTAGGCGCAAAAAAAAGGGCCAGTCCTTTCCAACTGGCCCATAGTCACAGTTTGGCAGCCTGCACACACAGTCTGCCCAAGATTGTTCAATCGTTCGCGTTAAGGCACACAAGGCCGGGAGGGCTGTGCGCAAAGTTCAAGGGCCCTTTTTGGGATGCTGGCTGAGCGATTTGATTCAAAAAGTTCATGATAAAAACCTTTACAAAAAACTTACATTTTCGGACAAAACTAGGCTGTGCGAACCGCATCTGGTCCTGTCAGCCTGAATTCGGAAAATCAATTGGTGTCGATCTGGGGTTCTTCCGCGCAAACGCTGGTAATGGTGTGCCCGGAAGGACAGCTGCCTTTGCTATGTTCCAGATCGAACTTGATCATGGCTTCCGACGGACTGTGGGCTTCGACTGATTCAGTCTCTTGCCTGTCCATCCCAGCGAGTATGTATCTAACTCTGAAAACCATAGTTGCCTCACATACAGCCCATTGTGTCCAGCCGGCTGAAAACTCCCGGAGTTCTTCATTCCGCATGGACAAGACCAGTGCGATTAGAGCATATCAAACTTGTATAGTTCCGTTTTGGCTGGCTTGCTTTGCCCTTGGCTGCGTCAGAAACATTGCGGAATAGAACGAACTATGCCTTATGTTTCTTTCTTGTCACGAACAAACCCGCTACGCAAAAATTGGAACTCTCAACTTTTCAATGCTCTAGCTGCGTACTTCAGAAGGAACCTACGATTTGAAAACGGCAAAAAGCAAATTCAGTTTTTAATTATCTGAAAAACCTGAATCCCCGTACGCCTGAACAGCTGGTTTTATCGAAAAACAGTATATTTCTTCTGATCCATGAAGCTATAAAATCAGGCTTTATTGAGCGAAAACCGGCGTTTTTTAGGTGCTAATTGCTAGATGGACACAAAATGCCATTTTCTGGTCTTTGACAAAGAAGATTTTATTTTTTTTGCCTTTAAAAAATGCAAAGTGTTGACGAGACACTATTTTCATGAATATAATGCTAAGTTCTGTATATCTCGAGAACGATTCATTTAACAAATAAAACCAAGGAGCAGGTGCATGGCATTGCCCCTCGACAGTAGTGTAAAAAAACTCATAATCAAGGGTAAAGAACGAGGCTATCTCACCTACGAAGAGATGAACGAAGATCTTCCGGATGAAGCTATCTCTCCGGATAAGCTTGATTCGTTGCTTATGACTCTTGATGAGCTGGGTATTGAATTACTCGACGAATCCGAAGTGGAGCAGCGCGAGCCTTTTGCCGACGGGAGCGAAGAGGCTGAAGTTCCGACGAAAAAACGCAAAACCACTGAAGATGAACTCGCGATGGAAACCCGCCGGATCGATGATCCCGTCAGGATGTATCTGACGCAGATGGGTGAGATACCGCTTCTCCGTCGTGAGCAGGAAATCGCGCTTGCCAAGAAAATCGAGATGACCCGGATGCATTTCAGGCGGCGAGTTTTGGAAAGCGACTACTGCATTCGCGAAGCCTCTACTATTCTTTGGCAGGTCTATGGCGGTGACCTCCCATTTGATCGGACAATGAAGATTTCCACAGCTGAGAATCTCTCAAAGGAAACCATTACCGAGCGAATGCCCGCCAATCTGAATACCGTCAAAAAAGTTATTGACGCAAACGAGAGCGACTGGGCTGTGTTCATGGGTAAGGATGAAGCGGAAGAAGCCCGGAAACACGCTAATCGTTGTCTCTGGCGCAGGCGACGCCGGGCTGCAAAGCTGCTGGAAGAGCTTTCGCTGCGGACAAGCAGAATTCAGCCCATGATGAAGAAGCTTCAGCATATATCCGACAAGATGGCCCAGCTGCAGCGGGAAATCGATAACGCAGCAAAGTATGGTACGCCGGATGAAGATCTCGAGATCATGAAGGAAGAACTCGATGGATTGGTTGATCTTGTCCACGAAGCGCCGGACCTGCTGAAGAAGCGAGTCAAGGCGATCCAGAAAGTTTTTAACGACTATGAACAGGCCAAGCGCGAACTCTCCGGCGGTAATCTTAGGCTGGTCGTCTCCATTGCCAAGAAATACCGTAACCGTGGCCTGAGTTTTCTTGATATTATCCAGGAAGGCAACACAGGCCTGATGCGGGCGGTGGACAAATACGAGTATAGACGAGGCTACAAGTTCTCGACATACGCGACCTGGTGGATTCGCCAGGCTATCACGCGCGCCATAGCCGACCATGCACGGACTATCCGAATTCCTGTGCATATGATTGAGACTATGAGCAGGCTGCGGAACATTTCAAAGAAACTCGTTCAGCAGATGGGCAGGGAACCTACGATTGAAGAGATCGCGTCCGAGGCTGGGATGTCAGTTTCCGAAGCCCGCAGGGTGCTGAAAATTTCGAGGCATCCGATTAGTCTGGATAGGCCTGTCGGTGAGAGCGAAGACAGCTACTTCGGCGATTTTATCGAAGATGAGACCGCTGAGAGTCCGATCGAGACCGCTGGTACGGAAATGCTGAAAGACCGTATCGAAGAAATCCTCAAAACGTTGACGTATCGTGAACGTGAGATTATCAAATTACGATACGGCATTGGCGACGGCTATACGTATACGCTCGAGGAAGTAGGTCGAATTTTCAAAGTTACCCGCGAACGCGTCCGTCAGGTTGAAGCAAAGGCCATCCGGAAACTGCAACACCCCGTTCGTGCCCGGAAACTCGAAGGCTTCCTGGACGGAAAAGGCACGCCCGCACCGTGATGTGCTCCTTTACATAATGCAACAATAAAAGTTCTTATCAAAAGTCAGATTATGTCTTGATACAAATAAAGAAGGAAGGCATTAGCCTTCCTTCTTTTATTTGGGATAGCAGGCAATCAACGCCTGTAGCTGTCAGGGCTTAATTGACCTACGACTCAGACCTTTTGCGAATTTCTGCGATTTCACTTGGGTCGATTCCGAGCGACTCGAGGAATTCCTGATGCGCTTCAGGCTCAAGTTTCTCAAATTGCCTATGCCAGTTCTGCATATCATCACTGGAAAAACCCGCAGCTGACATTATCTCAATCCATCGTTCTTTTTTTAACATCTCATTCTCCAATTTAAAATGTGACACATCTCTGCGGCCACTCGACAGGGCCCTTGCCGATCCGCGTTTACGCTTTGCCGTCTTGATCTGCATTTGCTCAGTCAGCCTGATAATGTCAGCCTGTTGTTTGCGAAGCTGATCGATCTGGCTTGAAATATGCTGCAAATGTTTTTGAAGTATGGTTATTGATTCGTGTGATTTTTTGGAGCTTGGGGTTTCTAACATGTGAAAGATTTTTTTGACCGGCAGCCCTATCCCGCGATAAAGCCTGATCTGCTCGAGCTTCAGGATATCGCCTTGATCGTAAAGCCGGTAATTGCTCATGCTCCGAGATGACGAGCGGAGCAAACCCTCGCGTTCATAGTAAAGCAGTGTGGATCTGCTCAGGCTGCTCTTTTCCGCCAACTCACCTATCGTAATGTACTTTTTCATCTTCTGCCTTTTGGTCAGTGTTTTAATATCGATGGACGAATTATAAACCCTGCACCTTTAGACAGCTCAAGCGCGTTTTTTATTTTTTTTTACAGAAAGGGGAGCATGTTAAATTTGATCTGTCGTATTGCTGCTATAGTCTGCTTTGGCGAAGTTTATTTTTGCGCTGGAGTTTTTGGAAAAACCAGATACGGCCAGATTTTATTGACGGTTCCCGGGCCTATGCCGTGGATTTTATTAAGGTCGGCTGGGCTGTTGAAATGTTCTTCTTTGTGCTTGAGACGATAAATGACAATATTCTCCGCCCGGACCACGCCAATGCCGGGCAATCGTCGCAGCGAAGCGACCGAAGCTGTGTTGGGGTCGATTTTTTCCGTTGCCGCTTCGATTTTCGTCCGGTCGATCGGCGGGGTGTTTGTAAACCAGGTTCGGCTTTCCCCAGCCAGGCTCGCCCCCATCGCCAGACAGGCCAAAACGCTCAGCCCAGCCAATGCAATCAGGTTCGCCCTCGTCAGTTGCATATCGAACTGCCAGGCAGGGGGCGTCATCACTGTTCTCCGTTTTCTCGCGGGGCTCTGGAGTTCTTCTGCATGATGAGATGGAAATTCCGCAATTCCTTATAGGCGAGTTTTTGTTGGGCCTGGGCGTCCATGAGTCCGCCGTTTGGCATGTTATGGCCTGGTGTGTCGGCCAGGTCTCGCCAGCAGAGGCTTTCGACGGCCCCGCGACTCACTGCCAGGCGATACACTGCCTGCAACCACTCAGCCTGCAATCGGGGCGACCAGCGATTATGCCATCTCCCTGCTTTACGGACATCCTCCCTGCCGCCCCACGCATCGAACGGGTCAACCTGGTCGCTCGAAGGCACTTGGCAGGCGGTGATGTGAATGGCTTTTCCGTAGGAGGTAAATTCGTCGAGCCTGGCGCTTATTTCCATGAAATCTCGGACAAAATGGCCATCTTCCGGGATACCCATTTCGATATGAAGCCCGAAGGCATCGAATTTCATATCGTTCTGATAGGCCATGTCCGTAAACAGCAGCGGGGGGATTGTTCGCTGGTTGCGAGCGTAATACTCTCCCCACGGCATGGGTATATCGATCATGACCTGGCTTTTCGGCGACAGTTTTTTCGCCAGCTGACATGTTGTCCGCGTGATTTCGGAAATCTGGTCGAAGTTCAGGTCGAAAGTATTTACGCTATGCAGCCCGGATGCGACGTTCCAGACCTGTACGTGTTTCGCGTAACGTTTTACGACTCGTTCGACATGGGCGGTTATAAGAGCTTTCAGCGAATCAAAATCATTCTTCCACATATGGATCCATGCAGGCAGTTGGTCAGGCTCAAAGCTCAGAATAGGCCCGGCGTGGATAATCATTTTTTCACGGGTGGCCCAATTTAACCAGGTGTCTATGGCTTCGAATCTGTTGGAACCTTCCTGCGGTTCGCACAGCCTCCATGGCATGGGGATGGTGACGAAATCCATGGCGTCTTTGAGTTGCTCCGAGAAGGTTTTCTCGCTGTCTTCCAGCTGAACTGTTGTTCCACAGAGTATTCCCCTGCTGCCGGTGGCAAGCTTTCGCTTGGTAAGCAATTCCGTGTGCAGCAGAGCTATTTTCTCGCCGAAGAGCATGGCTTGGTTCAGGGCTTCATCAGCGAGTATGGAAGCCCCAGCTGGGTCTGTTACGTTTACCTGGACGGCTTCGACGAATTTTTCACGAATCTGATTGAACTCGTCGTTGTAGGGTTCCATTTCTTCCTGGTCGAACAGGCCCCAGTCTTCGCGTTTCTGATATAGCCTCATCATCCTGGCCCGGGCCAGTTCGAGGTTGAGATTGTATGATTTTCGACGATCGCGCAGCCTGGTTGTACTCAGCAGGTATTTGCCGTTTGTCCCCACGTCCCATACCACAGCCAGGCCACATACGCCGGGCGAGTTCTTCATGCAATTAATCCGGTTGTCCTCAGCGACGATGTCGGCCCGAATTGGAATACCGTCCTGCGCGAAAACGTATGCCCCGGTAAGATCGATCTCGCCGGCAGCCTTGCCCTTGCTGTATGCTTCAAATGTCAACATGGCCAACAGGATAAAGCGCCAAACATCAAAAGCCAACCGTCAAATTTCAAAATTGTCGTCTACGGATGACGAATCTGGTTGTAGCAGAACCCAGCCTTGCGTCGGGCTTCCTGCTCTTTTATCCATTGCTCCATGCCGACCTTCTGCTGACGCTGGCCATCCGCGACAATATTCGGATACTTATCTACAAGCCATTGCATGGTCTGGCAGGGATATTCCTCACACGCGGAACAAACTTCAACGCCTTTGTTCTTGGCACAAATCCTGATTTGACATTCCGGGTTGCCGCATCCGCCGCGACAGCCCGGATGAGTTTCGTCAAGCGTGGTGAATTTCCCCAGAAATTCATAGAAGTCATTGAAACCCGGCATACAATGCTCGCCGAAAAACTCCCAGCTGTCTTTTTGCATAGTTTCCCGAAGGTCCCTTGCCTGCTGGGGAATACGGGCAATATTGGCACAAAGCTTACAATACAATCCGCAATATGTAACGTATTTCATGTCGCTCATGGCTGACTCCTTTCCCGGAATTTTCTAATCAATCCAAACATAAACCGTACATGGGGTGCTTTAAAAAAACAAGGGAAATTTTTAGAACTGCGTGCCGGGGTGCCTGTCCCGGCACATCGTAGGACTCGCCATGGAATGACAGCGGAATACATGTTTTGATGTCGGAGGCAAGTTCCGCAGAGAAATCCAAAATTTCCCTGCTTTCAGCCAGGACAGGAGCCCTGGCTGACATAATGCAGATTTTATAAAAACTCCTCAAGATCGTGCGGAAATTGTTCCAGAGGACAGCCTGTGCATTTTGGCGTCGGCTTACAGAAATTTTTCCCCACCGCTACGATCTGGGCGTGGTAGTCATTCCAGAGTTCGATGTCGTCGGGCAGGCTGGACTCGAAGAATTCTTTTATGGATTCGTAATCGTCTTCGGGCCCGAGTAGGCCATGGCGGGTGAAAATCCGGGCAGTGTACGCATCCACCACGAACGTCGGCAAACCAGCTGCGTACAGAATCATGCTGTCAGCCGTCTCCCGCCCGATGCCGTTTATCGCCAATAACTCTTCCTGAAGGGTATATACCGACCTGTCGAGAAAGGCTGTGATGTCGTCGCCCCAGTTTTCGTATACGGCGTGAATGAAATTCTTGAGCCTTTTGGCTTTGACGTTGAAATAACCAGCAGGCCTGATCAGCTCAGCCAATTGTTCCTGCGGTTTTTCATACAAGGCCTCCAAACTCATCACATCGGCGGCGCGTAGATTGGCAAGGGCCTTTTCGACGTTTGTCCAGTTTGTATTCTGGGTTAGTATCGCCCCGATGCAGATTTCCAGCTTGCCGGCAGGCGTATCGGCCCCGGCCTGGCTGGGCCACCAGTTTCGATGCCCGAACCTAGCAACCATAGCCTTATACATTTCCATCAATTTTTTTGTTGTTCCAGACATGCCAGATTTATAAATCAAATTGGTCGATTCTGGTAGTAAAATGCTGGCTGGCAAGCGGATTCCATGTGCCGCTTTTGATTCCAACGACAGGGTTTATATCGTTTATCGCCCTAAGCTTCCAAGGCTAATTCGATTTCCTGCATCAGGATATTAATGTCCAGAGGCTTGGTGAAATAAGCTCTGGCACCGCACTCAAGAATGCTGGTTCTGGCTTCTTCGGAGTGATGGGCTGTCATTGCTATGACAGCTATGTCTTGTGTTTTGGCGCTTGACTTGATTCTTTTGCAAACATCAAAGCCATCCAGGCCCGGCATACGAAGATCAAGAATGACCACATTCGGATGTGAGGAGGCAACGATTTCTCCTGCGGAATAGCCATCACTTGCGTGCAAAACCTTGTAATCTGAGTGCTCAGCTTTTATTTCCTGGGTTATCCATTCCACTATGGATGCTTCGTCGTCAACGACGAGGATTTTATGGCTTGTTCTTAACTCTTTTGGCAAGCCGAGCTTGTGTTTCTTCAGGAATTGCGCCAGATCGTTTTTGTCTATCCTGCGGTGTCCCCCTGGCGTTTTGCCAGCCTTTAATTCCCCAGAATCGATCCACTTTGAAATCGACGCAATCGCTACTCCGAGTAGCTTGGCTGCCTTGGTGGTCGAAATCATATCCTTCATGGTCAAATCCTATCTTGCTGTCTTTTACATTGACACTTCAAAAACCACACCCCGATTTGTTTGGATTTACTAAATTTCCTTGGTGAACCAGTGAAAAAATCCATCAATGTAATTTCGGTACAGAGTATGCCAGCAATCTAATAAAAAAACCAGAAATTTTTTAAAAAAAACTAAGGGTTGTCCCTAGGCCCTCTAGGGAATTTCGTAGTTTAGGCTGAAATCGCCATGAATTGACTTTGATTTTTATGTTATTTTTTCAATGCCTTTTCTACGCAGCTGCGTGAATTGCAGGTTCTTCTTGAAGTTTTTTCCTGAATCGGGCCAGGATTTCGGAATGCTTTTGACTTATTCTGCTTTCTGAAATTTCCAGGATTTCAGCGATTTCCTTCATCCTAAGCTCTTCATGATAGTAAAGAACAATAATGAAATATTCAGTTTTTGTCAGCTCTTTAAGCAGCATGTCTCGCATGTCTTGCCGTAATACCATGCGGTCCTGACTTAACTCTCTATCAGATGGCGGAAGTGCCCATTCCGCGTTGTCCTGCTCGTCAGTATTATTGCTGTTGCCCATGAGGTTCTGAATTGACACCATTTCTGTTGGATGGGCATCCTGGCGGTATTTAAGAAATTCCCGTGGCGATACCTTCAGTTCTCGCATCAGTTCCTGTTCGGTCGGTATTCTGCCCAGCTGGCCCAGGAGGCGATGGTTGGCGTGCTCAAACTTTTGTGCCCTTTTTCTAACCAGTCTGGGTATCCAGCTGTTTTCCCGCAGGTCATCCAACATCGCACCGCGGATACGAATCCATGCGAAAGTGGAAAATGCCACCCCTCGGTCCGGATCGAAATTGTCCATGGCGCTGATAAGTCCAACAGTGCCAGCCGAGATCAACTCATCATTTTTAACGCATGTTGAATTTGAAAGTTTTATCTGAAGTTTTTTGGCTATGTGTCTGACGAGGGGCAGATGGTGTTCAATGAGCTTGTTTCTGGCTTCCTGGTCACCGTTGTTTTTTAAACGGTCCCACCATTCCGCGACCTTTTCGTTAGAATTAATAACTGGCATATTACTAGCTCCTGTTTGAAGTTTGTAAATGTTTGTTCTTTTCAAAGTAGACCCTGTTTCGCCCGGCTTCCTTGCTTTTGTACAAAGCCATGTCAGCCAAGTGGATCAAATCCTCTATTGAAGATACACCATCATGTATATCAGCCACTCCGAAACTGGCGGTGGGATTGACGAAAACTTTTCGGGTAAATACGGACACTTCTTCTACAGCAACGCGACATCTTTCAGCGAGGCAGGCCGCATCTTTCGCGAGTTCTTCGGGCACAATGAGGGCAAATTCCTCGCCGCCATACCGGGCTGCCAAATCTGAAGGTCTGCAGCAGCTGAATAATGCCCGTCCGATTTCGCTCAATACTTTGTCTCCGATATCATGGCCAAACGTGTCATTGACTTTCTTGAAATGATCCACGTCAGCCATGATGAAGGAAAGAGTTCCATTGCGTCTCTGCGCTCTAGCCCATTCCTGCTTCAATCGTTCCATGAGTGCCCTTCGATTAGGCAGGCCGGTCAGGGGGTCAATGTGTGCATTTTCTATGAGCATGTTCTGGAGGCGTTTCGTTCTCAATGCCGCCCGTACTCTCGCACGCAATTCAAACAGGTCAAACGGCTTGGTAACATAGTCAACTGCGCCGAGTTCAAGTCCTGTAATTTTGCTGTCTGCTCCTGAAGCGGCGGAGAGGAAAATAATGGGTATCAGATTCATATCCGGATCTTCTTTTAGAATTTTGCAGACTTCAAAGCCTGACATATTGGGCATGTCAACGTCTAACAGGATCAGATCAGGTTGTTCTGCTTCCGCCATTTTCAGCCCGGCCTGGCCGCCGTCGGCGCAGATGATCGTGAGTTTTTCCTCTGAGAGTCTTGCCTTTGCCAAGGCCAAAGCTTCCGGACTGTCGTCAATGATAAGAACTTTCATAGCTTTACTTCCTCATATTCTCTTTTGGGTTCCATGCCAAATTCATTGCATAGACATTTGTATTTAACCGCCGACTTAGCCTGCCTTTATAAACAACGCCCGTCAGAAGGACGTTAATTAAAAATCCGCCGGCATGGCTCGTCAGTTATCAGACAGTGTTCCTTATGCCTGTTCTAAATTTTCTACATCAATTGAAATTTCTGTGACGGACATGGACTGCTTGTTCCTGTCAGCCAATGGGTCTAGGGAAATAAATGTCTCTTCCTTCTGTATCCGAGACCATTCCCTGCCAAGCCTCTTCGTCAGCGAACGCCGATTCGTATTTGCGTTCATGGGACACACGTAGCCTTTGTCGATAAGGCTGTCCTGAAGTTGCTTGGTTCTAAGAGCGGCGTGTACTCTTGCACGCAATTCCGTAGGATTAAACGGTTTGGTTACATAGTCAACCGATCCCAGTTCCAGGCCGGTGACTTTGCTTTCCCTGTCCGTATTGCCTGTAAGGAAAACAACCGGGATCATGTTCAACTCGGGATCTTCCTTTAGAATTTTGCAGACTTCAAAGCCTGACATTTCCGGCATATCAACATCCAGCAGTATGAGATCAGGCTTTTGGTTTTTTGCAATTTGCAGCCCGGCTGAGGCGCTGTCAGAACAGATAATCGTCAGGTTGTTTTCTGCGAGCCTCGCTTTTGCCAGCACAAGCGCATCTCGGCTGTCATCTATGATGAGCACTTTCATAACGTACTTTCCTTCCATGTAGTTTCAGAGTTATGGCCTGCTTCAATGGCTTTGCACAATTGGGTCAATTCAGAGAGCAGAAGTGTTGTGGATTCAATATCCTGTTGCTTGGCTGCCTGTTCCAGGGCGGTTGCCTTTTCCGTAAGTTGTGGATATCCGTAGCCTCCGCCTGCGCCCTTCATTTGATGCGCGAGCCTTTCAAGCATTGAGAAGTGATTGTTGGCTGATGCCTCTTTCATGGCGGAAACCTTTTCGGGAAGTGCAGCTACGAAATCGTTCAGGATATCCTCTATCGCAGGATCATGTTCGAATTCAGATTTGATTGGCGTTAACGACGCGGGGGATGCCTGTGCAGGCTCGGCCATTATGACCTTTGTGGTATCGTGTGAATTCCGTCCTGCGTGACGGGCGATAGTTGTTATAAGATGATTGCGGTTGACTGGTTTTGCGCAGTGATCATTGCAACCTACAGCGAGGCATTTTTCTCTGTCCTCACTCATTGCATGCGCGGTAAGTGCGATTATCGGACAGGTGATACCCATATTGCGGATTTCTTTGGTGGCTTGATAGCCGTCCTTTTCGGGCATTTGAATATCCATGAGAATCAGATCGAACGGCTTGTCCGTTTCACGAACTTTTTCAACGGCGACGAGACCATTGCCTGCGATTTCAACTTCAGCGCCTGCTTTCTGAAGGATGGTACGGATCAATAACTGATTGTCCGGGCCGTCCTCAGCGAGGAGTATTCTCAGGTCATTCAGGGTGTTCTGAGCTGTATTTTCAGCACTTACAGGTTCTTGATGTTCACTGATGCCTTCTGTAGGTTCGGTAAGCATATTAACTCCTTTGACGCTGCCGGTTGGAAGTATTAGAGTGAATGTGCTTCCTTTGTCCGGTATGCTTTCTACGGTAAGATCGCCAGCCATGAGCTTTGCGAGGTTGAATGAAATTGCCAATCCAAGTCCGGTTCCGCCATATTTTCGTGACGTTGAGGAGTCCCCCTGGCGGAACGGATTGAATATACTATTGACGGTTTCTTCTGACATACCAATGCCGGTATCGCTCACTTTGATCTCCATGGCCGGTTTGTTGTCTCGCCACTGAGGCAGGAATCTGATGGTGATTTGTATTCCGCCTATTTCAGTGAATTTGATGGCATTGCCGATAAGATTGACCATTATCTGACGCAGACGGGTAGGGTCGGTGAAGATTGTTTCGGGTATCTCGCCAATGTATTTGACTGACAGAGAAATGCCCTTCTGTTCCGTTTTAACCCTCATTAAACTCGCCACATCAGATGCCACCTTGACCACGCTGCTTGGAATTCGTTCAATGGTCAGTTTCTCAGCCTCGATTTTTGAAATATCGAGGATGTCGTTAATTATCTCCAGAAGGTGCGTTCCATTTCGTCCGATGATGTCGAGATATTCATCCCTTTCTTTGGGAGACATGTTTGGATTTCTCAATTGTTCTGAGAAGCCCAGAATGGCTGTCATGGGGGTACGAATTTCATGGGACATATTGGCCAGGAATTCGGTTTTGGCCTTGTCGGCCTGGGCGGCTTCATGGGCGAAGGCGTTGGCTTGCGCGATGGCTCCTTCCAGAGACTTGTTGATCTGTTCCAGATCCTCTTTGGCTTTTTTAAGTCTAGCTTCGTCCCGTTGCTGTTCCGTAATATCGTCCACAATTTCAATGGCGGCAATAATATTGCCTTCGGAATCTTTGATTGGACTTGCGACTATTTTCAGGCTGCGCAGATCACCAAGTATAGGAGTTTTCGTGGTTGCTTCATGAATATCTCCGTCTTCCAGGGTCTTTTTGGCTGGACAATAGTTGCAGGGCACTTTGAGGGGTGGATTTCTGAAAGCGTGATAACACACAGGTTTGTCCGACTCATTTGCAGCAGGGAACCACTCATGCATTTGGCGGTTCAGGGACATGACTCGCATGTCCGGCCCGATGGTTGTTATTCCAATGCCGACATTATTCATGATGCTTCTGAGCATTGTTTCGGACTTGGCCAGGGCTTCTTCGCCCCTGGCAGCCTGGATGACCTGGGCGGTTGCAACGCCTAATGCCTCCAGCAATGCGTCTTCGTCCTGGGATATTTCATTCTTTGAAAATAAAGCCAGCACGCCGATGGTCTCTTTCTCCGTGGGACGCAGCTGATATCCGGCGAACGCCTTTAGCCCAAGCTCTGCCGCCCACTCGTGATTGTGCACGCGTGGGTTATGTGTAACGTCGTTCGTGAGGAACTTGCTGTCTTTCCCCGAGGCAACCAGGCCGATTTTGTAGCATCCGAAAGGCACTCGTTGATGGACTTCACCGTCGATATGGGTATACCGGCCTGAACTGGCCATGAGGTGCAGACATTGATCCCGGTATTTACAGACATGCGGACCTTCGATGATCTTGGCATGAATACAGCCTGTTTCGCACCTGTCGCCGGGGTCGGTGATCCAGATTCGACAGAAGTCGGCGTCGAATATTTTGACCACTTCGTCGGTTATTTTCTTGAGCTTTTTGTCCAAAGACACCGGGTCAAGCAGGAACTGATGAAGCACATTTAGTTTTTGCTGACGTTCAAGTGCGATTTTTCGATTTTCCTCAGCCTTTTTCAAATCGCTGATGTCTCTGCCTGTACCGCACACAGCTATCGGCTTTCCATGCTGGTCTTTCAGCAACGCGCCGTCCATCTCGTATGGAAGATATCCGTCTTTTGTGAAGTAACGAGCTTCCACTTTTGCTTCCCCGTTTTTCCAGGCACTCGCAATGGCGTCTTTCACCTTCTGTTGGTCGTCCTTGTGGAAAAAGTCGTAGGCTTTGATGTTTCGTATCTCTTCATCGCTGTATCCTGTGATATTGTTGGTCGTTTTATTCCAACGCCAAAGATAACCATCAGGCCCGATTACATAAAAAATATCCTGCAGGTTATTTAATGAGGACTCGGTGAATTGTTTTTCGCTGGCAAGTTCTTCTTCCGCCAGTTTACGGTCGCTGATATCGACGAATGTTTCTATCAGACACTCTCTGCCTTGGAACCAAATAGGTTTTACGGTCTTCAAAATATTGAGTTTTGAACCATCAGCCTTCAATAATACTTTTTCCGCATTGTGCACTGTTTCACCCAGATTGGTGACCGGGCATTTCCCTTCCCAGGCAGGACAAATGAATTTATGACAGACCTTTCCGAGCATACCTTCAGCATTCTGTTGGATCATTTCCGCAGCTGTGGGATTGACAGAAAGAATCTCGTAGGTTTTTCTGTCAATAATGATTACTCCGGCTTCTATCGAGTTGACTATAGCCTTCAGCTGAGTTTCACTTTCCAGTAATTCCTTTTCCGCCCGTTTGCGATCGGTGATATCTCTTACAACGCCCTGAACAACCGTCTGGCCATCTATTTCCAGAACAGAAGCCAAGACATCAGCTTGGAACTCAGTGCCGTCCTTACGACAGTGCGTCCACTCAAAGCTGCAGCTTCCATCGCGAATCGCAATTGCCATTTTCTCCTCAGCCAACTCTTTAGAATCTTCTCCAGCAGGCTGCCTGGCCGGTGAGATGGTTCCGGGATGGTTGTTACAGAAGTCTTCCTTGCTGTCATAGCCAAACATTCGCACAGTTGCGTCGTTGCAGTCGATGAATGTGTCATCGTCCAGACCGAAAAGCATTACGGCATCGGCGGTTGATTCGTATAATGCCCGGAACTTCGTCTCAGATTTGGCTAGGTTTTCCTCAGCCAGTTTGCGGTCGGTTATGTTTCGGGAAGTTCCCAAAACTCCAATCAACTGGTTGTTGCTGTCATACATTGGAGTTTTTATGGTTTCAACAAGCTCGGTATGCCCGTCGTTGGCGAAGGTGAGAACTTCTTCGTTTACGGAGGCTTTTCCCGCAGCCATGGCCTCCTTGTCTTTTTGGCGGAAGAAGTCAGCCAAATCCTTGTCCACAAAATCGTAATCTGTTTTTCCGACTATCTCCTCCTCAGGCTTCCCGTAAAATGCCTGGAATCTTGAATTGCAGCAGAGAAATGTTCCCTGTTCATCCTTTATCCAGACGAGGTCTGGGAGAGCATTGATAAGCGTTTTCATTTTGGCTTCGCTCTCGCGAATATCAATCTCAGCCTGTTTTTGTGCAGTGATATCCAAGGCTACGCCGAGCAGGCCAGTGACGTTACCATCTTCATCGCGTACTGCCGTAACAGAGAGATTGATATTAACATGTGAACCGTCTTTTCTGACAAAGGTCCACTCCCGTTGTTCACTGCCCTCTGCTATAGCCTTGGCGGCAAGAACGTCAAATCCTTCGATAGGACGCCCAAACTCCTCGGTCAATTCTTTGCTGCGAGCGATTACTTCTGGTTCGAGGTGGAGAATGGCAGGCGTTTGCTTACCGACCATCTCATCTGCACTGTATCCGAACATTTCCTCTGATCCGCGGTTAAACAGCGTGATCGTTCCATTCATATCTGTGGCTATGATGGACGCCTGCCTGGAAGCATCCATGACGTCTTGAAGCTTCCGGTAAGCTATTTTTATATCATCCTCCGCTCGCTTGCGATCTGTGATATCGCGAAGTACCGACTGAAGAACCACCTTTCCGTCGAGTTCAATTGCATTTAGCAGAACATCGGTCGGGAATTCAGTTCCGTCTATTTTCCTGTGTATCCATTCAAATCGATTTTTTCCTTCTCTAATAGCCTTGGTAATTTGCTCGTTGGCAAGTGCCATAGAGTCTGCTCCGCAGGGCTGTTTTTCCGGCGACAGTTCCCCTGGATGCCTGCCGCACAAATCCTCTTTATTCTTGCAGCCGAACATCTTAAACGCAGCCTGATTGCAATCTATGAACCCGCTGTTATCCACGAGCATTACGGCATCGCCGGATAATTCATATAATGTTTCAAACTTCAATTCGGATTGTCTGCGATCCTTCTCCGCCTGTTTTTGCTCGGTGATATCCTTCCACATACAATACAGCTGTTGTTTTCCAAACAGGGAAACCGGCATGAGTGTAACTTCTACCGGAAAGACCTCACCGTTTAGTTTACGATGATCCCATTCGAATCGGTTCGTTCCCTTTGTAAGGGCAATGGCTATCATTTCGTCAGCTTTTTCATGTGACGGACGACCATCAGGTTGAGTTTCCGGTGAAAGCTCAGACGGATGTGTCATGAGTACTTCATCTTTGCTCTTGGCTCCCAACATCTCGACCGTTTTTGCATTACAGTCCATAAATTTGCCATCTTCTATAAGTAGCGTGGCGTCAATCGAATTATAGAAAGTGTTCATGAACTGCCTGTCACCCTCCAATATTGCCCCTTCTACTTGCTTTTTGGCAGTGATGTCATAGAAATAGACAGCTATGCGTGTAACATTATTCTCGGCGTCATGGATTGGGATAATATGATTTATAAGCCAGCGTTCATTGTTATGTTCTGTATACTTATCAGGCTGGCCCGTGCGGACGGCTTCGTTGAAACGGGCTTTTCTTGGTGGGGCAAGCTCCGGGTCCAGCAGTTCAAGAATATCACTTCCGATAAGCTCGTCTGAAGTCAGGCCGAGTTCCTGTTGGACTACTTGATTTGCCGCCAAGGCTGTGCCGTCTGGCTTGAGAAGCATGGCCAGGTTGCCGGGGGCATCAAGGAGCGTATTTGTCGTCTTCTGATTTTCCTGAATCATCGCCGATTTTATATTCAGCTTGTGTTCTATTTTTCCCAGGAAGAAGTAGAAAAAGACGCCGATTATCAAACCTGCCAGTCCACAAATTAGTGAGACTTTCATCACAGCCCTATTGATGGCGGCAAGTTCTATATCGATATTTCGCATTACGATCATATTGCCCACAACACGATTCTCTATGTCGACCATGGGTATGGTGGTTGCTCGATATTCATGGTCGTTTGTCGAAATCGTTATCCCGCCGGGGTGATTTTCCTTACTGTAAGCGTCGATACGGTCAATCAGGGTTGCAGGGAGTGATTTTATGCTCTTATCAACAACGACATATGAAGGAAAACGATTCCATTGGGCTTCCCTGCCCAGTATTTTCATGCCGAGTAACCATGTTTCACGATCAAGGAACCTCTTGTTGATAGTTATTGCAAATTCTATCCCCATGGTTTTGTGCATGTCTGCCAGGATATGTTCAATTTCCTCTCCCAATTCAATGTAGCCTACTAACTTGCCATCCAGGTAAAGCGGTTCCACTACTCTGAAAGTGAATGTGCCGTATTTCCCAATTTCAAGACCGGCGAATCCTTTATGGGTTTCCTCGGCTTTCATAGCGGTAATGTGTAGGATCTCATCCCCGCTGCGTGTGGGGTTATGAACACGCAGAAAACAGATTCTATTTGGATCATAAAGATAAAAATGCGTGATATGATGAGTTTCGCGAAGCTCCTTAAAAAGAGGCTTTGCCATATCGAGAACGGCTTGCCTGTCACGATCTGCAAAAGCCTTTATTAAGTTTTTGTTGGTGGAAATAAATTCAATAGAAGCGGTCATTATCGCTTTGTTTTCATCTAATGTTGCCTGGAAAACCTCTGGTACACGCGTAAATATCAGCGAAGATTCTTCATCCACTTCATCCTGGAGATCCGCGAACAATATCAATGCACACGTTCCCACCAGTGCGAGGATCAGGATAACCAGGGGGGGGAGGATGTATTTGCGGAGACGAACCGATTTTGGTGCTGACTTAATATTGGTCAGGCTGGAACCTTTTTCCATGGTATCAGTTTTTTTATTGGCTTGCGTTTTCATCTTCGATACCTTTGTTTTTCACTTTACAGAGTGGCTGGCTTTCGATGGTGGGTCGATGATCGCGTTCCATGAAAGCCTCAAAACAAAGTAAAAATAACCTGAATTGCGAGGATAATATTTAAACGTCCAAAGTGATCCATCATGCAGCGTGCATTACACGCTTCTCAAGATCTTTAACTTCCTGTTTGAGAGAAAGAATCTGTACGGCGTTACGCAGCCTGATTTTCAAATCCAGCGAATCGAAGGGCTTGATCAGGTAGTCATCAGCGTAGAGCAGTACCTGCATGAGGTCCGGCTTGCGTTTGTTTCCGGTTATCATCAGGATATAGACATCATCCTGCATATTGTTATTCTGAATCGCCCTGGCTACCTGATCGCCGTCCATTTCCGGCATTTCCCAGTCGAGAAGAATCAGATTTGGCGGATCGTTATCTTCCATAATCGCCAATGCCTCATGGCCATTCTCAGCAAGGACAATATCAAAGTCCCATCGGATGAGTAAATTACCAATCACTTCGCGATAGATAGGATCATCATCTGCAACTAGAATTTTCATAATCAATTCTCCTGTGTTATTTCGCGTAAGTTTGTTGCCAACGCGGTAATTTGTTCTTCGAGTTTATCCATGGCTTCATTGGCCAGGGACCAGTCGTCCCCGTTGGCAGCGGTCTCGGTTTTGCCTACCAGTTCGTGGGCTCGCCATGCTCCAAAAACGGCAAATGAACCCTTTAATTTGTGTACGACCCTGTGAAGTTTATGGGTATTCTGCTCGGAAAGGGCTTCCCGGACTTCGCTGATCATAAACGGCGTATTGTTGAGAAAAGTTCTTCCCAATCGCTTGAGGGCACTAGGATCGCCGCCTACGTATCCCAGGGCACTATCCTGATCCCATATCGCGTCTGTAGTCTTTGTATTGTTTTCAGCCTGATCAGGTTTAGCTGTTTCTTCAGATACATTTTGATGTTCAGGACATGTTTTACTGTTTTGGATGATCTGTTCAATGGCCTGCCAAAGAGCCTGGCTGCTTATGGGTTTTGTAAGACAGGCATCCATTCCAGCCTGGAGACACTGATTCAGGGCTTCATCCATGGCGTTGGCGGTGAGGGCAATGATTGGAATACGCGCTTTGCCATAAAGCTTCTCTCTGGATCGGATAGCTTTGGTAGCTGGGATTCCGTCCATTTCTGGCATCTGCATATCCATGAGTATCAGGTCAAAATTTCCCTGTTCCCATTTGGAAATTGCCTCCCAGCCCGTGGTTACGCCCGTAATAGAATGGCCCCACCTGTCAAGTTGCATTGAGGCGAATTCCATGTTGATCTCATTATCCTCAGCAATAAGGATGTTCAGGGATTTTGAATTTGATTTTGACGAGTCTTGATTACTTTTAATTGCTGCGACGTTATCTTTGCCGGAAATGATTTTTATACCTGAATCACAGCCCTTGACGTTGTCAGAGTGACATGTACAGTATTTTTGGGAACCTATCTCGAAATATGCATTGAAATGAAACTTACTGCCCTTGCCCGGGCTGCTTGTCAGGGAAATTTCGCCTCCCATCATCTCGATCAATTGTTTGCATATGGTCAACCCCAGCCCGGAACCCCCGTATTGATGGGCTGTTGAACTGTCAGCCTGTTCAAATCCATTGAAGATTCGCGACTGCTGTTCTTCTGTCATGCCTATCCCTGTGTCACTGACAATGAAAATCAGCTTAGCCGATTGATCACTTAATGAATCCACGTGGACTTCAAAGATAATCTCGCCGGCCTCGATAAATTTCAGGGCATTGCCCACCAGATTCGTGATGATCTGGCGGAGTCGACCCTGATCTCCAATCAATCTTTCCGGGACGTCGGAGTCGATTTGCACTTTAAACAGGATTTCCTTTTCCTTGGCTTGCACCTGTAATGGTGCCAGCGAATCGGAGAGGCATTTTCTGAGTTGAAATTGCGCGTTAAGCAGTTCAAGTTTGCCGGCTTCAATTTTCGAGATGTCGAGTATGTCGTTAATGATTCGGAGTAACGAATCGGCTGATTGTTTGGCCATGGAGATACAACGACGTTGCTGGGCATCGAGGTCAGTGTCCAGTACCAGTTCCATCATGCCAAGTACCCCGTTCATGGGAGTGCGAATTTCATGGCTCATTTTGGCGAGGAAATCGCTTTTGGCGCGACTTGCCTCTTCAGCCTGGTTTCTGCGTTGCGTTTCCAGGCAAAGCCTGTCAGCGTCTCCCCGGTGGATGACGTAAAGGGAGGCCACATATAGAATGGCCATGGCCCCCAGAAGCGCCTGTAATGAAATGGCCGGTGCTGATAATGGGCCCTGACGATGTACCAGCAGGACGGTGAAAACAACTCCTGCCAGGCAGGCCAGCACCGCTGCCCGAAAGGCCATGGATTTTATAATTCGCTTCCACAGAAGTTCCTGATCTGCGGTTTTAGAGAGGTCTGATTGTTTCTGTTGGGCGGTTTTCCGTATTTTCACGATATTTCCTCAATCAAAAAGGTTTGACTGATGTACTAGTACTCCATTTTACGAATAATGCCGGATACCTGCTTGCGGCGATAAGGCATCTGCAGCGTCAGAAAAACGACGGAATATCTTCAAATATGCAATCATTTTTCTTCCTTGCATCTGCCTCACCGGCGCGGCGCATCTATCCGATCTTATTCCTAAAATGAAGTACTAGGCTCCGACCAGCATACTCTTATAGGAGTAGCCCCGGTTTTCAGGGTCGTATTTGATAGTGAACTTTTCATGACATACTTGGCGGGCAGTAGCGTTTCGCTTGCCAACCAAGGCCAGGTGTGGCAAAATATCTTTCAAGGAAAACATATTGGCTGGCTTCTGAATATAACCGTCTGCCATGGTGGGGAAGGCTGTTTCCACAGCCTGGATAAATTTTTCTCCCACAGTTACCAGAACATGGATCTGGGGCGATATATTTTTTATTGTTTTGGCGGTAAGCAGGCCGCTTAGGCCTGGCATTATCCAGTTAATGATAACGAGGTCTATCTCTGGGTTCTCTTCCACGGCTTTTATTGCAGCAGAGCCGCTGGATACACTGGTAACTACGCATTTACAGGCAGTTAACTGCAAGCCAAGCTGATACCTGGCCTGTGCGTCATTATCTGCTATAAGTACTTGTATAGGCTTATTATTACGCAATATACGCAGCCTGGTCTGTGGCTGAAATTCATCCGAATTCTTGAATTTCAAATAAGTCTGAGGTAATGTTCCAACCTTATCGCCAGGCTGGTTTTGTAAGCTGAATTTGTAGATGTCTGATTTCATTTTTAGTCTCGCTTTTACCAGAGTGCCCGTCAACACATCTATCGGGTTTACGTTTTATTAAATTTAGTGAATTTCTTAAAAATATCACAAATACTATTTTAGCTATTTTTATCATTTTTATTATATTTATTATTTTTACGAGATATGTTTTTGACGATGATCAAATAGGCTGGGGATTTTTCATGAGCCACTTAGTGGTTATTTTTGGCAATTTAGACATGAAACAGCCTTAAGGCATTGCTGTTAAAGATTTAATAACATTGAGCAATTACGAAAAATGATAACATCTCGGTCGATTGTATTGGTAAAGCAGGGAAAAGGCCCGCTGACTTTGGCGAGGACGGGGGCGATTTATGAACCTTTGGTAGCCCAGGACAGTTGGTTCCTGAGGCGACCAAGCAGGCTCCGTCTACTCCATGGGGTTATATCTAAAGCGATAGGGCGGTATAGGGAGAACGATTTTGCTGAGTTTGATTCGAGGTTGGTTGGCGTGGATGTGGTTGTCTAGAGCATTGAAAAGTTGAGAGATCCAGTTTTTGCGTAGCGGGTTTGTTCGTGGCAAGGAAGAAACGTAAGGCATATTTGTAGATATTCCGCAACGTTTCTGAAGTAGCCACGGGCAAAGCAAGCCAGCAAAAAGGGAACTCTCAAGTTTGATATGCTCTAGCGACAGTTTTTAGCTTTGTTCTTCCTTTAAACCCCTATTTACCGCAAATTACCAACTCTGATTTTCTTCTTCGTCTTCATCGTCATCGATTTCGCCCGGCAGGTCTTCTTTGGCGAATTCATCGGGTGTTTCAAGTACGTCATCCATTTCCGGTACTGGGAGTCGTTTTCCAGCTTCGTCCCAGGCGCTGACGTGTTGTGTTTTTTGGGCTTTCCTGCCAGGCTGTATGCGAGAACGAAGCCAACGCATGATAATCCAGGCCAGCATTACCAACGTTATCGCCAGGGTCGCAGCCCCGACCCAGGCCAGGTAAAAAAGCAGGTCACGAGTTTTCTCGTCCGCATCGGCGTAGGCTTTGGTGGTGATCCCGATCATTCCCAGCAATCCGGCTGAGACCGCTATGAGCGAAATTATCAAAATCGCGTAGTTGGCTTTTTTGATGTTTCGCTGGGTATCTATTTCCATGGTACATCCGCTCTTGGGTCGTAGCCTTGCTCTTCCTGGATTTTCGCGAATTTCTCCAGCAGCGTTTTGGAATCCTCAGCCAGCGTGGCAGGGGGGACAATCTTGATCGCTACAAACTGGTCGCCGCGAGGTTTTTTCTTGTCGGCTGAGGGAACGCCTTTTTCCCGCAATCTCAGCCGTCTGCCGCTCGGCGTGCCGGGGGGGATCGTAACGGTCGTCATGCCGTCAATGGTAGGCACGTCGACTTTTGTGCCTAGTGCAGATTCGACGATCCCGATGGGAACTTCGACGGTAATATTATCGCCATCGCGTTTGAAATAAGCGTGAGGCTGAACATGGCAGACCAGCAATAAGTCGCCAGCGCCGCCATGACCATCTTCGCCTTTGCCCCGTACTCGAATTTTCTGGCCGTCCTTTACGCCAGCTGGAATTTTCACGCTTATCGTCTGGGTCGCGGTCTTGCCCGCATTGTCCGTGCTCTGGAGGCGAAGTGTAGTGCTCGTGCCGTAGATGGCCTGGAGGAATTCGAGATTCACATGATGTTCGATATCCCTGCCTTTCGGAGCAGCGACGGGTTGGTGACCCCTTCGCGCACTTTTATGACGGGCATGCCCGCCAAGGGCTTCGAGAATTTCGTCCAGTCCCATGCCCATGAAACCCCCGCCGCCAGAACCTCTTCCGCCGCCAAACATGTCGGCAAAGTCAATTCTTACGCCCTGACCCATCCCGCCGGGCCAACCCTGCGGTCCTCCAGCGCCGCCAGCCTGGCCTCCCTTGAATGCGGCATGGCCGAACTGGTCGTACATCTTGCGTTTCTCGGCATCGGAGAGAATTTCGTAAGCGGTGGTGGCTTCGCGAAACTTCTCGCTGGCGTCGTCGGCCTTGTTGACGTCCGGGTGATATTTCCGGGCCAACTTGCGGTAGGCGCTCTTGATGTCTTTATCTGTGGCGTTCTTCTTGACGCCCAATACTTCGTAATAATCGCGTTGTTGTGCCATTTTTTTAAGTTTTCAGTGGTCAGGATTCAGAAATCAGTAGAAAACAGAACAGAAACAACATGCGAATTTACAGGCAGTGAATTAAAAAAAGGAGCTAAGTGCAATTCGTATTACATTTTCTTACTGACTACTTATTTCTGAATCTTGACGACTTCTTTTATCTTTTCTGTTTTTCTCTACTGAATCCTGGAATCAGACATCAAATTCATCGCCGCGGAAGGTTTGGCCCAGATATGTTTTTCTGACGAGTTCATCGTTGATTAGGTCTCGTGGATGGCCTTCTCTCAGGACGTGACCGCTGTCGATAATGTATGATCTATCGGTAACGGTCAGGGTTTCTCGGACATTATGGTCTGTCAGCAGGATACTGATTCCCCGTTCCCGCAGGCCTCGGATTTCCCGTTGGAGATCTTCGACTGCGATAGGATCTACGCCGCTGAAAGGTTCATCCAGCAGTACGAGTGTCGGGTTTGTAACCAAAGCCCGTGCGATTTCGAGTTTTCGTCTCTCGCCGCCGGAGAGTGTGCGTGCCTGCTGGTTCTGCTGAATGGTCAGGCCGAACTGATCGAGCAGATGATCACACTCTTTATTCCGCTGTTTTCGGTCCATGCTCATTGTTTCGAGAATGGCCAGGAGATTCTGCCTGACGGTCAGCCTTTGGAAAATGCTAGGTTCCTGGGATAGATATCCCATCCCATGGCGGGCGCGCTGGTACATGGGCATCTTCGTGACATCCACGCCGTCAAAGGTCACCTCACCGCCATCGGGCGAGATCATGCCGATCGTCATGCGAAAGCTTGTGGTTTTGCCGGCTCCGTTACGGCCCAGCAAACCTACGATTTCACCCTGGCCAACCGTGATAGACACTCGGTCCACGACGGTTCGCCCACCATACCGTTTGACCAGATTTTTAGTTTCAAGAAGAATCATGTTATCTCACGCTTTTACTTGATTAATCTCATCCTGCCGACGTTCGGCACGAGAGGCCAGTTAACTATCGGCAACTGATAACCGGCAGGCCAATACACGAAAAGAGCCCGGCCCAGGATATTGTAACGCGGAACGGTACCCAATTGATACTGGAAGTTTCCATCCTTGTCATACAACCTCAATGAAGGTGCAGCTCCTTCCCAGGCTCGCCCGTCGTGACTCAGCGGGCTGTTATCGCCCAGGCAGAAATATTCGTCCAGATCGTGGTCATTCTCGTTTTCACGCAGGTGGATGGGGTTGCCGGTAACACCCCAAGCCAAAAACCTGCCATAATCATTCTTCTTCCATGAATTGACTCCGCCAGGTTCAGAAGGATTTTTGAGCATATCCTTGAGATAGTCAAACTGTCTGCCTGAGACGTCAATATGGTACCTGCCGCCTGAGAGGTCTTCTGCAATGGCTTCGCTGGTCTGGAGTATCGGAGAAGTATAATAGACGTCACGTTGAAGTTTTGTATGCCACAACTCAATGCTTTTGCCCAAGGCTGCAATCTGCACGGCTGGCTTTTGGAACCAGTCCCATTGTTGAAGTAATTTGGCTTGTTTGGCTTTTACGTCAGCGAGGCGTTTCTTGGCATCCAGGCTGGACTGGGCTTGCAAATCAGCTATTAAATTCTCATTGTACTGAATTCGCTCTCGCAAGGTTGATCGGTCAGTCGCTTTTTGATAGCCATGGTCATACTGTTCGTCGGTACTCTGCAGCAGGGGCTTGCCGTCTATCCAGAGCATTGCACGGAAGTCCACTACGGAGAGCGAAACTTCTCTTCCTTTACCAGCTGAGAAAGCACCGATATTGGATTCCCCCCAGACAGTCCATGCCTTCGGATCATCAGGATTCAAACCGCGAGGTTGGTATAGCAGTCTGACCAGGCCGTTGCCGTTGAATTCCGCGCGGAACCTGTCGGCAAAACTGACAAACGTCATGCAAACCTGAAAATCTTCCGACTGGCTTGGTATTATGATAGTGGAGAGTTTCCAGTCCGTGCAGATATCTTCCTCCGGGTCCATTTTTGAGGCTTCTCGCTCATAAGTGGGGGCGTTGTAGCCATTGGTGGGCCTGAATGCGGTTATGCCCGGATTAAACTCCAGACCGCTCAGCTGATCCGAACCTTTAAACGCAAAGACTCTTCCGTCAAATAAAGTAATATCCCAAGGCTGTCCGTTCTGGCCCAGCTGCCAACCAGGCTGTTCGATACCCAGCTCGTTTAGCATTTCCTTGTCAGGCCTGTCATCATTGGTGAAAACGTTCTGCCACATGGCTTCCTGAGCGGCTAGTGGCTTTCGCTTGATTCGCCATGTATCGTCGCCCTTGGCTTGGTAAAATACATCCCCGCGAACGATCTCTATTGTTTCGCCGGGCAGGCCTATCAGCCTTTTGATAAAGTTCTCCCGGTTGTTCTGAGGATTCTTGAAAACCACCACGTCCCAGGCCTTTGGCGGAGCGAAGTCGTATATGTACTTCAGCACAATCACACGGTCTCCGCCTCGCAGCCTGACAGGAGTTGCTTTGTCTCCCTTATATGGATAACTGCAGTTTGGGCAGCGGGCATCATAAGGCAGCCAGCCATTACCGACCACTCTGCGGTCTGGCCTGGCTTGAATGGCACTCCGCCCATGTGCATATTCGTAATGACAACATGGACATTCCAGTTCGTAGTACTCGCCATATAGCGAATTTGCCATCGAGCCGGTTGGAATTACAAACGCCTCAACCAGGAATGCCCTCAACACAAATGCCAGGACAATAGCAATATACACGCTCTCTACGGTATCACGAACACGACTTAATTCATTATTCTTATTGGAAGTTGCAGACTTCATGTGTAACAAAATAGCTTCTTTGGAACCATTCGCCAAGTAGATTCTTTTTTGGAAAAGCGCACGTTCAACTCTTTTGGTGTCGCATTTTGCTACAGCGAGCATTGTGAGCATTTCGATTTTTTTTTGTCATAACGCGGCGAAGACGAAATTTCGGTTAAAACATCTTCTTTTTTACGACATAACCATGCTTTTTTGCGATATTTACAAAAAAAAGATAATTGTTCATGTTATGGCATAACTATTGCACAAATACATGTGCCTAAATAAGTGTTTACGAGGGAGCGCACAACGTGCGAACGTTTGTGTGCTTGTTGGAGTTAAATTGTGAGACCGAGAAGCCTAAAAAAATCGGACCCAGTGCCGATCGACGAGGGATTGCGCGCTGTAATTGTGGGCAGTAACACTGGCGAAGCTGATGAAATTGGAAATTGTCTGGCAGAGTTGAATGCTGGACGGATATTGGTGTTCCGCCAGGCCGGGGACCTTATTCACTCCGTACCGACAGGCAGACTTGATCTGTTTGTTCTTGCGGAGGAGTATTCCCCCCCAGCTACGAATGAAATATTGCGATGGATAAATCGCAGATGGCCGAGATGCCAAATAGCTGTGGTGTACGACCATAGCGACATGGAATCAGAACAGGTTGTTCGGGCAAACGGCGGATGGTTTTTTATCCGTCCGGTTTTGCCTGAACAATGGGCTGCGATACTCAAGGGAGTAGGCCAGGTTCGGTTCAGTGTTAGCGATATTAAAATTGAATAGAGTTTGTAAAAACTCGACGAGTTTTCGATGATTCCCCATTTCCATAGGCGGGCATGAGCACCCGCTGAAAGTTTTATTTGGATTGGGTGAGCATTGAAATAGAGGATTGAGTTGTCTGAGCGTGTGTTTGCGGAACTGAGCCCCTGCGAATCACGATACAGTCGGTTTTTCTCCTACGACCGACTTTTCCTCAGCATAACGTGTTTCAACCTCTGCCCAAGGCGAAGGGCGATAGTGTGGATAGAGCCTCCATACTGTCGCCCCGTTTTTTTTGAACAACTGTAGCATGATGCGACAGTATAGCAGGACTGCGACATAGCAGTGCAGCATGATGCAGCAACGACGCTATGGAAATTGTCGGGTTAAAAATCAGCAAGCCCAGGCCAGGATGCTTAAGTTCCTTTTATACGGCAAAATAAGTGAATTATTGTTTTATCTTTTTTTCTCAATCTATTGTGGCACGCAGGTTGCATATATTAAAGCAAGGCAAGGCGGTAAGGTTGCTCGGTAGTTTCCTGAGTCGTTCAATCAGGAGACTACATAGAGGCGGGCAACGAAAACTGCAGATGTAAAAAATTAATATTTCGTTTTAGGACGAAGTGTCGAGGAGCCTATATGGCGATGTTGTCCAATACGACAATATTCGTCACCCGACAAAGAGGTCGATTTTTTGAGCCTCTAGTAGGGAGTCTCGCTTAAGACAAGGCAAAATGCGGAGATGAGCGCCCGTTAACAGCTACTGTTGATTCCACACTCCAAAAAATGGAACAACTTTGTCTGAGACACCCTTAGGGTAGAGGTTATCGCTATGATGCTGAACACTTGCGGAGATGAGCGCCCGCAGGACAACCGGTTTCTCCTCCTACCGGATTGTTCAGAGGGATAGCGTAACTTTGAGAGGGGCCTCTACCAAGGCGAAGGGCGATAGCAGCAGGTCTGAGCAACCTGCGTATCGCCCCCTTTTTTTGCGCTCATGGAATTCGTCTTTCATTCCTTTCAACAATACTTTTGAAAATTTCATTGTTGTGTCGCGTTTTTTCCGATAATAAAGCATTGAAAAGTTGAGAGTTCCAGTTTTTGCGTAGCGGGTTTGTTCGTGGCAAGGAAGAAACGTAAGGCATATTTGTAGATATTCCCCAATGTTTCTGACGCAGCCAAGGACAAAGCAAGCCGGCAAAAAGGGAACTCTCAACTTTGATATGCTCCAAATTGACTGAAAGATCCGTTTACCAATGACAGGCAGTTACGATAAATCAAAACCTTTTCTTCCTCCTCACGAAACAGCGGATGATCAGCCGCTTATCGAGACTCAAGATAAATCCCAGCCTGCTGGGCCTAAGAAGATGAGCAGGCGGAAATTTTTGAAATATACCGGGCTTATAGCAGGGACAGCCTTGGCGGGTTCAGCCCTGGATGCCTTAGTGCTCGAGCCGCACTGGTTTGAGGTTACCCATCCGTCTATCAGTATTGCAAATCTCCCCGCCGCCTGGGACGGCGTTCGCATAGCCCAGATTTCCGATATGCACATAGGCCCAAATTCCAGCCTGGAACATGCTCGTCAGATCGTCGACATGTGTAACGATCTCCAGCCTGATATAGTAGCGCTTACCGGGGACTATGTAAGCAAGGCCGATGCGATAACCCAGGCCCTGGTGGAAGTACTCAGGGACCTGCGAGCCAAGATCGGCAAGTTCGCCGTGCTGGGAAATCATGATTACTGGACAAACGCGCATTTGGTGATCGCATCGTTGGAGTCGGCTGACATTACGATGTTGAAAAACGAGCATCATATCCTAAGCCGATCAGGCCAGAAACTCTGCATAGCCGGCGTGGACGATCTTTTCTCAAATAACTCTGACGTCGTTAAAGCCCTTGCCGGCGTGGAGCGGAAAATCTGCAAAATACTGTTGTGCCACAACCCTGACTATGCGGAAATGCTCCCGGAAGAGCCTCGCGTGGATTTGATGCTTGCAGGTCATACTCATGGCGGGCAAGTATGCCTGCCTTTGATTGGGCCTATGATTCTGCCGGTCAACTTTAAAAAATATGCCCAAGGTCTCGTGGCTGGGCCTAGATGTCCGGTCTATATTTCGAGAGGCCTGGGTATGGTCACAGTGCCAGTCCGTTTCAATTGCAGGCCTGAGCTTCCCCTGATTACTCTTCACAGGGCTTAGAGCGTATCACTACTTTTCCATAAAAACCAGTTCATCTTCAGTTTGCGTTTCTCCCGAAGCATCCAAGGTTTCCCGTACTTTCTTGAGAAGTCTCTGGTGCGTGTAGGGCTTGGTGAGCATATTCCGTCTTGCAGCCAGGGCTCCGCGTCGCGATAGTTCGTCGGGGGTGTAGCCTGAAAGGAAAAGTACTCTCGCCTTGGCGATATTTGACTCGATCTGTTCTGCGAGTTGCGTGCCTGTCATCTCCGGCATGACGACATCTGTTACGAGAAGATCGAAGGCGGTGTCCTTTTGTTGGGCTAGATGAATAGCCTGTTTCGGACTTCCCACAGCGGTGACTTTGTATCCCGCTTCAATCAAGGCCATTTCAATCATCTGGCGGATGGGCGTTTCATCCTCGACGATCAGAACGTGTTCATTAACCACCTGATGGTTGGAAATATTTTCTTCCGGCAGTTCGTCTGGCAAGGGCTTATCTGTGGCGGGGAAAAATATCGAGAATTTAGTTCCCTTGTCGGGGAAGGATTCGCATTCGATGTGTCCATTGCACTTGTTAACGAATCCGTTAACCATGGTCAGTCCAAGTCCCGTTCCGTCAGTTTCATTTTTGGTTGTGAAGAAAGGCTCGAACATGCGTTCCTGAACTGTGCTGTCCATGCCGATACCTGAATCGCTGATAGTCACAGCTGCGTATTTTCCCGGGGCCAGACTTGGGAGCTTATCGCTTTGCGATGTTTCAACCTTCACCATATCTGTTTCGATCTGCAGATTCCCGCCTTGTGGCATTGCGTCGCGGGCGTTTATGATAAGATTGATCATGGCCTGGTTGAATAAAGTGGGATCAATTTCAGTTCGACAGTTTTGGGACAGTTTTTTGACTGTGAGTTGAATGTCCTCGCCTATGATATGCACTACAGCTTTACCCAACATTTCAGTTAAATCGCCGAGGTCTACCACTCGGGGTTCAAGAATTTCATGATGACTAAGTGCGAGCAGTTCGGTAACCAGGCCTGTGGAATTTTCAACCGCTTTAAGAATGATTTCAACTTTGTCGGCATGTTCGAGGGGCACTATGTTGCGTCGCAGCATCATCTCTCCAAACCCCTTTATGATTGTAAGTTGATTACGGAAATCATGCGCGACGCCCCCAGCCAGCAGTCCCATGGCTTCCAGTTTCTGAGACTGAATGAATTGATTCTCCGCCCGCTTTCGCTCGCTGATATCTTTGCCGTAAATGTTGACGTATTGTTTTTCTGGCAAAGGCATGAAGGTGAAACTGAAAACCCTATCTTTAAAAGAGTGTTCAACCTCCAAAGGGCAACCGGTATGCAGCGATTTGCCGATATTCGCTAGCCAGGTTGAATGCACATCTTCAAACCAGGCTTCGCCGTTTGATTCTAACAATTCATTTGCAGCCTTGTTGGCATACAGAATTTTACCGCTGTTGGCTGCACGCAATATGGGATTTGGATTACCCCCAGGAAGCCCAGCCAATCTGTCCGCCTCATCAACAATATCTTCGAGACAAATAGCCTTGGCTAGTGAATTTGTGAAAAGCTCAATCAGGCTGCAATTTTCCTCAGAGCATGGAGGCTCATCCATTCCGGATGTCTCGGCGAGATTGTATATTTCGATTTTCCCACGGAGCTGACCGTTGACGACGATGCCACTTGATAACAGGCAATGAGTCTGTTCAAAACCATCTGATGTGTATTCTACATCGTCGAGAAATATTCTACAGTGAATGGAATTTGGGTGATCCCAGGCAGCAGGTATGGTACGCACGATCCTGCTGCACATTTTGTCTAGGGAGTAACTTTGTCGGAAGGTTTTTTGGCTAGATGCCTGAATAGAGGGTGCAAGAAGTCCTTCAACAACGTACTGGCCGGAAGGAATAATATCCTCAGACGCCAACACGTTAGGTGGCAGGTTTCTTGAAAACGAATCTTTTTCCGAAGGCTGTTCCATAAAATCACGCTTAACAAACATGACAGTACTGTGATTACATCCATGAAACTCTTCATCCAACCCGTGTCGCACTCTTTGTTGCGGTTTATATGAGACCCCCGCAAGAGGCTGACATTACCTATTTATTATAGTCGGCTGAAATTTTCAGACAACTCTCGCTTATATTTTTTTTATTTTTTCCGAGTGTGAAACAGACTAAATTTTTGGTGGGTTTTGTTTCAATGTGAGGTTTTGGCCCGGCAGGGGATTGTCGTTTTCATATAATTGCAGAGCACGGATGATTTGAGCCTGCAAAATAGCATGTTTTTGCCAGTCGTTGGATAGCTTGACCATGAAGGCTGGATCATCTTTTTGGTCCAGGACATCTTGGAGTGCGTGGTTTATGTCTTGTCCTGAGTGAAGCTGGGCAAGGAAATTTATATACTGCAGACTGTTAAGTTTATCCAGCAGGAAACCAGCAAAGCTATAGCTTTGGGCGTAAAAAACAGCTGCGTTTGTTGATTTGTCGAAAGGTTTGGCAAGCAGAAGTCGTTCAAGAGGTAAATCATTTCCAGGCGATTGATTTGGTTCGCAAGCCAGGGAAGCGCCCGCGAGTAGAAGTCGAGTTTTATCAACCGTTTTCTCAGCCAGCATGGCCAGGCCTTCATGAATCGCTGCAGGCCAGGGTTTGTCCGGGGCGGAACTCGTCTGGAAGTACTCCCATAAAACCAGATGGAAAATCTCATGAGGCAATATATTGGTAAGTATTTTTTCCGTTAGGACATTTGGGTCAGACACTTGGTTGGTCATCAGGTAAAGGTCTATTCGATGCCGCTGGTTATCAGGGTTTCCCTTAGACGGCGTAAATAATCCCCCTGAATTTAGGGGGGCTTGTGGCGCGTGTATTCGATAAAGTTTTTCGTTGGCCCAGAGATTTATTTCAGCCTGGAGAATCATGTCTGCTTTGCCTGGAAAGAGTTCGTCACAAATCCGCTGAAGTGAAGCTTCCGCTTCATCTGCTACTTGCTTGGCCAGGATAATGTTCGGCGCGATGACCGTAAAGTGATGACTTTGTATTTTGAATTGTTGGCTTGAGTTGTTTTGTGGTGTCGTGATGGACACGATTTTTTCATCGGGGGTACTTGGGACGGGTGAGATTTTTGATTTGGAGACTGTTGCCGAAGCCCAGGCTGTCAATGCACCAATCAACCCTATTGTTATTACAAATTTTTTCATGGGATCACCTTGTCAATTCCGTTAAGGATCCAACGCGTCAATTCAGGTTCATGCCATCCGTGGCATGAAGTCTTGCAAAAGCGATTCAAAAAAAAACTCGCTCTTGATTATATGACGCATGAAAAGCTGTAAGGTTGCGTTTTTTTTTGATAATTTATTTCAGGCTGCACCCGCCGCCTGAGCAGCAGGGGGGCAGGCCCTCGCCCATAGGACAGCTGCCCGATGCACACGGTGAAGCAGCCCCGCCGCCATGGGCTGCGAAAGTGGAGAACTGTTTCTCCACTTTTTTTGAGCCGCATTTCGGGCAGGTTGTCGTGGCCTTGGCAGAACGGAGCAATTTTTCAAACCGCTCTTTGCATTCGCTGCATTCGAACTCAAATATCGGCATCTTTTTTAATACCTTGCTTAAAGGAACTGATGAAACTTCTGGGCTGTGCTACGCGAAAGCGCCGCCTTCGTCGATGCCCAGGTCTTTTCGTTTCTGCCGGCGGGTCTTTGCAGCCTGCTGTTCGTAACCGCTCTTGCGGAAGGCTTCGAGCGGATTGGCTGGGACGCCTTTTTTCTTTCGCACTGCCTGGAGCAGGGGGGTGACGTCCGCGTTGAAAGCAGCCTTGAGAACTCCCTCAGCTGCTATGACATCTTCCGCCTTCTGTGCAGAGGCCAGGGCCTTGCGGTCAACTATCAGAGCCTTGGCGAAAAGTTCCTGTACGGTCATCGCGGTTTGGATCATCGCCTGAATTTTCGGCTTGATGTTATGGCTTTGGTCGATCATCCATGCGAGTTCGAGATCCTTGCCCGTTCGCCATTCCTCGTTTACAATCTCATTGAAAATTCTAAACGCCTGGTACGGATCTATCGAGCCGACGGTCAGGTCATCATCCGCGAACTTGCGGTCATTGAAATGGAAGCCGCCTAGCATTTTCTCGTCGATCAGCCAGGCTACAACCTGTTCGATATTCGTGCCCAGCAGGTGATGGCCTGTGTCGACCACGACCTTCGCCTGCTTGCCACAGGCTTTGGCCACGATGTAGCTTGCGCCCCAGTCGCAGAAGTCCGTGAAATAGGTAGCCGGCTCGAAGGGCTTGTACTCGATCATCATGATCTGGTTGCGTCCCAATTTTGTGTGGGCTTTTTTCAGAGCGTCGGTTGCCCATTTTTTCCGTTCGCGCATATCAGCCTGGCCTGGGTAGTTCGCACCGTCGGCAAACCAGAGGGAGACATATTTACTCTTGGCCTGCTTGCCGATCTCGATTGAATCGATGATGTGATCGGTGGCCTGCTTGCGGATTTTTGCGTCCCGGTTGGTAACCGAACCGAATTTGTAGCACTGATCCTGGAATACGTTCGGGTTGATGGCCCCGATCTTGACGCCGTTTTTCTTGGCCAACCGGACGACGCTGTTGTCGAAACCGTTGGGAAAATCCCATAGTACATGCACTGCTACGGTGGGCGTCATGCCGGTCATGGCGTGGGTAATGCCGGCATCGGTGAATTTATCTTCGAGATCCACAGCTGCGGCATCCTGCAAAAATTTTCCGAATCGCGTACCGGTCTGCGAAAAGCCCCAGGAAGGTGTTTCAATGTTGAATCGTTCCAGTCTTTTAAGTACGCGAGCCTCAGCTGCGTTGGAAAGTGACATTTTTTTTCGTCCAGCCATGGTATTCTCCTGATAAAGGTTAAAAACGAGCGTCCAAACTTACACATTTTCAAGGCAAAACGCAAGGGTGTCGATGCAGATAGCCAAATTTTTAACCAGCTGAAAAAAAAACTTAAAAAATCGAATAGGTGCTTGTTTTGTAGCCAGCCAAGTCTATAATTCGACGCCAATGTTTATAAGCTGTTTCAAAAGTTCGTACAAGTTAATAGCGGGATTTCCGAATTTCTCACATTTCCTCTCATATAGTCCAGGCTTGAAGATAGTTTCGGGCTGTTCTTGTATCTATATTGAGGATTTTGGATGGGTTATCTGGTAGAATCCCGACAGGATGAAAATAGTGGCAGTATTGACAGATTATTTGCCGGAGCAGACTCTCCGGAATGTTCAGGACGCTTTTTCCGCAGTGGCGGGGCAAGCGGTGGTTATTTGCGCGCCGGATGGCAAGCCGATTCTCGACGCCAGGCTGGCTGTCAGATATCCGATTGATATTCCGATTGAGCTTGACGGCGAGACAATTGGCAGGGTTCGCACATCCAAGCCGGTTCAGGGCAGCCATATGGGCCAGGCCATGGTGCTTCAGCCCTTTCACGGCAAGTTGCTCAAGCTGATGGCTAATGTTCTCATCGAGTTCTGTAGAGGCACTATGAATCGACGGCGCCGGATTCGTCAGCTTTCCGCGCTGCATAGAATGATGGCTACATTCAACGGGCCTCACGAACTGCAGGACATTCTCGATAGTGTCACCCAGACCGTCGGCAGGACCATGAAATCCAAGGCCTGCGCAATCAGGCTGCTTGACCCCAACGGGAAGGAACTGATTGTCCGGGCTGTGCACAGCAGGGCTCCGCAGTATCTCGATAAGAGTTCGATAAAACTATCCGAGAGTCTGCTGGATCAGGAAATTCTCAGTTCCGAACAGCCTTTGTACGTCAAGGACATGAGAACCGACCCACGGGTTTTGGATAGGGCAGCTGCCAAGCATGAGGGCCTGGTCAGCGCACTTTGCGCTCCGTTGATCTATAAGAAAAAAAGGCTGGGCGTGTTGCGTGTTTACAGTGGCGAGCCTCGGACTTTCGACTGGTTTGAGCGTCAGATGCTTCAGACCATAGCAGGCGGAGCCGCAGCTGCGATTGCGGGCAACAGACTCTACAATGAAGCGTCAAAGTCGTTCAAGATGAAACGGCAGTTGGCCACAGCTGGGATTGTTCAACGACGAATGGTTCCTCAGCATTCGCCGAACCTGGCGGGTTTTGATATCAGTTCGATTTACGTGCCGCATCAGGAACTGGCGGGCGACTTTTTCGATTTTATCGCCTTGCCCGAAGACAATACCGGCATTGTAATATGCGACGTCGTTGGTAAGGGCGTGCGTGCGTCGCTGCTGATGGCGTCGATTCGTGCCTCGTTGCGTGCGCATGCGTCGCACGTGTATGAAATGTCGGAAGTGCTAGGCTGTGTCAATAATGACTTATGCGCCGGCACGGTTTCCGGCGATTTTGCGACGATGTTCTATGGCGTATTGAACAGCAAGAGCAAAAGGCTGACCTACTGCTGCGCAGGCCATCTGCCGCCTATACTTCTGCGAGGCGGCAAGGCGAGGGATTTAAAAGCCCGTGGCGGCCTGCTGGGACTTATGAGCGATATGAATTATCCGGTCGATTTCGTTGATCTGAAATCCGGCGACATTGTTTTTGCATATACCGACGGCCTGACCGAGGCGACCAACTTCAAGGACGAAATGTATGGCCGGGCTCGCGTGGTGGAGGCATTGAAGTTTGCCGCATCGCAGGGATACTCTGCCGATAGCATAATACGATATTGCGTCTGGGATATGCGACGCTTCGCCGGATTGAAACATCGACTCGACGACCTGACACTTATCGCCATCAAAGTTTTATAGAAGGTCGGGGGATACTGGTTACAGTTCTGCTGGAAAATACAGCTATACGAAATAAATTGAAAAAGCCGGAGAATTTCGCACTGAAATAGCGTTAAATTCCCCGGCTTCTGTTCTTTTTTATCTACGCCGCATGGGTATTCCGAGCGGTAATCGCGATATGGTAGACTTGGCATCTTTAGCGTCGTGTGCGGCGGAGTCGTTTTCGGCCATCATTTGCTTGAGCATGTTAATGGCTTTTTCAGGCTGATTTGTTTCCTTGTAAAGATCCTTGAGGGTGAGCCTGATTGCATTTCGCAGACCCAGGGTGTTTGTCTTTTCCAGAAGACCTTCCAGTTCCTCGATGGTTTCATTCGGAGAGCGCGGGAATTCTTTCGTCAGCGCGCCGAGTGCAATCAGGCCCATTGCATTCGGGTCGAAGCAGGTCTCCTTCATATTGCCCACCAGCTTTATCTGCATACTGGTCTCTTGTGCCCGGGTGCGTTGCGACATGGCCCGCTGAACTTCCGGTGTCGGAGGGGCTGAGCGGAGTTTGTCCAGCAGATTCTTAATATCTTTTTGTTTCTGTGGCGTGCTTCGGACAACCATCAGGCCGTTTGTATCGCTGATAGATGGATGCTGGTTCCAGGAATCAGGACCGACGCTGATAGAGACCATGCGAATGAAACTCTCCATTACATCCGGTGCTGTCCACTCAACCAAATCCCGCACATCATAAACAGCCAGCGTTTCTACAATGCCGATATCCTCTTGCGTGGAAATGACTACTACGCCATCCTGTATCGTGTAAACCAGGTCACTAACACCTGCGCCAACATCTTTAAGGACAGCCTGTAATACACGCTCAATAGAAACGTCGTTTAATTTGATTTGAACTGCCTCTGATTGACTAATTCCTGCGGCGTTCAGTGTTTTCCAGTTGACTAAAATATTTACACCAGATTTTTCACGCAGAGATTCAATTATATCGCTAAAGGTAACATCCGGAAAATCGACGTCAATCTTCTTTTGCAGTGCAGTTTTTATCTTTAAGTTTTCAGGAGAATCTGCGGTAGTGATAGCCTTGGGCGTACCGGGAACTCCTCGGCCGAACATTCCCCCCCCCATCCCTGGCATCATCCCGGGCATCATTCCTGGCATACCACCAGGCATCATTCCTGGCATACCGGGGGGCATTGCCCGTCTGCTACCGGCCTGCCCTTTAGTTGGTTCTCGTTTGCTTGCACCACGGGCGCCTTTTTCTTCGGCCAGGGTTGGCGAAACGACGAATGAGATCAGCAGCAGGGGGGTAAGGATTGTTAAAAAAAATTGTCGGTTCATGTTTAGCTCCTTGTGATATCTGTTCAAATTTTTCTTTTGCCTAGTTATAAACATGTTTTGTCATTGCGAGTGAAGCGAAGCAATCTCGTTTTTCAATTTAGATTCCCGCGTCGCTGTGCTCCTCGCAATGACAAGCAATTTACAGTGCTGTTGGAATAAATATGTTTGTAATAGCATTTCTTTGAAAATTATCTAGTCCATATTGAAGATAGTGTAGGTGGTTGGAAATCCACGGACACAGCCGGCGATATATTCGTGATTTCAGGCAATGATGCTGTCGGGGGCGTTATTTTCACGGGCCTGGTTGGCCCCAGTGCCAGGTTGGCAGGCAGTTCAAGATTAAACAGCGGTTCGTCTTTCTGTACATTCATAGCGATTGCTTCAGTTTGCAGTGTTGTAGCAGCCTGAGGTAAAATTGCCTCAGGCGTATTGAAGCGATTGTGAAGAGCGATGGCGCAAATCACCACCGCTGCTGCAGCAGAGGCTGTGAGAATGCGAATCAGCCATTTCGTGTTGCTTTTTTGCGGTTCGCTCCATGCCCGGCCCGGATATTCAGCCGAGTCTATAGCTCGGCCTAGTTTTTCAAGCCCGACCACCAGGTCGAGATAATCTTCCCCGACCTGCTGTGGTTCGTTGTGTTCCTTATTCATTTTTGTTCTCTCAGTGCTAAAAATAATTTGAATGATCAGTATGATTTCGAATTTTAATATTCATTATGGTTCGCAGATTGCTTAGGGCGGCGGCGGTGGTTGCTTTTACGGTTCCTTCCGCACAGGCCATGATTTCAGCGGTAGTTTTTACGTCCATTTGTCGCAGATACCGGCAGGAGAGTGCTTCGCGCTGCCTGTCGGGCAGTTGCTCCAGCGCCCGGGCCAGGGCAGCTAGGTTTTCCGCGTGCTCCGCCTGGTTGACCTCATTTGTCGAGCCAGCCAGGCCTATAAGCGCTCCGACCTCCACACCTGTTTCCGCTCGGTTGCATTTGCGACGATATTCTCTTGTAACGTTCAAGGCTATTCCGCAAAGCCAGGTCATCGCCCGGCTGTCTTGTTGCCATTTTTTCCTTAGCCGGTAAGCCCGCAACAGTGTTTCCTGCACAGCCTCGGCTGCGAGGTGTCCCGGAAGCCCAGCCGACAATGCAAAACGGTAAAGATTGTCCTGCGCAGTATTTGCCAATTGGCCAAAAGCCTTTTTGTCGCCCCGGGAGGCAGCCTGCATCAGGTTGTCGAATTGTTCTGGGCTCATTGCCTTTTTCCCGTTAATGATTTTGGCGGAGATTTGGTTTAGATGCAAATGCTCTTTTTTTCAGAATTTTCAGAAAAATCGTTGAGAGACTTGACCTGTGGGTGGATAATTGGTAAAAGTACCTACCCATTCGGGGCTGTGGCGCAGCTGGGAGCGCGTCTGCATGGCATGCAGAAGGTCCGGGGTTCGAATCCCCGCAGCTCCATTATCGAGCGGGTTTGTCAGAAAACGACAGGCCCGCTTTTTTATTGCCAACTCGCGACAAAACCAAGAGATACGTCAACCCTCTCCCCCAGGCCATCTGCTTGCAAAATTCCAATAATCAGCCTTCCCATGCCAGCTATTGCCTACAATTGTCAATCAAAGACTGAATTCCGTGCCCATTTTGGTGCCCATAGAACCCAGCCCCGAAAATGGGCACCACCTGAAACAGGCGGGAAACCATCGTGCGACACCCAGTTTTCTGGCTTGTCAAAGAGGCGAAAAACAAGAGAGTATATTTCTAAAAATCCAAATTTCTCTTGACAAATTTTTTGATTGAGTCAAAATATTATCATTAGTTTTTGGGATTTGTTTTCAATCAGTCTCTCGGGAGGAGTTTACTTTTTGACGATGTCCGATGTCGGTTTGAGCAGCTGACTTCGCGAATGAGGGAAAGGGCGGGTTTCGCTCGCTCGTGCCTACCTTTTCTTCGGTCCGCCCACAAAGACGGGGTCCCATCGGGCCAGGTTCATAGTTTGGGTCACGTATAGCCGGGAAGTATTCCCTAGGACTGTAACGTCGTCAAGCTATACGTACAGGTATGAGCATTCAAGGGAAAAGGAGCATAAGATGATAGCGAAAGAAAAAATTAAAATTTTTATGTTATTGTTTGTGTTTATTTTTGCCTCGTCTGTAACAGCGGACTTAGTAAAAAAAACAGCTTCTATAGACGATGTCAGTATCACATATAAAATTCCCTGCACCGCCAGTCCGGCACAGTTGAATTTGGGCGACCTTACAATTACGTTGGAGGATAATGGAGGATCCTCCTGTATGAATGCACAGTTCAGCGTTGATGTCAACGCTCGCGGGAACACTATCTGGAGTTGTATGGAACTGCACTGGCTACAGACTATCTGGCACGATGACTGCCCGGCTAAGATAAGTGGCAAAAACCCTACTCTCCCGATTATTGATCCTCCCAAGGATGGCTGGGACTATATGTACAATGACGGGGCAGGGAGAACAAATCCAAATCTGACCATTCCAAACTACGGATGGTTTATCGACGACAAGCCATGGTACTATAACAGCACTGGTGAGGCTGCCAAGTACGTCAAAGGCCAGACTTATTCTATCAACGACTGTCCTGGCGATTGTACTGCCCCGGGTTGGACTGGTTTCAGTACTTATCTGATGGCTGTGGCTACACAAACCTGCCCCAATCAGCCGCCTGAATGCCTGGGGTCTGGGGAAATGCTTTTGTTATGCGGTTTCGATTGGACTGTCAGTGCTACCGACATCAGCATTTCAGACACTTTCACAGCACCATCGCCGTTTGATGTTACGGATATCACCACTTCCTTGGGCAATGCCAGTTTTGAAGGCTGGACAGTCAGAGACAGCGACATGATATGTTGTATACCCGAACCGACAACGATGGGCATGATTGTCATTTCCGGATTGATGATGATAAGATGTAGACGGAAATAGAAGCTGATTTGTTATTGCGTGAATTACCATAATGGGCGAAGCCTTTCCACTAATGGCGACGCCCATTTTTATGACTCTATATACCAACATTGGTTATTTTATAGTTTTTTTTCGGCATTAGCTGAAGGTCTGGCAGGTTTTGCACTGCCCCGGCGGTGTCGATGAGTTCGAGGTGTGTGTAGATGTTCATCGTAAGATCGATCTTGCTATGGCGCATGAGTTCCTGGGCTGTTCGTGGTGCGACGCTGGCGCGAGCCAACATCGTTCCGAAGGTGTGACGAAGTGAATGTATGTCAACAGATCGGCCTTGGTCGTCAACCTTGGCGATCCCCGCAGTCGCCAAGTCAAGGTTGAACGTTTTCAAAGTCGGTGCAGCTAGCAGTTTCTTTTTTGCCGAAGGGAACGGAGTATGTGAGGTCTCAATATATTTTCGCAGTTTGGCCACGAGATTCTCCTTCAGGGGAATCTTGGCGCCGCGGCGAGCTTTGGCGACGGTTTCAATCCCATCCGTGGAGGTTGAGGAAGAACCCGCTCCTGCCCAGGAAAAGCCTGCAGAAGAAAAAACCGCTGAGGAAAAGGTGGAATGATTCTTCGGCTTGTTTCACGTTGCAGACTGACGTGACAATAAACAAAAAAGGGCTGTCGACTGAAAAGATCGACAGCCTTTTTTTTAAGCTTTTCCTTGCCTTTTTTCTCAAAAAGGGTAAAATATGGTAGTATTGGGATTTAGAGGAGCGGTTCGATTGTGCATTTTGCCAATCGGTTCGGGGCAAATGCATTTTCGTTTTGGTGTTCAGGTCACCAACCTCTGACTAGAGCATGAAGGAAAGGAGATGTATCATGAAGACGCAAATTTTGATGCTTGTCTTGAGTTGTGTGTTTATTGTTTCCTCTGTTGCAATGGCCCGTTCAATTCCGGGCGCCCCCAATGAAGTTCTGGATCCATGGTTCCAGAACATAACACAGGACTGGTACGTTGAAGGCCAGACCTGGACGCTGTGGGACAATCCCGGGAACTTTCCGGGTAACTATTTTGACCCAGGCCGAAATCCTGGGGATAACGCATTTCTGCGTACGATAGTTGATGATTACGACGGACTGTGGAACCCGGATTACAACATGAAGGAAATTGATTTTTCGATGTACGCCCATATTGTCATCGGCGGATACGTCAAGGTTCGGTTCGACTGGTGGTATGACGAAGCCATGCCCAAGCCTTCAAATGATCCTAACGATCCGACAACACCTGCACCGGATGGATATTCCCAGTGGTATATCGCCGATGCTATGGGTAATCTGCCGGGTGATTTCACTAATCGACCTGACCTTATCCTCCCTGGCGAAGAACCGGGTTGGTTCCTGCCTGACGGCGGTGAAAGTTTCCTGCTGAATTGCCATCAAATCTGGGACTTCCAGCCGAGATGGGTAAGTATTGAGATCGAAGCAGGTGTCTGTCCGACAAGTGAATTTGGCGGAGAAGCCCTAATCACAGGTATTGACTTCGAGGCCCAGTGTATACCCGAACCGACAACGATGGGCATGATTGTCATTTCCGGATTGATGATGATAAGATGTAGACGGAAATAGAAGCTGATTTGTTATTGCGTGAATTACCATAATGGGCGAAGCCTTTCCACTAATGGCGACGCCCATTTTTATGACTCTATATACCAACATTGGTTATTTTATAGTTTTTTTTCGGCATTAGCTGAAGGTCTGGCAGGTTTTGCACTGCCCCGGCGGTGTCGATGAGTTCGAGGTGTGTGTAGATGTTCATCGTAAGATCGATCTTGCTATGGCGCATGAGTTCCTGGGCTGTTCGTGGTGCGACGCCGGCGCGAGCCAACATCGTTCCGAAGGTGTGACGAAGTGAATGTATGTCAACAGATCGGCCTTGGTCGTCAACCTTGGCGATCCCCGCAGTCGCCAAGTCAAGGTTGAACGTTTTCAAAGTCGGTGCAGCTAGCAGTTTCTTTTTTGCCGAAGGGAACGGAGTATGTGAGGTCTCAATATATTTTCGCAGTTTGGCCACGAGATTCTCCTTCAGGGGAATCTTGGCGCCCCGGCGAGCTTTGGCGTTTTTTGCTCGCAATTCCAGGTAGGCAACCGGCCCATCCAGATGGACGTCCGCAAGGGTAATGCTGGTCAATTCACTTTTTCGAAGCCCTGTATATGCAGCCAGCATACAGAACATACAGTTGCGTCGCCCACGCTGCTCCAACTCATCAATAAAATCAGGACGATCCGCTAACAACTGCTTTCCTCGCTGATATGCGGCATCGATATTAGCGATAGTCAAAACCTTTTTTTTCCAGGTAGCGTGACCGTGTTTTTTCTTGGCCAATACCGGCACTGACTTTCGCCCATACTCAGCCAATGGTCTTAATCGTGCCACGTAAATCAGCCGTTCTAATTCATCCACACTCAAAGGTCGGCGCTGCCGGCGCTCATCGGTTTTCTCGTTGGCGACCACAAGTTTGACGAATGGGTTAGATTTTAATCGTCCATCTCGAACCGCCCAGTTGCAGAACCCAAGCAGGCTGGCTCGATAGGCATTTCTCACACGAGCACTTACCCCTCGGGTTTGCTGTTGCAGCATCCACTTCTCTACAGGCCCATGCTTCAATTGTGTTAGTTTTTGAAATCCGCAAGCAGAAAACAAAGTACGCAAATATCTATTCCTCTCACGACGATGTTTTTCGGTGCATCCTTTGGCTTCCAGATGATGCAGGAAATCTTTGACATGTTCTTTCAGTGTTCGTTTTGTGAACATGGCAATCTGGGATTCATCGCTTGAAAGAATCCCAGATTTGATTTTCTCCTCTCGCCCGAGCAAGTCAGCCAGTACTTTCTCTGCCGCCTGCTTTTCCCTACAGCCCGTGGTAATGAATTTCACCACGCCATCTGCAGCTCGAAATCTTGCGGTGTATACAGGTGATTTTTGGACAATCCTTAATTTACCATCTCGCCCAATGGTCGTTTCTTCCATCTGGGTGTTTCCGCGTCCATCTTTCCAACGGGCAATTTGTTTGCCACGACGCTGAATAATTTCTGCTTCTGCTGGTAAGGGGTGCGTATAAGTTTTTTTGAAAATCGTTGCCATGTTTTTCTTTCTGCCGAGGTTGTATGGGACACACTTAGCCTCGATTTATCCCTAATTTCAAGGGCTTTTATCACTTATTCCTCATTAAAATAACCTTATTCTGCCCTACCCTTGGCAGGTGGACATCCTTTCGCAATCCAAGCCTCAAAAGCCTGCCTTGGCCAGCGATTCATCATGCCGAGTTTTACCGGTCGCGGAATATGTCCAGCATCAACAAGTCTATAAATTGATCTGGTCGAGCAGTTCAGCATTCGAGCTACATCATTGACCGTTAGCATGATTGTTTTGTCGGTGGATTCTTTATGTGGGGTGTCTGGCGTAGTCATGGTGTCACCCAGCCTTCCAAGCCACTGGCGATGAAATGTTTGCGAATACGCTCGCAGGCCCGGTTTACAACATGCCAATCCCGACACATTTTGTACGCAATTTGGTTCTTGGAATACCCAGCCATCAGCATATATCCGACCGTACGGTCTGGCGAGTTCATAGTGTCGAGAGTTTCGCGGACATCCACAGCCAGTTCGGTTTCAGAAAAGTCACAGGTCTGGGGGACGGTAGGTGCAATAGCATCAATACGTGCCTTATCCCGCTCCGCCCCACGGATTAACTTGCACAGACGATTGTCAGCCACTGCAATAAGAACTGCGTTTTCATCCTGGCAAGTGTTTTTTTTGAGGTCGTATTGAAAGCCAAGCCATTCAATAGCGACTTCCTGGAGGACATCTGGAATTTCGTGATCACGAAACCCAAGTTTTTGTGCTCGGGAAATGATCAGTTTGATTTGCAGGCTAGTGAAAATTCCTTCGTAGTGTGAATCATAATTCATGTTGCGATCCTTTGTGTTCGCGTTTTCAAATTGGTCGAGCCAGTCCCGACCGTGCGAACACCAGTCTGCAAGTCGCATAAGGGTCATGTATCTGGGCTTGTCGATGCGCAAGGCATCACATATGACCTGAAAATGACGGGGAAAATTTGACCCCTTTTTGAATATGACGCGCATATGACAAACATATGTGACCCCTTATTGTCATTTTGTTTGTCATCTGTTTTTAGGGGGTCATCGCCAAAATAATGGCCTCAGCGGGTAACTACTATTGTGCGGACATCGAAGCCACAGAACAGGAGTTATCCAACAATGCAACACGAAGAAGTTAATATTGAAATCAGCGTGTTAGGATGTGAACCTGCCCATGAATACCACGAAAAGGCCAGAGAATATCTGAGCAGCCATCAGCTGATTGATTTTATGGATTGCCCCTGGTTGTATCGTAAAAAATATCTTGGTCTGATCGATGCCATCGATACTCCAGCAATGCTTATAGGCCGAGCTACCCATACTCGCGTTCTTGAAGGTCGTGATGTTTACAAAGATTCTTTTGCTCTTGGGGGGCCAATTAATCCTAGCACTGGAAAACCATTTGGAGCTAATACCAAAACTTTCGCCGAGTGGGCAAAAGCTCAGGGCAAACCTGTGTTGTCACACGAACAGGTGGCGCTTATTGAGAAAATGGCTTCGGGGGTAGCCATGAACGGCGAGGCCGTAGACCTTCTCTTATACGGCCGGTCTGAGGGAGTTGTACGGGCAGAATATTGTGGTATACCATGTCAGATACGCATCGATTGGCTGCATCCGCACCGAGGCATTGTTGATCTGAAGACCACAGCTGATCTTACCTGGTTTGAAAATGACGCCAGACGACGCCGGTACCACAATCAACTCGCTTTCTATCAATCCATCCTAGCCGAAGTAATCGGCGAACATGTTCCCGTCTATCTCGTCGCCGTCGAAAAGGCAGAGCCAAACCGCTGTGGTGTTTGGCTGATCAATGAGAACACTTTGGCCATTGCACGGCGTGAAAATGAAGCTGCAATTTATCGGCTTCGTCAGGCCTGGGATAATGACAACTGGCCAACGCTCTATGAGCAAATCCGCGTTTTGGATTTTCCATAAATTCTTTTTCACTCCCGGGCGGGTCTGTGGCCGGAATGGACTTCCCCTTCACAAAGAAGCCCGATTTCCTGCCGCTGCTTTGGAGTGCTTTCGGCAGAGCAAGGTTGGAACCGAGTCTCATAAGCTTGGTTCGATGGTTCGAATCCATCCTCTGCCTATTGGCTGGCCAGCCTATTGGATTAATAAATCAAAACTTAACACAAGGAATTTTCGATGAATGAAAACTCATTACTACAACAGATTCACAGTGGTCAACGTAATGAACCGCCCCGATTTCTGATTTATGGCACCGAAGGCATAGGTAAAAGTACGACCGCATCACAGGCTTGCGATCCAATCTTTATTCCCACCGAAGACGGCTTGGATCAGATCGATTGCGACAGCTTTCCCCTCGTAGGCAAGTTCCATGATTTCATGTCAGCGATCTCGGCCCTTTATAACGAGGAACATAAATATAAGTCGGTCGTGGTCGACAGCTTGGATTGGCTGGAACGGCTGATATGGGACGATGTCTGCCATGAATTTGAAGTAAAGTCAATTGAGAAGGTCGATGGTGGTTATTCAAAGGGATACATCCATGCCCTGACACAATGGCGTACAGTTATTACAGGATTGAACGCGCTTCGCAATAAACGTCGCATGTGCATAATTTTGTTGGCTCATGCTAAAGTTGAAAAGTTTGAGGATCCCGAATCAGTTGCTTACGACCGATATTCCCCCCGGCTGAACAAGCATGCCGCCGCATTAATTAAAGAATGGTGCGATTGTGTGTTGTTTGCAACGCGGAAGTTCCGCACTAAAACCGAAGATGCTGGTTTTAACCGAAAACGGAATATCGCCGTAGCAAGTGGCAAAGACGGTGGCGACCGTATCTTACGCACTGTTGGCGGGCCGTCGTGTATCGCCAAAAACCGTTATTCCCTCCCGTCCGAACTGCCCCTTTCGTGGGCTTCGTTAATGAATGCAATGAAAAACCCTAATTCTATGGAGACTGACAATGGCTGATTTGAATGGCTATAACGCAAACGATTATGAACCAACTGTCGCTTTTGAGCCTGTGCCGGCGGGTAAATATCTGGCCGCGATTACTGAAAGCGAGATGAAACCCACGAAGAAAGGTGACGGGGATTACCTGCAACTTGAGTTCACTGTTCTAGAAGGCGAATACAAGGGTAGAAAAGTATGGGACCGGCTTTGTATCAATCATCCAAAGGCGATCACGCAAAATATTGCACGCAGTAATTTGTCTGCTATCTGCCGGGCAGTTGGAGTGATGGAACCAGGTGATTCGGCAGATTTGCATGAAATCCCGCTTGTCATCAATGTTAAGTGCAAGAAGCGAGATGACAATGGCGAGATGACAAACGAGATTAAAAGCTACTCGGCCAGAAAATCTCAACAGGCTGCAACACAATCACCTGCTGGCCAGGCCGAGTCCGGGCAAAACAACGCTCCGCAGAGTTCACAAAACAATTCAATCCCACCGTGGCAAAGATAGGAGGCCGTCATGATTGACAGCGAAGATATAATTGATCACAACGAGCGCATTGTTAAGGTTTCTGAAACCGTCGACAAAGAAGTTCAGACTTTCTACACGATATGGGATCGTCACCTGGGTTACTGGCGGAGTACCAGTCTTATTGATGAGTATGACGCATGGACTCGGGATTTAACCAAGCGTGCCAAGTTTCATACTCGGAATCAGGCAAAGCGGGAACTGGCAAACATACAACAGTGGCGAAGGGGTGAATCTTGATACTGACACTTCCTTGGCCGCCAAGTGTAAATCATTACTGGCGCAAATGGCGGAACCGCATGGTCATCAGCAAGGAAGGGCGGGAGTTCCGGCGCAGGGTCGAGAGACTCTGCGCCGCTCCCGGTGGTTTATTAGGCAACAATAACGGTAACAAAAAACCGCCTCGGATTGCCCTGTGCATGGATGCTTTTCCACCGGACCGCCGACGTCGAGATCTCGACAATCTTCAAAAAGCCAGCCTTGATTCCCTCGCCCATGCCGGTGTTTTTCAGGACGACAGCTTGATTGATTTGTTGGTTGTCCGACGTTGCAACGTCAGTAAACCAGGCCATCTCGAAATTGCTATTTACGAATTCCCAGTGACTCGCTGCCCACTCTGCGGTGGTGAATATAAGGAACCGAACCATGATTGATAAACAACGTAAAATCTATATTTCCGGGCCGATGACAGGGATGCCCGATTACAACTTCCCGGCGTTCCATGAAGCAGCTCGGTATTTCGCCAAAAATTGCAGCGGATGGGAAGTTATGAATCCGGCCGAGAACTTTGGCGGCAGAACTGACCTTTCTCGCGAAACCTATCTTCGTGCTGATATCAAGATGCTCGCAGAGTGTGATGCAATCGCAATGCTCACAGGCTGGGAGAATTCGCGCGGAGCAAAACTTGAATATCTGATTGCCTGTGAACTCGGGTTGCTCGTTTTCCATCAGGCCAACGGTATATTCTGGACCGATACTGCGAAAGTCCAAAAACGATACGATCCACACGCCTGTGTCACGCTTGAAATGGATAAAAACTCCGTACCAACAGAATCCATCCTGACAGAAGCGGCCCGCATCACATCGACCGACCGTCAGAGTGACTATGGCCATCCACGTGATGATTTTGCAAAAACCGCGAAAATATGGAATGGCATCCTGACTGATAAACTCGCCTCCGGCCAGGAAATCTCAGCTGACGATATTCCGCTCTGCATGATAGGTGTCAAGCTGGCCCGTCAGGCCCACAAGCACAAACGCGACAATCTCGTCGACCTTGCCGGTTATGCACAAACGGCCTCCATGTTGCATGAAGAGGAAGAGTGATGGTTGCCAATGCCCACAAAAGCAGAACCATGCTGGCATTCGGCGACGTGCATATCCCACATGCCGAAACGCAGGCGTTGGAGGTTTTTTGCAAAACAGCTGAATATATCCAGCCTGACCTGATAGTCTGCCTGGGTGATCTGCTGGACTGCGGACAATTTTCCACTCACCCGCCAACCTATGGAATGCCGGAAACCGATTATGCCCAGGACCTGAAAAAAGCCAATGACCTGCTTGATAGACTTCAAAAAGTCTGCCGGCGATTGGTTGTAGTCGAGGGTAATCACGAATATCGACTTGACCGATGGGCAGCTTCGACAGCCGAAGGACGTGGTGCGTATTCGATGCTTGCACCTCGGTTGCAATTATCGAAAGGCCGGAAGAATTTCAGCTACATTCCGTATGGTTCAAGTAATGGTAAATATCCGCATTATCGCATCAATTCCCGTATCGTCGCAGTACACGGCTGGAGTTATGCCCGGCACGCTACCAAGGCCCATTTGCAAATCAGTCAGGGAAAGAGTGTCATTCACGCGCATACGCATAGAGCTGATGCTTCGTTGATTCAAAACGTATGGAATAAAGGTGGTGTGATTCAGGCCAGAAGTGCCGGCTGCCTGTGCAAGCCGATTCCCCTTTACGGTACAGGCCGGCCTGTTGAATGGGTAAACGCATTTATTCTTGGTTACCTCGGCCGTCGCAGCGATTCGCTTTACACCATCCCGATCATGGACGACCGGTGCATTCTACCTGACGGAATAGAGGTAACGGCCTGATGACAACTCTCTTCAAAGCACCCCCGTCTCCACCTATTACACTTCGTCCATACCAGGCTGAGTCTGTAGAGGCTGTGTATCAACATCTTCGGGATCGGGATGACAATCCCTGTGTAGTGCTACCGACAGCAGCGGGAAAAAGCATAGTACTTGGGCAGATTGCAACGGACGCGGTTACGAAATGGCATGGGCGGGTTTTAGTACTCGCCCATGTCAAGGAACTGCTCCAGCAGAATGCAGATAAAATTCAGGCATTATATCCATCGCTTGACATAGGTATTTATTCCGCAGGTTTAAATTCGCGAGATACAGACCATTCGATTATCGTTGCCGGGATTCAAAGCGTATTTCGTCGTGCCTGCGAATTGGATGTTTTTGATATCATTCTGATAGATGAGGCGCATCTCTTAAAGCCCGATGGGGAGGGAATGTACCGCACATTTTTAGCGGATGCCCAGGTTATAAACCCCAACGTTCGGCTGATTGGCCTGACTGCGACACCGTACCGAATGTCTACAGGCATGATTTGCGGGCCGGAGAATCTGCTGAACCATGTCTGTTACGAAGTTGGTGTCAAGGAACTGATTACACAGGGTTATCTTTGCCCGCTCAAGAGCCGGGCAGGAAAAAGCAAGGCCAATTTTTCCAACCTTCATGTCCGTGGCGGTGAGTTTATCGCATCGGAAGTTGAAACAGCCATGGATAATGTGGTGCTGGTCCAGGCAGCCTGTGAAGAAATCGTCGAGCTGACGCAGGATAGAAATTCTGTTCTGATTTTCACATCAGGCGTGAAACATGGCCAGCACGTAGCCAGCAATATTGCACATCTCAGCGGACAGGAATGCGGTTTTGTCTGTGGCGACACGCCGGGGCTGGAGCGTGAATCTATCCTGCAGCGTTTCAAATCGGGTGAACTGAAATATCTGGCCAACGTAAATGTCCTGACCACCGGTTTTGATGCACCGAACATCGACTGTGTCGCCTTGCTAAGACCCACTAATTCACCGGGACTTTTTTATCAGATGGTAGGGAGAGGTTTCAGGCTGCATCCTTCTAAAGAGGATTGTCTGGTTCTTGATTACGGTGACAATATTTTGCGCCATGGCCCGGTAGACGATCTTCAGATAAAAACGCCAGGCCAGTCAGGTGGCGAGGCTCCGGCAAAGGAATGCCCAGAATGTTTTGCCCTGATTCACGCCGGATATGGTAATTGCCCGGAATGTGGTTACGAATTCCCGCCACCAGAAAAGGAACAACATGCCAGTCAGGCATCAAGTGCGGGCATTTTGAGCGGTCAGGTAATCGACACCCAATACGATGTCCAGGATGTAGCATTCTACGTTCACACCAAGCGCGGCGCTGATGAGGACCACCCCCGCACCATGCGGATTGATTACCAGATTGGCTTTAATGACTGGCAGTCAGAATGGGTCTGCCCGGAGCATACCGGTTACGCGCGGGGGAAATTCGAAGCCTGGTGGCGCAAAAGGTCAAATGAACCTTTTCCCAATACTGCCGCTGAAGCTGTCGAGTTGGCTGAGGATGGCTGTCTTGCCAAAACCACATCCATCACCGTTCGCAACGTAGCTGGCGAAAAATTCGACACCATCATCGATTACGAACTCGGCTCGATCCCACCTCGCATGGACGGCAGCGATGAAAAAGACACCGATCTGCCGGCCATGCCTGATTGGATTGACGATTCGGAAATCCCGTTTTAGGAGAAGTCCATGCCCAGGAAAAACCATGTTTTGAAATTTTTAGTCAGCACATTGGAAAACGTAATGTCCCTTGGATGTGACGACCTCTCTGTTTTGGAAATCTTTTCCGAGGTCAAATAATGCGGTCAAAAAGCAAACATATCGCCAATGGTAGAAAGAATCTTCTGCAAGGTAGGATGTTTGATAGTTCCAAGTTTTTTGACGAGTCTACGTTTGCCAACAGTTCGAAGCTGATCCACTGCCGCTACGCCAGGCTTTCCGCCAAACCGAGTGGAGACTCTAAAAGGATAGTCTCGACCGGTAGTCAAAGGGACAACAATTACGGTTCGAAGATGCTCGTTGAGTTCATCAGGCGAGACTATTATGGCGGGTCTTGTTTTGCGAATTTCGCTGCCGATTGTGGGATCGAGATTGACCAGCCAAACCTGGCCCTGGGAATAATTCATGACCAATCTCCATCTCCAGCGGTGGCATCCCAGTCTTCCATATTATCGTCATTGGCCTCATGGCAAGCCATCGCAGCCTCGGCCCAGCCGCTTCGCACTTCGCGAATTGCCCGAATTACTACAGCTCCGTCGCGGACTTCCAGGTCGAGATCATCCTTCAAACCAGCCGCTTCAATCACCGTTTTCGGCAGCCGTACTCCGCGAGAATTACCTATTTGTATTAAACACGTATGCATGAGGTGTCTCCTATGTATGTAATTACATTATACATACAAAAATATATTCAGGCAACTTTTTTGCCACTCAAAATCAGAAAAAATGGCTTCGATGAGCTGCAATCTCGATGCCGTGGAGATTTATCCCGGAAGATACAATACCGCTGAAATATTCAAAATCCCTGATGGTAAATTACGAGATGAAAAGAAGAAAATGTCTGTTAGCGAAGAAGTCGGCGCTGGAGCAAATCCTGCAGATCCCTGCGGCCATCAAGGATGCAGTGAATATGAATCGTACTTCCCTCGATGCCAAAAATTATGCGATATGGTTTGAAATGAAGCTGACGAAAATTTCTTACGTTTACCCGGGCGAGTTCCGGTGGAATCGGACCACGGTTTGGGGATTTCTCCAGGCTAAGGCAAAGTTCCTCGATTTTATCGAGCACATGCTCCGCAGCTTCCGAGCTGTCATGATGGGCGATATATTCACAAATTTCCGCAAGGTCAGCCTCGGCAGCCTCGGAAAGATAAACGCGGGATTTCACTTTTGGCCCCGAAGTTTTGACCGAACTGATTTAACCGACTGGCGAACGGTTTTAACCTTTCCCTCGGCAATATCCTGCTGGCTTTGGGCAATCATTTTAAGCATAGCCAGCGATTCCTGCGTCTGTTCGTATGACGCTATATCCTGCACGACAGCCTTCGCTTCGCCGTTCTGCGTAATTACAAGAGGTGACTGGTCGGTTGCAAGGTTATTGATCAGCTCGGACGCATGAGCCTTTAAATAACTTATTGGTTTTATAGATGTTGATAATTTCATGGCTTCTCCATGACCTGATTATAGTCCGAATTAAGGTCTGGTCAAGTTAAAAAGTCGCGACATAAAAATACGATGAAAAGCAAAATCATAACGACATATTTGCAGGCATTGTTTAAAACGGGCGATGTGTTCGAGATTCGAATTCTCGATGCCGTGCTCCCCAGCTCCAATTGGCAGCATACCGAGAGCGGATACTTCGATTACGACCACATCGAAACCGTACCGAATCTGCTGGCGAATTTCAAAACCTACGGCGGCGTATATATCACGTTGAATCCGGTCAAACCCGACCTGCTCGCACGGGCTAACAACCGCTTCAAGAAAGCTAAATCTCGCGAAACGACCAGCGACAAGGATGTTCTGTGCCGAAGATGGATGTTGATCGATGTTGACCCGGTTCGGCCTGCGGGTATCAGTGCGACTGAAACTGAACGCAGTTTATCTTTCGATAAGGCGGCAGAAATATCCGCCGGGCTTGAAACCATGGGTTGGCCTAAGCCGATGTGCGTTAATTCCGGCAACGGTACACAGCTTTTGTATCGGATTAATCTGCCCGCTGATGATGGCGGGCTGATCCAACATTGCCTTCAGGAACTCTCGCCATGCTCTACAGAAGACGTTCATGTGGATTTGAGCGTTCACAACCCTGCCCGAATCTGCCGCCTGCCGGGAACATGGAACCGCAAAGGCGATTCGACTGAAAGCAGGCCACATAGGATCGCCGAGATTTTTGAGCTACCGGAGGACATGAACATTGTTTCGGAAGAGTTATTGCAAAAACTGGCAGGCAACTATTGTAAAAATTGCAACAGTTCAACTACCAAGGAATCCTCGACAGTCGCCGCTAACTCGCAACATATTACGACATGTGGCGGTAAAAGCGGCAAAGTCGTAGCAAACTGCGACTATCTTACTGCCATCGATGACTTCAACCAGCGTGGGGAACTTGCCCCAATCCTCGAAAAACACGGCTGGACGCTGAAAAGCGAAGTCGATGGTAAACAAGAATGGTGTCGCCCCGGCAGGGAGTCAGGCCCTCGGAGTGCCATTTTTGACGACAAGGGTTTTAAGGTTTTCAGTGAAAACGCCCAGCCGTTTGAACCGAAAGGTTATAACCGCTTCGGAGTCTACAAGTTACTCGAACACAACGGCGACGATTCGGCTGCCATCGCCGCATTGAAAGCCGAAGGCTACGGCCACGACGATAGCGATGTGGATTTCTCCGGCATCTTGGGAATGTCTGCCCCATCCAGCGATTCTCCATCGCATAATTTGACGTTGTGCGAAGACAACTCAGATAAGTTATCACCTGAGCCGGACATTACCGACCCCGGGCCGATTCCCGAAAAGATGTTCCATGTCCCGGGCTTTGTAGGTGAAATAGTAGATTTTTGTCTGCAGTCTGCGCCATATCCAAACTTGCCGCTTGCATTCTGTGGAGCCCTGGCGTTGCAGTCGCATTTATGTGCCCGAAAAATTTGCGAATCAGGTGATTTGCGGACCAATCTTTACCTCCTTGCATTGGCTGGTTCATCAGGAGGCAAGAACTTTCCCCGAAATATCAATACGCACATTCTGACCTGTATTGGTGAAGCGAAGTGTCTCGGTGATAAATTCGCCTCGGGTGAGGGCCTCCAGGACGAACTGTTCCGACACCCAGTTAAGCTCTATCAGAACGACGAAATTGACGGACTGATTCAGGCTGTAAACAAAAGCCGTGATGGCAGGCTTGAGAGTATCATGTCCACGCTGCTTACTATGTTCACCTCGTCAAACACCCTATACCCCATGAGATCAAAGGCCGGTAAAGATGATGGTGGCTTTATAGACCAGCCGCATCTGACCATTTTCGGTACTGCCACACCAAAATATTATTACGAAGCACTTTCAGAACGTATGCTCACAAACGGCTTCTTCGCTCGAATGATTATTGTGGATGTCGGCAAACGTCCCGAAGGGCAGGAACCAAAGCCAGTCAAAAACATCCCCAAATGTGTGATAGATACCGCTCGCTGGTGGCATGAACTTCAGCCTGGCTCTTTTCAGGGTAATCTTGCGAATTTTCATCCAGTTCCCAATGTTGTTCCCTATAGTCAAGATGCACAGGAAGCTCTGCGCATATTTCGCAATCAAGCAGATATTGAATATAGCCTGGCCGAGGATCGCAACGATGAGGTGGCCAAGACAGTATGGGGTCGTGCTAACGAAAATGCACGCAAACTGGCTATGCTATATGCCTGCAGTACAAACCATGAGAATCCGTATATCAACATAACCGCTGCTCAATGGGCGATGGCCTTTATTGATCATCAGGTTCGTCGCATGCTCTACATGGCAGGGCAGTTTGCCAGCAGTGGTGAATTCGACGCCCAATGCAAGAATCTGCTCCGTAAGCTCCGTAAAGCTCCCAGCGGACGTTTGGAACACAGCATGTTACTGAAGCGAATGAAGGTCAAGGCCAAAGAATTCCGTGACCTGATCGAAACACTGGCTCAACGTGGGGATGTTGAGATCATTTCTACACCGACGAAAGGACGTCCTACCATCGAATACGTGGTGAAAGAAGGTGTACTATGAGGGTGAAAGAAGGTGAAAGAAGTGTAATTTGGTCAAAGTTCATTCACCATCCTTCACCCTTCTTTCACCCCCTAAAGGTGAAAGAAGTTAAAAGAGAAAAGTCTATAAAAATAGATATATTCTCTCTCTTTCTATACTTCTTTCTCTCTTTCCCCCTATGTGTCGCGCAACACGTAAATATGGCTGTTTGCACACACGCGTGGGGGGGTGAAAGAGCAAGAAGTGAAAAAAGTAATGGTTCCTTCCCGGCAAGAGGGTCGCCTGATGCCAGCGGGAACCGTCAGGCTATTAGACACACTTGCTTTCACGTATGACGTTTTTTGGAAAATACACATTTGGATATCAATTTTCACATTTTCAGGAGATTTTATTATGTCAGCTACAGCTACTTCCGCAAAAACCAAATTCAATGTTGTCCTTTGTAAGCTCGACGAGATTACGCCATACGAGAAAAATCCTCGAATCAATGACGGTGCCGTCGATGCCGTGGCGGCCAGTTTGAAAGAATTCGGCTTCCGCCAGCCAATTGTCGTGGATGGTGATGGCGTTATTGTCTGCGGGCACACCCGCTACAAGGCTGCCCAAAAACTGGGCCTGGATAAAGTGCCCGTCCATGTGGCTACAGATTTAACCCCTGAGCAGATTCGGGCGTATCGCCTCGCTGATAACAAAACCGGTGAACTGGCGGAATGGGATTTTGAAATCCTGCCGATTGAAATATCTGAACTTGTCGGGGGCGATATTGACCTGGTTGACTTTGGTTTCAGTGAGAAGGAACTGACCCAGCTGATTGATGCCGGCAATGGGATCACCCAGGGTAATACCGACCCGGATGATATACCCGAGCCACCTGATGAGGCCATCACCCAACCCGGTGATATCTGGATTCTGGGCAACCACCGGCTGATGTGTGGGGATAGTGGTACTGAGGCTGATTTAGATAAACTTATTGATGGTAAGGAGATAGATTTGGTCTCCATGGATCCGCCCTATAATGTCAAGGTTGAACCGCGCAGCAACAACGCCATTGCTGCAGGGATGAGCAATCCGCTCCCGCATATTCCCAAAGATGGCGGAGCTCACAAAGGGCTCAACAATCACCAGAACTTCGATCTCAAACGTGGTGCGAGTCACCCTGAACGTGCTGCTAAAAAACTCCGGCCCAAGGATCGCCCGCTTGCGAATGATTTTATAAGCGACGAGGCTTTCGATAAGATTCTTCTGGATTGGTTCGGCAATGCCTCGCGTGTGCTTAAGCCTGGTGGGTCATTTTACATTTGGGGGGGCTATGCAAACCTTGGCAATTATCCGGGTCCGCTCAAGGCCTCTGGATTGTATTTCAGCCAGGCAATTGTTTGGGATAAACAACATCCTGTGCTTACCCGTAAAACGTACATGGGGGCATTTGAAATTGCGTTTTTTGGGTGGAAGGAAGGTGCAGGCCATAAATTTTACGGGCCAAACAATGCAACGGATCTCTGGCACGTCAAGAAAGTCAACCCGCAATCGATGGTACATTTGACGGAGAAGCCTGTTGAGTTGGCGGTACGTTCAATTCAGTATTCCTCCAAGCCAGGAGAAAACGTACTCGACCTTTTCGGCGGTAGTGGTAGCACGCTCATCGGCTGCGAACAGACAGACCGAAATGCATTCCTGATGGAGCTTGACGAATTATATTGCGATGTGATTGTCAAACGCTGGGAAGAATTTACAGGCCGAAAGGCAAAACGGGTTGTCGCCCAGAAAACAGGAAAAAAAGATAAGGTGAAATCATGATTATGCGATTTTGTCCGGGATACAGCTACGCGAGAAAATGTGACAAAAATTGTGATGTATGCCCAGATATTGTTTTGAGGGAGGTGTCGTCATACACACCTCAATTATTGCAAAACCATTCAGTCAGACCTCCGGTTGCTGGCTCTGGAAGTGCGGAAGATATCAAAATAACAAAGGATCATCAGCGTGATTCACCTTAAATCACAATCTAATTCAAACAATCACGTCCATGGCTGGAAAAAATCCATCGGGCTTGGCGACCTTGATTTTTGGAAATCTATTCAGAGACCAAGAATAAAACCTAATCATTCAGATATTTCGGATGGCTTTCATCGGAATAAAGAGATGGAGTGGTTTGGATTTCATATTGCAACAGCTTCCCGGAGAACATCACCACGAATAGCACGATGCAAGGCGGCCTCTGGCACGACATGTACTTCGCTTTTCAGAAGATTTTTCAGATCGCGTATGAGTGCAACATGGTCGATAAGAGAACGGTCATCATCCATCTGGACCAGAATATCCAGATCACTGCTTTCACTTGTTTCGCCGCGAGCCACCGAGCCAAAAACACGGACGTTATGTGCACCGTGTTTCTCGGCTATGCGGAGTAAATCTTCACGTTTTTGTCTAAGATCATTTAATGAAACCATCTCATTCATCGTTCAAATGCAAGATGATTTATGCAAACATCACACAATATTATCCAGATCAGAGGAAAAGGCATCGGTATTAAAAAAAATTCTGGTGATAAATTCGCTAGTAAAGAATTCGTTCCTACCAGTAACCGTTAGTAAACTAAACCTTACTAGCGATAATGTGGCACTTGGTTATACTTTCAGTGCAATTCATCTGCTTCGATCCTCACGCAGGATGTCGGCACTGTTGGGGAAATCGCGGCCGGCAAGCCGCCTTTGCCATTGTCGGGCGACTTGCCGTGCTTCGTTAAAGCCCAACCCCGCCGACTGTGTGAGAATCCAATGGACTTCACTTTGCAGGGAGCGACCATGCCGACTTGCACGGTCCTTGAGTTTTTCAACCACTTCTGGTTCAAGGTTGCGTACCAGAATCTGTGCCATCATAAAGCTCCTGTTATCAAAAGCTATCGTAAAGATAGCACGGGCGTCTTTAACAGACAACCCACGGACAGCTGGTTTTCTAAAGAATCTCAGGGACGGCCAAACAAAAATTACACCGGATTTATGGGCAAAGATACGAAATATTGGCAAAAACAACTCTCATGAAATATCCCTGATCAGATCATCTTCAGAATCGTATCCAGCTTTTTGTGAAAGAGTTTTGCTTTCTTCATTGAGCTGTCGGAATTGTTTCAGGTGGAACTGCCTACGCAGTATTTCAAAAATAGCCTCCTCAAAAGAACAATGTTCTTTTTCACAAAAGCCGAGTAACTGCTTTTCGACATCCTCGGGGATATTAATCGTCAGTTTAGTCATATGGTTCACTTAACCAATGTTCTTTAAATATTCAAAGCAATTCGGAAGGAAAGAAAGCAGTTGAAATATATCTGTCCACAAGAAACCACTATTAAGCCAACCCTGACAAATGCCGGGGTTTTACAGAAGGTGTATCAGTGAGAATGCTTGCGGAAAAACTCGGCGATGGCAGTCTTATCGGCCTGGCCGGTAGCGACAGCTATGGTGATACTGTAAATTGCTCCTGGCGGGGCATCAACTTCAATACCGTTGAAGTCCAGAAACGCCAGCGCTGTCGCAGCACCAGTTCGTTTGTTGCCATCGATGAACGGGTGGTTCTGAACGATGTGGAACAAATAGGCTGCAGCCATTTCAAACGGGAACTCGTGGAGATACTCACCACCAAATGTCGCCTTAGGTTGGGCGATAGCCGATTCCAGCAAACCTGGCTCACGTTGTCCTGCGCTTCCTCCGTAGCACGACAGTTGGTTGGCATGGATCTGGCAAATGTCTTCCAGATTCAGAAAGTCAATTGCCATGTTTACTCCGATAATTTCTTGAGGTCTTCGCCGTACCTGCTGTTAATTTTTTCCAGCGTTTTTTCCAGTTTTTTCTGGCGGGCTTTGTCCCGTTTAGGGGAGATTACCATAGAATCACCATTGGTGGTGATTTCCAACAAGGTGTCGGGAGAAATTCGCAGTAATTCCAAAATTGGCTTGTCGATAACCAATGCCAAACTGTTACCGTGTTTAATTAAAGTTTTGATCATTTTACACCTCAATTCTCGTATACACATAGTATATACCGAAGGAAGTGAGATTTCAAGAACCCAAAATGAGAAAAACTCCGAAATTTTCGGCGTTTCATTTCAAAGGAGTTGGGGAAATCTACTCGGTCAAACTAAACTTGCCAATTACGACTCTCACGAGACCGCCTTGAAAACGTCCTCGTCAGTGACGAACCCTGTTGCCTCAGCATGTGGTCTGAGTTTCGCTCGCAACTGGTTCATCTTTTCCATAGCGAGGTATTTTCGCAATGATTCCCGAACCACATCACTCGTGGAGCGATCCTGTTTTTTACAAAGTGCCTGCAATTCTTTCTGCAGGGAACTCGGTATGCGAACGTTCAATGTAGTATCCATGTATAACCTTTTAATACGAAAATTCTATCCACGCAAGATGATTGAAACAAAAAATACCCCGGTTTTTTGGGTCGGGGTATTTGATAAGGACGATATACACCGGCTATTTCTGGGAGGCTATAGAAAACTTACCACGTTCGACTTGTGTAAATCGGCTGGCATCGCCCTTGGTTTTGATCTCTCTGCGGATGGCGGCACTGAGAGTATTGGCTGGAGTCAAGCCGCCGTTACGAGGTGCCCAGATTTTGGCATCCATGGCTTTGGCGACAATCTCCTTGCAGTTCAATGGTCGCTCGCAGGCTTCGAGTACGCAGACCGCAGCCTTGATGAGGCTGAGTGGCTTGGTGTTTTCGCCAGATTTGCTCGCAGGTTTCCCACCCTTCGCGGCAGGTTGGCCCGTGTCGCGTTTTTCTTCCGGTGTGGTATCTTTGGTCACCGATGTGGGATTCGTTTCACCCGTGGCGGTGAGTTCCGCCTTGGCCTCAGCTTCATATTCCGCTTTGGTGAGGATCTTCTTGCGCGATTTAAGTTTGGCTGCGACAGAATTTTTTACATTGCCGTCTGTCTGATTCTTCACCAGCCTGGTGGCAGGACCACGGAGTCGTTGGGCAGATTTTATTTTGATTTTTTTGCCCGTCTTAAGGTTAAGGGCGTGGTACCCACCGGATGGATTCTCGCTGGTGATTTTTACAGGGACGACCTTGTTAGTGACCTTGGCGAGATACACACCACCGACTTTTACTTCGTTTTTCTTCATAATAATGCTCCTTGTGTAAATGGTTGTTGTAATTTATTTGCTATGCAGCTCGTCGAGCTGTTTGAAAATCTCAGCCGATTCGGTTCCGGAAAAATATTCCAGAATCTCGACCATGTAATCTCTGAGATGTTCGATGGCGCTTATCGAGGAATGGACAATTTCGCCGTTGGCCTGGAGTTCGTTGATTTCAGATTTGATTCGACCTCGCAGGTAGGCCAGCTCCAGACGGAGGCGTTTGAGGTCGTTCAGCATTTCGTTGTTCGTGATTTCTGTTGCCATAGTTGTTTCTTCTGTCGTGTTAGGGTTTTGGGTTCGGTACATCCCAGGCCGTCCCGAAGGGCGGTGAGGGGCATATCGCAATCTTTAAAAATTGTAATCGTGGAAAGGTTGACGGCCTGCGACCAGGTAACTCGCCTTGAGCGATTCGCCTTTACGAATCCACTTGCCATTCTTTCTCAAGGTGAAAGTTTCGCGGTATGCATCAGGGTTGGGAGTACAAATCCACTTTTGTTCGTGCTGGTTGACGCAATGGCCTGCGAATCCGCCAGCGACGAATTCGGGTTTGTAGGCGGGATCCAATTCGGCGTTGTCGCGTTGGGCAACCAATTTTCTGTCGCTCTTCTCTACGATGGTCATGGCCATTCTGTCGCTGTACATGCAAAGCGTGACGCCGTCGCCAACACCCAGTTCTTCAATTGTTTTTTCTTTCGTGGTCATAGTCGCGGTCCTTTCGGTTTAGCATTCGCTGATTTTCAAAAGTTCGTTGTAGTAGTCGTGAATGTCGCTGTTGGTTCCTTCGTAGCCATCGAGGAACAGCTGCAGACATTCGGCCATCGAGAAAATATCTTCTTCACATGTGGCATTTACAAAATGTTCTCTGCCGTTGGCATGCTCAGGCGTCATCGTGGTTACGACAAAAAATTCGGTCATATTTTTGCCGTCCGATTTACGTTGGGCGGTGGCGTATCGCCCATCACGTCCTTCAAAATCGATTCTTGTGATCTTCATTTTCATTCTCCGTTCTTATCTGGTGATTCAGTCCTGGTAAGCGCTGTCTGGATGGTTGATTGCCAAGATGTTTCTTGGGGTGTACCCGCATCTACGTGCTTCGCTGTTGATGGCCTTGCGAATCTTGCTGCCGGGTTTGGCTTCGAAATAAATCTTGGCCAGTTGTTTCCAGGAAAGCTTTTCGATTCGCCGTCCCAGGCGTGTGGTCGCCATCAGCCACTGGTAGGTTTCGGTGGCGTTCTTTTTGGTGCTTTTCTTTGCTGTTTTCATCGCTATATCCTTTATTGTAAATTGGTTACGTTCTTCAATCTACATGTTCATGTTACGCATGTCCTGCGGGGAAGTGAAGTTAATTAAATGCTTTTATTTAAAGAATTTACATTATTTTTGTAACTCTGGAAGGAATTTAGAGATATGACCGAAAAATCAGGTGATAACCTGAAAATTACGACCGTCACGCCCGCCCAGGCAGCCAAGATTTTCTCTGCTGTCTACAGCCGACGGATCACGGAAGATCAGGTCCGCCAAATCGCCGAAGCCGGCGAATTACTCCGGCCTGATGGGACAATGAACATGCTCGAGTACGTGGCCTTTCTGGCAAAGGAGGTGACCAGTGGCCTCACCGATTAATCCCCGTAAACTCCGGCCTGCAGACCTGCTTCGTCTGCTAAACGGAACGGGCAAATGTTCGCTTTCGGAGCATCAACTCCGCCGCCATCGCAACCGGGCGGGCTATACCATCGGCGATGCGCGGACCGTGGACATGTTCAAGTACGCAGCCTGGCTGACCTTGGAATTTTTTAAGAAAAATTCTGACAAGGATGGGTTTGATTACGACAAACACAAACGCCGGACCGCCGAAAACTATGCCGATGCCGTCCGCTCCGCCCAGGATATTGGCGAGTTGCCTGCCGTCGTTAACCCCGAGCGCCGGGCAAAGGCGGAAGCCAATTTCAAAAAATTCTGCGAAACGTATTTTCCGGAAGTTTTCTATCTGCCATGGTCGCCTGATCATGACCAGGTGATTGAGAAAATCGAACGGGCTGTTCTCACCGGCGGATTGTTTGCCGTGGCCATGCCGCGGGGATCGGGAAAGACGGTCCAGATGCAGATGGCCTGTTTGTGGTCTGCCCTGATTGGCGCGACTCCGTTCGTGACGCTCATTGCTGCCAGTGCAGAGCGGGCAAAGGATTTGCTGGAGAACATCAAGGTCTGGCTGGAGACCAACCCGCTACTGGCGGAAGATTTTCCGGAAGTCTGTTTTCCAATCAAGGCACTGGAGCGAATCACCAATCGCCAGAAGGGCCAAAAATACCAGGGCGAGCCGACTCGGATTGAATGGGCAGCAGATAAGGTTGTGCTGCCAACGATTCCTGACAGCAAGGCTTCCGGTGTCGTCATTTCATGCAGCGGTATGAAGGGATCTGATATTCGAGGCCAGAACCATGCCCGGGCGGACGGGCAGGTAGTCCGGCCTGCACTTGTGATGGTGGATGACCCGCAGACGACGGAATCTGCCTGGTCACCTTCGCAATCCCAGCGTCGTGAAGCCATTCTTGCCGGCGATGTTCTCGGCATGGCTGGGCCCGGTAAAAAAATCGCCGGACTTATGGCCTGTACAGTAATTCGGCCAGCGGATATGGCGGATAATATTCTCGACCGCGATAAACATCCAGAATGGCAAGGCGAGCGGACCAAGATGATTTATTCGTTCCCGACTAATGAAAAACTCTGGGCAAAGTATGCCGAAGTCCGCGCAGATTCTTTGCGGAATGATGGTGATGGTGCGGAGGCTACGGAGTTTTATCGAAAAAATCGTGAGGCAATGGATGCCGGTTCGCGAGTTGCCTGGCCCGAGCGTTACAACGAAGATGAAATCTCCGCCTTGCAGCATGCGATTAACCTGAAATTGCGAGATGAGGCTGCCTTCTTCGCAGAATATCAGAACGAACCTATCGTTGAAACCCAAGGCGAGGAGATGCTGACTCCCGAGGAAATAGCCGCCAAGACGAACGGTTACGGCAGGGGGGCTATCCCCCTGGGCTGCAATCACCTGACAATGTTCATTGATGTCCAGCAGAAGGCCTTGTTCTGGACGATATGCGGTTTTGAGGATGGTTTTACCGGCTATGTCATAGATTACGGCACATGGCCGGACCAGAAACGTCCATATTTTACCCTGCATGATATTCGCAGGACAATCCAGCAGGCCAAGCCTGGTGCGGGCCTGGAAGGTGCGATTTATAATGCCCTGGAAGAACTATGCGGTGAAACCCTTTCTCGTATCTATCGTCGCGAGGATGGTGCAGATATGCGTATTGACCGATGTCTCATCGATGCAAACTGGGGTCAGTCTACGGATGTGGTATATCAATTCTGCCGACAAAGCAGATTTGCAGGAATAGTTCTGCCCTCACATGGTAAATATGTCGGCGCTTCCTCCATGCCTTTTTCGGAATACAAACGCAAGCGCGGCGACCGTGTTGGCCATCACTGGCGAATCCCGAATACCACAGGCCGGCGTCAGGTACGTCATGTCCTGATTGACACGAATTACTGGAAGAGTTTTGTTCACGCCAGGTTTGCCGTTGCCATGGGTGACCCGGGATGTATGTCATTGTATGGTCGTGACGAAAAAACTCACCGGCTTCTCTCGGAGCATATAACATCGGAGTTCCGCATCAAGACGATGGCTCGTGATCGCATCGTAGATGAGTGGAAACTCCGCGCTACGCGCCCTGATAATCACTGGCTGGACTGCATCGTCGGCTGCATGGTCGCTGGAAGTATCCAGGGGGCAAACCTTGACGGTTTTGCTTCCGTACGTTCGTCGCCCAAAAAACGCTTGAAACTCTCAGAATTGCAAAGGGGTAAAAACTAATGAACACTGCTACCGAAAATCTCCGTCAAACGGGTCTTTCCTGCCCGAAGTGTGGCTGTCGCGATCTGCGGGCTTATTACACCAGGCCGAGGAAAGATCACATCCTTCGCAAACGAATCTGCCGCTATTGTGGCAAAGAAATCTTCACGCGCGAAAAAATTTCGGGGTGAAGTTCCAATACTGGAACGAAACGCATTTCTTTTGATAGACACCGCCGAAAAAAAAGGCTCAGCGGGTAACTACTTATAGAAAGCGAATTTCTCAGGAGAGTTATGGCTGACGAAATCAAAAATTCAATCGAACAAAATGCCACCGGGCCTAAAAAAGCCAGTGGTGATGCAGGAAGTATCGAGCAGCATTCGCTGGCTGACCAGATTGCGGCAGATAAGTTCATTGAATCCAAAAAGGCAAGCCAGGGTAAGGGACTCGGTATAAAACTTCTCAAAATCTCTCCGGGAGGGACCGTCTGATGTGGCCTTTCCCTAATTTTATTAAAAAGTCAAAACACACCAGACGATTCGGACCGACTGTCGTTCGCGCAAAATACGACGCAGCCCAGACGACGTCTGAAAATATCCGTCACTGGACGATGGCCGATGGGCTCTCTGCAGATTCCGCCAACAGCAGCGACGTTCGAAAAAAACTCCGCGAGCGCAGCCGTTATGAAGTTGCAAACAACTCTTATGCCAAGGGAATCGTCCTGACAATCGCCAATGATACAGTCGGCACCGGCCCGCGCCTTCAGATGCTAAGCGAATATGATGAGATCAACCGCAGGATAGAGCGGGCGTTTGGCAACTGGACAGATGCAGTCAATCTGGCTGAAAAACTTCGGACTATCCGAATGGCCAAAACAACTGACGGTGAGGTCTTTGGCGTTCTGACCGCCAATCCATTCGTGGATTCGCCGGTAAAAATGGACCTCCAGCTGGTTGAGGCCGACCGTGTGGCGCTACCTTTTCTGCAAAAGTCATATTGTGACGATGGTGTGGATGGAATCTCCTTTGATAGTTGGGGCAATCCGAGCAATTACTGCATTCTTCGCAACCATCCGGGTGAGTTGGGCAAATGGGGAAGCGATTATGACCTGCTTGACGCCGGTGATGTTATCCATTACTTCCGGGCAGACAGGCCCGGCCAGCATCGTGGCGTTCCTGAAATCACACCGGCATTGCCGCTATTTGCCCAGCTTCGCCGTTACACCCTTGCCGTTCTTGGCGCTGCCGAAACCGCTGCCGACTTTGCAGCCGTTCTTTATACGGATTCGCCTGCAAACGGCGAGGCCGCTGCCGTCGAGCCGATGGATATCATCGAACTCGAAAAACGAATGGCGACCACACTTCCCGACGGTTGGAAACTCGGGCAGCTCAAGGCTGAACAACCCTGCACATCTTATTCTGAATTCAAACACGAAATTCTCAACGAGATAGCCCGCTGTCTGAATATTCCCTACAACATCGCGGCATGTAATTCATCGGGTTACAACTATGCCTCCGGCCGACTGGACCATCAGACGTATTTCAAATCCATTCGAGTCGAACAGTCACACCTAGCTCAGATGGTACTGGACAGAATTTTTAAAGCATGGTGTCAGGAAGCGATGCTGCTCAATGAATTTTCCGTGCTGCGGAATACAGTTTCAACTTTATCAAAAATTCCGCACCAGTGGTTCTTCGACGGCACGGAACACGTCGACCCGTTCAAGGAAGCCCGGGCTCAGCAGACCCGTCTGGCCAGTAATACCACCACGCTGGCTGTTGAATTCGCACGTCAGGGAAGGGACTGGGAAACCGAACTTCGCCAGCGAGCCAAGGAAAAAAAGTTAATGACAGAGTTGGGACTTCTGGAGCAGGAAGTCCAGCCATCAAAAAATAATAACAAAGTTACGGAGGATGAAGTCAATGACATCATCGAAGAAGCAGCTGCCTGAAAATCTTTCAATAGTATGTCCGCTTTCTTTTGAGGCTGCGGATAAGAATTCATCGTCGGAAAATGTAATCCCACGATTTTCAATGGTCGCCTACACCGGCGGGGTAATGAATATCGCGGGTTTTCCGCATCCGGTTGTGGTTGACCTGGAAGGTTTGAGTATCGACCGCCAGGATATTCCAGTCCGGCTGGATCATAATCCGCGCCAGGGTGTGGGCCATACCACGGGAATCGTCAAGGTTGATAACACCATCCTGGTTGAGGGGCTGGTCAGTCGTGATACCACCTGGGCCCGTGACGTTGCCCGCAGCGGGGTCAAAGGTTTTCCGTGGCAGGCCAGTATTGGGGCGGCTGTTATTGAGGCGGATTTCATTCCGCACGGCAGTGAGGTGGTAGTCAACAATCAAAAGTTTACCGGGCCGCTGCACGTGGTCCGCAGATCAGTACTCAAGGAAGTCAGCTTCGTAGATAGCGGGGCTGACACAAACACACAGGCAAAGATTGCCGCCAAGGCACAGGAGAACAAAACAATGGTAGCTGAAAACACCAGTACGGACACTGTCGATGAAAAGACCGAGGACCAGACCGTCGACAAAACCGATGAGTCGCAGGAAACTGCCGGCAGTGAGACTGAGGATAACAAAAATTCCGCAGAGAAAACTCCAGACACCCCTACGCCCAAAACTCTCAACGCATCGGCTGCGGACAAGGACCCGGTAGCTGCGATGCGTCGGCAGATGGCAGATGAAACCCGTCGTATCGAGGCCATTCGCAAAATCTGCGGCGGAAAATTCCCGGACATCGAGGCCAGTGCCATCGAAGAGGGCTGGGATGAGACGAAGACTGAACTTCACGTACTCCGAGCCTCCAGGCCGAAGGCTCCTGCCATTCAGACGGGTGGCAATTCGGTAGAGACTCCGCAGGTTCTCGAGGCTGCGGCATTGATGGCGTCTGGTCTGAGAGGCAAAAGCATCGAGGCCGCTTACGATGAGCGAACGCTCGATGCGGCAGATAAGCTTCGCGGCCTGGGCATTCAGGAATTCTGTGAGCGCGCCGTGGGCAGGCAGTTGCCGCGCTTCCGGCGTGATGCCACAGGCTGGCTGCAGGCTGCGTTTTCCACGGCGTCTCTGCCTGGCATCCTGAGCAATATCGCCAACAAGATGTTGCTCGAAGGCTACAACTATGTCGAGGATGCCTGGCGGCAGATCTGCAAGATTGCCTCGGTCAACGATTTCAAGGAGCACACCCGGTATCGCATGACCAGTGATTTTCAGTTTTTACCCGTAGGCCCTGATGGTGAGCTCAAGCACGGCAAAATCAGCGAGCAGCAGTTCGGCCAGAAGGCTGATACCCACGGGATTATGTTCGCTCTTACCCGTCAGATGATTATCAATGACGACATGGGCGCGTTTACCGATATTCCGCGTCAAATTGGTATCGGTGCTGCCGAGTCCATTGCCGATGCTGCCTGGACGCGGGTACTCAGCAATCCCACCCAGTCCGATACGAAGACTTTCTTCCATGCGGATCACAAGAATTACGCCTCCGGTACCGACACTGTCCTGAGTGTCGATGGTCTGACTGCAGCGGAGGTACTTTTCCTCAGCCAGACCAAGCCTAACGGCAAGCCTCTGGGCGTCGCACCAAGTATTCTTCTGGTTCCTACTGCACTGAAGGTTTTGGCGGAATTGCTCATGACGAGTCTGAAGCTCAATGAGACCACCACCGCCAATAAACCCAAGCCGCAGGACAACCCTCACGCCGGAAAATTCAAGGTCGTCTCCAGTACGTACCTGAGCAATTCCAGCTTCACCGGGTACAGTAACAAGGCCTGGTACCTCTTTGCTGACCCCAACCGTCTGCCGGCAATTGAGGTCGCTTTCCTCAACGGTGTTGACCGTCCGACGGTCGAAAAAACCGACGCAGATTTCAGCACGCTGGGAATAAATTTCCGTGGATTTATAGATTTCGGCGTCCGGGAGCAGGACCACCGTGGTGCAGTAAAAATGAAGGGAGAAGCCTGAAAAAAGTAGTCAGGATTCAGTAGTCAAAGGTCAATAAAAAACATAACAAAACTTTTTTAGGAGCAAAAAAATGCAAGCAAGATTCATTCATAAAGGTCTTTTGATTGACTATACACCATCCTCGGCAGTCAGTGCCGGCATGCCCATCTCTCAGAACGGGTATGTCGGAATTCCAAGTCTCGATATTGCCGCCGATGCGCTCGGCGCGTTGGCGGTGACCGGCGTTTTTGACATCGTCAAGGTATCCGGCGCGCTGGCCATCGGCGATATTGTCGGCTGGGATAACGACGGCGATCCCGTCGGTGGTACTGCCGGGACAGGTGCAGCTACCAAAACTCTCTCCGATGCGGACTTCGTACTGGGTACTGTAATTGCCACTGCACTCGAGGCCGGTACTGTTGCGAGGGTTCAGTTGAACCAGTTCCCGGGCAGTAAGATTCTGGAGAGCTTCCCGGCCATTGCTGCTATTGCTGACCTCGACCAGACTATCAGCGCCACGTATGACCAGGCTGAGGTGCAGGCTATCAGCGACAAGGTCGATGCGATCCTGGCAGCACTGCGGTCAGCTGGAATCATTGCCACTTCGTAATCGACGATTTTGAAAAATATTCGGCTGGGCTGGTGGAGTTTGAAACATGACAGATTTGATGAGACAACGAGCAGCTTTTCTGGAATCAAAGCGTGATTCATTCTGCGCCAGTCCGGTCGAATACAGGCAACTCGGCGGTGTGACCAAAACCGTCAATGCCACAATGGGCAAGAGTGATTTTGAAACCACAGATGACAGCGGCCTCAAAATCAGCGGTTCGGTTGTGGATTTCCTGATTCTTTCGAACGCACTGGGTTTTGAGCCAAAGTCGGGCGACATCATCGTGGATTCCGGCAGGAAGTATGAAGTACTGGACCTTGGCTCGGATGGCCCATGGCGATGGAGTGAGCCGGGTATTACCTATCGAATTCACACGATGGATATCGGAGTTTCTGAATAATGTGCGAACCGGAAAATTTCGTGCCTCAAAGCTGCAAAAATGAATTCAGGGCCATTCATACCAAACTCGACGGTATGGACGAGGCCATACGCGGCAACGGCAAACCCGGAATCAACACACGTCTGGACAGGCTTGAACAGTTCGCAAGGTTTTTGTGCTTCCTGGTTGGGGTACTTCTGATGGCACTGATTGGAACATGGCTTAAAGGTTCTTAGGAAATAAAAATGTCCACACAGAATATTTTTGACATAGCCAAGGCGATAGTAACCGAGCTGAATTCCGCTCCGGCTGAGACTTTTTCCGAAAACTTTTCAGCCGTTTTCAAGCTCGTGCCTAAGTATGAAGTTTCGGAATTGTCGGAACTGAAGGTGACTGTAGTTCCCCGCAGTTATGAAATGACCAATCTTTCCCGGGCGGCAACGGAATATGATTTTTCCATCGATATCGGCATCCAGAAAAAACTCACCACCGCTGATGTGGAGACTGAATGTACGGAACTTTACCCACTGGTAGATGAAATCATCGATTTTTTGAGGAATCGCCAGCTTACACAAACCCCTTGGGCCAGACAGTCAACCATGAGTAACAACCCGGCAGTATCGGTCGAACATCTGGATGAGAACCGGGTCTTTTCGTCACTGATAACGATTGGCTACAAGGCTGCATCCTTATAAGGATTTTTAAAAAAATTAAGGGAATGTTATGACAACTTATTTGATAAAACCTCTCCCGGCTGCTGATTTACGGATTAATGAATCCACCGGCGCTATCCTGATGGAACTCAACGGCACCATCAACGCCGATGTGATCAATGCGGATATGAATGCCATCACCGGCGAGGCGCCAAACAGCAAAACTCTGTATGACCTTTATACACGGCTCATAGCCGCACCAGCAACGGAAGCAAAGCAGGATAGTATCCTCGCGGCTGTGGGCCCTATTCCGGCGACCACACGTGTGGCAATCAACCAGAATGGCGGTTCTGCAGGTGTTACACAACTTATAGGCAATCTTGCGGATAATTATTCCTACCTGCATGGACTGTTCGGCACCTTTGAGGAGGCCGGGACAATCACCATCCGGAATGTCGACCACACCCCGCTTACAGGGCCGATGTCATTCGGCACAAACGGCGGCTGGGTTCTGCCCCCAACAAAACATCGTGCGTTATGTCTTCGTTCTGGGTTGGGTCAGGGATTGGAGATCTACACCACCCAGAAATTCAACGGCTTTGCCATCGTATCACAGGCAACGGGAGATTAAGGAGTTTGATGAAAAATGGCTGATTTCAATATTCAAAGAACGGTGGTTCAAAAAACCAAGATCACGGGCAATGTCACTTATGCCAATTTCAATCCCGCAGCCGGTTCGCACGCAGCTGTGGTTTACATCGAGCCGAAGGCTGGCCAGGGCGCAGCGATTCTCGACCTGTTGAGTCAGATTGAAGCGCTCAGTGAAAACTACGGCCAGAAAATCTGGCCTGCTGAAGCCCAGGAGAACTGCAAGCCCCAAGTCGAAGTTCGAGTGATTGTCAAAGACGACGTACCTATTGAAAGTTAATCATGGCATCGAAATATCCAATACATGGACCGATGGACTGGTCCGACTATACCTGGGCCTCGTCGGATGACGGCCCATGGAACGAAAGCCCGCCCGCAGTAGGTGATATGGTTATCATTTCAAATTCTGCTACCATATTGACGCTTAAGGAACCCTCTCCGATCCTTGCAAGTTTCATTATATTCGACGGAAAGCTTATTCTGGCCGACGATGCAGGTGCAAACACCTGTGGAGGTGTAACTGCGAACGGACATTTTTCCATGGGAGGTACAATCCAGGTCACTGCTACCGGTCAGTATGGCACGGGAGCGTTTTTGGATGTATCGGGCGAAGGTTCGGCAGCCTTCAATTCGTCAAGCGACATCGAACTGACCGGCGGGGACTTACTTATAGTTGACGGTTTCATACAGTCCGCGGGTGATATAGATACTGGTCCTTACGATATAACTGTTACCGGAATGCTGCAAAGAACCGGCGGGACGGTTACGTCCTGCAACATAATCCTCAAGGGCAATGTTAACACTTCATGGCTTTACTCCGGTGAGCCGCTGACTTCCTTCAGAATTTATACCGGCTATGACCCAAATATAAATCAGATATTGTGTACCGAAAAATTCTGGGTTGACGCCGGAGCTACCAAACATGGAAGCCAGGCAGTCCGCGTCCAGCCTACATCAAATAATTTTCTGGATATTCAGGGTACGCTGGGCGGAACGGGTGCTTTGCAGATTTTTTTAGCGTCCAGTCGAAGTTCGTCCGGCAGGATAGTGACTGGGGATGACGTCGGTTTATATATCACTGCAAGTGTGACAAGGTCACTGGAATTGTCCGGCGAAATAAATATTCCTGACCTTGAGATAAATTGTACTGCCAATGGCCAATATTGCAGTGTCGATCTCACGAATTCTTTGGTTGATATCGGCGATGTTATTCTTGGTTATTCATTCGGGACAAACTTTGCAAAACTCAATCTCCACGGCACGGCGAAGATAAACTCCATTATTCGCAAAACAGGCAATGCTTCATCGTTACATGAAGTCAACCTCAATTCAAGTTTTATGGAGCTTTCCAATGAGTTTACCGGAACCGGAATTATCGTTACTGCTGATGCTGACAAGGTTCATATCGTCAATCCAGTTGGCGGAAGCGGGTCGCTGATCGATGTGGAAGTTGATAACCAGGTGCATGCCCACGACTGCACCGTAGATGAAGACTGCGTAAATGTAAGTGATGATACGGAAGTTTACCCATCTTCTGCAGCTTTGATGGGTGCAGGAATATAAGTTTTTACAAAGCAAATTTCTAAAGATTCAGGAGTATAAAAATGCCAAATTTTGTTTTAGGGAAAGACGGCAAGGCCTATTACAACGCGACGCCATTGACGGCGGTCGGTGCTGTGACCGGCGATGAGTTGGACAATATCAAGGACGTCAATACGGACCTGTCCACGGGCGAGTCTGATATTACCACGCGTGCCAATAACGGCTGGGAAGCTACGGCTGCGACTCTGAAAAAAGGTGTCGTCACCTTCAAGATGGTCTGGAAGCCTGGCGATGCGGGCTTTGATGCAATCCAGTCGGCCTGGGAGAATTCAGCTGAGATTGCACTGATGTTCCTGGACGGTCCTGTCGGTACGGCAGGCAGCCAGGGACTCTCGGGTAATTTTAGCATCTCGAACTTCTCGCGCGATGAGCAGCTGACCGAGGCCATGGTTGTCGATGTCACCGCCAAGCCCTCCAGCTTCACGTCCTGGCACAAAGTCGCAGCATAGGAGCAAATCTGAATGAAACTTTTCAATGACACAAAAGGCGACGGCTGGCAGGTTGAGATAAATACGACCGTAATCAAGCGGGTCAAAACGCTTCTGGATATAAATCTGCTCAGCCTGGCTGATGATAATTTTGCCCTTCTGGATAGGTTGTCTACCGACCTGATTTTACTGGTTGATGTTTTGTTTGTTGTCTGCTGTGACCAGGCCAAGGAACGGGGTATATCGGATGAGGAATTCGGCAGGCGCATGGCTGGCGATGAGATCATCACGGCCCGGGATGCCTTAATCGAGGAATTAATAAATTTTTTCCCCGATGCCCGGAGGCGGGCAATGATGAAGACAGTGACGGGCAAGGCCCGGGCACTGACGGAAACGATTCTCGACAAGGGCCAGGCTGCAATCCCGGAAGTGGAGAGTCTGGACACAGAGGCCGTGGCCAGCGCGCTTATGAGCTCATTTGGCAGCTTGCCGGAATCATCGGAGTCGACCCTGGTCCGCTGACACTGCGTGAGCTGGCGGATATGGCCAAGGGTCGGATTGACCAGCAGTGGAACCACACAGCCGAGATTTTGACAGTTTTATACAACGTACACCGTGACCCGGAGAAAAAATCCCAGCCGTGGACGGCCAAAGATTTTCATCCGGCGTATCGGAATAAGGCAAAACAGGGACTGTCATGGCGTATGGCAGCGGAGTTTTTCGAATCGGAATTTGGTTTAACTACCTCAAAACCAACAGAAAGGAAAGGCAGGTAAAAAAAATGGAATTTTTGGTAAACATCCTGAATGCAGTATGGAGTTTTTTGAACAGCGCGGTCGGTATCATGCTGGTCGCAGGTACAGTCGGCTGGCTTTTGAAGAAGCTGTATGACAAAAAGCCTGACTGGAAGAAGTACGAGGGCTCGATCATCGAGGCGGTTAAATACGCGGAACGCGAATTGCCCGATTACACTCCGAACAAATCTTTTGCCAGACTGAACGCAGCTTTGCAGTACGTCCTGAAAATTCATGCGGAAGTCAATGGCCAACCCGCTACAGAAGCAGAGGTCGCGGAAATCAAGGAAGGCATTCGGATTGTCCATGCCGAACTCGAGGCCAACGGCAACCTTAAAAAGGCAGCAACCACGGTAGCAGTGCTGCTGTTGTGTTGCGGGTTGCTGCTGAGTTCAATTGGTTGTCAGGTGATTTTCCAGACTCCCGGTGAAGGCCCGGCCACAGTCGGTTCGCCGAACAACTCGGCAGTGACTACCGAGGGTCAGGAAACAGACAGTAACCAAAGCCCTGATGCTAAAACCGAGGATTCGGCCAATGACCTGGATAATTAACATCATAATCGCGATCCTTCGTGCGTTGGTTTCGGCTTTTTTTAATCAAATCCAGAGCCGGCCAACGTGCGAAGATGCCAAGCGCCAACCTGAGCTTAAAGCCAGACTGAAAAACAAAATCAAATCTGCCGGCTGGAAAACACGGCTTTTGATTGTGCTGGTTATCATATTACTCCTTCCCGGCTGTTTTGGAAATCGCACAGTCTATATTCCCTCAGGTGAGCCAGTCCGACTTCGTGAGACTATCAAAAATGCAAAAATCTGGACTCTCGATAAGGAGGGCAAGCCTGTTGCTGGAAAAATGGACCTGCCGGAAGGCTGGTATTGTCTGGAAGACCCGGGTAGTTGAACAATGTTCGGCCTGAGACTCAACGAAGCCAAGTCGATGTTCTTTGACAGCAGGAAGGTTTTATCCTCTACGGATAAGACAAAACGCAGAATCCTGTCAAAGTTCGGAGCGTATGTTCGCCGGACCGCACGGTCTTCGATACGCAAGCGTAAAAAAGTCTCCCAGCCAGGTAAGCCGCCGACAAACCGGACTGGTTTTCTGAAGCGATTTATCTACTTTGGATACGACACAACCAAGCAATCGGTAGTCATCGGCCCCGTCCGGCTGAATTCCAAGGTTGGCGACGCACCGCAGGCACTTGAACTTGGCGGAAAAAGCACTGTTGTTTCAGGTTTGAAGAAAAAGCGTAAGAAAAGGACCATCAGTATTGCGCCTCGACCTTTTATGAGGCCTGCGATGGAGAAAGAAATTTTTAAATTGCCACAGATGTGGAAAGATAGCATCAGGTAGTAATAAAAAATATGAGCACTCAGGGAATAAAAGCAGGTAAGGCATTTGTCGAAATTTTTGCCGACGATACGAAGTTATCGCGCGATCTGCGCCGTATCAGCACCAGGCTGAAAACGTTCGGCACGTCCGTACAGGCAATAGGCCTGAAAATCATGGCCGTATCTGCGGCGATGCTTGCTCCCATGGCAGGTGCCTTGAAGCATTTTTCTTCATTCGGCGACCAGGTAGCCAAGATGGCCAAGCGGACCGGCCTTTCTGTGGAAACTCTCTCGGAACTGCGCTTCGTTGCCAGCCAGACGGGTACGGAATTTGCTTCACTGGAAAATGCTTTTCGGAAAATGCAGCGTAGTATCTATGATGCAGGCCGGGGATTGAGTACTCAAAAGGATGCCCTGGAAGATTTGGGCCTTACTTTTGATAATCTCAAAAAACTCTCGCCAGAGGAGCAGTTCAAGTTAATTGGCGACAGACTCGGAAAAGTTTCGGATGATACAACCCAGGCTGCCATTGCAATGTCGCTTTTCGGGCGGACGGGCACGAATCTTATCCCGATGTTCGAAGCCGGTGCCGATGGAATCTCAGCTCTCCAGCAGGAGGCTCGAAAACTCGGCCTGACCATGTCAAAACATGACGCCAAGGCAGCGGAAGATTTTACCGATGCCATGGATGCACTTGGCAAGTCCGCGCAGATGACAGTTTTTCACATAGGTGCAGCTCTGGCACCGGCAATTCAGAATTTTTCAAAAGTCTTGGCGACAGTCTCAAAGGGTGTGGGGGATTGGATTAAACAGAACCGCGGAGTAATCGTCACCATTGCTGCAATTGTCGCCTCTGTGGGTGTTGCAGGTATAAGCCTGGTTGCCCTGGGCGCGAGTATCAAACTATTGGGTGTTGCTTTCGGTATCCTGGCAAAGACTGTGGCCATAGGTATTGCAGTTATAAAACTTTTGGGTTTTACTCTCGCAGCAATAGTAACTCCGGTTGGAGTTGTTATCGCCGCCGTTGGCGCACTGGGCGCGTACCTGGTCTACGCAACCGGCATCGGTGCCAAAGCCTTGAATTGGCTTGGTGATAAATTCGATATTCTGGCTGATGATGCCCGGCAGGCATATCAGGGAATCTCTGCTGCTCTTGCATCGGGTGATATCGGCTCTGCTGCCAAAATTCTCTGGCTGACACTCAAGCTCGAATGGACCCGGGGCACGGCCGCTCTTCGGGAAATCTGGGGAGCATTGTGGTATGCAGTCAACCGGACCATGGAAACGGCCATGTATCAGATGACCAAGAAATTCATTGATACGATTTTCACGCTGCAACGCTGGAAAGAGCAGGCCAAGGGATTTCTGGAAGATGTCGGCACGACAGCGAAGATGATTTTCGGTGAGTTCATGATAATGAATGACGCCTCGCTTTCCCCCGAACAGCGCGAAGCGGCAATCACCAAGCATCGAGCCAGTTTTAACGACGATTTTGAAAAAACCGAGCAGGCCAAAAATCAGGCGTTGTCGAATATTAACAAGGCCCATGTCCAGGCACTCAAACTCGTTGACCAGGAACATGAAAAGAACCAGAAACAGCATGACAAAGAATACATCGATAAGATCAAGTCCATCGAATCCGACCTGGCAAAGGCCAAAGAGGACCGTGACAAGGCAGTCACAGATGTTGTATCCAATACCAACAAGGGTAAAGATGACCAACCGCCCACACTTAAACCACCCACGGAGTTGCTCGACGGTCTGAAGAATGCTTTCGGCGGGCTCGATGCTCTCCAGCAGAGTTTTGTGATTAAGGGCGGATTCCGGATGAGTCAGGCAGAGTTTGGTTCTGCTTCAGGCAGTTCGCTGGCCCAGATTGCCTCTTCCACCAACCGGACTGCCAAGGCTGCCGAGGAAACCGCCGAGAACACCCGTGATAATTTTCAAACATACGGATGATTAAAAAATGTCAGTCACCTGTGAAGAATTGATATCAAGCCGCTCCGGAACCAAGGGCGAATCCATCGACCTGCGGTTCGTCGTGCGCGGTACGGCTGATTACAGTGATGTAGTCACTGCCATTGACTCAACTGCCCCGGCTTCCTTTGAAGGTTTGTTCAAACAGACACCGAAGATTGAACCGGAATATGTCGATACTGTCCATCCCGAACGCGGGATATGGAAAATTACTGTTCCGTACCGTCCGGCTTCCTATTCCAAGCCCCAGCAGTTGGTTGTCCCGGTCGGTTCCCGCAGGATTGATATTGACACCACCGGCGGAACGCGACATCTGACTCAGGGTGTGGGTTCAAACAATGGAGTTATCTGGAAATACCCGACGGAAATTGACGATCTCGATGGAGCTATCGGCGATGACGGCAAGGGTAACGTTGCGGGCGTAGATGTCGCAGCCCCGGCATGTAGAATCACAGTGACCGACGTTCGGACCAGCGTAACGACAACATATCTCCGCACGTGCATAAACAGGCAGGATTGCGTAAATGATTCAACACTGGTTTTGAGCGATGACAAGATATCGCTGTCCCTGAGTGCCGGAGAAGCATTGTATCTGGGCTACACTATGCGGAATCGGTCTGACGGTGTTGAGCTGGTCCATCAGTTTGATTGCATACCCAATCAGGATGCCGCGACTATCGGCGGGATCCCCGTGCCGGCCAAAAAGGGATTTGATTATCTCTGGTTCCAGTATCAATTGCAGACTGACGGTGCCCGGTATTTTACCGCACCAGTGGCAGCCTACATCAACCAGGTATATCTTTACAAAGATTTAAGCCTTCTCGGGTTGGGGTCATAATGGGACATCAGCAGGTAACAACTTCCACGCCGGTAACGGCACCGAAGGCATCATTCGTCAATGACACTATCGCCGCGATTGCGACAGCCGAGAAATTTTCCCGTCGCCAGTCATCGGGCCTGGTTAACGTTGGTGAGATCGATGGTGTTGTCCTGGTCAAAAATGATTCCGGTTCCGATGCTTCAGCTCTTGATGTGCTGGGAATCAGCCAGCCGATTATCCTGCCGAGTTCCGATGAAATGACTTTCATTACTCGAGTTGCCATCAAGGCCGTTGCTTTGTCGAGCTATTATGAAGGCAAATTCGTCATTCTCTCTGAGCCGATTGCATCTGGCAAGATTGGCCGAGGCTGGATTAGTGGAATATGTCCAGCCAAAATCAACGTCATTGATACAGACCACAGATATGCTGATATTGTTGACGGTGTGTTGTCCTCCTCCGAATCGGGAGTTTGCCGAATACTCTGGCAGATATATGAAATAGGTGCCGGTAAGTGGGCTTTGTTGAGGTTCGGAAACACGGGGATCCCGGACGGCACTTTGGACCACCAGGTTCCGTCATGGAATCATTCCATAAAGAAATGGCAGCCGGATTGGGTAAGGAGTCACTGGTAAAATGGGCTGGTCTACTTTTGATGAAAATACCGACTGGACCCAGATTGATATTATCAAACAGCCTTGGGAAGCTTTGAATGAAAGGCAAAGAGCCTTCGGCGGTATGGAAGGCACGCCATACGAACCCGTGGACATTCCCGAGGCTGGTTCTGACATTCAATGGGGCGGGTTTACCCAGCCATACGGTAGATGGTTCGGGGGTGATCAATATAACCCTTATGGATATGCTGAATTTTACGGCAGGCCGAACAATCCTTATATAGCGCAAAATACATTTTCGTTTCAGTATCTGCAATTCTGGATTATGGGATACGGCGCACCGAGATTTGTTCCTGTCCGGAACACCGAAGGCAATCCTGTACCTGACTGGTCAGGTTATGAAGATTTGCCCTCGCTGTGCTGGCAGGACTACAGGTTCACTTTTCCACGCGCTATTGAAATCTGGGGTGTGAATCTAAAGGATTCACTTAACGGCGGAAAAGGCTGGCGGAAAATAGGGCCGAGATTGAAATATGATATAGTTTCCTGGTCGGGGCTTTCAAATAATGAATATAAGTTTGGTCAGATAGTATCGTATGGGGGTTATTATTATGAATGTTTAATTCATCATAAAACTTATTACAATGTTGCATATCCACTCAATCCAGCCAACGATCTCGATTGCTGGAGATTGTTAACCGAAGACGGCCAGGTTGCACGCGACGTGGATTATGCGCGCAAAACTTATACCCGTTCGGGCGATACATGGATTGAAGACCCGTATCCATATAAAGAACCGGATATTCTTGAAGGCTATGGCTGGCACGAACCGGGGGACTGTCTTGGCTGGTGGCTGCTGGATGATTTAAAAACCGCCTTCAATGAATTGGTGGTCACCAGGTATTTTTCACATTGGATAAATGGATATTTTAAGTACAAGACGCCTTACACATTTGATTATGCCGAAGGTGCCCAGCGTTCTGGTCTTGCCACGACCGATGGAACCGAATATGAAACGTGGGAAGAAGTAATTGCCGCTGCAATTGCCGATTATAATTCTTCGTATTCAGAACCTGGTGGCGGTGCCCACGCCCACCAAATGAATTCTTATTACAAACACAAGACAGGCTCCGGCCCGTATGCCCCATGGCACTACGATTACACTTGCTGGGTAGCTCGTGGAACCACGAAATTCCAGTCTGACAACATTCCATCATTCTGCGAACGGCAGATGGAAGTTTATTACAAGACCGGCAAATATTCGCCGACCTATGATGTAGTTTTAGAATATAATGATCACGGCGACGGTTTTGCAGAAGGTACTTTGTATCGAGTACAGCCTGTCACAATGACCGCAGGTGAATCAACCGCTAAAACCGTGAAAATCGGCGATACCAGTTTAAGCCTGCCGGAATTTTCAGACCCGCCCCAACCCCCGATGCCTCCCGATACGTACAAAGTAGTTACAGGCAGCGGCTATACCGCAGATGATCATTATTCACTTTATACAAATACCTTATTCCGCTGGACAGGCTTTGAATATCAGTAAAGTTCATACTTGGAATCAACTACTTGACTATGGCTGACAACGGAAAAACAGTTATCTTTGAGGAATTTTTACTGTGGCCACTAACTTTAAAAATCGACCTTTAATAAAACTGTAAACAATTTTAAAACAATGACTTAAATTTGCTTGATGAGTCAAGAGAATTATGGCTTAATCGGGTTGGGAAATTAAATATAAACCATTGCATAGAAAGGCATTGCAGTGAGGAATAAAGAAGCAATTTTGATCGAATTAGACGCATGCGTTGCCAGGCTCAAAGCCGAGTCGGACGGCTCGAAATCATCGCTTTCAGACATCGAGGCGTTCAAAACTATTCGAAAGCAATACCAGTTGGAGAATATCAAAGGAGCTCAATACACCTACAACTTCTTGATGGACACTTATCTCCGCGAGATGCTCCCCGAAGAATGCGCCGAAACGCTGGGGTTTACCAAAATCAAGTCCGTTCATAAGGCTGTCGCCGAAACACAATTCAAAGCCGCTACCAACGCAGAAAAAGCAAAAGAGGAAGCCGTTATCCAGATTGGTATGGATATGGACTTTTTCGAAGAACACCTCCGCAACACCGGTGGCTGCGACCAATACACCACCACCGCCCAGGCCTTTCGCCAAGCTCTCGAAAGGGCATACGATGCAGGGATGAAAGCAAAACCAGGATAAAACAATAGTAGCATTTTGAGTCAGTTTCTGCTAAAATGCCATTAAATCTTAAAGGCGGAGTAAAATAATACTTACGGAAACTGATCATGGCTGGAAAAACGATAAAATTATTTTTGACCGACGGAAACCCCAACGGACTTACCATCGCAGAGTTGCAACAATGGACAGGAATTGCACTGGCCTGCCCTCGTCCCGAAATTCAAAAGCTAACTCAACGCCCAGAGGCAACCAAGCCAGGCGTTTACATTCTCACAGGGCAAGACGATGAATCACAATTGCCTGTTGCTTATATAGGGGAAGCAGAGAATATTGGCAATCGCCTTAAGGAACACCATCGCACACTGGACTTCTGGGATCGTATTTGTTTTTTCACCCAAAAGGATGACAACCTAACAAAGGGGCACGTTCGTTATCTTGAAGCCCGCATGATTCAGGTTGCTCAAGAAGCCAAGCGAATGCCGCTCAAGAATGGCTCCAGCCCAAGTCCTACCAATATTCCTTTGCCGGAATCTGATTTGGCCGACATGGAATATTTTCTTGAGCAAATGCAGATGGTGCTGCCGGTTCTCGGAATTAACCTTCTGGAACCCCAGCCGATAGTTTCAACCAATGACGCATCAAAAAGCACAAAAGAGTCGCCTTTGTTTGAATTCAAAGCGCGTGATGCTATTGCTACCGCCAAACTGGTCAAGGGTGAATTTGTGGTTCTGGCTGGCTCGTTAGCGAGGAAAGAATCAACCGCATCAATCCATGCTTATATGGAGAAAATTCGTCAAGAACTAATTTCCATTGGAGTCCTGGAAGAAGCTAACAACGAGCAATATAGCTTCACCGAGAATTATGCCTTTAAGAGTCCAAGCACCGCATCAGGTGTTATTGCCGGACGAACGTCCAACGGTCGTGAGGAATGGAAAGTCAAAGACACCGGCCAAACTTACGGCGAATGGGATGAGGCCAGGCTAATCGAGAGTAACCTTTCAAATGACTGAATCTTTTCACATCAATAACACCGAAATATTCGGAGTGGTTACAATTAACGTTTTTCATTTGCTTGAAAAACATCACCTCATGTGATAGAATTTTTCGAGAAAAATAAAAAATGGCTGGGTCTCCCCCTACCCGGCCTCTATTGGCTTGGTCCCTCCCCCAGACCAAGCCTTTTTTTGTTTTTTTTTAGGAGGGTGCGACCAATCCTGTCATCCCTTTTTTTTAGAATTGGGTTTGAGGTTAATGATATGAACATTTGACATCGCAATATCGCGATAGTTATTATCTCTGATAACCTAGAGGAATACCTCTATCGTGATGTTAACAACTTCTATAATCACGGCAATGACGATATGGGATTAGCCAATGCCTAGACGATCTGGAGAAGGTAAGTAATAATCCAGAAGAACTTTTCAGAGCACTGGCCTGACGAGAACGATGCGGATGTTATTAGACAATAAGACAACCAGAAAAGTTGGTGACATACTAAGCCAAAGCCTCAAGAAAAACTCCCGCTTATCAATGCTGTCAAATCTGTTCTCAGTGTACGGATACGAAGCCTTGAGGAAGGAGTTGTCTAGAGTGGAGTCGGTCCGCATACTTCTCTCCACGGTACCTGCTGAAAGTTCTGTTTACGACTTCGATACCTTTCGCATGTCCGGATTGGTCGGTACTGAAGTTGACCGCCGATTCCGCAACTCACTTGACTTAACAAAGATCGCGCGCGAATGTGCCAATTGGCTCGAATGCAAGGCTGCAGTGAGGGCTGTCACCATTCCTGTCCCGCAGAACCTTTTTCAAGTCGTTAATGGTGAGGGAGATGCCGTAGCAATTCACGGTAGTTCTTCATTTACATCGTCGGGGTTGGGTTTTATGCCTTCATCCGGTTACGAGATGAATACTTGCTTCACAACCCCCAATGAAACAGGAAGCCTTTTGAGATGGTTTGACAGCATCTGGAACAATGCTGAATTTGTGCATGATGTCAAGGCTGCAGTTATAAACCAACTCCAAGAGCTATTCGAGAGCAAATCGCCAGAACTGATCTACTTTCTTACCCTTTACAACGTTTTTCGGGAGTACCTTGCTGAGTTCGAAGAGGACAAGATCATAAAAACTCGAACTGGCATCAAGGAGACTCTCGTCTGGAACAAGCTCTACCGCTTTCAAAGAGACGGCGTTTTGGGCGCGATTGATAAGATCGAGAAGTACAACGGCTGCATCATCGCGGATAGCGTTGGACTCGGAAAGACGTTCGAGGCGCTTGCAATCATCAAATATTACGAACTGCGCAACGACCGCGTCCTTGTGCTAGCCCCCAAGAAACTCCGTGATAATTGGACACTTTACACAGTCAATGACCGCCGGAATCTGTTCGCGGCTGATCGTTTCAACTTCGATGTGCTGAACCACACCGACCTCACTCGCGACCGAGGCAAGTCCGGTGAGATCAATCTGGAGACACTAAACTGGGGAAATTACGACCTCGTCGTCATCGATGAATCTCACAACTTCCGCAACAATCCTCCCCGCAAAGACGGCCTGACCCGGTACTCGCGGCTCATGCGTGAGATCATCAAAGCTGGCGTCAAGACCAAAGTCTTGATGCTATCGGCCACGCCAGTCAACAGCCGTATGAATGACCTGAAGAACCAGGTCGCGTTCATCACCGAAGGTAAGGACGATGCCCTCTACAACCACGGCATCACCAGCGTCGAACAGACGCTTCGCAAGGCGCAAACCCGCTTCAACGCATGGCTGCGACTTAACTCCGACCAGCGAACGACTCAAGGTCTCCTCGACGCACTCAACTTTGACTACTTCAAGATGCTCGACCTGCTAACTATCGCCAGGTCGCGCAAACACATCGAGAAGTACTACGACCTCAGCGAGGTAGGCCCGTTTCCCGAGCGTGCCAAACCAATTAACCTCAAAGCCGACATCGACACAAAGGACCTGTTCCCTGAACTCCGGGAGATCAACCGTGACATTCGACGACTGAATCTGAGCGCCTATGCACCACTAAAATATGTCTTGCCCGACAAGCTGGAGGAGTATTGCCGCAAATACGACATGGAAGTCGCGGGCGGCTCGGTGTTCAAACAGATCGACCGCGAGGAGAGCCTTATTCACTTGATGCGGGTAAACCTCTTTAAGCGGATGGAAAGTTCTATTCACTCTTTCTCGCTGACGTTGGAACGCCTTTTGCGTGAAGTGCGCGAAATTCTGGATCGAATCGAATCCCATAGCGACGAAGATATCGAAGAGCTGAGTATTGAGGACATCGAAGTGGAGGACGAAAGCTTTGATCCGTACCTGATTGGCAACAAGATCAAAGTGCTGATCCAGGACATGGACCGCATCCGCTGGAAACAGGAGCTGGAAGAAGACGAAGAGCTTCTGGTCAAGCTCCTACGCGAAGCGCGCGAGATTGATGCCTCTCGCGACGAGAAGCTCCGCCGCCTCAAGGAGGAGGTTATTGCCGCCAAGTGTGCCAATCCACTCAACCCGGGCAACAAGAAGGTCATCATCTTCACGGCGTTCGCCGACACGGCGACGTATCTTTACCAGAATATCGCCGATTGGGCAGGGCGCGAGCTTGGCCTGCACTCCGCTGTCGTGACGGGTGTCGCAGGTTCCAACAAGACGACGTTGCCCAAGCTTCGCAAGGACCTAGCTTCGATAATCACCGCCTTCTCCCCGCTATCGAAAGAGCGGTCCAAGATAGATGAAGGCGCGATCGACGAGATCGACATCCTTATCTCAACCGACTGCCTGTCTGAAGGCCAGAACCTTCAAGATTGCGACTACCTGGTCAACTACGACATCCACTGGAACCCCGTCCGCATCATTCAGCGCTTCGGCCGTATCGACCGGCTTGGGTCCCGCAACAAGATCATCCAACTCGTCAACTTCTGGCCTAATATGGAACTCGACGAGTACATTAACCTCGAAGCCCGTGTCTCCGGCCGCATGGTTCTACTCGATATCTCCGCCACTGGCGAGGAAAATATCATCGAGTTCACCGACGCCGACAAAATGAACGACCTCGAGTACCGACGTCGCCAACTGGAGCAGCTTCAGAATGAAGTGGTCGACATCGAGGACTTGTCCAACGGCATATCAATTACGGATATGACACTGAACGACTTCCGCATGGACATGGCCGACTACTTGAAGGAACACGCGGATCGACTCGAAAACATGCCCCCGGGCGCATTCGCCGTCACGCAGGCCGACGATCTCGTGGAAAACGAGAACCTCGAGCCCGGCGTCATCTTCTGCCTGCGTAGCGATAATAACAAAGTTCGGATAGACACCACTTATGCTCTGGCACCGTATTATCTCGTTTACGTTTCCGACTCAGGCGAGGTGGTGCTGAATTTCACACACACGAAGCAGATCCTCGATGCCCTGAAGAAGATATCCCTCGGACGCGTAAACCCGGACGAGAAGGCATACGCTCGCTTCAACGCCCTTACTCGCGATAGCTCGGATATGTCGCACTATCAGGGTTTGTTGGCCAAGGCCGTGGCCGCGATCACGGGCAAGGCCGAAGAGAAAGGTGTCGAATCGCTCTTCCAACGCGGCGGAACAGTCATCAGCAAGGACGCCTTCAAGGGGATCGACGACTTCGAAGTCATCGCCTACCTGATTATCCTGGGGGAGGGTTCGAGCGAATGATCCAGGGGTTCTACGACAAACTGGCGATTCCGGAAACCTGCCACCTCGGCAAGCGGGTGTTCAAGAAGCTGTTCCACGAGAACGCCAGGCTCGGAGCGACAGATAAGAAGGCCCTGAGAGACGACATTGACACCATCACCTGGGTCTATACGCTCAAGCCCACGACAATCCCGATCCTCGCTTACAAGGACGACAAGCGGGAATACGACGAGATCGTCTTGCTGCAGGTGGACCTCAAGACACAGAAGCGTACTGGGCGGATCGTGGAGATCATCCATCGAGCCATTCCGTACCCGCTCGTGCTGGTGTTCGTGTTCGGAACGACCTTTGCGATCAGCCTGGCCCACAAGCGGTTCAGCCAGGCCGAACGAGGGGCCATTGTTGCCGAGGAATTCGTAACCACCGGCTGGATTGACCTTGGTCCGGGAAGTCCGACGCCCGTCCAACAGGCTTTTCTGGATAGCCTGGCGATAACAAAGCTACCACATACGCATTTCTATGCGTTATACTCTGCATTCGTGGATCGGCTGATCGCGCTGGACTGCGCCAGGCTGACCGGCGAGTACCGCATCGAGGCAGCCGCTGAGCGACGAGAGGCCCGGCGACAACGCCTGGCAGAATGTCATGAACTGGAAGTGCGCATCGCCGAAACGCGAGCAACGGCGAAGCTGGAGAAGCAGATAAACCGGCTCGCTGAACTTAATGTGGAAATCAAACGCCTGCAAGGCCAACTGGCTGAGATGGCGACCGAACTGTAGTGTAAAGGATAAATTATGGCAAAAACTACGACCGACAAGCCCAATATAAAGACGATCACCCCCGACGACCCCGAAGCTAAAACAGCCGACGTGGTCACGGCCAACCTGGAGAAGCTCAAGAATCTCTTCCCCGAGGCCGTGAGCGAGGACGGCGTCAATGTTGATGTGCTCAACCAGCTGATCGGCAGAACCGTCACGGATGCCGATGAGAAGTACGGCCTGAACTGGCACGGTAAGCGTAAGGCCCGCCAACTCGCACTCACGCCATCGATGGGCACCCTTCGCCCCTGTCCGGCCGAATCGGTTAATTGGGATACCACGCAGAATCTCTTCATCGAGGGAGACAACCTTGAAGTCCTCAAGCTGCTCCAGAAGTCCTACGCCAACAAGGTAAAGCTGATCTACATCGACCCACCGTATAACACAGGCAAGGAATTTATTTATCCAGACAAGTATCAAGAAAATCTCAACACATATCTTCGGTATACGGGCCAGAAATCGGATGAAGGCTTCAAGTTAAGCTCAAACTCTGAATCATTAGGTCGTTATCATACGAACTGGTTAAATATGATGTACCCGCGTCTGAAGCTTGCACGTAGCCTTTTGTCAAATGACGGAGTTTTGGTTGTCTCGATAGATAACAATGAGATTTCGAATTTGAAAAAAATTATTGATGAGATTTACGGGGAAGAAAATGTTCTCTCAATAGTGGCAAATGTAAATAATCCCAAAGGGCGCTCCGATGACAAGTATTTTGCCACCTCACATGAATATCTAGTTTTTGTTGCCAAGAACGCTTCTGAGGTTGTCACTTATGGGTTTGATCCAGAGGAGAAAATTACAAAGCGCTACAATAAAACGGATGATAATGGAAAGAAATATAGGGAAATTGACCTTCGAAAAACAGGAGATGCTGACCGACGGATTGATCGTCCAGATATGTTCTATTTCTTCTATTACGACCAGGCTAATGACGAGCTTTCGATTTCTAAAACCAAGCTCCCCGACGACGATCGAATTGAAATTTATCCACTAAGGGAAGATGGTGTGGAGGGCCGTTGGCGGTGGGGCTTTGAAACAGCACAAAAGAATATTGACCAATTATCGCCACGTTTAATGCCCAATAGAGGCATTTGGGGTGTGTTTGAAATGGATTTGCTTGAGGGAAGGCCTCCAGTGAAGTCAACGACTTCCTGGACCTTCAAGGATGTAAACAGTGAAAGAGGTAGCGAACAATTTGTTGATCTTGGCTTCGAGAAAGAAATTTTTCCTCGTCCGAAGCCCCTTGGAACTATGCGCCGCGTCATGGAAATCACGACAATCCCTGATGACGAGGTTATTGTCCTCGACTTTTTTGCGGGCTCCTGCACAATTACTCAAGCTGCAATGGAGCTGGAGGCAGAGGGTAAAAGAAAAATAAACTGGATTGCTGTGCAGCTTCCAGAGGTACTTTCCCCAGATAACAAGGAGCAAAAAGCAGGTTTCGATTTCTGTCAAAGTGAGGGGCTCACACCAAATATTGCATCAATAGGGAAAGAGAGAATCCGCAGGGCAAGCCGCAAGATATTGGAGAATAATGCCGGCTATACAGGCGACCTCGGCTTCCGCGTCTTCAAACTGAACACAAGTAACATTCGAGCTTGGAACCCCGATCCGGATGACCTCGAAGGCTCGCTGCATGCACACACGGAGCACTTGGCCGCTGGACGAAGTGAGACCGATGTGCTCTACGAGTTGCTCCTGAAGTTGGGGCTGGACTTGGCCGTGCCGATCGAGAAACGGCATGTTGAGGGCAAGGACGTGTACGCCATCGGTGCCGGAACGCTGTTCGCGTGTCTGGCTGAGTCGATTTCACGGGACGATGTGGAGGCCCTCGCGCAGGCGATCATCGACTGGCACAAGGAGCTGGCCCCCGAGGGCGAGACGACCATCGTCTTCCGCGACAGCGGCTTCGCCGACGACGTAGCCAAGAGCAACCTGGCGGCGATCCTCGTGCAGGCAGGCTTTGATGACACCCGGATTCGATCGTTATAGAATATAAGGACAATATAATGGCGGCGAAATACTCAGATAGCGAAATAGCGGAGCTGATTGCTGAAAAGAAGCCACTGCCCTCGAACTGGCGGTCGGGGATCAGCCTTCGAGACAAGCGCGGGCACAAGGAGAGAGAAATCGATGTGATTGGGGAGAAAGGTAACGTGTATCGTGTGATATTTCGACAAAGCAATTTTAATCAACTTGATTTTAGCGTTATCCTGGCACTTAACCCTGTAGAGTCGAACCAACTGTTCAGACTCCGTCGCTACAATGGAAAAAGCCACGAGCATTCGAATCAGATCGAAGGTAAAAAATTCTACGACTTCCACATTCATCAGGCAACGGAACGCTATCAAGACCTTGGCGGACGTGAAGATACATTTGCGGAACCCAGCAATGCCTACTCAGACTTCAATACTGCCGTTCGTCGCATGTTTCTTGAGTGCAATTTCGATGTGCCGAATACCGAAGGTCCTTCATTATTTGGAGATTATGACATATGAACAACGCAACTATAGAACAGGATTTCCGGGAAAAGGTATGCCACTCGGTAAGCATATCCGAGGAAGGTGTTGGACGCTATCGCGTCTTTACGCCTTTTTTGTTCGAGGACGGTGATCATCTGGCCATTGTCATGCGACAGTCGAAGGCCGGATGGACCCTCTCGGACGAAGGCCATACCTACATGCATCTAACGTATGACCTTGACGAGAAGGATCTTCAAAAAGGAAACCGTCAGAAGGTTATCTCCAATGCTCTCTCATTCTTCAGCGTCGAAGACCGTGACGGCGAACTTGTCCTTCCGGTGCCGGATGAGCGTTTTGGCGATGCGCTTTATTCGTTTGTGCAGGCACTGCTCAAAGTCACGGATGTGTCGTTCCTGAGCCGGGAACGGGTGCGGTCGACTTTCATGGAGGATTTTCGGGCCATGCTTGAAGATACGGTGCCGAAGGAGCGGCACACCTTCAACTGGCATCACCCGGATCACGATCCTCACGCTATGTATCCGGTGGATTGTCGCATCAACGGCATGGCACGTCCGCTGTTCATTTATGCACTTCCAAGCGATGACCGAACACGTGACGCTACAATTTCATTGCTGCAATTCGAGAAATGGGATGTTCCACACCATTCCATCGGGATTTTTGAAGATCAGGAAGGCATAAACCGCAAAGTGCTTGCAAGGTTCAGTGACATTTGTGAGAAGCAGTTCTCTAGTCTAGGGGCCAATCGTGAGCGAATAGGGCGTTACCTTTCGGACATGATGGATTCTAATAGGAACCCCCAATGAATATGAATGAACAACAAATAACTTCACCAACGGTGATTAATTAAATGAAATTACATTTTGAGCCAAATCTTGACTATCAACACGACGCCATCGAAGCGGTCTGCGACCTGTTTCAGGGACAGGAAATCTGTCGTACAGAATTTACCGTGACCCATGCTTACTCCGGTGCATTAGAACTAGAGTCTAAGGCCTTAGGCATCGGCAACCGGCTGAAGCTGCTGGACGACGAGATTCAGAAGAACCTCAACGCAGTGCAGCTTCGCCACGGCCTGAGGCCATCCGAATCGCTGGTGTCCGGAGACTTCACCGTGGAGATGGAGACGGGCACGGGCAAAACCTATGTATACCTCCGAACGATCTTAGAATTGCACAAACGATACGGCTTCACGAAGTACGTGATCGTTGTGCCCTCAGTGGCGATCAAGGAAGGCACGATCAAAACCCTGCAGATCACCCGTGACCACTTCGAGAGCCTGTATCCAGGTTCGAAGGGGTACGAATTCTTCCAGTACGACTCGTCGAAGCCTGGCTCGGTGCGCAACTTCGCCACCAGCCCTCACGTGCAAATCATGGTAGTAACCGTTGGGGCGATAAACAAGAAGGACGTGAACAACCTCTACAAGGAGAGCGAGAAGACCGGCGGGGAAAAGCCCATAGACTTGGTTCGGGCGACTCGTCCTGTGATCATCGTCGATGAACCGCAGAGCGTGGATGGGGGTTTGCAAGGACGGGGCAAGGAAGCTCTCGGGGCGATGAACCCGCTCTGCACGCTGCGCTACTCTGCCACGCACGTTGACAAGCACCACATGGTCTACCGGCTCGATGCCGTGGACGCCTATGACCGCAAGCTTGTGAAGCAGATCGAGGTTGCGTCGGCGGGCGTTGAGGGCGCGTTCAATCGACCTTATGTGCGGCTCGTTTCCACGAAGAGCACTCGTGGCACGGTAACAGCCCGCGTTGAACTGGACATGCAGACCAAACACGGAGTGGCCCGGAAAGAGGTGACCGTTCAAGACGGCGACGACCTGGAGCAGACCACCGGGCGCGGCATCTACGAGGGCTTCCGGATCGGTGAGATTCGGGCTGGGCGGGGAAATCAGCTTCTGGAGGTCCGTCATCCCGGCGGTGAGGACTTCCTCAAGCCCGACCAAGCCATCGGAACGGTGGACCAGGACGACCTCAAGCGGCAGATGCTCAGACGGACGATCAAGGAGCACCTCGACAAGGAGCTTCGCCTGGCACCGCAGGGCATCAAGGTGCTCAGCCTGTTCTTCATCGACCACGTCGCCAACTATCGCAGCTACGATGAGGACGGGAACCCCATCAAAGGAAAGTACGCCTTGATGTTTGAGGAGGAATATCGACGCCTGGCCAAGCACCCGGATTATGCGACGCTGTTTAAAGGAATTGACCTCGAAACAGACGCCAAGGATGTACACAACGGTTATTTTTCCATCGACAAGAAGGAAACCTGGCATGACACGGTTGAGAATAACCAGGCCAACCGGGACAATGCAGAGCGCGCCTACAACCTGATCATGCAGGAAAAAGAGAAACTGCTGAGTTTCGACTCGAAGCTGAAGTTCATCTTCTCCCACTCGGCGCTACGCGAGGGTTGGGACAACCCGAACGTATTCCAGATCTGTACGCTGCGCGACATCGGTACCGAGCGCGAGCGACGGCAGACAATTGGGCGTGGGTTGCGGCTGTGCGTGGATCAAAGCGGTAGTCGCGTTCGTGGCTTCGAGATTAACACGCTCACCGTTGTGGCGACTGAGAGCTACCAAGAGTTTGCCGACAACCTGCAGAAGGAGATCGAGGCCGATACCGGCATTCGCTTCGGTATCGTGGAATCCCATCAATTTGCCGGGATCGGCGTGACCGGTGAGGATGGCCAGGTACACCCACTTGGCGTGGACAATTCAGAAGCGATCTGGAAGCACCTACAAGAGCAGGGATACATCGACAGCAAGGGTAAGGTCCAGGACGCGCTGCGGACGGCTCTCAAGGAAGGTAAGGTCGATTTGCCCGAGGCGTTTGAAGGCCAACGCCAGCACATCGAAAGCGTGCTGAAGAAGTCGGCTGGCAAGCTCGACGTGAAGGACGCTGACAAGGGCGTCGTGGTCAAGACCCGGCAGGCAGTTCTGCACAGCGAAGAGTTCAAGGCCCTTTGGGATCGGATCAAGCACAGAACGACCTATCGTGTCTACTTCGACAACGATCAGCTTGTTGCGGACTGCGCCAAGGCAATCGAGAAAGGTCCGTCGGTCAGTCGAACCAGACTGACCTGGCGAAAAGCAGACCTTGAGATCGGCAAGGCGGGTGTCCTGGCCGAGGAAACGAGCGTCTCCGCACCGGTGGCGATGGATGAGTCCGACATCGATCTACCGGACATCCTGACCGACCTTCAGGACAAGACCAAGCTCACGCGGCAGAGCATCGTCGCCATCCTGACAAAGAGCACTCGGCTAGACGACTTCAAGAAGAACCCGCAGGAGTTCATCGACCTGTGCGCTGAGGCGATCAACCGATCGAAGCGGCTGGCCCTTGTCGATGGCATCAAATACCAGCGTCTCGGCGACGAGTACTACTATGCACAGGAGCTGTTCGAGGCGGAGGAATTGCACGGCTATCTGACCAACATGCTCGAAACGAGCAAGTCGGTCTACGAGCATGTCGTGTACGACTCCGAAGGCGTGGAGAAGGGATTCGCCGAGCAGTTGGAGAAGAATGAGGCCGTTAAGGTCTACGCTAAGCTGCCCGGCTGGTTCAAGGTGCCGACCCCGCTTGGCTCATACAACCCCGACTGGGCAGTGCTTGTGGAGATCGACGGTGACCAGCGATTGTACTTTGTTGTAGAAACTAAGGGAACGCTTTTCAGCGACGCTCTTAGAGCTACTGAACAGGCAAAGATCGATTGTGGCCGCGAGCACTTCAAGTCCCTTGAGTCAGAGGTTTGTTTCAAAGTTTCAAATAGCGCTAATGTATTTTTGCAACAGATGGCAGATGATTCATAAAGTATGTAAATGTAAAAAACATATATGTACGCCTTGTAAGGCTGTCGCCGTCACTCGTACTGCCAGGGTATTGGCACACAGAGTTAAGTTCTGCTGCTCTTAAATCGCTCTGCAAGTTTGTGTATATGCATCTATCTGGTCATATTATTGGTTTGATCCACAATAGCCGGATAGTTTCTCCGCGATCTCCTTGATCTTTTCCTGATTGTCTATTTCCAAAAGTTTGATACTCTCAAAACCAACGAGTTTGCTCTGAACTTTAAACTTTTTCATTGGTTTTGGATTCCAGCATCGAATGCTTAAGGTGTTTCCAACATGGCTCTTTGGTTTCAGGTATATTTGACCTAGATTACTTAATCCCATGGTATGCGAAGCTGCATCCGAAATATTCCCTGTCTTTCTGTCAACGAATTCAATATTTCCTATCGCACCAATAAGGAGTTCAGGAGAAGACAGTGTATGAGCCGTTGGAATCGTCTTTGGATTAAACAGGTGAACACTCAATAAGGGAATTATCATATCTTTGGTAATTGTTACGTCAGTGTCCTTGCCTAGTTTTTCTTCCGCTTCGATGCCTTCATCATCGTCAACATCCACCTCTTCAATCTCCCCTTCACCCGTTGAATCCTTGATGTACATAATCGATGCGGAAGCCAGAAGCCGACGAGTTAGATTTTTTACTGTAAACGTACCGGATCGCAACCGTTCGGTTTTTATGAAGAATCCTTTACGTTCCATTTCGCTACCAAGAATGGTCAGGAAATTTTCAATTTCATCATAGAATTGCGCCATAGTTTCAGTCGCATTTAAAAGATTCTGTTCTCGATCTTGTAATGTTTGCATTAGTTCAACCCTTCAAAAAAGATACGTTCATGTGTATTGATAATTCGAGTTTGACTTGAAAAACCCGAAAACTTCGCTGAATAGAACAGACCCTCCATTGACAGATTGACTTTGGGTGCTTTCTTAATGAAACCTCTGAAGGTGTTATCAAGGAATACAAATGACTTATTGGGAAAAACCTTTGGAAACCGGCCGCCAAAAGTATTGTATTCCTGCTTTAGAAATATATGCTCATCCAAAAATGGGCTTTTTGATGAATTATGAAGAAAACCTGTGAATCGTGGCGGACAGAAGATAGGGGCGGCCATTGAAAAAACATGACACTTATTTTCAAACGAAAAACCGGAAAATGCGATTGCGCGTCGCCGTCTCATCGTCAGAAAAAGATCATATAGCATGCGGTGGTGTTCGGTTGATATATTTTGTCCCTCAATGCCTGTCCGTAACCAGGAATCGACCAAAAAGTATGCTTCATGCCATTTCAAATAAGATGTCCTGCTTAACAGCTCTGTATATTGTTCGCGATGGTCCGGTTCAAATGTCTGGCTGATTTCCAGACGCTTTCGTGCCAGTATGAGATAATAAACCGAATCAGGATTTTCCCCCTGGTCTTGAGCAATCTTACGTCCGATGATATATTCACGCCATGGCTGAGTGTCACCTAGTACTCTGTCCCGTTTAAATTGTGGGATAAAGTTTCTTTAGTTTTATTCGGGCATCAGCTGTCGTGAAACGCCAGTTAATGCCAGACTTGTTTTGGTTTCTCGAACGTTCCCAAGAAGCAATGGCATCAGCCAATTGCTCCTGTGTTTCAAAATAATCTTTCATGCACTGACGACTCAAAACACTCAATTCAATTTCGGCCATATTCAGCCAACTGCCATGTTTCGGAGTATAATGAATTTCAAGTTTGTCGGCCAAACGGCTGGCTGTTGCAGGATCAAAAGTATCATACAATCATACAACGAGCCAATTTTATGCGTATTGAGATTGTCCATAACCAAAACAATCTTCTCGGCATCAGGATAAATTTCATCGCATAACTCGCGGATGATTTCCGCAAAATCCTGTTTGGTACGACGCGAACGAACCCGTACATGGCGTTCGCCCAAAAGTGGAGCGTTCAACATAAAGACACTGGCTGTGCCATTGCGATGATATTCCGCATCATTTTTTTTCACCGAGCCGGGTTTGCACGGAATCGCCAGCCGCGTTTCACTTATCAATTGCTTCGATGCCTCATCCAGACAGACTTGCGGCCGAAGAGGATCAAAAGGCCTATGATAAACCTTCAAAATATCTTCCATGCAGGCTACGAATTCAGCGCTGGCCTCGGGTGGAATGCACCAGTATTTGTTCAGGTGAGGCTTAAGTTCATTTTTTTTAGGGTCCGGTGAACAGAGGATTTGCTGCACGAGTCTACCAGCTGCAATTCGACCAACCGCTCGGCCAGCAGACGAACCGTCCAACGATTGCAGCCCTGAGGCGCATCGCCGCAAGCCAATGCAATTGCGTGCGCCTCAGCAACACCATCTAATGCTTTAACGCGAGGTGCTCCGACATTGCTGTGCTCCAAAACATTAGCGAAACCTCTCTCCACCAACCGTTGTCGTAACCGTTCAACGGTTTGACGACGACAATCAAACGCTGCTGCCGCCTGATCGTCCGTCCAGCCGGGACCTTCCGGCCCTTGATCGATTTTCAAAAGAATACGCGATTTGCGTCGCTTATGAGCCGCCATGCGATTGGCGTTGACGATCTCTTTGAGTTGGGAACGTTCTTCACTTGTCAATTCAACAATGTACTTCTTCTTTGGCATAGTCGGCCTCCTTGCCGAGTTAAGGGTTCTATCAACACTATCGGCAAGAAAACCTATCCAACTTTATTCTAGGGACAGAGTACTAGGCCACTCATTAGTTTTACCTCAATTACCAGTATCCATTTATTGGAAACAATCACAACGTCAGGTTCTGCACTTTCTTCGTCAGTGTAGGTGCGTGGCCAGAAAAGAATCTTTACAAGGTCCCAATCGACGCCATCAAGGCAGGGGGTTTGGACATCCGGATTTAAAGAAACAATGTATGTGATAAAATCACACAAAAAAGATTTACGAGGTAAATAGTCCAGCGTACCAAAAAAATCTCCCGTTAAAATATCCTCGATATTCTGCCATGCGGGATCAAATTGAAATATTTTTGAATGGAGTTGAGTTTTAAGCATAAGCAAGCATTGATACTAACTATGGTAGATAATCCGAATAATTTCAATAAGACGCCGATAATTTCCGGCATTATAATTTGAAGCTGAAACTGTATCAAATTTATTTTATTAGTTAACACTATAGCGCCGCTTATTTGCACAGCCAACCAATAAACTATTGTTTTGTTAAAGTTTATGCAAAATATAATAAATTCAAAAGCAAAAAGTATCGAAGATTTGTTTAATTAAACATGATACTTTTCGAGACTGTAGCAGCACGACCGGGTTGTGTTCACATAATCGCTTATTTGACAAGTATATATGCCGTAATATATTTCCAATATTTGCCGTTTTCAATCATCACCGGCTTTATGTTCATGTTTTCGCATGAAACAAGGGCCTTAGAATGAATCCTACCGTATTCAAGCCTAAACGAATTGCCGGTAGGCTTGCTACAGTATCTACTTTTCTAACCAGTTTATTATTGATATCACCGTCTCCGTCGCGATGGTGGGTTGATGCGAGAATATTGTTGAGT